>NZ_WUQZ01000034.1 GCF_009829075.1 Sphingobacterium composti | reverse complement strand
CGACTTACGTCGCTTGCCGTAAGCCGCCGCTGCGCGGACTGCTTACAACAAGCGACTTGGCTAAATAGCTCCGCTTTTGTATCTTCGATACAGCTTCGCTACTTCGCCAAGTCGCCGAGCCGTTACCAGTAATGCTATGACAGACTACGAACTAAAAAATATCGACCCAGACGACATAAGCGATTTACTCGTTAAAGTTGAAAAGTCATTTGAAATAAAGTTTGGTAACACCGAACTAATGCATATTTCGACTTTTGGTGAACTTTGTGACCATATTGTAAATAAAATCCAACTTGACAATTCAGACGACTGCACCAGCCAACAAGCATTTTATAAATTACGTGACGCAATTTCATTGACACTTCAAATAGACAACAGAACTATCTCGACAAACTTTCCTCTTGCAGACGTTTTGCCAAGAGAAAGCAGGCGTTCAAGAACACAAAAGTTGGAAGAGCTATTAGGTTTTAAACTTAATATCTTACGACCACCGCATTGGGTTACAGGGACACTTGCAATTATATTACTTGCTTCTATCGTTGGACTTTTCTTTAATTGGCAAATCGGACTTTTAGGACTTGTGTTTTCAATCGCAGGATCTTGGTTCGTAAACAAAATCGGAAACGAACTTGACTTGCAGACTGTTGGACAAGTTGCCGAAAAAATGACAAGAGAAAAGTACTTAAAGTCAAGACGAAACCCAAAGACATTTAATAAAAACGAAATAGAGAAAATATTAACTGACTGGTTCAGTGAAGAATTTGACTTAGACAGAAGTAAATTAACAAGAGAAGCGAAATTAATATGAAGACAGAAAGAAGCACTACTGGTAACATCGGTTTGGCAATATGGCGGCTGAAGTGCTTCTATGAAACATTTGTGCAAGATTCAACGGCTGTAATTCTATTGAACTTTTGTGCTAAAAATCCGCCACATCGCCAAGCCGTAAACCGTTGTTAGCAATCCGCTGCGCTCCTTGCTAACAACGGCTCGGCGACTTACGTCGCTTGCCGTAAGCCGCCGCTGCGCGGACTGCTTACAACAAGCGACTTGGCTAAATAGCTCCGCTTTTGTATCTTCGATACAGCTTCGCTACTTCGCCAAGTCGCCGAGCCGTTGGCGGTAATTTTACCAAACAGAATGTTAAACATAAAAAAATATAATCCGATGAAGCTATAAGTAACTGTCCAAAATAAATAAACTCAAACTTTTTCATTGCTTTTAAAAAGTAATGGAGTTTTCTATTATTAATTTTTAAAAATTAGAAAAATGACACAGTTACAAATGATTGACAAAACAAAATTATTAGCTCAACAAGACGGAAATATTTCCGCCGTTTTTATGTATGGTTCATTTACAAAAAACGAAGGAGACAAATATTCTGATATCGAATTTTACATCTTCTTGAAAAATAAAGAAAATTTCTCGGCAGAAAAATGGGTAAATCAAATTCATCCTGTGGCTTTATATTTTACAAACGAATATGGAAGCGAAGTTGCTATTTTCGAGAATATGATCAGAGGAGAATTTCATTTTTTAAAAACGGAGGAAATTGAAATTATCAAATCCTGGGACGGAATTGTTGAATTTAGCGATTTTGACCAAATGAATCTAATCGACAAAGACGGACTTTTAACGAAAACGCTTAATCAAATCGGAACAAAATCCCCAGAAAGAATAACAAATGAAAATATCTTGTGGTTAAGCCAATCATTACTGAATGTTGTACTGACAACAAGCAACTTGATTAAAAGAGAAGAATTTGCTCACGCTCATCACAGTTTATCAAATGTTCAGAAATACTTGCTTTGGCTTATAAGAGTAAGAACAACCAAAACGCAACATTGGGAAAGTCCGACTAAAAATCTCGAAAAGGACATTGATGTAATTTGGTATTCAGCGTATAAAAAAGTAACATCTGACTTAAATCCTAAAAACATCGTTTTGGCTTTTGAGAACTCCTTAAATTTATCGAAAAAACTATTTGACGAACTTAAAATTGAACCCAAACTGAAAGAAATCCTGAGCAGAATAAGATAAAAACTACCGCCAACAAGGGTTTGGCGCAATGGCGGGTTAAGTTATTATTGAAAGTTTCGGCTTTCTATGTCGCAAAAAGCCAATTACATTGACTTTTTTTCTTAAATTTATTCAATGAATTGGCTTTTGCTTACTGTGTCGCTAAATTGAAACTTTTCGCTTCAATTTCCGCCACTGACGCCAAGCTGCGGGACGTTAGCAGAAATTTTATGAACCAAACATTTCGTGATAAATTATTACACACATTTGAAATCAAAGAAGAATTGTTTGATGAATTATTTTCCTTATTGAAATTTAAGGAAGTAAAGAAACACGAATACATCCTTAAAGAAAATAACATTTGTTCTTTTATCGGAATAACGATATGCGGCTCACTACGAACTTTTTATATAAACGAAAATGGCGAGGAAGTAAATTGTCTATTTCATTTTGACCACCGACTTGAAGATATCGTTTTTACAGATTATGATAGTTTTTTACGCAATTCGTCATCGAAGCTAAATATACAAGCATTAGAAAACGCTACCGTCTGTTTAATTAGTTATAACGATTGGGAGCGACTTTGCAACAGCTCAACATATTGGCAACTTTTTTCGAAAAAAATGACGGAACAAGTCTATTTTTTTGCAAAAAAACGAATAGAAGATTTATTATACTATTCTCCTGAAAACAGGTACCTAAAACTTTTAAAAGAGAATCCTTTGCTCTTTCAAAAAATTCCTCAACGACATCTCGCAAGTTATCTAGGGATTACACCACAATCATTAAGCAGAATAAGAAAACGTATTTGCACTAATTAACTTAAGTGAACGTTTTTTGGCGTCTTCACCAGTAATTTTGCCTTTCAAATTAATAGTCAAAATGAAAAGAACAGTAAGTATTATTGGGGCAGGAATTGGTGGGCTCACAACAGCCTTGACATTGAAACAGAAAGGAATAAAGTCAATCGTTTTTGAAGGTTCTGAAGAAATAAAATCTGTTGGAGCAGGGATTATAATAGCAAATAATGCAATGCAGGTTTTTAAAGAACTAGGTATTCATCACAAAATTGAAAAAGCCGGGAACAAAATCTCGTATATGAAAATTAAAGATGAACAGCTAAACAATTTAAATGTAATAGACCTACGTGTTTACGAACAGAAATATGGTGTTCGGAATACAGCCATCCATAGAGGAGAACTACAAAAAATACTCATAGACGAACTTGGTCTTGACCATATTCATTTATCAAAACGACTTTTTAAGATTCAAAAATCAGAACTTTTTAAACTAACTTTTGAAGACAACTCAACGATTGAAAGTGACATTGTAATTGGAGCAGACGGTATAAAATCAGTAGTTAGAGATCAATTATTTGAAAAAAGCACATTACGCAACCCAAACCAAATCTGTTGGAGAGGAATTTGTGAAACAGATTTACCACAAAAATATCATAACGAACTTAATGAAGCTTGGGGAAAGGGAAAACGCTTTGGTTTTGTAAAAATAAGCGATAAAAAAGTATATTGGTATGCATTGGCGAACTCAAAAAACATACAACCAGACAATATAAATTTGGTAGATTATTTTAGTGATTTTCACGCTGATATTATAAACATTATTTCAGCTACTAAAAAAGAACAAACCATACTCAGCGATATTTTTGACCTAAAACCAATCCACAAATGGCAAAGTGAAAATATTTGTTTAGTCGGTGACGCAGCTCACGCCACAACACCAAACTTGGGACAAGGTGCTTGCCAAGCCATTGAAGATGCCTACGTCTTAGGTCAGCTTCTTGACAACGAACCTGCTATTGAAAACACGTTTAAACCGTATGAAAATCTAAGAAGAAAAAAAGCCCATACAATTGTAAACACAAGTTGGACAGTCGGAAAAATGGCACATATCGAAAATGGATTTGGAATATGGTTGCGAAATTTGGCAATGAAAAATATGCCAAAATCATTCAATAAAAAACAAATGGATATGATTTTTAACTTGCACTAATATGGCAACAATAATAGCAATTCCGTTAATAAGTATATTTCTATTCCTTTCTGCACTTCATTTTTATTGGGCATTTGGAGGGAAATGGGGAAATGGTGCCGTGATTCCAACGAAAGAAAGCAATGCACTCGTAGCAATGCCGGGAATTATACCAACATTAATTGTTGCATTTGGTTTATTAAGCTTTGGACTGGTCGTTTTGGTAAATGTAATAGATTTTGAACGCTCCTTATTCCTCGGGCTAGTTCAGCTATATGGACTTTGGATAATTGCAAGTATTTTTATCCTACGGGCTATTGGAGAATTCAAATATGTTGGTTTCTTCAAGAAAATTAGTCAGACAAAATTTGGGCAAAACGACACAAAGTACTACTCTCCATTATGCCTGATAATTGGAATATTGACATTAATGTTAGAGCTAACAAAATAAAAACTTCTGCTAACATCAGTTTGGCAAAAAAGCGGGTGAAGTGCTTCTATGAAATATTTGTAATAAATTTGAAGTCAGTGCTTCTTTGGAAGTTTAGTACAGAAATACCGCTTCTTCGCCAAGCTGCCGAGCCGTTGTTAGCAATCCGCTGCGCTCCTTGCTAACAACGGCTCGGCGACTTACGTCGCTTGCCGTAAGCCGCCGCTGCGCGGACTGCTTACAACAAGCGACTTGGCTAAATAGCTCCGCTTTTGTATCTTCGATACAGCTTCGCTACTTCGCCAAGTCGCCGAGCCGTTATGCGGCACTTTAACGAAACACGCTACCAATGACAACAAAACGGTATGACATATTTCTTGACGACAAAGTAATAGGAACGACTGAACTTGAAAAAGCAGACGCACCAATGGGTGTTGTTTTTGGTAACATAAAACTGTATGACATTTCATCGGGATATGAATTTTTCAAATCATATTGTATGACAAATGGAATT
This sequence comes from Sphingobacterium composti, assembly GCF_009829075.1. Lineage (GTDB taxonomy): Bacteria > Bacteroidota > Bacteroidia > Sphingobacteriales > Sphingobacteriaceae > Sphingobacterium > Sphingobacterium composti. The sequence goes on along the minus strand of NZ_WUQZ01000034.1, from coordinate 17,460 downwards.
GAGATTATTAACGATTATCCCGAGGACAAACTCATTGCAACATCTGACATTCCAACACTGAAAATCATCACCTCAGATGGAGTTGAAATTAAAGGGCAAGGAACAAGTATTGACGGTATGGATAGTGACGTTTTTGAAGTTACAATTTTAGGCGTACCATATCCATTTTATGAAGAAGAATTTCCTCATCACGTGAAAGCATACGAAGACCAATTCAAGGACAACTAATGACAACAGACAAAATTTTAGAAATTGGTATTGACGACAGAGAACGACTTTTTATTAAGCCGAATAAAGAACGTTTTACTCTTATTTATAGGACAGCGACAGAAGTTCATTGGGACAACAAAGGACTTTTTCTATATTCACCGAAACCAAGAGAATGGACATATTTTGATTGGTTCAGACAAATAACTGGAGTGACAGAAACTGAATGTAACTGCAAACTTATTTTGACTGACCAAACTTTGTGGACAAACATTTCAGACGAACTAAAACAACAAATAATTGAACATCAAAAAGCGACCGCATAACATCGTATTGGCAATAGGCGGGCTGAACGGCTTCGTATCAACGGAAGTGCAAAATTCAGCTTTCGTTCTTCGATTAAAGTTCAGTGCTAAAAATCCCGCCCATCGCCAATACGCGGCCCGTTGTTAGCAATCCGCTGCGCTCCTTGCTAACAACGGCTCGGCGACTTACGTCGCTTGCCGTAAGCCGCCGCTGCGCGGACTGCTTACAACAAGCGACTTGGCTAAATAGCTCCGCTTTTGTATCTTCGATACAGCTTCGCTACTTCGCCAAGTCGCCGAGCCGTTACCTGCAAGCGTATGACCAACATTCCGCAAAAAGAAAGTGATTATATAAAAAGGATTAATTCAAACTTCGTTGGACAGAAAATTAAAGAAGTCTACTACGAAGAATTAATTTATGAATCAGATTGTGAATATTGGAATTATTCAAATAATATTCATTCAGTTGACATGAATGTTATTTTTAAGTTTGATAATGACAAACTTTTACAAATAAAATGGGATAATGAATTCTATTGCTACGGAATAGGTTTTGAGGAAATATTTAAAATAGAATCAAAAGAAGGAATAAAAACAATTAATGTATCAGAGAATGATAATTGGAAACCATTAATTGGTGAAACTATCTCATCAATAGAAATATATTGGGATGAAAGTGAAAGCCAAGAATTTCAAAATAAGTTTGGCTTTATGATTCCTAAAGGAATGAAACAAAAAATAAAACTTCCATTGTCTTGGAAATTGAAATTTATAAACAATTATATTTTCATTTCAGCTTTCGAAATTAAGGTTAATGAATATAATTATTATTGGGCTGACCATTTGACAATATTTTTCAATGAAGAAGAACTTATTAAATATAAGCTAAATCAATACGCCAGCAGGTAACAAGGGCTTGGCGCAATGGCGGGTTAAGGCTAAAATTGAAGTTTCGGCTTTCTATTCCGCAAAAAGCCAATTATATTGACTTTTTTCTTAAATTTATTCAATTAATTGGCTTTTGCTTACTGTGTCGCTAAATTGAAACTTTTCGCTTCAATTTCCGCCACTGACGCCAAGCCCCAAAACGTTGTTAGCAATCCGCTGCGCTCCTTGCTAACAACGGCTCGGCGACTTACGTCGCTTGCCGTAAGCCGCCGCTGCGCGGACTGCTTACAACAAGCGACTTGGCTAAATAGCTCCGCTTTTGTATCTTCGATACAGCTTCGCTACTTCGCCAAGTCGCCGAGCCGTTAGCGGTAATTTTAACCGAACAAACTGCAAAAAATAAAGTATGAAATTTTTCCTGACAACATTCTTATTTATTCCCTTAATCTTATTCGGACAAAACAATATTGAAGAAATAATAAATCAAGAATTTGAAAAAGGACATTTCAACGGAACGGTTTTGTACTATGACGGAAACCAAACTCAAAAAATAAGCAAAGGCTTTTCTAACATTCAGTTTGATGTAGAAATTGACAATAAAACTCGATTTCCGATAGCATCAGTAACCAAACTTTTTACATCACTTGCAATTATCCAACTTCAAGAAAAAGGTCTGATTAATTTCAACGACAGAATTGAAAAATTTATTCCCAATATTTCCGAAGAATGTAAAAACATTACAATAGAAGATTTAATAATTCATCATTCAGGCTTGGAAAATGAACCAATAAAAGCTGTTGTAAATAAATATTCTATTGACGACTACATAAATGAGTTTGTCAAAAAATCGCAAAATGACACTTTAAAATTCAACTATAACAATGTTGATTTTGTGTTGTTGTCAAAAATAATTGCAGTAGTTACGACTAAACCATTTTCTAAATCAATCGAAGAGTTAATTTTGAAACCATTAAAATTGGAAAATACAGGGTTTGTTAGTGAAAATGAAGTTATCAAAAACTTGGCTTACGGTTATCACAACTATTCTTTCGGGGAAGGGAAAAAAGACGAGCCTCTGTTTAATGACAGAAGATATATCTCAAATTATTTTGGAGCAGGTGGAATATATTCGACAACTGAAGACTTGTTAAAACTTTTAATCGCTTTAAAAGACAATACATTAATTTACGAAAAATCAAAAACTCAATATCTTTTAAAACCTCAAGTCGATGAATACATTGATTGGCTTTCAGGAAAACCTACATTTGGATTTTATTACGATGAAAACCTAAATGTTTACAGACGAAGTGGAAATATTGACGGCTTTAATTCTGAAATCATCACAAATAAAAACTTTGACAAAATCCTAATTATTCTTTGCAATACTGACACTGCTGACCTTCAAAACTTAGCGAACAAAATCTACTTCAAAAAATAAAAACTATCGCTAATAACTAAGCTTTCGTCTTGCCCGTAGGGCTAGAGATGAAAGCCCGTTGAACGGAACCGGTTACTGGACACGTATTTTTATGGAGTTTTCATTTTTAGGTTAGAAGATATTCGAGCAGGTGGAGGCCTGCTTTTTGTTTTTTCGTGGCTTTTGACTCTTAATAATCAGTTTACTACGCTCATTACCATCACTTCTGAACACAAGTTCCCTTACCCGTAAAAGCTAATTTACAGAAACACGTTTAGGGTCAAGAAGGTAACCTTTTGGTGGACCTCTCTTTCCAAAAGTCAATATCGTAACCAAATTTCCTTCATGACAACAGCGGCATTTAAGATGTTGCATTTTGGCTGCTTTTTGGGGTCTAATAATTTTTAACGCATCTTGTAATTGCTGAAGTCTACCCCGTTTCCAGCGGCTACTTAAAATGCCATAATGACGAATACGAACAAATCTGCGCGGCAAAATATGCAAGCTAAAACGTCGGGCAAATTCTTCATGTTTCAACTTCAGTTCCTTGGTTTTACTTCCATCTTTATAGTCTTTGTAGTTAATCGTAACTTCTTGATGGCTTACGCTTTTTATCCGATGATTACTGATCGCTACCTTATGTGTATAGCGTCCTAAGTATTCTATCACTGGCTTGGCTCCACCAAATGGTCGTTTAGCATACACTACCCAATTCTTTTCGAACAAACCTGCGATGATATCAGAGTCGGTGAGTTTCTCTTTACGCAACAACGCGACATATTTAGCCCGAAAGACTTTACTCAATGCTTGCACTGAAAACAGATATTTATCTGTTTTAATTTTACCTCTCCACTTCCCATTTTCATCGATACCTCCACCTGGAACGATACAATGCAAATGCGGATGCAAACTCAAATTTTGTCCCCAAGTGTGCAGAATCGAGATCATACCCAATTGTAATCCTTCGGTTTTACCAAACTGAGATAAGGTAGACCAAGTGGCTTCAAACAACAGGCGGTAAATGACCTGCGGATGTGAAAGTGCTAAAGTATTCAATGTATCGGGTAGGGTAAATACTAAGTGATAGTACCAGCAAGGTAATAACTCTTGTGCTCTAGCGGCAATCCATTCCTCACGTTTGTGCCCCTGACATTTCGGACAATGTCGATTTCGACAACTATTGTAGCTGATACTTATGTTGCCACAAGCATCACATGCGTCGAGATGACCACCCAAAGCGGCTGTTCTACATAACGTTAAAGCTCTTAGTGTTTTCTGTTGGTGAACCGTAAAGTTTTGATGTGATAAATCTACTTTTTCAAGCACATCGGCTACTTCCCAGTGCGGCTGCATAAAGCAAAAACGGTATCAAGAGGACTATGGACTTGTTGTTGGGCTAACTGACAAACATGGAGGTATTCCATCGTACTCTCCACCCGTTCATGCCCCAGAAGCTTTTGAACTTGTAGAATATTCACACCATCTTCTAACAAATGCTTAGCATAGCTGTGCCGTAGCGTATGGGTATGTACCTCCTTGAGGATGCCGGCCTTTTTACAAACGGTTTTGACAACCCATTGAACGCCACGCTGGCTATAACGCGAATCAAAACCTTTGCCTTCTTTGCTATTGCCTGTGAATAAAAAGGTAGTAGGATGTTCTGCTGAAATATAACTTTTTAACCCTCTAATAAGGTGCTCAGAAAGTGGAACATAGCGGTCTTTTTTGCCTTTACTTTGAACAATATGAAGGAGCTTACGATCAAAATCAAGATGTTTTAAGGCTAGATTACGTACTTCCATACAACGCAGACCACAGCCATAAATTAATCCAATCAATAAACGATGTTTAAGTAAATCCGCTTGTTGAAGCATACGCCAAATCTCTTCCCGACTCAAGATAACAGGAAGCTTTTTCTCTTTGGAAATAGACGGTAGATGAAGATGGTCGTACGGAAGATTTTCGGTTTTTAATAGAAATCGAAGACCATAGACAGTGTGCTTAAAATACGTTTGAGATGGACTTTTGCTTCTTTGCTGCAAGTGATAAAGGTAGTCTTGAACTTGTTCAGCATCTAGCTCCGTGGGAAGACATCCAAAATGTAATGCCATCGCAGCCACATGACGGCTATAGCATTCGAAGGTACGTTTACTACGGCCTAAGACTGAAATATTACGCTCAAATCGTTGCAACAGTGATTCGAATCCTGTAACTTCACGACAGGCGCGATGGAGAAATTTATTGTACCGTAAATCCTCCGGTTCTTTTTTTTGTTACCATAATAGTATATTTAATTCACATATAAAACTATGATTTATAGACGATAGAAAGGCTACCGGAGGTTTAGTTCAACAGCACCTTGCCAAAAGCGGGGCGGACGTGCAAATATGAACATTAAAGCATTTAATAAACATTAGTAGTGGCTTGACAGGTTGGTGCTCCGAAAGCCCCGCCTTCAGCAAGCTGCAAAACGTTATGTGCCATTAAAACCGAACTAAATATCTAAATATGAACTTAGACAAGAAAATAAATCAAGCTGAGACAAACCTTCAAAGAAAACTAGAATGGGTTGGACGACACGACAGTCGAACTGTATTCGTGACTGGAATTATAATAGCAATGCTAGGAATACTTGCTTCTGCAAGTTCAAAAATGATTAACTGGACTATTTGCGATTATACTGTATTTGGGCTTACTGCACTATTATTATTTGGAAGCCTATTATTTATTTACAGAAGTCAATATCCCAAAACTTTTTCACAGAATACATCATTGAATTACTTCGGAACAATTTCAGAAATGAAATTTGATGAATTTAAACGTAGAACAAAACAATCAAGTGATGAGGAATATTTAGAGGATATGCTTTGTCAAATACACATTAATTCACAAATACTTAAACTGAAATTTAAATTTTTAAAGATTTCGTTTATCCTATTAGGTACTGCAGTGATACCTTGGCTAATTTCTATCTATCTTTCACACGAATATTTTAAATAATGGCTATAATAGATACTATAACTGAAGAAGTTAATAACGTCTTAAATATAGCTTGGGACGAAAGAACAGGAAGTGTCATCCCCGAAACGACTGATGTTGCTTTAAAAAATGGTGCTGTTAAAATTGAAGCAACCTTCCTATATGCAGATTTGGCAGGTTCTTCAATACTAGCTAAAATATGTCCATGGCAAACAACAGCAAAAATCATTCGTTCTTATTTAGATACAGCTGTTCGTCTTATTCGTTATCACGGTGGCGAAGTAAGGAGTTTTGATGGGGATAGAGTAATGGGTGTTTTTAAAGGAACTACACCAAATACATCTGCTGCAAACTGTGCTCGAAACATCGATTGGGTAGTAACAAATTTAATAAACCCTAAAGCAAAGGAAAAGTTTAAATCAATACGAGACAATGATATTAAAATCAAGCACTGTGTTGGTATTGACACCAGCGAAGCTAGGGCAGTTCGTTCCGGCATAAGAAACAATAATGATTTGATATGGATTGGAAAAGCTCCTAGCTTTGCAGCCAAGCTTTCAGATATTCGTGATTATCCCTATGAAGTTTATATTTCAAAAGAAAGTTTTAACAAGCTCGCATCAGATGCCAAAAAGAATGGAACAGAAGACGTTTGGACTTCCAAGATTGTAACTATTGGTGGTGAGAATTATACTGTTTATAGAACTAATACTCCATTAAAGCCGTGACAAATTTAACAGCACATAACAGGCGTTTGGCTCAATGGCGGGTAAAGTGGTGAATTAAACATTCTCCCTCGCATCAACTTTTGTGGTGTATTGACAGTTTTATGCTCCNCGCCAAGCGCCGAGCCGTTGTTAGCAATCCGCTGCGCTCCTTGCTAACAACGGCTCGGCGACTTACGTCGCTTGCCGTAAGCCGCCACTGCGCGGACTGCTTACAACAAGCGACTTGGCTAAATAGCTCCGCTTTTGTATCTTCGATACAGCTTCGCTACTTCGCCAAGTCGCCGAGCCGTTGTGCGACACTCTAAAACCGACTCACGTTTAATCTTCCTTAGCTCAACCGATTATTTCCTGTATTCATTGTTTTGCTCTTGAGAAAGAAATAACTACAAAATACTTTTGCTTCATCAAACTTTAAAATTTAAAAAGATGAACAAAGAACTAGTATTTTTAAGAACTTTTGCAATTGCTACTGTTGTAGGAATTACATTTATTACATCGACTGCATTTAAAAAAAATGGCAACCAAAAATTTAGTGAAATAGATGTCGAGAGAATCAACATCGTAGAAAAAGATGGAACAGTAAAAATGATCATTACAAATGTTGAACGCTTCCCTAATGGAACTGACATAATAAATCACAGACCGACCAATGAGGGAAGAAAAAAACGTTCAGGAATGTTATTTTTTAATGAAGATGGTATTGAATGTGGTGGATTTATCTATGATGGGCAGAAAACTGAAAATGGACATTCTTCTGGACTTTCATTAACATACGACCAATATGATGGAGATCAAGTGATGCAACTGCTTACTCAGGATGCAGGGCAAGGCGATAATAGATTTGTGAGCAGTACGTTAGCTTTTAACGACCGACCAAGTAAAGAATCGCAATTAAAAACTGCAGAAATTATGAAGGAACTGGAGGAACTTCGTAAAAAGGATCCTAAAGCAATGCTTAAAAACGTCTTATAAATCCTCACTACATAATTTTTACCATTCTTCATATAGATGCCTGTGTTTGTGAAGGACAATAATAAATAGCATTATATGTGCAACATTAGCCAATAAAGCGAAATATAGCTATTTTTGGAATAATCTTAAACAACATTCAATATGCCAGAACAGCAGACTATACCTGCCTGCGGTTGAATACCACAAGTCATACACTTTGCTTTAACATCATCTACTTAAATGTCAAGTATTTTGTTTCGTTTACTTGACGATTAAATGATATTCACTACCTTTGCAGAGCAATGGGAGTTACACAAAACATACAGAAACAAATCAGTAAGTTGGCTGACGGAACTACGTTCAAATACGAGCAATTGGATATTGAACCACAGGAGTTTTCTGCGACAGCCAAAGCCATTGAACGACTGATTGCCAAAGGGATTATCAAAAGAGTTTCGACAGGTGTGTTTTACAAGCCCAAGAAAACTGTTTTTGGCGAACTGAAACCCAACGAAGAAGAAATTTTAAAACCTTATCTGTTTGAAAAAGGCAAACGTATTGCCTACATCACAGGAACTTCGCTATACAACCGTTTGGGTTTGACAACACAAATTCCCAATAGCATAAAAATTGCAAGTCGGGATAAACGGATTACCGTTTCAAATGGCAACGTAAAAGCAAGCCCTGTAAAAAGTTATGTGGACGTAACCGATAAAAATTTTTACTTGTTGGAGTTATTGGACGCGTTAAAGGATTTCAAAAAAATTCCTGACTTGGATAAAAGTTCTGCAATCAAAATACTTTTAACAAAACTGAAAGAACTCAATCCCACAGAAACAAAACTTTTGGTAAAGTGCGGTTTGGCTTATCCACCACGAGTACGGAGTTTTCTCGGTGCATTATTGGAAAACATAAAAACTGAAAGCGATTTGACAGCATTGAAAAAAAGTTTAAACCCGCTTTCGGAATACGAATACGGCATTAGCGAAAAACAATTAGCAACCGCAGAAAATTGGAATATAAAATGAAGCTACACGAAAATAAAGAACTTTTTCAAGATGCTGTTATTGCTACATCACAGCAATTAAGCATAAAGGAAATTTATATAGAAAAAGATTATTGGGTAACGTTCGCTTTGTTCAATATTTTTAAAAATGACATTGGCAAAGAAACCGTTTTTAAAGGAGGTACAGCGTTATCAAAATGCTTCGGAATGATACAACGGTTTTCGGAAGATATTGATTTGGTCGTGTTGAGAAATGAAAGCGAAACGGGAAACCAACTGAAAACAAAAATCAAAAAGATTTCCAAATGCGTTTCAGACGTACTTCCCGAAATAGACATTGACGGAATTACCAATAAAGTCGGAATGATACGCAAAACAGCACACAATTACCCTCGTACTTTCACGGGACATTTCGGGCAAGTGCGGGATATTATTATTGTGGAATCTACTTGGTTAGGAAATTTTGAACCATACACAACCGCAAGTGTAAGTTCGTTCATTTACGAAATGATGTTGCAGAACAACCAACAAACACTCATTGACGACTACGGAATTAATCCATTTGAGGTATTGGTGCTGAACCCGAAAAGAACGTTGTGCGAAAAAATTATGAGCTTGGTGCGTTTTTCTCAAACACAAGAACCCATTACCGATTTAAGAAACAAAATCCGTCATACTTACGACATTCATTTGATGCTGAAAGATGAAAATCTGAAATCTTTCTTTCAATCAGACGAATTTAAAACAATGCTTTTGCGAGTAGCAAATGATGACATTACAAGTTTCAAAAACAACAACGAATGGTTAGCCAATCACCCAACGACAGCAATTATTTTTTCTGATACAACAGACACTTGGAATAAAATCAAAGATGCTTACACAAAAAGTTTCAGCGAATTAGTTTTTGGGGAACTTCCACCCGAAAAGGACATACTAAAAACTTTGACAGCAGTAGCGGACAGATTGAAAACAATAGAATGGAACATAAAACCATGAGATTAAAGTCAGAATGAAGCCAAGATTTCCAATGGCTAATAGTCTATTCTTTTGAATTGCACCAATTGCATCATAATAGCATCACTATTGCATCATTTAAGCATAAGCAAAGTGTAAAGAGAGTTGGTAACCGACTTGATCTCCCCTCGCTCATTTGTGGCTTGCAAAACCCCACCGCTCTTGTCCGTGCTTGTTCTCGCTTTGGCTGTTTACGGAATTGATTTGGCGACCAAATTCTATGAAAAAAAGGATTGTTGTTATCAAAGGACTTTCGTATCTTTATGATAACAAAGTACATTGACTGATTGGAAAAGGTTCTGTCAAGAGAACTCAAAAGCCTACAAAGTAGGACATATTAAAGGAGACCTATTCGGTTACCTCTCTTGATAGATTACTTGCTAACAATAATATAATCAACGCATTAGAGGTGTGATAGAAAATCCTGCCACCCCGACAAAAGTCACTGGTATTCAGTGGCTTTTTCTATTTTCGGACATGTTTGGGGAAATTTTTATCTTAGATTATTAATGGGATCATGTACAAAACCTCGGGACTAAGTAAATAATTTAGTTATTATTTATGTGGGAGAGTGTTTTGGGATATTAGAGAAGTCAAAAGGAAATAATTACGGATCATGTACAAAACCTGTGGAGTAGAAGAAAAATAATCGGATATTTGCATTATTATAGGATCATGTACAAAACCTGTGGACTAAGCAAATAACTTAGTCAATCTGAATAAGAAAAAATTGATATCACGAACCTCTCTAAACTGACTTCTGAATGCTTTTATTTTGCATTAAAAGATTCTGCTGAAGCATTGGTACTTCTGTTATCAAAGTAGTTTAGAATCTTTTTGTGATGCGTATTTATAGTTCTTGACACGGTATTGAAAGACTTGAACCCAGCTTGCTCTACCTTCTCAGCCCATTTAGCTAGTCGTGTAAAAGCATATATTTTATCTACAGTTGTGTTGTGTATCCAAGATAGTTCTTGGCATAATTTGTAAGCCTTTTGAATTTCAGTGTAGCGTTCAAATAGTAAACTAGCTCTTTCCTTTTGTTCTACTGTCCATTTATGTTCACTTTTATAGAGTAAATAGCGACTTCTAATTACAGGTTTAAGTTTTTTGGTATCAATTCATTCGAAACGCAATCTGTTTTTTTTATCTCCATAGATTTATAAATTAATCTTCATATATTTACTTTGATCTACCAAAAATAAACTATTTACCTTAAGTACCATTTTATCCTATGTATGTTAACCACAAACAAAAACAATTTTTAACACTTACTCTTATTAAAAAGTGCATCTTAATCACATTTTTGTGTTCTATTGGTCTAAATCAATCCTTGTATGCGCAGCGAAATTGGTCGAACGTAACAAAAGATATAGAAAAGGCGATCCAAGTTGATACAATAAAAAAGAAAGGCATTACTTTAATATATATTAATAAATCCAATGATTTTGACAGAAGCGTAGGAGATAAATTAAAAGAAGTTTTTTTTACAAATTATCCAAAGCAAATGAAGCTCTATAATAAGAAATCTACAAGGCAAGTGATTTTTGTGATTGATCCGGATTATGATGGTATTGCTGCAGCAGGAGGTGGTGTTATACGATTTAGTCCCGCATGGTTTAAGAAAAATCCAAAGGACATTGATATTGTCACACACGAAACTATGCATTTGGTGCAAAGTTATCCGCACAACGCAGGCCCGGGTTGGATAACGGAGGGTATTGCAGATTATGTGCGACATGTCATGGGAATTGATAATGCTGGTGCAAACTGGAGTTTACCTGAGTACCGTGCTAACCACAAGTATACGGATGCATACCGAATTACAGCACGCTTCTTTTTATGGTTAGAGAAAAATAAAAAGAAGGGTATTATGAAAACTTTGGATACGCAAATGCGTGCTAAAGCTTATACAGACGATTTTTGGGTGCAAATGACAGGTAAAAATGTGGATGAACTCTGGAGCGAATATGCATCAAATCCCCAAATATAAAATGTAATAGTAATTATATAATTGTAAAAATAAGCCGACATCAGTCGGCTTGTTTTGTTTTATAGCTAATAATCGTGATAATGCCTTGGGATTTTGGGTAATGATTCGTGCAAATGCATTTTTTTTGGGTGTATAATAGTGTGTTAAGTGGGTTTTTAAAAATTTTAAATACTATTATTGTAATTTAATATACATTTTGGTTAAAATATTTCAATAATATTATTCTTTTTGTGTTAAAATTTATATATTTAGTTGATTTATTTATTAAAATTCAAATTTGAGTCATGGAAAATGGATTATTAACCTCTTATAGACCTATAAATGGCGTATATGACGAGATGGTTTGGGAGGTTTTGCGTCCTCAGTATGAAAAATTGATAAATTCTTTAGGGGAGATGGATGCTGATTCATTAAATCTTAGGGATGAAATGACTAAAAAGCTGTTTATGCGAGAAGGAATTACATTTACCGTCTATAATGATGGAGAAGGAATTGACAAAATCTTTCCTTTTGATATTATTCCTCGTATAATTGAATGCACTGATTGGAAACATATAGAAGCTGGCGTCAAGCAACGGCTTAAAGCGTTGAATATTTTTCTCAAAGATATTTATCATCAGCAATTCATTCTACGTGATGGGATCATTCCTTCAAGTTTGGTGTTTTCGTGTCCTAATTATTTGCGTCAGATGATGCATGTTGATGTTCCGTTTGATATCTATACACATATTAGTGGAATTGATTTAATCCGTGATTCGGATGGTAGTTATTATGTGTTAGAAGATAATCTTCGTACGCCTTCTGGTGTGAGCTATATGTTGGAAAATCGCAAGATGAGTTCACGTATATTTCCAAATCGTCTGGTCGAAAATAGAGTTAAACCGGTAGGTCATTATCCAGATCTTTTGATTAAAAATTTATTGGCCTTAGGATCGCATTTGAGCGATAGACCCAATGTGGTGTTGTTGACACCTGGTATTTATAATTCTGCTTATTTTGAACATACCACCTTAGCACGACTTATGGGTATTGAATTGGTAGAAGGACGTGATTTAGTTGTTCAAAACAATTTTGTATTCATGAAAACGACACGTGGGCTACGTAAAGTCGATGTCATATACAAGCGGGTAGATGATGAATTTTTGGATCCACTAGTTTTCAAATCAGATAGTATGCTAGGTGTGCCAGGTTTGTATCATGTGTATAGAAAAGGCAATGTAAATATCGTGAATGCGCTAGGCAATGGGGTTGCAGATGATAAAGCAGTGTATACTTATGTGCCAGATATGATACGTTATTATCTAAACGAAGAACCAATTTTGAAGTCTGTTCCAACGTATCAAATGGCTAATGAAGATGAGCGGGAGTTTACGATTAAAAATATCACTAAAATGGTCGTAAAAAAAACCAATGAGAGTGGCGGATATGGTATGTTGATCGGAGATAATGCTAGCGATGAGGAGATTAGTGATTATATTCAAGAAATCCGAAAAAATCCAAGACAGTTTATTTCACAACCAATTATAAAATTATCTAGTGCGCCATGTTACATTAATGGGGAGTTGCAACCACGAAGAGTTGATTTGCGGCCTTTTGCACTGTATGGTCCTGATGGAATTGAGATTGTTCCGGGAGGACTGACGCGTGTAGCACTCAAAGAAGGCTCTATTGTGGTGAATTCATCGCAAGGAGGAGGTAGTAAGGATACTTGGATAATTGATTAATTAAGAAATTAAAATATGCTGAGCAGAGTTGCAGAAAATATGTATTGGATGAGTCGATATATGGAGCGAACAGGTATACAATTACGCGTTTTGAATTCCACATAAATCTCAGACCAAGATGGATTAGTCAAGGTAGACTGGAGTCAAATAGCCAAGCATTTCTCGCTCAATTATCCAATGGATAATAACGGAAGTGAAGTATTGGGCGAGATAATATTTGACGGACAAAAGGATTTCTCGATTCTGAATAATGTTTTCAAGGCGAGAGAGAATGCACGAAGTGCACAAGATCATATTAATAGAGAATTATGGCAATCGTTAAATGATTTTTATCATTTGATTAAGGATGCTAATCTGAAAGGTCAACTTTTGGTCGATCCAATGACCGTAATGGATCAACTTATTAAGCAAGCAATGGTTTATGATGGTATCATTCATAATTCGATGAATAGAGGCGAAGCTTTTTGCTTCATGCAATTGGGTAAGCTTATAGAACGAGGTATTCAATTGGTGGATTTGTTAAAATATCATCTTACCCTAGATAAAGATGACGGGGACAAACCTAATGAACAACGATGGCGCTATTTACTTATTGCACTTAGCGGATATGAAACATATTTGCGTGAGCATGTTGGGAACTTAGATCCTAAACTTGTCTATCAGCAAATTATGCAGAATAGTAATTTTCCGTGCTCGCTAGATTACAGTTGGGAACGTATAATTGTTTATTTGAAGATGATGAAAAAGGAAGAAATTGGTTTATATCATCCTGATCTGAATTTTATTACGGGTAAAGCTTCTTCTTACATCAAATATATACAAGTGCCAAATGATTTTGATGGCCAAATCAATTATCTCAATACAGTTGAGAAATATTATTTGGATATCAATCGAGTTTTAAATAATGATTACTTTGGAAATATCTATTAATACGAGATTTTATGCCTAAATATTACGTTACTCATGTTACTAAATATCAATATCCATCATCTGTTACAGATAGCGCTAATCAGGTGATATTGTATCCAAAATCGGACGCCAACCAGCAAATCATATCGCAATTGATTACAACTAAACCTCATGTACAAATAGATACTTTTGAAGACTATTTTGGTAACCAAGTAGGTTTTTTTACAGTGGTAGATCCACATACAGAATTAGAAATTCGCGTAGACTTAGAGGTAATTACGACATATGTTCCTATTCGCAAACAAGCTTTGTCAATTTCAGAGCAAAAAAATGAACTAGCACGTATTCAATGGGAATATCCTTTTATGGATTTTTTACAATTAGAACATGTGAATGCAAAATCTGAAATACTGAAAGTCTTTGACAAATTAAGTGTTACAGAATTAGATACTTCTGAGGTGGTGTCAACTCTTTCAAATTTTATTTATAATGAGTTTGCTTACCGTCAAGGTGTGACTACTGTAGAAACTACGGTTGACGAGATCTGGTCGTTGAGAGCTGGTGTTTGTCAAGATTTTGCTCATTTACTAATTACTATGCTACGTATGCTCCATATTCCATGTCGGTATATTTCGGGGTATATATGCCCTAGTAATAGCGAGATGCGTGGGAAGGGGGCTACTCATGCTTGGGTAGAGGTATATATACCGGGATTAAATTGGGCAGGCATCGATCCGACCAATAATTGTTGGGTTGCAGATCGTCATATAATAATTGCTTACGGAAGAGATTTTAAAGATTGTACTCCCGTGAAAGGAACATACAAAGGACCTTCACAACAGGTTTTGACTGTTTCTGTTATCATTTCAAATGAACAACATAGATTTGGTGAAAAGGTACTTGAGCCTACCATTCCTGTATATACTACTACTGCAGCTCCATCCGTCAATACTTCACAAAATTCCTATCGCCATTTTTGGGAAATGCAACAACAGCAACAACAATAGATAACATAACTTTCCAATAGCCATAATGCGTTTAAAAAAAAAGGATTCGATAAGTCGAATCCTTTTTTTTAAACGCATGTTTCAAATGAGTAAATCAATACAATATTCGTTCTGCGGTAATAAATATGCTTTAGTTTGTAAAAATTATTGATTTTATGTTGCTGTTATGGAAAATTTTCACAATATGTTTGGATGTGTTGAAAATAATATGGATTTGATGCAATTTTGTGACATCATTAATTAAATGAGAATAAAATAGAGATATGTCATTAAATTCTACCTATAGCAAATGTTTATCACCAGAGTTAGATAGTCGATTCAATCATTTATGGTGCCTTGTGGGGAATACACCAATGCTTGAGTTGCATTATACTTACAAAGGGAAACTTGGGAAAATCTATGTGAAATGTGAGAATTATAATCTCACAGGGAGTATTAAAGATCGTATGGCATTGTATATCATGTACAAAGCTTATATGAATTGTCAAATACGTCCGGATGATATGATCGTGGAAGCGACAAGTGGTAATACGGGTATTGCATTTTCGGCTATTGGAAAGGCTTTGGGGCATGATGTAAAAATCATTATGCCAAATTGGTTGAGTAAAGAGCGTATCGATATTATAAAAAGTATGGGAGCTGATATTCAATTGATTAGTAAAGAAGAGGGCGGTTTTTTGGGTAGTATAAAATTGAGCGAAGAGTTGGCTGCTCAGGGCGGTGTCTTCTTGCCGCGACAATTTGAAAATATGTTTAATGCGGAAGCACATGAAATGACTACGGGTAAAGAAATTGCTCTTCAGTTGGAATCAAAAGGCTTGGTAGCCGATGCATTTGTGGCTGGTGTAGGAACTGGCGGAACTGTAATGGGCGTAGGTAAGCAATTAAAAAATTACAATCCATTTGTAAAAATTCATCCTTTGGAACCGCAAGAAAGTCCTACTTTGACAACTGGATATAAAGTAGGGGCCCATAGAATTCAAGGAATCTCTGATGAATTTATACCAGCGATTGTGAAATTGGATGAATTGGATGAGGTGATATGCGCTTCTGATGGCGACTCAATTATTATGGCGCAGAAATTAGCTAAACAATTGGGTTTGGCGGTAGGAATTTCTTCTGGAGCGAATGTTATTGGAGCTATTAAATTGAAGGAGCAATTGGGAGATGATGCAGTTGTTGTGACCCTATTATGTGACGATAACAAGAAATATTTAAGTACAGATCTAGTGAAAGAAGAACCAGTAAAAGAAGGTTATATTTCAACAGATCTTGAATTTACTGATTTTTTACCAATAGCTAGATTAGCAAAGCCGTTAATTGGCTAGTATATAGATTTTTGTTTCATCCTAATTGTTTAGGAATTGTTTGTGTTAGAATAGATTTAGTCGAGTGTTTCACTCGACTGATCTTATTCACAAGATTAAAGCCGACTTTATGAAATTATTTTTGCAATTTTTAGTTATTATGGCCTTAGTATGGGGTTCTAATAATGTCGTGGCTCAGGATTCTATAGTAAATTTAACTGATGTTGAATTTTCAGATGGAATCGAGCAGAACACAGATTCTATCGTTAGTTTTGATGATGTTGAATTCTCTGACGGTAATGAGGAAGTCGTTTTAGGGCAGGATAGCGCTTCTCAAGATTCAACGCAGAACACGGCAACAACTGACTTGACTACAGATGCTTCCCAAAATGATACCTCCTTATGGGGAATCTTCATTGCAGGACTGTTAGGTGGTTTTGCAGCATTCTTTATGCCTTGTATTTTCCCGATGGTACCTTTGACAGTGAGTTTCTTTACCAAAAAAGCTGGTTCTCGCTCTAAAGCCGTATCACAAGCCTTTATGTATGGTTTGTTTATAATCGTTATTTATGTGGCTTTAGGGATGTTGATTACTATTGCATTTGGACCTGAAGCGCTGAATGAACTTTCTACCAACGGTATTTTCAATTTCTTCTTCTTCTTAATGTTAGTGGTATTTGCGACTTCATTTCTGGGAGCTTTTGAAATTACTTTGCCAAGTTCTTTTGTCAATAAAATAGATGCTAACTCGGACAAAAGTGGTCTTGTAGGCTTATTCTTTATGTCGGCTAGTTTAGCTGTAGTTTCTTTTTCTTGTACGGGACCTATTATCGGAACGCTATTGGTAGAAGCTGCTACGCGTGGTGAACGTCTAGGACCTGCGATTGGTATGTTAGGGTTTTCATTAGCATTGGCTGTTCCATTTGTGCTATTCGCGATGTTCCCATCTATGCTGAAATCACTTCCAAAATCTGGAGGTTGGTTGAATAGTGTGAAGGTAGTTTTGGGTTTCTTAGAATTGGCTT
>NZ_WUQZ01000033.1 GCF_009829075.1 Sphingobacterium composti | reverse complement strand
TTTTATAATAATAAAAGAATACATTCCGCTATAGGTGATTTAACGCCTAATCAAATGGAAAAATACTTAAATCAAAATCGAAGAATGGCAGCTTAAAATTGTCTCCACTTTTTAGTTGCAATTCCAGGGTCGGGTCTTTAAGCTGTCGCCAAAAGTTGGAGAAGAAATTTGTAAACAAATCTCCGGCTCTGTCCACTCGCATAAATTGGCTTTGGTTTTTCTTGGTGGCATCAACGGTTTTCAGATTGCCGTTTTCGTCAACACCCGTAACGGCTTGGATTTTCTTTTTTTCCTTGTCCATCACCAACAGCACATCCGAAAGCTGTTCGGGATATTGTTGTAGATTTTCATTTGTCTGTTCGCTCATGATATTGATTTTTTAAAGTTTACATTGTCCGAAAGTAGGCGAAGCAGGTACGGCATAGCCGTACCCGTCTTTTCGTGGTAGGGTTTGTCATCGGTTTTCTTTTGTACGCCGTATGGGGGTTTTGAAACTCTCCCTAATGAACTGGTGTACATCCGATAGTTTGTAGTAGAGTTTTCCGCTGATGGTGTAATACGGTAGCTTGCCCGTGGAGCGGTATCGTTGCAGGGAACGGTGGCTGATTTTCAGCATGAGGAGCAGGTCTTGGTTGTCCAGTAATTCCTCGCCGTCTATACTGTGCCGTTCTTTCTTGATGTTTAGGACGTACTCTTTTAAAATATCGAAACGCTCCATTATACGTTCCATCCATGCGATAAATTCCATTCTGTCGATGTTCATAACAAATACTTTTAATGATTTCTAACACCACAAAATTGGAGCGATTGGCGCAGGCTGTCTTCCGATACGTGTCTATCAAAAAGGCACTTTTTTCATTTTTTTACAATTCATGCAAAGTGCTGTTTTTAGGGGTTTTTCGCACTTTTGGTCAATCGGTAGGCATCCAAATCAATGGATTTGCCGATAGACACATATAGGCAAACGGGCAAAAAAAGGACAGCACCGATTGATGCTGTCCTTTTTGATGGAAAGAGAAGACAAAAATTATAGGTTGTCTTCCCTGTCCATATATTCCTCTAAGCTGTATTTGAGTTGGTCTAAAAACAACGTCCGTGAGCCTGCACGGGTTTTCATCCGGTGGAAGCTGTTATGGATGTCGTTCAGTGATATACGGAACAGGATTTGGAAAACCATGCTGATTTTGCGGATGCCTATTTTCCCGTGCGAAATGGCATCGCAGGCGTAGAGTGCATAAATCAATTCGATAAGGGCATTTTTGGTCTGTGTCCAAAAGAAGTCTTTTGTTTCCTCTTGTTGTAGCAGTACATCGGGGTTTTGTTCGGGGCTTAGCTTTGTGGTCAGATAGTTATAGATTAATTCGTTAGCTATGATTTTCGCCACCTTATAATCAAAGTAGGTTGAAAATTTGGGGTCGATTTCAAATACAAAGCTGTTCAGCCCGTCATAATAATTGATGTTTCCCAACGTGAAATAATGCCCGTCACGGTCGGTTCTGCCGGAACGGTAATACCTGTAAAATTCGGAATTGCAGATATGCTCTTGGTATTCCTGTTTTAAGTCACGCAGTTGCAGAGCGAAATAGTTTTGGTGCAGGTTTCCGTTATCCACGGGGCAAGCCGTCTCAATCCGGTACACCTTATTGTAATAGATAAGTTTTCCGAGGATGTTCGGCTTTACCTGTTTGAAAAAATGGATTTCCTCATCCTTACTGGAAAAGCCCTCTTTTATCACGTCATCTTTGACACTACATAATAACTCTTGGAGGTAAACCGTCATCTTATATGCCTCGTCAATGAAACTGGATGTTTCGGCTGACAGCTTTCTTTCTTGCTTTTGTATTTCAGCCACAATATTGTTCAAAGGATGTCTCATGGCTAAGGTTTTAAAATTGAACACTATCACTATCTATGCACAAATATTGTCCTTAACAATGGGTTTCTTTCATGAGACAGGTCGAAGTAGGGTAAGTTTTTTTTTGCAGAAAGCATGGAAATTTTCGATGAAAACGCATTGTCATCTTTTCAATTTGTTTACCTTTGTCGAAATTTGAAGCTGTTTAGGTTTAGGTTGATTTACCTTTTCCACGAATATATCAGATTGGTACGGACTGTCTTTAAGTTGATTTAATCGCCTTAAATCTTCCAAAAAAGAGTTCGAGTTCTGTACCAGTGGGTTCACAAAACAACTACAAAACCTGTAACACAGATAGTTACAGGTTTTGTAGTTTTACTATCAATTCCAAACTTAACTCCGATAGATCCTAGAATAGAGCTAAATTAATATCAGAAAATTATTTAAGTCTTTAGCTACTGTTTTTAGGCATGTTAGCAAATAAGTACTTTTCAGCAATTCCTAACTTCTTAAATAATAATTATTCGCAAAAAGTCTATTTATTACCTCTCAGCACAATATTCCCCTACCTTCAAAATAATAACTTACAGCGCTAAATAGTTATGCCTACATAGTTGAATAAGAAAATAATATTTTTTTGCTAAGGTTATTTAAAAAATTTCGTTTATACTGTATAACCATTATAAGCAACATGTTGACATCTTCCGAATTAGCAGTATTGCTAAAAAAATACATCGATGGATCTATTCTTCCGGCTGAACAGAAAATGCTAGAAGAATATCTAGCGCATGACCCTAACCTTAAGGAGTATGTGGATCAACTGTTTCAAGGTGATACGCTTATACTTGAATATGAGGACTGGTTAGCGTCCCGAAAGCTTATGGATAAGGAGGTGCTAAAAGATATCAAATACCAAACCTTCAAGCGCATACAACAAAACTTACTCGAGCCTAATAACGAAAGTAAACTGCCATCAAAACATTTTCCTAAAAGAACTATACTTTTTATTGCTAGCACCGCAGCGGCTATATGCCTATTTGTAGGATTATGGTTAGTATATCAACGAACTTATACCGAAAGTAATTTATCAAGTAATCAGTTGGATTTGGCTCCCGCCGATAATAAACCTACATTAACTTTATCAAATGGTGAGAAATTAGAGCTAAAAAATGATCAACAAGGAATATTGCTTGATGGAGGTATAAGTTACACCGATGGAACATCAGTTACGAGCCTTGATGCAAATGAACTCAGCAATCTCAACGCGACAATTCATGTACCTAAAGGTAGCACTTACCGTGTTATATTGGCTGATGGAAGCCGTGTAGTGCTGAATGCAATGACGACACTCACCTACCCAATTGTATTTGCTAAAAATTCTCGCGAAGTAACACTTTCTGGTGAGGGATATTTTGAAATAGAAAAAAGCAGTAAAGCAGGCAAAAGAATTCCTTTTATTGTGCACACTACGCAACAGCAAGTATCTGTGACTGGTACGCAATTTAATATTCGTGCTTACGCAGATGAAAAATCAACAGTAAGTACACTTGTCGAAGGTGGAATAACAGTTAGTAACGCACTAATGAAAGTTCACTTAAAACCAAATGAACAAGCGACTGCATCCTCAGGTAAAATTCAAAAACAAATTGTCGATGCATCAGCTTTTGTCGCATGGACCAAAAATAAATTTCGCTTCCATGAGACAGAACTCGCTGAAGTATTAGGCAACATTGGTCGATGGTATGATATTGAAATCCATGATCAGATAAGCCGAGATGAAATGTATTTCTATGGAGAAATAGCGCGAAATAAAAACTTAAGTGATGTCTTGCTTTTACTGGAAAAAAGTGGGGTAAAATTTCAAATTAAGAAGAAAGGTTCACAACACCACCTATATGTAATTAATTAACCTATTATGATACGATCGATGAATACAAACTATTGTCGGCAGTAGGACTTAAAAATCACTGTCGATAAAAAGAGCAGAGAATAGATCTGCCAAAAAACTAAACAAAATAAACCAAAATTGAGAACCCAACATGATGACACTTATTACTCAGAAATTTAAGAATAAAGGTTTCAAGGAATCTTTATCGACTTGGATGCTGCCTGTTAAGATGACCATAATGTTCACTATACTAGGCTACCTTCAGGTATCAGCTTTCCATGGATATGCACAAAATATCACAATTAGAGCGAAAAACACGCCACTTGTTA
The DNA here is from genome assembly GCF_009829075.1 of Sphingobacterium composti. Lineage (GTDB taxonomy): Bacteria > Bacteroidota > Bacteroidia > Sphingobacteriales > Sphingobacteriaceae > Sphingobacterium > Sphingobacterium composti. The sequence continues at coordinate 18,653 of NZ_WUQZ01000033.1, read as the reverse complement.
AAGTGATGCAATCCATCCAAAGCCAACATGGCATTCCATTTTTGCTAAATGGAAAAGATATTTCGAACACTACTATAAGTGCAGAAATAGTGAATACACCACTAAATAAAGCACTAGATAAACTGTTAACTCCAAAATCAATCAACTGGGAAATGGTCGATGGAACACTTATTTTAAAAAGAGCTACAGCAAAGAATCCTTCTTCTACCCTTAAAAATAACAATGCAATTCAACAATCACGTACATTGCAGGGAAAAGTGATAGACCAACAAGGCAACCCGATTTCGGGCGCGACCATCGTAATTGTTGGTACTACAGCTGGAGTAACTTCAGATATTCAAGGAAACTTTAGTATTGAAGTGGCTAGCACACCCGCGCGACTACAAGTACGCTATATAGGTTTTGAAAACGCTGAAATAATTATAACCAATCAAACTACAGTACAAGTTACCTTGACACAATCAAACGATAGTATGGAAGAAGTGGTAGTGGTAGGTTATGGTATATTGAAAAAGAAATTAGTTACAGGTTCGAGTATTCAAGTCAAAGGTGAAGACCTTACCAAGCTTAGCACACCAAATATTCTTGAAAGTTTGCAGAGTCAGGCCCCAGGTGTTCAGATTACACAAATGTCAGGTATGCCCGGAGAGAGTTTTAAAGTAACTATCCGTGGATTAGGAACTATTGGGAATTCTTCACCTCTTTATGTCATTGATGGTATTCCTGGCGGAAGTATTGATATGCTAAATCCTTCGGACATCGAAAGTATTGACATTCTCAAAGATGCCGCTTCCGCGGCAATTTATGGCTCCCGTGCAGCCAATGGTGTGGTACTTGTCACGACCAAACAAGGTAAATCTGGTCGTACACAGGTTCATTTGGATAATTATGTAGGATTTCAAAATGCATATAAGCTGCCTTCCCTATTGACAGCCAAAGAATATATGACTATACAAGATGAACGCCGATTTAATGAAGGTGCTGCTCCATACGATTGGGCTACGCTAATTCCAAAGCAATATCAACAAATTGAAGATGGTACTTGGAATGGCACGAACTGGTTAAAAGAAATCACGAATAAAAACGCGCTCTTGCAGAACACATCACTTAATATACTAGGGGGAAATGATCAATCTAAATATTCCATGGGATACTCCTTGTCCAATCGCGATGGAATAATGGGCGTTCCTGTAGAACCAGATTTTCAACGTCACACAGCACGCATTAATTCAGAACACATCTTATATAGTAATGACAGCTTTGATATAATCAAATTTGGTGAAAACGTAAACTATGCTTACAGCAATCGCTCTGGTATAGGTATTGGAAATATATATTGGAATGATGTGCATAATATGTTGGTGGGCAATCCGCTTCTCCCAATATACGATAGCGAAGGTAATCTTTATGATCAACTAGACAAAGTAGCCGATGGATGGACATTGGATGGAGCAACAGCAAATCCTGCAGCTGAAATGTATTTTAGACGTGGACAGAATCTTTCCAAAAGTCACAGCCTTTCGGCAAATGCTTATTTAGAAGTACAGCCTATTGCAGGATTAAAATGGCGTACAAATTTTGGCTACCGTATGAGTGCTTCTTCGTATCGTCAATATACGCCGACCTATCAACTATCCACTACCTTGACAAATCCAATAGATGATATTTCACAAAGTCAGAGTTTGGGATATAACTGGGTATTAGAAAATACGTTGAGTTATGGTTTTCAACCCATCAACGAACATCAACTTGATGTGGTCATTGGTCAATCAATAGAAAAAGGAGGTCTGGGCGAAGGTTTAAATGTTACAACTGCTAACTCTTCTTTCCCAGGGCAATGGGATAAGGCTTTTGTGGGCAATGGACAAGGTTATGAAAACTTTATTCCAGCTGTAGGTGGTATGCAGTGGCCTACCGGAAGGCTATCCTCTTTCTTTGGTCGTGCAAACTACGATATTAAAGAAACATATATGGCTTCCTTTACATTGCGTGCAGATGGGTCTTCCAATTTTGCAAGAGGCAACCGTTGGGGGTATTTCCCATCAGCTTCAGCAGGATGGATTCTTTCCAATGAGTCATTCCTTCAAGATAATACAACAATTGATTTCTTCAAATTACGAGCTTCTTGGGGGCAGAATGGTAATGCCAGCATCAACCCTTTCCAATTCTTAGCAACTATAGCTATTGACCCTAAGAATGGCTATTATTTCGGTGACAATAAAACATCACTAAATCGTGGCGCATATCCAGACATATTGCCTAACCCAGATATAAAATGGGAAACATCAGAACAAATCAATATCGGATTTGACGCACGATTCGTAAACAACAAATTAAATTTTGTTTTTGATTGGTACAAGAAAACCACTAAAGATTGGTTAGTACAAGCTCCCGTGCTTGCTATTTTCGGAACAAGTGCACCGTTTATCAATGGTGGTGATGTGGAAAATAAAGGTATTGAGTTCGGTTTAAATTGGAATGATACTGCTGGCGAATTTAGTTATGGTATAGGAATTAATGGGGCCTTTAATAAAAATAAGGTATTACGGATAGCCAATACAGAGGGAATTATCCATGGAGCTCCAGATGTACTAAGTCAGTCTACTAAAGAAATGTACCGTGCTCAAGTAGATTTCCCAATAGGTTATTTTTACGGGTTTCAGACTGCTGGCATCTTCCAAAATCAACAACAAATCAATGAGCTACGTTCAAAAGGGCATGGCGTATTACCTACGACACAACCTGGAGATGTGATCTTTGTAGACTACAATGGAGACGGACAAATTACAGATTCGGACAAAACCATCATTGGAAAGCCTCATCCAGATTTTAGTGGCGGTATGAATTTCAATGTCAACTACAAAGGATTTGATTTGAATCTGTCTGCCATTGGTTCTTTTGGGCATCAAATAGCGAAATCATATAGGTCATTTGCAGATAGTCCATTACAAAATTATACTACAGAGATTTTTCAACGTTGGCACGGAGAAGGTACAAGTAATCGCTACCCTAGATTGACGAATGGTGCACACCCAAACACTTTAAATATTTCTGACATCTATATCGAAGATGGTGATTTTGTAAAAATCCAAAATATCACATTGGGTTACAATTTCAAACGCTTATGGGCCAATGCGCCATTTAGCCAAGCAAGATTCTATGCTACAGTACAAAACCTAGTTACTTTCACAAACTATAGTGGTATGGATCCTGAAATTGGGTATGGGTATGATAGATCCTGGGTGTCAGGAATTGACTTGGGATTCTACCCACAACCACGTACAGTGATGTTTGGTCTTAACCTTAAATTTTAAAGAGAGATGAAAAAAGCATTTATACTTATGTTATTAGCAGGAAGCCTAAGCTCTTGTGATAACTTCTTAGATACAGAAAGTTTTGATAAAAAGAATACAGGTAATTTTCCCGTAACAGTAGCTGACGCACAAGTCATGCTCACCGGCATATACAATAGCTTGAATGCTGCAGTAACAAATGTACAACACTCCCATTTCTATATGGCAGAACTCGCCTCGGATGATAGATTTGGTGGCGGTGGAGAGAATGATCGTGATATGCAAGGATTAGATCACCTGATGAATACACAACCCGATCGTTTTCTTTCCTTTTGGACGGCACGTTATCAAGGTATTTTTCGTGCAAACACAGCATTGGAGACCCTAAATCAAGTAACAGGATGGGCTACAGAAGGGGAATTTAATCAAACATTGGGTGAAGTACACTTCCTGCGCGCGCTTTATTATTTCGAACTATCCCAAATGTTTGGTGAAGTGCCTTTAGTAACATCATCTACTGTATCCAACGTACCCAAATCACCTGCTGAAGAAACTTACGCTGTGATTGCACAAGACCTTAAAACTGCTATTGAAATTATGCCAAGTGCCCAATACAATACTGTAGTATCAGGTCACGCTACCAAATGGGCTGCACAAGCATTAATGGCGCGTGTGTTTTTATTTTACACAGGTTATTACAAAAAGTCAGATCTACCACTGTCAGATGGAGGAACTATAAGTAAGGCTCAAGTGATACAGTGGTTAGATGACTGTATTACTAAAAGCGGTCATGGACTTATTGATGACTTCCGTAATCTTTGGCCATATGCTAATAAATTTACAAAACCAGACTATCCTTATGCTACAACGAATAACTTGCAGTATGCAGGTGAAGGTCACAAAGAAACGGTTTTTGCTGTAAAATTTGGCACATTGGCGGATTGGGGAGATACGTATATATTAGGTTATACTAATCAGTTGAATCTACATTCGGGGCTTCGATCTAATAATGGTCAAGCGAACACCTTTCCATTTGGACAAGGCTGGGGAGCTGGTCCTGTAAACAGCAAACTTTGGAATGATTGGCGCTCTGCTGAGCCAACGGATATACGTCGTGAGGGATCGATTATCAATGCAGACACCGATTTGGCAGGTTACATCTATGGTGCAGATAGTCAAATGGAAGAAACTGGATTTTGGCAGAAAAAATATATCGCAATTACCGCTTACGACAATGGTGCACTTATCCCTTCCTACGCTATTCTAGCAGATGGTGCTCAAGCTGATTATCAACTTGCTCATACACAAGATTTGGTTTTGATTCGTTTTGCTGATGTTTTATTGATGCATGCGGAGCTAAGTGAAACTGCGACAAACCTTAATCGTGTACGCGCACGTGCTGGATTAAGTGGGATTAATTACTCCTTAGCGGCGCTAAAGCGTGAAAGACGTTGGGAGCTTTCTTTTGAAGGATTGCGTTATTTTGATTTAATGCGTTGGCATGATGCTGCAGATGCATTGGCAAGCCAAGAGGGTGTCGCTATCAAAAATAAAAATGTGGATACACAAATGAGAGGTTTTGGCGGGGGATATAGAGCAAGATACGAAGCAACGGGTGGATTCTGGGCTATTCCGACTTCACAAATTGCACTATCAAATGGTGTATTGAAGCAAAATAAAGGATGGGGCGAAGCGGCTCATGAATATACTGGATGGTAAATTTAAATTTTGAAATCATGAAAAATCATAAAATATATTTTCTCTATAGTTTACTAGCGCTATTTGTACTGGCATGTGATCCTTTAGAAGACCGTATGAACATAGGCTCTGCTATCACTGCTGATGAGCTCAATATCAGTGCTACGCCACTCGTTGTAAATGGTAAAAAGAGTAATAAAGTCGTTTTGGTAAACAATAGCCCTGTCCTATCGTCATGGAATTTCGGTATAGGTGTTACACAAAAAATGACCGACACAGTTTTAATGGTGGCTACTGGACAAAGTGAAATATTATTCACTGGTCGAAATGCAGATGGTACAATTATTACTAAAACCTTAACCGTAGACATAGATGAACTCACATTTGAAGTGCCGTTGGAATGGGGATATCTTACAGGTGGATCCGAAAAAACTTGGGTTTGGGACACCGATAAACCTGCAGTGTGGGGAAATGGTGGATATAAAGGTAATGTAGCACCAGCATGGTGGACACTGAAAGAAACAGATATAAATGGTCAAGCCGCTAATGAAGGCGTAGGAGCCAAAATGATATTTCACCTAAAAAATGCAGAACTACACAAAGTAAAATCTAACGGAACGATCGAGAAGGGATCATACAAGTTTGAAATGGATAAACAAGTACTTCTTGATGATGGGTCAGTTTGGGCAAAAGGTAAACTAACAACAAAAGGTGTGACAGTTCTTTGTGGTAAGTCTCCGGATGAAGGTGGGATACCCGTGTACGAATATGATATAATGGTGCTAAACGGAAGTGAGATGATGCTTTCCTATGCGCCACCAGGAACTGGAGCTTGGGGAACCGCTTGGTTTTGGGCTTTTAAAGTGCAATAAAGATTAAAGAAATACGTATAAACAGGGGTATATAATATCCCCCTGTTTATCTATTATAACCTCAATTACCAGAATAAAACACATACGAAATAGTATATTTTATTTGCGTAAACATTTGAATAACACTATATTTACTTATAACCAAATATAAATTCTACCCATGATAATGACAGAAGATCAATTGACTAATCTTAGATTAGGAAGCGAATCTGCACTATCCTATTTTATGGATTTGTATAGTCATAATCTTCATTTTTTCGCCTATAAACTTGTACGTGACAAAGATTCTATTCCTGAGATTATTTCTGAATCATTTGTTAAGTTATGGCAGCATCGCACGCAATTCTTTAGCGTCGAAGAATTGAAAAGCTATTTATACGTCGTAGTTCGTAACAGTTGTTTGGATCAAGGCAAAAAAGTTAGGGAACGTTATGCTCATCATCAAATGGAAGAAGCACTTCTCCTGCCCAACACAGAGCCAGACATTTTAACAAAAATAATTCATACCGAACTAATTACACTTCTAGGCGAAGCGTTGGAAAAATTACCTAAACAACAAGCTGAAATATTTCGTCTCACTATTTTAGAAGGCAAAACAACGGCTGAAGTTTGTGAAGAACTACAGACAACAGCGAGTACTGTTTATTTTGCACGCTCAAAAGCTGTTAATACGCTTCGTCAAGTATTTGCGAAAAAAAACATCTCTTATTACCAATTAGCTTTATTTTTACACCTTTTTTAGCTTTTATTAGAAGTAACAATTATTACTTAATGATAGTAGATTAAAGGTAAATTATTACATTTACTTCCAATGTTTACCTAATCAAATGAAAAATTTTCAATTAGCCTTAATACTGTTTCTTATTGCAGTTCAAACAGCTTTTGCACAAACTAAAATTTACACCGTAATTGCAAATCCAGGCGAAAGGGCTTCAAATGAGATACGACTAAATTGGCACCAAGATTTAAGTAATGAAAAATCTTACACTACTTACACGGAGTTAAAGGATAAAAAATGGAAAAAATCCAAAACAATCGAAGCAAATCAAGAAATATGTTCTGTTTTTGATAGCATATATTCAAAAAGGCCTAATGGTGAAGATTTTTATGAAAATGCTAGATTTATACGTAATACTGTTTCCATAAAAGGTTTAAAGCCACATACAACATACCAATATAAACTCATTTCGGGAAATATGTCAGAGAACGATCAGATAATTCGACATTTTAAAACTGCTCCCCAATCTGATAAATGGTCAATGGGAATAATTTCTGATATACATGTTTACGCTCCAATTCCCAATAGACAAAAGGCAGGTATGGCAATGCTTCAGCAGCTTGAAAAACAAACGCAGAAACCACTTGATATGATGCTTCATGTAGGTGATTTGTCTGCTTGGGGAGGTAGCTATTCTTTTTGGCCAACATTATATGCGGATTCTACTTTTAGTAAATATGTGTGGGCTGGGGTGAATGGAAATCATGATGACATGACGAGAAAACACGCAACGAATAATGCTTTCTTTCACAATGTTAACAACAATCCAATAAATGGTTATGAAGGCCAAGAAGGTGTATCTTATTACTTTGTATATGGAAATACATTATTTATCATGCTAAATAATGAGGCTATGAAGAGTGAACAAGAACTTGACAAAGCACAACAATGGTTGAGAAAAGTTATAAATAATAACCCTTCAAAATATACAATTGTATTGTCTCACTACCAATGGTTCATGGGTAAGGATGGTCGCAGTTCTCAATACACGAGATGGAAAGATTTATTTGATGAAGTAAAAGTAGATTTAGCTATAAGCGGTAATAATCATATTTACGTGCGTACAAATGCATTGTATGCTGATAAAGAAACAGATGGCAATACTGGTACAGTATATATTCAAACTCCATCCGCCGACAATGAACGAGGACAAAATATGGGTGAACTCCTTTACAATATGGATCTAATTAAATCACGCTGGACTGAGGGAGCTAATACTGTTGGAGCTTTAATTTTAAATGCTAGTAAAAAACAACTTAAACTGTCACTTTATGACCGTACAGGAGAATGTATCGATGAAGTTATTGTTAAAGCCAAAACCAAAGAAAAGTAAGCTACTTTTATAATTTCAAATAAAATTAGTATAAATTTTAGCATTTAATCATTAAACATAAATTTTGAATATTGATTGTATAAATATTTTATTGTAATATTGAAAACTCTTAATAAAAGCATCTACTGATGAAACGCGTCATTATAATTGAAGATCACCCTATTGTGGTGTTTAATCTTAAATTAGGCCTACAAGGTCAAGATGGAATCGATGTCGTCGAAACATATAATTCTGGCAGTTCTTTATTGTCATCCAAAATATTAGATGAGGTTGATATAGCACTATTAGATATTAATTTGCCAGATTTGAATGGTTTTGAAATATGCAAGTACCTTAAAGCTAATCATTCAAATATTAAGATCATTGGCATTTCTTCTTTCGAAGATTACGATCACATAGCACAATTATTGAAATACGGCGCAAATGGATATATTGTTAAAGGAGCTAAAAACTCTGAAATGATTGAGGCTATCAAGGATGTGTTACAAGGAAAACAGTATTTATGTAAGATAGCTAAATCAGCCATGGACAACTCCAATAATCCCATTAACAAACCTATTAGACTTACCAAGAAAGAACAGCAAATAGTCGAACTCGCGAACATCAAGCCTTGTATTGAGTTTATCAGTGATGGTATGGGCGAAAAAAAAGAGTTTATGTCAATATATTTGAAATTACTGCAAGAAAAAATAGAATTTTATAACATCAATATTAACTTGCCCAATGTTAAAATTGTTAGCTAAAAATCACTCAATTTCCTTTTAAACCTATTAGTTAATTATATTCAAATTTTTAATAAATTAAGACTCTTCCTTCACTTATATTACAATATATATATTGTATTAAATCTTATCTTTGCAACTTATATAAAAAAGAATAATCGTGATTGATGTAAATAATGTCTCTGTAACATTTGGTGGGACAACTTTATTTAGTGATGTGTCATTTTCTATCAATGAAAATGATAAAATAGCCTTAATGGGTAAAAATGGAGCTGGAAAATCCACCTTACTCAAAATTATAGCGGGCGTTGGAAAGCCTACTACAGGTGGCGTCTCTGGCCCCAAAGAAGCTGTAATTGCCTACTTACCACAGCATTTACTCACGGAAGACAATGTTACCGTCTTTGAAGAAGCTTCTAAAGCATTTGAGGAAGTATATAAAATGCGTGATGAGCTCGATCAAATAAATGAACAATTAAATATTCGCACGGACTACGAATCAGACGAATACATGAAATTGATTGAGCGGGTATCCGAACTTAGTGAGAAATACTATTCAATTGAAGAAACAAACTACGATGCGGAAGTCGAAAAGGTATTAAAAGGATTAGGCTTTGAGCGCACTGATTTCACTCGTCAGACTTCTGAGTTTTCAGGCGGTTGGCGCATGCGCATAGAACTTGCAAAAATACTTCTTAAGAAGCCTGATCTGATTTTATTGGATGAGCCTACAAATCATATGGATATCGAAAGTATTCAATGGCTGGAGGAATTTTTAGTAAATTCTGCAAAAGCTGTAATCGTCATTTCCCACGACCGTGCATTTGTCGATAACATTACAAATCGTACTATAGAAGTGACTATGGGACGTATATATGACTACAAAGCAAAATACTCACACTATTTAGAATTGCGCAAAGAGCGTCGATTACACCAATTAAAAGCTTACGAAGAGCAGCAAAAATTTATTGCAGACAATCAAGAATTCATTGATCGATTTAAAGGAACTTACTCAAAAACACTTCAAGTGCAATCGCGTGTGAAGATGTTGGAAAAGTTAGAAATCATTGAGGTGGATGAAGTAGATAACTCTGCATTACGCTTGAAGTTCCCTCCTTCTCCACGTTCGGGGAATTACCCTGTGATCGTTGAAGACTTGTCCAAATCATATGGAGATCATGTCGTATTTGAAAAGGCAAATATGGTTATAGAGCGTGGTCAAAAATTAGCATTTGTGGGTAAAAATGGCGAAGGTAAATCGACTATGATTAAAGCTATCATGGGAGAAATAGACTTTGAGGGCACATTGAAGGTTGGTCACAATGCTAAAATAGGTTACTTTGCTCAGAATCAAGCAGCTTTACTAGACGGTGAACTAAGCGTATTTGATACTATCGACCAGATAGCTGTAGGAGATGTAAGAGTTAAAATCAAAGACCTACTTGGTGCTTTTATGTTTAGCGGCGATGATATGAATAAGAAAGTAAAAGTCCTATCAGGTGGAGAAAAAACTCGTCTTGCGATGATCAAATTACTTCTGGAACCTGTTAACGTACTTATTCTGGATGAGCCAACTAACCATTTGGACATGAAAACTAAAGATATCATTAAAGATGCGTTACAAGATTTTGATGGCACATTGATTTTGGTTTCGCATGACAGGGATTTCTTAGATGGATTAGTGACTAAAGTTTTCGAATTTGGCAACAAACGCGTTCGAGAACATTTTGAAGATATCAAAGGATTTTTGGAATATAAGAAGATGTCAAGTTTGAAAGATATCGAGAAGAATTAAAACGTTTTCCAAGATCATCATTACATAAAAAAGGTTCGTAATTTATAAATTACGAACCTTTTTGGTATGGTGAAGTTTGACTATTTAGTCTCTTCTGGAAGAAGGATAAATTTGAATAATTTATCTTCTTTCAAATATTTCTCTGCAACAGCTTTGACAGAAGAAACGTTTACTTTTTTCAATTGATCAAGATATTTCAATGTAGCAGTTGGATCTTCCTTCAAGCGATAAGCACCTGAGATTTCACCTAACCAATAGTTGTTTTCCTTTAGATCCAATTCATATTGACGAGTTTTTTCAATAATGAATTTATCTAAATCGACTTGTGTAGGACCATTTTTCTTTATCTTATTGATTTCATCCAAAGCTGAATTAATCAAAGATTGGTACTTATCCATACTTGTTCCAAAACCAATGTTGAACGTATATCGTGCAGTAGGGAATTTTGAATAAGAAGCCGAAGCACCTGTACCATATACTCCACTTTCGTCTTCACGCAAACGCTCAAGCAATTTGATTGTAAGAACCGATTCTAAAGCATCCATATTGATGTTTTCATCATCATTGTAGGTATAATCACCCATGAATGCCATACTTACTTGAGCTTTTTCCTCTTTCCCTTTTTTAACAACAACTTCCAAACCCTTCGCTGGTGGTAAGATTTTTAAATCTCTCGCCTCTTCTTTTTGATTTGAAGATGGTAAAGACGCTAAATATTGTTCTAAATAGGGCTTAATTTCTTCTTCACTAAATGAACCTACGATAGTAAATGTAAATCCTGAAGCATCCGCAAATCTCTCTTTGAAAATTTCTAATGTTCTATCTTTATCGATCGACTTAATTTGTTCAGGAGAAGCGCTATTTCTACGGATATTATCACCATATAATGCTTTATTAATAGCTGATCTATAAACGAATGATGGATCACTATCTCTATTCTCCATAGAAGCTACAGTTCTTGCTATCACACCTTGGAAAATATCCTCATCAAGTCGTGGGCTTGTGAAGTAGCCATGAATTAATTCAAATGCGGTCTTCAAACCTTCTTTGTCTGAACTACCAGAGATCCCTTCAAAACGCTCATTAATATACGGTGTAATGCTTACATTTTTACCCGATAAATATTTACGAATCTCAATTGCATTTAACTGTCCTACACCCGAAGAATTCACAATACCTGCTGCATTTGAGGCATTAAAGTAATCTTTATCTTCATAAATTGAATGACCTCCCTCGCTAAATGCAGAGATTAAAATCTGGTCATTTTTAAATGTAGTAGGTTTTAATACAACTTTAACACCATTACTTAATGTAAATTCTTTACTTCCAATTGCGTCGATTGCTTTATTTGATACTATTGAACCTTTAACCGGCTCTACGGCTAATAACGGTAAAACAGAAACTTGATCCTCATAGGCAGTTAATGTTTCCTTGTCGACTGTCGCTAACCAATTGTTAACGGCAACTTCATTAGGCATTTTGTCCTTATCCTTTTCAGGTCCCATGATGATGATATCACGGTTGGTCTCTGCGTAGTATTGATTTCCAATTGCCTCTACTTCCTTCAAAGTCAAAGTAGGTAGTAATTGTTTTGTTAAATTGTAATCATCTTCAATACTCATTGCAGGTTCTTCTCTTAAGAAATGACCTAAATACGTATTTACATAATTATCGGATTTAACTTTATCACGTTCTTGGTAAGCTGTTTCATTACTTTTACTGTACATAGCAATCGCACGTTGAAATTCGCTCTCTGTGATACCGAATTGTTCAAAGCGTTTTAATTCTCTGTAGATAGTTTGAATACTAGATTCTATCTGATTTGGTTTTGGAACAGTAAATAATGTCAGTGCATCAAATAAATCTAGCACACCGTCAACACCTACACCTGCTTGTAAGAATGGTGATTCTGGTTTTTGAGAAATTTCACTTAAGCGTGCGTTAATCACTTGGTTGAAAACACCTTTGATCAACGAAGTACGATAATCTTGTACAGTTTTTACCTCAGATTTAGGGTGTTTCATCATGATACGTACCACGGTTTGTGGCATTTCTGGATCAGTGATTACTTTGAATTGGTTTTTATTTAGTAACTCAACACCAAACTCTTTACGCTCCACAGGTTTTTTAGGAGATTTCATATCCGAAAATAATCGAATCACTTCCTTTTCCATTTGTAGTGGATCGATATCTCCCACAATAATTATTGACTGCAAGTCAGGTCTGTACCAACGATCCTTAAAATCACGGATTAATTTATGATCAAAGCCCATTACAACTTTTTCGGTACCGATTGGCAAACGATTAGAATATAGGGAACCATTCAATAATACTGGCAACATTTGCTCTTGCATACGTTGCATAGCACCACGTCCACCACGCATTTCTTCCATAATAATACCACGCTCTTTGTCAATCTCGTCTGATTGTAATAAAGCATCTTGCGCCCAATCACGCATTACTTGAAGACCATTTTTCAAAAGTTCTGGATCATCCGAAGGAATTGGCAATTGATATACAGTTTCGTTGAAACTAGTATAAGCATTCAAATCAGAACCAAAACGAACACCTGCCTTTTGCAAATAATCGATCAATTCATTCTTAGGGAAATGTTTTAAACCATTAAAGTTCATGTGCTCTAAAAAGTGAGCAAGTCCTCTTTCTTCTTCTTTTTCAAGAATAGAACCAACTTTAATACCCAAATACATAGTTACACGCTTCTCTGGCTCTGTATTTTTGCGAATATAGTACGTAAATCCATTCTTTAATTTACCTACCTTCACATCTTTATCAAAAGGCAAAGGACTCGTCCACGCTAGCGTATCTTGACTTAATATTGCTCTTACTTCCGAAGACAGTGTTGCATTAAAATTAGATTTAGCTTGCAACGAGCTAAATGTAGCTGGTAATAAAAATGCTACTGCTAGAGGTTTTAAAAATTTCATTAATTTTAAAGGGTTTAATATTATACAAATTAAATATTAATAATTGACAAGAAAAACAACAGGTCGTAAATTTTACAATTTTTAAGAGTTTTTAGATGAATTGGGATAGTATACTGAAAGATTTCAAGAAATTTTTATCATTTGAGCGCAATTTATCCAAAAATTCGTCACTTGCCTACATAAATGATGTTACCAAATTAAAAGTCTATTGTGAAGATAATGCTATCCCATTAGATAAATTCACTATAAAAGATTTTCAGCGTTTCTTAATATGGATCAATGAATTTAATATTTCTCCATATTCACAAGCACGCATTATATCTGGATTAAAATCATTTTTTAACTTTTTGCAATTGGAATACAATTTGGAACAAAATCCAGCATCATTAATTGAAACTCCGCGTTTAGAAAGAAAAATTCCCGACGTGCTAGATGTAGCAGAAATTGACAATCTAATAAATGCCATTGATCTTTCGCAAGCTGAAGGCACACGCAATAAAGCCATGCTAGAAGTTTTGTATGGCTGTGGTCTTCGTGTTAGTGAATTAATTAATTTAAAGATTTCTAATTTGCATCTTGAAGTCGAATTCATCAAAATTGAAGGTAAGGGAAATAAAGAGCGCTTAATCCCTATTGGACACCAAGCCCGAAAATATCTTAAAATATATTTGGAAGAAGCACGACCTCTCCTACCTATCAAAACAGGGAGTGAAGATTATGTGTTTTTAAATCGTCGCGGCGCATCTTTATCACGCGTGATGGTTTTTATTATTATAAAAGATTTGGCAGCTAAAATTGGATTAAAGAAGAAGATTAGTCCACATACGTTTCGTCATAGTTTTGCCTCACATTTAGTGGAAGGCGGTGCCGATTTACGTGCTGTGCAAGATATGCTTGGGCACGAGAGCATCACGACCACTGAAATCTATACGCATATAGACAAAGATTACCTGCAATCTATTATCACGCAGTATCACCCAAGGTCATAAAACATAAAAAGCATCTAGATTACTAGATGCTTTTTTGTGCACTCCAAGGGAGTCGAACCCCTAACCTTCTGATCCGTAGTCAGACGCTCTATCCAATTGAGCTAGGAATGCTTTTACCTTCAACTTCTTGACTGTATGTCGTTCCGTTTCGGTGATGCAAATATGAGGAGATTTTTATTTATTTCAAACTTTTTCTTACTTTTTTTCTACTTTAGAAGCACATTTTTTGGTATATTACTGATACATAAAGAAATAATTTTTTAATAATTTTCACATGGCAGAGCGCATTATTCGATCTGGGAAAGCTCAGGTTCACGACATAAACATTTCATACTATATTAAGAAAGCTACAGAACCCGAAGAAAAGGTTATCATCTTCATTCATGGCTTCCCTTTCAATAAAAACTCTTGGAAATATCAACTCGAATCGCTCGAAGATAATATCACGGGTATTGCCATCGACGTACGTGGGCATGGATTGAGTACCGCTGGGCATGGATTTTTTAGTATTGATGTATTTGCAAAGGATTTGGACGCGTTTATCGAAAAACTGAATTTGGATAAAGTTGTACTCTGCGGTGTCAGTATGGGTGGCTATATTGCCTTGCGTGCTTACGAACTGTTCCCTGACAAAATCGTCGGATTAATTCTTTCGGACACACACCACAGAGCTGATGACAATGCAGGCAAGCAAAAGCGTTTTGATAGCATACAAGCGATTTTACGCTACGGTCGTAGACCTTTTGCTATTGCTTTTATTGATAACCTTTTTACGAAGAAAACTATCCAAGAAAACGAAGAAGTCGTAGAATTAATCAAAAGTAGCATTCGTCGTAATTCCGTACGCAATATCTGCGCTACCCAACTGGCTTTAGCCTCTCGTACGGATTCAACAGAACTACTTGCTAAAATAACCGTTCCCACCCTAATTATCCGCGGCGAACAAGACAAAATCACGCCTAAATCCCTAATGGATGAATTGCGCAATAGCATTAAGGAATCTATATTTGTAGAAATACCCAATACAGGACACCTTCCCAATCTTGAAGATCCTTTAGCTTTTAATAGAGAAATGAATGGATTTTTGTGTTAAGCAAATAGGAACTATGTAAATAATTTTACATTAAAAATATACATATTGTATATTTTATTAGTATATTTAATTGTATCAATTGACGTTAATGAATATTAAAATTTATGATCAAGAACTTCAAGAAGAGGTAGAAGCTGAAATTATTTCAGCTGATAAATTTAATGGAGAATTACCGTCAATACATAATGAGTGGAGATTTAATTTTAAAAAGCATTCAAAACGTTCTAATGCTAAAACATATGTAATAATTGGTAAACATTCTAAAGATATAATTGAAGGATGTTTAATTTTTGAAATGAGAGAGAAAACTGAACCTTATATGGCGTATATAGAAATTGCTCCACATAACAAAAGTTCTAATAAAAAGTATGATTATGTAGCAGGATGTTTAATTGCTTACGCTTGTAGACTAAGTTTCATTCATGGAAAAGATGATTTCCAAGGATGGTTGGCATTTGATGTTTATGAAGAAAACCCTTTAAATCAAAATAAATTAATGACTTTATATTCTACAAAATATAAGGCTCAAAGATTGCAGAATACGTCCTTAATGTATATTTCTCCAGAAGATGGGGAAAAATTAATTAAACAGTATTTAGATAAATAGGCTATGAAAAATACCAAAGAAATAAAATATGAAGCTATTTTTAATAAATCTAAACAGAATTTAATTAAAGATTTCATTAAATCCCAATCTAATTTACAATCTAGAGAAAGAATACTGAGAAATAAGTTATTGTCAATTCAATATAAAATCGAAGATTATATAACAGATAATAATATTGAAGAAAATTTTAAGTTATTAGATTTCATTAAAATGTATCTCAAAACTTTAAATATTACTAAAAAAGAGTTTGCAAAACATTTAGATATGCAAGACTCCAATCTACACAAATATCTAATAGGGGAAAGAAAGTTAAATGCTAAAGTTGCTTTGAAAATTAGCAAGTTCACTCATACAAATCCAGAGTATTGGTACAGAATTCAAATAAAAAATGAAATAGCCGAGCTTAAAAAAGAAGAAAAAAATAACGAGGAATATGAGAAATACGATTATACCAATCTTATAGAAGTGTAAAACAAATCTATTTAACTGATATTCAATACTATTTAATAAAGACCTTAGAATAATTCACTTATTGGCAATGTGTCAATTATTAAAATTTCATCGATGAATATGATAAAATAGACGCCAACAAAATTTAAAAGATATGAATGTAAAACCTATCAAAACAGAACAAGATTATAGGGAGGCATTAGAAAGATTGGAGGTAATTTTTGATGCTAAGCCGGGAACTAAAGAGGGTGATGAATTAGAAATCTTAGGAATTTTGTTGGAAAAATATGAAAAGGAATACTTCCCTATTGAACTTCCTGACCCTATTGAAGCTATAAAATTCCGTATGGAGCAATTAAATTATTCTCAAAATGATTTAGCGGAAATTATTGGGTTAAAAAGTAGGGCAAGTGAAATCTTGAACAAGAAAAGAAAATTATCATTAGAAATGATTCGTAAATTAACAGATAAATAACATATTCCTACTGAAGTACTAATTCAAGCATATTAAGACACTGTCTTATAAAGTGTGTAACTAATAAAATGTGGGGTTCAAGAATAATTGGATTCCACATTTTTATTTACATAACTTTATTATTATGATCGACAGAGAATCATTATTAAACGACAAAGATTTCTTAAGGAGTTTTAAGGACGGTGCCGACTTGCAACAATTTTTTAGAGAATTACAAGGACGAGCAGTCTCTCAGATGCTTGAGGGGGAATTAGATGGTCATTTAGGCTATAGCACACACACTCGCAGTGATGAGAAAAATTCACGCAACGGTCACACGACAAAGAAAGTCAGAGGAGATCAAGGGGATATTGAGATTCAAGTTCCAAGAGACCGTGAAGGCAGTTTCAACCCTATCTTAGTTCCCAAGCGCAAGAATATTATAGACGGGGTAGAGAATGTTATCGTTTCGCTGTATGCTAAAGGCATGAGTGTTATGGATATTGAAGATATGCTTCGTGATGTTTATGGTTTTCAGGTTTCCGAAGCGACCATTTCACGCATTACCGACCGCGTAGCCGAAGATGTTGTAGCCTGGCAAAATCGTCCTTTAGACAGTGTTTATCTCATTGTTTGGATGGATGGCATTGTTTTTAAAGTTCGTGAAAACTCTAAAGTAGTTAACAAAACCATCTATTTAGCCGTAGGCTTGAATCGAGATGGCTACAAAGAGGTATTGGGTATGTGGTTGGGTAAGAATGAAAGTGCCAGCTTCTTGATGGGTATTTAGGTTTCGGTCGTCAATATTGCCTTTAGTAAGGTAAAATGAAAGAATTTCGCCTTTATCATTAATAATGAATATTCCGGACCTTACTACACCACCATTCCACAGCAAAGTGGCTCTTCTTCAATTTTGGTGAAAGTATGTTAATTAATTACACTTTATGAACTAAACCTTTTTTCTTTTCAAACACAATTCCAACCTTTTCGAGCAAGTTATAAACTTGTGCCTTTTGATAGGTTAAGCCATATTCTTTATCAATCCATTGAGCCACAAGTGGGCCTGTCCACTTTACAGATTGACATCCATAATCCGAAGGTTTTTCGTGTATGACCAAGCTTTTGATTCTTTCGAGTTGTTTGTTTGATAAATTGCTCCGTCTACCACGCCCTTTCTTATCTTTTAATCCTTCAACACCTTCTTTTTCAAATCTATGAACCCAATTTGTTATCTGCTTGAAGCTGATATTATGTAGTTCAGACAACCGTCTGCTCGAATAACCTAATGCAACAAGATATACCATGTATAGTCTTATACCAACGGTATAAGCATCATTTGTATTTAATAATTTCTTTATCTCTGTTGCGTCTGATCGCTTAATTTGTAAGACTGATTTTCCCACTGTAATTTATTTTATCTAAATAACAAATATATAAATTATTATGTGTAATTTAATATTATACTTTTAGCTATGATTCCAGAATTTGTACTTCCTCCCAATTTACAGTTAAAAGCTGAAACAACGTACACCTCTCTAGGAGAGCTTTATATTAGTACGTACGCTTATCAAAAACACTCAACATGCCCTATTTGTGGCATGACGAGTAATAGGGTTCATAGTAG
>NZ_WUQZ01000032.1 GCF_009829075.1 Sphingobacterium composti | reverse complement strand
GAATAGGAAAATCTTGTAAAGTAACGGGATCAAAAAAACCTTTGGATAATAAGCTATTGGTTTTGAATTCATCAGGAATAACATTCATCTCCTCCAAAAATATATCCAAGCGACATTCGCCTTTTGATAATGGGTCATTTCAAAATAATCGGAAACCCCTTCAGGAATAATGAGAGGCATTAAAGCTTTAAATGAATCGTGCATCTGAATAATATAATAATGCAAATATCCGATTATTTTTCTTCTACTCCACAGGTTTTGTACATGATCCTATTCTTCTAGCTTAACTTAACTTTGCTTAGGTTATTGAATAATCAATATTCAGATATAATTTCCCCAAACATGTCCGAAAATAGAAAAAGCCACTGAATACCAGTGACTTTTGTCGGGGTGGCAGGATTCGAACCTACGACCTCCACATCCCAAATGTGGCGCGATACCGGGCTACGCTACACCCCGAAAAGGTATCACCTTTTGTTTATTGTGACGCAAATATACAGCGTTTTCCTTACTTGTCAAGATTTATTTCATATTTATTGTTTAACAGGCTGATTTATTGCATTATATTTTTTGCCAGGCACAATATTTGGAAAAATCAAAAATTAGAGCTAACCTACACTAGGATAAATAAGATATATTCCCTACCTTTGCACTCACCTTACAAGTAAGGGAATATTTAATAAAAGATTTTTAAAATTAAAATAAAAGCTGTAATATTGCATTCCGATTTTTACAGGATATAAATCGTTATATAATTACTCGAAATCATGGATTTAGTAAAATTTGTAGAAGAACAAGCGGTAGTAAAAAATGAAATTCCCGCTTTCAAAGCAGGAGATACCATCAGCGTGCATTATAAAATTCGCGAAGGAAACAAAGAGCGTGTGCAGGTGTACCAAGGTGTAGTTATCCAATTAAACAGCGAAGGTACTAACGCTACTTTTACCGTGCGTAAAATCTCAAACGGTATTGGTGTTGAACGTATTTTCCCTGTAAATTCTCCTAACATTGAAAAAATTGACGTGAACAGTGTAGGTAAAGTTCGTCGCGCTAAATTATTCTATTTACGTGGCCTTACTGGTAAAGCTGCTCGTATCAAATCTAAACGTATTGCAAAATAATTTTAGATTACACATAAAAAAAGGTTTAGAATTAGCTTTCTAAACCTTTTTTTATATATTAGAATTACATGTACGGCAACATCAAATTCTTCCCCAACCTCAATTCCCTTAGATTTTTTGCAGCTATACTGGTGTTAATTCATCATGGGGAAGTGATTCGAGAGAAAAACTCATTCTTATCATTTGTTGACTGGAGTTTCTTTCAAAATGGAGGAAGTGCAGTCCGATTTTTCTTTATATTGAGTGGTTTCTTAATTACGTATTTACTCCTCAAAGAAAAAGTAAGCACACAAAAAATAAATATCAAATCATTTTACTTCAAACGTGTTGTTAGGATTTGGCCTCTTTACTTTTTATTAGTGGCTATAGGAGTAATTATATTACCCCAATTATTCCAAATACTTCATATAAATTACGCTTTCCCTTATTCTGTCAACGAGACATGGTGGATGTTTTTGCTATTTGTACCGAGCTTGGTCACATTTAGATACGGCTCACATTTATTAGAACCTCTATGGTCTATTGGGGTAGAGGAATGGTTTTATATTATTTGGGCACCTTTATTCAAATGGTTTAAGACTCCTTTGATTTTTATCTATAGTATTATAGTAAGTAAGATATTCTTGCTTTTTGCTATTCATATCAATCTAATAGAAAATGAAACTATCGTCCATTTAATTAAGACCTACTCATTTGAATCAATGGCGATTGGTGGCCTTGGAGCTTATTTCATATTTCACACCAAATTGAATTTACAGCAAGTATATTCAAAATATAAAACAACAAACTTCTTATTAATAACGGCTACATTTATTTATCTTTTTCTCAACAAAAATATAGCACCATTTATCAATGAATATATATTTACCGATTTACTTTTCAATCAAATAGTAATAAATATTTTGTTTTTAAACATTATTATATACTGTGGAGTCATCTTATCAAAAAAACATTGGCTAAATAATAAATGGCTCAACATCGGTGGAGAAATCTCATACGGTATATACATGTACCATATGCTCGTAATATTTATTTGCATTCATTTTCTTAAAAACTTACTATTACCACTAAATCCTTACGTAAGTTTCATATGCTTTTATGCGTTTGTAATAGGAGGCACAATAACAATTTCATATTTGTCAAAAAGAATTTTCGAAGACTTCTTTATCAAATACAAGAACCGATTTGATAAAACTATTCAGAAGTAAATCTCAACGATTTTTGTTAAAAGACAAACGGGCATCCTCTTATGATACCCGTTTTGTTATATTTTACCTAAAAATTTCAGGCTTTGTACCCATAATGGAATCAATCTTAGCTAATACTTCGGGAGTAAGTAGTGGTAATACTTCTAGAGCTTTAAGATTCTCGTTCAATTGACTTTCTTTGGTGGCACCCAGAATAGCTGTTGTCACATTTGGATTAGCAATACACCAAGCGATCGATAAAGTTGCTAAGCTAACGCCCAATTCATCTGCAAATCTTGACAATTTGACCACTTTGTCAATTTTATCATCCAAGACAGACTTCTCTTTCAGCCATTCATAGCCTTCCAAAGACATCCTCGAACCTTCAGGAATACCATTATTGTATTTACCGGTTAACAAGCCAGATGCCAAAGGACTCCAAATCGTAGTTCCCATTCCGATATTTTGAAAAATAGACAAAAACTCTGATTCCATCTTACGGCGGTTGAATAAATTGTACTCTGGCTGTTCTACAGCAGGACCTTCCAACCCTAGTTCTCGAGCCACCATATGCGCTTCCATTATTTCAGCCGCAGACCACTCACTCGTCCCCCAGTACAAAATCTTACCTTGCTGAATTAAGGTGTTCATCGTACGCACGATTTCCTCCATTGGCACTGTAGGATCCGAACGATGACAATAGTACAAATCCAAATAGTCAGTTTGTAAGCGCGTCAATGCTTCGTGACAAGCTTCCATCAAATGCTTACGACTTAATCCATGTTGATTGGGCTTTTTCCCCTCTCCTTTCCAGCCGAAGAATGCTTTACTAGAAAGCACATACGAAGTACGGTCCCAATCTTTGCTTTTCAATACACGACCCATCATTTCTTCGGACTGCCCCGCAGAATAAACCTCAGCATTATCAAAGAAATTAACTCCTGCGTCATATGCGATTGACATCAATCTATCATTATCCTTATCATCAGTTTGACGAGCAAATGTAACCCAAGAGCCAAAAGAAAGTACGCTCAATTGTAGCCCTGATTTCCCCATTCTTCTATATTCCATAGTTATATTAATTTTTATTTAAATGTAAAAAATCTATAGCATTTACGCGCTAACTTTCGAAAAAGTTATGTACAACAATTAAATTATGTAACTTGGAATAACCATGAAAACTAACGTCTCAATTTTAATTATCCTACTCCTTGCGCTTTACTTAAAGCCTATTTATGCTCAACATAATTTAGCTCAAGTAGAAATTTTGCAAGCCATTCCTAAAAACTATTCTGCGAAATATATTACGACTAAGATTGAAATTGATGGAAAAATGGACAACGCTTGGTGTTCAGCGCCGTGGTCAACTGAATTCAAAGATATCGAAGGGGCTCACAAAGCTCCCCCAACATATAAAACAAAATTCAAAATGCTGTGGGACGACAATTATTTATATATCTACGCTAAACTCGAAGAACCACACGTGTGGGGTACATTAAAAGAGCATGATGCCATCATTTACCATGATAATGATTTTGAAATTTTTCTTAAACCCAAAATGAATTCTTCTGTATATTATGAAATCGAGGTCAATGCGCTTAATACCATCATGGACTTAATGATGGCAAAGCCTTACCGCTTTGGGGGACAAGCAATCATGCATTGGGATACTAAAAATTTAAAATCTGCCGTACATATAGAAGGAACTTTAAATAATCCTGAAAATAAAGATAGCTTTTGGGCAGTAGAAATGGCCATTCCCTTTAAATCTATGCACAAATTTGGAACAGCTCCTACCCCAAAAGAAAACTCCTACTGGCGTATTAATTTCTCTAGAGTACAATGGGAACACGAAGTGAATGAGGCAAAATATTCAAGAAAAAAAGTCAATGGCAAACATATTCCCGAAGAAAATTGGGTTTGGTCACCAATAGGCCTTGTTAATATGCACTATCCAGAAAGATGGGGATTTTTACATTTCACCAAAGACGAAATATCCAACCAGCTACCTTCAATATATGAAATAGAAAAGACAGCTTGGAATATGCACTATTTGCAGCAAATCCACAAGAATAAGCTACAAGAATACACTGCTGATTTCACTCAATTGGAAGGATTTTCAAATATACTGAATAATGATTTAGAGAAATACGATTTGCAATTTACACTATCGGCGAATAAGAAATTCTATCATTTACGTTTGCAAGAAAAAAACAGCACCTTTTATTTCACTATTGATAGCCAAGGTAATTATACAACGAATTATGAATAACAGACGAACATTTCTAAAAACAGCTGGTCTAGGGTTAGCCGCGCTGCAACTTAACCCTTCTACATTATTAGCGAAGTCTTCACAATCTTTCACTTTTGACTATTGGCTATGGCAAAGACCAAATGTGAATGAGTTAGAATCCCAGATTAAACAAAAAATAAAAACATATAAAGAAGCGGGAGTACGGGGTCTTTTCTTCGAAAATTACAGCAAAAAGCATTTTCAGCTAACAAAAGAATTTGGCATGGAAGCACATCGTTGGATGTGGACTATGAACCGTGGTGAAAAAGAATTATTAGAGAAACATCCCGAATATTACGCCGTAAGCCGTTCAGGAAAATCATGCGCGAATAATCCTCCCTATGTCGGTTATTATAGATTTCTATGTCCTTCACACCCTGATGTTCCGAAATATTTAGAAGAAAAAGCTCGTGAGCAATTAGCAAAGGAAGATGTGGATGGTTTACACTTGGATTACATACGCTATCCTGACGTTGTACTTCCTGTTAATCTTTGGAAAAACTACAATTTAGATCAATCAATAGAATTGGCTGATTATGATTTTTGCTACAGCAAATATAGTAAAGAAGCGTTTCTAAAAGAAACTGGAATTGATATCGACAAAGTCGAAAGACCTGAACAAAGCTTATCGTGGCGCGCATTTCGTTATGGACAGATTACTAAAGTTGTGAATCGAATTTGCGATGTTGCAAAAGATTATAAAAAACCTGTTACAGCAGCTGTATTTCCTACTCCAGATTTTGCTAGACGTATTGTACGCCAAGATTGGCCGATGTGGAATCTTTCGGCTGTCTTTCCAATGATATATCATGGATTTTACAAAGAACCTATTCATTGGATTGGTACCGCTGTGGAAGAAGGTGTAAATGCATTAAAAGGCAAATGCCCCCTATACGCTGGCTTATATTTACCAGACTTTAAAAATCTATCAGAGTTAGAACAAGCTATTGAATTATCAAAAAACAAAGGTGCTGCAGGTGTTTCACTCTTTGGAGAAACCGAATTTGATACAGCTACCATCAATTTACTTCGCAAATTGCATTAGAAATATTCATTGCCGCGGAATATAAATCAGCGGCAATAATTTTTCATTAACTTATTATAATTTCCCAAATCTCGAAAAATTCACTACCTTTGTATCCCGTACATAAGGCTGATGTAATGGACTAAAAATCCCACATCTTGAGTTGAAAATTCCATAATTGCTATGACTAAATATATCTTTGTTACGGGCGGCGTAACCTCGTCGTTAGGGAAAGGCATTATTGCTGCCTCTCTTGCCAAGCTTCTTCAGGCACGTGGCTTTAAAGTTACCATTCAAAAATTTGACCCATACATCAATATCGATCCAGGAACCCTGAATCCATATGAGCATGGCGAGTGTTATGTGACGGAGGACGGTGCAGAAACAGACCTAGACTTAGGACACTACGAGCGTTTTTTGAATGTTCCTACTTCACAAGCGAACAATGTTACTACTGGTCGTATCTACAAACACGTTATCGAACAAGAACGTGAAGGTGCTTATCTCGGAAAAACTGTTCAAGTAGTACCACACATCACGGACGAAATCAAACGTCGCATGCAACTATTAGGGCAGACTGGCGAATACGATATTGTGATTACTGAATTAGGTGGTACAGTAGGTGACATCGAATCACTACCATTTGTGGAAGCAGTACGTCAGTTACGTTGGGAATTAGGCAACAATGATTCTTTAGTCATTCACTTGACTTTAGTCCCTTACTTAGCAGCTGCTGGTGAGTTAAAGACAAAACCTACGCAACATTCTGTGAAGACATTATTAGAATACGGTGTGCAACCAGATATTTTAGTTTGTCGTACAGAGCACAAGTTGAATCAAGATATCCGTAAAAAATTAGCTTTATTCTGTAATGTAAACATCAATGCCGTCATCGAATCTATCGATGCGTCTACAATATATGATGTACCATTATTGATGTTGAAAGAGCAATTGGACAAAACGGTATTAACAAAATTGAAATTATCGACTAAGAATGAACCAGATTTAGAAAATTGGAAAGCATTTTTAGGTCGTCTTAAAAACCCTACTAACGAAGTCAATATCGCTTTAGTAGGTAAATATGTAGAACTTCCAGACGCATATAAATCCATTACGGAAGGATTTATTCATGCAGGTGCTACCAACGAGACCAAAGTAAAGGTTAATTACATTGCTGCGGAAAGCATCAATGATGAGAATGTAGCTGAAAAACTTAAAAATATTGATGGAGTACTAGTAGCGCCAGGTTTTGGAGAAAGAGGTTTAGAAGGCAAATTGTCAACAATCAAATATGTTCGTGAAAACAAAGTTCCTTTCTTTGGTATTTGTCTTGGTATGCAATGTTCTGTTATTGAGTTTGGACGTAATGTATTGGGCTTAAAAGATGCCAATTCATTCGAAATGAATGAAAATACGCCTCATCCAGTTATCAACTTAATGGAAGAACAAAAAACCATCAAAAATATGGGTGGCACAATGCGCTTAGGTGCTTACGATTGTGAAATCAAAAAAGGTACTAAAGCACATGCTATTTATGGCAAAACAAAAATCTCAGAACGTCACCGTCACCGTTACGAATTTAACAACGCATATTTAGAACAATACGAAAAAGCAGGTATGATTGCTTCTGGAATCAATCCAGATACAGGATTAGTAGAGATTGTAGAGTTGAAAGACCATCCTTTCTTTGTGGCAGGACAATTTCATCCAGAATTGAAATCTACAGTTGCAAATCCTCACCCACTTTTTGTTAGCTTTGTAGCTGCTGCATTGGCGAACAAAAAAGCATTAAAAAAATAATTTTTTTGACCAAAATACTATAAATGGATAGAAATAACATTATTGGATTAGTTTTAATCTTCCTCATTTTTGGAGGTTCATTCTACTTAATGAAACCTTCAGAGGCAGAAATTAAAGCAGAACAAGTAAGACAAGACTCAATTGCTGCAGCAAAAAATGGTGTAGTAGTAAACAAAGACACGATAAATCAAATAGCGCTGTTAGATTCTGCTGATTTAACAAAGCCTTTTGGTGCGGCTAAAGTAGCACAAGAAGAGGTTGTTACTTTAGAGAATAATATTCTTAAAATTGACTTAACATCCAAAGGTGCGAAAGTTAAAAATGTATTGTTAAAAGGCGAGCAAAATTTTGATGGCTCGGCATTAAACATTATCGAAGGTGACAACAACAAATTTGGTTTTATTTTCAAAGCTGCTGGAGAGAACATTCATACGAATGACTTAGTTTTCTCTGTAGTCAACAAAACTGCCAACACCGCTACTTTACGTTTAAGCTACAAAGATGACCAATATATAGAATATATCTATACGTTGACAGATGGTCATAATTTAGCGTTGAATGTAAATGCTGTAGGTATTCAAAATTTAGTAGATATTCAACAAAAATCTTTGATTTTAGATTGGGAAACTACTTTATTGCAGAAAGAGCAAAATATCACTTCGGAAAGAGATAAATCAACCATATTCTTCAAAGACTCTAACGATGATATTGATTATCTTTCTGAAACAAGTGATGACGAAGAAAAAATTGAAGAAAATAAATTAGAATGGATTGCATTCAAACAACACTTTTTCTCTTCTATTCTATCTTCGAAACAACAATTCCAAAACACGAATTTAGTTACGAACATTGCTACACAAGATGGTGTTGTTAAAACATTTAAAGCTACTGCAGAATTGGCTTTCAATGCACAAGCAAACAACCACTATGAGTTCAATTATTTCTTTGGACCAAACAAATACAACACATTAAAAGCTGAAAGTCAGTCTTACGACAAGATTATTAACATGGGTTGGGGTCCGATTGGTTGGATAAATAGATTCATTACGGTTCCATTATTTGATTGGCTAGACGGATATGCATTGAGCTATGGTATTGTTATCTTGATTTTAACATTATTGTTGAAAGGCGCAATGTTCCCATTGACACGCAAATCTTATTTGTCTATGGCAAAAATGCGTGTATTGAAACCTCAATTAGATGCTATCAAAGAAAAAGTTGGTGAAGATAACCCTATGTTATTGCAACAAGAACAAATGAAACTGTACAAGCAAGTTGGCGTAAATCCACTTGGAGGCTGTTTACCTTTGTTATTGCAAATGCCATTCACGTTAGCCTTCTTCTTCTTCTTTCCTAATTTATACGAATTAAGAGGTGAAAGCTTCTTATGGATGAAAGATTTATCAACTTACGATACATTTATCTCTTTCAGTCCTATTTTCGGAATCGGTCACATTTCTTTGATGTGTGTGTTGATGACGTTAGTGACATTGTTAACCACTTGGTACAATAACGCAACTTCTGGAGCAACTTCTGGAATGGGTAACCAAATGAAATATATTGGTTATATCATGCCATTGTTATTCTTCTTCATGTTGAATAGCTTCCCATCAGGATTGAACTATTACTATTTCTTGGGTGCAGTATTCACATTTTTAACGCAATTCTTGATTCGTCAATCTATTAATGATGACAAAATCTTAGCGAAATTAGAAGAGAATAAAAAGAATCCTAAAGTTCAAAAGAAATCATCTTTCCAAGCTAAAATGGAAGAAATGATGAGACAGCAACAAGCTTCTCAACATAATAAAAAGAAATAATCTCTATTGAGATTGAGCTACAAAAAAATCCCGATTAGTAAATTACTAATCGGGATTTTTTGTTTTATTACTACTTCGTCATTCCGACGACAGGAGGAATCTAAAGGATTGAAAAATGATACTAGATAATTAATAAAAGTTAAAAATCGTCATTCGTAATTTTAAAATCGTAATTCCAATAATTTTTTAATTCAAATCAAACTTATACCCCACCCCTTTTACTGTTGAAACATAATCCTCACCAATTTTTTCACGTAGTTTACGAATATGTACATCAATTGTCCTATTGGTTACAACCACAGAGTCTTCCCAAATTGCTTTTAAGATTTGTTCACGGGTGTAGACTTTGTTCGGTTTTGATGCTAATAGATATAGTAGTTCAAACTCTTTACGCGCTAAGATAATCTTTTCTTCGCCGCGGTAAACAATAAACTCATCTCTGTCGATCACCAAATCTGAAATAGTTACTTTATCCGATGGGGCATCCACCACCTCTTGACTTGTTCTTCTCAAGATAGCGTTGATTCGAGACATC
Organism: Sphingobacterium composti; assembly: GCF_009829075.1. GTDB lineage: Bacteria > Bacteroidota > Bacteroidia > Sphingobacteriales > Sphingobacteriaceae > Sphingobacterium > Sphingobacterium composti. The sequence goes on along the minus strand of NZ_WUQZ01000032.1, from coordinate 15,052 downwards.
AATGCACGTGGCTTGATTGGTTTGGCTATATAATCGTCAGCTCCCACGTGAAATCCAGCGATCTCTGAATATTCTTCACTACGCGCTGTCAAAAACACCATAAAAGTATGCTTGAACTCAGGCATAGCGCGCATCAAACGACAAGCTTCTATACCATCCATTATAGGCATCATGACGTCTAATATAATTAAATCAGGATATACTTCTTTGGCTTTCTCTATAGCAAGTCTTCCATTGGCAGCGGTATACACTTGATAACCTTCTCGTGTTAAATTGTAGGAAATGAGATCTAAAATATCCTGCTCATCATCTACCACAAGTATTTTTTGCTTCGCACTCATAGCTTATTGTTTTTGCTAAAATATGTACTTAATGGTAAAATAAAGTTAATCAAATATTATGAAATTGTTAAGCCGTAAGATAGAGTTAACAATTTCATAAATATTTATTTTATAATAGAGACTTTAGCAAGTCTTCCAATTCTTTGCTACGTAAATTCTTAGCAACAATTTTTCCTTCGGGGTCTAACACTACTGAGCTAGGAATAGCTTTGATACGATAATCAATAATTAAGTCCGAAGACCAAGCTTTTAAATCTGAAATATTCGTCCAAGTGAGTTTATCCTCTCCAATGGCACGCATCCAAGAACCTGGATTGTTATCTAAGGAAACGCCCAATATTTCAAAACCCTTGCCTTTATATTCGTTGTAGATACGAACTAAATTCGGATTCTCTTTACGACATGGCACACACCATGATGCCCAAAAATCAACCAACACATATTTACCTCGGTAATCTGATAGCTTTACCGTTTTGTTATTTGGGGTATATGCCTCAAATTCAGGTGCAGGTTGCCCAACGGCAAGTCGTTTTAATTTCTCAATCTCTTCTCGAAATTGATTAACCATTACGTTATCAACAAAATCAACTTTTATTTTGTCCGAATAAGCTATTAATTCTGATTCTGCTAATTCAGGATCTAAGGTGCTCATAGCAAAAAATCCAGCCAAATTATTTTGCTTCTCTGCAAATGAAACTGCCTCCTGCGTGTAGAATCGCATACTATTTCGGTATGCCGCCAAATAATCCGAACGTAGAATATCAATCTCAGTTTCTGATTTACCAGCTATTCGTTTCGTAAAATCTGATTGCAACGAGTCTTCTACGAATTCTTTGCGAGCTTTGATAGGGGAAAATTCTTTCAAAGCTGTTGACAATTCAGAGCCTTCTACCTGATAATTTTCTGGATTCTGTAAATCCGCATTGAAAACAACCTGCTCTCCAGGAGTCAGAATAATGGGGTATTTATTTTTTCCAATTTGAACAGACAACAAACGTGATTGCGTCGCTGCACGCTCAAATTGGAATTTATTGAGGTCCGAAAGAAAGACTGAGTCTAACTTACGGTCACCTTCATAAAAAGCTACCACTTTCACATTTCCAGGATTCTGAATTTCTCCCGAAATATAAATCGTGTCTTTGTTCGAACATCCTACCGCAGCCAATAACACCACACCCGCCAAAAAAGATTGTAGCTTTCTCATAGTATTTATTTTATTTTGTCAAAAAATCTTTTGCTCTTGCAATGGCTTTATCCAAACCGCTCGCATCTTTACCACCCGCTGTCGCGAAGAATGGTTGACCACCACCTCCTCCTTGAATATCTTTCGCCAAGTCACGAATAATAGCACCTGCATTTAATCCTTTTTCTTTGACTAAATCTTCCGAAACCACCACCGTTAAACTTGGTTTTCCATCAAATTCAGCCCCTAAGACTAGGAATAAATTATTCAGCGCACCCTTCAAGGCATAAGCTAAAGTTTTCACCGCATCTGCATTTGGTAAATCCACTTTAGAAGACAAGAAATTCACGCCATCAACGACTTCAAGTTTTGCTTCCAAATCTTTTTTCATCGCCAATGATTTCTCACGAACGGCATTTTCGATTTCTTTCTTCAATGCACCATTTTCTTCTACAATTTTAGAAACTGCAGAAATGAAATCTTTCGGATTGTTTAAGATTTCTTTCATATTTTGCGCTAACTCGAAATGCTCACGAATAACCGCAGCCGCTTTTGTACCCGTGATGGCTTCAATACGACGTACACCAGCCGCTACAGCCGATTCAGAAACAATTTTAAAGAAACCAATTTGTCCAGTAGCCTTTACGTGTGTACCACCACAAAGCTCTTTCGAGAAATTGTCATCAAATGTAACAACACGTACGTAATCACCATATTTCTCGCCGAATAAAGCCGTTACACCGGATTCAATCGCTTTTTGATACGGAACTTGACGTTCTTCTTTCAAGGCAATGTTCTCACGGATTTTCGCATTTACGATATCTTCTACCGCTTTGATTTCATCATAAGTCATTTTTGAGAAATGCGAAATATCAAAACGTAAGACATCAGGATTTACCAATGAACCTTTTTGATTCACATGGTCACCCAATACTTGTTTCAACGCTGCGTGCAACAAGTGTGTAGCCGAGTGGTTACTTTCGGTATCCAAACGCTTAGCTGCATCCACTTTTGCATCAAAGAAACCTTCCAAAGAAGATGGCAATTGATTCACGAAGTGAACAAAAAGACCATTTTCTTTCTTGGTGTCTGTCACGTAGATTTTCTCACCAGATTCAGAAACTAAAACACCTGTATCCCCGACTTGACCGCCGCCTTCCGCATAGAAAGGAGTCACAGACAATACCAATTGATATTGGTCTTTACCTTTAGCCGAAACTTTACGGTATTTCACGATTTCAGTTTTCGCAGTCAAGGTATCGTAACCTACAAATTCAGCATCTTCATTATCGTTTACGATTACCCAGTCGCCCGTATCAATAGCAGTAGCCGCTCTCGAACGATCTTTTTGTGCTTGTAAGGCTTTATCAAAAGCTTCCATGTCAACAGTCAAACCCTTTTCACGAGCTAGTAAATCTGTCAAGTCGATAGGGAAACCGTACGTATCAAACAATTCGAAAGCAAAATCACCATCAATTACTTGATTACCTTCTGCATAGTTTTCAAACCGTTGAATACCTGTTGTCAATGTACGCAAGAAAGAAACTTCTTCTTCTAAAATTACTTTCTCTACGAAATCTTGTTGTTGATACAATTCATCAAAAACACCTTTGAATTGCTCTGCTAAAACAGGAACTAATTCATGAAAAAATGGATTTTTAAAATTCAAGAATGTATACGCATAACGAACTGCACGACGTAAAATACGACGAATAACATATCCTGCTTTATTGTTAGATGGCAATTGACCATCAGCTATTGCAAAACTTACCGCACGAATATGGTCAGAAATAACGCGCATCGCGATATCAGTTTTCTCGTCAGCTCCATATTTAATTCCAGATTTCTCCGAAATAAATGAAATCAACGGCTGAAAAACATCGGTATCATAATTGGATGTTTTACCTTGAATACAACGTACCAAACGTTCGAATCCCATTCCTGTATCCACATGTTTGTTTGGAAGAGGCTCCAAACTTCCATTTTTCAAACGGTTGAATTGCATAAATACCAAGTTCCAAATCTCAATGACTTGAGGATGGTCTGCATTTACTAAATCTTGACCTTTTACTTGTGCGCGTTCTTCTGGCGAACGCATATCAAAATGTATTTCCGAACAAGGTCCACAAGGTCCTTGATCACCCATTTCCCAAAAGTTATCCTTTTTATTTCCTAATAAGATTCTGTCCTCAGCGATAAGTGATTTCCAAAAATCATAAGCTTCTGTATCACACTCCAAATTTTCTGAAGAATCACCTTCAAAAATTGTCACATACAAACGGTCTTTATCTAATTTGTATACTTCTGTCAACAATTCCCAAGCCCACTCAATAGCTTCTTTTTTGAAGTAATCGCCAAACGACCAGTTACCCAACATCTCGAACAAGGTATGGTGGTAGGTATCAATACCAACTTCTTCTAAGTCATTGTGTTTACCAGATACGCGCAAACAACGTTGTGTATCGGCTACTCTCGGATATTTCACTGCCGCTTCTCCCAAAAACAATTCTTTGAATTGGTTCATTCCGGCATTTGTAAACATCAAAGTAGGGTCATTTTTGACTACCACGGGAGCCGATGGTACGATATGGTGTGATTTGCTTTGAAAAAAATCCAAAAACGCTGCGCGTATTTCTCTACTGGTCATGAAATTATACATTTTTAAAGTCGCAAATTTACTCAAAATTGCTGGCTATTACAATCATATTACAGATTTGTTAAGCTTTATAATTTGAAGTAAATAAAGACCAAAATCATTTTTAAATCCTTCTCCACATCATCTTTTTATTAAATAATGTTTAGTAATTTTAGACTATTACTTACAGTGACTCGAAATTTATATGAGAAAGAAGATATTAGTACCAACAGATTTTTCAGCCAATGCTTTGTCTGCAGCACGTTATGCATGCCAAATCGCACAACAAAATAATTATGACATTCATTTATTTCATTGCTATACTACAAGCACTGTTGATACCGCAGATGCTCAGATTCAAGAATTAAAAACAGAATTGAGTCAAGAATATCCAATTGTACATTTTGACACAGAATGTGTTTCGCGATTATTGATAGATGTACTCCCTGAATATGCTGTGGCACCAACATTTGTTTTGATAGTGATGGGTACTACAGGAGCAGGAAAAGGTAAGTCTGTGATTTGGGGAAGTAATACATCTTTAATTAGTAGCAAAGCTAAAGTTCCTGTGATTGCAATACCAAGTTCTACCGAAGCTTTTTCAACGGAGAAAGCAGCTATTCTAACAAACTTCAAAGCAGAAGAAATTGAAACATTGAATAATTATATTAACGATGTTTCGCCAATCAAACATTTAGACATCATTCATATTTATAAAGACGCTAAAAAAGCAACTCAAATTCAACAAGAATTAGAAGATTGGACTTTCAATATTAAACAATTGAGTGGAATCGAATCTATTCATATTATTGCAAAACCAATAGAGCACGATAACGAAGAATTAGATACAGTTCCGGAAGTTATCAATCATATTATATCATCAAATAATTATGATGCTATATTGGTGACAAAAACTCGCAAATCTTTTTTTGAAAGATTTATGAACACCTCTGTTTCTCGTCAAATAACGTTGACATTGCAGAAACCAACATTTTTTGACAACATTTAAATTGATTGATATGAGTAACAAAATATTAATACCCGTAGATTTTTCTATCCATTCAGATAAGGCTGTAGAATATGCCGTGAAATTAGCTACAAAAAACAATTTTCTGATTGACTTATTGCACGTATTCACCGACCACAGTAATATTTATCAAAATGCCTTACAAGACCCAAGTTTAGTAGATCCACGCGTACCGGAGGCAAAACAAAAAATGTCTAAACTTATTGAAGCACATAATCAAGTAGATTCAGATGTTCAGTTTCAAGCGCTTTATGCAGATGGTAATCTGTATGATGAAGTCAGTAGACTAGCGACTAAAGAACAATATAGTGCAATCATAATGGGTACTAAAGGTGCTTTTGGATTAGATGCATTGCTTACAGGTTCCAATATGTTTGATGTATTTTTAAACACCAAAGTTCCAGTTCTTGCCGTTCCTTATAACGAAAAGAAGTTTAAAGTTGAAAAGGTAGGATTACTATGTAATTTCAAATACGGAGAAATAGATGTTCTAAAGCAAGCAACTAAAGTCTATGGAACAGACTTTGAATTGGTGTTAATACACGTGAATACTTCTAATGAATCCATTCACAATATTGATAAAAGTTTTGATGTATTTATCGATAAAATCATCGAAGAAACTGGAATTGAAGATATTTCGTATGTTATTAAATCCCAAACTTTCTTCGTGCAATACAAAGAAGATATTTCTTCTGCTATTGACACAGTTATTTCAGATGAATTATTGGACGTTTTACTCGTGACTAAAAGTAAAAAATCATTCTTACGGAAAATTATAGAGGAAAATATTGTTAAGCGAATGGCTTATCAGATTCAAATACCTAAATTCTTCGCAAGAAGAACGGAAGTATAGATCAATCACCTTGTAGAATAATCATTACATAAATCTTAAAACAACGCGGATAATAATCAGCATTGTTTTAAGATTTATTTTTTTGGCAACATAATTGATAAACAGAAGGAAAATTAATTTCAATATGATTAACAACTACAAAAAAATCTCATTAGCATTAGCAACAGGATTATTTACAACAGTTGCATTCGCTCAAATTTCACATCCTACCATTGAAGGTACTACACCATTTTCTCCAAGCTCGGAATACAAGACTTGGTCTATTGGTTTGAATGCAGGTGTTTTAAACCAGTCTAATATCTTAGGATTTAATCGTGCAGGTTTTGATAAATTGGACCATAACCTAGGTTATAGCGCATATATCAAAAAGCATATCTCTCCATCTTTTGGATTAAAAGCACAATATTTAGGCGGTAAGGTATCTGGAACGAACGAAAATGCTGTCCCAACTGAAATAAGTTATGAAGCAAAAATGCCTTGGTCTGCTGCCTTATCGGCGGAATGGACTGCCGCAAACACCAATTGGAGATTTGTAAATAGCATCATCAAACCTTATGTAGCTATTGGTGTAGGTGCTTTAAATTTTGAAACAAATGCTAATGAGGCGCAAACTAAATTATATGTACCTGTAGATGCTGGTTTGAAATTCGCTATTGCGAAAGGGGTTAACTTGGATTTGGGTTACCAATTAAATTGGGCTAACCAAGATTTCGATGGTATCGCTGGTGGTCAATATAAAAATGATTTATTCTCATATGCACACGCAGGCCTTGAGTTTGCTTTAGGTGGTTCTGGAAAACCTTTCTTAGGTAATAGCAATCCTGCTGCTACGTTAGCTGCTGATGTAAACAAAAAATACGATGAGTTGAAATCAGAGCGCGATGCTTTAATCGCTTCTAATAATGCATTGAAAGGACAAATCGAGCAAATCAACAATGATTTGAAAGATGATGATGGTGATGGTGTTCCAAATAAATTCGACAAATGTCCAGGTACACCTTCAGGTGTTCAAGTAGATGGAGCTGGTTGTCCTATCACTGTTAAAAACGAAACAAAAGTTATCGAGAAAATCGTAGTAACTGAAGAAGACAAAAAAGTAGTAGACGAAGCTATCAAAAACTTAGAATTCGAAACTGGTAAATCAACTATTCGTTCGACTTCTTATTCTTCATTAGACAGAGTAGCTGCTATTTTGATTGAGAAAAACTTTAGCTTAAAATTGGCTGGGCACACAGATAATACAGGTTCATTACAAACTAACTTGCGTTTATCAAAAGAACGTGCTGAAGCAGTAAAAGCTTATTTAGTATCAAAAGGCGCTAACGCATCTCGTATCGAAGCTACTGGTTATGGTCCAAACCAACCTATAGCTTCTAACAGTACTGCTGAAGGTCGTCAACAAAACCGTCGTGTAGAGTTCACTTTATACTAGAAAAATTAGCATACAAGGAATAATAAAAACTAAGGCTGTCTCTTTAAAAGGAGACAGCCTTAGTTTTTATGATCAATAGTTACAATTTTTTTTATAAAAATTTTCGCAAAACCTTTTTATATGCTTCTGCAATTTTTTGCATACCTATATCATTTGGATGCGCATAATCAACAGTAGACTCTATATCAAGACCAAAATCTTTAGCCGACACAAAATAAATATTTTTATCACCTTCACTTTTAAGTCGAGTATATGTCTCCTTAGTTACTTTTGATGAATTATTATATTCACTCAACTTATCCACATTTTTAAAACCTGGGGTTTCAGCGGAACTATGTTCTGCTAATACAATTGGTTTCTTCGGGTGCTTCACACGAAGAAACTGCACAGCATTGGTAATTAGTGAGTCTAACTGACTCGCTGATCGCTGACTCATAATGGAAAGATTTGGTGTACAGTCCAAAATAAAAACCGCAGCATCTTCTTCATTAATCAAATCCAAAATTGGAGTTTCTAATCTTCCATTGCCTGAGAAAGCCAGATTGATCACTTCATTTTTAAAATTTCTTCCCAAAATATTGGTCCAAGCCAATCCAGGTCTACTTGCACATGCACCTTGTGCTATCGAAGTACCATATACAACAATTGGTCTGGATTCTGCATGAATGTATTTAAATGATCTCTGTGCATCCACTCCTATTTCTAACCAATCTACTGTATTGTAAAGTGGCAAATAAAGTCTATAAATATGTTTTTTATTTACTCCAATATTATTAAAATTATAGGTAATAGTATCTTTAAATTGATACTGACCAAATGCCCATTCCCATTTTGATTGCTTTGTATCAAAAGAATATAAATCCACCCCACTAACGCCTATAGTTGGCATATGCGGCATATTCAGCGCATGTTTAACTTTATAACGAACTTGAATAGTATCAGCATCTGTCTCAAATTCCACGTACATACCTGCAGAGTTTGTTCCCAAATTCCAAACAGGCCCCCTTACGATATCTTTAGAAGAAATTGGTAACCGACCATAATCTTTAGTTTCATTCAATACTGCCAATCTCCCTTGCACAGCCTTTGAATTTGTTGGATTATAATATTTTTTCGTTTGAGCTATAGCTACCGACAGCCCTACAAAACAAAAAAGAGAGAACAGTAAGCTCTCTCTAATAATTCTCTTTTTATAATTCATTATTTTAAGACCTTAACTGTAATATTACGATACCACACATCATCACCGTGATCTTGAAAACCGATCAAACCTGATTTTGTTGCACCACCCACATTATTTAATAAATGAAAAGCCATCGGCCATTTTTCTTCACTAAATTTACTAGCTTGTAATAATTCTGTCCATTCTTTTGTACGAATAGAGTATTCTACCACTTTAACACCATTTTGGAAGTGTTGCACTGTATTTCCCTTTACTACTATTTTAGATTTATTCCATTCACCGACAGGTTTGGCATTTTGCGGTTTTGCTGGAATCATATCGTATAACGATGCTGATTTACGATTACCATCCACGCCCATTTTAGCGTCAGGATGCTTCTCATTATCCAAAATTTGGTATTCAGGGCTTGAAATATATATCGGTTGACCTTTAATCTCTTTAGCTAAAAAGAATACGCCAGAATTACCTGCTTCAGAAATTCTCCATTCAAACTCAAGCTCGAAGTTCTTGAAATCATGCGCAAAAATAATATCGCCACCTTCAGGCTTGTCTACGTTTGGATTTCTGGAAAATTTTAATGCTCCATTATCGATAGACCATTTACTTGGAACATGCTCTTTGCCATAGCCTCTCCATCCATTTAATGATGAACCATCGAATATAATATAAGCACCACTTTTATTTTTCTTTAATGATTTTATGTCAACACGTGATAATTTTAATTCTTCCACATTCGGTTGTGTTTTCACGGTTTCAAAAGATTTTTTTCCTTGTGCGCAAGCAGTAGAACAAACTATCGCAGCAAGTAAGGTTGATTGAATAATACGTCTTATCATAATGTAATGTTTATAATCTCTAAATTAGAAATAATCGTGGTTAAAACAATGTAATATTATTTATACAGTTAATAATTACCCATATCTCCATCATCCATTGATCTTTCCTCATTTCGTTTTGATTTTGTTAAATCTTGAAGACCAAAGCGATAAGAAAAAGTTAAATTGAAAGTTCGTCTTGACCATCTGTGATAAAAATCAGAATAACGGGATGGAAGAAATGTTTCACCTCCGAATCTACGGTTATCAAAAACATCTCTGACATTAAACATTAAGGAGCCTTTACCCTTTAATATCTCCTGACGCAATGCCAAATCAACGCCGTGCATTGATTTCATATTACCCTGTAGCGTCTTCATTGGTGCACGATAGTCACCTTTCACTTGTAGAGATGTCGTTGATGTGAATTTGACATTAGTTGTTAAGTTAGCGTCCCACGCGACATTTTCTACTTTATTTATATTGTATTGTTCTACCGGATTAACGCGTTGATAATATAAATTTGCATTTGCGGTAGCATCCCACCATTTAAAAATATTTACTTTGGAAATCAACTCCAAACCTGCATTATTGCGTGAACCTACATTTTCCCAACGCATGAATGTAGCATTCTCTTTGCCTTCTAAATAAATCGCCGCTACAGGATCATTAGTGTCATACTGTAATGGTTGCGTCATATCATTTACTCGACGATAGTAAGCTGTCGTGATAAAATTCCATTTCTCGTAAAACTTTGCAAAGCTTAATTCCATAGAATGAATGTCTTCAGGCATCAAATTCGGATTCCCTTGTCGGATATTCAATGGATCGGATAGACTCACAAAAGGATTCACTTGCCAACCACGTGGACGTTGTACACGTCGAGAATATGATAATTGTACCTTATCACCTTCTTCATTCACCTCATAAGTCAAAAATGCACTTGGATATACGCGGAAATAATCCAAATTTCCTTTGTCCGAATAATTACCTGTAGAAATTCTATCTGGATCAACACTTTTGTTTTCTGTATTCAGGTATGCATCTTCTGCACGAAGTCCCACTTGTAAGCCAATTTTTTCACTCAACATACGCTGATAGTTTGCATACAAAGCATGAACACCACTTTTCATCTCAAATTCATTGGACACTGTATAATCTGGAATCCACAAATCGTTTGCTAATGTATCTGAATATTGAAAATCATTAGAATTACGTAAAGTAGTACGGTATCCAGCTTCAAACTTGTGGTTCTCACCCAAAGGCAATAAATAATCCAATTGGAAGTTCCAATTTTTACCTTTTTCACCCGTTTCATTAAAACGTTTACTTACAAAAGTTGGATTTCTTTGCTCATAGTCATTTGTGCCATCTTCCTTATCGTTACCATATGTCACATTCGCAGTTAACTCTTCTCCCTCTCTTTTTAGCTCACGTTTAAAATCGAAAGTCAAGTCGTAACCAAAATCTTCTTCAAATTGGCGTGATGTACGAGGTGTTTCAATTGCAGGTTGTTGTCCTCTGTATGATTTATAGGTTAGATCCTCTCCACGATTATTGTCTCGAAGACTTAAATTACCACCCAAACTTAAAGTCGTCTTATCATTTGCATAATAATCCATCCCTAAACGTAATGAATTGTTAATTCCCTTACGAAAAGACTCATTAAATGTCTCCGTTATCAAACTATTTAGATCTTGAATGCCATTCGTTAATCCTATAGTCTTTGTATTACCTTCACCAAGATTACGGCCATGTCTGAAATTATAACTACCAAAATAATTAAACTTATTATCTCTGTAGTTTAATGTAATACCAGCATTATAGTTATCATAATTTCCGACTGAGGCATTGACATTCCCATTCAATCCCGTGCGTATGTTTTTCTTTAATACAATATTGATTATTCCAGACTGACCTTCCGCATCGTACTTTGCTGATGGGTTGGTGATAATCTCTACTTTTGACACTGCATCTGCAGGTAATGATTGCAAAAGTTTATTCACATCAGATCCTGCCATAGCCGATTCTTTCCCGTCTATTAGAATCTTTACACTCGATGAGCCACGTAAACTTACAGAACCATCAGCATCAACTTGCAAAGTAGGAACATTACCTAGTAAATCTTGCGCCGTACCTCCAACTGACACCAAACTTTGCGAAACATCAAAAACTTTTTTGTCAATACCTAGTTGTAAATCAGCTACTCGACCTTGGACAACAACCTCTTCAAGTTGTTTTCCTGCCTCGACCAATTCAACAATACCTAATTCTAACGTTTTATCAGCAGTAATAAGAATATTATCACGATCGTGATTCTGCATTCCTACATATGTAATTTGTAAACTATAAGTTCCTGATGGTACAGATTCAATCAAGGCAACACCCTTGCTATCTGTTTGACGACCTTTAATTGGGGCTTTGGACGTAGATGTCACTATAGTAACTGAAGCGCCTAATATAGGCTGTTTGTTTTCTTGTTGTATTACTTGTACTCTAAGGTTTCCTTGTTGGGCTATCGCATAAAAAGGTAGTAACAGCAATAATAAGTAGATTCGTTTCAAACTCATGATTGTAAATTGAATGTGTATCTACAAAAATGTAGATTATTCAAGCAACATCCATAAAAGTAACTGTATTATTACCAACCAATTATTCCACTGAAACAGTAAGACCTTCTGCTTTTAGGATTTTACGGTATATTTCCATCTCTGTATACGAACCTTCGAGGATAGCACATTTACCTTCATTATGCACTTTCCATGCAATTTTCTCGGCTTCTGGCTCCGTATACTGCAAGTGATGCATCAAACAATAAATCACGTGATCAAAGGTATTGGTATCATCATTCCATAAAATAAGACGATGACTTTCTTTGACAGATGCCAATATTTCCTCTAGGGTATAGGTTTCTTGTGCGGTCTCAACACTCATAGTACAAAAGTAGCTTATTTTTCAAAAAAAACGTATTTTTAAAAACGTTTTTAGATAACTAATTAAAAAGATAAACTTATTATGTTTCAGTCAAAAATAGCTGGCATAGGTTACTATGTGCCCAAAAATATATATACGAATAATGATTTAACCCGCTTCATGGAAACTAGTGACGAATGGATTCAAGATCGCACAGGAATCAAAGAACGTCGCTACGCCGATAGAATCGGTGAAACGACTACAACAATGGCTGTAGAAGCTTCCAAAATTGCTATTGAACGAGCAGGTGTCACCGCCCAAGATATTGATTTTATCATTTTTGCAACATTGTCGCCTGACTATTACTTCCCTGGTTGTGCTGTATTATTACAACGTGAAATGGGTATGGGCGAAGTAGGCGCATTGGATATTCGTAATCAATGTTCGGGTTTTATCTATGCTCTATCGATTGCAGACCAATTCGTCAAAACAGGGATGTACAAAAATATACTAGTAGTTGGTTCTGAAAAACATTCTTTTGCTTTGGATTTTTCAACTAGAGGTCGTGCTGTTTCTGTAATATTCGGCGATGGCGCAGGAGCTGTAGTTGTTCAACCAACTACCGAACCTAATAAAGGAATTCTAAGTACACATTTACACTCGGATGGTGCTGATGCAGAGAAATTAGCGATGTATTATCCAGGAGCTTCAAGTGGGATTTGGCTGGATGAACAACCTGAATGGCCAGAGCAAGAATTGGGAGGATTATTGATGACTCCCAAAATGTTGGAAGATGGCACAGCCTTTCCGGTCATGGATGGGCAAGCTGTATTTAAAAAAGCAGTCGCCAAATTCCCCGAAGTGATTAGCGAAGCTTTAGCCAAAAACAACTTAACACCTGAAGATATTGACATGTTAATACCGCATCAAGCAAATTTGCGTATATCGCAATTTGTTCAAAAAACGTTGGGATTATCGGATGATAAAGTTTTCAATAATATTCAGAAATACGGTAATACGACCGCTGCATCTGTTCCTATTGCACTATGTGAAGCTTGGGAACAAGGAAAAATCAAAGAAGGCGATATAGTATGTCTAGCAGCGTTCGGCGCTGGTTTTACTTGGGGGTCAGCTTTGATAAGATGGTAAATCTAGAGGCTTCTAATTGAAAGCCTCTAGTTTTTTATAATATAAAAAACATACATTTTGTCTTGTAGGATATCGAATAATTCCACTTTGTGTTTTAAAATTATATGCCGAATAATCTGGTTCAAACACAACACCTTCAGTTCCAACATATAACAATCCGTTTTTATCATGATAAAGATTTGTTATTTTGTCCACATAAGGTGTAGCCAAAATAGCTGTATCGTTATTGTTAACAAGAATTAAATAATCTGGTTTCTCCTCTGAATCAAATTGAGGATGTTTAAAATTTATATTCTTTTGACTCTTGATAGTTATAATATTCCCATAATCGATATGTGTTCTTAATAAAGAGATTTCTTCATATTCATCATATGAATATTTTCTATTTGAGTTCCAAGTTTTACCGTTATCAACCGAAAATAAAACAGGGGAATATCCAAAGGATAAATCATTTTTGGTAATTATAGATGAATAACACACTAGCTCATCCTTCACTTTTGCAATACCCCATAATCCAATATTAGAAAAAGGAACTACTTTTAGCCAAGTATTACCTTTATCAACTGTCATTATAATATCAAACATTCGTGAAATAAACAATGTATCTTCAATACTACCATACATACTTGTAATTCCATGAGAATAATCGGTAGGAATCTTAATCTGATACCAATCATTTATTTTCGAAATAGTACCATTTATTATATTATTATCTATTTCTGAGTATTCATTAATAGATTTATCCTTTTTGCAAGCAAAGAACAGAAGTGAAATTAAAAGAAAAAATCTGACTATATATGAGAATTTCATTGTAAATATTTTTACTAAATAAAATAAAATATCTTAAACAATAAAATTATTTAAGATATTTTAACTCAAAGAAGAAAGTTACCTAACAAATAGTATTTACACAACTGTCCTAAATAAAATTGAGTGCATAAAAAAGCTGGCTTCTTCTATTAAATAGGTAAGTTTTCTGTTTTAAACTCAAATTATACCCTCTCAAACTTTTAGAATAGTTTAAACTGTCCACTTTTATCAGGAGGTTTCCCTGAAAAGAATGGATCATTAGCCCATTTCCATAGGTCAATTTTCACAAATATATTCAAGCGAATAAAGTTCACCAGATTGGATGTGAAATTATTTGTTAAGAATTCATATTCAGCATTATTTATGCTGTCCCAAAAACGCACCAAGCGCATTTTCTTTCCTTGATAATGCTTTTTAGCATCTCCATCAAGTTCAATGATCTGATCTTCAAGCACTCCACTGTCTTTGAGTGCCTCACTTTGAAATGACCTGACCACTGTATATTTCATGTTGCTTTTACTGCGTGTGATAAAAAAGCACTGATTGCTGTCCAAAACATTCATCCAAGCATAATCAACGTAGCTTCTATCTACAACCACCAAACATCCCTTTGGAAAGGTAATGTTCTTGGCTATCTTTGATTCATGTTGTTTACCATCTGTAATATGCACAAAACTGGGCATACAGCCATCATAATCAAGTATAGTATGA
>NZ_WUQZ01000031.1 GCF_009829075.1 Sphingobacterium composti | reverse complement strand
AAAAAAATATTTGGAAAGCTATTTGGCGATAAGGGATATATCTCTAAACAGTTGTTTGAAATTCTTTTCATCGATGGAATACATCTAGTCACCGGAATACGAAACAAGATGAAAAATAGCCTAATGAGTATGAATGATAAGATTATGCTTAGAAAAAGATCAGTTATAGAAACTGTGAACGACGAACTTAAAAACATCTATCAGATTGAGCATTCAAGACATCGTTCATTCATCAACTTTATCGTAAATATCTTAACTGGATTAGCAGCATACAATTTCTTCCCTAAGAAACCTTCAATCAAATATCAAACGGTAAAAACTAACCAATTGAACGCTTTTTAATTATCGAATTCAGGTTATTAGCCCAAGGTATTGTTCCATGGCAGATAAATAGAACCTACTACAATTTAGTAGAAGCTTTTAAAGTCAAGGATCACAAGAGAATTATTCAGTTAAGTGCTGATTTAGGTCATTATGTTGCTGATGCGCACGTCCCGTTACATACCACAATTAATTACAATGGTCAATACAGCAATCAAATAGGCATACACGCTCTTTGGGAAACGCGAATTCCAGAAATGTATATGTCGGGTTACGATTTATTTACAGGTCCTGCTCAATATATTTCAGATCCGGTAAATTATGCATGGAAAATAATTAGAGAAAGTAACGCATTGGTAGATTCTGTACTGTTTATTGAAAAACAATTAGCACAAACTTTTAAATCTACTGAAATCAAATCTTATATAGAACGCAATAATCAGCTTATACAAACATACGCTGACCATTATGTATTTGCTTATGACCAAGTTCTTAATGGGATGGTTCAACGTCGCTTAAAGCGTTAATATTTTCAGTCGCTTCCCTATGGTATTCGGCATGGATTGACGCTGGCCAACCCAAATTATCATCTGCACAATTACAGTTTACTATTGAACAGAATGAAATTAACTACCAGCAGAAGAAAATTCTAGGTAGAGAAGAATGGCATCATTAGTCCTCATTAATTCAACATTTCCCGTGTGATAAGTACTGAACCTTTTTTAACGATTGGTTTTTCTCCTTTCTTATATAATCGGAGGCTATAAAAGTATGTACCATCTCGAACGGTAGAACTCACGTCCCAATTATTTTGATAATTCGGATTTTCATATATCATGTTCTTGAAACGATCGAAAATTTGAATTTCTACTTCTTCAAATTGATACAATCCAATTATTTTGAATGTATCATTTAATCCATCTCCATTAGGTGTGATTACATTAGGAATAAGAATACCAGAAATTTCAATTTTGACTGTGGCAGGTTCAGACCAGTTTCCGTTCATATCCATTATTCGATAGCTAAACTCATCGATACCTGAAAAAGTCTTATTGGATTCATAACTAAACTCTCCATTACCTAAGTAAGTAAGCATACCATTGAGTGGTTGATTTACGATTGATATACTTTCTAAATCCAATTGTGAAAATTCGACATAATCATTTCTAGAAGGAAACAATTTAATTCCTGTATTATAATGCTGCACAAAATAATCATCTACAGCAATAGGTTTAGTTTTTAAAATCACAATATCTACGCGAACTACTTGACTACTTAGCCTGCTATTATCATGAATACGATAAGTAAAAAAATCTTCTCCGCTCTGAAAATTATTATGCTGTCTATACACCACCTTCAAACCATTTACATCTAATCGTCCTAGCAAAGGCGTTTCAATAATTTCTATCCTGCCTTTATCCCACTTGCTACTTCCTTCTCTATCATTACCAAGAATTGGAATTTCAAGTATTTGGCTTTGATATATTTCAATATAATCTGGAATTGCTACAGGAGGCTTCGCAACTTGGGTTATGGTTTTATCATCATCGTCGAAAGTATTACCAGAAACTTCTATCAAAACATTGCTATACTTCACATCCCTTCCTCTGATAATTGCTGAATTCTCCACATAACCTCGCTGAATATCTTGCATACTAACCAAATATTCAAATTGAGAATTAATTACTTGATTTTTTATTTGACCAGAATTAATAGCTCGAGGTATACGAAACAACAAGCTGTCTATCAATTCAATGTCCGATACAGCAACATCTCCCTCGTGGAGTATTTCAAATTTATAATTTACAATATCACCCAATGTGAATTGTCCATTTTCACCCGTACCTATATTTGATACTGTCTTTTTAAGTTGGAACTTAGGCCGCTTATCTATGTCAATACGAGTAATATCATTATTATCAAACGAAGTTCCTGATATATCTTTCACATCAAAATTTCTTGGGTTTTTACCAATTATTAGTGCCCTATTATTTACTAAACCTCTATTCACATCATTATGATTGATAGTATAGGGTAAAGTAACTTGATGTTCTTGATTTTTGGAAAGTGTAATATCACGTACAAAAACGGTATCTCTGCTTATTAATGTATCTATGATAAATAGGTTTTTTACATTTACTTCTCCAATATTACGTATCGTAAAAGTGTATTCTATAATTTCTCCTTCTTCTTGAAAACCAGATTTATTTTGATCAATATGTTTAGCTGTCTTTTTAACTGCGATTTGGCCTCTTTCATTTAAAGGCTCTAATAAGAACACATCGCGATTAACCTTAATATTGTTACAGCCACTTGGCGAGCATTCCTCTCGCGCTGACTTCGGTTCTAATGCAGCAATGTCATTTGAAGTAGCATCAGGATCAGTATATCCTTTTGGACGCATTATTCCGGCTTCAGCCGTGACGACACCATATGTGGCATCAGGTACATTAGAAGCAAATGCACGTACAGTAAAAACTGCCTCACACCCATTCCTTATATCCAAATCCACATCAAATACATTTCTATTGATACGTCGATTTTTAGATGCGGCACAATCACTTCCATTAAAATCAACCATCTCAATAGTAAATCCTTCAGGTAGTAAGTATTCGAACTTACCCTTTATCACATCTGATGGACCATTATTTTTTATATGTATAGTGTAAGTAACTTTTTCATTTAACTCAATAGTATCTTTGTCAGCAGTAACTGAAACCACTTCAAGATCAGCAATTTCGACTATTATATTTTTTTCCTCAGATTCTTCTACTTGTACGGCATATGACCATGTATCCATTGCCATGTTATTTCCAAAACTATTGGAACCTGTGAATAAATTATTATTTACATTTCCACCAGTAGTCAAATTATAAGTACCCCATCGATGTCCATTAATATCACTTGGTATACCATCCAAATTCACGATTGGATTAGCGTGTTCTGCTTGAATATTACCTCGAGGAATCTCACTATCATCCCAATAAATGATAGCTGGCTCTAAACTGCCATTCTCTCTATTGACGCGTTGTAATAATATCCCATTGGGATTGGTTTCCATATCAAAATAAGGGAAATGGACCTCCCCTTCAATTGATGAGATTCCTATTTGTATAGAATAATTGCCTTGCGGAATTAAATTGCCATTTCCATCTAGTCCAGGCCATACAAAGCTGTTAACCCCCAATTGACCTTGAACAATCGTTTCCCACTGCTTGAAACCTACTTCGGCGCTCTTAACAATAACCTTATATCGACCTGCATAATTCGTTTCGAATGAA
The DNA here is from genome assembly GCF_009829075.1 of Sphingobacterium composti. Taxonomy (GTDB): domain Bacteria; phylum Bacteroidota; class Bacteroidia; order Sphingobacteriales; family Sphingobacteriaceae; genus Sphingobacterium; species Sphingobacterium composti. The sequence continues at coordinate 27,283 of NZ_WUQZ01000031.1, read as the reverse complement.
ATAATTGTGCCTTTTGCATTAATATTTTTTTCAGTTCCTTCAGAACTTCCAATCTGAATGTTATTTACTTTAGGAATCTGAACTTCATTCAAAAGCCAAGTTGATCCGTCACTACTATGGCTATTTTGGGGTAGGTCTAAATTTGGTAAGTTATAAAATATTTTGTGCGTCACAAATTCATTCGCTACATCTTCTGAGTTAGGGTTGTGGATCCTAGCATTATATCCCCTATCAGAACTTTTATAACTAGGTGTATTATTTTCAGTTAAAAAACCAGAATTATTCACAAAATATGTGAATTTCAAACCTATACTACCGTTTCCATCCACTTTATAATAATAACCATCCTTAGTCAATACATAATTTACGCCAAAGTATGAACGATTCACATCCGCCATATTTCCTCCATTCATATGCAGATTTAATACATTGACATAAACTCTTCCACTTACCCATTCAGTGTCTTCTCGATTGCGTACAGATACATCCCAAGCCGCTATTAAATTTTGGTTTATCGGTTGTGTCCAATCTTCATCAGCGAATACATTAGGTATTGCATTATTATTAGCATAAGTATCTGGAGTCATGAATTCGATGATATATATTCCTTCTTCATCTGCTGCAACTTCATATGGTTGATAACCAACTCTTGGTCCAGCTAGTTCTGCCTGTCTGTTACTCATTCCCGAAGTCCCAAAAATACGACCAATGGCGTCGCTGCCTGATGAAAAAATTTGGCCTGAAGGACTTATTACACGTATTGTTCCTCCTCTTATTCCCTGTGCACTAGATGCCACAGACAAAGTTTCTTCTTTTTTCAAATAGGCAAAATGTCTTGCATTATTATAAAATGGATGAGTTAACGCTCCACCACTGTAGGTCATACTCTCCATATAAGCACGTCCTCCTCTTACACCTTTCGGATATAAATCTTTAGAACCGTCAGAATATGCATAGTTAATTTGAAGAAAAAATAAAAGTATAGCTAATACCCTAAAGATATATTTCATAATTTTTAATAGGCCGTATCAAATCAAATATAGCATTTTGACAATTAAATAACCAACAGCATAGTGCATTACTTTCCTAATAATACTACATAATATTTTTTTAACGTACCTTTGCACTTTAATAATTAAAGAATGTCGCATCAAGTACCAGAAGACGGATCATTACTACCTCTAATGGAGGATTTTTACACAATACAAGGCGAGGGTTATCATACAGGTAAAGCCGCATATTTTATTCGACTTGGAGGATGTGACATAGGCTGTCATTGGTGCGATGTAAAAGAAAGTTGGGATGCCGCACTACACCCATTGACTAGCGTAGAAACAATTATTAATAATGCAAAATTACAACCTGCCAAGACTGTTGTTATAACTGGTGGAGAACCACTTATTTACAATTTAGATTTGCTAACATCTCGTCTTAAGAAAGAAGGTATTCAAACTTTCATAGAGACTTCTGGTGCATACCCTTTGAGTGGTATTTGGGACTGGATTTGTTTATCTCCTAAAAAATTCAAAGGTCCTCGACCTGAAGTATTGGCAGCTGCTGGAGAATTGAAGGTTATTATATTTAATAAATCAGACTTTCAATGGGCTGAAGAACATGCTGCATCAGTTGGAGAAAATTGTAAACTTTACTTACAACCTGAATGGTCTAAAGCCGCTGAAGTAACGCCTCTAATTATTGATTACGTAAAAGATAATCCTAAATGGAATATCTCCTTACAAACCCACAAATACTTAAATATTCCTTAAAATATATGGTATATAAAAAAGCTCGAATGAAATTTCATTCGAGCTTTTTGATTAAAAGATTTATAGATTTTATTTTTTATAATATTTCATTGCTTCTGGCACCAATGCTTGAATTTGTGCAATACGTCTTGCATCACTAGGGTGAGTACTTAACCATTCTGGCGGAGTATTACCAGATTTTGCAGCCGCCATTCTTTCCCAAAATTTCACAGCATCATTCGGATCATATCCAGCCATAGCCATGATAATAAGTCCAGCTTTATCTGCTGCTAATTCATCATTTCTTGAAAATTTCAACATTCCTAGTGGAGCACCGATTCCGTAAACTTGATTTACTATTGCTACTCCTCTATTATTAGACATCTGAGAAGCTGCTCCAAGAACTTGCGCACCTAGTTGTAAAGCCATTTGGTTTGACACTTGTGCTACTGAGTGTTCTTCCAAAGCGTGAGCAATCTCGTGCCCCATAATCGTAGCTAACCCACCTTCTGTTCCAGATATAGGAAGAATACCAGTAAAAACGGCTACTTTTCCGCCTGGCATACACCAAGCATTTACATCATCATTTTGAATAAGATTAAATTCCCAATTAAAATTGTATTTATCAGCAATACCTTTTTGTTGAAGATATCTTTGTGTAGCTGCCGCGATATTATTACCTACTCGTTTTACGGCAGTAGCTTGTGCTGTACCTGTTACAACTTTCGTATTTCTATCACTCAAAAATTCTTTGTAAGCAAGTGTTGCTTGCTGATTAATAGTTTCACTGTCTACTAATTTCAAATATTTTCTACCAGTAACAGCAGATGTAGCGCACGCGACTAATGTTGCTCCCAACAACACAAATGTTGCATATGTAAATATCCTTTTCATATTATTTTATTGTTAATATAACCTCTTTACTTAGTTAATACAATAATGATTCCTAAAAGTTTAATTAAAGAAAATTATTTTGTAGATTTTTTAAATAAGTAAATCTTAGATTCCTTGCCTTTGAGTAGTCGTTCAATATTTTTTTGGTGAGTGATTAGTATTAGTATACAAATAGCAATAGCATACAACATTACCGATGGAACTGTTGTCTTAATAATTAAAGCCAAACTAATGGGAAATGTAAACCCTGCAAGAATGGAACTTAAAGATACGTAATGACTTATAATCAAGCACAACAAAAATACAGTGACGCAACATAGCGCAGCCAAAGGTTGTATTGCGATCACCATTCCAAAAAGTGTAGCCACACCCTTTCCTCCTCTGAAACCAGCAAATACAGGAAATAAATGTCCCAAAACTGCTATTACACCTAATGCCAATTGAAAGTTAACAAAGTGAATAGAATCACTAGTCCCAACAATTTCTGAATCCAATAAATAGGGCAAATTAGTCGCCGTCCATCCCTTGAATATATCAACGAGCATAACAATAATACCAGCCTTTTTGCCTAATACTCGAAAGGTATTAGTTGCTCCTGCATTACCACTACCATACTCCCGCACATCTACCCCATAAAATGCTTGTCCAAACCATACAGCTGTAGGGATAGAACCAAACAAATAGGCTAGTACTACTACACCAAATAGATATAATGAAATCATTAAATTTTCTAAATCCTAAACAAAAATACTAAATAAGCTTAGCTTTTAAACTCAAATCCAAACTTTTCACAGAGTGAGTTAGTGCCCCCACAGAGACAAAATCAACCCCAGTAAGCGCGTAAGAACGAATTGATTGCAAATCAATTCCTCCAGAAGCTTCGGTAACTAATTTCCCATCAACTAATTGAACTGCTTTTTTGACATCCTCAGGCGTAAAATTATCGAACATCACCCTATCAACATTTACACAGCCCAAAAGTTCATTCAACTCCTCAAAATTGCGAACCTCTACCTCGATGGGTATATTAATATTATTCTCTTTCTTATAATTCAAAGCATTATTTACTGCTTTCGAAATTGACCCCGCATAATCAACATGATTATCTTTAATCAATATCATGTCATATAGCCCAAAACGATGATTCACTCCACCACCTAATACCACAGCTCGTTTTTCTAAAAATCGCAATAACGGTGTTGTTTTACGAGTATCCAGTACCTTTGCATGTGTTCCTTCTAACTCTTTTACATACGCCGCTGTACGTGTTGAAATACCAGACATACGTTGCATCACATTCAATACCAACCGCTCTGCCTTAAGAATAGAATGAATCCTACCACGAACATATAATACGATATCTCCATATTGTACATGAGACCCATCTTCTATAAGTACTTGAATTTCTAAATTTTCATCAATTTGCTTAAAAATCTCAACCCCTACTTCCACTCCAGACACTATTCCATCATCTTTAACTAACAACTTCGCCTCTCCTAGCTTATCTTCTGGTAATGAAGCTAATGTAGTATGATCTCCATCCTGAACATCTTCATGTATTGCCTGATCTACAAATGATTTTAAGAGATTTTTATATGCTAAATCCATGTCCTTTTCTAATAATCAATAAAAATATTAAGCGAAGATGAACAAAATATATTTTTCTTGAAAATATATTTCTATTCAATCCTCAATTCTGAAATATATTCTGAATTCTTCAATTTTACAATCTTTACAAATACTCTAACAGATTTATTCTGCGTTTTGACATCGTAAATTAAATAATTACCATGTGAATTATTCGCTAAAGAAGACTTCTTAATGTCTTGTAATTTATTTTCTTTGAAATAATGATCAAGAATCAATTCTGACTGATATTTAGTCGCTATTTGATCATTTTTATGAATAGAAATTTTGATCGATGAGGTGAAGAATTTACTTAATTCTTTAGCATCTCCCTTTTCCAGAGCCGTTAATACAGACTTATCAATCTCTCCTGAATCAGAAACATTAAATAATGAAAACACTAAAAAAATTATATTTAGAGTAATTGACATCAATATGAAATTATGTGCGAATATATCAATCCACTAGTTTTCATCCAATATAATTTGTACAAAATAGCATATTTCCAAATTATGATAAATTCATTTCAGAATTTAATAAGTTAAGCTAAGGATTTTTTATATTTGTGTGTGGACAACTTAAATCAAAAGAAAGTAGCCTTAATCATCCTGGATGGATTGGGTTATGGCAAAAATGATAATTCAAATGCTGTATTAGCAGCTAAGATTCCTTATCTAAATTCATTGTTAGAAAAATATCCAAATTCCAAACTCGAGGCTTCTGGTGAAGCCGTTGGTCTTCCAGATGGTCAAATGGGTAACTCAGAAGTGGGTCACATGAATTTGGGCGCAGGCAGAGTCGTATATCAAGAACTAGGACGTATTAATAAAGCAGCTAAAGATGGAATATTTGAAAGTCATCAAGTTATTCAAGATGCTTTTGACTATGCAAAACAAAATAAAAAAAATGTACATTTTATAGGATTATTATCCGATGGAGGAGTACATTCGCATATTTCTCACCTTAAAGCATTATGTGATGCCGCTAAAGTAGCTGGTTTTAGGAATGATCAAGTATTCATCCATGCTTTTCTTGATGGTCGTGATACAGATCCAAACGGTGGATTGGAATATGTAAAGGATTTAGAAAACCATTTGACTACATCCGTCGGAACTATAGCTTCTGCTATTGGACGTTATTATGCAATGGATAGAGATAACCGTTGGGAACGTGTGAAAGAAGCTTATGATCTTCTGACAAAAGGTGTAGGCCAGCATTCATCTAATTTGCAAGAATCTATCAAAGAATCTTACAAAGCTGGTATTACGGACGAATTTTTGAGACCAATTTTCATTGCTAATCACGATGGATCTCCAAAAGCGGTTATAAAGGATGGCGATGTAGTATTTTGTTTCAACTTCAGAACTGACCGTGGGCGAGAGATCACAATTGCTTTGACGCAACAAGAATTTCCGGAATACAATATGAAGCCATTGAATCTTCATTATGTTACAATGACTTCTTACGATGATACTTTCAAAGGTGTTAAAGTTGTATTCCAAAAAGATAATTTAACAAATACTTTAGGTGAAGCATTGCAATTACAAGGTAAAACTCAAGTTAGGATAGCTGAAACTGAAAAGTATCCACATGTAACTTTCTTCTTTTCAGGAGGTCGCGAGGATGAATTTAATGGCGAAAGTAGGCTCTTAATTCCTTCACCAAAAGTAGCTACATACGACTTACAGCCAGAAATGAGTGCATTTGGTATCGCGGATGCAATATGTAATGATATCGTAAGCAACAGACCAGACTTTATCTGTTTGAATTTTGCTAATCCTGATATGGTTGGTCATACTGGAGTTTTCGAAGCTGTTGTCAAAGCAGTAGAAACAGTAGACGTGTGTCTGAAAAAAGTTGTGGAGACGGGCTTAGAATTTGGTTACTCCTTTATCATTCTAGCAGATCATGGTAACTCGGAGTTCATGTTGAATGAAGATGGATCACCAAACACAGCACACACCACTAACCTTGTACCTTGTATCTTGATTGATAAAGATTATAAGGCTATCGCTGATGGAAAATTAGGGGACGTTGCGCCTACAGTATTGCGATTAATGAATCTTGACATTCCATTAGAAATGACTGGAAATGTACTAGTTGATTAGATTTTTTTCATGAGAATTATAATGACATATTTCTGTATTGCAGCTACATTATCTTATAGCTGCAATATGACTATGTCTCCTGCTCAAGAGAATAACGAGTTTAATATGCCTGAATTTTTCCAAAAAGAAGCTGATAGACTCCAAAACTTGAATCCTACAGTATCTAAAATAGTATCGAACGAAAAATCTAAGGAAAGTAAAGATTTAAAAATCAAAAATTGGAACAAAGAATTAGCACAATTTACTATAGTTGATATAAACAAATCTGGAAATAGTGATTTCAAAAGAGTCCAAAAAGGAGATACAATAATTTATAGCAGCGCATATAAAAATCCCGTAACAGTGAAGATAGTTCTTAATGATGGTTCTCCTTCTGAAATTAGCATATATAAAAAATCTCAGAATTTACTTTTTACAAATGAAGAGTTTTTACACTATTCTACGGGATTGTCTTATACTATTGATAAACGCCAACAAGTCAAAGGCATGGGCAAGAATAGATATTTAATACAAGGAAAAATTCATCAATAATTTAAATTTTCAATACTTATAATTCCTTAATCCTTTCCAAAATTTTTCTCTGGCAAATACTTCCAATACCTTTTGGGTACATGGCGAAGATGTAGCTTCATATTTCTACGCGCAACTATATTAGTACTCTTAAAATATTGATGCCATAAGTTTTTATAGTACTCCTCTTGATCGTCCAATGATACAACAGTTGAGGACTGAACGACACCTTTTACCTCATCAGCATTCAATATGACTTCAGTAATAGAAATTTTATCCCAATAAATCCCATAATTTCTTTTTAAATCATAAATAATCCAAGGCTGATCAGTATATCTATTTTTGAAAAATGAAATTATCAATGGTAAAACATTAAAATCTGGTTCTACTACAGCAAAATAAAGACCATCGGAGGATTGTTGAAATCGCACAAATGCTTTCATTCGATGGCGCTCACGACTTACTTTTCGCAAAGCATCCGAAAATTTCATAACCGCATCATTTCCGAAGTTCGATAATATGTTTTTATTACCTTTAAAAACATGAACAGCTAAATAAAAACATGCTTGCCAAACTTCTGGATTTTCAAAAAGGAAAGCACGATAAAAATCCAGTGTAATATTTTTACCAACTCGCTCTTGTAATCCTTTTAAAACACGTGAAGCTTTTTTAGAGTCTGTATGAATATAGGTAACCTCTGCAAACATATCAGGAAAATAGTGTTCTTGGGTAATAGGTTTGACCGAAAACTCTTTACGTTCAAAAGCTTCAAAAATACAGCAGAGCCAACCATAATAGCTGCCATCAAAAATATAATACATTATGAAAAAAGATTCAATTGTGTACTAAATATTTGTTTTGATTTAGAAGAAGATTTATTTACAATTTTCGCTCGAACATTCTCCATAGAAGTATATCCTAATTGAAAAGGTGAATCCGCACATCGCATAAAATATCTTGCTCGATTGAATGCAATCCCCATTTTTTTTATTTGATATTCATGTAATCTTCCAAATTTACGCGCTTGAATAATCTTTAATGCAGACTGCCTTCCTATACCAGGAATGCGAATAATCATTTTATAATCGGCAGTATTGATATCCACTGGGAAAAGATGCGGATTTCGCAACGCCCAACTCAATTTAGGATCAATTTCTAAATCCAAGTCTTGATGATCTGCATTTAAAATTTCTTTCAATTCAAATCCGTAAAATCGTAACAACCAATCGGTCTGATACAACCTATTTTCACGAACTAATGGTGGCTTTGTTCCAATTTGTGGTAATAGGGAATTTTCATTTTGAATAGGAATATATCCACTATAATATACACGTTTTAAATTGTAGTCTTTGTAAAATTTATCCGCTACTGACATTATTTCAAAATCATTTTCAGGAGTAGCACCAATGACCATTTGTGTACTTTGTCCAGCAGGCACAAAAGTTGGTTTGTGCTTGATTAATTTCGATTCTTGTTTATATGATTGAATTTCCTGATTGATAAAATTCAATGGTTTTTTAACAGATTCATGGTCTTTTTCTGGAGCCATCAATTTCAATCCTACCTCAGTAGGCATTTCAAGATTAATGCTCATCCGATCTACATACAATCCCGCTTCACGAATCATTTCATCACTCGCACCTGGAATTGTTTTCAAATGTATATAACCATTATAACGCTCTTCAAGTCGCAGTTTTTTAACAATTTTGAGCAAACGCTCCATCGTATAATCTGCATCTTTGAAAATTCCAGAACTCAAAAACAATCCTTCAATATAGTTTCTACGGTAAAAATTCATTGTTAGGTTTACCACTTCTTCAACAGTAAAGGCAGCACGTTGGACATCATTACTTTTTCGACTTACGCAAAAAGCACAATCATAAATACAATGATTTGTAAGAAGAATTTTTAATAAGGATACACAACGACCATCTTCGGTGTAAGTATGACAAATTCCAGATGAAGATGCATCTCCGATTCCACCTATATTTTTTCGCTTACTACCACTTGAACTACAACTTACGTCGTACTTCGCTGCGTCTGCTAAAATTTTAAGTTTCTCTTCTAAACGATTCATTTATTAGTGTGTTACACACAAAAATACTAATATTTTTAGTAGATAATAAATCGTATTTGATTAATTGGTAAATATTTCAAACATTTGACAATTAGACTATAGGCCAAATTAAATTTACCGTAGGTAATTAATTTTTGTATATTATTAAATCAAAAATTAATTACACTAAATCAATTGATGACCTTCGTTAATTGACATCATTTCAAACTATAAAAATTTATGAATAATATTACTTTAAAATTATCTACAGTTTTAATTTCAGCCACTTTACTTACGTCATGTTCACAACGTTTAGTGGGGACTTGGACTGTTCAACGTTATGAAACTACATCGCCTGGTCAACAAGGTGTTGCATTAAGCAATATTGGAACGCTTAAATTTAAGAGTAATGGGACAGGAGAAAAAAATCTTGATTATACTGTATTGGGAATTAATAGGCAAGACAAGCTTCCTTTTAAGTGGAGTTGGAGTGACGGAGAATATGTATCTATTGAAAGTGATAGTTCTGATTTTTCTAAGACATGGATAATTATGACTAACAAGAAAAAGTATCAGAAATGGAAGTCAACAGATGGAGCTAATAATATACAAATCATTGAACTTAAAAAGTAAAAAAAATTCTTCTTAGAACAAAGTTCTAGCGTAGTTATCCAGGATTCATTTAGTTTAAACTGTCTTTGAATTAATATTAAAAAATAGAATTCAAAGACACTCATTTGTTTATGAGTTTATATTTCTGATAAAATAAGTATCAAACACTTAAATGTAGCCTATTCATTCTTTTCTACGTTATACAAGTGATGAATATATTGCTACAAATCAACATAAACCAAGATATAGAACTGCATCAAATACAATCCAAAGATGCACAGGATATCTTTCATACCATAGATACACAACGTGAATATTTGGGACAATGGCTACCTTTTGTGGCGTACACAAAGGAATTGAAAAATACGCAGGATTATGTTGATTCACTTGTGAATGCTTCAAGCGAGGCATTTGAATATGTATTCGCGATTCGTTATCAAAATAACTTTGCTGGTATGATTGGGTTTGTCAATTCAAACCATCCACATAAAAAAACAGAAATTGGTTATTGGCTTTCTGAGCTTTACCAGCATAGAGGCATTATGACCGCAGCGGTTCGTGCGTTATGCAAATTTGCTTTTGAAGATTTGCATTTGAATAGAATACAAATTAAATGTGCAATAGGCAATACAGCAAGCAGTAATATTCCAAAGCGTTTGGGTTTTGTATTCGAAGGAATAGAAAGACAAGGCGAAAAATTTCCAGATGGAAGTTTTAAAGATTTAGAAATCTATAGTTTAATACAAGGACAATTCAGAAGCATAAACCAACCATGATAACCTTTAGTACCTTAGAAAACATAAGCATCCAAACCGTTACAGGGACATTTAATGCGGCTTTTTCTGATTATTTTATTCCGCTACAATTGACTAAAGAACAAATGGCGATTAAATTGAAATCTGAAGATTTTGCACCACAATATTCAGTTGGAGCTTTCTATAAGAACAATTTAGTAGGCATCATATTACATTGTTATAGAACTATTGATGGTAATAAATGTGTTTACAATGGTGGAACAGGTGTAATTCCTTCGCAACGGAGACAGCATCTCACTATTGCTATGTACGATTTCATTATTCCTAAGCTACAGCAAAATGGCATTAATAAAGTTATATTAGAAGTGATTGAGCATAACATACAAGCATTAAAATCCTATAAAAAAACAGGATTTAAACAAACACGACGTCTCAGAAGTTATCAAGGAAAAATTAAAATTCTAAATTGCAGCAAAAAACTAGATATTAAAATAATTCATAAAATAGATTGGACAGCTATTGAAAATTTTTGGAGTATTCGTCCTAGCTGGCAAAATGATTCCGCATCGCTTCAGAATATTCAAGAAAATATTATTTTGATTGGTGCTTTTCAGCATGATAGACTAATTGGTTATTCTGTATACAATCCAACATCAAAACGTCTACAACAAATTGCTGTAGCGAACCAATTTAGAAGTCAAGGTATTGGAAGAGCACTTTTAACCTATATTGCAAAAAACTATAGCGAAGATATTGCACTTATAAATGTTGATGATAGTCATAACGACACTATTGAATTCTTGGAAAAGTTTGGTTTACAAAATAGCATCAATTTATTAGAAATGGAGTTAATGATTTAAATGTATTGTAAAACAATTACCTCATCACCACTATCCCCGTATCAGTAATCGCATAATTTACTGCATTATCTAATACTTTCTTTGTGTCCAATCCCGTAAATTGACTAAAAGCAGGAAGTATTAGCATATTTTCGGAAACGACAAAAGCAGGTAATCTAAAATGTTTGTTAGTAGGTAATCTAACAGTTACGCCAGGATGTATATGTCCAGAAATTTGATATTCGGCGCACTTATCAGGTTCATGAACAAAGGTTATATTATCTAGTGTTAAACTTGAACAAACAGATTTAATCCCTAAATCCAAGACTTTCTTTTCGGACATTCGGTCATGATTTCCTTTTATTAGGATAAATTCGACAGATGAAAATCTTTCTAAGAACAGTTTAAAATCCAAAACCTCTCCATTTGCATTGGCGTGAATCAAATCTCCTACGACTACGACTTTTTTAACATGATATTGAAGCAGAAGCTTTTCGAGAACTTCCAAATCTTTTTCATGAATCTGCGTAGGAATTGGAATTCCATTGCGCCGAAAATGCGCAGATTTACCCAAATGCAAGTCAGATAATATTAAGGTCTCTTGTGCTTTCCAGTAAATAGCTTTTTTGTTGGTGAGTATTAATTTTTGATTTGCCCAGGTAATTTCCTGTTCGTGTATTATCATCTTCGCTTCCTATTTATTCTATTGCTCTGCTCCTGCATTCGTTGAATTCTAACTCCCAAATCTTCACTTGATAATGATTGACGTAAGCTGTCAACTTTAATTGGAAAACTCAACGGTGTAAAACTTTCTGCAAATTTATAAATGATTTTTGAAGAATTAATGCGTTCAAATGCCTGAACAAGACGAGGTTCTTCTAATTGTTGATTGAAAACCTCGGTATACGCCTGTCTTAACAACAAATTGTTTGGTTCGTGTTCTTCAAGTACTTGAAAAATAATTCCTGATGAAGCCTGAAGTGATTTATTATTTTGTTGCTTGCCATATCGATTTTGAATCACATAACCAGCAATAACAGCGATATCCCGAAATTTACGTTTTGCCATTTCCGCTGCATTGATACTAGCTGTAACATCTTTCATCAAGTCTTCCTTTCGCAGAATATGTTTCAATTGCTCCTCACTCAATTCGATATCTTTATCCGAAAACAATTCAAAACCATAATCATTCATCGCCATTGAAAAACTTATCGGATAGAGTTGACTAATGCGATATGCCATCAAACTCGACATCACTTCATGCACCAAACGTCCTTCAAAAGGATACATAAAAAGATGATAGCCTTCACGCGTCTTTATCTTCTCCACCAAAAATTCATTTTCTGAAGGAATATGTGATTTATCCACTTGACTAGCGACAAGCGGGTGAAGAAATTTCAATTCTTTTTCGCGTGAAGTCGGATTTTTAGAATCCGCCAACTTTTTGCGAAGCAATCCTCCTAAATTTGAACTTAAGGGCAACCGACCGCCTAACCAACTTGGTGTAATAGCTTTGCCTTGAGAAGCCCGCACATAAGCTGTCATTTCTTTTATTCGGATTAATTCCAATACTCTTCCTGCCAAAATGAATTTATCGCCTTGTTTGAGTTTGGTAATAAAATATTCTTCGACCATCCCAATATAACCACCACCTAAGAATTTCACTTTCACCATCGCGTCCGATACAATTACACCAAGATTCATGCGATGAAGCATGGCTATTCGTCTCTTTTCCACAACATACAACCTTTCTTCATTTTTTACCACTTTGTGAAATTCTTCATAATTCTTACCAATTTTTCCACCAACGGTGATAAAAGAAATGCACCAATCCCATTCTTCCTCTGTAATCCATTGAAAAGAATAAGCTGATTGTACCACGTCGAATAATTCTTCCTTACGAAATCCCCCACCCAATGCTATGGTAACTAGAAATTGTACCAAGACATCATAACACAGCACCAAAGGTTCTCTATCCTCTATTAAATTGGTTTTGACAGCCTCTTTGAGCGCAGCCACTTCGATCAATTCTAAAGAATGAGTGGGAACAAAATATATTTTAGAAACTTCATATGGCGAGTGACCACTACGCCCCGCTCGTTGCATAAAACGCGCAACGCCCTTACTCGATCCGACTTGAATAACAGTATCAACAGGTTTAAAATCCACACCTAAATCCAATGAGGAAGTAGAAACCACTGCTCTGAGTTTGCCTTCACTCAATGCTTCTTCTATCCAATTCCGAATTTGCATATCAATAGAGCCGTGATGCAATGCTAATTGCCCTGCAAAATCAGGATAAGCGTCCAACAGAATTTGATACCAATACTCGCTCTGGCTTCTTGTATTCGTAAATACAATAGTCGATTTGCTATTTAGAATAATTGGGACAACTTCGTCCACAAGTTTACCACCCAAATGTCCTGCCCAAGGTAATATTTCAACTTCTGGAGGAAAAACCGAAACAATATCAATTAACTTCTTTTCTTTCGCAACAATCTTGATTTTTTTAACGTGATAAGGAATCAAAACTTCCATAGCTTCGTCCAAATTTCCAATAGTCGCCGTGATACCCCAAACTAAAAGATTAGGAAGTTTTAATTTTAAATATGCCGTTGCCAATTCTACCATGACACCTCTTTTGCTACTCAAAAGCTCGTGCCATTCGTCAATGACAACAGCTTTGAGATTCTCAAAGAATTTATCCCGTCCCTTTTGAGCTAAGAGCAAATGCCAGCTTTCGGGTGTTAGCAATAGTACATCGGGCATCTCCTTGCTTTGTCGCTGCTTTATTTTGACATCAGTATCGCCATTTCGCACTTCTACAACCCAATCTAGACCGATTTGGTCGATAGCTTCCTGCATGGCTCGTGCTAAATCTTTTGCCAATGACCGTAGTGGAGTAACCCAAATCAATTTTAGACCTTTCTTGTAGGTATCAGGTCTGTTCATATAATTAATCAGGATACCCAGAAAAACAGAATATGTTTTTCCAAATCCCGTTGGTGCGACCACCATTCCACTATATCCATTATGTATCTTTTCCCAAGCTTGACGTTGAAAAGTAAAGGGTGTACGCCCGTGTTCATTTAACCACGAGGATACGATTTCATAACCTGATGTTTGTTCAAATTTGCTCAAACCATTTTATGTTTTATTGTCATAATGAACATAAGTGAAGTATCTCCACATTTGAAAAAAGATGTTTCGACAAGTCTGAACATGACATTTATCGAATCAGCTTCTTTACTTCTTCCAAATCATCTATTTCTGCTACTGTTTTATCTTTACGCCAACGTAAAATTCGAGGAAAACGTAATGCAACACCTGCTTTGTGTCTTGTACTCCATCCTATTCCTTCAAACGCAATTTCAAATACTAATTCAGGTTTGACAGTACGTACTGGACCAAATTTTTCAACAGCATTTTTATTTACAAATCGACTGACTTCCTGAATTTCCTTATCTGTCAATCCTGAATACGCTTTAGCAATGGTGACTAAATTTTCTCCATCACGTACAGCAAAAGTATAGTCTGTGTATTGAGAACTGCGTCTACCACTACCTTTTTGAGCATAAATCAAAACAGCGTCAATTGTCAGCGGGTCAATTTTCCATTTCCACCAGTCCCCCTTTTTACGCCCTACATGGTAAATAGAATTCTTATGCTTCAGCATCAAACCTTCACTATTTATATCTCTTGCCTGCTCTCTAATTTCTTTAAGCTCTTCCAAATTTTCAACCTGAATGACGGACGAAATTTTTAAGTTTTGCAATGAATTTTCTGCTACTAAATTTTCTAATATTTCACGTCTTAAACTCATGGGCTCATTACGTAGATCTTGATGATTAAATTCAAGAATATCATATAGGAACATTCCAATAGGAACTTCTTCCATTATTTTCTTGGAAAGCACCTTACGGTTTAGTCGCTTCTGAAGTGCCGTAAAATTCAATATTCCACCATTATTTATAGCTAGTATCTCACCATCCAACACAAAATTTCCTTCCCAAGATTTGATTTCATCCACAATTTCTGGAAACTGTTCCGTAACTAACTCCTCTCCTCGCGACCATATGAAAATCTCATCATTACGCTTGATGACTTGCCCCCTGATACCATCCCATTTATACTCTATTTGCCAGTCAGCTAAATTTTCTAAAGTTGCTTCAACATCTTCAATCGGATACGCCAAACAAAATGGATAAGGTTTGGAAAGGTTGCTGTCAATATATTCACCGTGAATCAACTGTTCGAAATTCGAATTTTCTACTGTCCATTCGCCCATAATACTGTGCGAAACAGCACTCGCTTCTAAATTGTAATATGATGAAATTGCATTTATTAAACCTTTGGTCGAAATGCCCAACCTAAAACTCCCACCCAATAATTTATTAAATATAAATCGTTCTTGATGAGGCAAATTATTCCAAGCATGCAAAATAAATTCTTTTTTTTCCTCATCAGAATAAATTGCTAAAGCGTTAATCTTATCCATCCATTCCGCTAACGAGAAATCTAAATATCCCTGTGGTTCTGGGAGTAATAAAGATATGGTTTCCCCTAAATCACCCACAGAAGAATAAGACTCTAAAAACAACCATTCGGGAATTTGCGAAATCTTTTTAGCCCATTCACGGAGCAAAGTAGTCGATACAGCACGCTTTGGTCGACGACCACTAAACAATGCTAAAAACCACAATTTATCTTTATCATCCGCTTCTTTAAAGAAATGATGAACAGCTTCCATCTTTTGCGTAGTCTTATTCGTACTATCCAAAGCATGTACTAAAGTTGCAAATGCTCTCATTCCATACTCCCTTCCACTTTATCATATACAGCTTCATCTTCTTCCTCCCCAAATTCCGTTTTCACTTCTTCGGACTCAATGCCAATTTCATTTAAATACTTTGAGAAAACAGCGGTTTGTCCATGCGTAACATATACTTTTTCGGCTTCAGATTGTTTTATTGCATCGAGCAAATCATTCCAATCGGCATGGTCGCTAATCGCGAAACCTGCATCCGCACTGCGCCAACGTCGTGCGCCTCGGACTGTCATCCAGCCTGAACATATCGCATACGCCATATTGGGAATTTTGCGAATGACATTGGAATCCACGAGCGCAGGTGGAACAATCACAATTCCTTGATTGACATGTTTAACATCTTCTCTGAAATCCAACACCTCGTATTTGGGCAATTGAATTCCCACACTTTCATAAGCTTGATTGAGTTTATGGATGGAATAATGTACATACAATGGCGCTGTTCCTTCTACAGCTTTCATAATACGCTGTGCTTTACCAAGTGAATACCCGACGAAAACCGAAGTTTTTTGATACGATTGATTTTGCACTACCCAATTAGACATTTCCTCATTTTGCTGATCCACAGATTTCCATTGGTATATAGGTAGACCAAATGTACTCTCACTAACGTATTCATGACACTTGACCGATTCGAAAGGAGTCGAAAGCCCGTCATTTTGAAGCTTATAGTCACCCGATATAACCACTACTTTACCTTTATACTCTAAACGAATCTGTGCAGAACCAATAATATGACCAGCAGGATGAAAAGAAACTTTAACACCATTTATCGCTATAGATTCATTATAGCCAATTCCTTGTACTATTATATCAGGGCTAATACGACTTTTGAGAATAGGTACAGTAAAATGATGGCACAAATATTTCTTCATTCCCCAACGCGCATGATCTGCATGTCCGTGGGTAATCAATGCCATATCCACAGGTCGCCAAGGGTCAATGAAAAATTTTCCGGGTACACAGTATATTCCTTCAAGACGAAATTGAATCAAGCGCATATAGCATTAACCTAGAAAATGATTTTTTGTTTTGCAATAATTAGGTTAGAGACCAAATTATTATAGAAATTAGTAAAAGAAAAATATTAGAATATTGTAGATAATATTAACATGACAGCCAAACTTAAAAGGATTTAAAATTTATCATATTATACTTACCCAATGCAACCTTTAGATAAATTAAATCGTCTACTTATTATAAACTAAATCATGAAAAATAAGATAATTACTTTTTTGCTAACTTCACTTACAATATTAGCAACAAGTTGCGGTAATATTTATTATGTAAATCAATCAATATCAAGTCTGAAATGGAAACCTGAAATAAAAGTTGATTACATACTAGAAGCAGATTCTACATCAGAATCTAAAATATCATATACAAATGAGAATAATAGGCAAAGTAAAATTAAAGGCTTTAGTGGTTCATGGAATAAATCTTTAAAAATTAAGAATAATAAGAAAATAAAATATGTGGCTAAAATCAAAAATAAGTCTATGCATCCCTACATAGTAAAGCTTTTTGTGGATGATAAATTACTCCAAGTACACAAATCTTCTGGTAAGAAGCAGAAAGTAATTTATATATTCCGAACTTTTTAAAAATACAACAAAAAAGAAAACCCAGTTTCATAAAACTGGGTTTTCTGTATTTTAGTTAATCTCTCAAGGTAGTAATATCAATTTTAGGTTTTGGTAGATTTAATGCCTTGATACCGCTGAGGCATTTATCAACCATTTCTTGTGTCATGTTGTAGGTATATTTACCATAATCATCGTATTCTAATTTTCCGACATAAAAGAAACCATATTTAGAAAAGAAATCAGTTAAGTCGACCTTCGCAATTTCACAAGCTGTCTTTACAAAATTCAGCTGATGTACGGCTGGATTACGCTCACCTCTTCTTCTATCAGACGCCCAATCTCCCGTTCTAGACGTGCCGCGTGCAGTTTCTTGTTTTCTAAATTCTTCAAATAAATCAGGGTAAAAATCTGGATTCTGCCCCTCACCTTCGAAATATAACTGCAATTGCCAAAAAGGCACCAATCTATTGAATACATCAGGGTCAGCTAAGTAAGAAATTCCTTTCTCAATAATATCGGTTCGCGACTTATCGTAATTTTTTTGTTCCGAAATACGTGTTTTATTTCCGAAAGAACGAGTCACATATAACGAGAACAAATTATTACTCACCTCACCAAGACCTCCCCAATTGAACATAGGACGTGTTTGATGAACATGACCAACTTCATGGCTAAATCCCCAACATGGATCACCTTTGATGACTACATCTGGATTTACTACCAATCGCATCGCATAGCCAGATTTATCGCCCATATAAGCCACACCATCAACATCTCTAAACATGTAATAATTATAATTTACACGAGATAATATTCGATTTTCAGGAACTTTATTATACTTAACTAAGCCCATCAAACGATGCTGTCTATACACTAACGTATCATAATTAGAAATCAGTTCTACACCTCTTCCATAAGCATATTTCTTTAAAGATTCGACTGGATAAGCTGTTTGAATGTGTTTACCCTTAGCGTCCAAAATCGGATATACAGCATTATCAATAAACGCATTCCAATCTCCATCTTTATGTTTTGCTATATCAAAATATCCATTTTCTTTACCCGTGATAAAATGTACTTTTATAGGGTTTTCCTTTTCAGGATGGTCTGAAAAATAAACGACATACGCCAAACTTCCATATTTATCCAATTTGATAACATTTGCACCATTTTTAAGCGTAAATTCTTGTTTGTGTAATCCCCAACCATTAGGATCTTCAGTAGGTTTTTCTGGATTCGGAGCTTTACGCAGCCAATTCGGAACAAATAATTTTACTTCTTTACCTTCGTCAATTCCATCCACGAGAATAACGTGCTCTCCTTGTTCTAAATAAACACCCGTAATATTTTCATATTTGCTATAGCCATCTCCAATACTCAAATCGCGACCTAAAGTTCGTGGATTCAATATTGCTTGATAGCTAGCATACTTATATTGGGGTTTATAATTTTTTGCCAATATAGCTGTTGCTACTTCTTTGATTGCGGGATTTACAATGGCATTAACAGTTTTTTTCTTTACATTTTTTTTCAGGGTAAGTCCGAGCGCATCATCAAACACAGCCAAATCGGAGTTAAATTTGGATAAATCGGCTTGTGCACATGCACTGGAGAAAGCTAAAATAACAGTTGAAATAGTTAGAATTATGTACTTTTTCATTTAAATAGTTTTATAATTAGTAGCTAAATTAAGCTTATAAGTATTAAGTAAAAAGTAAACAAATTGACACAAACCCTAAAACCTCATTTACACAAGCAGTCAACCGTTTGATTAATTTTCAATAAAAATCAAAAAGGTTTGCAAAAACTATAATATTCGGTTAAATTTGTGGCAGTATTATTTGATAAATGACAAAATTCTTCACATACCATATGCATACACATCATCGCCATTGCGGCGATATGTAATGTTATATGTTTCTACGTGAAGCATCTTTTTCCCAATAGTCGGTTTTATTAATAATATTTAAGCACCAAAAACAATCAGTTTTGAAAAATCTAAAAATAGCTATCCAGAAATCGGGTAGATTAAATGAAAAATCAGTACAGTTATTAAAAAACTGTGGTCTAGACTTCGAAAATTACAAAAGCTCACTTATAACTACTGTTTCAAACTTCAACCTTGAAATTTTATTCCTTAGAGATGATGATATTCCTGGATATGTAGAACAAGGAATTGCGGATTTGGGTATTGTTGGCGAAAATGTCATTGACGAAACACAAGCTGAAGTTGAATATATTCAACGTTTGGGTTTTGGTAAATGTACCTTAAAGTTAGCGATTGCAAAGGATTCTACTATTCAAGACTTGCAAGACCTAAACGGAAAATCCATTGCCACTTCTTATCCCGTGATTTTAAAATCCTTCTTAGATGAGTATAAAATCAATGCGGATATTCAAACTATTTCAGGTTCTGTGGAGATTGCACCAGGATTAGGTTTAAGTGATGCGATTTGTGATATTGTATCTACCGGCGGAACTTTGAAAAGCAATGGCTTGAAGCCTTTTGCTGATGTTCGCAAATCCGAAGCTATATTAATTGGTCGCAAAGGTTTAGAAGAAAATGAAATCGTAGCAGAACTGCTTCAACGCGTTCAATCCGTATTGCGCGCAAAAGAAACGAAATACGTTGTCTTGAATGTTGAAAAATCCAATTTACCTAAGATAACGGAATTATTGCACGGTGTCAAAAGCCCTACAGTAGTGCCTTTAGCAGAAGAAGGTTGGGTAGCAGTACACACTGTTATTTCTGAAGATGATTTTTGGGGTAAAATCAATGTGCTAAAATCTGCGGGAGCTCAAGGAATTGTTGTTATGCCGATTGAAAAGATTATTTTATAATGTTAAAAACATATTCATACACAAATCTCTCTACGGAAGAAATTGACAAATTGGTGTTACGCAACTCGGACCCTAATCAGTCTATTCAATCCACTGTAAATGAAATAATAGAGGAAGTTCGTCAAAAGGGAGACTCCTCATTAGTGAATTTTGCCGCGAAATTTGACCAAGTACAACTGGACAAATTGTATTTGGATAAAGCAGAAATCGAAGAGTTAGCTTTGACGATAAGTCGCGACCAACAACGTGCTTTAGAAATCGCTTTTCAAAATATTCATAAATTCCATAGCGTACAAAATAAGCGTGAACGTGTAGTGGAAACTATGCCAGGTGTGAAATGTTGGCGTGAAATACGTCCTATTGAAAAAGTAGGATTGTACATCCCGGGCGGTTCAGCGGTATTACCTTCTACCCTGTTGATGTTGGGCGTTCCAGCTCGAATTGCAGGTTGTAAAGAAATAGTAGTCTGTTCACCTCCTCAAAAAAATGGAAAGATAAATGGTTTCGTTGCGTACTGTTTATTGTTGTTAAAAATTGACCGTATCTATTTAGTAGGTGGCGCGCAAGCTGTTGCAGCGATGGCATTTGGAACTTCAAGTATTCCTAAAGTTGATAAAATATTTGGGCCAGGAAATCAGTTTGTTACTAAAGCTAAAAGTACAATACAAAGTTTAACAAACGTAAGCATTGATATGCCTGCTGGTCCTTCAGAAGTTTTAGTCATTGCGGATGATACCGCTAATCCTGCGTATGTAGCGGCAGACTTACTAGCACAAGCTGAGCACGGAGCAGATAGTCAAGCTGTATTGGTGACAACTGATGCAGAATTTGTTAACCGTGTTAATAGTGAACTAGAAGCACAATTGGCAGTTTTGCCACGTCAAGAGGTAGCACGCAAAGCTATTGAAAATTCATATGCCGTAATCACAAAAGATTTGAAAGAAGCTATGCAATTTTCAAATCTATACGCACCAGAACACCTTATCATTGAGTCTGATTACTGGCAAACGATTACCTCATTAATAATTAATGCAGGTTCGGTTTTCCTTGGTCACTTGACACCAGAAAGTGCAGGTGATTACGCTTCAGGTACCAATCATACATTACCTACCTCAGGATACGCACGTTCATACTCTGGAGTATCGGTGGATTCCTTTGTCAAAAAGATAACTTTCCAATCGATAAGTGAGGAAGGTCTTCAGCAAATAGGCTCCACAGTCGAAATTTTAGCTGAGTTAGAAGGACTACAAGCGCATAAAAATGCTGTATCGATACGTAGAAAATAATTTTTATTCCTACACAATATTTGATACTAGACACCGTTATTATAATAGATACTTACAAAAGATAAATCTCTAATAGTTAGAGGTTTTCTGCAAAAAAGAATAAAGGGATTAAAACATAGTTTTAATCCCTTACTTATTTATTAAATGAACTAGATTAGCTTCAGCATATTCATAACCCTTTTCTATCAAAAACTTCGAACGGTCAAAATCCCAAATCCCAGATATATTATGTGGTACATTGATTACGTAATCTGGCTTATATAACTCGATACTCAATTTGGTTAATTTACGACGCATGGCCAAGTATGATTCCTGCAACACACTAATTGCATTCAATTTATCATACGCAATAGGCGATAGCAGTTCTCTATCTCCATCTAAATTCACAGCTATGATTGTATTCTCTCGATAACGCACATAATTAATGGGTAAAGGGTTCAAAACCCCTCCGTCAACTAAGAATCGACCATCAGTCGTAACGACGGACTTAAAAACTCCTGGAATAGCTATTGAAGCACGGATGGCATTATATACGTTTCCCGAACGGAAAACGACATCTTCTTCATTTGTCAGATCGGTTGCTACAGCAGTATATTTTATTTGCATATCCTCAATCAGAATATCTTCAAATACTTCATGCAAAGTCGACATAACACGTTGGCCTTTCAAAATTCCATATCGCGGATCTGAAAAATCCATCAATCTAAAGACCTCTCTTTTTGTCAAACGAGACATCCACTCACCTAGTTCAATATTTTTGCCTTCGGCAAATGCTGCACCAACTAAAGCTCCTATGGAACACCCCACTACTTCATTAACCTCAAATCCATGATCTGTAAGCCATTTAATAACACCAAGTTGAGTAATACCACGTGCACCCCCACTACCTAATACCAAAGAGACTTTTTTCCTCATAAAAAATATACGTTCTATATCAAAACCTAAATTAAATATATTTCTACAATTACTAGCTTTTATCGAATAATAATCTGCTTTTGTCAATTAAAAGTCTGTTTTTTCAAAAAATTTTGCACGACAAAATAACAGCGTTACTTTTGTTAACACCGTTAACAAGTTGCATATTCAACAATTTAGCATGCTTTCACGAAGAGAAAAAGAAATACAGAAATTACGTCAAGCGATTATCGACCAATCATGGAAAATTATCCAAGAAGAAGGTTGGCAATCTCTATCTATTCGCAAAATTGCGGATGCGATAAATTATAGCGTTCCAGTTATTTATAAGCATTTTGAAAATAAGGAAGCTATAGTAGAATATTTCTCTAAAGAAGGGTTCGCGAAGCTAGCCTATACGTTACAATCGGCTAGAGCAACTTCATTGTCACAAGCCGAACAGTTACGACAAATAGCTATCGCTTATTGGAAATTTGCATCCGAAAATACAAAGTATTACAGAATAATGTTTGGATTAGGAATACCAGCTTGTGAAACTATTAACAGTTCAGAGGAGATGAAAGCTAGTTCCACGATAATGCTGACTGCAATTGACAATGTATTAAAAGAAAGCCATAATGGACAAGTGGATATACATTTGAAATTAAAAACATTTTGGTCTATGCTTCATGGGTTCATTGCAATTGATTTATTGTCCAATCACGAAATCACAGAATTACCCCCTGCTACAGTATTAGATGCTGTCGAAGGATTTATTTATACATTACAAAAACAAAATAAAAATATGAGCTTATTACAAGACTTACAATGGAGATACGCAACTAAGAAAATGAATGGCGAGAAAGTTGCGCAAGAAAAAGTAGATTATATTATTGAAGCGGCACGTTTGGCTCCTACTTCATCGGGTTTACAACCTTTCAAGGTAATAGAAATTACTGATGAAGAATTAAAAGCCAAAATTCAACCTATTGCTTATGGGCAATCACAAATCGTAGACGCTTCACACTTGTTGGTATTTGCTGCGCAAGAAAGTTATTCTGAAGAATACTTGAATGAGGTATTTTCGTTCAGCGAACGTGAAAGAAATCTTCCGGAAGGATATTCTAATGATTACAAAAATATGTTGTGGAATAGCTTCGCTCAGCAAACCCCAGAGCAACATTTCAACCATACAGCACGTCAAGCATACATTGGTTTTGGCTTAGCTATTGCAGCAGCAGCAGAACAAAGAGTAGATGCTACACCAATGGAAGGTTTCAATAATGCGCAGTTGGATGAATTATTGGGCTTAGAAAAGTTAGGATTAAAATCAGTGACAATATTGGCACTTGGTTATCGTGATGAAGCAAACGACTGGAATTTAAACTTGAAAAAAGTACGTTTCAGCAAAGAAGACTTTTTGATTAATTTGAATTAATCTTACATTTTCTATTTATATAGCTCCAGCGAAATAAGCTGGAGCTATTTTGTTTATTCCCAAGTTGGAATGCCTTTTTTCATTTTATCTAAAGTATTCTCAAGCTCATCTCTTCTATCTTCTGTGGTATTAGCTACAGCTTTTTCTTGCCACACAATTGCATTTTTTGCATCACCTAACTTATATAAAAGATTAGCATAAGTATCAATGATATAGCCTGTATCGTTTTTCTCTACAGCCAATTTACTCCAAGTTAAAGCCACTTTCAATGCTTCTTTATCATCACATTCTTCGAATAATTGCCAAGCATATTCATTGAGCTCTTCTGCAGTAATATTCGCATTACTTTTAACAACTTTATCGTATTCGCTTGTAAAAGTTTTCCAATCTTTATTACGCAAGTAATTACTTAACTTCATAGAAGTCAATGATTTTGAAAAGTTAACTTTATCGTACTTCGCACTTAATTGTTTTTCCAGTGCATCATAATCAATATTTTCTCCATTTGACATTTTAGATTGCATTTCCTTTTGAGTTAGAACATAAGCCAAAAAATCATTAACATCAGCTCTAAATTTATTGTTAAAAAACTCGCGAAAAGCCGTCTGATTATTATAGATTAGTTCAAAAGCTTTACTATCAGGTTGCTCTTGTGCTAGAATGACAATGCCGTCAAGATTTTCTTCCTGTAATAGCTCTTCATTTGATGATTTTTCCAAAATCGTATTAAATGCTCTATTTGCCAATTCAAAGTCATAAATATCTGCGGCAATTTTAAATATTTGCTTTGCCGATTCTAGATTTTGTGGATCAGCCTCAAATTTCTTTTTAGAGGTGATAAATTGCTTTTCCGGAATCAATGCATCTTTAAAACGTGCAATAAATTGATCTGGTTGACTTCCTCCAATTACTTTATCAACTAATTCACCATCAGGATTGAAAACCAAAAAAGTAGGATATGCTTTTACTTCATAATCTTGTGCAAATCTTTTCGCTTCAGCGTACCACGATTTTACATCTTCTGAATCTTTCTGAGTTTCATCAAATTGCAATTTTAAGTTTATGTAATTCGCATTAAAAAATTCACCAACTTCAGGTTGCGGAAAAACATTTTCTGACATCCATGTACAAGGTCCGCACCAAGTAGTAAAACAATCTACAAAAATGTGCTTATTTTCAGCCTTAGCCTTTTCTTTAATTTTTGCCCAAGTTGTATTGTGTTCAAACTTAATTCCTTGTTCTTGTGCCACTACCAAAAGTGGAAGAACGAAAAGTATAAAAAATATTTTTTTCATGATTAATAATTTAAATTAACTAGTAAAACAAAAATAGTTATTAATAGCAATTTTAAAATAAAAATTCAACACTTTAACTTAAATTTAACCTTAAATTCTAACTTCTGTATAGGAATTACAACTAATACTAATTAAAGATTTCTGATATTTCCTCTAGTGAGACTTTCCCGAAGTATGAATTAAGATCGAGAGTTTTAAATTTGGCATTTAAAGTTTCTTGATCATGTTTTATGCCGATCAATTTATTTTCTAATTCTTCAATAGGTTTGGTTGCAAAGAAATCACCAAAAATTTTAGCTTGAGTAATATGCCCTTTATGAACATCCAAATGTACTTCTATAAATCCAGCAGGGATTTTATTTGATTTTTTAAAATTGTAATCTGGTGAGGATCCAAAATTCCATTCCCAAGTTCTGTATTTTTGATTGACAAGTTTCTCTATCGCTTCAAGATCTTGCTCGTCGAATGTATAAATTGTTACTTTTTCATTTGCTAATTTTATTTCATCAATAAACAATTGCTTAAATAATGCAGTAGTCGTGCCTTCAGGCAAATATTCTATTAAATTTGTCACACGAGCACGATTGGACTTGACGGCCTTATCAACAAATTTCAAAGGGTTTACTTTTAATGCATCTGCTAAAATTGACATTTCTGAATTAATCAAAATAGTACCATGCTGTATCATCTTTTTTGATTTTATAGTTTTAGCATTACCACTAAATTTCTTTCCCTCAACCAATAAATCATTTCGTCCTTCTAATTTTGCAGGAACATTTAGCTTATTTAAAAGTTGTATAACAGGCCTTGTAAATGTTTCAAAATCACTAAAATCTGTTTCATTCGCTATAGTGTGAAAGGAAAAGTTCAAATTTCCTAAATCATGGTACACTGCTCCTCCTCCAGAAAGACGTCTTACAACTTTTATACCATGAGCAGAAACATAGTCCAAATTTATTTCTGCCAAAGTATTCTGAAATTTACCAATTATAATGGAAGGAGAATTAACATAGAAAAGAAGAATTTCTTCTTCTGGAAAACGTCCTAATAAATATTCTTCTGAAGCAATGTTGAAATATGCATTTTGCGATGGGGAATCAATAACTATCATAAGTGTCTTTTACACAAAGGTAGTAATAAGAATTTAGTTCACTTGTTTGAATATTTTTTTGTATGTTTGTAAAAAAGCCGCACAACTTCGCCTACATTCTCCACTTAGAATTTCTTGTCGATATGTTAGACTTTTCTCAACAAAATAATCATTAAATATCAATACATGGGTCAAAGCCAACAAACA
This sequence comes from Sphingobacterium composti, assembly GCF_009829075.1. Lineage (GTDB taxonomy): Bacteria > Bacteroidota > Bacteroidia > Sphingobacteriales > Sphingobacteriaceae > Sphingobacterium > Sphingobacterium composti. The sequence goes on along the minus strand of NZ_WUQZ01000031.1, from coordinate 673 downwards.
TTTAGAAAAAAAGAAATCGCAAAGAAAAAATTACAAAAACGTAAAGAAAAAGAAGAAAAAAAAGCGCAGCGTGAGGACTCTAATGACAAAGGAAAAGCATTAGAAGAAATGTTCGCATATGTTGATGAGAACGGAAATATCTCCGATAAGCCCCCTTTAAAGAAATACGAGTTCAAAGAGGAAGACTTAATCCGTCCAGAAGTGGAAGATGTGTATTCATTTGGTAAAGTATCATTTTACAATGAAGCAGGTCAATACGGTTTTATCCGTGACAACGAAACGAGAGAAAACGTTTATTTTAACTTCAAAATCTTAGGTTTTGTTTTACACCAAGATCAAAAAGTAAAATTCAAATCGCAATCAAGCAAGCAAGGACTTCAAGTTACAGAAGTGATTGTATTATAAAATATAAATTTCTTAATGTAAACATCCCTTATCAATAAAATGATAAGGGATGTTTTTTATTTAAGTAGTATATGCAAAATATATAAATCGGATAGGAGGAACGGGATTAATTCCCGTTCCGACCTTCCACAGCACCGCACCTACCGTTCGGTATACGGCGCTTCCCTAAGTTGTAACACGAACTCGCTTGTATTCTGCCAGTAAAGATGGGTATCCCAGTTGTTTAAGATAATCGTTCGAAAGGGTTGTTGACAGTATCCAGCTTTTA
>NZ_WUQZ01000030.1 GCF_009829075.1 Sphingobacterium composti | reverse complement strand
TCATTAGGCTATTTTTCATCTTGTTTCGTATTCCGGTGACTAGATGTATTCCATCGATGAAAAGAATTTCAAACAACTGTTTAGAGATATATCCCTTATCGCCAAATAGCTTTCCAAATATTTTTTTCAGGAAACTTTCTTTTTTTTAACGGCTCTCTATCATCCATATTCCCCTGACTAATAAGGAAATTAAGGATTTCACCCCTGTCATTAATGATTAAATGCAACTTGAAACCGTAAAACCATCCCATGGTTGATTTTCCAATTTTAGCAGTTCCTTTGAAGACCTTATTGGCTTTTATACGTTTGTTTTTGCAAACACTTATTGGCGTAGAGTCCACAAATGATATTCCTGTACAAGAACCCGAACAACAGGTTTTCAGAAACATAGTTAAGGGCATAATCACAGTCTGGCTAAGTTCTACAAAACGATTGTAAGAAACTGTATTAGGGAAATCTTTGTTCATGTGGCGCTGTACATAAAATATGTAATAATGCTTGAAACATTTAAAGCCACTAATCTGAAATAATAGTAGGATACTAATGATCTCACTATTTGACATGGTTGCTGGTCGTCTTGAAGCCATCCCAATGATGAAGTTTTTAGTGTTTTTTTCAAAGTTCTTGCAAAACTCATCAACTATGCAGAAAATATCGGTAACTTTATCGTATGTAATCATGGTCTGGTATATTGTTAAATATTTTAATTTCAGACACTTAAATACAAACATTTACTACCATGATTGCAATTTTAAATAGAATTAATAATCGAATTCAGGTTAATAATTTCTTTTCATTTAGCTTTTCTTTTGCTTGAGACCAATGAATAGGAATGCTGTCAATATTTTCATACTTGCCAATATCTATATAATGCTTTGGGCCTTCAATTGTATCCACATAACATCTTTTGTCTGCATCAACTGCTTTATCTGTTATTTGTTTAATATGAGTTTTATAGAATGCAGCCAAATCTGACGGAAGTAGAAAGACAACTGTTTCATTGATTTTTTTATGAGGATCCCCATGAACTAAAAAAAACTAAAATTATTATCAGTAGCAGAGAGAATGGCTTCATAATTAATGTGTTAGTTTATTTAATTTAATCAAAAAAAATAATTAAAACTACTTTAATATGAATTGGGCGACCTTATTTAATAAAAATATGTATTTTCGATTCACATTTTAAGGCTATTCATGAAGATATTATATGCTATTCAAGGAACTGGAAACGGTCATTTGTGTCGTGCTATGGATGTTATTCCGTGTCTCCAAGCTTTTGGCGAAGTAGATGTATTGATTAGTGGTATACAAGCTGATATTTGCATTCCTTTTGATATTAAGTATAGACTACATGGATTGAGTTTTATCTTTGGAAAATCAGGTGGTGTCGACCTTTGGAAAACTTTTATGAGCTCGACAGTAAGAAAGTTATTGCAAGAAGTTAATGAAGTTCCTGTTGGAAATTATGATTTAGTTATAAATGACTTTGAACCGATAACTGCATGGGCTTGTCAGACTAAGGATCTCCCGTGCATCGGGTTAAGTCATCAAATTGGTGCTATGCACCCAAATAGCCCTAAACCAGACGAAACAGATATGATGGGTAAATTTATTATGAAAAATTATGCGCCTGTCACACAGCCATATGGCTTTCATTTCAAACAATACCATAAGTCAATATTCACACCTGTAATTCGTGAATCTATCCGTCGACTTGAACCTACTAATTTAGGTCATTATACTGTTTATTTGCCTAGTTATGATGATGCACATCTGCTGAAGCATTTGACGAAATTTTCTGACGTTAGGTGGGAAGTATTCTCAAAACACAATACGAAACCATTGAGTATTAAAAATGTCTCAATACAACCTATCAACAATGATGAATTTGTCAAAAGTTTAGCTTCTTGTGAAGGAGTATTGTGTGGAGCAGGTTTTGAAACACCAGCTGAAGCATTATATTTAGGAAAAAAAGTGTTGGCTATTCCTATGAAAAATCAATACGAACAACACCTTAATGCAGCTGCTTTAGAAGATATTGGTGTGCCGATTATCAGCAGTTTGAAAAAGAAATACGAATATGATATTGAAGTCTGGTTAAATAGTTCACATACTGTTAAGGTCGATTATCCAGATAATACAATGCAAATCATAGAAACAATTATATCTAAAAATACATGAAGTTAAAATTTATTTATTCTATGCTAATTTTAAGCTTGACAGTAACTTATGTAAATGCTCAAGTTAAGAAAAAAAATGCTACAACGACTGTTAAAAAAGCTACAACTGTTGCAAAGGCACCAGTCCAAGAATTTACTCTAAAGACAAACAGTGATTCACTTGCTTATGCATTAGGTATTGACGTAGCCAAAAATTTGAAGAATGCAGGTTTCGAAGTAAATACAGTTATTTTTCAAAAAGGTCTGGAGGCAGCTTTAAAATCTGAAAAATTGTTGCTCACAGAAGATGAAATTATGGATGTTATCCAAAAAGAAGTACGTAAAGCTTATGACAAGAAGAATGCAGAACTAAAGAAACCAGGAGAGGAATTTTTAGCTAAGAACAAACAAAGACCAGAAGTTGTCACTACACCAGAGGGTGTACAATACGAAGTTTTAAAAGAAGGCGATGGAGCACAGCCTACAATTGATTCAGAAGTTGAGGTACATTACAAAGGTACGCTTATTGACGGAACACAGTTTGATAGCTCATACGAGCGCAATGATCCCTTGACATTGAATTTGAATCGTGTTATTGAAGGTTGGAAAATTGGCATTCCATTGATGAAAGTAGGTGGTAAATGCAGGTTTTATATCCCTTACAATCTGGCATATGGTGAACGTGCAACAGGATCTATCCCGGCTTACAGTGCGCTTATATTTGAAGTTGAATTATTAGGAATAAAATAATTTGTTCATGCTATACAATAAGTTAGGTCTATCAAATATTTACTTATCAGAAGTAGGATTCGGTTGTATGTCTCTGAATGTGAAAGATCAATCCGACAGCAAATATCTTATCGATAAAGCTATTGATGGCGGCATTAATTATTTTGATACGGCTGACTTATATGATTTTGGTGAAAATGAAAAATTGCTTGGTACTGCTGTTAAACAAAAACGTGAGAAGGTAATTATAGCCACAAAGGTTGGAAATAAGTGGAATGCAGATAAATCTGCATGGACTTGGGATGTGTCAAAAGGTTATATTAATAGTGCTGTTGATGATTCGCTAGCAAGACTACAAACTGACTATATAGATCTGTATCAAATACATGGAGGTACCATTGATGATAATTTTGAAGAAGCGGTAGAAACATTAGAGAATTTGGTCTCAATTGGAAAAATAAGATCGTATGGTATTTCTTCTATTCGTCCAAATGTATTTTTACGATTTGCTAATGAGTCTAATATTGTATCGAATATGATGCAATTTAGTTTGTTGGATACACGACCAGAAGGTTATCTTAATACACTAAATGAAGCCAATGTATCTACCTTAGCTCGAGGAGGATTTGCACAAGGATTATTGTTCGGAAAACCTGTTCGTGAATATTTAGATCATAGTATTGCGCAGGTACAATATATTTCAAGTCGAGTCACACAGCTTTCAAATCAATTAGGAGTATTGCCAGAATCAATAGCATTAGCTTATTTGTTAAAATATCAGCGTGTTACATCCGCACTAGTCGGTATTAGAACAGAACAGCATTTAGTTAAAGTCTTGAAAGCTGTTGATCAGCTGAGTAATCATGAAATAGATTTTGATTCGTTGGAAATTCCAAAAATAAGCTATCAATCCCATATAAAATGAAAAGAGACGGCCTGAAAATTTTCAGGCCGTCTCTTTTATCTCTAGTAAGTCCATTCTAATAAGAAGAATAAGCGCTGTCTACATCACTAACCACATCTCGTTGCGCTAATAATGTATTGCTTGATTTCTTTAATATCTTAGAACTAGCTAAATAAGTCGGGTCTTCTGCGTAGATAAATACCATAGTTCCATTTTTAATGGTATTTATTATAGGTTTGTTCAATTCGCGTGGTAGGGCAGGGCAGCCATAGCTTCTACCTAATCTTCCTGTCGAATTAATTACAGACTGACTACAGTAATCAGCGCCATGAATAACAACAGCACGAGGTTTTGCTTGGTCGTTAATGCCTTTTTCCAAACCATTAAGCACTAATGAATAACCATTTCCACCCATATACGTGTTTTCTGTTGTATAGAAACCTAATGAGCTTTGAAATGATCCATGTCTATTCGAAAATGCAGTTGCATATTTTTCACCGCTATTACGTCCATGCGAAACAATTGTATTATATAATACCTTTTTGTTCTTAATGTCAATGACGTGCATACGTTTTTCTGTAGAGGGAAGCGTAAAATCTATAACGGTAATGATATCTTTGTTTTTGAAATCTAAGTTTTCGTAACCTATCATCGCTTTCTCAAAAGCTTCGAATTTTAATTTACCTTCCAAGCCAATTTCATCGTATAATATCTCAGTTGATGTTCTTAAATCCTTTTCTGAAGAATCAACTACGGACTGATTAGAATAAATACTATCTGTTGGTTGAGGGGTAAGGTAGGTTGCTGTGGTTTGACTGATTAAAGTAACTAACCCTATGCAAGTCGTCACTAATACTAAAAATTTTGTTTTTCTCATAAGCGCACTTTATCCTTTCGTGATGTACAAAGTTCGTTATCAATATTTTATAAAAGTGTTAAGAAGTGTTAAATTCTTAACTTATGGTTAATCAATGACAATTACTAAAGATGTAAAGGGTTTTACCCAGTCATAAATAAACTTGGAATGTGACGATGCATTGCGTACACACATGTGCGAACGCGGTACAGTGCCTAAGCTCCAGCTTGTTTCAATTATTTGACCTTTTGGATTGTTTACGGGTACGCCATGTATATAAGCCCCATTTGTAAACCGTGATGCCCAAGGTGCAAAACCTTCAATACTCGTCGTGCCGTCTTTGTAATAAAACATCTTTGCCTTTTGCTCTTGCACCAGAAACATGCCGACAGGAGTTTCCATGGCATACGGTGGGTTGTGCTTACCCGTTGTGGCTTTATTCATACTTCGGATGTACCAAGTGTCATCCACATGATCTAATGCGCAGATATTTTGATTCGTGACATCAACGACTACGATATGCTTGAATGATAATGTATCGCCTAAAGACTTGACATAGCGTTTTGGTATATCCCATTCGCCATCAAAATTTGTCAATCCTTTTACTTTAACCATTTTCAAGGTGTCGCTACTTAGCATCTTCACCAAAGAGCCGTCACGACCATAAATGGTTGGAAGTTTAGTTTCACCTACTTTATAAAGTGGGGCGGATTGATAGCGCTCTGTTCCTAAAGTATCCGAAACCCTCTTGTATGCATTACGCTTAAAATTTGTCACAGTAGGCGCCTCACCATGCTTATTCTTATAGTTTGATACTAAACCGTACTGATTATGTTCACGCTGGAAATTTTCGATATATGCTAACTTTTCTTTAATTTTCTCCCATTGGAATACGCGAAATGTATCATTATATGGATATTTATCCTCTAACGTATATTTATCATACTTTAATTCCTTTTTGAGTTTAATATCAGCGGCAGTTCGAGGACGTTTTTTTTCAGCCTCTTCTTGCTCTCTGCGTACATTTTCAATACTGTCTTGCTTGGCTTTCTCAATCTCTTCGGGTGTTTTCTCTTTTTTAGGAGAATTACAAGAAAGTGCAATCTGTGTGATTAGTGCTAATAGTAGTATGTATCGCATATAGCGTATAATTGATTTAAAAGTAAGTGATTAAATCAAATATATTAAAATTAAATTATTGGGAATAATTTTGTTTCAATCTCTCTATCGAATAATTGTAATTTGTCGAAAAATGGTTTTGTTTGTGGGTTTTGAGCGATAATGTAGGGGATGTTATAAGTGTGATTTTGGGTATGCAACTTATAATATCCGAATAATATGCCGTTATTTTTTTGAACAGATTTTACTTCTGTTACTCTTTTTACATCATTTAAAAGGTTGAAAATCTCAATTTTATTATTGCTAATCTCAACTTGAACTTCATGTGTTTTGCTGTTGTAAATGATGCGCTGATTTTTGGTTGCTTTCAAATGATTATTCAAAATAAAGAATTGGCCAATCAGATAGAAGCTCACAGGAAGCATGAACAAGGCGATTTTGAATTTGCTAGCAATTACAATCGTAATCAACAAAATTAGAATTCCAATACCTACGGTTATCAGCGTTTTCTTTACAGCAGATTTGTAGATTGATAAAGGAGCACTTATTTCAATAATTTCGGTAGGAGTGGACAAGCGTTTTGTCGTACTCCATGAACCAAAAAGATTAAGCTTACGCACAATCGAGAAGATGAGCATAGCAATAAGTGCACCTATAATGATGATTTTTATCATCCAGAATTTTTAATATTGTTCTTTTTCGTTAGGGTAATCTTTTGATTTAACATCAGCTACATATTGTGCTGTAGCATTGGATATTGTCTCAAAAAGGTTGGCGTATTGACGTAAGAATTTTGGTTTAAAATCTTTAGTCATACCCAACATATCATTTACCACTAATACTTGACCATCACAGCCATTTCCAGCGCCGATTCCTATTGTAGGTATTTGCAATGATTGAGAAACTTCTTCAGCCAATTTAGCAGGTATTTTTTCAAATACTATCGCAAAACAGCCAGCTTCTTGTAAGGCTAGAGCATCAGATTTTAATTTCTCAGCTTCCGCCTCTTCTTTTGCACGAACACCAAAATCTCCAAATTTGTATATAGATTGCGGTGTTAACCCCAAGTGTCCGCAGACAGGAATTCCCGCATTTACAATTTTCTTGATGTTATCGATAATTTCTTCCCCGCCTTCCAATTTCAAGGCATGTGCGCCAGATTCTTTCATCATGCGTACAGCAGATTCGTATGCTTTTTCTACCGAACCTTGATATTCGCCGAATGGCAAATCCGCTAATACCATAGCCCTCTTTGCGCCACGAGCTACTGCAGCTGCATGGTAAATCATATTATCTAAAGTGATAGGAAGTGTAGTTTCGTATCCAGCAAATACATTTGCAGCCGAATCACCGACCAAAATAACGTCAACACCCGCCTCGTCCAATGCTCTAGCCATCGAGTAATCATAGCTCGTTAGCATACTGATTTTCTCACCTCTGGCCTTCATATCGCGCAACGCGGAGGTAGTAACACGTTTTATGGGTTTGTGTACAGACATGGTCTCTTTTTTGTTTGATGCAAAATTATAAATAAAAATAGCTATCCTTTCATAATATTGTAAAAACCTCAAATATCCGAAATACTCGCTTTGTTTTGTTATTTTTGCAGTATGACGCAAAACGAAAACCGTTTATTTAAATTTCCGAAGTTCGCAGAACTGATAATTCACGAGGATGATAATCTAATTGTTATTAATAAACCTCCTTTTATCGCCTCATTGGACCAACGTGAGGGCGGTGAAATCAATATATTGAGATTGGCCAAAAAATATTGTGCGGATGCACAAGTTTGTCACCGTCTGGATAAAGATACTTCTGGTGTGTTACTAATTGCGAAAAATCCAGAAACTTATCGTTTGGTTTCTATTGAATTTGAAAAACGTCGTGTCAATAAAATATACCATGCCATCATTCAAGGAACACATGTTTTTACAGATTTGAAAGTAGATTTGCCGATTTTGAATCAAGGAAATAAAAATGTTTCAATTGATAGGGCCAATGGTAAGTCGGCAGAAACGATTTTTAATAGTATTAAATATTTCAAGCATTTTACGTTGGTAGAGTGTAAGCCTATAACAGGTCGTATGCACCAAATTCGTATACACTTGGCGACTCAGCATGCAGCAATCGTTGGTGATTCGATGTATAGAGGTAAGCCAGTTTATTTGTCACAAATCAAAAAACGTGGATTTACGATGGGCAAGGAGCAAGAAGAGCAGCCAATTATGAAACGTTTTGCATTGCATTCCAAAAGAGTCGAATTTACCATTGATGGCAAACGTTATGAGTTTGAGGCAGAATATCCAAAAGATTTTGCTACATTACTCAAACAATTGGAAAAATTTGATTCCTAATTTATTTTAATCTATGGAAAATAAAAAAAGTAAAAAGCGTATTTGGACTTATGTCATTTGGGCTGTTTTATTTGGATTGATTTTACTGCCAAGTAGTCGTATTTTTTTGCAACAGCAATTAATGAAGTTGGGGCTTTTCAAACCGAAATTGGAGAAGGTACAAGAACCTGAGACTGTATCTAATTCCGAAAATGCACCATCAGCAATATCCTCCGCTATTTCATTCGTAAATGAGGAAGGAAAGATATTCAATGTGGATTCACTAAAAGGAAAAGTTTTATTCATTAACTTTTGGGCGACTTGGTGTCCTCCTTGTAAAGCCGAAATGCCGTCCATTCAAAAATTATACGATAAATTCAAAGGAAACGATAAAGTGGAGTTTCTTTTGGTGGAGATAGAAAATGATATTGAAGGAGCAAACAAATTTTTGAAACAAGAGAATTTGACTTTACCAATTGTATATCCAAATAGTCGTATTCCAGAAGAATGGCTTTCCGGCGCAATTCCTACTACCGTATTTTTAGATAAAAATGGTGTTTTGGTAAGCCGCGAGCAAGGAATGCGTGATTACAGTGCTAAATCAGTTGAAGATTTTATTCAGAATCTCATTAATAAATAATTTTTATGACCAGACAGGAACTTATCGAGCAAATTAAAGAGAAGCGTTCATTTCTTTGTGTTGGACTTGATACCGATATAACAAAAATTCCAGAACATCTTTTAGGTGAAGAAGATCCTATATTTACATTTAATAAAGCTATCATTGAGTCTACAGAAGATTTGTGCGTAGCTTATAAGCCCAATATTGCATTCTATGAGAGTTATGGTGCGAAAGGTTGGCAATCGTTGCAAAAGACGTGGCAGATCTTGCCAAAGAATTGTTTTAGTATAGCAGATGCGAAGCGTGGCGATATTGGCAATACATCGAAGATGTATGCGCAGGCTTTCTTTGATCAAGCACAGTCGGGAATGTCTTTTGATTCCATTACGATAGCTCCTTATATGGGGAAAGATTCGGTTACACCTTTTTTGGATTTTGATGACAAATGGGCTATTGTGTTGGCTTTGACTTCAAACGAAGGTTCGAAAGATTTTCAAAACTTTACTAATCGAGATGGCAAACAATTATTTGAAGAGGTAATTGAAAAGGTAAATTGCTGGGGAAGTATCGAAAATATCATGTACGTGGTAGGAGCGACACGTGGAGAGGCTTTTCTTGAGATACGTAAGCATGCGCCAGACCATTTTTTATTGGTGCCTGGTGTAGGAGCCCAAGGGGGCTCGCTTCAAGATGTATGTAAATACGGGATGAACAAAGATTGTGGTTTACTGGTGAATAGCACACGTGGAATTATCTACGCTTCGTCAGGTAAAGATTACGCTGAAAGAGCGCGTGAAGAAGCTATAAAATTACAGAAGGAGATGGAGCAGGAATTAATTCATGCGGGGGTGATATAAAAATTAAATGCTTGATTCAATATATGATGAATCAAGCATTTTTTTATGTTGACCTTTTAGGGATTAGCAACGGATTTCCCGACGCATAAACAAAAGGTAAGACAATGCAAAGCAAATCATCATTCCCGCCGTAATACCTGTCAGTTGAGGCCAAACAATCATTAAACTATCTATAAAAGACAATGGAGTAGGGATAGCAGCTATCATCTGTTCCATCGAAACTGGTCCTAAACTTCGAATTGATGGCATTAATATACTTGTGGTGGCATCAGTATATAATTGACTAGGGGACAATCTCATTAAATTAAGAATCATTTCATGCCAAGCTAAATATTCCTGTTCAGAAATATAATTCGGATTTGGAATAAACGGTCTTATGATAAAATTGATAACTATTGGAAAGAAAATGGTGAAGAATAACCATATTCCTATAGCAGTCATAGCCGATGTCGCTCCTTGACGGAAAACAATTGATAACAAAATAGCTAAACTCAACCAAAAGGCAACGTAGATTATACTTACGCCAATAAATCCAATTATCCTTACGACTTCTTGAAACTCTATCTTAATACCTGTAGAAATAATCCCAGCTCCAATCATTAACATGATGAGTGATGTGAATAAGACAGAAACAATTATAAGAGGAGCAAAGAACTTGGATAAAAGCAAGTTGTCACGATAAATAGGTTGTGCAACCAACCTTGTAAGAGTTCCTCCATTTTGTTCTGAATTAATGGCATCGAAACCTAATGCAATCCCTAATAGAGGTGCTAAAAAATTAAGAAATACATGAAACGGTGGCACGGTATTATCACTTGTTGTTAATAATTTTAAATAAACAAAAGTGCTGTCTGGATCTTGACTATTATTAATTGTGTCACGAAGTCCTGAAAAAGAAACATACAATGAAGCACCAAACGTAAGTACTATTAATGAAATCAGAATTATGAATCGCCAGCTTCGAATGTGCGAGGATACTTCTTTTTTAATTAATACTTTTATTGGAGGCGAAAAACTGTTTTCCGCATTTGATTTTGCAGTGCATTGAAATAGACCTATGAAATTATTGCTCCTCATTTCTATATCTTTAAGTTATCATTATCAAAATATTTACTATAAATGTCATCTAAAGTATATCCATTACGATTTACAGAAAGAATATTAGCATCACTTTGCACTAATTTACGTACAACTTGGGCTGTAACATCAGTAGTGGAATGTATGCTTATTTTATTTTCTTCGAATGCAACAGTAGAAATTCCATCTATAGTATTTAATGAAGACTCGACACTAAGCGTTGTAAACTCCGGATTGTTAACTTCTATAATCGTTTTAAAACCTCTATCCAATTGAAGTTTTTGAGCTAGTGATTCAATAGGTCCTTCCACCATCATTTTACCATCAACAAATATGCCTACACGGTCACATACTCTTTGCACCTGATGCAAGTGATGTGATGACATGAGGACTGTTAAATTCTGCTCTTTGCTGAGTTTCTGAATAAGTTTCAAAAAATCATTAACACCACTTGGATCTATTCCCAATGTAGGTTCATCTAGTATGATAACTTGAGGTTTTTTGATTAGAACTTCCGCTAGCCCCAGACGTTGTTTCATACCTCGCGAGAAGGTACTAGTTTTACTATTTGCAACATCAGCTATTCCAACAGTTTGAAGTAACTCATACGCCAAGGTTTTAGCTTGTTGCCCAAAAGTTCCATTTAATTCTGCTATGAAACAGAGATTTTCCACTGCTGTCATATCAGGATAGAATCCCACATTATCCGGCATATAACCGACTACTTTCTTTACTTCTAAAGGATTACGAGTTGCATCATGGCCACAAACTGTTGCACTGCCACTAGTGGGTTCAGTGAGTCCAAGCATCATCAAAATACTAGTTGTTTTTCCAGCTCCATTTGGCCCTAAAAGACCAAATATTTCACCAGAATATATTTGGAGATTAAGCTTATCAACAGCCTTCTTATTGCCATAAAACTTCGATAAATCCTTCAAATCAATGATTGGATTATTCATGAAATATGTATTTAAAAAGTTATGATTTTATGGATTACTATCTTCTTCCATATTTACGAATTAGATAATAAATCAGTCCAGCTGCTGCAATAATTATTAAAATTCCAACCCAACCAGATAATATAGATGTCTTTACCATAATTCGGATGGAAGTTTCAGTAGAAGCATTTGTGGATTTGACATTCATTTTTGTAATGTAGTCACCGGCTATTGTCTTTTCAGGAACTTTAAGAGTTACCTTTAAATCAACTTGCTGTCCTGGTTGCAGTTGTTCTATTGTAGATGGAGAAAAGCTTGTTTCCCATTTGCTTGGCAATTGAGAAGTCAATTCTAATGTATTTAGTGGTAAAGTACCACTATTTTTTACTACAAGTAATAGCTCTTTACTGTTTCCTGCTACGATTTCATCCGAAAGTCTTCCAGTAGGTGTAGAGATTTCTACAGCATATGACCCGCGCACTACAGCTTCCAAACCTAGTTTCAACGTGTCTGATTGTGATATAGCCTCTACAGGGATTTTATAGGTGTCAGGTTTGGTGCTGATTGGACAGTTTATTTCTATACCGATATCTTTGGATATTCCTGGCTCTATCTGAAGTGAAGTGACAGCAACTCCTTCAACACGATAAGTAATTTGCCAGCCTGCTGGGAGTTTCGCAGATAGATTGTAATTCGTTAATTCAGTATTACCATTTGTAAGGGTACTGTTGTACCTAAAAGTTTCATTTGTAGGAGCTTCTACATTTAATAGCCGAGCTGTAAAAGAGGTTTTGTTATTGGCATTTTGGCCAAAAACATGAAATGAAAAGAATAATAAGAATACGTTTAAAAATAGGCCTTTAGATAGATTTTGGCATTTTTTCAAGTTTAATAATTGTTTTAACATAATCAAAATACTAAAATTTATAATTAAATGAATGATAGCTTTCAAATGATGTTCGATTGATCTTATTGGATCAATTATTTATTAAAATTTTGACGCAAAATAATAATCAAAAATGTATTTGTCAATACCTAATTATTAAATGTTGTGATGTGAATTTAAATAGAAATTATACTCAATTAATGTTTAGGTTTTATGTTGTTTAATGATCAATCATTAGAAAATGTACTAAAAATAAATTAATCAGATTTAGGCAATTCAATTATAAATATTGTGCCTTGATTTGTGTTGTTTTCAATCCATATTTTACCCATATGTTGATCGACAATTTGTTTACAAATGTATAGACCAAGTCCAAACGATTCTTCTCCAAATGTTCCTTCACGTCTGATAGTTGGATTTAATTCAAATAGTTTTGACCTAAATTCTTCGGGGATACCAATACCATTGTCTGCAATTCTTATTTGGATATAATCGTCGTTTAAATCCAGAAGATCTACTGTAATATCACTCGCAGGTGAGCTAAATTTGATGGCATTACTCAAGATATTATCTAGAACACGACGCATCTTTTCGCGGTTAATAAATATACGTACTGGAATCAGATTAGTCTTTAATACTTGGCTTTTTTCGTTTGCTTTGTATTGCAATATAGTAGCAGATTCAATTATGAGCTTATCTAAATCAGTTTCTGTCTTTTTGATAGTATCGTTACCAGATTTGATGTTTAATAAATCAGAAATTGTATTTAATGCATCTTGATTAGATTCTTCCATTATCTCAAGCATCTTTTTTTCATCTGGACTTAAGTTTTGATTATGAATGAATATTTCATAAAGATTTATTGACCCAGCGATAGTACCACGCAAGTCGTGTGCTAATACTTTCAATATCCATGAGTTCTCCTTTTGGCTTTTCTCTAATTCGTGCAGTAGCGTTTGTAATTCTTCGTTTTTTGAGACAACTTTTTGATTCAGCGATTTGAGTTTAGTTCTACTATATACAAACCAAAGTATAATAAATATTAAGATCATAGAAATAACCACAAAGGTCATAATCTTCCTTTCAGTCTGTAATATCTTATGTGCTGCAACTTGAGGTAATAACGTGGTGATTTCTACTTTATGTAATTTAGAACCGTAGAAATTTGCATTGTCTAATCCTTCTTTTAAAAAGTAATACGCATTATCCGCATCTCCACTTTCAAACAATTTCTCACCAACTTTTACTATGGCAGGTGTTTCTTTCGTAGCATTTCGAACATCAAATATGGCTGCAAGGATATAAAAGTGGGTTGACCTCTCGTCATTAGGATATAAATAACTATACATATAAGCTAATCGAGCAGCTCGAGTTGGCTCAGACTTATGGTATTGATTCAGAAAATCCATGTATTTAGGGTAATCTTTAGCTCTATTTCCATAAATACTATCCGGAAAAATATTAATAAGTTCTAACTCATAAGTTTTGGGATTAGCATACATTCTGGTCGAATCATGATAATCATGTTCCAATTGGATATATGATGGGCTATAATATGTATCCGAAATAGTATTGTGTAAAGCCCAATTTAACCAAAAGAATAAATGATAATATTCATATTTATTCTCCCGAGAATCATTGCGGATATCTATTAAATCTAAACAATCAGATGCCTCTTTGAACACTCCTGAAGAAATAAGAATCTTCCCAAGTTTTAATCTTGCCGTATTTAGTTTTGATTGATCCTTTAATTCGTTACCTATTTCAATCAATTTATTCGCAATGATAATTGCTGAATCTCTTTGATAGGAGATGTATTCGTCCAACAAAAGATTTGTTAGCTCATATTTTCTATGGGTGGATAATGCTTTGAATTTATATAATTGATTACTTATACTTTTAATCTTTTGCTCTTTAATACCATCATAATGCTTCTTGTTTTTCAACTCTGTTTTCAAAACATCAATCAAACTATCAGTTGTATTTTGTCCATAAACAGATTTTCCTACTATTAATGAAATTAATAGCACGAGTCCCAAAAATATTTTATTTAGTGTAATCAAGATAGAGTGTGTTTATTTTGGTAGCATAATAATATGTATAAATATATTAAACAATTATTAATAATAAAGTTTCAAATATTAAATAAAGAAAAATAATTAAACCAATTATTTATTGAATTTCAATAAATGTCGCATTTTATAAATTTATTACATTAATTTGCCTTTTCCATAAGAAAAGGCTGTAATAATAATTACAACCTTTTGAAATTTTATATGTCAGTATTGTAAATACTATCCTTTCCTCAAATATTTAGTTAAAATTACGATTGTCTGTCCATCTATTTTACCTTCAATATATTGGGTATTATTAGGGTCTAGACGTATGTTTTTAACAACTGTACCTAATTTAGCATTCAAAGAAGAACCTTTTACATCCAATGTTTTAATCAATACAACAGTATCACCTTCATAAAGTCTAGTTCCATTTGAATCTTGATGAAATTCTACAGTTGCATCCGACTCATGATCACCAGTTTTTTTTGCCCATTCTAATGCATCATCCTCTAAATATAGTATATCCAAATTGTCAAGTGCCCAGCTTTCATTACGTAAGCGACTCAACATACGCCATGCGACTACTTGTACTGGGGTGTGTTCAGACCACATTGTCTCACTTAATATTTTCCAATGATCTGGATCAATTTGTTCTGTTTTGTCTAATTGCGATTTACAGATAGAACAAACATAAATGCTGTTATCAAGATTTACAATCGATACAGGAGGTACTTCATAAATACCAAGAGCAGAAGTGCTATTGCATAATTCGCATTGATTACCACTTCTCTCCTGAAGTTGTTTTTCTAAACTCATGATAGGTCAAATAAAAAGCCCAAAAGTACGAAATATCTAAGATATTGATCCATTTAAGATTTTATTTAATTTCTTATCATAATTGGTAAGGATTTTGTTATTTTCAATAAAATTATAAATCAAATCAAAAAATTATGAAATGGCAAGGAGGTCGCACTGGAGGTAGAGTAGAAGACAGACGTGGAATGTCTGGAGGTAAAAAATTGGCTTTGGGAGGTGTTGGAGGTGTAATTGTTCTTTTGATAAGTCTATTTATGGGTGGAGATCCTGGACAATTATTAGAACAAATGCAGGGAGGTGCTTTAACTACCGAACAAGGAGAATACCAATCTACCCCAGAAGAAGATCGTTTGATGAAGTTTTCTGAAGTGGTTCTTACAAGTACAAACGAGGTCTGGACTCATATTTTTAAACAGTCTGGTAAGTCTTATCCCGATCCCGTACTAACTGTATATTCACAAGTGAGTGAAACTGAGGGCTGTGGGATAGGTAGGGCAGAATTTGGGCCATTTTATTGCCCTGCGGATCAAAAAGTTTATTTGGATCTTTCTTTTAATAGAGAATTAAGCACAAAATTTGGTGCTAAAGGAGAATTTGCTCTTGCATATGTTATCGCACACGAGGTAGGACATCATATCCAGAATTTGACTGGAGTACTACAACAAACGAATGCGTTAAGGGCTAAGATGAGTGAACGCGAATACAACAAAATTTCTGTAATGACAGAGTTGCAAGCTGACTTCTATGCGGGGGTATGGGCGCATTACGTGAATAAATTAACCAGTATTGAATTAACTTATCAAGATATAGTAGATGGTATGACTGCCGCCGCCGCAGTAGGTGACGATCATATTCAAGAACGATCACAGGGATTTGCAAATCCCGAGTCATTCACACATGGCACTTCCGAGCAACGTATGTATTGGTTTAAGAAGGGATACGATACTGGAGATATCAATGAAGGTAATACTTTCAATGATCCTAGCTTGAGGTAATATTAATATCATTGAATAATTATAAAAGCTCGCAAGGTGTATTTTTGCGAGCTTTTGTATGATATAATCTGTTTTATAAAGATCATTCCAATATCTTTGCTGTAAAAATGTATTTGCTATGCTTCAACTCTTTATTATATGCTTTTTAAGTACTTTTTCTTTTTGTAAATCACAAAATTCAGTTTTTAAATTTCCTTTTATTGAGAAAGATTTTGAAAAGGAAATGAATTTAAATCCATCTATTTACAAAGTTGTTAAATGTGTAGACGGTGACACATTTTGGGTGTTGAACAAAGATAGCGTACGAGTAAAAGTCAGATTAATAGGTGTTGATGCTCCAGAAGTCAAAACTGTATTCAATAAGAAAAAACATCCGTTCGGTCTACAGTCCAAAGCATACCTTGATAGTATCCTTTCAGTAAACTCCTTTTTAAAATTAACCTTTGATGTTGATTCATTGGATAGATATGGAAGAACTTTAGCCTATGTTTTTTTGAATGATGGAACATTCTTAAATAAAAAATTAGTACGCGATGGCTATGTAACTGTAATGACTATATCGCCAAATGTAATGTATCAAGATTTGATGTTCGAGGCTCAAGTCTATGCTAGGGAGAATAAATTAGGAATTTGGAAGGAATAAATATGTTTGGGATATTTGATTTACTTTTAAAAAATATCTAACTTTCTTTGAGTTATGGTTAAAATTGTAAAGCAAATTCCAATTGAACTCATTCTATGGGTAACGGCTTTTATTATGATTTACAATTTAAATCTAGAAGAGGAAGTGACATCCATGTGTCCTGTGCATCATCTAGGATTCAAATGGTGTCCAGGATGTGGATTGGGAAGATCTATACATTTGCTTTTGCACGGACAATTTAACAAATCCATTGAGATGCATTGGCTAGGTCTTCCTGTAACGCTAGTTTTGCTATACCGTATTGTTGAATTAATTAAGTATAAACTAAAATATAATAATGGCAAATAACCCTTTTGTTCACTTAGATGGTATTACCAATGTGGAGTTGATGAATTTAAATCATTTAACTGCAGAACTTGATGAAGCAAAACTCAGAAATTTTATTCAAATTTATGCTTCAAGACGTAAAAAAGCACAAGATATTCTCCTATTTACACTGCTAGGTTTGGTTATAATTGCTGGTGTTCAACGTTTTGTTCTGGGGCAGATAGGTATGGGAATTATTTATTTTTTCACAGGTGGATTTTGTCTCATCGGAACTATTATTGATTTGATAAATCACAAATCGATGACTGAAGAATATAATATTAAAATTGCATCGGAGATATTATTAGTTGTTAGATAATAATTAACAACGAACTACTTTTCGTAAAATTCTATGGGTAACCCATCAGGATCAGAAAAGAATAAAAATCTTTTTCCTGTATTTTCATCTGTACGTATAGATTCCGATACAATATTTTTCTTGTGAAGTTCTAATTTAGCTAGTTGGAGATCGTCTACCTCAAAGGCAAGATGTCGCAAACCTAATGCTTCGGGATAGGAGGGACGAACAACATAATCTGGAAAGGAGAACAGCTCAATAGTATATTGACCATCTAATGCTAAGTCTAATTTGAAAGAATCACGTGTCTCGCGATAGGTTTCTTGGATGATTTCTAATCCCAATATTTCAGTATAGAAATGTTTAGACTTCTCATAATCACTGACAATGAGTGCAATATGGTGTACTTTATTGAGCTTCATATTTTTAAAATAAAGTTGCCCCACCTTTTTTAGGATCTTCAGGTTTTTGAGGAATATGCAGATTCGTACCTATAGCTTTGTTTAATTTTTCAATAAAATGAGCTGCTAGTAATGGCGATTCCACTTCTACATTTTGATGAATAAAGAAATACAATTGTTGTAAACCAGCCTCTTTCCATTCGACAATCGTCTTAATCCATTTATCTAAACGTGTATAATCCGTGGGATGATTTGCCCCTACATATCGTACAAATGCAGTAGGAGTGGTTAATCGCATATGCATCATATCTCGACGTCCTGCTGTATCGACTAATACATTTGTTTTGTTTGTTTCCTCTAAAAGTTTATAGTACTTTTCAGCTACTTCTTGTTTAAACCATTCTTCATTACGGACTTCGACCGCCAATGGATAACCTTTTGGGAAATCTTTTAAGAATTTCTCAAGACGATCAAAATCTTTAGGTTTGAAATTATCGATCAATTGCAGAAAAGCCATCCCCAATTTATCTTCAAATAATACAGTAGAATCTATAAACTGTTTTACTTTTTCATCTGTATTTAATAAACGAGAAAAATGGCTTATAGATTGTGGGATTTTTGGGAAAAATTTAAAATTATCTGGGGTCTTATCTCGCCATGTTTCGACCTGTTGTTTAGTAGGAGAATTGTAGAATGTGGCATTTAGTTCAATGGAGTTGAATTGTGTCGAATAATAAGCAAGCTCATCTTTCGTCCCACGTGGGTAGAAACCTTTTAAATCTGTTTTATTCCATTTCGCACAACCAACATACACTTCCAATGGAGTATCAGCATTACTGCTTGCTAATAATTCCAAAGTTTCTGGAGGTGTGGGTGGAATTGTAAAATCTATAATCGCTGGATCTGCTACTTGGCCAAATTTCATATTTCAAATATTTAGGTTAAAGATAAGTTAAAGCTTTCTTTTAATCAATAATAAAGGGCTTCGTTGTGTAATATCATGCTAAAGTATTTATTAGATTTTTTATAAACATTTGACCTTTGCAACAGTTATTATTATGATAAAATAATTATATTGATAGAAAGTTTAGATATTTATGTGCAAAAGTGGCTTCCTTAATTATTTAAAATACGAAAAAAGATATTCTGTGCACACCATTACTGCATATGACACCGAAATTCAATCGTATTTATATTTTTTGGAAAAGGAGGGATTTCCCTTTGAAGAGGTAGATTATAAATTTTGCCGTTATTATTTTGCTACGATGAAAGAAAATGGTAAATCAGCCAGTTCTGTAAATCGAGCAATTTCTGTTCTGAAGTCATACTATAAGTATTTACAACGCGAATCCTTAGTAAAATCTAATCCTGTTCATTTGATTAAAGCTCTCAAAGTAGGTAAAAAATTACCTGTAGTAGTGGAAAAGGAAAAGATGACTACACTATTAGATCAAATGGAAGATTTGGAGGATTCATTTGAAAATAGTCGTGATTTTATCGTAGTAGAATTGCTCTTTGGAACGGGTATTCGATTGGCTGAATTATTAGAAATAAAAGAGCGGGATATTGATTTTTATAATAAAAAAATCCTTATATTGGGTAAAAGGAACAAGCTAAGATTTGTTCCGATGTACACATCATTGATTCATGAACTAAAACAATATTTAGAAAAGAAAAGAAATAGTAAACTACAAAATAATTCAGAGCATTTGATCGTTACTAATAATGGAAAACAGGCATATCCTAAACTGGTATATCGTATAGTAAACAAATATTTAAGTATGATAACTTCACAACAAAAACGGAGTCCACATATTTTAAGACATAGTTTTGCTACATCGTTACTAGATAACGGAGCTGATCTGAATGCGATCAAAGAGTTATTGGGGCATGCAGGATTGTCTGCTACGCAGATTTATACACACAATTCTGTTGAGCGATTAAAAAACATTTATAAACAAGCACATCCAAAAGCTTAAAAAAAGGAGGAAAACATGAACGTAACTGTGCAATCAATTAAATTCGATGCGGATCAAAAATTGATCGATTTTATCAAAAGAAAAACTAGTAAGCTAGAACAATTTTTGGATAATATTATCGAAGGGGTATGTTACTTACGAATAGAAAATGTGGAAGATGAAGCCAACAAAGTTGTAGAATTGAAATTTAATATTCCAGGTTCACAATTATTCGCTAAGGCTCAAGCGAAAAGCTTTGAAGAAGCAACTGATGTTGCTGTCGAATCCTTACGTAGACAGATTAATAAACATAAAACAAAGACTCGGACAGCAGTAAGTAATCACAAAGAATTACTTTCTAATGAAGATGAGTTTTAGAACTTAGTTTATACATATTATGATAAGGGGTGTTTTCTAAAAAACACCCCTTATTTATTTAATAATACAATAAGTAAGTCTGTTATGCTGTGTATCCTCAATAGTAGGGTCAAGAATAGTCTTTCAAAACTTAATAAAGATTCAATTTGAAAATTACCCTAAAGCGACATCCAATGTCATCATGACAATAAACCCTCCGATAAAGCCTAGAGTAGCCAAATCTGAACTTTTGTTTTGCTGTGCTTCTGGAATAACTTCTTCTACGACAACAAAAATCATAGCTCCGGCAGCAAAAGCCAAAGCATAGGGTAAAATCGGAGCAAACATTGTCACTGCGACTGCGCCAAGAACGCCAGCAATGGGTTCGACAATAGCCGATGCTTGTCCATAAAAAAAACTTTTACGACGTGATAGTCCCATTCTACGCAATGGCATAGCTACTGCAATTCCCTCGGGGAAATTCTGTAATCCGATACCAATAGCCAGTGTTACGGCACCAGCAATACTTGCTTCAGGAATGCCTGCCGCTACACCACCGAATAGTACACCAACCGCTAGTCCTTCTGGAATATTATGTAATGTTATAGCTAACGTCATTAATGTCGTTTTCTGCCACGGAGTCTTAACACCTTCCACCTTTTGAAAATTAACATGCAAGTGTGGTAATATTTTGTCAATAGCATATAAAAATCCCGCACCTATTAAAAAACCCAATACAGCTGGGTAGACTTTGATAAACCCTTCGCCGTCACTCATATCAATGGCAGGGATCAATAGACTCCAAATACTAGCAGCGACCATGACTCCGCCTGTAAATCCAAGCATTGTATCCATGATATTTTTGTTATAACTTTTGAAAAAGAATACAAAAGATGCTCCTAATGCTGTAACAAACCAAGTAAATAAAGTAGCATATAAAGCCGCAGTAATTGGGTTGATGCTTTCAAAATATGTTATAATTGATTCTATCATTTAGTTTGTGTCGTTTTAATTTTTATGAGCATAAAGATACAATTCAAGGTTTTAAAAAATAAAACTGTACATGATTTTGTGGAGAATGTACGGGATGTTAATAAAAATCCCTTTCAAATTTATTTGAAAGGGATTGATTATAGATATTATTAATTTAGCGTAAACTTGACTTCTTTGTCGGCAACTTTTAAATAGAATTCGCCTTCTTCTAATATTCTTTTTCCTTTTGAATCTGGATAGGATAGGTCACGCAAAGGCTCTATTTCAAAAGTATAAGTAATCGTTTCGCCAGCCTTAATTGCTTTTTTCTCAAAGAATTTTAACTCTTTAACCGGTCTTGAAATAGAGGCGTGTGGATCTCTTATAAACCAATGTACAGTTTCAAGTCCATCGCGAACACCGGTATTTTTTACTGTAACTGTTGCAGTTAACTTTTCTGTTTTGCTGATGTTATCTTTGGATAATTTAATGTCACTATATTCATACGAAGTATAACTAAGCCCATGAGCAAATGGATAAAGAGGTCCTTGTTGAACATCTTGATAATGTCCTTGGTAAGGACGAGCGGATTGTCTATAGTTATAATAAATAGGTATTTGTCCAGTTGAATAAGGAAAAGTTATTGGTAATTTACCTGAAGGATTAATACGTCCTGAAAGGATTCCTGCTAGAGGTGCGCTACCGGCTGTTCCTGGTTGCCAAACTGCAACAATCGCATCAACTAATGGTTCGATACGTGCTAACTCCACCGGTCTACCACTTGACAATACCAAAACTATTTTTTTTCCTGTAGTGGCCAAATGCTTCACTAAATCCTCTTGTATAGTCGGTAAGGAAAGGTTTGAGCGTGAGGCATTTTCGCCACTCCACCAAGCTTTTTCACCTAAATAAAGGACTACAACATCAGCTCTTAATGCAGCTTGATAAGCAGCATCAAATTCTAATTTGTCATCACCATCAAAATCACAACCTCGAACATATTCAAAATTAGCTTTTGAGCCATATTCTTTTATCATACCATCATAAAATGGAATGACATCTTTGGGGTTACCAAAGCCTTTCCATGATCCCATCACATGTTCATTATCTTTCGCAAATGGACCTATCAATGCAATCTTTTTTGTATTCTCTAATGGTAATACTTGATCTTTATTTTTCAATAAAACCATTGTCTCTTCTGCATATTTCTCTACAGTCTTGATGTCATCAGGCAATAAAAATCTTTTCTCATCAGGCAGTACATTGACATAAGGTTTTTCGAATAAGCCTAATTCAAATTTTAATTTCAAAATTCTCCTTACAGCGTCATCGATTTGTGCCATAGTAATTTTTTTATCTTTCACTAATTCCTCTAATTGGCGTCCATATAAATTATCTACCATGTCCACATCGGTGCCTGCTGCAAAAGCCTTATATGTAGCTTCTTTATCATCTTTTGCTACACCTTGACTTTTTAACTGATCGATTCCATACCAATCAGATACAATCAATCCTTTGAATCCAAGTTGTGTACGTAGCACATCTTTCAGCCAATGTGTATTTGCTGTAGATGGTATACCATTTATATCGTTGAATGAACTCATTATTGTTGCTGCTCCAGCATCTATAGAAGCAATATAAGGTGGCATATATGTTTCCCAGATACCTTGATCCGAAATATCCGTATATACATAATCCCGTCCCCCTTCGCTGCGGCTATAACCAATATAATGTTTCAAACATGCTGCTACGTGTAGACTGTCATAAGGTTGAGTTCCTTGGTAACCTAATATTGTTGCAAGATGCAAGGCGATTCTTTTAGTCGAATTTGTTCGTTTTAACCATCTCCTTTGTTACAATTGTTTATAAAAAGTGATTTTAAGCACTTTTTGTTCAGAAAAGCCTTTTCTTTAAGGTTAAAATTCAATATACTTTGGGGTTTTATAAATGATGTTAATTTGAAAATATTGTAATTGTTTAGTCTTATAGTTTTCTTTATTGTGTGTTATTGCTTAATAGTAAAAATATTGCACTTTTAGTAGTGTAATTTCATTGCTACAATTCTATATCATTTTATTTTAAAGAGCTTTTAAACGTGTTTTTAATTGTTTATTTGCATCATAATTATAACCATTTTTATCTCCCATATTAAAAGTATGTGAGATATTAATCATTTATTAACACAACATTAAACTTGCGCACATGGAAGCTTACAGAAACAGAGTAATTGAATCACTTCAATTATTAGGAGATATCAGAAATCAATTATTTACGCAAATAGTAAATATAGCATCGGACGGTGAGTTGAAAGATATACTAGCCGTTTTTGAAGAAGGGGATTATTATGATTTCGAGATGGATCAATTTGAAAATTCCTCTGATATTAATATTATAAAACTCATGCAGTTGTGCAAAGAGATTGAAATAGCATTTGATAGTATTCAAAATGTAAATGCTGTTGATGACGGAGAGTTGTTTTTATCAGCATCCTAAAATGACATAATAAATCATTCTTTTCTTAACGGCTGATCTTTATAATTTATAAAATAGGTTAGAAAAAATATCAAATACTTTTTTAAATGTACAAGCATAGCACTTGCTTGTACATTTAAAGCTTATGATCAATCATCCTTCCTCGTTTCTGACTTTATGAGTTCAAAATTCAATAAATATATTTTCATTAAAAGTATACTAAATTGGTGGAATATATAGTTTTTATAGTTTTTAATTTTTACATTTGTCACGGGTTAACTGAAAAGTAACCCGGTAAATAGATTAAAAGAGGATTGCTACTTACTTTAAACCATGCAGAGTTTTAGAACAGAATTAGAAAACCCAATTGTAGAACAAGAAATTATCGAGCTTGAGCGCAAGATTAGAGCTTTTCAGGAAGGGAGAATTCCAGATGAGAAGTTTCGTTCGTTGCGATTGGCAAGAGGAGTTTATGGACAGCGACAGCCGGGCGTACAAATGGTGCGCATTAAATTACCTTTTGGTAAAGTTACTTTTAAGCAAATATTAAAAATTGCAGATATTTCGGATGAATATGCTTCCAAAAACTTGCATTTGACCACACGTCAAGATATACAGATACACTACGTTAGTTTGGATAAAACCCCAGAATTGTGGGCTAAATTAGCCGAAGATGATATTACCTTACGTGAAGCTTGTGGTAACACCGTTCGTAATGTGACTGCGTCTCCTACTGCCGGTATCGATCCATTGGAACCATTTGATGTGTCACCTTACGCACAAAAGACTTTCGAATATTTCTTGCGTAACCCTATTTGTGCTGAGATGGGTCGTAAGATTAAAATTTCTTTTTCGAGTTCAGAACGTGATACAGCTTTCTCCTATATTCATGACTTTGGATTTATTCCGAAAGTGAAAATTGTAAATGGAGAAGAAGTTAGAGGTTTCAAGGTATTGCTAGGTGGTGGTTTAGGCTCGCAACCTTTATTAGCACACGAAATTTTTGATTTCTTAGCAGAAGATCAAATTATTCCCTATATGGAAGCTACTTTGCGGGTTTTTGACCGTCATGGCGAACGCAATAACCGTAACAAAGCGCGTTTCAAATACCTTGTTCAAAAATTAGGGTTGGAAGAAGTCTTGCGTTTGATTGAAGAAGAAAAAGTAGCCATTAAAAATAAATCTGTTGTAGTAAATAGAGATGCTGTTCAACAGCCTGCAGCGCCTACTTCGGTAGTGACTCCTGTAGAACCAATTGATGCAGCAAAATATAAAGTTTGGCGTGCAACCAATGTTTTTGAGCTAAAGCAAAAAGGATTTTATGGTGTGTATGTGAAAATATTGACTGGTGATATCTCTACGTCAAAAGCAAGAGAATTGGTAGCAGGCGTTCGTGAGCATATCGCAGATGATATTCGTATCACACAAAATCAAAACTTGCTTTTCAAATATGTACGCGAGGAATCATTGCCTCACTTGTTTAATTTGTTGACAAAATTGGGAATTGCTAATGCAGGTTTTGATAGTACCGCTGATGTGACGACATGTCCAGGTACAGATACCTGCAATTTAGGTATTTCGAATTCAACAGAAATGGCTCGTGTTATCGAGCAATATATCCACGAATTCCATGAAGAGTTTGTCTACGAACAGGATTTGAAAATTAAAATTTCTGGTTGTATGAATTCTTGTGGTCAACATGGTTTGGCACATATTGGTTTTCATGGTAGTTCCGTAAAAGCTGAAGGAAAAGTAGTTCCCGCAGCACAAGTTATGTTAGGTGGAGGTACAATTGGTGATGGTAAAGGTCGTGTAGCTGAGCGTGTTATCAAAGTTCCGACGAAACGTGTTTTGCAAGTAGTCGATTTAGTTTTGGTTGATTACAAACAAAATAGATTAGTAGATGAAAATTTCCATGCGTACTATGACCGTCAAGGAAAAGACTACTTCTATCGTTTATTGAAACCCCTTTCGGACTTAACGACATTGACAGCCGATGAGTTTGTGGATTGGGGACATGAGGGTACTTTCGAAACGGCTATTGGTGTAGGAGAATGTGCGGGGGTAGTGATTGATTTAGTCGCAACATTATTGCTCGAGGCAGAAGAAAAAATCGAATGGGCAAACAAAGCCTTCGAAAGTGAGCAATATGCGGATGCGATTTACCATGCGTATAGCGCATTTGTTTGGACAGCTAAAGCCTTATTACTAGATAAAGGAGTTAATTCGAGCACACAAGCTGCAGTAATTAGTGAGTTCGACGCACGTTACGTGAACGAAGGGGTTTTCACATTCCCAACGTCGTTTTCAGAACGTGTCTTACAAATAAATAAGTATGAACCTTCGCGTGAATTTGCGGAAGTATATATCAAGCAAGCAACAGCTTTTTATTACGAAGCTGCGGAACGAAGAGAGTCATTACGTGTAGCAACCCATTAAGGAGGGGAAGAATGAGTGTAGTAAAACCATTTGTGACATTAGTCGGCGCAGGTCCGGGCGACCCCGATTTGATTACGTTAAAAGGTATCAAAGCTATCAAAGATGCAGATGTGATTTTGTATGATGCTTTGGTCAATGAAGAATTATTGACTTATGCGAAGGAGTCTTGTACAAAGATATATGTAGGTAAGCGTGCGGAACGTTTATCTACATCACAAGACTATATCAATAAATTATTAGTAGACTATGCATTGACGCATGGACATGTTGTGAGGTTGAAAGGTGGCGATCCGTTTGTCTTTGGTCGTGGAGGTGAGGAGTTGGATTATGTTCGTCAATTCGATATTCCTACGGCTGTAGTACCTGGGATTTCTTCGTCGGTGGGCTTGACGGGTTTGCAACAAATTCCGTTGACTTATCGCGGAATTAGCGAAAGTTTTTGGGTGATTACAGGTTCGACTTCGGATGGTCGTCTTTCCGAAGATTTGTATCATGCGGTGAAAACTAATGCTACAGTAGTAGTTTTGATGGGTTATTCTAAATTGCAACAGATCATTGAATTATATCAAAATAATGGCAGGGGTTATTTGCCTATTGCGCTGATACAGAATGGTTCATTAAAAAATGAGCGATTAGCTATTGGAACTATAGATACGATCCTCGAACAAGTACATAAAAAGCTTTTGGGCGTGCCAGCAATTATTGTTTTGGGTGAGGTCGTTGAAAAGCATCAATCTTTCCAAAAGTTAAAGTCCGAGATTCAACATTTAGAAGCATAGATGAATACATTATTTCCCATTTTCGTGAAAATGAACCAGATTCAGACGCTTCTTGTAGGTGCTGGACCTGTTGGATTAGAGAAGTTGCAAGCAATTTTTCGTAGTTCTCCTTTGGCGAAAGTGAAAATAATTGCGGAAGAAGTTATTCCCGAAGTTTTTGAATTTATTGAAGACAAAGCAACTATTCAATTCGAACAACGAAGTTTTGCAGAATCGGATTTGGATGGCAAAGATTTGGTTGTAGTTGCGAGCAATAATCCAGAACTGAATCAGTGGATTCGAAAATTGACTACAGCACGTAATATATTGCTGAATGTCGCGGATAAGCCTGATTTGTGTGATTTCTATTTAGGTTCTATTGTGCAAAGAGGAAATCTGAAAATTGGGATTTCAACTAACGGGAAGTCGCCAACAATGGCAAAACGCTTGAAGGAGTTTTTCAACGAGGTATTACCAGAGGAAATTGACGAAACTTTAGAGCTTTTGCAACAATACAGAAATCAATTGCGTGGCGATTTGGAACATAAGATAAAGCAGTTAAATGCGCATACACAAGATATAGTAAGCAAGAATTAGGGTATGATTGATTATTTGAGAGCAAGTTTACAAGATTTAGATGCTAAGCAGATTGTCCAATACATCACGGATAATTATGGCAGTAGAGCGGTATTCTCGACTTCTTTTGGTATTGAGGATCAGGTGTTGACGCATTTGATTGCGGAAGTGGGAGCGAAGGTGGATGTTTTTACGTTGGAGACAGGGCGCTTGTTTCCTGAGACTTACTATGTTTGGAACAGAACGTTGGAACGTTATAAATTACCAATCAAAGCCTATTATCCCCAAGCGATTTTGGTAGAAGAGATGGTTACAAAGAAGGGGCCATCGAGCTTTTATGAAAGTGTAGAGAATAGAAAAGAATGTTGTTTCATTCGCAAAATAGAACCTTTGAAACGTGCTATTCAAGGTTATGAAATCTGGATAACAGGTATTCGAGCGGAGCAATCGGCCAATCGTGAGGATATGGATTTCATCGAATGGGATGAAGGAAATCAGATTATTAAGATTCACCCTTTATTCCATTGGACATTAAACGATGTTGAATCTCACTTAAAAGAGTTTAATGTGCCTTACAATCCGTTGCATGATAAAGGTTTTCCGAGCATTGGCTGTCAACCTTGTACACGTGCAGTAGCTCCGGGCGAAGACTTTCGCGCTGGACGATGGTGGTGGGAAGACAAGAGCAAGAAGGAATGTGGCTTGCATGTGACGAGCAAATAAAATAGATACATAAGGAAGAAAATATATACGATTAAGGGAAAAGAATGGATTATTTAGATCATTTGGAGGCGGAAGCCATATACATATTAAGAGAGGTAGCGGGGCAATTTGAGAATCCTGCACTTTTGTTTTCAGGTGGAAAAGATAGTATTACCTTAGTTCATTTAGCAAAAAAAGCATTTAGACCAGGTAAATTTCCTTTTCCATTGGTGCACATTGATACCGGACACAATTTCCCAGAAACTATTCAATTCCGGGAATGGCTTGTCGAACAATTAGGGGAAAAGTTGATTGTGGGACTTGTGCAAGATAGTATTGATCAGGGGAAGGTTATCGAACAGAAAGGTAAGAATGCGAGCCGTAATGCTTTGCAGACGGTAACCCTTTTGGATACGATTGAGAAATACGGTTTTGATGCCTGTATAGGTGGTGCACGCCGTGACGAAGAGAAGGCTAGAGCCAAAGAACGTATTTTCTCGGTGCGTGATGAATTTGGGCAATGGGATCCAAAACGTCAACGTCCAGAGCTTTGGAATATCTTCAACGGCAAAATTCATAAAGGAGAGAACGTGCGTATATTCCCAATTTCAAATTGGACAGAATTGGATGTTTGGAATTATATTAAGCGAGAAAATATAGCGCTGCCTTCTATCTACTTCAGTCATGAACGTGATGTCGTATGGCGCAACGGTCAATGGATGGCTGCTGCAGAGTGTCTAAATATTGATTCGGATGATGTGGTAGAATATAAGTCTGTGCGTTTTAGGACGGTAGGTGATATGACTTGTACGGCTGCTGTAAGTTCTGTGGCAACAGAATTAGACGATATTATCGCAGAAATCAAAGCTTCTACGTTAAGTGAGCGTGGCGCTCGTATGGACGATAAAGTGTCCGAAGCCGCTATGGAAGAACGTAAGAAACAAGGTTATTTTTAAAGAGTATTTAGTAG
This sequence comes from Sphingobacterium composti, assembly GCF_009829075.1. Taxonomy (GTDB): domain Bacteria; phylum Bacteroidota; class Bacteroidia; order Sphingobacteriales; family Sphingobacteriaceae; genus Sphingobacterium; species Sphingobacterium composti. The sequence continues at coordinate 1,764 of NZ_WUQZ01000030.1, read as the reverse complement.
AAAGTATTTAGTACATAGACTTCGGATGGACTAAGCTTTCTAAAATCTAAATACTAAAATCTAAATACTGTAGTACTAAAATAATGAATATTCTAAAATTTATCACGGCTGGTTCTGTTGATGATGGAAAAAGTACCTTAATTGGCCGTTTGCTATATGATACCAACTCAATTTTGGATGACCAATTGGAGGCTATCCAAAAGGCGAATCGTAAGAACGATGACGGAACTGTAGATTTAGCAATCTTGACGGACGGTCTAAAAGCTGAACGCGAACAAGGTATAACCATTGATGTGGCTTATAAATATTTCCAAACAGAAAATCGTAAGTTCATCATTGCGGATGCGCCTGGACATATCCAATATACCCGTAACATGATTACGGGTGCTTCCAATTCGGATTTGATTATTATCCTAATTGACGCACGTAAAGGTGTAATTGAGCAAACTAAGCGTCACTCATTTATTGCTAAATTGCTATCCTTAAAACAAGTCTTGGTTTGTGTCAACAAAATGGATATGGTGGATTATGCCGAAGCGGTATTTGAAAACATTAAAGCAGACTACTTGCAACTAGCTAAAAATCTAAAATTAGAGCATGTAGATTTTATTCCAGTTTCAGCTTTAAAAGGAGATAATATTGTAGATAAGTCCTCACGTATTGCATGGTACGAAGGTCCAACATTGTTAGAATACTTGGAACAAGTGGAGTTCGAGGAAAGCAATGTTGATACATGGCGTTTTCCAGTGCAATGGGTGATTCGTCCACAGTCGGCAGATTATCCAGATTACAGAGGCTATGCTGGTCGTGTCATTGGTGAAGGTTTGAAAGTAGGAGAGTCGGTCGTCATTTTACCTAGTGGTGTACAAACAATCATTGAACGCATAGAATTAGACCAACAACCTTTAGAAACCGCCCATGATGGTCAATCAGTTGTCTTGCATCTAAAAGATGATGTAGACATCTCGCGTGGTGATTTTATCGTTTCAGCAAATAAACCGGCGTATGCAGAACGTGGTTTTGAAGCGAATATCTCTTGGTTTGAAAATAAAACTTTGGATACAAATCAAGTGTATTTATTGCAAAATCAGACGAAAGTAACGAAAATCAAAATCCCTGAAGTACAATACAAGTTTGATGTCAATACGCAAGAACGTATTTACGATGAAGATATCCGCTTAAATGATATTGGTCGTGTATCGGTAAAAGCTGCGGAGGAAGTCGTATTTGATTTAAACCGTTATTTCCCAGCAAATGCCCGTGCTATTATTATCGACCCTCGTAATAATCTTACAGTAGGTGCATTAACGGTAGAAGAGTTATTATAAGACTTTTTAGACTTTATAAATCAAACCCAAATAGTGAAGGCTATTTGGGGTTGTTGTTTATTTTCCTTTAGAGAATTTGATACTATAGTTATTTAATTAGAGATTTTATAGTTTCAAATAATGGTTTAAAATCAGAGAAGGATTCAGTAGGAAGTTCAAATAATTTTTCCCATATTCTGGATTTTTTTGCAACAAACTAGGCATCGATCAGTAAACAACTTCTTGTTAAATATTTTGGGTGCTTTGGCAGTTTATGCTTTTTTCCCTAAAAAACCTTCTTTAAACATTCTGTTTGAGCAACAAGAAAACCAATTATTCCTTGCTGCTTAAACCGAACTCACCTTTGGTATAACAAAGATAATTTTATAAAAATAATGTTGTTGTTTGTAAATATAGGCTGGAGGGATAAAAACTAAAGCCTTAGTATGAAACGTTA
>NZ_WUQZ01000003.1 GCF_009829075.1 Sphingobacterium composti | reverse complement strand
TACATAAGATTATTCTAACTGATGAATCAAACCTGTACAACGCTATTAATTAGTGGTGTACTTTGGAGCGGAATGACTGGTGTACTTTGCTGTGGAATGGTGGTGTAGTATGGTCCGGAATATTCATTAAGAAGCTCTTACGGATAGCGATGTCCATTTTGCCAATATCTTTGGCATCATAATAATCAAAGAAACGGTTTCGTTCATATATTGCAGATACCTCAATAATTAGTTTATTGTGTAAAGAGAATCGGTTCATAACGTTTATGTGTTGTGAGAATTTTGATTTATGTATTTCAGATGATGTTCTGACATCTACGGTAGTATTCCTAAGGTTGCCATTAAAATTAATATCACACCAACTATTAATTTTGACTGGAATATAGATATCAAAATCATTTAAATTTACAGCATCCTACAAAGAAAATACAGCACAAAATTGATAAAAACGAAAAAACATAGACAAAGACGAAAAATCAACATTTTTAGGACTAATAAATAATATAAACACTAACGAAGGAGATCAAAATATTATAAATCGTTTGTCAATAATTGTCTATAACGGAGGTCAATGGGCCAGTTTATTCGGTTTGATTTTCCAATTTTTTCGGAGGTCAATGGGCCCAAAAAAAGAATCAAAAAATTGGTCATAAACGAAAAACCCTCGGATCATGGATATCAACCTGTAAAGTGGACAGGCCCTCTTTTGGCTCAATGGATTGATAAAGAAGATGGCTTAGCCTATCAAAAGGCACAAGTCTATAACTAGCTCGAAAAGCTTGGAATTGTGTTTGAAAAGATAAAAGGTTTAGTTCATAAAGTGTAATTAATTAACATACTTTCACCAAAATTGAAGAAGAGCCACTTTGTTCGGAATAATCAAACGAAGCATAATTCCAATTAGGGGGATATTCTTCTAATATGTATTTTAATCTTGAATCATGAACAGATAATGCATCTAGCTCTAATAATTCATCAAATGAAAAGCTTTCGTAAACTATATAAGCTATGATTTCATAGTCTCTTTCATTTGACTCATCATTTCCTATTTGATTTACTAATTGCTCTACAGGCGAAAGAAAGTATATTAAAATTATTATAATACCTTGACACACTATAATTTGTATTACTTTTTATAATTGAAATAATTAAAATTAACATTTCAAATGTACGGAAATTTTCCGTACATTTGAAATGTTAATTTTAATTATTATCATGGCAAAATTAGTAAATGATCGCATTGACATCCGTATAAGTAAGGAAAACAAAGACCTAATTAAATATGCTGCAGAAATAAGTGGATTTAAAACTATTTCTGAGTTTATTGTTTCGTTAGCAAAAAATGAAGCTAAAAGAATTATTGAAGAGGAAACTCGATTTCTTAAGTCAATGGATGATAATGTACTGTTTGTAGAAACTTTACTTAATCCTCCTGCTCCTAATAAAGCCTTAAAATCAGCATTAGATAATTACAACGATCTATTAAACTCATTTACCCCTAATGATTTCGAAAGTTTTAGAAAAAAACCATAATCGTAAAAACTTCTATTGTGGTATTGATGAATTAGATAATTATCTAAAACAATATGCAAATCAAGACATCAAAAAGCGATTGGCAGTTTGTTATGTTATTGCTAACCAAAACAATGGTGTAATCGGATATTATACGCTATCTTCTAATAGTATAGACCTTTCAGACATTCCAGAAGATTTAGCAAAGTCTTTAAAGTATACCGAAATACCTGTTGTTATCATAGGTCGCTTAGCTGTTCATAAAGATTACCAAGGAAACAAACTAGGGCAAACATTACTTATTGATGCGCTAAAACGTATCGTAGAAATAAGTTCATTAGTTGGTAATCATGCTGTCATAGTAGACCCTATAAATGAATCAGCAGAAAAATTCTATGCTAAACTTGGATTTATACCTTTAAAATCATCAAAGCGTATGTTCCTACCTCTAAAAACTATAATTGATTTATTTAAATAGAATAAGGGTTAAGCCCCCTTATTCCATTTACTCATTTCATCTACTAAATACTTACTTTCAAGCTTCACATAACGTCTAAAACTTCTTATGATACTCCCTATTTGTTGGACAACTTTTTACTAAACTAAGATATAATTACGATACATTTTTAATTTCTTGATAGAACTTTTCATCGGGAGTTTACGATCTATCGCATTCATAACCTGTAGGTTGAATAGGGATTCCCCCTTGGGTTTAAAACAATAACTGCTACGGGGTAACTCCATAACCTTGCACTGTCTGTGTAAACGCTCATTTTCTTATAAGATGGGCAAACAAGCCCGCGTTTCTCTTCTAAGCTCATTTCCTCAATACTTTTTTTAAGAAATCCACCTGTATCTGTAACTCCCCAATCTTGGAGTAAAGTTCCTTTTCCTTGGAATCGTCTTTTGAAGAAGACTTCTCCGTGGTAAAAACAGATTCTGCATTATCCAGAAATTCCCGTTTCCAGGTGTTGATCTGGGTGGGATGTAACTCATATTTAACCGCCAGCTCATGGATAGTATGCTGCTATTTGATGGCTTCTATGGCTACCTTAGCCTTAAAGCTTGCACTGAATTTCCTGCGTTCTTTTTTCATTCTCAACTGCTAATTTAAACATTTATGCAGTTGTCCAGTAGTTGGGTAGTATGATAAAATCGTTAATAATCATATAAATGATTTAAAATAGATTTTTTAAAAAATCATTTAAATTTTTCCCTTTTAGATTTATAGCTATAATTTTACCATGAGGATCCACCAATACATTATGAGGAATAGCTCTTACTCCATATAATTTAGCTACATCATTTTCCCACCCTTTTAAATCTGAGACATTTGTCCACGGAAGACGATCTGTTTCAATAGCTTTTAGCCAATCACTTTTTTTACCTGGATTATCTAATGAAACCCCTAGCACTGTAAAGTTTTGATTTTTATATAAATTGTAAGCTTCCAGAACATTAGGATTTTCTTTACGACATGGTCCGCACCAAGAAGCCCAAAAGTCAATTAAAACATATTTACCTTTAAAATCTGAAAGCCTCACAGGATTTCCATTTATATCATTTTGCTGAAAATCTGGAGCTATGGATCCAATATTATGAAGTTCTTCGTTATATAACTTAGCTTTAACTCTTTGACCTTTTGGTGAGCTTTTTAGATTTTCATCTAAAGAGGATAACATTTTTTTATTGATATAATTTTTATTTGAATGCGCTAGATTAGAGCTGATGATATCTAAACTAACAACGGAATTAGGATGCGATTGTACAAAATTTAGAGTTAAAGAATCTTCTAAACTAGTATAAGCTTCCATATCAGCAAGTAAGGAGTCCAGGTAGCTTCCAACCAATTTGTTTTCCTTAGCAAGTGTTTCGTATTTTAACTTTAAAGGTTCTTTTGTTTTATCTAAAATACCTATTACTTGTTTATCGTATACTCTGTAAGTTTTATTTATATCTCCTGCGATAATATTCGCTTGAGCAAGGTTGCTTTGTGTTCTAATATTTATATTTTTTTCCTCAAGATAGAAATCCATATAATCCTCCTTTGCATTTGTAATTTGGTCTGCGGAATAAGAGGCTTTCATAATGACCCTAAGTTTTTTTGGCTGCTGAAAAGGAACTTTGAATTTATATATACCTTTCGAATTTGCAGATGCAGAATCGATTATTTTTAATTGATCTTTATCTCCAAATTCTAACAAATATATTTTTAACTTTTCAGTTGATGGATTATCTACTTTTATTTGTAGTTTAATTTTAGTTTGCTGAGCTAGAGCAGCGTATGGAAAAAATAATATACAAAACAGGAGAATATTTAAAGTCTTTTTCATGAATAGATAGTATTAAAATATGATAATAATTTATTAGAGAGTGCAGGATAATCATGGAAAAAGTATTTTCCATGATTATTTAATTTGACCTATTATTCAGGTTTCCAATTCATGTTTTGGATTTTAAGTAAACCGCTCCACTGGGCATTAGGTACAGGGATCAAATTAATTGTATTTGGATTGTTTTCAATATTAAAGCGCTGAAGTGTACCTCCTGAGGCTTGATCATAACTTGCTACGTATAATGAATTTATTGTAGGCTGTTGCTGGGTATCAAATTTAATCATAGTTACTTTTTTACCTTGAAATTGGGGGATTTCATATAATCTTTCATTACCAGGATTATAATCGTAGGCATATAATCTATTTTGGAAAGTATAGAAAACTACTGTTCTATTAGAAGCAAAGGCGTACTGGTCAGCTTTATCAAAGTGTTGAGCAATAGACTTAACTGTATAATTGGCAAGTTTAGTAGGACTGCTTCCTGAAACATTAAATTTATATATGTTATGTGTGTTATCACTTGTTCGTATTACAGCAAAGGAATTACCACTAGTGAATCCACCGTCGCTGTTTACCGTGTTCTCTGCGTATATAACCTTCTTGTTATTCTTCCCAAGATCCCATGAAAATACGTCACCATCCCTATCTGTAGGATATACGGAGTAATCCATTCCTAATAAGGCTGGTAGATACATAAACTTATTATCCCTTGTATCTATCCACAACACGGAAGACATATTATTTATTGGATACATTAAAAAAGGTCCAGCTGGTATTAACTCATCTGGTTTAGAGGCTATTTTATTAATGGGATTTAAAAAATAACCTGCTCCCAATATGGTATAAGCAGAATATATGTTTCCAGAAGTAGTAAGAATAACTTTACTGAAGTCATTTCCAACCCCTCCATCAATATTTTTTATTTGCGGAGCTATATCTACCGCAAACTCTTTGCTCACATCTATAGGATCTGTAGGTAAAAGAAAATTAGAAAGTACACTACCTGATGAGTATTTCATTGTTTTTCGATCCAGATAATATGATTGTTCCTTACTTAAAAACCATACAAGCTTATGTGTCTCGTCATATCCTCCAGAATATAAAAATTTAATAGGACCATTTACAGGATCTATAATTCCACTATTTTTTATTAATTCTTTAATATGGAGCGTATCACCAATCATGGATAGCATTTCAGCTTCGGTATTTCCTTCTGGAGTTTCCCCTGTAAGAAGAATTCCTCGAGTGTAAGGGGTGGAAACACGCAGGGTAGAAGTTTTTATAAATACTACACCGGTTTGTTTATCTTTTATGCGTAGTTGCATGGTATAGTTACCGATGCTCTGTTTAACCTGATAATTAAGCTGCAGATCATTTCCGATAGTATCGGCTCCAAATGCTCCTGTTTTTATTACCCAGCGATATTCATATCTTTCTGCATGATGAATATTCATATTAGAGGTGAACTCCGGGCTGATTCGCAGCGTATCAAAGTCTGCAATCGCTGCATATTGATCTTTTAAGTTTATTATTTCTAACTCATTAATCTCTTTGTATTTATAATTTCCTAAATCTTTGGAGCAGCTGATTATTAACCCAAGAAATAATGTAAGGCCCAATAAGGTGAAGATTTTATTATATATTACTATCATTACTATATCTAGTTAAGTAAATTAAAAATTAAGGTTTATATGCTACTCCTATATAGCTTTTCCATGGCACACCTTGAAAGTACATTAACCTCCCATCATCTTCTAACACAGGATTTCCTGCCTCAAAACGTGCAATTAAAATTCTAGACATCTGACTTCCAATTAACCCCATTCTTAAAAAAGACATGGTTTTATCGTTAGAAAACTCGCTATAAGTAATGCCCAATTGTTCGGTTATAAATTCCATTTTTTTTCTGGAGAATGCACCTAATGAATTAAATTCTTCTCCATTAGCTAATACAGATCCTAACCATTGACTAGGCTTTACCATCATATTGTTAACATAAATGGTATGTTTACTGGCGTCAAACTTCTTGGCTGGGTTGGATCCTGTAATATCCACTGGAGGTTCCCAGTTTCTAAATGCTGGCACAAGATCTTCGGTGGCAATAATTTTAAGAGTCAATCTCTTTTGCTGGTCGTTTAAATCTGTTTGGGCGAAAAAATCTATTGCAACAATGGAACTGTGCTCTCCAGCTTTAAGTATATAGAGATCTTCAATAGGTTTATAATGTAGTCCCTGCTCTAGTGTCGTAGAGTCTTGATCGATGAGTATTTTAAATTTTCGGTCATAGTCTTTCACCTCCCCTACTAGCATAATGGGTAGGTTACAAGTATAACTATCGGTACCAAGTTTTATAAATTCAACATACGATTCCGGTTGAAAAGGGCCATCTTTATCTTGTAGTTCTCCCCCATATCTTACTCCAAAGTATACCCCTTGCGGACCTGAATAGTTGAAGTACTCTTTTTGGCAACTATTGAGAACTGTCTGAATACAAAGTACGATTAATATGATTTTAGTTTTCATTGGAGCAATTTTTATTGATTACGTATACTAATTTCATTATCTGGAAGAGGAACTAAATAGTCGTTTAAAAACATATTTGCAGTTCCTGTTAATTGATCTGTTTGAGGCAAGGTGGTTGATTCTGTGCGTTTAAGAAAGAAAAACATCTGCCCTTCGCCAATAAATTCTTTTCTATATTCTTTATTTATAGCGCTATTTAACCCTTCGATATTTGTTGGATATAAATTAACGGCATTTCTACTCGATCGTACAATATTCAGATAATCTGTTGCTTCGCTTAAAGAAAGAGATGTTTCGGCTAGAATTAAATACAGCTCCGATATTCTTATTAAGGGTAACATGAAGCTACTTGGTGCAGTAGAATTAAATTCATATTTCACATTTGTAAGTGATGTTTGGCTATTATCTGTCCTTAACTGCCATATAGCCCTTCTATAATCATTCTCATCATCATATAATTCCGTGACGCGAGCGAACGAGGTATTATCTAGGTTAAAGGATAATTTTTGTGTGCTCGGCAGGATAGAACTAAATAAATCATTAAAAAGGACTATTTTTTTAGTGTGATATAGTGAAAATATGACCTCTGTGGAAAACACTCTATCAGCTGAAGTAGTGCTTGTCGCTGCAGCCTTAGTAACAAAAGGAAAAATATCAGTATTAAATTTCGCCTCTTGAATGATATCTTTGGCAATCTCATATGCTTTTTGATTATCTTTTTTATAGAGATATACTCTTGCCAGAATACTTTTCATAGCAAAATAATTCATTCTATATTGTCTGAAATACAAGAAGTTATCTCCGTTTGGACTCTCTTGATTTCTTACACCTTGGATGCGAATAGGATCATTTTCCAATAATTCAATGGCGCTGTTCAAATCCTTGAGAAGGTAGTCAAGATACTGTTGATAGCTAACTAAGGGTTGAACTTGATCTACAGAATTTAGTGCATAGGGAAGAATAGCTTTGTCACTAATATCTTTATTGTACATAGGACCAAATAAACGAAGCATATCGAAATGAAAATATGCTCGAAGAGCTAAAGCTTCACCCTTGATTGTGCTATAAAAAGGCTCTTTTAATATACCGTTGGATTCTTGTGGCATTTTTTCTAACAGCACATTACAATTAGCAATAAGCGAGTAGCTTTTTAACCAAATATTTGAAAATATTTCTTTGTTAGCAGCCTCTTCATATTTGAATTCTGTGATGGTATTATATTTATGATTATGTGTTCTTGGATTAATATGATAATAATGAGCAAGAACATCAATTGGACCACAACTTAAGTATTCACCATATGAGGCTTTATCTGTCATTTCAAGATAGATGCCATTTAGTGCTTTTATGTATCCCTCCTGGCTGCTGTATAAATCCTCTGCGGAGAATTGATCCGAAGGGGTAACATTCAGCCATTTTTGACAAGAGCAAAAAAGCAAGAGGAAACCAATAAATATTTGATGTTTAAAATTCATAATTCGTATTTCTTTAGAAGCTTAGACCTAGATTAAATGTAATATCACGGGCAAAAGGGTAATCTATACCTCTTTCATTTTTAATCGTTGATAAATAAAGAAGATCGTTGGAGTTGATACCAAAACGTAATGATTTACCCTTAATTCTTTGCAAGAATTTTAAATCTTTGGTTTCATAAATTAAACTTACAGACTGCAGGGTGAAAACGTCATTATCTTGAATAAAACGAGATGACATAGGTGTAGCGTTGGTTTGAGCAATACTTTTAAAGTACGCTATATCTCCAGGATTTTGCCATCTATCGTACAGGGCCCTCTTATCCTGATTATTTATTACTGCTGTTGAAGAGATGTTTTCTACCTTATCAAATAAGGTCGTCATAAATGCTTTTCCACCAAGCTGGTATCTAAAAGATGCAAAAAACTGAAAACCCTTATAATATAATGAAGTAGATAGGTTACCATCATATTTGGCTCTAGCACTTCCTAAGTTGACCTCATCTGCGTAATCATGAACGAAAGTTTCCTGATCATTTATTTTCTGAAACATTTCTCGTCCTGATGCAGGATCAATACCTAATGAACGTACCGCCCAAAGATCGTCTGGGCTCGCTCCATCATAAAAGCGTTGAAGGTTTTTTGATCTGTTAGTTTGGTTATACTCTTTTAATGAATTACCAATATTTTTATATTCCGATCGGTTGTTGGCGATAATTGCAGCAATTCTCCAAGACAAATTTGAATTTTGGATTACCGACATATTAATATCTGCCTCCCATCCGCTGGTTTCAAGGATACCTAGGTTCTGAATAAACTGCGTTCGGCCTGATGAGGCTGGGGTGGTGATATATACTAATAATGGATCTGTATTTTTAATATAATGATTAAGGGTAAATCTAAGTCTATCGCCCTGACTTACTAAATCAAGTCCATAATTCTGATTTAATGTTTTTTGCCAACGTAAGTTCTGATTACCAAAATTGTCTATTATAACTCCTGGCCCAAATGGATTACTTGCTGCTTTACTATACTGATAAATCTGAAGGGATATATAATCGTTGAAATTCTGGTTTCCTAAATTTCCGTAAGATGCTCTTACTCGAAGACTTTCTAGCCAGCTCTTAGTTTTATTCATGAACCCTTCTCTAGAGATATTCCAATATCCTCCCACACTCCAAATCGCTGTTGTATTTTTGTTTGTCCCATAAATAGAGGAACCATCCAAGCGAATATTTCCATCAAATATATAACGGTTATTGTAACCATAATTTGTGTTTAATAAGAAACCGGCCTCTCTTCGCTTTAAATCTAAATAGCTTGGTAGAGCACCACTTGCATAGTTAAACGCTAAAGATGGGTTTATAATTTTATCGTCTAAAAAACCTTCAACATCAAATTGAGCGTAGTTAGTCCGAGAATTATTTAATGAGGCTCCCGCTACTAAGTTTAAAAATTGCTTATTCCAATTTTTACCATAGGTTAGCGTTGCCAAGGAATTAAATTTTGATAATTTTTCATTTTTTTCTCTAAAGGCCCCTCGATGTTCCATGCTTTGGGAAATAAATTCTGTATTTAAAGGGGAGCGAAAGCGGAAGTATTGATTACGAGTTTGTGTAATTCCTAAATTTATTCGAAAATTTAATCCTGGCATAATGGCCCAGTCCATATTGAAATTGTTTATTATTTCTTGGTTATCATTTTCATCGATGTTATTGTTATGGTAATCATATAAAGGGTTGTAAAGTCCGGTGTTTTCTTCTGCTGTAGCAAATAGCTTATCTACCTGTCCATGTTCATTGTATTTTCTGAAATATGGATTTGATTGAACAAACTTTGAAAATGCAACAGGTGCATTTGTGGAGTTTATAGCTCTAACATTAAGCATATTATTGAATGAAAAGTTTCCATTTCTATAAGTAATGCTTACGTTGCCATCAGTAATGATATTACCTGATTTATCCATGACCCCTTGGTTAATAGTCTTTGTTAGCCCCACATTATATTGGAAAGATTCAGAACCACCAAAAATTCCTAGATCATGGGATTGGCTTACGCCTGTTCGCAGCGGCTCGTTCATCCAATAGCTGTCTACACCACGTGCTACTTCTTTGAGCCTCTGGAAATATAGGTCTTCATTATTTTGGGAGTTGTTATTTATATGACCATTTTCATCAAGACCTCCGTAATATCCCGAGAGAAGTTCAAATTGCAATTTCTCCTGGGCATTCATCAAATTATAATCGGTAAGGTCAGCCACCTGAATATTGGATCTAAGGTTATAACTAATGCCCAGCTTTCCGGGTTTGGGTTTTATTGTTTCTAAAACAACTACCCCATTGGCACCTTTTGATCCGTACATAGAAGTCGCTGTAGCATCTTTTAAAATAGTGATAGATCCTACTCTATCCATGCTTATATCCCTAATTCGTTCCATAGTGGTCTCAAAGCCGTCCATAATAAATAATGGTTGGTTGGGATTAGATCCATAGGCATCTTCTAAGCCCGCGACACTTGTCTTTCCGCGAATTTCAATATTTAATGCCTGGTTAGGATCAGAACCAAACTGGCTGTTTTGAACTATTTTAAAAGATGGATCTAATATGTTTAAACTTTGAAGAACATTTGTTCCACTTACCATTTTAAGTTGCTCGGCGGAATAGCTTGCTGATGCTCCAGAAAAACTTTCTTTGCTACGAGTGAATATTCCAGTAACCACTACATCTTCTATAGTCTCTTGATTTTCCTCAAGTAAAGCGATGATAGGATCAGTCTGGTTAAATAGTCCTTTTAGTTCCAGCTCTTTCATACCCAAATAGCTTATGAGCAGTGTCACTGGTGAATTTTCATTTTTAAATGTAATAGCAAAATAACCATCGGAATTGGTAGTTGCAGATTGTGATGTTCCTTTAATTTTTACAGTAGCATTTGTTAAAGGTTTCTTGTTGTCTTTTCTTAGGACCTGACCAAGGAGAGTATGCTGATCAAGACTGGAGCTTTTGTTGGCATATGGTACTGAAGATCGTTCTATTTTAGATAAGGCAATAACTTTGTCTTCTATAGTAAAGTTGAACGGTTCGTATTTACATATTTCCCTTAAGAAATCTTTCAGCTCCATTGTATTGGCGTTTATGCTAATGCGTCGGGCTTGTTCAAGATGTTTTTTTTGTCCAAAAACAGTAAAATCTGTTTGGCTTCTAATAGCATCCAAAGCTGATTGAAGTGGAATATTTTCCCCTTTAAAAGTAATTTTTTGTGCTAGTAGAATATCGCTTGAAAATAATATGTAAAGCGATATCATTAAGCAGAGATTATTTCTTATCATTTTATTAAATTGATACATGGATTAGGTTTAATTCTTTTAGGATTAGTATTCATCACAGAATCTAAGGGGGAGTATTTTTAGTTTTCATATATTTATTTTATAATTAATTCTCGTTTAGTTAGATCTAGTTTATATTCTACCTTTGCGACCTCTAATAGCCTTAAAATAAGATTAAAGTTATTCTGGCGATAGGCTTGACCGGAAAGTTCTACTTGAGGTATTTTATTTTCGTAAACGACTTTTATATCGTACCATAAACTTATTTCGTCTAGAATAGTCGACAATGGTTTATCGTCAAAATCAAATTTCCCTTCTTTCCATGCATAGTAGCTGGAAGGATTCACATGTCTTATAGCTGATTTACCTCCCTGAATTATATATTGCTCTGAAGGTAAGAGCATGGAAGCTCCTACCGATACCTTACCCTCTACAAGAGTTGTATGAGAATAAGTGAATTCCTGATAATCAGAGATATTAAATTCTGTTCCAAGTACCTTAATATTTTGTCTATCGCTTCGAACAATAAAAGGAATGCGTTCGCCCGCTTGAGTAAGCAATTTATTAACTTTAAAATATGCTTCTCCTTGTAGCTTTACTATGCGTGACTGGCCCGGAGCAAAGGAGCTGGGATAGGTTAATTTTGAACCGGAATTTAGCCACACTTGACTTCCATCGGGAAGTGTTACTTGATACTTTCCTCCTTTAGGAACCTCTAGGGTAATTATTTGGTTGTTTTGCTCTGTAGTTATCAGCTCGCCTGAAGAATAGGTTATATTATCACCAATAATGATCTCTCCTTCATTTTGGTCAAGGTCAATCTCTTTTCCATTTGATAATATTAATTTTGCTTTGTTGCCTCCTGCTGGTATTAGTTGTTCTATTTGCTGCGGTGTAGCTAAATATAAATTTTGTTTTGCCTGTTTGGTGAATAACCAAAATCCGATATTTAATAGAACGGTTGCAGCTATTGCGGTACAAGCTACCCATCTTAATCTTACTAGTGTAGATTTTCTTTTTTCGAAAATTGTTTGTTTTGACTTAATTTTAGGGTATGTCTTATCTTTAATGCGATTAAATATTTTCGATTTAAGTGCCTCTGTGGAGTTTTCCTCCATTACGGAAATTAATACTGAAGTATCATCGAAAGAATTATACCAGGATAATAATTCCTGATATTCCTTGGAGCTAATCTCTCCAGAATTGAACTTATTTACTAACTCTTCAATTTTTTGTTTGTTATCCATATGCATCTTCTTGCCCTCTATTTATAAAGACTGAAAATCTTAAAGTTGGGGTGAGTGCAAATGAAAAAATTATTTATTTTGAAGCAAAGTAAAATATATAACTATAATTGTTAACAGTTCTGTATTGTTTCGAATATCGCGGTTTGCTTTTTTAAGGTGGGATTTAACGGTATTAGCAGATATATCTAGTTTTTCTGCAATTTCGTTTATGGATAGGCCTTCCTCTCTTTTTAGTAAGAATACTATTCTGCATTGAGTAGGCAAAGCGTTTATTGCCAGGTCGAACTGTCTATTAAGCTCTTGAATAATTAAATGTTTTTCCGGAGTGTAAATATTAATATCTTCTACTACAGGAAGTTTATCATCATTTTGCTTTTGACGATTTCTTGCGTATAATACAGTGAAGACTTGATTTCGGATGGATCGAGATAAATAATTGTTAAGGTTTCCGCTTGTGAGCTCAAATTTATTACGAAGGCCCCAAAATTTACAAAATACATCTTGGACACACTCTTCAGCATCAAATAAATCTCCTAGTCGGTTATAAGCAACCGCGAGGAGTTTATCCCAGTATCTGTTATAAATTTCAGCAAATACCATATCATTTTCTTTTGGCCATATTTCTATTAGCTGCTGATCAGAAAGTGATGTGAGCTTATTCATTTTTCTAGGATTTATTACAATTTCGACAAATATATAAAAATATATAAGAATATATATATCCTCATTTTATGCATGTGTTAGAACCTTTTTTGGCATCAAAGAGGAAAAATAAATTATGGAATTTAGATGGGATGAGTAGTGAATTTCTTCTATTCCTTTATCAATATCCAATCTCTGGAGATAGGATAATTTTTCATCAACTCTTTAAGATCTTAGTATTTTCTTCGATAAGAATCGATAATAAAATTAAGAATTTACTCGCACAACTAGTTATAATATTGAATTAGATAATTAAAACACATTTCTAATTATCTGACTACGCAAAATCTAGATAATAAACATTAGATTGTTTCACTGCTAGGTGTTATATTTTTTATATTATATTAATAAACACAAAGAGATGGCTAAAAAATAATCTCTTTGTGTTAGCTAATAACTAACGGTTCGAAACCTAAACCACAATGTAAGCTTAAATCTTATATCATATCTTACATTTAATACTATAAAAAAACACCCCCAAAAAGTTAAAAAATTTATGGGGGTGTTTTTTTTATATTCGCACTATTATTTCTTTATTACAAATACTGTAGCTACGCCGCGTTCTCCTTCATTATCAAATTTGCCATTGTCAGAAGGATGATTAACTACACCATAATTTTTCACCCAGGCAGTAGAAGAACCACCTCCATCATAATTTAGTGCAGAAACACATTCCAAAGCTGCCATGAAACTCGAAAGTTCTGGAATTGACATACCTCGTGAGGATGACGCACGACCATCAACTACTGTTACTAACAGTTTATTATCTGCTGTCAGTCCTACTGCAGTTCTTGGATGTCTAGTCGTATTAAAGTCCACTTCCAATTGTGATAGTTCTTTACCTCCAATCATTAATAGTGGGCCGCCTGCAAGTGCTGTGGGTTCACTTATAGTGTTCCATCCTGATGATGGCTTTACCATAATATTAGGTACTCCAGACGAATTAAGCGTTAAGGCTCCATTCTCCCTATAACTGTTGAAACCATTATTTGTTTCTTTAATAACTTTTCCATCTTTCTTTAAGAATACTGTAGAGCCTCCAGAGGTAGTATTAAAATAGCTTCCGTTAAATGCTATCAATGCATTATGCTCGGTTGCAGCCTCACTAGTTTTTAAAAATCCCGAAGATACAAATGGTAATTCTATATTAAATCCTTTTGATAAGTCGATTTCTAGAATTGTCACAAATTGTTTTGTTTCAAACAAATTATTAAACTGATAACTTTTCCAGACTATACCTTCAGCAACAGATCTTACGTCCCACTTAGCAGCGGCAACTATTTCTTTTACATCTAATTTCTCAACATTGGTATAGTCGTATGGGAGCTGGGTACCTTCCTCTTTTTTAGAACAATTGACAAAAAGGAATAAAATAAGTATACTATATAAAATTCTGTTTTTCATAGTAAATAATTAGGGGTTA
This sequence comes from Sphingobacterium composti, assembly GCF_009829075.1. Classification (GTDB taxonomy): domain Bacteria; phylum Bacteroidota; class Bacteroidia; order Sphingobacteriales; family Sphingobacteriaceae; genus Sphingobacterium; species Sphingobacterium composti. The sequence goes on along the minus strand of NZ_WUQZ01000003.1, from coordinate 262,742 downwards.
CTAACCCATTTAACATTTAAATTCAGTGGTTTTTGAATAACATTCAATTGCTTGTCTATCTTTAAATACTCTCTATTTCTATAAAGGAGTATTTCTTGGTTATTAATTTGGCCATGCACTCCAGCGACATTAGACTTTCCCCATGAAAAAGGCCAATTCGAGAAGATTTTTGCTGCCTCTCCCTCCTTTTGGAAAACGAATTTATCATCTTTTTTGGTAGCAACTAATACCGCATCGTTTGAAAAAAGTATTAATTTATCGTCTACAATTAATCCTGCATTGAAACTATTAATCTTCCAACTATCAGGCATATTATAAACAAAATTATCCCATGAAAATATATTTTTGATTTTCATATTACTTTTATCGACAACATAAATCTTATTTAACGCTTTAATAAACCAAGTATTACCGTTTTCTATAAAAGACCAAGCACCCTTTTGATCTTGAAATCTAGGATCATTAAAAACTTGAGTACGATTACTCGTATTTACAACTTTCCCATCATTGGTTTCATAGACTAAAGAATCCATTAGATAATATGAATTGTCATTAATTTGCCATGATACCTGAGGTGTCAACCAAAGAGCATTTTTAATGAATTTATCATTATCTAGTTCCCCATTAAAAATAGACACATAATCAAGCTTATCATTTTCTTTGGGGGATATATCTCCCTCAATAAAAAACTTAGCATGTACAGAATCATATTTTTTCAAACGCGCAGCAACAGACACGGCGTGCCAGTGATTCGAAACAACAAATACAGTGTCTCCTTGTTGAATAATATTTTTTCCGTATTCATCCTTGAGAGTACGACTGAAAACATAATTCTGGACTGTTGTTTTTGCGTTCTCTTCTTTATAAATTTTAGAAGATTCCACTCCCAACATCACTAAACCATCAAACATGATACTGGCTTCACATATCGAAGACTTATGTGCACCACATCCACCAGAAACAATTATTTTATCTATTTGCTGTACATTATACAGTCTATTTGCTATTTGTATTCTTGAAGCAAGAATTTCTGGATTACTCGAACCAAGAACCAACATTATTGTCTTGGGGTTAGAAGCTATACTAATATTCAAAGAGGATATTATTAAAAGACAGACAAATATTACTATTTTCATCATTACTTAACTTTATACCCCATTATTTTTAATGTTCTTTCTGCACCATACATATCTTTTGTAATGTGCTCTGAAAATATGGGATTGAATGTACTACCGTAAGCGCTTAGACCATCTTTATCAACGCCATATTGTAATGCTGGATTATTCTGTCCAATAGGCATGAAATCATTATTAAGCATGGTGTTTGGAGAAAATGTAGAACCCGATACTACAGTTCCCTCAGCAGAATAAACTGAAGTCATAATTACTGAGTTTTTAATGTGTGGATTCGTAGCAGAAGCTTCAGCAAACATATCTACATCTTTAGAAGTTGCAGTTTGTGTGTTACTAGCTATGATTGAGTTATATATATTCAAATCATTGACTAGATTACGTTTATAAACACCTCCACCAGGACCTGCAGATGTGTTATCCACTACAGTTGAACTAATAAGGTGAACAGTAGTTCCGCCATACAGCATTACTCCTCCTCCACCATTAGCAGATGTTGACTTATTACCTGAGATGAGAGAGTTTATGACATAGGCTGTCGAATTCTCACGAACATAAAGTCCAGCACCGTATGAAGTGTTTGAATTATTTTTAATCTCACAGTTGTACAATGTTAAAGTAGCATTCGGATAGCCATGTAATCCCGCTGCAGTACCAGAAGCAGAATTATTATTAAACTGAGAATCATAAGCTATTAATCTACCATCTGCCAACCATAAACCACCGCCATTATTTCCTCCACGGTTGTTATTAATTTTAACATTTTTCAATGTAATTTCGGCATTATTAAAAGCATAAATTCCAGCACCATATCCTACAGTTCCTCCAGAATTAGATGTTTTATTTTCTATAACTTCTACGTTACTTAATTCTACGCGTGCATTTGCTATTAACATACCACCTCCCCAGCCACGGTTATATCGAACATCGGCTATTGTTACATTACTTCCTCTATTGGTAGCATTTCCTCCTTTTATAACAATGCCACTTATGGAAACTTTAGACTCGGCGTCGAATGGTGCAGTAATGGTTACCGTGTGATAACTATTGACAGATGAAGAAAGCTGTCCATCAAAAATAGTTTTATAAACAGCCGGATTTGCTGAAGAGCTTGAAGTAGGATTAGCCTCATACCCCCCTATTAACGTTATGTTTTTTGCAATTTCGATTGTTTTATCTGATTCATTTGTTGCATCACCATTCCTAATTGTTTTAGTTGGTTTATAAATACCTTCTGTTAAATGTATGATGCTATTAGTTGTGGACTGTTCCAAAGCAGTATTCAGATCCATAGCATTAACCCAAGATTTACCATCACCCGTTCCATCAGGCTTAACATAGAAAACAGGAGCTTTCCCCGTTTCCTGAACAACTAACACCTCACGCTCATTTTCAGCATCCATCCTCACTAAGATCACTGCCGAGCGCTCATCATCTTCATTAAGAGATGCTGTAAAACCAACTTTATTTTTTCCTTTGCCGAAATTAGTACTATCTAGTGTAATCCAAGAGGCATCGGTACTAATCTCAATCTCTTTATTAGACAAAACGTCAAAAGTGTAACGCTGAGATTTATTACTTACTTCTAAGTAGGTATTTCCAATCAAAAGCTTGCTTTCAAAAATATTTTTATCTTTTTTACAAGCTGTGAAGAGTGAAACAAAGGCAATTATTAAGATTAAACAATTAATATTCTTCATAATTAAATACGTTTGTTGTTAAGTTTATAATTGTTATAATCAACTTCTAATAAATCATAACAGTTTTTAAGTTCCTTTTCGTCAGTGTATTTACATTCATACATAAATACTCCAGAATAATTAATTTTCTCTAACGCGGCAAATATCAAATTCCAATTATTTTTTCCCAATGTATTACAAGGAAGATAATGCGCTTCTGATAGTCCATCGCCGTCGGAAACATGTAAAGTTTTAACACGAGAACCAAACTTTTCGATTAATAATTCGGAATTCATGATATGACACATATCTACTGCAAGACCTACATCATCAGGTAAAAGAGAGAACACTAATTCACATTCTTTAATGGTGCGCAATAACGGTCTTTCCTTATCACCAATTGTTAGTTGTGGGCCAAGCATATTTTCAACTACCATTTGCATATTATGACGTCGGGTTTCATTGTTTAATTCAAACACCGATTTCACCAACTGTGCGATTCTTAATTCCCTTTCATCCATTCCTAGATAATAGGAAGGATGAAATAGAATAATTTCAGGTCGCAAAGCAGAAAGTAACTGAATCATTTGTATATGTGTCTCAACTACCTGCTTTCTTTCGAACTCTGATCTTAGAGATAAATCAATCTTTTGAGAGAAAGGCATATGAATTGACCAAACTTTGATGTTCGTAGCATCTAATATAGTTTTTATGCTATCTATTTGATTTATCCAATAGTCTTGATCATATTTCAAACTCAAATCCTTATTAAGCATAGAGCCGACATTAGATAATTCAATGTAATCAATCCCTAAAGACTTTGCATATTGCATCTTCTCCTTAGTAATTAACTGCATATTAACAGAATACCCTAAGGCCATTCGAGAAGGTGAATACTTTGCGTAAAGCATTGACACGGACATTGTAAACAAAGCTATAAATGCAATAAAAAACCGAAATCTCTGCATATTACCAATTTGCATTTTGAACTAAGTTCTTATTAAGTAATAAATCCTCCGAAGGTAAAGGAGCTAAATAGTCCCTATCTTCGTCAAATTTTCCTCCAGTTGGAAAAGGATCAATATTCCCCGAATTTGAATTCTGCGCTCCAGTGAGTGGATTTCGCAATGTCCGTTGTAAAATATTTACAAATGATGTAACTGATGAAGGGGCACCTGTTGTAGATCCTGTATGTAAGAATACATCGACAATACCATCACCATTGAAGTCATGGCTTCCAACTCCAGCAAAATAAATACCCACCATCGGCTGTTCAATCTTTTTTCCTGCCTTCCATCGCATCAAATCGTCCCAACGAAATCCTTCATTAAAGAGCTCAACGCGTCGTTCACGACGAATTTCTAGAATCACTCCTTTATTAGCTCCATTATCTACATTAGTATACATGTTTGCCAAATACGTATCAGGATTTGCATTAGCCTGTATTAAATTTATATTCGGCATACCTGCACGTGCTCTCAATTTATTAATTGATAAATCTAAGTCGGCTTGCGTTATAGTACCCAATTCGGCTTTTGATTCAGCGTAAATCAATAGTGCTTCAGCATATCTAAATAATATAATATCAAAGTAAGACCCTGAAGTAGACCATTGCGAATTGTCAGGTAAAGCTTTTATGATTCTATAGCCCGTAGTTGTAATAGATAAATTCACGGGTTCTCTAGTGGTTTTACCAGTTACTTTAAAATCTGGACCGGCCGTGATCTGCGTTAACCTCGGGTCTCTATTTTGCATTTCCTGAAAGAAATTATAGGTTTGATAACCTTGTCTATCTGTAAATCGTGATCCATCACTCATCAAAAAGCTATTTATAAAGTCTTTGGTGATACCGTAAGACCCTTGTGTCGCTGATGTAAAATAACTACCTAAGGAATGTACACGCTTCCCTGTTTCATAATCAACTGCTAAAATAGTTTCAATATCATTTTGATTGTATCTACCAAATAGATTACGGTAAGCAGACTCACTTCCTCCTTCAGTAAATAATGTATAAGCACCTGAATTAATTAACTGTAGCGCGGCCTGCTCTGCCAAAGAAAGATACTCTTGATATCCAGCTATACCATGATATTTTCTAAAAGTACCCTCAAATAATGCAACTCGAGCTTTTAATAACATGGCTGTATAGCGAGTAATTAGATTTACTTGTTTTTCAGCCGGAATATTTTGTATAGCATAATCTAAATCTGCCATGACCGAATCCATTACTAGTATGCGAGAATCACGAGCTTTATAAAGATCAGGATCCTTAGCGTCAAGAACAGTATTGTACCAAGGAACATCACCAAAAGTTTTTACTTTATCATAGTAAAAATATGCTCTAAAAAAACGGGCTATACCACTAAATTTTGCTTTTGCAGCATCATCATTCGCTTTGTGATAATTACTTAAAAAATAGTTTATTCTTCTTAAATTACCCCATGACCATCCTCCTGACCCGCTACCAACTGGCACTATTCTATTTCCACGAATTTTAGTACTTGGATTCAATGGCACCAAATTATCTGAAGCAGCATCCTCGGTATATATGTTAAAATCAGGTAACATCGTATAGAGCGCATTTGTGGCTACTTCAAGATCTTTAGCGGTGTTAAAGAAAAAGGGCGCCTCCACTTTATCTTTGGATGATCTGTCTAGGAAATCATCATTACAAGAGCTCAAAAATGATAAAGCCGTGAGAATCCCTACGTTTATATATAGAATCGAAATTTTCATTTTAAACATATTATTATAAATCCAATATTAAACCAAAAGAATATGACTTACCCATAGGGTAAACACGCTGATCGCCTCTATCATCTGCGGTTGCAGGTGATGATAGGTTAATTGCTGAACCTGCTTGTTCAGGATCTATATACCTTGTTAAACCTCCAAAACTCCAGGTGAAAAGATTTTCACCACTAAAAAATAATCTTAGTTTTTCTATTTTGACTTTACGTGTCATTTCTTGGGGTAAAGAATATCCAACTGTAAGATTTTTAGCACGAATAAAACCCACATTAGTTAAGTAATAATCATTGATTTGATACAATGATCTATTACTTTGTAAAGATGAATAGCCTCTGTATATTTGTGGATATGTATTACCCTTATTATCGGGAGTCCATGCATTATCAATTAAATCTTTTCTTAAGAAGGATAAATAAGGTCTTTGATAAGTTCCCCAGTACAACTCACCTGTTGGATACCAGTCTTGTCTAGCCACACCTGATAAGGCTATTGAGAAATCTAAACTTTTCCAACTCGCACTTAAATTAACACCAAATGGGAAACGCGGAGTGGCATTCCCAATACGTTCCAAATCGCCATGATTATCTAAAGTATTCTCGCCATTATCAATTTTCCCGTCACCATTCAAATCTAAATATATTACATCTCCCCCGCGCAGGTAATTCCACTCACTATTTTGAACTACGTTAAAAACATCACCATATACTCTACCTAAAGAAGTGGATGGGTTTGTAAATGTACTTTGGTAAGCTGCTGCCTCCTCATCTGACTGGAATTGACCTGCAATACGGTATCCCCAAATTTCACCTAATCTTTGTCCTTCATAATATGTACTTAACAAACCATTAGGGTTGTTATACTTTGTAATAATACCTTTGAAATTGGAAACATTAGCTGATACGCGGAATTTTAATGGTGAGCTTAGCACATCAAAACTATTTTGGTAGGAAATATTCAACTCATAACCTTCATTTCGCAGGCCAGCATAATTCTCTTTAGGCTCATTTGCCCCAAACACCGCAGGCAATGGCTCCCCTGGAAGATACATCCCTTCAACATTTTTGCGATAAATGTCTAAGTTCAAGAATAACTTATTATTTAGTAAGCCGATATCAGCACCAAAATTTAAGCTACGTGTGGTTTCCCAAGTAACTACACTAGGAAGTGGGCTTGGCATCTGAGCAATTGTTAAAGGGTTTCCTTGGTTTAACCAATCATTAGATCGTGACACATTCATTAGCTCTTTAAAAGTATTAACGTCTACGGTTTGATTACCTAATTTCCCATATGATGTTCTCAGTTTAAATGAAGAAACATAAGGTCTTACATTTTCCCAGAAATTTTCCCTATCTATTTGCCACCCTATAGACAACGAAGGGAAAAATCCCCAGCGGCTATCTTTAGGAAATCGCGAAGAACCGTCATAGCGACCGTTCAATTCAAGCAAATACTTATTATTATAATCATAATTGAAACGTCCAAAAAAACCTCTCACAGCCCAGTCCATTGCTGAGCCAGAAATATTATTCATTGTTGTTGCTAAAGCAAGATTAGAAAGGTTCTCTAGTAACAAATCATCGGCTGTAACCTCCACACGATCTCTGTTAAATTGTTCTTGGTTAAAACCTGCAAGTAACTTAAAATTATGTTGTGAATCTAAGCTAAGATTATATGTAGCAAAAGCATTTAAGGCATTATATTTATCTTTCCAGCGATACTCTGTTAATCTATTTAACCCTTCAACAGTGTAATTCAATTTATTACCTTTCAGATATTCAAATGGATTTAAACGTAATGTTCTTCCCGTATTATCAATACGATTACTATAATCAAAATTTAACACTAATCCTTTAACAGGCTTAGCTACCGCACGAAAAGTATTTGTAAATTCTTCTGTAGTAAATACACGTGAAGTGTTTCCCGCATATAAACCAGCATTACCTCCTTGGCCTCCATTACCTGTACCAATATCTACAGGAATACCGTCAATGCTCACGGGATAGAAAGCCATTAAATTGTACCATGTAGTTGTACTCCATAAGCCCCCGAAACCGTTCGAAAAGCCCCCGTAATCTTTGTCTCTCTCGTTTGTAAATTGCGTATTTGCAGACAATTCTAACCAATCGTATGGACGAAATACAATATTTGATTTAAAGTTTTGACGCTCAATGCCCGCATCTTTATTGATATTATTAATACTTTGTCTGTCATAAACTCTTCCTGAGAAATAAGCGCTTAATTTTTCAGTGCCCCCTGAAACCGAGACATTGTGAAAATTAGATAATTGATTTTTACGGAATAATTCATCCCACCAATTTGTCTTATAGAAAAACTTATGTGTGCCATCTGTTTGCAATTCATGAAATGGTGAGATTTGACCGTCAGCCACCATTTTAATTGTTTCCCAATCCATAGTATTGTACTGGCTATAGCTAGTACCATTATACCCATAAAGAGCAGCGTCTACAGTCTTTGCATACACATAAGGATCCGTTATAAAATCAGTCCTGGCCGCTGGATTTGTCCAAGCAAAGTTATTAGAATAGTTAATGGATGTAGTACCTGATTTACCCGTTTTAGTAGTAATTAATATTACACCGAAAGCACCACGAGCTCCATAAATAGCTGCAGAAGCTGCATCTTTTAAAACTGTCACAGATTCTATATCATTTGGATTAACTCTCGTGATATTACCTTCAATACCGTCAATTAATACAAGAGGACCGCCCCCATTAATGGAATTGAAACCACGCACATTTATATCAGGAGTCTCTGAAGGATCACCATTATTGATTTGAATATTAAGACCAGGCATTAGTCCTTGCAGGGCAGTAGATATATTAGCATCTGGCCTAAGTGCTATATCCGATGCATTGATTTGAGAAACAGCACCAGTCAAGTTTGCCTTTTTTTGAACACCATAACCAACAATTACAACTTCTTCAAGATCACTTGATGTCGGGTTTAATACAACTTCAATCTGTTGGCCTGTAACATAGGAGACAGTTTTATCTTCATATCCCATTGCCGTAATTATCACCTGACCTTCTCTTTGAATTACGCTCAGCGAAAAAGATCCATCCTCTCTTGTTGCTGTAGCAGCATTGCTATTTACAACTTTAACTGAAGCCCCGACAACAGGATTCATATCACTATCCAAAACTTTTCCTTCAAGCAACATCTGTTGAGTTTCTTTTATCAATAATGCATTACTCAACTCAGGAGCTTTTCTAATGAGAACTGTTTTATTTTGGACGGCATATACTAGACCACGAGGACTTAAACATTGATCTAACACCTCTTTAAGATCCACATTTTTCATATGCAGATCAATCTTTCCTACACTTTTTAACTCAGAACTGCTAAATAGAAAGTCCAAATCAGTTTGTTTTTGAACGATATTTAGTACATCTGTTAGTTCTGCTTTTGATACCGAAATATTTATTTTTTGCGCAAACACATTAGCTTGAGTTTGTATAAATAGTCCGAATATAAAAAATGAAATGAATTTCATAATTAGTAGACATTTAAACAATCGTGGGTGGATACACACGATTGAAGTATTATTTTTATACATTTGGTTATATATGGTTTATAATTTACACACGATTTTATAGGCTATGTATTATATTTCCTAGGGCGGTATTGCACTACTGCCCTTTAAATATCTTTTCTCTATTTAGTCACCATAACCCTCCCCTCTTCTATTACAAATTGCAAATCAGAAACCTCTTCTAAAGCATTTAGAACATCTTTAAGTTGTTTTGTTCTTTTTATACTACCTGTGAATTTATCTTTAATACTATTTGAGATTTGGACATCATTGATATTATACCATTTTGACAATTCACTCATGATAAATTCAATTGATTCATCTTGGAACCTAAATACTCCTTCACGCCAAGCTAATATTTGTGCTAAATTCACATTATTGTTTATGTGGATTGTAGATTGATTATTTACAATAGCCTGCTGACCTGGTTTTATAACCGTTTTATCACTTATTGTATTTACGGCAATTGATCCACTAATTAAGGTTGCTTTAACGTGATTATCTTGGTCATATCCAGATAAATTAAAATTTGTTCCTAAAACATTTATTTTAGCATCTTTTACTTCCACGACAAAAGGTATTTGCTTATTATGCGCTACTTCAAAATATCCCTCCCCTTTAAGCATTACATTACGATTATTAATACCATAACTTGAAGATATTTTTATACTAGAGCCGGAATTAAGTTGTACAATAGAGTTGTCGGGTAATGTTAATTTTAAAGTGGAACCTTTCTTAGCAGCAAACATGTGGAAAGTATGCATATCAAAGTCTACTAATCCTGCTTCTTTATTTATAATAAGATCGTTTTCACCCGCACGAACTATAGATATTCCTTTGTAATAAATACTATCATTTGGCAAAAAATCCAAATCTAAAGTTTTACCATCTGCAAATTCAATATTACTATTATCATTTGTTATGGTCGGGGAATTATTATTAGATATAAGTTTATAAACTTCTTCTGTTTCATGATTATCTTTATACTTATCATGATATGTATAAAGAAAATAAGAGAAAACAAAGAGTACTGCAATGCTGGCTGCAGCTTTATAATATAAAGTTCTAGTTTTTCTATTAAATAAATCTTTTTTCTGCTTTTCTAAATCGTCAATTTGATTAGCAATACGATTAAAAACATTATCATGAGCAAAATCTCTATCGGAATCATTCTCGATATTTTCTGCTGATAATGAAAGAAGATATTCTTCATCAACATCTTCAATTAATTGAATGAATTCCTCAAATTCTTCTGGATTTAAAGAATTAGTACAATATTTCTGATATAATAAATTAAGTCTTTGGTAGTCCAAAATACAGTCTTTTTATGCAGTACACATATTGAGAACAGTACGACTAGTCTGATAGAAAATAAATTATTAAAAAAGGTATTTCATACTTAGTTGAGGTCAAACATTTCCTTAAGTATATCAACGCTTGAGAAATATGATTTTTAACCGTATTTGGGGAGATTCCCATTTTTTCTGCGATTTGCTGATGTGTATATCCATCGAATCTACTTAATTCAAATGCTATTCGTTGTTGTTTAGGTAATAATGCAACTTTGGAGATAATTGATTTTTCAAATTCTGAATATTCAATTTTTTCTTGTACATCATTTATATGGTGTACCGTAACCTGTTCTAGATAAATTGATTTATATTTTACCTCACGTAATTTATTAAGTGATAATCTTTTGGATATTACATAAATAAAGGAAGTAACTTCCTTTTGCGCATCTATATTTTGTCTATTAATCCATAAATTCACGAAGCATTCTTGTACAACATCTTCGGCAAGAGAGGTTTCTCTCAAAATTTTATACGAAACTTGATATACAAATTGAGCATAGTTGTTGTATAAAACTTGAAAAGCTTTTCTATCACCTTGTATTACAGCACAAATAATTTCTTTAGGTAGAGAATGCATAATTAAAGCTAATATATAGTCAAAAACCAATATTGCTCAAAGATATAAAACTTAAAATACTTTGTATGTTAAATTTAGGTTACTAAATATTAGATTATAGTAATATTAAATTGTATTTGGTTCATTAAATAGTTACCAAAATATATACAAAGATTAAATAACGTGAGTTCGGTTTAAGCAGCAAGGAATAATTGATTTTGTTGCTGTTCAAACTGAATGTTTAAAGAAGGCTTTTTAGAAAAAAAAGCATAAGCTGCCAAAGCTCCTAAAATATTTAACAAGAAGTTGTTTACCGACCTGGGAAGTCTACCGTAAAGCTACAATTAGAAATCTTTATGGGTTCTATAAATGTATCCGTCCTACGAACTACATGTTTGATTGCCCAAAGATTTGTTTATAGTTCTGGGGATATAGCTCCTTGATACTCTTATGGTTTATTGACATGATATTTTGTAACGTATATTTCAGCCATTGAAAAGGATTAACTTCATGTGTTTCTTACATATGACGAAGAACCAGCATCTCCGAAATAGACACGTGGCAGTATTTTGCTTATGTTGGCACAAATAGGAATGGAATTTAATCCTTAAAACACTTTAAATTTTTACTAGCAAATCTCTCATACGTTTAAAGAGTTTTGTACGGATAAAGGAAAGCATACCAACAACACCCTGTCCTTAACCTTTACGTGTTTTTTGTATCCTTTCTTTGATTGGAATTGATTAAAAAAAGAACAAAAGATAGCAAAGATAAGGCGGACAGCCAACGCCCCACCCCAACCATAAGACTATGGGTAGTTACAATGCTTTACTATCACTTTACAACATCACATTGGAAGAAGTTAAGGCAGAACAGAACGGTCAGACGGTGAACGGAGTGGTGTATGTAGCATTGGACTAGAAAGGAAACAAGGCAAGTAATCCATTTAAAGCATCTCTATTCGGAAAAGATGTAGGTGTTGCGCAGCTTCATAAACATTTTGAACAGTCAAAAGAGAAAATGAAAACTAACCCTGCGAGGTCTAAAGAATACTATTGAATTGGCTATACACACCGCAAAAAACCAAACGGAATTTAAAAAGCAACTTGCAGAGCAAGGTATCAATACGGTTGTCCGCAGAAACGAATGCAGACGTGTTTACGACATGACATTTATTAACCACGAAAGCCGAAGCGTTTGGAACGCTTCGCAATTAGACAGAAACCTGTCGGCAAATGTGTTTAACGATTGGTAAAACAATGGAAATAAACCCGAATTGAAAATACTGGACAATCCTATTACCAAAAAAATGAATTGGATAATCTACCAACAAAAGACCTCTTTGAGTTTATCTCTCAGGAGGATTCAGCTAATTCAGATTTGGGATTGTTCAGTCTATTACCTAATACGGAGGGAGAAGAGTACGAGGAGGAACAGTTTGCTAAACGTATGAAGAAAAAGAAAGGTAGGAGATTGTAATGTCATATGAACTAGATTGTCAATTTAAATCAACTGATTTTCGGTGGCTATTTTAACCAATTCCATCATATTTTTAGCTTTGAACTTTTGCAATAAATTTCTACGATGGGTTTCTACCGTTATCAAAGAAATAAATAATTGTTCGGCTATTTCAGCAGATGTATTACCTTTGGCAATTGCCTGAAGAATTTGTTTTTCTCTTTTGGTTAATCTGGGAAGCTCAAAATCTGTAACGGAAGTCCGTAGCATAATTTCCTGCACTTCTTTACTTAAAGCCAAATCACCAATCAATGCCTTTTCTATGCCTTCTATTATTTCTAGGGAATCGGCATTTTTTAAGATATAGCCATTTCCTCCATTTTCTAAAAAACGAAAAATAATACTTCGTTCAGCTTGATTGCTTAATGCAATGACGATAGATTGGGGGGCTTTTTGTTTGATTATTTTGCAAAAATCCAATCCGTTTCCATCGCTCAAAACAATATCCAGCAAAACGACATCTATTTTGTTTTCCTGAATAAAATCTATGACAGCAGTTCCTTTGGTAAAAGAAAAAACGAGAAATTTAGTATCTTTTTCTAATAGTGATTTCAATCCTTCTAAAATCATTGGATGGTCATCAACTATGGCAAGCTTTATCTTATTTTTATCATACATAACATTCTACATTTATGGTAGTTCCTTCTCCTTTATTCGAAGCAATTTCAACCGTTCCGTTAATCAATTGAACTCTATTTTGTATATTTTTTAAACCTAATCCATATACGATTTCAGATTTATCAAAGCCTATTCCGTCATCTTCAATGGTTAAATTAAGGACATTGTTATTTTGGCTGATTTGTACAATGACATTAGTTGCCTGAGCGTATTTTGTAATGTTGCTAATGCTTTCCTGTGCGATACGATACAACGCCATTTGTGTTTTAAACGGAGTGTTTTCTGACAAATTAAAGGCTTCGAACTGAATGGCAAAGTGTTTTTGTGTCATCGCTTCGCACAATTCTTTAAGAGCGATTTCCAAACCAAGGTTTTTCAGTGTTTCGGGCATCAGATTCCTGGAAATACGACGCATTTCAACAATAGATTTATCTAATTTTTCAATTACGTTTTCTTTATTAAACGAATCATTTGATGAAATAGACATTCGTATATTTGCTAACATACCGCCCATGCTATCGTGTAAATCCTGTGCAATTCGTTGTCGTTCCTGCTCCTCACCTTGTAATATTGCTTGTGTTGCTTCGTATCTACGTTGATTTTCTATATGAAGTAAATCCTGCTCATGACTCAGACTGATTTGTTTGTTTAACTTTTGTTGTTTCTTGTAATTGATAAAAATTAAAAAAGCAATAACCAGACTTAGTATAAGAGCAATAACCAAAATAGTAATTCGTAGATTCTTGTTTTTACTCAATAATTCATTTGCTTTTTTCTCTTTTTCTAAATCGTTTATTTTTTGTTGTTTATCAGCTGTTTGATGCAAAATTTCCAGTTCGTTCATGTTTTCTAACAACTTGTTTTGTTGCAAGCTATCACCTAATAAACTTGCTTTTTTCATCCATTGATAGGCTTCTTTATATTCGCCCAAAACATCGTTAACCGCTGCCAATTGAGTATAAGTTATTCTGCGATTTACAGCTTCTTTAGCCAATACTTTTTCAGCTAAAATATGCTCTAACTGTGCTTTTGCTTTACGATAATCTTTTTGCATCAAATACACATTGTACATTCTAAAATACAACAGGTGCAATAATTTGATTTGATAACTCTCTTTGGCTAATTTGGCTCCATTACTTAGGCTGGCTAATGCGTTATCAAAATCCTGAATAGTAGTATAATACATCGCTTCCTGATAATAATAGTTAGGATAATATTGTGATTCAGGAAAAGGATTAAGAAGTTCTTTCGCTTGATCTAAATATATCTTAGCTGTTTTACTATCGGGTTTGTAGCAATAATTGCTCACCAAATTAAAGTAAGTAATCAGGTGTACACTATTTTTGTTTTTTATTTTATTAAGTTGTTCTAAGGCTTTTTTATGATACTCTTCAGCCGTGTCAAATTGCCCAACCGACATAAAGGTAAGTCCTAATTGCGTATAATTGAACGCTAATAATTCGGTATTATTGCTTTTTTCGCTCAGCGGAATACAATATTCTGTAAGCGTTTTAACCATATAATCATACCCTTTGTCTTCTACTTGTATATAAGCATAATTATACCATGATTTAATTAAAAAAGCGATGTTGTCAGAATCGTTTTCAAGAGCTTTTATAGCTTGCTCGTAATATGTTTTTGCTTGTGATTTACTACCTTGGTTAGCATAGAAAACACCTTGATAGTATTCTAAAATTCCTTTAGCTAATGTGTTTTTTGGAGAAGATGATAGTACTTTATCAAGTGCTTGTTTACTTTTTAAACTATCTGTTTGTGCCCAATATTCAGATAGTAAAAGCGTATTATAAAAGCGAACACTATCGCTTTTCGTATTTTCAATGGTGCGATTGATTTGTTTTACATAAGCTACTTCGTCTAAAGGAACAAGTTGTTGGGCTTGTAACATATTGCCTAAAAACAGCGTAACTATTATAATCAGAAAATTTGTATACATCGCTAAATAATTAAACCGCAAATATCCAAATAAAAGAGCTGTCATTTTCTGTTTCCATAAAAAATCATGGTAAACCATTAGAAACAATATCAAGGTTTCCGATGATTGTTCGCACTTCGTTTTTTATAGAAATTTGCGTTTCATCATAAAATTGAAATAGTCATGAAAAAAGTAAACGCAAAAATTGCACTTTTAGCACTTGCATCGGTATTAACATTGGGAACATTAACCACAAGCTGTAGTAAAGATGATGACAATGGGAGTGAACAACCAGCACAAGGTACTATTGATGCTGCTATTGGAACGTACAAAGGAAAATTATATACATCGCCTTCTAATCCTGATGATGTGTATGAATGGTACGATGCTATTGTTATCGTTACAAAAGAAGGAAGTAATAAATTAAAAGTTGCCGCAAAATCAGGCGAAGAATATTCGTATGTAACTCCTAAAACTTTCACTGTAGAAACAGGTGCCTTTTTTGGCGAAAACACACAAGATATCGCCACTTTATCAGGTAGTTTAGAAGGTTTTTTTCATTATTATGGCTCCAATAAAAATATTTCTGTTACAACAAATAAACAATCAGCAACTGAAGTTCAGTTTAATTTTGATGGCGTAAAACAATAAAATCAGGTTCTGATTTAAATTAATACCTTTAGCCTATCAAAACAAAATAATAGTAAAATGAGAAAATTTCACCCATTTTTTCCCATCGGAACAGTAGGAATGATTGTAATAGCCTGCCTTCATCTATTTTTAGCATTAGGTCTGTCATTGATCTCGATTCACGCTGTTTTTTTTACTCTTTATCCAATATTCTTGACTTTTTTGATATTAGGAGTTATCCTCACCGTTAAAAAACAAACGATTTTTGTATAATAAAACTGAGTATATAAAAATGAAAAAAATAGTCCTTATTCTTGGATTATCAGCATTGATTATCTCTTGTAATCAAGCAAACAAACACCAAGAAAATAACGAATCTAATGCCGAAGAAACTTCTGTCGAAGCTAACGAAGGCAATACAGAAGAAGCTAATTCTTCGGCTGAATTCAATATAGAAGATATCGCTTTCTCTACTGCCGATATTGGCGATTTTCCTTTTATTAATTTACCTAAAGGATTAGAAGCTCGAAAAGGTGCCATACAAAAAAACTTTGATGTTTGTTTCTTTCCTATAAATGGTGTAATGACACCTTTTGAAGGTAAATTGTATAAAGCAAATGTTACCGCAGTTCGAGGCGAAGAATATTCGCAACGCTACTTTGAGAAAAGCATGGAGGATTATTTGCTTTCCGTCGGAGCGGTTAAGGTTTTTGATGGAGAAATCACCAAAGAAGAATACGAACGTTATAACAAACAAGACCCTAATAAAGGTGGTTCGGGAGATATGGGGTATTGGAATCAAAATATGAAGTTTTATGTTATTCGTTCCGAAGAAAAAGGAAACATTTATATTCAATTCACTTCCAATAATGCGGGAGGAACATTAAATGTATTACAAGAAGAAGCTTTTCAACAAACCATTACCAAAGTAACGGCTGACGATATTGCGAAAGACTTGACCGAAAAAGGTAAGTCGATTTTATATATCAATTTTGATGTAGATAAAGCAAATATCACTACCGAAGGAAAAGAAGTGGTAACGCAAATTGCAGAAGCATTGCAAAACGATAAAATTCTGAAAATTGCTATTGAAGGGCATACCGACAATACAGGCGATGCGTCATACAATAAAAAATTATCGAATGAACGTGCAAATGCTGTAATGAATGATCTTATCGCCAACGGAATTGACAAATCTCGAGTAACCGCAAAAGGTTTCGGTGCTGAAAAACCTTTGGTAGCAAACGATTCCGAAGAAAATAAAGCTAGAAACAGACGTGTGGAACTGGTTCGAACAAACTAAAAATACAAAAGCTTATAAATCAATTTATTATGAAAAAAACAATCTCCTGTTACCTAATTACTTTTTTTACCATTTTCGCTTCGTGCAGTACATCAGATGATATAAATTTAAATGACGAGGAAAATGGACACCCAACAAGCACTTCTTATTGGCCTTACGCTATAGGAAATAAATGGAATTTTAAAAATATAAATGATCCAAAAGATTCATTTGTTCATCACTTATATAAAACCATAAACTACGAAGGAAAGACCTATTTTCAAGTAGAATTTTTAAATGCACCAGAAAACACTGAGACTACAGATGGCGTAAGAGAAGACAATGGTGTATTCTACGAACTTCACGGAGCTAGTTCTCAAATGGGAGTAAATATCTCGGCTGGAACGATAATGAGTATCAACACAAATTTAAGTGTTGGTGAAGAATGGACTGATCACGTAACTCTAACCATATCAGGTAATGCTAGTGGAACTATTAAACATACAAACAAAGGTAAAATAATAGAAAAAGTTGCAAGTCTAACTTTAAATGGAAAAAGCTATCAAAATATTTTGAAAATAGAACTTATAAAAAACATTAAAAATAGTATTAATGGAAGTAGTTTTACCATAAAATATGAAGATTGGCTTGCCAAAGGTATAGGTCCTGTTTATAGAAAAACGATCTATAATTATGGTGAAAATAAAGAGATTGAAGAATACCAATTAACCAATTATTCACTTAATTAATCTATAAACACAGGCTGTTTCTCAAAAAAAAGAAACAGCCTGTATTAAATACTGTATCTATGAAAAAAAATATTACAACTAGCTTATTATCTGTATTCTTTCTGTTTAGTTGTAACTTGTCTGATGAAAGCAAACCAACAGAAGACAATAATACCGTCATCAACAAACCTTTTACTGAAGGTATTGTTGAAATGGGAATTTTCAGCAATGATGTTGATTTAGGAAAAATCATTGATAAAATAGATTTTTCAAGAGACGATATTAAGCAACAATACGAGGCTTTAGTCGCAAATGATACCGATGCCAAAACCATTTTTGAGGTAATTAAAAATACAAGTAATCAAAATCCGTTAGTCGCTTGGGCGATGTCAATGAATATTTCAGAATGTACTTATTTTATAAAAGACAAGATAGTTTTGGGAAACGTTCGTGGTTTTGGTTGGAATATGCATAATTATCATAATACAGCTGAAGACAAAGGCAGTATCTATTTAGAAACAGTTACCCAATTGGATAAAATTGCCGAACAAGACAGAAAAATATATTCCGAGTTCAAGCCTTCAGAGAATGCAGGGGCAAATGCCACAAATACGATTGATTTTAGCGAGTTTAATCGTCAGGTTCAATCTAAAAAACAAAATATTTTAGGTTATGTATGTGATGTGATTCTTTATACGCCAAAAACAGTAGATGAAAATGTGCCTATGCAATTACAAAAAATCACAGTGTACACTTCGCCGTTATTTAGCAATACCATCAATTTTACACATCCGTTCTACTTAGAAGAAAATGCCGGAATTTTGCGTTTGGATATTTATTACCTAAATAATGAAGAACCAACGTTAATAATGAAACCAAAAGCAATCAGAGAACAAGTTATAAATCATCAAGAACTAACAAGTAAAACAGCTACGCCCATCTATTCTGCCGATGATATGAATTGGGGTTTTAAAGCCTTAGCCATTATGATGAGCGGTTGGGGAGCTATTGAAAACTAAAATTGATATGACCTGACAGATAGTGTTACACTTCATTTTGATAATTTTGAGTCATGCAAATGCTCAGGAAATTCCTTATAAATTGTCAAAAGACATCATTGCTGAAATAGATAAAAAACAAAATGCTTTTGCCTTTCAGTTAGCAGCCACCGATTTGCTTTTAAAAGAGATTATATCATTTTAATCTGTAGGAAGAATTAGAGCGAAAGGAGTTCCGTATTCCAAAAGATAAAATACCATCTTATCCAGCATTAATGCTAGTTTACAGTAAAGGCTAATATACTAAGAATAGCATTCCAACAGCAGTTATTGAACTTAACTTGGAAGATGATGATAGCAAAAAAAATTATTTAAAAGATAGTGATTATGAAATTGTTGTTTTGAACTCCTCTTATGAAATCATTTATTTTTTATAATGCTATTCACTAGTGTCCGGTAAAGATTAAAAAAGGCTGGTGCAAGCACCAACCCTTTAGCTAACTTTGAGGTTGCAAAACAAACAAAGTAACTATGGGTAAAAACATTCAGTTTGAACAGCAACAAAATCAATTATTCCTTGCTGCTTAAACCGAACTCACGTTAAATAACGATTTTTAAAGAGTAAATTTAAGAGACAAGTCTTAAACTACATAATATTACAATATTGTTCGCGAGGAGTACTAGCCTATTTGATTTCAGATATAGTATAGACAAAATCTATGCAATAATTCATAGCCTTTATTACATAAAGCCATATTTTAGTAGAATATATCTTTAACAAATAATGGATGCAGTCTTCAATAGAGTTTATTTATAATATAATTTGGTCTGATGCGCTAATTTACCTTTGTCTATTGACAGGTATATACTTTACTATCAGATTTAGATTCCCTCAATTCACTCGAATAAAAGAGATGATTAAGCTATTATTTGCTGGTAAGAAATCCGAAAGTGGAATTTCATCTTTTCAGGCTTTTTCATTAGCTGTCTCGGGAAGAGTAGGTACCGGAAACATAGCTGGTGTTGCAACAGCAATAGCGATGGGTGGTCCTGGGGCAGTGTTTTGGATGTGGGTAATAGCGTTATTAGGTTCAGCCTCCGCAATTGTTGAAGCAACACTAGGTCAAATGTATAAGGAGGAAAAGGATGGGCAATATCGGGGTGGACCAGCATTTTATATTCAAAAAGGACTCAATAATAAAGTCTTCGCATGGATTTTCGCAATAGTCACAATTACATCTACAGGTTTCTTATTACCAAGTGTTCAATCAAACAGTATCGCAACTTCGGTTGAAGAGGCTTTCAACATTCCGCCTTATACTGTGGGAATAGGATTAGTTATCTTCTTAGCTTTAATAATCTTAGGCGGAGTAAAAAGAATCGGTAAAGTTGCTGAATACATCGTGCCAATTATGGCTGGCTTATACATTTTAATGGCATTAATCATAATTGGAATAAATATACAGCAAGTACCTGCAGTAATATCACTTATTGTCAAATCCGCTCTTAATCTAGAGTCATCCTTTGGCGCAGTAGCAGGTACAGCAATCGCTTGGGGAGTAAAACGCGGCATATATAGCAATGAAGCTGGACAAGGTACTGCGCCACACGCTGCAGCGGCCGCAGAAGTGTCTCACCCTATCAAACAAGGATTAGTACAAGGTTTTTCTGTATACGTGGATACACTTTTCGTATGTACAGCCACAGCTTTAATGATATTATTCACAAGCCAATATAATGTTGTACATCCTGAGGGCGGATTTATCGTTAATAATCTTAAAGATGTGGAAATGGGACCAGCATATACCCAATTTGCCATCGCTTCTCATTTTCCGACAATTGGTAGTGCGTTTGTAGCTATATCATTGACATTATTTGCTTTCACTACGATTATGGCCTATTATTATATTGCGGAGACAAATGTGAGTTTTATCCAAAACAAAAAAACCGCGAAAGTATTGTTATATGGGCTTCGCATATTGATACTAGGTTCTGTTTTTGTAGGTTGTGTCACTACAGCTAAAAGTGCATGGGAGCTCGGTGATATTGGAGTAGGTCTTATGGCATGGCTAAATTTAATAGCTATTATATTATTGCACAAAAAGGTATTGTTGCTCTACAAGGACTATACAAATCAAACTAAAAACAAAAAAGATCCAACATACGATAATTCAATTTATAACATCCCAAATATGGATTTTTGGGATAAAAAAACAAATAATCATGTCTAATTTAATTAATTTAAATGTTTTCAAAAATTTCTTTAAATCGAGTAACGCCGGAGGAATTTTATTATTTATTTGTGTAATCATCTCAATGATTATTGCGAATACCCCTGCCGCTCTTGCATTACAAAATCTTTTAGACTTCAAAATTGGATTTGAAAATGAAAGCATTCACCTCAACTACTCCATTCTGCTATGGATTAATGATGGTCTAATGGCTATTTTCTTTCTTTTAGTAGGATTAGAAATCAAAAGAGAAATTGTCGAAGGTGAATTATCTTCACCAAAGAAAGCTTCGTTACCAATTTTATGTGCTGTAGGTGGTGCGGTAGTACCCGCAATTATTTATTTAAGCTTAAATGCTGGTCAAGAAACAAGTTCTGGTTGGGGTATTCCTATGGCAACAGACATTGCTTTTGCTTTAGCTGTAATCAATCTATTAGGTAACAGAATCCCTGCTAGCTTAAAAATATTTTTAGCAGCATTAGCTATTGTTGATGATTTAATCGCCATATTAGTTATTGCGCTATTTTATTCCTCAGGAATCGATGTTACCTATTTAGGGTATGCAGTAGCAGCATTGACTATTCTGATTATCATGAACAGAATGAATGTTCAAAACCCTTACTTGTATTTAATTCCAGGAGTATTTATATGGTATTTCGTCCATCATTCAGGGATTCATGCGACTATCGCAGGTGTTTTAGTAGCGATGACTATTCCTACTAACGATACAGATATCGAGTCTCCTTTAGAAAGATTAGAACATGCATTAGTAAAGCCAGTTAACTTCTTTATCATTCCATTATTTGCATTTGCAAATACCAATATCACATTGGAAAGTGAAATGATCGCAGGTCTTACCTCTAGTCTTGGATTGGGAATTACTTTAGGTCTACTTCTAGGAAAACCAATAGGTATTCTTTTAACTTCCTTTATATGTAAAAGCTTAAAAATAAGTTCTCTTCCTGAAGGCGCAAATTGGTTACATATATTAGGCGTAGCGCTACTCGCTGGAATTGGCTTCACGATGTCTATATTTATTGCTATTTTATCGTTTGCTAATCCGCTATATGTGTCAGAAGCGAAATTAAGTATTCTACTTACCTCATTAGCCGCTGGTATATTAGGATATATTGTTTTAAGAATAAAAAAATAATTAAAAATAGGGGCTAAATAATATTATTAAGCCCCTATTCTTATTCACTCTTTAGGAAATTAATAGATTCAGTATTTAGCTTTTGTTTCAACCAACTTTCTAAAGCTTCTTTACGTTTTGCTTCTAACGTTGCAGAATGAATCAAATAATAATCAAACCTAGCACTATCTTTATCGACATAAACACTTTGTTTACCCAGCGAATAAGGTTTTAATTCAGGGAACAACAAATCTATCTCTTTCAGCAATCCCTCATTATCAACTTTATACGTAGATAATTCTTTTCTTAGATTTTGAATAGTTACATCCCTCTCGTCAATATGTGCGCTATTTTTACTAAGTTCTGCCAAAATATCAGCCTTCAAATCTGTACTATCTTGTCTTATAATCAAATCTGTATTATTCAATTTGTACACATCCATTTTGTCGTTGAGGTCTTTCAACTCTTCATTAGAAAATCTTTTGTCCAAAAATGCCAATTCAATTTTTCGAGGTCTACTATTGAACTGTGTTTTTTCATATATCAATGTATAACCTTTTCTTGTCAATTCATTTTCAATAAATGAATTAACATTTTGCGTAAATTTTCTCTCCTGCAACAATGCATATGCTAAATAAGAACTTGGCACCAACATCACCAAAATAAGAAAAGTAATAGTTTTTGTTATTCTAGACTCACGTAGGGGGTCCACAAATTTAATCTTAGGATAACGTAGAAATTTAACTATCAAAAATGTAGATATACAAATGAAAAAACAGTTAATCGTATAAAGATATAATGCGCCAAAAAAATACGAGATATTACCTATTGCTAATCCATATCCAGCTGTACATAAAGGGGGCATCAAAGCAGTTGCGATAGCTACACCAGGAATTGGATTCCCTTTTTCAACACGTGTAATAGCAATCACTCCCACTAAACCTCCAAAGAATGCAATTAGGACATCATAAATATTAGGAGAAGTACGCGCTAATAATTCGGATTGCGCTTCTTTAAAAGGACTTAACAAAAAATACAGAAAAGAAACCAATAAACTGACCAAAGTTGCTATCAATAAATTTTTAGCAGACTTCTTCAACAATTCAAAATCATATATCCCCAATGCAAACCCCGCCCCTACAATAGGTCCCATCAATGGACTTATCAACATGGCACCAATAATTACAGCTGTAGAATTCACATTCAAACCTACAGAAGCCACCACGATAGCACACGCTAGAATCCATAAATTGGCTCCTCGAAAGGATATATTGGATACAACGTTTTCTAAAACTTTGTCCTTTGTTTCCTCACCATCATGTAGATTAAAAAACTTATAGATACTTCGAAGCATATTTTTTAGGTAATAGTTATATAATATTAGAATTACAAAATACTAAATAACTAATTTTTAATGTATTTTAAAATTTAATAATGAATACAATAAAGATTAGAAAACATATCATATAAAGGGCTTAGCATCTGCTAAGCCCTTTATATGATATGTGGTTCTTTTATAAATTCTCAATACTAAATCCCTTCGCCTTTATAATTTCAACGACTATATCTTCTTCTATGCTATCTAATTCTACAGTTAAGATTTTATCTGTATTATCGGTGTCGACATGCCAATTTTTGATTCCAACCTCGCCGTCTAATGCCGGTTTGACTTTGGCTATACAGCCGCCGCAATTGATATTCGTTTTGAATTTGAATTCTTTATTTTTCATTATTATACTTTTAAAAATTTATATAATATTAATTACTTATTTCTTCCACTTTAATCGAAGACTGTTTGTGACTACCGATACACTACTCAACGCCATCGCTGCTCCAGCAATCATGGGATTCAATAAAAATCCGTTGATAGGATACAATATACCCGCTGCAATTGGGATGCCAATTACATTGTATACAAATGCCCAAAATAGATTTTGCTTAATGGTCGCAACAGTCTGTTTTGACAATCGAATCGCTTGAGGAATTTTGGTCAAATCCGAAGAAATAATTGTCATTTTTGCCACATCCATCGCAATATCCGAACCTTTGCCCATCGCAATGCTCACATCGGCGGTTGCTAATGCTGTACTGTCATTGATACCATCTCCAACCATCGCTACTACTTTTCCATGCTGTTGAAGTTCTTTGACAAAATCTGACTTTACTTGTGGTAATACTTCCGCTTTATAATGTTTAATTCCTATTTGGTCTGCTATTGCCTTTGCGGTAGCCTCGTTGTCGCCCGTCAGCATATATAATTCTACACCCAAAGCTTGTAGCTCTCGAATAGCTTGAACGGAAGTAGGTTTGATTTGGTCTGAAATGGACAAAACAGCTAATGCTTCTCGCTCATTTGCAAACCAAATAACAGTGTTACTTTGAGTAAGCCAATGCATTGCAGCATTCATTAAATCATCTGAAATAAAAATATTATTTTCTACCAGAAGTTTATTATTCCCCACAAAATACGTTTGTCCTTGATGGTTAGCTTTCGCACCTTTGCCCGTGATACTTTCAAAAGAACCCATCGCAACAACTTCCACAGCATCTAAATATTTTACTATCGCATCAGCCAATGGATGTTCTGAATGCTTCTCGATACTTTTTAAAATTTCTTTAGACGTTTCATCTTCCTTTAACCAATAACTATCAACCACCTCTGGTCGTCCAATCGTGATTGTACCTGTTTTATCTAAAATAATCGCATCAATTTTTTGTGCTAATTCCAAACTTTCTGCATCTTTTATCAAGATCCCTTGTTCAGCACCTTTGCCTACACCAACCATAATTGCTGTAGGTGTCGCCAAGCCCAAAGCACATGGACACGCTATAACCAAAACCGTAACAGCAGCCATCAATGCTTGCACCCACGCATTTTCTCCACCAAATAACAACCAAATAACAAAAGTCAAAACCGCTATACCTATCACAATCGGAACAAAAATACTTGCAATTTTATCCACCAACTTCTGAACGGGGGCTTTGCTTCCTTGTGCATCTTGCACCATTTTGATGATTTGCGCAAGAAACGTATCCTTTCCAACTTTGGTTGCTTCAAATTGAAAACTTCCTTTTTGGTTGATAGTTCCCGCATAAACCTTTTCTCCTTTTGACTTAGCAATAGGAATTGGCTCACCGGTCAACATACTTTCATCAACATAAGAATTACCTTCCACTACAATGCCATCCACAGCTATTTTCTCTCCAGGCTTTACTAATAATCGGTTACCCAAATTGATTTGTCCAATGGATATAATTTGTTCATTTCCTCTTTCATCGATTACTGTGACGTGCTTGGGCTGTAAACCCATCAATTTCTTTATCGCAGATGAGGTATTCCCTTTGGCTTTTTCTTCCAACAATTTGCCTAATAATATAAAAGCAATGATGACAGCGGCTGCCTCAAAATAAACATGTGCATGAACGCCCTTTTGTAACCAGAATTCTTGAAACAACATATTGAAAACACTAAAAATGAATGCAATGCCCGTGCTCAGTGCCACAAGAGTATCCATGTTGGCGTTTCGGTGTTTTGCTTGTTTCCACGCGCCAATAAAAAAATCTTGACCTAACCAAAGAATAATCGGTGTCGTAAATGCAAACATAATTTCATTTACATACGGCATATTCATGAAAAACATACCAATCACCACAACTGGAAGTGCCAATAAAATAGCCCAAATTGTTTTGGATTTAAGCTTCGCATAATAAGCCTCATGAATAGCTTCTAAAGTTTCTTGTTGCTTGCTTTCATCCTCCAACAATAAATCATATCCTCCCGACTGGAGCGCTTGTTGTAATTTTTCGGCAGAAGTTTTACTAGTCTCGTAAGTGACTTGTAGATTACCTGTTCCGTAGTTAACCTCAGCTTCTAATACTCCTTCTTGTTGTTGCACGATATTTTGTGCGCTACTTGCGCATGACGCACACGACATGCCTAAGACGGGAATAGTTTGCTTTTGTATATCTAGAGTTTTATTTGCCATAATAAGTGAGTTCGTAAACTATGATACAAAGTTGGCAAATTAAAAGATAGTAATGGTTGTAGTTTTTTGGATAGAATTTGTAAGATTTAGCTAAATCTCATCCAAAGGTTTTCTTTTATCCGAACGAATTTGCTTGAAATGACTTGGTGAAAGACCTGTTACTTTTTTGAACTGATTACTCAAATAAGCTACACTCGAATAATTGAGTTTATCCGCGATTTCGCTAAGTGACAATTCATCATAAACCAACAATTCTTTGACTTTTTCAATTTTTTGTGCGATATAATATTTTTCTATAGTTGTACCTTCAACTTCAGAAAATAGATTCGATAAATAACTGTAATCGTGAAGTAATGCTTCACTCAAATAGTCTGAGAGATTTACCTTCGCGTCATTATTATCGTGATGTACTAATTGAATAATTTGATTTTTTATCTGTTCGATTACACGACTTTTCTTATCATCAATTCGCTCAAAACCCAATGCTTCAATGGCCGCAGTAAATTGTTGTATTAGTGCGTCACTAGGCTGTTCGTTTAAAATGACTTCACCAAGCTTGACTTGAGAAGCTTGAATTCCAGCTTTCTCCAACTCATTTTCAACCACCATGATACAGCGGTTGCAAACCATATTTTTTATATAGAGTGTAGGCATTGGATCTAATTTATGCAAAGTTAAAGTTAAGGTTAAGATAATTTCCATTTATTAGTCTGATGTAAAATAAAAATAATAGTCCTATTTCTTCACCCCTTCATATTGTAGCAAACTTCTTCTTACTCGATTAATAATACGCTCTTTCAAACGTAGTGGACTAAGAACTTTAATAGCCTCGCCAAAACCTAATATCTCGCGCTCTAACTCGTAATTCAAAACCACATCGATACGAATAATAATACTTCCATCCTCGTGCCTTTCTATTATTTTTTGAGAAGCATGTATAGGCTTTGTTTCGACATAAGGCGCATTCTTTGCATCTACTGATAACAGAACACGCTGACCACGGTCATTATGAGACTTTGTGACACCTATTGTATCTTCAAAATAACGGTCAAAGTCCACTCCTTCATACCTTACAAAGCCAGACTTAGCCATTTCCTGAATATTCTTAATCCTATCCAACGCCAAGGTCAGTATCACACTGCCATTTTTAGGCTTTACAATCGCAAACCAGCGATTTCTGTATTCCTTGAGTAGATAAGGATAGTAGACTGTTTCAATAGCTTCTTTAGATTTGAAAGATTTATAATCAATAAGCAGTGGAATTTCTTCACGAATAGCCTTATAAATAGGTGTTATCCATTGTAAGCCTTTGAGCAATTTATTGCCCTCCATTTGAATAACAGATTTTTGATTGCCTTCGCCTTTGTTTAGATTACTTTCCAACCGAGCTATCAAATCGCTCATTTCGTCGAAATAATTAAAGCCATTTAGATGCTTCAACACATCTACAGCACTACGCATATTCTCCATATCTACCTCAGAAATTGGCGAGTTACTGATGCTATAATGAGGGTCAGAATATGCATAAAACTTTCGATTCAACACGACGATTGGCGCATTATACCCCAACTTATTACTACGCATCAGCTGAATATCTCCTTGGATAGTTCTTTTACTGATTCCTGTATGAATTCCCTCCAATTCGTAAATCATCTCCGAAACTTTATGAATCAAGTCCTCCAAAGTCCATTTGCGATGTCGCTGACACAGACATGAATCAATGGTTTTGTACCGAATAAGCGCTAGTTTATTTACAGACATATCATTTGACCCTCGTTTAAGTGATTTAAATATAAATAAAAGACTACATATCTACGCAATACAATTGCGCAACAAGAATATATCATCATCAAATAAAAAATAAAAAAAAATTAATCAAATTGAATATCAGTCTTTTAAATATATTTTAAAAGAAATTTTACAGCAACACACTACTACGCAAAAGCACTGCGTACACCCCTATGCATCTTTGTATTGTCAGCAATGACAATTGTTCTTTGAGAAAAATAAGCGAAAGCTTTTTGAAAATATTTGCTTCGACAGAAGCATAAAGAAACTTTTAAGTTGCATATAACATCCTTGTCGCCTGTTTCTGTATAACAGGGTAGTGTTGCCTTCAATAGATTGCAATATGCTGATGAGTTATTGACTTAGAAGTACACTGCTACGGTCGCAGGTTCGAATCCTGCTCTTACTTGTTAAGATAGCTCAGATGGTAGAGCATAGCACAATAGGCGGGTTCGAGTCCCGCGCACATCTAGGGAATGTGTCTTTGGTTGGAGAAACGAAAGTTTCAAATGTATGACTTCATTAAAAAGTCTATTTTCGAAGCCTTTTGCTTCTTGTTCCGTTTGAAGATTGAGGTAATATTACCGCTGTCATCAAACAATTGAACCAAGTCTTTGCAATACAAAACAAGCCGAACCGCTTATTTCATCTGCCAGTGAGCTCGAAAGAATCCTAATCATCGCGATTCAATCCTGGGCACTACGCTGAGGAAATATAACGGAACGTTCCTTTTGTATTCCGATATAGAGCAATGAACAAGAACCAGAGGGCTTTATTTAACAGAGTATGATAACATAAAAAATATAGATTATGAAAATGGTAACTATTAATAAAAATGAAATCGGTTTATTGATTAAAAACAATGCCCCTAAGCGCGTATTGACAACAGGAAAATACTGGATAGGCTTCCGTGAGCAATGCGAAGTCTATAATTTATCCAATACATTTCAGTCGCGCTTTGACAACAATATACTATTACAAATAGATGGCTTTACGGAATGTGTACATATTGTGGATGTGATGGATAATGAAATATGCTTGGTTTTTGTAAACAATAACTTCAAGCAAGTATTAGCAGCAGGACGACATATCTTTTGGAAAAACTTAGAGGAGTACCGTTTTGACAAATACGATATCTCGACAATTGAAATACCAGCAACTATCAATAAACAATTATTGGAGAAACAAGCACTTGCGTTCTATGTTCGACAATATAAAATTGATATTTCGGAAAAAGGTTTGTTGTTTATCGACGGAGTATTTACACAGATATTAGAACCAGGAAACTACCAATGGTGGAAGAATGCAACGACAATTGCTATTGCCAAAGCGGATATGCGTCAAACAACAATGGAAATTGTAGGGCAAGAAATTTTAACAAAAGACAAAGCACAAATCCGGATTAATTTTTCCATCCAATACCAAATTGTCGATATCATCAAAGCAATATTATACAATAAGGACTTTGAAAAACAACTTTATATGTTGATGCAATTGGCGTTACGTACTTATATTGGTACGATGACATTGGATGAGTTGATGGAGAATAAAGCTGAAATCAGCACTCACGTTTTATCAAATTCGATGGAACAAATTGACAACTTAGGTATCAAAGTATTCAATGCGGGTATCAAAGATGTCATCTTACCAGGTGATATTCGAGACATCATGAATCAAGTGTTGGTCGCTGAGAAAAAGGCACAAGCCAATATCATCATGCGCCGCGAAGAAACAGCTTCGACACGTAGCTTGTTAAATACAGCAAAATTGATGGAAGAGAATACGATGTTGCTTAAATTAAAAGAAATGGAATATGTGGAGAAAATCGCAGAAAAGATTAATAGCATCTCCGTTTCTGGAAATAGCCAAATCGTAGACCAATTGAAACAATTGTTTGTTAAATAAATTAAAGAGGCGCAAGAGGCAACGATAAAGAGGGGTTGTCTCTTGCTTAAAAAGAGATTCAAAATGGAAAATAAACGCATAAATGGCAAGGACTTGATTGCCCTTGGATATAAAGAAAATCATGCAATGGGAGTAGCCCTTAAAATCAACAAGAAACGCCTAGGCTTTTCCAAAGAACAGATGCTTAACTACTTCAAGGAGGTATTGGAAAAACCTGAAGATTTCATAGCTCACGAGATTTTTAAACCATTAGCCGAAACATTGTTACACATTGAAACTATTCAAGAGGATTTGATAGCATTAAACGAGAATCCTGAAGGATATGCTGTATTTGGTGAAGAAAATATTGAGCTGGGTGCCAAAGAGCAAATGAATATTGCAATGAAGCTACCCGTAACTGTGGCTGGTGCTTTGATGCCCGATGCACATCAAGGATACGGACTTCCGATTGGTGGTGTCTTAGCTACCAATAATGCCGTAATTCCTTATGGTGTAGGTGTAGATATTGGTTGCCGCATGGCTTTGTCAATTTTCGATTTACCCGACTCCTACTTAGCATTACAACATGACAAACTCAAGACTGTGTTATTAAGCGAAACCAAGTTTGGTGCAGGGCATGGATTCTTGAAACATGAACGTGCTAAACACGAAATACTGGACGGTAAAGCTTTTGAAGAAAACGCATTTCTCCGCGAACTGAAAGACAAAGCTTGGGCACAATTGGGATCTTCAGGTGGAGGTAATCACTTTGTCGAATTTGGTATTATAGAATTCACTGAAAAGGATGAAGCACTAGATATTGAAGCTGGAAAATATCTAGCCTTATTGACACACTCAGGCTCTCGTGGATTAGGTGCGACTATTGCTGGGCATTACACCAAGTTAGCCAAAGAAATCTGTAAGTTACCTTACCAAGCGCAAAACCTTGCTTACTTGGATTTGGACACTCAAGAAGGGCAAGAATATTGGATAGCGATGAACCTTGCAGGTGATTATGCTTCTGCTTGCCACGAGGTTATTCATACCAAAATTAAAACTGCATTAGGTGCTGAATTGTTAGCTAAAGTAGAAAACCACCACAATTTTGCGTGGAAAGAAACATGGAACGGTAAAGAAGTCATCGTACATCGCAAAGGTGCCACCCCTGCTTCTAAGGATGTCATGGGGATAATCCCAGGTTCCATGGCGACTCCAGGTTTCCTCGTGAGTGGTAAAGGCTATGCACAAGCTATCAATTCGGCTTCACATGGCGCAGGACGACTAATGAGCCGTACCCAAGCTATCAAAACCTTACACAAAGGAGATTTGAAAAATCTCCTAGCAGAAAATGGCATTACCTTGTTGGGAGCTGGTATGGATGAATCACCAATGGCATACAAAGACATCCATACCGTAATGGCGGCACAAGAGAATTTAGTAGATGTTGTCGCGACTTTTCATCCAAAAATTGTTCGTATGGCAGATGATGGCTCTCGAGAAGATTAAAATAACATTAATGGATATTAATGCAAAGGGATGAGGTTTATCATTATTTATCTTATCCCTTTCACTGATTAAATAATAATATTCAGATATCACACTCAGTATATAAAATATTTTTCAATTCAAAATAATAAACAATTCAATTTTTTCCTATTATTGTACTTTAACCAAGATTCAAACTTAAATCTACCATTATGATAAAGCTGTTATTCAGTCTATTGCTACTATTTGCGAGCGAAACTTTATACGCACAAATAACTCCTATTCGCGAAGCGTTATTAAATAGGGATGATAGAAATGTACTTATTGTAGCACATAGAGGAGATTGGAGACAGGCGCCTGAAAACTCTATTAAAGCCATTGAATTAGCCATCCAAGCAGGCGCAAATATTGTAGAGATTGATGTGGCTAAAACAAAAGATGGACAAATCATACTTATGCATGATAAGACTTTAGAAAGAACAACAACCGGCAAAGGAAAAGTAACAGATTGGACATTAGACTCCTTACGTAACCTAAAACTAAAAAATGGCGCAGGTATACGTACAAAACATACTATTCCAACATTGGAGGAAGCATTATTATTCTCTAAAGGAAAAGTAATGTTAAATCTAGATAAAGCATATGAAATGTTTGATAAAATATATGAACTTCTAGAAAAAACACAAACTACGGATCATATTATAATGAAAGGTAACAAGGATGTAGCTACGGTCAAGAAGCAGTTTGGAAAATACTTAGACAAAGTGATTTATATGCCCATTGTTAACCTGGATAATTCGAATGCGGAACAAATAATTGAGGATTTTCTAAGAGAACTTAAACCTGTTGCCTTTGAGTTATTATTTAAGAATGACACCAACCCTTTACCCAAGCTACTCACTAAGTCTTTAAAAGGTAAAAGCTTAATATGGTACAATACGCTATGGGATACTATGGCTGGAGGTCACGATGATGATATGGCAGTTGAGGATATTAATGGATCGTATGGTTACCTCATCAGAGATTTAAATGCACGCATCATTCAAACTGATAGACCAGCATATTTAGCTGAATATTTAAAAAAACTAAAAATGAGTCTATAAAAGTTAGAATTAAAGTAGTAAATTCATATATGCAAATTTAATCGATTAAACCTAAATAACTAATCAGTTAATGTGGTTTATAATAAGATAGATTTAACCAATTTTAATAACAAATACAAGAATTTATTTAATAACCTTCACATAACAAATTGTTTATATAGCAACAATAGTTTTGTGACATCTATTTACTGAAAATGAAAAAATTATCAATTTTATTTGCTGTATTAAGCCTTTTAAACATTGAGGCTAAAGCCCAAACAAGTAATGACAATGGTATAATGAGATTGGATGAGTTCCGCTATCAAAAAAAGCGTGAAATTATCAATATCCCACAAGTAAATGGTTTAACAGTGCTTAAGTGCGATTTTCATATGCATACCGTATTTACTGACGGTCATGTTTGGCCTAATGTACGAGTACAAGAAGCTTGGAAAGAAGGATTAGATGCGATTTCGTTCACCGAGCATATTGAATACAGACCACATTCTGCTGATGTTAAACCTAACCCGATGCGACCTCATGAATTAGCTAAAAATCTTGCGGCTGAAAATAATCTTATTCTTATCAAAGGAACTGAAGTTACAAGAAATACTCCTCCCGGACATTTTAATGCACTCTTTATTCAGGATGACAAAGATTTCGTGGTTGACAGGTCTAATGATTTAGATGAAAAAGCAATTCAAGCGGTGGTTAATCAGAAAGCATTTATCTTTTGGAATCACCCAGGGTGGAAAGCTACGCAAATACCTGGATCATACGAATGGTTACCATTCGTGGAAAAAATGTATAAAGAGAAAAATCTTCACGGTATAGAAGTCGTTAATGGTTTCGGGTTTCATAAAAAGGCGTTAGATTGGGCACTTGACCGTAATCTAACTATATTAGGAAATACAGACATTCACAATTTGATCGCACATGATTATGATATTGAACGAAAAGGTGTACATCGTACTATGACATTAGTTATGGCAAAAGATCGCTCAGCGTCGTCTATTCGCGAAGCTTTAGAAAAAGGTAATACTGTTGTATGGTCAAGCAAATACTTATTTGGAAAAGAAGAAAATGTGCGTAACCTATTTAATGCTTGTGTAAAGGTTAGTCCTACTTATCACGAAAAATCAAATGCACAGGGTGTAAAAACTAAATACTATGAGATATCGAATAATAGTGATTTGCATTTTGAATTACACTTGAAATCAGGAAAAGGCACTCAAAAAGTAGTACTATACCCGGAATCATCTCAAATAATCACTACTACTGATAATCCTTCCAAACTTACTTACGAGGTTGTATCTACATACATCAGAAGTGACAAGCATCTAATTGTTGATTTTAATTTATAACAAGAGTAACAAAATATATTTCATATACAAACCAATTAAAAAAGCCTCAAATGATAGTACATTTGAGGCTTAAAAATAGTGTTTTTTTAAAATTAATTCCCTAATACAATAACGGCTCTACTCAAACGAGGGTCATTGTAGTACATATTATCCACTCCACCATAATGACTAGTTGTTAACTGCGAAGCAGGCACACCAAACTCCTTCACCAATACATTATAGATAGCTTCAGCGCGAGCTTTACTTAATCGCTCATTAGTAGCAGGAGATCCTGTTCCTTTATCAGCATATCCAGAAATATTGTAAACCACATTTGATTTTCCTTCTTTAATAGCTTTTGCGAAGAAACCTAAATTCACTCTTGCTTCATTACTTACAGTACTTTCATTAATTGGGAAAGTAACTAATATTGGAGAGATTAAAATATTTTTTTCAATCTTCACATCAGTTATATCTTTGTTTGCTGATTCTGCAAGTTGCTTTCTTAATGCATCATTATCGTTTGCTAATTTATTTACGCGTTCACGAAGTGCATTCAATTCGGTTTCATCATAAGTAGAAATTGTTACAACCTTCTCTCTATCCCAATTACGTTTTTTGAAGTTATATGCTAACCCCAAAGTTCCTGCAACTATCCCTTCCTCTTTACGTCCACCAACTTCTCCTTCAAAATCGTCTTTAACTAATGATCCTCTTAAATCAAGTGTTAGATTAAAAGCACTGCTTAATCTAAATGCATTATATAAACCAACATTTATAGATGGCTGGCGAGTCTTTGGTGCATCATTAACCCAGGCCCATCCTATGCCTACAAAAGGAGCTATTGTATAAAAGCGATTTTCTCTGTAACCGCCAAAAATGTTCGCTACATTAAATAATATATCTCCATGAATATGGTTATAGTTAAACTCTTGTACTTCTAAATATCCTTTATCGCCTGCATTTTTTACATCTTGATAGATTTCTCCTGTTGAATGAGTTTTTAAAGACCCACCTGAAATAGCTGAATTATTATGTGTAAGACCTTTTAACTTGTTTCCTGTATATCCAGCACGTATACCAACACCTGGTGTAAACCATTTTCCAAGACTCACATTAAAAGCTGGTGTTAGCCTATCCTTAGTTTGCATTTGCTTATCATGATCACCAAATAAAATTTGCACACCGCCACCAGCTCCTAAAAACCAGTTATCAAAAAATTTATTTGTGACAACTTTATATTTATCACTGTTCTCAGTAACTACAGAATCCTTTGTAACCTCTTGGCTAAAAGACAATGATGAAATAGTTAATAAAGCAATTGTGAAAGAATATATTTTAATTTTCATATAAAATAGTATTAATCAGTTGTTTTAAATTAAATTGTTCACAAATTTAACTTTATTGTTAATATTTTTTTAGAATAAGCATAAAATATAAGGCCGTTGTAGAATTACATCTACAACGGCTTTTATTAAATATTTGGCTGCTAATTTAAGAAGAACTTTTTCAATCTTCCCCACAATGAAGGCTTTTCTAATTGGTAACCATAGCCATAACCGTAGCCGTAACCATAGCCATAACCGTAACCATAGCCGTAACCATATTTTTTATCTTTAAAGTCAACTCCATTCAGTAAAACAGACATATTTGTTAATAAATTATCTTCGTATACTTTTTGAATAGCAGTTAATTGTCGCTTATCCATTTTTCCTGATCTAATGATAAAAATAGACAAATCTGTAACTCTATTAATTATAGATGAATCTGCTACAATTCCCAATGGAACACTATCGACCAATATATAGTCATACTGCTCTTTTAATATACTGAATAACATATCTAATCTATTACTCAAAAGAAGCTCTACGGGATTTGGAGCAATTACTCCAATTGGAATAACATCTAATCCATCTATTAATCTATCTTTATAAATAATTTCATCTATAGAAACATTCGAATCAGATAGATAATGTGTCAATCCGACAGGCATAGGAGAATTTGTACGACTTGTTAGGGTACCTTTTCTTAAGTCTAAGTCCACCAAAATAACTCTTTTCTTTAAGAAGGTTAAGCTTACACCAAGATTGATTACCGAAAACGTTTTTCCCGCACCAACATTAAATGAGGTAAACATCATTACCTTATGATCCTTCTCACCCGCAGTCATAAAACCTAAGTTGGTTCGAAATATTCTAAAAGCCTCTGTCACTTCATCGGTGGCTTGTTCAGAAACAAATACATCACTACCACGACCTTTAGCTCGAGGGGCTAAGGGAATTTCAGTTATCACAGGCACACTAGTGGCATCCTCTATTTCTCTTCGCGTATATACTTTATTATTTAAGAATAACTGCAACAGGAAAATAATTGTCGGTAAAGTAAGTCCTAAAGCAATCCCTAGAGCAATTTTATTAAGCTTTGTAGGCGCTACAGGACTATCACTGCCAAAAACAGGATCTATTACGCGTATATTATCATCTGCCATTGCTTGATTTATAGCATTTTCCTCTCTTCTGTTTAATAAGAAAATATATAAATCTTCTTTAACTTTTTGTTGACGCTCAACACCTAAAATCATTCTTTCTTGAGAAGGCAAACTTCTAGCTTTGGACATAGCCACTGCTTCTTCTCTTTTTAAATTAGATATCTTAACATTAAAGCCAATAATAACATTATCTATAGCACGTAATATATTACGTTGCATAGAAATAAGTGAAGCATTTAGATCTTCAACAATTGGATTTGCTCCACTATTTGCATCTAAATAACTATTTCTTTTTAATAGAAGTGCATTATATGCAGAAATTTGAGACTCAATATTAGCATCTAAAAGCCCTGTGTTAGCTGGAATAAAATCATCTTTATCAGCATTTATTAGTCGATCACGAAAGTTTTCTACAACCTCTTTTGTAATCTCTATATCTTTGCTGGTTGACATATACTCTCTAGATTCAGACCAATATTGCTGTCCCGCAGATGTTATATCCAAACCATAATTCGCACTTTTAATTCCTTCAAGTTTATTTTCTACAGCTCCTAAATCTTCTTCAATAATATTTAATCGCTCCTTAATAAAATCTGCGGTAACGGCAGCAACTTTATTTTTTTCATTAAGAGATTCCTCATTATAGACTGTAATTAATGTACTTAAAACATCTGTAGCTCTTTCAGGCGAAAAATCTGTTAACCCCATGCTTAATAACGCAACGTCTTCCATCTGTAGAATGAGAAGCCGGCTTATAAACGATGATACCGCGGATTCAATTGGAATATGAGAGGCTTTGAACTTAAAGTTTTCCCCTATTTCTATTTTCTTAGGATTGGTATTTTCTTTAATTACAATTTTACCAATAGGTGTGGAAATAGGTTTATTAAGCGATGCGGTTATTGTTGGAATTTCCTTATTATTAGAAAAGTTAGATAATTCAAAACTATTAGTATCAAGAACCTTTATATCTAAAGATTTATATGTTTCTGTAGTATCCAGAAAATCAATATTGTAAGGTGTATGAATATATAATTCATTATGTCTAAGCCCTTCCTGAACAGTATAGTTAATATTAGCATTCAATCTTTTAACTGTTATCCGCATTAAATGCTTGGACTTTAATTGCAAGATTTCGCTATTAACATTTACTACATTAAAATAGTTATTCCTGCTCGTCATTCTAGATGCAGAAAGAGTATTACCTGCGGTTTTTATTAATACTGTTTGATTCTTAGAATAAACATACGGTGAAATACTATAATTATAATAATAGTACCCACAAAAAATTAATAATGACAATAAGTACCACTTCCAATGTAAGGATAGATATTTAAGTATATCTAAAACATTTATAGATTTATTTTTATTTTGATCCATTGTGATTTATTTAACGTGTTGTTATTGCCCAAACAGATGTAATCGTGGATACTAGACTTAATACAGTTGTTAATATCAACCTATTTTGCTGTTGTTTAATAGTTCGAGGAGCAGATTTAGGTTCTATATAAAGTAAATCATTTTGTTGAAGATAGTATGTTGGAGAATTAAATATGTCTTTACTTTCAATATTATTATGATAGATTTTGCGTTGACCATCTTCTTC
Source organism: Sphingobacterium composti (assembly GCF_009829075.1). GTDB lineage: Bacteria > Bacteroidota > Bacteroidia > Sphingobacteriales > Sphingobacteriaceae > Sphingobacterium > Sphingobacterium composti. Next base: position 224,989 of record NZ_WUQZ01000003.1, on the reverse strand, counting down.
TCTTATTACTGCAATGTTATGAGGCTGTGAATTAGGTGTTAGGCCACCAGCCATTGTAATGGCTTCTAATATGGTCAATCTACTATCTGGAGCTGTAATGATTTTATTTCCTGTTTCTCCCATTACAACAACCTTTAGATTTAGCAACTCAATCTTAACTACAGGTGAGCTTAACAAATTTTTTGTTGACAATTGATCTTTTATGTAATCTCTCAACCCTTCTAATGTCATCCCCTCTATTTTTAGAGTCCCTAGAATTGGAAATTCAATATTTCCCTGTTGATCAACCAAATACCCCCTATCAATTAATACAGGATTTGTAATCCCATCTTCAGAAATCGAATATACGCCATCACGATTATTAAAAGGAGCTGCTAATTCCTGATTTTTAGCACTAACTTGAATGCTTATACGATCACTTTTCTGTATTCTTAATGGAGGAATTGGTACGACATTATAGGACGTGTTAGGTTCTAGATCTTTTAAATACACCACTTTCTCAGACATACCACAAGACCCTAAGAATACTATAATAATAATCCCAATAAATAATGATATTTTTTTCATAACGCTAAGTTTATTCTTTATTTAGTTCATTAAAACATAGCTTCGCTGCGCTTTCATTAGGTAAGCACTGTAACTCTGCTATTGTAGTTAGATTAATAATATCTATCAATATATTAACTAGTGTAGAATACAAGTTTTTATTCCAACGAATCGCTGAACAACTCGGCAAAAGTGCCAATAAAGCATCCTTATTTTTGCGTATTTCAAATAAATTATAAGGCGCTTGTTTCAAACGGACTAATCCTTTTAATGGTCGTACATCATTAATATAACATGGTGTTTTACCACTCCACGGCGTACCGTAAATCAAAATACTATCATTTGTTACACGAATAGCTGGATTATCATCATTTAACAAGTTGAATCCCTGAAGATAAGCGAGCCATAATCGACTATGTGTACTCTTTCCCGTTCCGCTTTTCCCTAAAAATGCATACCCAAATTTATCATTAGTAACGACAGAAGCATGGATTAATATACATTTATGCAAAAGAGCAGACTGCGCAAATGCCACCATACAATACCAGCTAATAAAATTATTCTTTTTATCACCAATATTTCCACAGTATATTGTATTTAACTTAAAATCTTTTGAACTCCGCATTTTCCAATATTTAGATGGGTCAGAGCCATATTGTATAAGAGTCCAATAAAAATCTTCTGTTTCATGAAATGTAAATCTATCTCCCCATATAATAGATATATCACTTAATAAGGTAGAATTTTCCCTATCAAAATCTAAATCTACTAATGAGAAATAAACACGACATGAAACAGGCTTATCTGAAATAAAATCCGATAAAAAAGGTTGAAAATTTGGTAATATTATGGACAAATCACTTTCTTTTGGAAGCGTAATTTCCAGTTGTAAATCTGCAATGTTATAATAAAGTGTTTTTTCTATCACAGTATATCTTTTTATTCCTACTTTAAAATACAGGTAAGTTTAGTTAATTAATAATTTTTTGTCACACGTTAAAGCAACGTTTTGGTCATGTGTAACAAAAATAACAATCTTATCTTGAATTAAATATTTTATTCTTTGCAACATTAGGTTAATTGTATCTTGATCCAAGGCAGATGTCGCCTCATCAAATAACCAAACATTTCTATTTCTCAGTATTGCTCTTGCTATTGCTATTCTTTGTGCCTGACCTTCAGATAATCCCAAACCACCTTCACCTATTTTGGTGTCAAGCCCATCGGACAAGTCATAAACAAATTCGGCGCAACTCAAATATAACGCCTCTTTTATACGTTCATCTGAAATATGTCTTTGTCCTAATACGACGTTATCTCGAATCGAGCCTGACAACAAAGTATTTCCTTGAGGAACATAGGAGTAATTGTCTATATGAGCAGTAGATAATTGTGTTAAATTATCATCATGCTCTATATATATTGCTCCCGTGTTGGGTTTTACAAGACCTAATAATAGTCGAATCAATGTGGTCTTACCTTTTCCACTAGCTCCTAATATGGCTACAATCTCTCCTTTTTGAAAAGATGTAGTTAAATCTTTAATTATAATTTCTTTATCATAACTAAAATTGACCTTTTCCAATTTTAAGCTATTAATATTAGCATACCTAATATGCTGATGTAATGGCTCTTGTGCCAAAACATTAATTTCCTTAATACGTTCAGATGAGACTCCAAATCGAACAAATGCCGGAAAAAAAGAACCTAAAGTCAAAATTGGTGTTTGTATTTGATTTACAAGCTGCAAAAACGCGGTCATAGTTCCAAAAGTAATAGCTGAACTTTGTAGCTTGTAGATACCCCATCCGAATGCGATTAAATAACCTACACTTAAGGCTGAGCGCATCATTCCTTGAGATAATAAGTTGAAATTTAAATATTTATATCTTAATGAAGCATATTTTTCTTGCTTTTGTTTAAAATATGTGAGTCGTTCTGTCAATATCCCTAAAGCCCTAAGCGTGACACGATTTCTCAAATTTTCTTGTGCCGCAGTACCAATTTCACTTTCCGCCTGCTTAACTTGCGAATTAAGAGCGCGCATTTTTTGAAAATATAATTTTACAAACAAAAACAACGGCGTAATTGCCAAGATAACAAGTGCAAGCATACTATCCATCGTGTATAGAAAGATAAAAGATGCTATAATTTTAATACTTGTGATGACAAAAGAAATCCAAGTATTACTTATCATTTGTACAATCTCTGCACAATCGGTATTAATTCGCACAAGTAGGTCACCAGTGTCCCACTTTTTTATAACTTGCCAAATTGATAACATCTGCTTCTCAAGTATGCTATATTGAAAGCTTAATGTCATGTCAATTTGCGTTTGTTGATTAATTTTTTGACTTATAGTACGCACAATTACACCTAGTAAAGCAAATAAAACTACTAGAAAAAGTGTAACATTAAGATCTCCAATTGATACATCAAGAGCAATATCAATTGTTTTTTTTGAATAGAAAATAAACAATAATGTTAACAATATAGCAGACACTTCTAGCAAAAAGTAGAGAAACAGTTGTCTCTTGTGTCCCTTTGCAATAGACAATATCCAATCCAAATGTTCTGAATAAATTCTATTCATCTTCCTTTATAACTATCTGCCAGTTAGTTTTGAATACACTTTATTAATTGGGTACCACAAAACCTCTGCTGGTGCCAAACTTACTATTTTCGCTAAGTGTGGCATTATCCTTTTTACTGCATAATCTCTCTGATAATGACCTTTTGACTTAGAAGTGTTATCCTTTTGGTATCTTAGATCGTGAAACCCAAAGTTTCCACTATGAAGTACGTCTTGAAGAATTGATTTGGTATCACAATCTGATTCAATTGGATACGGCAATTTTTCACGTTCTAAACCCAAATCCTTAACCATAAAGTTATGAATCACGTTCATCCATTTACTTAAACCAATTTTTTTATAAATAAACAGTAATTTCTCTCCATCAAAATGGTTATCCTTAACATAACATAATCGTGCCACATCACAAAACTGTCTTAATCCTACTCCAAATCCCATATAATGTTTCAAAATATGTGCGTTTGTTTGTACTTGATTAATTAGATAAGATGGAACACGGACTCTCTGATCGTTAATTAGTATTTCTCTGACTGAATCTTCCTCTTTTGAGATTAAATTTTTAATAAACTTTTGACAAAAAGGATTAAAAACATCTATCATCTTGGTATGATGCTCAACTTGAATAGTATTAAAGTTGTAAAACACACTTTTATGATCCCCCTTTTGTAAATCGCACCCTTTGGACTTCAGCAATTCATTCGCTCTTTTATAAGATTCTGAAGTAGAAAAATATAAGTCAACATCACCACTCACTCGCAATAAGGGCTTTCTATAATTCTCGGCTAAACCTAAACCCTTCAACAGTTGGTAAGAAATATTATTTTGCTTAAGACCGCTAGCAAGAATACTAAGTTGTTTTCTCATAGTCTTATTATACCTCTCGATCCCATCAATTCTAGCCGTCCATCTTAATAAAACCTGATATGGTGGTAAATGTTCTTTTGGCAACAATAATACTCCATCATACACTACACCTTCCACTGTCTGGCTAAGAGAAAGCTCATAGAGTAAAGTCCATTCTTCAATAGTTAACGGAAAATGAATTAGGGTAGTTTGATTTTCTCCCCACAACCCTAATTTTAATAACTCTAGAAATGATTCTTTAACTCTTTGTGTCATTTATTCAGTTAATAACAAATCATTAACTTTGAAAAATTCTATAAGCTCTTGCATATCATGTATTAATTGAGTATCATCAATGTCCTCTACATCATATTGATTTCGCACTAACTCAACCATATCAGAGACCACAAAATCTTTGCCATCCAGTTCATCCCATAGCCAAGCTGCAGTCTCATTAAGGCTATAAACCTTGGATAAATCTACCATACCTTGCTCTGGAGCAACAATTACATAATCATCTCCTACCTTACGCACTGTCAAACCTTCTTTTAACCTCATATTGTAATATATTATAATAATCTTCTCAATTTAAACCAAATTAACCGTAAAGGCCTAAGTAAAAACCATATAAATGATAATGTTAATCGACCTAAACTATGGACATTTATTCTTTTATTATCTATTAAGGCATATTTAACAACCCCTAATACATCTCGCTTATTTACTTTTTCAAGCTGTACTAAATTGTTATCACCCGCAAGCCAAATATTAGTTTTAAATCTCCAAACTAAGCGATGTAATACATATCCATAGGCACTGTTTGCTAGTATGATTTTTCCAAAAGTAAAATCTCTTTCATCAGCGGGTGTAATTATTATTTTGTCTCCATTTGATAAGAATGGTTGCATACTATTCCCTTTAATAGTAAATAGAACCTCCTTTCCCTCTATCAAATGTTTTTTAACTTCCTGAAAAAAAACATCATTTGCAACACGTAATAATTTAGAATCACCTTGTGACTTATGCATACCAGCCCCCGAAATTAGAAATTATATTATATTTGAAACCTATTAGATAATGTAACTATTTAATTTTTGTAGATGTATTTCGAAAATTTGTAGAACTTAAGTTTTAGCCAATAATTTTGAATATAAAGAGATAGTTTTATCAATCATTACATCTCTATGAAAGTTGTTTTCAAACCTATTCTTTGCTCCTTCACATAATTTTTTATACAAGATTTCGTTTTGTTCGATTAAGTTAATACTTTTTGCCAAATCTTTTGCATTTTTTCTTTCACAAATTAATCCTGAAATTTCATTCTGGTTAACCCAGCTTACTCCTGAGCCTGGAATATCTGCAGTTATTATAGGTGTCCCACAGGACATTGCTTCAATTTGTACTATAGCAAAAGCTTCAGTTTTAAAGATTGAACTTAGAACAAATAACTTACTTACCTCGAAATATGCGTATGCCTCTTCATCTGTTAAGAACCCAAGTAATTCAACTTTATCTTGCAGTTTAAATTCCGCAATTAAAGTTTCTAAAGAATCCTTCAAGGGACCTTTTCCTCCTATTACTACTTTATAATTAACTGGAAGATATTTGGCAGCTTCTATCAAATATTCAAACCCCTTGTATTCTACTAATCTCCCAAGAGAGAATATTAGTGTCTTATCTTCATGTTTGCGAAGAATCGATTCTTTTAAATCAACATCAGCACTTATGGGAAGCACACCAATAGGAATATAATCAATTTTGTCTTGAACATCTTTTAAGAATAAAGATTCTTGAACATATACTGGTGTGGTACCTACAATTATATTAGCACGTTTTATAAGCCAATTTTGCAAAGGCTTATATAGTTTTAATAAGGTTTTTTGCTTTAAAATATCACTGTGCCAATGTAGAACAACCTTACCCTTATAACCCGACAAAAGCAAAGCTAATGCGGCCATTGGATCAGGATGATGAATATGAATTATATCATAATTTGCTGCAATTTTTATCAATCTTGTTATCATTGCCGGAGCCAGCATAGTAGCTGCTGCCTTAATAGATGTTTTGACTACGAAAACATTACCAAAATCATTCACCTTTATATCTTCTTGGGGATAATCTTCGGTAGATGCACAAAGCATATCGCAATAAATACCACGCTCTGATAAGCCTAGCATAATATCATACATAACCTTTTCTACCCCGCCTCGTATAGGATAAAACTTACCAAGCTGAAGTATCTTCATAATTTAGATTCGTTTAATAGAATAGTAAATAATTCTCTCCAATCGTTTGCGAAGGGTTGTTGATATTCCAATGGCAACTCACTTTTTAACATAGAAATATCACCTTGTATTAACTTTTGCATATTATTAGCCAAATCATTGGCAGAATCTGGATTGAAGTAAGTAACTAATTCAGCTCCTGCGGCAGTTTCATGTGCGTAAGGCAAATCGGCCAAAAGCATTGGCTTGTTGTATAATGCATATTCTGAAATTGGTAAGCCCCAAGACTCGACCTTTGATGGAAAAATCAGGCAATGACTTCTCTCATAATAATCAGTTAAATCCCTTTTACTTTGAAAACCTATAAATTTTATGGATTTTAGATGTCCCCAATTTTTTATCAACCAATTTGCATACTTATTCTCCTCACCTTTCAAGGTCAAAAAAACATTAAAGTTATTTATGCCATCTTTCTCAAGGATTTCAGCCGCACGACAAATTACTTCAAAATTCTTATGGCTATTTGGTGATCCTGCAAAAATAAATGAATACAACTCAAATTGATTATTTGAAGATAATACCACTTTTTCTGACTTACTAGGCTTAGCGACAATAATATTTGATTTATTAAACGAAAACATATTCGACATCGCCTCCCTAAACCATTCTTGTTGTACAACCAGATAAGTATTATGCTGAATATTCGTTTTATATATGTATTTAGTAAAAATTGAGAATAAGGCTATTTTTGGTGCAAAAATTAGATCATGTAACTTCCAATTATAAAATGAATATGAATTATGGCAATATACCGCTCTTCGTTCTGCAACAACAGATGGACTAGTATCATGAAGCGAAAACCATAAATATACAGGAGAAAGTTGCTTTGAAATTTTCTTTAAAGAAACATATTCATACCAAAGCCTATTAACCCAACGCTTTTTAGGCCATTGCGTCTCGATATACTCTATATTAGGGTAATAAGCTAAATTTTTATCATATACAATAGCGATTATCCGATAATGGCTATTATCATCCGCTAGCGTAGAGAGGTATTGAAGACAGTCACGAAGAATGGCTAATGTCCCTGCCTCAATCAGATTTACAGCAGAGACAACAATAGTCTTTTTTTCCATTATTTAAACTATAAGCTTTTGAATAATTTAATCCACTGCTCCATCACCTTGTGTTCTGAGAAGTTTTTAGAATTGGCAAATGATTCCTTTCCCATATTTATCCTTTGCGCTTCATCGCTCATTAATATCATTAATTTTTCTGCAAAATCCTCCTTATTACCCTCGTCCACCAAAAAACCATTTTTGCCATTAGTAATAATATCCTTCGGCCCACATTTACAAGCATATGAAACCATTGGTAAGCCACACACTTGGCCCTCTAACAATACCATTGGTAACCCTTCATACCTTGAGGTCATTGCTAAAATCGAATGATTAAGATATACTGACTTTATGTCTTTTGTTGGAGCATGTAATTGAACCGAATCTGTTAAATTAAGTGAGGTGATTAAATTTTTTAATTCTCTTTCTAAAGGACCGTGTCCATAAATATTTAATTTCCAATCAGGTCTCGATTTTTGCACTATACTCCATGATTTTATCAAATCATCAAAACCTTTTTGGTAATCAAAACGTCCTATCGCTATTACAGATTTGTTCAAAAGTGGAGATGAAGTTTCCGATTCAAATGAATTTGCATTAGGAATAACCTGAATATTTGGCAAATCACCCCAATAACCTTTATCCTCTTCTGTCAAGACAATAAAATGATCAAATTTCCCGACAGTCTTTAAATCAGCTTTATTTCTATATGAATCAATTATGTTCCAAATACCTTTTCTACCGTATTGAAGTCTTTTGAATCGGGAAAAATGAATTTCTAACACCTTTTTACTACCATCATCAATATCCGTGATAAAGTTTGCATCATTATCAAACATAGATATTGCAATTTCTGGTTTTATTCTAAAGAGTAAATCTTTAAGATTCTTCTTGTGTTTTTTTTGCTTATTTAAATAGGATATTCCTCGAGTCAAAATTCCTTTATGCAGATCATCTGTATAGTTGATTCCCAAATCATATAATTTAATCGAAGAATCTAGTTCAAAAAAAGATTTTCTATTTTTCTGATCCGTAGTGACAATTGAAACATCATACCCACGAGTCGACAAATAATTTGCTTTATTAGCTAACACGCGTTCCATCCCACCAGAATTAAATGTGCCTAATATAGTGTAGACTATTCTCATATTTTTTCAAAATCTTCTTCGTAATAGTTTTCAAAATATGGCTGTGATATAACTAAAAAGAAGGCATAAACTAAAAATATATCTGTGGCTACTTTAACCCAATTTGCAAATACTATGACCAAAAGTAATAGAAACAAGTATCTAATATAATAGAACCTAACACTTAACGCACCGGATAAATAAATAAAAAACAGAATAAAAACCGATAACCCTATTAGACCACAATAAAATATAAATCTAAGATAGCCTACATCAGTTCCCATATAGAAACTTCGTGTTATTGGATTATTGAAATACCCATCCCCAATTATCCAAGTCTTTTCATTATCGGGAAAAACCCACATATTCTTAAGCACTTCAGTTGAATTGGTTTCCCAAGTTCCAGTTTCTACCCAATTAAAAAAACCTTCAAAAGCAAATCGTATTAATCCATAAAACTCCCTATTTACTTGGTACATATAAACAGCTATACTAACCAAAACTATTAGACTTAATAATAAGACTCTCCAAAAATGAATATTTATCATTTTAATAGTAAATGAAATAATACCAGATCGTAGAAATATATATATTAGCCCTAATCCTAAACCTACAGTAGTCGTTCGAGCCATCATATTCCCCATAACACTTATTAGTATAAATGAAATTATATAATAAATTAAAAGCTTATTATTAGTACGTATCTCTTTTTCTTCACTAAGCAGAACAGCTGTAATAACCAAAGTCGATGCAAAGCGGATACCTGCAACATCTAATGATGCGCCGATTCCATAGAGTCTACGCACCTTTTCCATGAATGATCTATCACCAGTAACAAAAATAGCGTCGACAAAACTTTTAACACTTGGGATAAAATCTATCATTAAAGCTATTATACACTGTCCCAGACATACAGCTATTAAATAATTAGCAATTAGCTTTACTGAAATATAACCATGGGTAATACGTATACAACAACACGCCCCATAGCAGGCTATTAGCCACATCCACATTGATCCTATGTAAATTGCATATGCATAATCCTCTGTATTATTATAATCCAGAGATATTAAACCTACTATAGAAAATATTATGGCTATAATAGAGGCAATTAGCAACTCTTTAGAAAATTTGATTTCTCTATATGATATTGCATCCCATGCCAAACAAATTGCTCCGAAAACAAACATCATATGCTTCGTATTAATTCCCCGAAGAAAAGTAAATTCAAACGGGAAATAATACATACTAGTTAGAGTTATTGTTAATATAATTGATATATACTTCATCAGTCAATTCCTCTTTTACTTATATACAATTCCGTATATAACACGAATCAGTAATGTATTATATAATTTTAAAAACCAATACTGTCGTTTAATAGCTGCTTTCTGAATCCATCTGGTACGAATATTAAACATTGGATTTTGGTCAATATATTTATTAGAATCCTTATACCATTCATTCCATCTTTCATAAGACATAGAATCTAAAGATATAAGAAAAGGTAATTTAACATTTAATTTAAAGAAATGAATATAAACATCTAGTTTATTCGCGAAAAAATTCTGTATATATTCAACAACATTATCTACATTATATAAAATCTGTCCTAAATGAGACGGTTGAATTTTTTTTGTGTAGGCATTGGTATTTATTTGCATATAATGATAAAGTGCTTCTGTTAAATATGTTACCCTTAAAGCATGTACGAACAATTTAATCATAGTCATATCTTCTCCCATATTATATCCTTCAGGAAAAAAGATATTATTACTTTTATAAAGATCTAGTTTAACTAACTTATTCCAAACATTGTATTTAATTTGTCCACCTAATAATAGTTTTAATGCTTCAAAGTTTGTTATAGGAAAGTCCAATGCAGCATTTTGGCTCATATAACGTTCATTATCCTTAAACGACAAAAACCAATCACACCAAACAATATCTGCATCATCAGATATAGCTTTGTTATAAAGCAACTCTAAACTATATTTTTCTAACCAATCATCTGAGTCACAATGAAAAACATATTCTCCTGTAGCAGCTTTTAATCCAGAATTTCTTGCAGCCGGTAACCCCTTGTTTATTTCATGTCTAATTATTTTAACATGTGGTATCCTCGATGGATATTGTTGAATTAAACTTTCAAGGATTTCAATACTTTTATCAGGTGTACAGTCATCAACAAAAATTAACTCTACTTCTGAAAGGGTCTGTTCAAGTAAATTAATGACACATTTCTCAATAAATTTTTCAACATTATATATTGGAACAATGACGGATACTTTATATATCATTTCAATAGAGTTATAATTAGTTTCTAATAAGTCTGTAAACTTTATAATACATTTTGGGGAAAAGTAATTTAAAGTATGAGAGTCCCCACACAAAAGGATATCTATATGGGAAACATCGCTTTTGAAACAATAAGGCATTGTTGAGATTATAGCCTAAAGGCGCTCTAACATACGCAAATCTTTCTTTCAAAGACAAATTCATAAAGTCCACATCTGACCCTTTGTGATCGTTTTCACATTCCCCAACGTAATCACGCATTACTAGCACGGGAAAACCATGTTTATAAGCTAAATAGGAGTAATCATGATCTCCACCTCCATGAACATAATTCTCACAGAAAATCCCTTCGCTAATTACAACTTCATTTGAAACATAAGTAATATTACCATGTGCGGCATGACACACCTGTAAGTTACCATTCGGAGGCAAAAATTTATCAGACAATGTCCATTTATTTGTAAACACAAATCCTCCATATGAAAACTTACCAGTTACACTATCTTTAGTTGACCCGACATATATTCCTCGCTTATTATAATTATCGATTGCGTATTTATCTGCAATTAAAATTTCTTCCCATAGATTCTCATAAATAATGGAATCATTATTAAGCCATAAATATCCATCAAAGCCTCCTTCATTAATAGCAGCCTGCCAAGAATTATTCATCCCCCCATTCCAATAGAGATTACCTGTCCCTGCTAATATATCAATATTCTTATTAGTAAACTGGGCTTGTATATTTTCTCTTGTACCATCTGTGCTCCCGTCATCTGTCAGGAATACTTTATAGATTAAATTATCAGGAATTCTAGAAGTAAACAAGCTTTCCAAACATTTCAGTGTTTTATCCACTCTATTAAATACAGTAATTAGTACAGCTACTTTCATAATAATGAATTTTGAATAGGGCCTATTTAAGTTTAAAATTTGGTTATTTGATAATGGGTTGTTATTAAGACATAAAATAGCGTATCAACAATTTTAGTCTTTTCATAAATGAAAAATTATCAAGTTCATTTAGCTTGTTTGCATAAAAATTAAAATAGTATTTCGGATCATAAAATACTGAATTACGATAATACTGCCACCAGATGTCAAAATTTATACAATATTCCTTCCATGGCTTTGCTCCATTATAATGAATATTCCCATCTATAAGCATTTCTTCCAATTCTGACGCCTTAAATACAGGATGATCTTCACCATTTGATGCATATTTATACATATCAACAGTTCCAGAATAACTTGGTGGTAAGAACTTTATTTTGTCCATGCAAACTATATTAATGATATCCTGATCTTGAAATTTATATTTATTTTCAATTTTAGACACAAATAATTCCACTATCCCATCTTGTAACAATTTTTCAGAGTTGAAAATTAAATTTCCTGAATTGATATAGTTTACAGGATCCAAGCCCAGACCCAATCGATATTCTCTAGCCTTAGGGTCAGAGGAACTCGCAGATAATACGCCTGCAATATAATAGTCTTGAAGATTTTGAGATAAATACAAATCCGACAAATCACTTCTGAATATCACATCAACATCATGGTACATGATCGTCGAATATTCTGGGATAAATCTAGGAATTAATAATCGGTAATATGCAGGAATAGTTATTCCCCTGATTTCAAAACCATGAGGAAATGGATTGCCTACATTTCTATACGTAATAGAAAAGTTGCTGTACTTAAAATTAAGCTTCTCTAAAAAATTTGATTTAGGGAATTGCGCATTTTCATCATGTAGAATAAAAATATCATAAAACGTACCTTTATTCGCATGAAATAGCAAAGAACTTATACAAACTCCCGCCGGTAATAATAAATTATCATCAAAACTAAATACAATAGGAATCTTATTCATTATTAGCTATTTTGATTATTCATATAAATGCGAATTTGGTCCATTGAAACCCTTTTCTCTATATTAATAAAAGCTAAATTATGATGACTTATTCTCTTTTCTAAAGGTGGTAGTTTCATGTAATCACCATATACTTGTACTAGGATTTCATTGTACATTGCCGGAACACGTACGCTTAATCCTTCAAACTCTTTTAACACAAAGCCTGAAAACCAACTCTTTGGCCAAAATTCTTTAATCCCCCACATACCTCCATAATTACCGACCATCTCAGCTGTTTCATAAGAATAAGTGTTTATTTTTTTTCTCAATTCGAAAATCAATTTTTTACGTTTGATTTCCTTATTAAATGATAAATTAAATTCATTCCATGCTGTACGTAATTGACCTTTTAATAAACATCGCAAAAAACTATTCAGATTATCTTTTGGCAATTTTGGCTGTATATGCAATTTATTCGCTAATCTCTTATACGCGAGTAAATCTTGTGTACGAAGTTTTTCATCATCATGCGCCCCATCAAGAGGAAAAACATCAACGAATAAGCCTAAAACACTCGGTATATTAGTATATTCTAATAAAGAAGATTCTTTGTCACAAAATTTAGCATACGGCAAATAATACTGTGTATTATTTTCCATCGCTATTAACTCAAACGATGAACTTGCAGAAAATTTTAGATGGATTAATTTATCATAATCCGGTCTCGGCATGATCACATCAATGTCATCATCCCAGGGAATCATTCCCTGGTGACGAATCGCTCCAATAAGAGTACCTCCTATACAATAATACTGTAGTTTATGTTCTTCACAAATAGCAATAAACGCCTTAAAAACATCTATTAATTTGCTTTTATACTTCAGTTTATCTATCTCTATCGGTTGTTCCATTTTATACTATTTGTAATTATACCCTCCTGACACTTCTAATAATGCACCGTTTACAAAACCATTATTTAAACAAAAATCAAACGCAGAAACTATTTCTGAAACAGTTGCGAAACGACTCACAGCAGTCTTACTATAAATACTTTCGCGTATATGTTGTGGCTTATCTTTTTGCCATTCTGTCTCTACAAAACCAGGTACAATCACATTTATGGTCGTATCGGTATATTCAAACTCTTTAACCAAATTAAGGGCTAATGCATGAACTGCCGCCTTGCTAACACCATACACCACATTTGATGCATGCGGATATACGCCCATCATAGAGCCAATAAAAATCAATCTACTTGCATTAGGAATAATTGACTTAAATTCTCTCACAAGTGTAAAATTGGAATTAACGGTCACCTGCATAACTTCTTGCCAATCTTCATCTGATACCATCTGGAAATCTTTACGAATGGTGCTCCCAGCATTACAAACCAAACAATCTAAGTGATCAGTGATCCCCTTTACATAATCTATTAAGTCATAAAGGTCATCTATAACAGAAAGATTACATCGTCGAATTAGAAGCATACCTTCTTCTATATCTAGTAATTGCATCATTGCATCTGCGTTAGTATAATCGCTTGCAAAAGTCGCCACAACTTTATATCCTTTTTTCAAAAGATTTAACGTTATACCTTTACCTATACCTTTTGTTCCTCCTGTGACTAAAGCGACTTTTTTCATATTTTTATAGACGAGTTAGATTTTCACCTTTTCTGAAACACTCAATTATATCGGCAATAGTAATAGATTCTTCCGCTTTCATTTTATAGGTACTAGTTCTTTGTCCTGCTATCATCGAAATAAACTCTTGTATTTCATAACGTAATCCTTCTTCCGCAAAGTGATAATAAAATTTACGGTTATTATTTTGATCTTCGTATCTGATTTCAAAATACTCCGTCTTCCACCATGGGGATGGTACATATAGGTAACCTTTTGTACCTGAGACAACTAAATTTCCTTCTGTCTTAACTCCCAGACCAATTGTAATAGAAGCTACAGCTCCAGAAAAAGTGAAAATACCCTTGGTAAAAATATCCACATCATTTTCAAAAAGTGAATAGTATGTTACGTTCTTAATCTTTCTACCTAATAGTTTTAAAATAACCATCAAGGGCAATGGAGATAATTCCGTAATTGATCCTCCCGCTTCACTTCCATTAAATTCTCGCATTGATCTATCGACTAACTTAGATAGCGATGCTTGCACATCAACAACATCTCCTATTATTCCGGATTTAATAATACGAACCAAATGTAAAAAAGCTGGACAGAATGCTGTTTTACAAGCCTCTAGAAGCACTAAGTTTCTTGATTTTGCTAATTCATAAACTTCTTTAGCTTCCTCCCCCTTGAGACATAGGGGAATTTCACAAAGTACATGTTTCCCATTCAAAAGACTCGATTTAATATACTCGTAGTGTGTCAAATGAGGGGATGCAATATAAACGGCATCTATATTTTTATAAAATTCAGATAAATCACTATGTGATTCATTTAATCCAAAACGCTGCTTAAATTCAAATGCTTCGCTACTATCAGGATTATAAATTGACACCACTTCTACTCTACTCACATATCTTGCCTCTGGAACAAAGCGGTTAGCTATTCGGCCAGAACCAATTATTCCAAGTTTGAAAACTCTATCTTTACCTGCACGTAACATCGTTGAAGAAATTCCTTCCGTACGTGGCAAATAAACTACTTCACAATACTCTTTCAAATAATCAAACTTGCCCTCCCAATCTGAGCCAATTGCGAAAACATCTATTTGATGAAACTGTATATCATCAATTTTCTGACCTATATGTTCTTCAATTATTACTTCATCTGCAAACCCAGTATCTTTAATAGCTTGAATTCTCTCCAACACATTATTATGCACATTAAGCTTCCCTCTTTCCTGATCAAAACTGTCGGAAGTGACCCCTACGATAAGGTAGTCACCTAATTCTTTAGCTCTACGCAAAAGATTAAGATGTCCCTCATGTAACAAATCATACGTACCATAAGTAATAACTTTCTTCACTATCTTTTTAACAATTTGTATTTAAAAAATATCCAAAATCTTGCAATATCCCACCATTCCTTAACTACTATGAATGCTAATAGTTTATATACTAACGGATAATCAGTATATCGTATTGCATAATTTGATTCGGGGAAAATACTTTTCCATAACTGGAATGACTCAATTGATTTGCCCTTTACCAATAGATTCTTTTTAGGAGATAATTTGAATTTATCAATCTGTAATTTATCTATTTTCAAATTCTTATTCAAAAAACTCACAATAGCCTTTACATTTTCCAGCCATTCATAATTAACGACATCAATTTTAGCTGATTTAGCACTTATTGAGTCTGTTTTATATTTCACATAATAATAAAACCCTTTGTTTAGATATGATATTTTGTCCGCGTAATAAAACAATTGAATATTAACACGTAAATCCTCGCACATATTAAGGCCATTAGGAAAGGAAACTTGTGTGGCTTCAAATAAATCTCTCTTTATTAACTTATTACACATACCTCCCAGCATATGACCACTCATCATTGCATGAATACAAGTTTCAGAATCCTCATTATGAGTTTGTGAAATATAAATTTGTCTATTTTTAAAAACATTTATATAATCACACCATACTATTTGTGCGTTTTCTTTTTTTGCTTTTTGATAAAGCTGTTCAAACATCTCTGAATCTACCCAATCATCGGCATCTACGAAACCTATGAATTCACTTGTAGACAAACTCATACCATAATTACGAACGTATGCACTTCCAGAATTTTTATCTAGCTTATACAAGTTTACCCTATCTTTCAAATGTGGAAATCTATCTATTAATTCTACTAATTTATCATAACTGTCATCCGTACTACAATCGTCAATAAAAAAGAATTGAATCTCTTGCAGTGTTTGGTTTAACAAAGATTCTACACACCTTTCCAGATATATTGCACAATTATAAACTGGTATAATGACAGACACCTTGGTTTCAGCATTCTTATCCATAAAGGTTAATTAAGTATTATTTCTATATTTTCACGAATTATTTCATAATCGTCTAGATTATTTTGATTTTTTGATCTAAAATATTTCTCCAAAGCTTTATCATATAAAATATCATCTACTTTATAATATTTTAATTCTTTTAAATCAAAATTATCGATATTAATTATTGGTCCATTTATTTGGGATGCTATATTGTACGCTATTTTATATATAGGTCTTAATACAGAATTTTCGATAAAAGTTGAATCATATATATGTACCAAAGGCCTCTTAGATAGCAAAGCAAAGCTTGATGACAAGCTACAGTGGTTCAAGACCAATTCGCTATTTATCACTAAATTTGAAGTTTGATGTTTAATACATAATCTTTCTCCAAACTCATTAGTATATTCAGATTTAGGATGAGCCGCAATAATAACTGGCATTTGATAAAATTTCTCCAATTTATCAAAAAAAAGATTAAGCTTGCTATAATATAATTCCACATCCATATAATTAGCAGAATTATTGATTTCCAAATCAGGATGTTTTCCTAAAAAAATGTCTAAAAACACTATATAAGGCTGATCAATTAAAGATAATTTTGTTTTTTGATGATTGTATTCAAGTATATCAAAATAATTCAATGAAACATATTTCTTACTGGGACTAAGATCAACTCTTGCATTTCCTGTTAAAAACTGAATAGTAGAGGTATAGAGGCTTTCGTAGTATCCTGGTATAAAGTTCAGCTTAATTAAAAATACAGACATTTTCAAGTTTTTAATATTCTTTAAAATATTAAAAATTGTATGAATCCAGAATTTAAATCGGTAAATTATCCCTGTCTCAAGGTGCTTATCATAACCATGTAAATAACCTTGAACTGGATTATGGTAATAAGCTAATTTACCCCAATTAAAGTTATTATTTTTAATTTTTTCAAACAAAATTGCAGTATCAAATTTAAACCTTAAATCTACAAACAAGAAGGTACTCTTAGTATTCTGCACGTTTAACTCTGCTAGTAGCGTGTTTAGGTCAAAAAAGTAAACAATTCCATCCCCGCTTTCTTGGTAAGAATATTTTAGTTTTTTACAATATTCGAAAACTTGCCATACACACCAGTATTCCACTTCATATCCAACAGCTCTAAAATCATTAATATAATAATGTTTTGCACGCCGATAAGAGTATGGTTCATGGTCTATAATTATTATTTTCATTAAGAGTGCTTTTTAATATTTATAAACAGGCTAGCTAGACCTAAAATAAATAAAAATATCGCTAAGAAAGCTTTGATATATAGATTAAGGTCGACCCCAAAATAAACACATATTGTTAGTAGTAAGGTTAAACTTAACCAAAACAATGGATAATGATTTGTACCTTTGGACTCCTTAAATTCTTTAATAAAAAATCCGGAATACCCCATATACATCAATGACAATAAAAATGTAAAGACAGCAGCTTCAACGCCCCAAAAATAGAGTGTAATCAAATTAAGAACAACCGAAATAATTGATGCTATTGTAGATACTTTTAATAGCGCTTTCGTTTTTTCAACATAAAACAATCTATTATTAGCCGCAACATACATTGGTCTATAGTTATATCCCATCACTAAAATAATTGCCATCTTATAAATATCCTGCATTCCTTCTGATTTAATTAATAATGGAAGTAATTCCTTCATAAATAAGCAGATAATACTTGTCATACTAAGTGTAAGAATAATGACTGTAAAATTCAACTTACGCTCAGCCTGTCTATCATCATTTTTATAAGACTGAAGTAATAATGGACCAATTGCTTGATTAGCGGCCAAAGTCCCGGATTCAAATAATCGTGAAGGAGTCTGTGCTGCTGAGTAACGACCAATATCTGCTGTGGGCAACGCATAGAATCGCATAATTACTTTATCAAAGGCACTTAGCAAATAACCAGAATAATAATGAGGTATAGTAGGAAGACAAGTTTTTATTTGCTTCATAATAGTAGACCTTTTAAAATTAAAAATAGGCTTAATTCCCAATTTATAATTTAAGTGATACCAATAGCTTAATTGCATTAATATTCCTGATATTGTACCTGTCCAAAACCAACCCATATATCCCATTCCCTTATATTTTATGAAATAGACATTTAGACCTACAGCTACTATTCCTATTATAATGTTTCGAATAGCTATTTGCATTGGTTTTTGACTCAATTGATAATATAATGTACCCAACATACTCGATGATGAAAAAAGCACTAATGGAGCAACATTTAATAATATGATTTCCCATTTATTTTCTAAAGCTTCCTTAGGAATAAACAGGTAAATTACCCCAGTAATAAGTATAGAAAAAACTATATTCCAACATATCAAAAAACCATAAATCTGCCTCCACAACCATTTAAATTGATTTACAGATTTCACGAAACTATTTGCTAGAACTATATTCAATCCCAATGTAGAAAAAACAGATAATGCACCAGTAACGGCTAATATAATAGCATTAATACCATAATCTTCTTCTGTCAAAAAAGGTGTAATAATAGGCAAAACAAAAAGATTTGCTAATTTCACAACTTGTGGTGCCAAACCATAAATAGCAGTATGGGAAAAAAGCTTTTTAAGCATTGGTCTCAATCATATCAAAAGAAAGTCTTTCGCCTTTTTCTAAATCACGATTAACTTTACTGCCTAAAATTTGTTTATAATATTTAGGGTGCATCCCAAATCCCGGACGTATTGATCGTACATTATTGCTTGTAAGTATTTCTCCAGCCTTCAAATCTTCAACAATATACAACGACCTTGAAAAATCCTTTCCCTTTATTTGTTTATCCGTTAGTTCATAATCAACAATTCCTATTGCCTTTTCAGCCTCTCTTACAGCCTTTACCATCTCTGTGAACTCTTGTTCATTAATAGAAAACGATGCATCTGGACCTCCAATAGATCGATCTAAGATAAAATGCTTCTCAATAATTTTTGCCCCAAAACATGTCGCCACTACAGGTACAGTAGCACCCATAGTATGATCAGATAGTCCAGCGATGACGTTAAACCTCTCACTGAAATCCTTCACCATACACATATTCGCTTCTTCAATCGGAGCAGGATATGATGATGTACATTTCAATAATGCGACTTGATTATTTCCCATTCTACTGCAAGCATTGAGTGCTAATCGAATATCTTGTTCGGTTGCTATTCCTGTAGAAATAATTATAGGTTTCTCTTTTGACGCGACATATTCGATCAAAGGTATGTCCGTAATTTCAAAAGAAGCTATTTTATAAGCTGGAACATCAAGAGTTTCAAGAAAATCCACCGAAGTAAAATCAAATGGCGATGAAAATATTTCTAGCCCTTCCTTTCTTGCTTCTTCAAATAACCTAGCATGCCACTCCCATGGTGTATAAGCTTGTTGATACAAATCATACAGATTTCGTCCTTCCCAAATTGTCCCTTTTATTAAAAAGTCTTCTTTTCGACTATCAATTGTAATAGTATCTGCAGTGTAAGTTTGTAATTTTATGCAATTAGCACCTGCTCGCTTAGCTGCCCGAATAGTCTCCAAGGCGGTATCTATACTGCCATTATGATTTGCCGAAAGCTCAGCGATAATAAAAGCGGGGCTAGAATTATCGATGTTAAAATTACCTATTTTCATGTCTCTTTTTTATAAACTTAAAACCTTCTTGCGTAGATACTTCTGTATAGCCTAATCCCTTAAATATATTGATAGAAGCTAAATTTTCTTCCATAACATATCCCTCCAATATTTTTACCATTGGATTGTAATTTTCTAAATACTCCTCACAATTTTTAACCAACAACTTCCCAAGTCCTCTCCCTTGGTACTTTGGAGCAACCAAATAGCTAATTAACCCAACCTCACCCTTTACATCTACCCTAATAGACCCCAAAGGTGTTTTGATACTGTTTTCTAATATTAAATAGGTACAATTTTTATCCGTTATTTTAGACTTATACCAATTTTGATGATTCTCAAAAGGAATATAATCCTTACTAAACGAATATTTTCTTGTAATAGGATCATTTGCCCAATTGTAGGTAATGGTCACATCTTCAAATGTTGCTTTTCTAAGATAGACCGAATCTTTCTTACTATGAATTACTACATCTATAAATTCACCATTAAACAAACAGTGATCTTGGAGAATGGCTTCCTTACTAAATCCATATTTTTCTAATGCTAAATAAAGATGAGGTCTTATATCGAAAGCATACGTGTATAACTTGTGAAATCCTAAACCATCAAAAGCAACTTGCTCTAGAAGAGACAAATATTTCATCCAATGAAATTCGAACTCCTCAGCTTCTAATGCTGTATCCATTATAAATGATATCTCCGCATTCTTATCTACCCAATTAATGTGAACCAACCCTCCATACCCAATACAATTTTCATCTTTTAAATAGGAAAACAATATTTGATTAGGCTTTTCTTGATCAAATAGTTTAGAAACTACATTAGAAAAATACTCCTCCTGATCATCTTCTGTTAAAGGATTTGCTTGTCTGAGATGATATATTTGCTCATTACGCCATTTCAAAATATCTAGCCTATCCTCATATCTTATGGGAACTATAGAGTAATGACCACTTTCAAAGACTTGATTATTTAATACCTTGTAAGAGTTCATATTTCAATTCAGCTAATTTCCAATCAATTTCATTATCAATATCTTGAACCTCAAGTTCTGTGCATAGTATTGCACCTGTATTTGAAGTTACTATTGAATCTTTATCTAAAACTTTTCTATGCATCAAATAGAACTGTCCACAATCATGATAAGTCGCTTCTAAATCTTGACTTCTTGCGTTCTTATCACTAGGGAACTTATAGCTTACTTTGTGAGAAGTATCTAGTACGAAAGAGCGTTGAATAGGAAATGAATATTGAACAATAGGAACAACACTGTCGTATTCACTATGCGTCAATAGATCTATTGCAAAATTCAACTTTTCAACAGTAACAAATGGCGCTGTTGGATAGATACAACAAATATTATCAAAATATTCATTTTGCCATTCATACCATTCAATTACTTCTCGCAGAACATCTAATGTTGTTGCGTAATCATTTGAATTTTCTCCCGATCTATAAAATGGCACTTTCGCACCATATTTTATGGCTAATTCTCCAATTTCTATATCGTCTGTTGAAACCATAACCTCAGAAAAAATACCAGATTCTAATGCAGCTTTAATAGAATAAGCAATAATTGGTTTTCCCAAAAAATCTTTAATATTTTTTCTCGGAATCCTTTTACTTCCTCCTCTAGCAGGGATAATACAAATATTATTCTTCATAATATTCATTAACACAATCCATTACGTAAATCTGAGCCTGTTCTGTAAGCGTAGGATACATTGGTAAACTAATACAATGTCTATAATAGTCCTCTGCATATGGCCGATCTCCTTCTTTCCAACCAAACTTTCTATAGTATGGCATAAGATGGCAGGGGATATAATGTATTTGTGCGAAAATGTTTTTGCTTCGCAAATAATTATATAATCCTAATCTGTCTTCGACTTCCAATAAATAGAGATGATACGCGTGGCCTTCAACAACTCCTGACTGACTTCTAACGTACGATTTACCTGAAAAATAGTTATTATATAGTGATGCTATTTCTCTTCTTCGCTCTAATCCTTCTCCAGCACGTTTTAGTTGACTATTCCCTAATGCGGCCTGAAAATCTGTAATCCTATAATTGTATCCTAAAACTTGCATTTCCATATACCACATTGGATATTGATCATCTCCTCCTGCAAACTCTATACTATTTTTATACCCTTCATTTTCCTTTATGATACCATGGGTTCTTAGTTGCAATAGCTTTTTGTACAATTCCTCATCATTTGTAGTAATCATTCCGCCCTCACCAGATGCAATATGTTTTACAGGGTGAAATGAGAATATTGCCAAATCGGCATATTTACCATTTCCACATAATTGCTTAGACTTAGATGAATCTATAAAATAACCGCCTGGAGCATGACAGGCATCTTCTATAATCCAAAGATCATATTCTTCAGCTAATTTTTTATATTGCTCCAAATCAACGGCCCTTCCTGCAAAATCAACTGGAATTATTCCTTTATATGTCCCTTTTGGAGAAGATTTAAGCAAATCCTTAACAGAATTTATATCCAACAAGTAAGTCTCCGAATCAATTTCTCCGAAAATCACCTCACCACCACAATATCGTACACAATTTGCTGAAGCAGCAAAAGTAATTGGAGTAGTTATAACTTTGTCCCCCTGTTTTACTCCCAAAGCCAACGCACAAAGGTGTAGTGCAGCTGTACCGTTTGAAACTGCTACCGCATATTTACATCCTATATATTTTGCAAAATTGTCCTCAAATTCTTTGATCTTTGGCCCTTGAGTCAAATAATCTGATTTTAAGGTTTCAATGACAACCTGAATATCATCCTCTGTAATATCTTGGCGTCCATAAGGAATTACTTGATTCTGCATAATCTTATACGGCAAATGTAGGATCAACATGATCCTTAATAAGTTTTCTTAATCCATCAACAGTCTCCCACTCTGTATTTTCTCCAGAATTATAAGCAAATCCTTCTTGAACTTTTACCCCATTAAATGCTGTAATAAAATCAGTTAGAGACCATTTCGTCACAGCAGGTAAAATTGTATAGTACTTACCTAAATCGTAGGTATAAAATGAGTCAGATGGTGTAATCATCTCTTCATGAACTTTTTCTCCTGGTCTAATACCTACTACCTTATGTTCACAGTACGGTGCAATAGCCTCTGCAACATCGGTAATTTTGTAAGATGGTATTTTAGGAATAAAGATTTCGCCTCCCCAAGCATTAAATAATGCATGCATTACCATATCGACTCCACCCTGCAAACTAATATTAAACCTTGTCATATTCGGGTCCGTAATAGGCAATACTCCATCTTTCCTTTTATTTATAAAAAATGGTATTACAGATCCATTTGATCCCATCACATTCCCATATCGAACTACAGAAAAGCGTATAGGGTTATTGCCTGTAATGTTGTTTGCTGCAACAAATAGCTTATCAGACGCTAGTTTTGTAGCACCATAAAGATTAATCGGAGCACAGGCCTTGTCTGTGGATAGAGCAACTACACGCTCTACATTAGTTTCAAAACATGCATCTATTACATTTTGTGCCCCATGTATATTAGTCTTCACACATTCATCTGGATTGTATTCAGCTATTGGTACATGTTTCATAGCAGCAGCATGAATAACATAATCAATTCCATTGAATGCACGATTTAGTCTCTCCTTATCGCGAACATCTCCAATAAAAAATCTAATTTGCGGAAATTTATCTGATGGATAATCCATAGCCATCTGAAATTGTTTTTGCTCATCCCTAGAAAATATTACTAAGCGTTTAACATCTGGAAAATTACTTAATATATGGGATGTTAAGGCCTTTCCAAGTGATCCAGTACCACCTGTGATTAATATTGATTTACCTGATAACATATTATTCTTTATCTTTTGGTTCAATTAGTTAATATAAAATAGTATTATTTTTATTTCCCAAATTCAGCATTAAGCATTCTACGGAGTCCTTCTTCCATAGTATATGGAGGAACAAATCCAGAAGACATTGCTTTAGTAGAATCGTATTTAGTAACGGCGCAGAATTTTTTTACTCGAACAGAACTTATTGATAATTTTTTACGAGTTAGAAACGCTAATACATCAAAGCAATATCCTCCCAACATGCCTAATGCATACGGTATTTTTACAGCAGGGATATTAGTACCAAGAATTTGTCCAGTATGATATACCAAGTCATTAGTTGTGAAGTCAGGCTTATCTACATAATTATAAATATTATATCCTGATTTAACGTTTTCTACTAAGAACTGTATGAAAGCAACAATATTACCAATATACGACATTGACTTTTGGTTATTTCCTTTGCCAATCATCATAAACTTCCCAGAAGCAATTTGGTTGAGCAAATTATATACATTTCCCCTATTTCCCTCTCCAAAAATTACTGTAGGACGTATAATATTAATATTCCAATCTTCATGATCCTTGTACCACTCTTGTAACACTTGCTCCGCTTGCCATTTACTGATTCCATAATGATTAAAAGGATCTGCTGGAAATGACTCATCTGGATTAGCTTTATCTAACCCATAAACAGCTACAGAACTTGTAAACACTATCCGTTTCACATTATTAACTTCCATAGCAATTAATGTATTTCGCATACCTTGTACATTTACATCATAATACAATGATGTAGGTGTCACATCATCACGATGCTCTGCAGCTAGAAGAATAACAATATCAATGCCTTTGAGATGTTGTTTAAGGCTCTCAACATCTAATACATTACCCTGATAAGTCAATGATGGATGAGAAGAATTGACATTCTTGTCAATATTAATAATAGAAGTTATATATTCAGATGGTAATAATTTATTAATCAAATTTTTACCAACAAATCCAGATCCACCAATTATTGCAATATTCATGTTTGAATGGTTTAAAATTTATTTACCAGCAATATCTCTACTTCTAACTACAAAATTGAAGGATATAGTTAGTAAAATCCACAATATTAAATCTATTAATATTACTATATTATTACTAATATAATTTACAGATATTAAATTGAATATTGAAAAAAATAAAGATAGGCCGATAATAGACAACATAGCTGCTCTATGTGACAATCCTGCTCTTAATAATTTATGATGTAAATGACTCCTATCTGCTTTAAACAAAGGCTTACCATTATAAAACCGCACAACGATTACCCGCACTACATCAAAAATGGGAACTAAAAGTGTTGAAAAAGCGACAACAATTGCACCCTCTGTAAAAGGCTTTATTTCTCTCAAATTCATAGAATAACTAATAGCCAAAAATGCTACGGTATAACCCAATGTCATACTACCAGTATCACCCATGAAAATCCTTCTTCTACGCTTAGAAACTCCGAATACGTTATAATAGAAAAAAGGGAACAATACACCAGCGGTTATCCATGCCAACAAAGTATGAATCCAGGCTCCATAATACAAAAAGAGACCGCCCATTACTAAACAACTGACACAGACTAAACCTGAACATAATCCATCTAAGCCATCGATAAGATTAATAGAATTAATAACTAATACTGTTGCAAAAACAGTCAGTAATGCACCTAGCCAAAAAGGAATTCCTACAATGAACAAAAAACCATATAAATCATTTATCCATAAGCCAGCCATTGGAAATAATGACGCAGCAAGAATTTGTACAAAAAACTTCCATTTATAATGTACATGTACTAAGTCATCAGCTATTCCAACGATAAAAAGCATAACTATGCCCACACCCCATACGACAAACATGGGCATTATCTTCCAAGTGCTTATTGTGTTGGAAAAATTTTTTTCTAGTCCAAAATTATACATTACAACTAAAAATATTGCGAGTAAACATAATTGAATTGGCATAAAAGCTAGCCCACCTAATCTTGGAATCGCAGTATGATGGAGTTTACGAGCATCAATTGGATCAAACAAACGCTTCTTATAGGTAACAAGCAAAATGTAAGGAATGATTGTCCTCCCTATAAGGATAGCTAAAATAAAAGGAACTGAAAGTATTAAATATTCCATAATAGATTATATCTATCGAGCATTATTTTCCATGGGAATACAAACCTCGACTAGAATGCAAAAATACAAATATTAATAGGTTAATTTAACGTAAATACAAACTTACGGTTAAGATGTTTATCATATGTAGGCATTAAGTTACAAAAAAAAATGAGTTCTTAAAGAACTCATTTGATTTATTAAATATTTAGAAATTTTTTCACTCTTTCTAGAAAGGATTTTTTCTTAATATCGTCTCCATAGCCATATCCGTAGCCATAACCATAGCCATAACCACGTTTGAAATCTACATCATTGATTACCACTGCCATATTCTGAAGTTTTCTTTGATAATACAACTCTTTTGGAACATTAAGTAAACGCTTGTCAAGGTAATTAGCTCTGGTTACATATATTGTTAAATCAGCATGTTCAGCTATTAAAATTGTATCAGTAACTAAACTTACTGGGGCTGTATCTACGATAACAAAATCATAATTTTCACGACCAAACTCAATAATATCTGCAAAATGACCATTCATCAACAATTCCGCAGGATTAGGAGCAATATAACCTGAATAAATAATATCAAAATCATACGGAGCTGGCTTACGTATTATAATCTCTGATAATGGCATATCAGGATTAATTAAATATTGCGTGATACCAATATTAGTATGCTGTAAGTGTGACAATCCTAAATAATCTAAAACCTTTGGTGAACGAATATCGGCTCCTAGCAACAAAACTTTCTTTCCCGACATAGCTAATATTTTAGCCAAGTTAGTAGCTATAAAAGACTTACCCTCACCAGAAGTAGTGGAAGTGACATAAATTACAGCGCTTTCTCCTTTTTTCTTCGTGAGCATAAAAGAGATGTTCGTACGTAAAATACGAATAGCTTCCGCCAACGAAGATCTATCATTCTCTTTAATAATTGGGTATTCTGAACTAGGAACTTCACCAAGTATAGGCGCAGGAAATTCAGATTCTATATCACGACGAGATTGAACTTTATTGTCTAATAAGAATTTTATATATAAAACAACAAAAGGAATAATAAAACCTAGAATAATTGCACCTAATAAAACTATAGCCTTTTTAGGAGCTACAGGAATTGAAGATCCATAAGCTTCATCAATAATCTTCAAATTATCTGGTGTTGCAGCTAATTTTATCTCCGTTTCTTCGCGCTTTTGAAGTAGAAACAAATATAATGATTCGTAGATCTGCTGTTGTCTTGAAATATCTTTATAATTTTTTTCTTGATTTGGTAACTGCCCCAATTTGTTAGTATACTTACTTGTTTGTGCTTGTATACTATTTACATTGGTCGCTAAAACATTTCTATAATTATTTAAAGAAGTATTTAAGTTTACTTTTAAATCCCGAATATTCTTATCTAGGTTCTGAACTATGGGATTATCGGGTGTTGCTGATTTTAATAAATCTTCCCTCTCTAACACCAAATCATTATAAGACTTAACGGTAGCTTGTATCGACGGATCGTTAAGACCAATATTAGATGGCAATAAACTATTATCCTCTGTTACCGTTTCGCGCATCATATCAGCTAAGCGTAACTGTGTCTGATATTCAATTAACTTCCGTTCATTCTCTGATGCTGTTTGCATATACATCTGCACTTCAGAGTTCATATCAACCAAATTATTTCGGTCTTTATAATCAGCAACACGAGAATCTGAAGAGGACAAATCTTTTGTAATTAACGCTAAACGATTATTAATAAAATCAGAGGTAGTCCTAGAAACTTTAATCTTATCCTTTGCAGCATCTGCATCATATTGTTGAACTAAAGAGTTTAAAATCAACGCAGCCATTTCCCTATTAGGATGGTTCATTGAAAAATTTACAATAAATGATTGCTTCTCCTTATTAGGTGTAACTTGAATACCCGCTAACAAATTGTCAATTACTTTTTCTATAGGGGAAACCTGAATAATTAATGTATAATTAATGTTTCTAGAGGGATTTGGAACAATCATCATCGCTCCTATTGGAGTTACGAATTTCTTTCCGTACGTATAATCTTCAATAACTTGATTGTCATCTGTAACTCTTATCTTACCATCAGTCTGAGACACTTTAACCTGATATGATATACTATCAACATTTTTATTGTTCGGATCCAGTAGAACAATCTTTACAGGAGAATCCTTCTCTAATAACCCTGATTTCTTAACATTACCTTTAGCTGTATAGGTTATATTGAGTCTATTTGATTCAATAACTTTTCTCAGAATTCTTCGAGATTTGATTACATCAATTTGATCTGAAACAAATGCCGATGTCTGACTTCCTCCACCAGCTATTGAAGCCAACTCTGATAGACCTGCTAATTCTCCGGAAGCTTGTTTTTCATCTTGCAATAAAATTTTCGCCTCTACTTTATATATTCTTTCCGCATAACGCAAATAAAGTATGGATGCACAAACACATAGAATTAATGACAATAAAAACCATTTCCAAAAATAAGCATACTGCTCGAATAATTGTCTTAAGTTTATTTCTGATTCCTCTTGAACAGGTTGCGGTGATTCGTTAGTCATAAATTATTTTAATTTCGAACAATAAGTGTAATAAGACCAATAACAATACTTGCTACAGAGACAAAGATTGACGTATTTTGTGTATACTTTGATGATTGTATACGCGCCCCGTTTGGCTCTACATAAACTACATCATTCTGCGCTAAATAAAAAACAGGAGAATTTAATGCGTTTCTCGAAGTCAAGTCTACTCGATATTCGCTTTTTACACCATTCTGTTCGCGAACTACTAATACATTTTTTCTAACTCCGTTTATAGTTAAATCTCCTGCAAGTCCGATTGCTTCAAGCAATGTAATACGATCGTTATTAATAGGGTATGTTCCTGGACTTTTAACTTCCCCCAATATTGTAACCCTAAAATTGCGTATTTCCATACTAATGCCTGGACTAACAATATATTTACTTACTTCTGTACGTAAGTAATCAATTGCCTCTGTCCTGGTCTTTCCAGCCAATTTGATTTTACCCAGCTTAGGAAAATCAATAAATCCATTATTATCAATAGCATAAGTAGGTATAAAGGGATTAGTACTTTGTATAGTTCCATTTGTTCCCTGATATGCAGAAATTTGGTTGAATGGCTGCGTAGCTCTTACATCATCTGCTGTAACAGATATTGCAAGAATATCTCCAGCTTGCAGTTTAGGAGTATTATTTTCATAATTAGTCCTCAACTCAACAGTATCTGATGGTTGAAAATATACAAGGTCTTTGCGAGAAGCACAAGACAAAATAGTCAAACTGAGTATAAATAAAATATATAGGGTTTTCCTTTTCATAATTGAAATTATAAGACGCAAAATCTAAATTGCATATCAGCAAAAATAATCATTTTTGTACTATCTAGTAGCAACTAATAAAAATATACCTAATTCTAGTTTAGAGACCCAAAGATATATCCCTCATTTCAACAAAATAATCTACAGGCCAAGTATAATCATCTAAGGAAGCATGCTCAATTCCATGATCCGCAAAAACTAATAATTCTGAGTTGTCCTCTAAAGCCCTTAGTGCTGTACCATAGCCAACTTGTAAATGTAATACCTCTAAGTTTTCTGTTGATAGATTTAAAGTCTCTATTGGCAAATCTTTAGAAGGATTAGCCCAGTTATCTATTTTAACAATTTTAACTTCAAAACTACCCGATAATACATAAAACCAACGTTGTTCTATACGATGCGCACGCCATCCTCTTATAAGTTCTGTATCACCATTTTTTATGATATAAAATCTTTTTACTAAACTCATGTCAAAATCGTTAACAAAACGAATTTGACCTCGCGCATCTTTTGCTACCCCACCTTTTATAGTTTCAACGGTATTCCGTTTATTATTATGATTTAACATATCGATTGATTATATAAGTCTTAAAACCTAAATATAAAGCACTTAAAACAGTTAGTGTAGTTATAGCAAATAACATTTGAAATTGGAAATTCTCTTTAGTAATAATAATTGTTATGTATCCTATCAGAAATTGTAAAACTCCGTACAAAAATGATATTAGCAATTTATTCATGTCCGCTTCATTTCCTAAAAATTGATATAAATGTGATCGATGCGCCTTAAAGATATTCTCTTTGAGATATAAACGTCTTACTATCGTCCAGACAGCATCAATACCATATACTGCTAAAAATAATATGTATATAAAATTACCTGTTTCCAGAATTAGTTTACCTATAGCGAATAGTAAAATAAAGGCGATGGCTACTGATCCTACATCACCAGCAAAACTTTTAGCCTTATTTCGAAAGTTGAAAAAAGCAAATACAACTACCCCCAACAAAGTAAACAGCAATAAGTCTTGGTCAATGAATTTTAATTGATTATTTACAATTGCTAACAGTCCTCCTACTGCTAGACTATAACAAGCTGTTATCCCATTAATTCCATCCATAAAATTGTAGGCATTAATTACCCCTACAATAATTATAAATGAACCTATCAAATAGTACCATGGTAAAGAAAATATTTGCAATTCATACGCCATTAATAATACTGATGAAAAATGAATTAGCAATCTCAATTTATTGGATAAGGTCAATACATCATCAGCAAACGAAACGATAGCCATCATAGTCAAACCAAGAAAAAACCATGGGTATTGAAATCCTGACCAAATAAAATATATAAGCGCTGCCAAATAAAATATAATTCCCCCCCCACGTAATGTAATTTGCGTATGGGATGATCGCTCATTTGGTTTGTCAATAATATTATAGCGATCTGCAATCTTGAAGTATACTAACTCCAAAATAAATAGTGTTACAAAAACGATTAAATAAATCATTAATTATTTAGCTTGATTAAACGATTTTATGGTATTTTCTAAACCTTCTTTAGCTGATAAAGGAAGTTTTTCAATCCCAAGAGCCTTTTTAATTTTAGTGTTTGATACTACATAAGATTCTGTTAACTTTTTAAGGCGCTCAGAGTTCAAAGGAAGAGGAAGAACATCACCAATTTTTACAATGCTTTTAACCAATCCTACAGGAATTTTTAACAGATTTACATCTTTACCCAAAACAGAACCAATTATACGTACCAAATCATTGGTAGATAGTGCGTCATCATCTGCAAAGTTGTATACACCAGATTGTAAATTGGAGCTTCTAAGCATTTCATAAATCATAAAAGACAAATTGTCTATACTCAAAAAAGAACGCTGATTATCAAATCTTGCTAATGGCCATGGAACGCCCTTTTCTACGACCTTATACAATAAATTAAGATTACCCTTATTTCCTGGCCCATGTATCATGCATGGCCTAATGATGAAAACACGTTTACCAGATGGGATGGGTTTTGAAAGCATATAGTTTTCTGCTTCTAACTTCGACTTTCCATAAGGAGTTAAAGGCTCTGCTTTTACTTCTTCTATAAGAATAGTTTCAACTTGGTCAGCAACGGCTTTAACTGAGGAAAAATAGAAAAAATCCATAACATCAGATTGCAAGAATTCATCGTATAATGCAATAGTTAAATCCCTATTTATTTTAAAATATTCCTCATCAGCAGAAGTATTAGCTGTATCATGAGCTTTTCCTGCAAGGTGAATTAAAGCGTCCGCATTTGATACAAAACTTTTCTTCCAGTCGATCGTACGCAAAGACAGACCATTTATAGCACATCCTTTGTTAATTAAGTATGTCGATAAATTCTGACCCACAAACCCCGAAATACCTGTAATAGTAATTTTCATTTTCTAATTAGATTCCAACAATGTAATCATTGACTTAGCCATATCCTTATTAACTTGGTCTCGCTTATATTTTTGAATAAATTCTTGACGAGAAATTGTTTTATAGGTATAGGATTTCATTTTATCTACAAAATCATCCACATCACAAGGAGCAAAAAGAATTGTATTCTCTAAATTATCCTTTACAAAACTATTTGCATACCCCCCAACACCTGCTATTATCGGTCTTGCAAAAGTCGCTAACTCGAATAATTTAGAGGGCAAAACCTTTTCAAAAGCTTTATAATTATTTAAATGCACAAACAAGAAATCAGCATTTTTATATGCTTCTATAAGTTCTACTCGTTTAATTGGATCACGTAATTCCACATTCTTAACCTCTAATCGTTCAAGTTCAGCAACCAATTTGGACTTAGCTCCGCCATCACCTATGATTACAAATTTATATGCTGTACCTAATTTTTTTGCCGCTTCAGGGACTATTTTATGTAACCCTTGGCCTTCTCCTAAATTACCCGCATAAACGATAGTTTTGACGTCTCTTTGTGTATAAATTAGACTCTCTTCAGAATTAGCCTCAATAAAAACATCATCTATCCCATTTGGAAAATAGGAATACGTACAGTCTTTATAATTTTCGAAATAAGACTCAAAACCCTTAGAAATTAAATTTATGTGAGAAGCATAACTAAAGGTTTTCTTTTCAATATACTTTATGAAAGGAAGGGCTGAAGATTTTATAATACCGTCTTTTAAAACATCTTGTAATGTATCATAGAAAATATCACGAATATCTAAATACAATGGGATATTTTTCTTTTTTGCTATTTTGTAACCAAGATAAGCGGTAAACAAACGCGAAGAGGATGCTATAACCAAATCATAATCTTTACCGGAAACATAATCTAGTGTTTTTTGATAGTATTCCTTAAAAGACAAGACTTGATCTTTCATGCCACTTTGATGCTTCGGTATGGCTATGCGATAAACCGTATAATTATTGCCATCTTGAAACTGAGGAGCGCTTACATCAAATGTACTGTATCGATTTGGTAAAGTTGTGACCACATCCACTAAGGCCTTGCCTTCTGTTTGAGAGGCCAATTCCTTAATTAATGGCGTATTTCTAAAAGAACCTGCACAAAGATCTGGCTCAAAATAAAAAGTTAGATATAAGATTCTTTTCACTTTATAAAATTAATAGATGTCTTTAACTCCGATGTAAAACTTACTTTTAACCGCTGAGATTCGTTATATACATTATAAGAATTTGCGTATAAATATTTTTCTAAAATTATGTCGTCTGCTTGTGTAAATTCTAAAACACAATGATCTTCTACCAGAAAAGTATAATTATTCTTTGGGATCAAGACCAATTCAGGTGCCAAGTGAAAATAAGCTACTCCAGATTTTTTATTTGTTAAACTATCTTTAATAGAAACAAGGTTATCACTTAATTCAAAGGTACGCTGATGAATCGTTCCTCTTCTTTTATACCCAGTATGATATCCAACAAATTTATTATTTTCCTCTTCTAAAATAAAGGATTTTGCTCTTCTACCTACTCTAAATCCCCCCCAAACTTCTGATTGACTTATATTATCTACAACTACAGTGTTATGGGCTTCTGTTGATCTTTCAAGATTTCTACGTGCACCGATTTGATACGTAGAAGTTCCTTGCTCTACAAATATAGGTTTATTATTAAAGTATAATATAAAGCTCAAGGCATCAGCATGTGCATGACCAGGCTGATAGGAAGCTCCTACCTGAGCAAAATTCATTTTTATTTCAAAAGTTTTACTTTGAAAAGACCTATAACCTGATTTGGACAAATTTTCTACATCAAAATCTAAATATAAAAACTTAGCAAAATCAAATAAGTCTTGTGAAGAATTCGCAATGCCTTTGGCGGAGTCCTTGAATAATGGAATATCTCCGTTCTTAAATGATATTGCTTTTAACCAGCCAAGCATCGAACGACATTTTCTTACACAGAAGTCGAAAAATGCATGATCTTTATCCTGTTGTTTACTATACCAATCAATAAGTTCTAACAGTCTATATAATATAATCTGATGGTACATTGGACTCAATTCGAAATGCGCCCCATCATCGAGAATTTGTTCACCCAATTGTACTCTTAGATTTTTTTCAGCTACCTTAATCCAGGATGCATCTCTAAAATAAAATCCGCCAAGAAGTAGCGCAAATAAATTTTCCAATAGATGATTACCAAGAATATGAAACTCCAAATTTCGCGATAAATATGTCAATTCTTGATGTAAACAATTTATTATCCTTTCATCCTTAATCTTTGTTAATGACAAAAATTTAATAATATTTATACTTCTCAAAGAAACAGGGTAAGGTTCTAATATTCTTTTATTATCAATACTGAAAGAGTAAAAATCATGAATTAATCTAATCTTTTCATCATTATGTATATTATCTTGATTAAGATAATCAAAGTACTCTAAATTATAAATCCAAAGTTTGCCATATTCAGAAAAGTCCCAATCAATTCTTTCCTTAAAATCCTTTTCCAGATTAAGAAATTGAAATGAATTGTTTCCAAGATATTTTCCATATTGTGGAATTCTATATCCGAAGTCAACACACACAACATCATATACAAAACCCCTACTTTTTAATACGGTTTTGGATCTTAAACGGTATACTAGCTGATAAAACAACTGAATAAATTTAAGATGTATGATAGTGTTAAAATATTTCCCTATTTTCATCTAATTGATAGTATTTTTTCGTCCTATTAGTTTGAATAACTTTGAATGGATTCCCTACAACTGTACAATTATCCGGTATATTTTTATTAACAACTGTATTTGATCCGATAATAACATTGTTTCCTATAGTAATTTCACCAAATACTACGCTTCCAGTACCAATATATACGTCATCACCAATCTTGGGCACATAATTATCTCCAAAATTGCGTCCTATTGTTACATTTTGGGCTATCGTCACATTGTTACCTATTTTGCAATTATGATGAATTACTATCCCCAAACCTAAATATCCTAATTTAAAGTTTTCACCTATAATTACGCTGTGAGGTATCCATACAGAAAAAACTACTCTATTTACGTATGTTAAAAACTTTGCTGCTTTAATAAACTTTTTTTTAAATAAGTAATGCGAGAACTTATAAATTTTAATTGGACTTAACATTGTAAAAATTATGAATTTAACATTTGATTAAAAACACTTCTCTGAAATTCAGGTGTATAGTTATGTTCAATTGTAACTTGACAATTATGTTTCATTTTCTTTTTTTCTTCTTGGTTAAGGTTATAAAATTCAAAAATCACTCTTGATAAATCCTTATAGTCTCCATCTTTAAATAAAAAACCGTTATATCCATCTTTAAGAGCTTCTATTTCTGGCTTTTGTAAATCTAGATTATCATTTGTTATTACTGGCACTCCATAAGTCATCGAGTGTATTATACTTAACCCTATAGGACCTGGAAATACACACATTTCAGAATTTATAAAGAAATTACATAATAAATTTTCATCATAACAGGAACCTTTGAAGAAAGTATTATCCATAATACCTAAATCTTTCGAATAATTTTTAAGGTTATCTTCGTGAGGACCACTACCCAAAATAACGACATTTAAATGTACATTTAAAGCTTTAAGGTGTTTCAAAGCTTCAAAAAGCAATTCTAAATTCCTCTCTTTAATTAAACGCCCTGTAAATATAATATATGGCTTATATTTAGAAGTGTCTTTTAGGTTTTTACTATTTAAAGTATTGTTTAAAGTATCTTTCTGTTTACAAAAATCCAAAGAATTATTAACAACCCAGATTTTTTTTGTGTAACCTAATTTTAGCATAATTTTTTTTGATCTCATCGAATAAACAGCCCCCCCATTAAACAATTTGTGAAATTGAAATTTCAAAAAATTATTAACAGTGCGTTTTTCGTTTAATAAACCATGGGACCAAAAAAAACACTTAATACCTCTATAGCGACAATACAAAACGTAAAACCAATAAGAAATATATTTCCAATCTGCTAAAAAAATTACTTTATCAACATTGTATTTATTGATATATTTTAAAACTGAAAATTGAATTAAAAAATAGTTAAACAACCATAAATTTTCAACTATATTAAATCTAGCATCATTATTAAAATCATGTAATTTTAATGAGGAATAACGTTTCGGAGTAGCATTCCCTCCAATGAAATAATACTCATATTTATCATTATTCAACAAAGAGTTTATTATAGGCCCTCTATAATGAGCATAGAATGGATATACAACAAGTACTTTTTCTTTAACTACCATATTTTAAAAATCTAAATTATTACTGTGTTATTAAATATTCTTTTACATTTTTATTTGAAAACTTTTCATTAAGTAAAAGTTTTTCTGTTTGACCTAAAGACAAACTTAGATTTTTAATAGGTATTCTCTTTTCATTTTTATATAGAATATTATTGAATTGATGTATGTTTTGTGGGGGGATATCATTACTCTTAACTTTAGTTACGTGTAAATTATAATAATTATGAAATATATTATTATTTAAATATATATTATTTACTTTAGGATATTCTTTCCCTCCATACATAAGAAATATAGATCGATTATTTGAATTGTTGAATATATTTTCAGAAACAACTATATTATTACCACTTATACGAATGGGCATACCAACATCCTCAAACAAATTTCCTTTTATTTCACAATTATTTCCCCAGCGAATACAAACACCAGACCTAGAATTTATAAATTTATTATTTGAAATAATCACCCCGTTAGTTTTAATACTAATGATTTCAGTATCTCCAAAATAGTTCTTAAATATATTTTCTTCGATTTTCAACAAAGTCGTTTGACCTTCAGCCAAGCCCGCTCTAATTGCTTCTATAGCTAAATCAGATGGTGGATTTTCTACATCTAAAAAGCTATTATGCTTTATCAAAACATTTTTAAGGTTTGCATTTACATGAATAATTGGAAGCCTATTCTTTTTTCTTTTAAAAACACAATTTCTAATAATCAGATTATCAGCGTTAGCATAAATAAAATGAAATTGAGTACTCATGTCGTATTTTTTAAAGGAATCTCTGCCAAAAAAACTTAAGTTTACTACTTCAATATTATTTACTTTTAAAATATTAGTACCTATAGATAATAAACCCCTGGATTCTGAAAAAGATATGTTATTATTTATAAACTTAACATTTTCAATTTTTATATTATTTCCATTAATTTGAATAAATGAATTACCTGAAACTACGGAACTATTCCCCCGAATTATGAAAGGGTTATCAATCCCACCGTTACCATTAACAATTATTTTTACATTTTTTATATCATTTAAATGATAAACACCCCCTGGCTTTGCATTAATAACTAGTTTTGTTTGACTAAATAAGTTAGTAACTTTCATTGATATAAATAGAAGCAAAACTGTTTTGATGATAATATTAATTTTCATATTTATTAGCAACCCTTTTTTATTAAAAGTTTAGAAATAACATATATAAAAGGAAATGAAATAATACCATATATTAACCATACTTCTATTCCAGCTCCTCTAATAAATTGAATGAATGTGGAATATAAATAAAGGTATAGAATAGTAAATTGAGATATTCTATTTAATACCAGAGACTTCAGTATTAAATAGTAATACTTATTAAATATTACAAAAATAAAATATAAAAGTAACAGCCCTATCAAGTGAAAATTCCAAAATACTTCAGAATAAACTATTATTGGAAAAGATCCTCCTATGGCTCTAAATGTCGGATCAAACTTGCTTGTATATATATGCACCATACTCTCTGGTTTATTAGGCATCATACTGCGAGGGATAGGAGTAAAGATTAGTTTATAAAAAGTTGACCCATAAAGTAAATCTGCATTATTTGTATAAACATAGTTTACAGCATTAGTAGCGTTCCCGTAAACGTGGTTAATCTCAAAATTCATCACCAGAGCATCACTAGCAATATCAGATTCTAAATAATCACCTACTAAACCAAACGCTTCAATAGGAGAATCAACATTGTAGTTTCCGTATCCCCTTAAAATAGAAGAAACTACCACAATATATATAAATACGATTACTAAAATAGAGCTTAATAACAAAGTTTTTAAACGAACTAAAATATTCCCGCCGTTTTTTACTGATTCTAAGAATAATATAAGTATTAATACAAACATTATCTCTCTTTTAGAATCATAATGATTTATTATAAAAATAATTAAAATAAATAAATAAACTATAGCTCTGTACTTTGTTGAATTATTCCTATTTATCAAAACAAGGATAATTACAATCGCAAATTCAAATGCATAATTGAAATTTCCATCAGCACCTAAAAAGTTTAGATTAATTTCGAATGAACCGACAGCAAAAAGAAATAAAAATAATGTAACAATTTGAACTGAGAATAGGTTAACTTGAGATTTGGCAGTTTTGAATGTGATAAAATTAATACTTGTAAATTTCTTAAAAGGAATAGTAAAATATACTACAAAATTGCAAGCAATAAAAAATGCAGTAATAAAATTAATGCTATAATAGGATTGATATGTACTGTAATAATTATTATTTAACCCTAAATCATTAGTCACAGCATAATGTCCAAAAATAAAATTCAAGGATATGTAAAAAATAGTAAGAAAGCTAGGTGATAAAAATAAAATAAGATTATTTTTTACTTTATATATTCCATAAAAAATGCTTAGTAATTGAGACAAATAGATATATGAGGCATATGAATCTATAAAATGCTTATCTGTAAAAATACAAATAGCAAATAAAAAAAAATGCAAAACTATAAGAAACAAGTTATAATTCATTTTTTACTAAGCGATGTCTTTTATAGACAATAAAAACCAATACAAAAATTATAAATAACTCAACACCAATTATTCCTGTAACATAAAAAACTATAAATAGACTTACCACAATTGCCTCAAGTATATCATAATTAACCTTAAATGATTCTGCTGCATAAGTAAACATTAAATATTGTAATAGATTACATACTAATGTACAATAAACAGATGCCAAAATACCATACATCGGTATTGAATAATAATTTAACCCTAAACTAAGAAGACTAGAAAACACAGATATTGTAGCAATTAATTTAGTTTTCTTATTATAAATCAATAGATAATTAGCCTTAAAATAGAATGGTTGAGCTAGAAAACTAGCTGCCAATAAAGGTATTAAAGTAAATGCATCACTATATTCTCTAGTATATACAGCTGGCAAAAAATACTTTGCAATAATTACAATTATAATAAAACTCACTATTCCTGCCATAAAAAGATATAAAACTAAATTATTTAGTAGCTGATATCTTTTTATAAGATTTTCTTGCTTATATATCAGCGGTTCTAGATATACAGTAATCCCTAAAAAGGCAAAAACTATTGAAGATCCGTATGAATATGCTAATGTATAAATTCCAACTTCATCAATACTTAAAAACTTTTCTATAATAAATCTATCGGCATTACCTAATATATTTCCTGCAATACCATGAAAAATAAATGGCCATGAGAAAGCTAACAGTAATATTAATGTAGGATAATGAATTTTAAATATTAAAAATTTAGTGTTTTTAAAAATTACATTTGTAAAAAGTGCGGCTATACATGCCCCAATCAAATAACCCAAATAACTCCCTGTAAAATAAATAAGGGAAATTACTAATGTAAACTTAAATAATTGTAAAAATATTCTATTTTTAAAAAAAGTTTTATGCTGCTCATTGACTCTATACAGATTTAAATTAATTGTATTCATACCCTGCAAAAACACGAGTAATATAACTAATACAAGGTCAGGAAACAATTTTAAGCCTAAGACCGTATTAATTCCCGAAAAATAACAAATTATAGTAACCGTTAATAAAACTAAATGTATGATATTAATCGATGAAACTATAGTGTTTATAAAGTTTGTTTTATTCTTCTCATCAGAATAAAAACGTAATATCGCTCTCTCTAAACCTAATAAAGTTATAAAAGGAAGAATGGTCTCAATTGAAATAATAAGTCCAATGATGCCAAAATTTCCTGGACTGGATAGTAAAAGAGGTAAAACAAGAACAGTTAGCTTATTTAACCCCTTAGAAAAGGCCTCAGTTAAACCGTAGGAAAAAATTTTCTTTAACAAAATATTAACTTAGCTCAACTCCACAAAAATTTAATATAATCTTATCTTTACTAATAGAAAGTCCCTTGAACTCATTATGTGCGACTAAAAAAACAATAATATCTGATTTCTCTAAAGCTACTTTATATTCTGTTAATTTAAAAACTTTATGTTCGCGTACATTTGGTTCTACAATGTACATATCCGCATTTCCAGAATCTTGTAGTACTCGCTCAGCAATATGAATAGCTGGTGATTCTCTTAAATCGTCAATATTTGGTTTAAAAGATAATCCCATAATAGCAATTGCGGGCTGACGACCATGCTTTAATTCAAATTCTAAACGCGCAGATTTTACCTTCTCAGCACACCAGAATGGTTTATAATTATTTGTCGCACGTGCTTGAGAAATAATCCTAGATTCCATTGGAAAATCAGCTGTAATAAAATATGGGTCTACTGCAATACAATGCCCACCAACACCACAGCCTGGTTGTAAGATATTAACTCGAGGGTGTTTATTAGCTAAATGTATTAATTCCCAAACATTGATTCCTGCTTTATCACAAATTAAAGAAAGTTCGTTGGCAAAAGCGATCTGCACATCACGAGAAGAGTTTTCAGTTAATTTACACATCTCAGCTGTACGAGCATTCGTAGGATGAAGCTCTCCTTTAACAAATTGGCTGTAAAAAGCAATAGCCTTTGACGTTGAAGTTTCATTAACCCCTCCAATAACACGATCATTATGCACTAATTCATACATAACATTACCTGGAAGAACTCGTTCTGGACAATAAGCTAGGAATATTTTGTCTTTCAACTCTGGTCTTTTAGAAAAAATTAAATCCATCATTTTTTCGGTGGTACCTATTGGCGAAGTTGATTCAATAATATATAAATCGCCTTCTTTTAATAAAGGGATAATACCTTCTGTAGCAGCTTGGACATAAGAAATATCTGGTTGATGATCCCCCTTAAATGGAGTGGGTACTACAACTAAATAAGTATCTGCTTCGACTGCTTTTGTAGATGCTTTTAGATATCCCTCCTCAACAGCTTTGGCTACAGCTTGATCTAAATCTGGCTCAACAATATGAATCCTACCTGCATTGATAGTGTCTACAACATGTTGTGAAATATCTACACCATGCACAGCCATTTTATTATTTGCTATTAAAGCTGAAGTTGGAAGTCCAATATATCCTAATCCTATGGTAACTACAGTTGGTTTCATTTTTTATATTTTAGTTATTATTTTTGATAAACTCTGCTATACGTTGACATGCTTTACCATCACCATAAGGATTATGCAATTCACTCATGGAATGATATCTATTCGCGTTAGTCAACAAACTGTTCGCTTCAGCGACAATCTTATCTTTATCAGTACCTACTAACAATACTGTACCCGCATCGACTGCTTCCGGACGCTCAGTAGTATCACGCATCACTAGCACAGGCTTCCCTAAACTTGGAGCCTCTTCTTGAACACCTCCAGAATCTGTTATGATTAAATAAGACTCTGTCATCAACCACACAAAAGCTGGATAAGCTAACGGGTTAATCAGTTTTATATTACTAATACCCTCTAATATGTCATGAACTGGCTTTTGAACATTTGGATTTAAGTGTACAGGATAAATTATTTGTACATCACTATGTACTAATGCTATTTCTTTAAGAGCTTGACACATATTAATAAAGCCTTGTCCATGATTTTCACGCCTGTGTCCAGTAACAAGTATTAGCTTTTTAGATGTATCGACAATACTCTGTAAGAACTTAATCTCCGCATTTTGAATATTTTTCACTCTTTCAGAACTGTCTAATAATGCATCAATAACAGTATTCCCTGTTACTACAATATCACTTTCCTTTACATTCTCTGCCAATAAGTTCTGTTGAGATTGTTTGGTAGGAGCAAAATGAAAATCACATACTCTGCTAGCAACTTGTCTATTTATTTCTTCTGGAAATGGCGATCTTTTATTATGCGTTCTTAGTCCAGCTTCAACATGACAAACTTTGGCCCCTGAATAAAACGACGCAATACTTGAAGCCATTGTTGTTGTAGTATCGCCGTGTACATACACATAATCTGGCTTGAAATCTTCTAAAACGGGCTTTAAACCTGTTATTATATCCGCTGTCAAAGAATATAGATTTTGGTTTGGCTTCATCAGATTTAGATCATAGTCTGGAGTTATTTGAAAAAAATCCAGAACCTGATCTAACATTTCCCTATGTTGGGCGGTTACACAAACTCTAGTTTCGAAATCTACATGTTTTTGAAACTCTTTTACCAATGGAGCCATTTTTATTGCTTCAGGTCTTGTTCCAAAAATCACTAAATGTTTGGTTTTCATTTATTAAATTTATTTCTGTTTAATCATTCCCGAATAAATCCCTAGTATACACCTTCTCTTGAACATCCGCTAATTCAGGAGCATTTCTGTTTGACACAATAACATCACATTCTTGTTTGAATGCTTCTAAATCATGACTCACTTTAGACCCAAAGAATGTTTCTTCTTTAAGAACAGGTTCATATACTACAACTTCTACTCCTTTAGCTTTTATACGCTTCATAATACCCTGAATAGCAGATGCTCTAAAATTATCTGATCCTGATTTCATAATTAAACGGTAAACACCTACTTTTTTCGGACTCTTTGCTAAAATAGATTCTGCAATAAAATCCTTTCGCGTACGATTTGCGTCAACAATTGCTTGAATTATATTATTAGGAACAGCATCGTAATTAGCTAATAGCTGTTTAGTATCCTTTGGCAAACAATATCCACCATAACCAAAAGATGGATTATTATAATGTGTCCCAATTCGAGGGTCTAAACCTACTCCTTCGATAATTTGCTTAGAGTTTAAATTAAAAGTCTGCGCGTAACTATCTAACTCATTAAAATAGGCTACACGTAATGCTAAATATGTATTAGAAAACAATTTTATAGCCTCCGCTTCAGTAGCATCAGTAAAAAGAGTCGGAATATCTGTCTTTAACGCACCCTGCTTAAGTAGATTGGAAAATAATTCAGCACGTTCGGACTGTTCTCCAACGATAATTCGAGATGGATACAAATTGTCATACAAAGCTTTACCTTCTCTTAAAAATTCAGGGGAGAATATTATATTATCAAATTGCAAACTTTTCTTTAGTTCCTTCACAAAGCCAACAGGTACGGTGGATTTTATAACAACTATAGCGGATGGATTATATTCGATAACTTCCTTGACAACTGATTCAACACTGTTAGTATTGAAGTAGTTTGTATTAGGATCATAGTCTGTAGGTGTTGCAACAATTACGTAAGCAGCATCTTTATATGCCTCTTGTTTATCAAGTGTGGCCCTAAAATTCAATGTTTTATTTGCTAAATAATCCATAATCTCGACATCCTCTATGGGAGATTTTTTATTATTTAACATTTGTACCTTTTCTGGAACTATATCCAATGCAACTACCTCATTATGTTGAGCTAGCAATATTGCATTTGAAAGTCCTACATAACCCGTACCAACAATTGTTATTTTCATTTTCTGATATTGTGATGGTTTAAAGAAACCTTTGATTTTTGGCTTGTATATAGCGCCACAAAATTACATTTTTTTTTGCATTAAATAACCTATAGATAGCTTTTTATACATTATACCTAATCTTGGGTATATTAAATTTTATTTTGAGATATTGAGCAAGTATTCTCCATATCCAGATTTACGAAGAGGTTCAGCTATTTTATTTAGTTCATCTTTCGTAATATAT
Organism: Sphingobacterium composti; assembly: GCF_009829075.1. GTDB lineage: Bacteria > Bacteroidota > Bacteroidia > Sphingobacteriales > Sphingobacteriaceae > Sphingobacterium > Sphingobacterium composti. The sequence goes on along the minus strand of NZ_WUQZ01000003.1, from coordinate 181,044 downwards.
CCCATACGATATGCAACTTCCTCTATTGCCCCAATTTTCAGACCTTGACGCTCTTCAATGACTTGAACAAATTGTCCCGCCTGCATCAAAGATTGAATAGTACCGGTGTCTAACCAAGCCGTACCACGGTCAAACACACCTACTTTTAATTTACTACGGTTAAGATATTCTTTATTGACATCGGTGATTTCTAACTCACCTCGATGTGAAGGTTTTATATTTTTAGCAATTTGAACGACATCATTATCATAGAAATAGAGACCTGGCACCGCATAATTTGACTTTGGATTATTTGGCTTTTCTTCAATAGAAACCACTTTCTTGTTAGCGTCAAATTCTACCACACCGTATCTCTCAGGATCATTCACTGGATAGGCAAACACCACTCCACCATCAGGATCAGCGCATGACTGTAATAATTGAGACATTCCAGAACCATAGAATATATTGTCTCCTAAAATTAGAGCTACCTTATCATCTCCAATAAATTCTTCACCCAAAATAAATGCCTGTGCAAGGCCATCCGGTGAAGGTTGCTCTATATAAGAAAATTTACACCCTAATTTTGAACCGTCACCTAATAACTTTTCAAAATTTGGTAAATCTTGTGGAGTTGAAATTATTAATATTTCATTAATACCCGCCAACATTAATGTTGATAATGGGTAATAAATCATAGGTTTATCGTACACTGGCATTAACTGCTTTGACAAAGCCAGTGTCAAGGGATGTAAACGGGTTCCGGATCCTCCGGCAAGAATAATTCCTTTCATATTAAGCTTAATTTATAATTGGATTTTAGCAAGCATCTTAATTAAACTATCTTTCCAATATGGTACTTGAAGATTGAAAGTTTCTTTTATTTTAGTTTTATTTAAAAGGGAATATTTTGGACGTTTAGCTGGAGTAGGATATGCAGATGTTGGAATTGCATTTATTACGCAATCCAAACCCTTTATTTCTTTGATTGCTACTGCAAAATCAAACCATGAAGTCTCCCCTTCGTTGCTAAAATGATAAAGTCCCGATTCCCACTTTTTCCCATCAATAATATCCACAATTGCTTTAGCCAAATCTAGTGCATAAGTTGGTGAACCAATTTGATCTGCTATCACAGAAATTTCATCACGCTCATTCATTAATCGAATCATCGTTTTTACGAAATTATGTCCATAAGCAGAATAAACCCAAGCCGTACGAATAATAATGGCATCTAGCAGATTGGCTTGAATTGCTTGCTCCCCTTTTAGCTTAGTAGCACCATAGACATTTATAGGATTAACCTCCGCTGATTCCTTGAGTGGAATTGAAGAATTGCCATCAAAAACGTAATCCGTTGAAATAGCTATAAGCTTTGCCCCGTATTGACTACAATATTTAGCAATCTCACCTGAAGCTAAGTGATTCACCGTATCAGCGAGTTCTGCTTCTGTTTCTGCTCTATCTACAGCAGTATATGCTCCGCCATGAATTATTATATTTGGACTGTAAATACGCAATCCCTCGATAATACCATCAATATCTTCAAGTGCCAATTCTTCGCGATCAACGAAAACTGCTTTTACGTCTTGTCTGCCCCGATATAGATCTTTTAATTCAGATCCTAATTGACCTCCTCCACCTGTTATAAGAATTTTTTTCATCATTATCGGGTTAAAATGGTCGTGCTTCCCTATCCTTTTCTGATAAAATAATTAGATCCAAAGGAATTTGCCAATCAACAGCTAATGTATCATCTAATGGATGGACACCATCTTCGGATTCTTTATTGTAAACGTTATCACATTTATAAAAGAAAGTAGCTGTTTCGGAAAGAACCGCGAAACCATGCAAAAATCCACGTGGAATATATAATTGTCTATTATTTTCCGCCGATAATTCTATGGTCAAGTGTTCTCCATATGTTGGAGAATCAATACGCACATCTACTGCAACATCCAACACTTTGCCTTCCAAAACTCGAACGAGTTTAGCTTGAGCGTATTCTCCGACTTGCTGATGTAATCCACGCACCACGCCATAGCTAGATTTCGACTGATTATCTTGCACAAAATTTGAACTAGCGCCGGTTAACTCCTCAAATTTTCTTTTACTAAAAGCTTCAAAAAAATATCCTCTACTATCCTCAAATACTGTTGGCTCTAAAATAAAACAGCCTTTTAACTTCGTTTCTAATACTTTCATCCTCCCTAATTACTTGCTGTATTGTGTCTCGTAGTATTTCTGATAATCGCCTGACGTGACGTTGTTCAACCATTCTTGATTGTCTAAAAACCAATCAATAGTTTTTGATAATCCTTGTTCAAATGTTACTGAAGGTTCATAACCCAGTTCTTGATTAATCTTGGTCGCATCAATAGCATAACGTAAATCATGCCCAGGCCTATCTTTGACAAAAGTAATTAGCTGCGCTGCAGTGCCCTCAGGACGACCTAATTTCTCGTCAACTTGCTTACACAATTCATTTACCAAATCAATATTCTGCCATTCGTTAAAGCCTCCAACATTATAGCTATCACCATTCTTACCCTTGTGAAATACCAAATCAATAGCTTTTGCGTGATCTATAACAAAGAGCCAGTCTCTTGTAAACTTTCCATCGCCATAAATTGGCAAAGGTTTATTATTTAGAATATTATGAATACAAAGAGGTATTAATTTTTCAGGAAAATGATTTGGACCATAATTGTTAGAACAGTTTGTCAGTACAATTGGAAGCCCGTAGGTGTCGTGATAAGCTCTTACGAAATGATCTGAAGAAGCTTTTGATGCGGAGTATGGAGAGTGTGGATCGTAAGAAGTATCTTCTGTAAATAATCCTGTCTCACCCAATGTCCCGTACACCTCATCCGTAGAAACATGATGAAAACGCTTGCCATCAAAATTATCCTTCCAAATTTCCTTTGCTGCATTCAACAAATTTACGGTACCGATAACATTAGTCATCACAAATGCTGTAGGATTAGTAATAGAGCGATCTACATGAGACTCCGCAGCTAAATGAATAACCCCATCAGGCTGATGTTCTTTAAAAATATTTAATATATGAGTAGCATCGGTAATATCAGCTTTTATAAAGGTATAGTTCGCGCTATTTTCAATATCCTTCAAATTTTCAAGATTACCCGCATATGTCAACGCATCCAAATTAATTATTTGGTATTCTGGATATTTCGTTACAAATTCACGTACTACATGGGAACCTATAAAACCAGCACCACCAGTAATAATTATCTTTTTACTCATACTCTTTTATTAAAAACAAATAAACCTCATAAAATTTTATAATCTAGCATCAACATATTGCCTATCAATCCCCCCCTTTAAATCAAAAACAACCGACTTTTCCTGTTTTAAAGATGATATATCTAATGCTAAGAATTCATCATGCGCTACAGCTATGATTATAGCATTATATTTTTTATCTGTCGGTAATACGCTTAAACAAGTTACATTATGTTCCTGATTAACAAATTCTGCCTCAACACATGGATCAAAAATTTCCACATTAAGACCATACTCTTTTAATTGCCAAAATACATCTATAACCTTCGAATTTCGAATATCGGGACAATTTTCTTTAAAAGTCACTCCTAATATAAGAGTATTTGCGCTTTTTATATGAATATCTTTAGCAATCATTAATTTAACAACTTTGGACGCCACAAACTCTGCAACAGAATCGTTTACACGTCTACCAGAAAGAATAACATTTGGATGATATCCTAATTGAACTGCTTTATGCGCCAGATAATAAGGATCTACTGAGATACAATGCCCACCAACAAGACCTGGTTTATATTTAAGGAAATTGAATTTAGTTGCAGCGGCATCTAGAACATCATGTGTATCAATTCCTATACGATCAAAAATTAAAGCTAGCTCATTAACAAAAGATATATTAACATCTCGTTGAGCATTTTCAATAGCTTTAGATGCTTCAGCTACTTTTATGCTTGCTGCCTTAAAAGTCCCGGCCGTAATGATATTCTTATACAGTTGATCTATTTCTTCAGCTACTTCTGGTGTTGACCCTGAAGTTACTTTTTTAATAGTGGTTAATGTATTTATTTTGTCCCCCGGAACAATCCTCTCTGGAGAGTATCCCACAAAAAAGTCTATATTGAGCTTTAATCCAGAATTTTTTTCCAAAACTGGGACACAGTCTTCTTCAGTACATCCAGGATATACTGTTGACTCGTAAATCACAATATTTCCAGGAGTTAAAACTTTTCCAATCATAGCTGAGGCTTGAAACAAAAATGTTAGATCAGGAGCATTAAATCGATCTATGGGGGTAGGAACAGTTACTATGTAAATATCAGCTTCGTAAATTTCTTCGACTTCACATGATACCCTATATCCCTTATTAAAATTTGTCTCTTTTGCTAAAGCGATAACATTAAACAACTCTTTTGAATCAACCTCATTAGTACGATCAATTCCACTATTTAATTCTCGAACACGAACTTCATTTACATCAAATCCTATTACTGAATGATGTTTCGAAAATTCAAGAGCTAATGGAAGCCCAACATACCCTTGACCTATTACCGCAATTTTTTTCATTAAAAATATTTTATTTCTACCACTTCCACTTTTGCATTATTTTTCAAAACCTTCCTTTTCTGCAACAGTCCTTCTAAAACCTGAACTAGAAAAACGGTGATCACGACCATTAAAATACAATTCAATACCCTTCTGCTCGCAATAAGCACGACCTGTAAAATCGCGTTTTGCATATTCATTACCTACTATTCTAACATCAATTTTAAATGATCTTAATATATCTTCTAAATCTTGTTCGGTAGAATACGGAACAATTTCGTCAACGTAATGACAACCCCTTAATTGAATGTAACGCTCTACAACTGTTTGTGTAGGCGTATATTTTTCAGGACGATATAATGTAGGATCCAACTGTAAACCAACTATAAGATAATCACATTGTCTTTTCGCTTCGGCTAGCATCATTATATGACCTGCATGTAGTAAATCAAATGTCGAAAAAGTAATTCCTACACGTGGTCCAGGATTATAGTCCTGATGCTTTTGAATTTTATTAAGTTCCATTATAGTTTTATATGGTGGGCATTATTTTCAAATATTACAATTTTTTCTTTAAATATTTCACTAGCATCAAAATAAATGAAGCCCCACTAATGAACAAATACTTCTACTAAAGTAGCAAAATTCAATAAATACTATTAATCATACGAATCTCCTAAAATTATTATTTAACTCCCAATCACACGCATTTGCAAATTCACCAAATAATGCTTTTTCATAAACATTTCTAACTTTTCAGCGAAATCCAGATGTTTACGTATTATAAAACTGCAAAGGCTCAAATAATGAATGCTGAGAATTTGAGTATAAATAAATTTTTAGGCCTCTATTCGCGGAATATAAGACCTGCAAAAATTAATTGATTTAGCTCTATTCGGATAAAATTGGTAGATTCACTAATATCTTTTATTTCTCATTCAAAGAACCTCGATTTTTATTAACAAAAAGAACTTTATTAGCAACTTTAATTTTGTTTTGAATGTAATAATTGAGCTCAATATTTGCCAACAGCAAATTGAGTAACGAAAGTTCTCAAATAGATCTTATATTAAAATATATTTTATCTATTTATGAGGTAACAACTGAGTTGGAAAGAGTACTTTTATTTATGCATAAAAAATTATTCTGACTTTTTAAACATAAAAAAACCTATAAACATAGTTTATAGGCTCCTTTATAAAAAAATTAGTGTTTGTTAATTTCCTAATACAATTACGGCACGACTTAGTCGAGGATCATCATAATACATATTATCAACACCTCCGTAATTACTAATTGTAAGCTGATTAGCAGGCACGCCAAATTCCCTTACCAAAACATTATAGATTGCTTCTGCACGCTCTCTACTTAATCGCTCATTAATTGCAGGAGTTCCTGTACCTTTATCTGCATACCCAGATATATTATATACAACATTAGATTTACCTTCTTTAATAGCTTTGGCAAAAAATCCTAAATTAACTCGTGCTTCATTACTAACTGTACTTTTATTAATTGGGAAAGTAATTAAAATTGGTGCTAAAAGAACATTACGCTCAATTTTAACATCTGTAATGGTCGAACTAGCGGCCTCTTCTAGCTGTTTTTTAAGAGCTTCATTATTATTAGCCAACTGATTAACTCGCTCACGTAAAGCATTTAACTCTGTCTCGTCATAAGATATAACTTGTATTTCGCGTTCCTTATTCCAAGCTTTGTTTCGTATATTATATACAATCCCGAAAGTACCTGACACTATTCCTTCTTCTTTTCTACCACCTAATTCGCCATCAAAATCATCTTTTACCAAAGATCCTCTGAAGTCTAGTGTAAGATTAAATGCATTACTTAAACGGAATGAATTATAAACACCCAAATTAATGGAAGGTTCACTAGATTTTGGTTCTCCACTTGTTACCCAAGCCCATCCCAAACCAACATATGGTGAAATGTTATAAAATCGACCTTCTCTATAACCACTTAAAATATTCGTTAAATTAAAGAGTACATCTCCATTTATATGGTTAAAATCAAACTTTTGAACCTCTAATAACCCTAAATCACTGCTATTCTTAACGTCTTGATAAATTTCTCCAGTAGAATGTGTTAATGCTGAACTCCAGTTATTGTGTGTCAATCCCTTAAGTTTATATCCATTATACCCTACTCTTACACCTATACCTGGTGTAAACCATTTACCTAGATACGCATTAACAGCTGGAGTAAGACGATCCTTGAATTGCATTTGCTTGTCATGATCACCGATTAACATTTGAGCTCCTCCACTAATTCCTAAAAACCAGTTATCAAAATAATAATTTGTGACAACCTTATACCTATCCTTGCTTTCATTAACAATTGTCTGGGTCTTAGTGTTATTCACTTGTCCATAGGCATTAGCAATAAATCCAATTAATGCTAGTGAAAGAATAAATCTTTGCATATTCATAATTTTATTATTAAATAAAAATAGTATGGCTTATAATCCGAAAGAACCTTGGTTAATCAAGCATTTCTTCAAATATTAATTCATACTAGGTAGATGAAGAGATTGAGTTATAATATTTAGTGTTAATTACTCTCTACACAAAGTAAAACATAGTTCTTCTGAAAACAAAATTTTTATTACATTTTTTTTGTGAGTATAAGAATATGACCGTTAAGCTAACATGGGTTAACCAAAACAACATTTTTTCAAAAACCTCCAATCCAATTTCATTTTTTGCTCTCAATAAGCATCTAATTATTTTTAATAAAACAGAAGGAAGCCTAATTATTGGCTTCCCTTCAAATGATAATTTAATAGTTATATACTTGACTTCGTATTATCGTGATTGCAGCAATTTAACATCATTTTCAACCATCTCTTTGACTAATGCCTGTAAATCATATTTTGGTTCCCATCCCAACTTAGTTTTTGATTTTGTTGGGTCACCAATAAGCAAATCAACTTCTGTAGGCCTATAGTACGCTGGATCAACTTTTACCACTATCTTCCCGATCTCAAGCTGAAAAGCTGGATTTGCGCAGCTTACTACACGAGCCACTTCATTTTCTTGTTCTCCTTCAAAAGACAACTCAACCCCTACCTCTTCAAATGCATGTCTAACAAAATCCCTCACTGATGTGGTGACCCCTGTAGCAATTACATAATCTTCTGCTTCTTCTTGTTGTAATATGCGCCACATTGCTTCCACATAATCCTTTGCATGTCCCCAATCGCGCAATGCGTTTAGGTTACCTAAATACAAACAATCTTGTTTACCTAATGCAATAGCTGCAGTAGCCATAGTGATCTTACGTGTCACGAACGTCTCACCTCTCCGTGGAGATTCATGGTTGAATAAGATCCCATTACAAGCATACAAATTATAAGCCTCACGATAATTTTTAGTAATCCAAAAACCATAAATTTTAGCTACTCCATAGGGCGACCTTGGATAAAAAGCAGAGTTCTCATCATAAAACCCCTTTTCATTTTTATTAGATGCCATTCCCCCATACAACTCGGAAGTGGAGGCTTGATAGATTCGAGTTTTCTTCTCTAAACCAAGTATACGTACTGCTTCAAGAATACGAAGTGTCCCTAATCCATCTACATTTCCAACATATTCTGGTGAGTCAAAAGAAACCTTAACATGTGACATTGCTCCCAAATTGTAAATTTCATCGGGTTGTACTTCTTGTATAATACGTATTATATTGGTTGAGTCAGTTAGATCTCCATAATGCAACTTAAATCTTACATTCTCTTCATGGAGGTCCATATATAAATGATCGATACGTTGGGTATTAAATGAGGATGCACGACGCTTAATACCATGTACCATATATCCTTTTTCCAAAAGAAGTTCGGCTAGATATGAACCATCTTGTCCGGTTATACCAGTGATTAGTGCTGTTTTCATTTTCAATTTAGATTTTAACTTCTTTAAAATAAGCTTGATTTTCTAAAAACCAGGCATAGGTTCTCGCTATACCTTCCTCAAGGTCGACTTGATGCTTCCAGCCAAGCTCATGCATTTTTGATACGTCCATTAGCTTGCGTGGTGTTCCATCTGGTTTTGTAGCATCCCAAATCACTTCGCCTTTATGTCCTACAATTTTCTGTATTATCTCCGCCAATTCTTTGATAGAAAGATCTGACCCCGTTCCCACGTTGTACAAGTGTTCTGGCAATTCATTTTGCAAAGCAAATATTACTGAAGCTGCCATGTCCTCCACATACAAAAATTCGCGTAATGGAGTTCCTGAACCCCATAGTTCAACTGTTGAATGTCCATTTAATTTTGCATCATGAAACTTGCGAATCATCGCTGGTAAAACATGAGAAGTTTGTAAATCAAAATTGTCATGTATACCATAAAGATTTGTTGGCATTAGGCTTACATAATCCTTATTGAATTGCTTCCTGATAGCTTCACAAGTTTTCACACCTGCTATTTTTGCCAGTGCATACGCATCATTTGTAGGCTCTAGACTTCCTGTTAATAAGTATTCTTCTTTAAGCGGTTGTGGTGCAAGTTTTGGATAAATACAAGATGAACCTAAAAATATAAATTTTTGTGTACCAAAAGCTAATGAAGAATCTATTAAATTGTTTTGAATTTGAAGATTATCCATCAAAAATTGATATGGATATGTGCTGTTAGCTAATATCCCCCCAACCCGTGCTGCAGCATCGATAACCACCCTGGGCTTTTCCTCTTCAAAAAATGATTTTACTGCTTGCTGATCTCGTAAATCTAATTCCTTACTAGTTTTTCCTACTAAGTTTCGATACCCTTGCTTCTCTAACTGGCGCCATATTGCAGAACCGACCATTCCGTGGTGGCCAGCTATGTATATCTTAGATGTTTTATCCATGTTTTATTAATCAAGAAGTTTTGATTGGTGTTTATCTAACATATTGTAAATCTTCTTTACATCCTGCGACTTTTCTTTTTGTACAATTAAGAATGCATCTTTGGTATATACAAAAATCGTATTCTTTAACCCAACAAATCCTGTAAAAATCTCGGTTCCAATTACTATATTACCATTGTCATCTTTAGGATAACCACTTGCAACAAAATAATCATAAAGTGCTTCAAATGAGCCTAGATCAGACCATTCGAAAGATGTTGAAACAACTCTTATTTTCTTAGACCTCTCCATAACAGCATAATCAACTGAGATAGAAGGTATATCTAATGAGAGTCCTTCATCAAGTATACCATCTTTAGATGACTCCCATGCTTTTTTCGCATTTTCGTAAACCTTTGGCTCGTAAGTTTTTAATTCTTCCAAAAAAACTGACGCTTGAAAACAAAACATACCAGAATTCCATAGAAAATTACCTCGCTCAATAAAATCTTCCGCTGTATCCAAATTTGGTTTCTCACGAAAAGATTTAACTAAATCATTATCATATTCTATATATCCATAACCTGTTTCTGGACGAGTAGGCAATATACCAAATGTTACAATATAACCTTCTTTTGCTTTCTCTATACCCGCATGGATGGCATCTTCATATTCCTTCTCACCCGCAATCATATGATCTGAAGGCGTTACTATTAGAATATCTTCTGGTTCTAGCGCTAATGCAGCAAAAGCAATTGCCGCTGCAGTATTACGGGGAGTAGCTTCAACAATATTGAGATAAGGTAGCCCACAATTCACCATAGCTTTATGGCTTAAATGGGTATTATCTTTATTCCCAACAATAACAACTTTATTTGCGATCGTTTGATTGCGCTGAACTGTCATTTCAAACAATGATTTTCCCTTAAATAAATCAAGATATTGTTTAGGAGATTGTTTGCGAGACAAAGGCCATAAGCGACTACCTACACCTCCAGTCAATAAAACGTGAATTATACTCATTTTCTATATTTTACTGTAAATTAAATTTGTCCTAAATCTCTGACTTTTAAAATATCTTACCAAAAATAGTAAGGAGAAATTTTAGTTTTTTGTAGCATAACTAACTTAATTAAGCACAATTCCAAAATTACCACGAATTAAATAACAGTCTATTGGGACGAAAAGTCTAAATCAAAATCAAATAATATACTCGTACATGAGCAATCATTATGAATACTTCTAGCAAAAATACAGTAAATATTTTAACGATTAATAATATTAATATTAACCCTACAGTTATATGTGCTATGAAGGCTCGTAGTTAACTCTTAACTTCTTCTTAAATGCAACTTTCTTATTTTTATCTTCAATTAAATAACCTGAAATTGTTATACAAAAGTTTTTAAATTCTTTTTCACTTACATTTCTGGACTTTTTGAAACCTACAGACAAATCAACCCCTTGGGGTGATAGCGGCAATTTTGTGGAAATCTGATTGTGCGAGCGAAGTTGAAGTTTATTGGTATGGAGCTTTAGATGGTCAATTGTAAGCGCGCGTGCTTCTTTTTTTACTTCACGGATATGAAACATTACAAGACCGTAACGATTTTTGGCTTTTTGTAAAGTATTATCTGTAAAACGTATGGAAACATTTAAATCTATGAACTGGTCGAAAACCTTTCTTTTTTTAAAATTAACATAAAAAATTACTGCAACAATTAAAGCTGCTATTCCGGCAATTAATAGATAGATATACATGTTGTGTAGATGTTTTTACAAATATACAATGATATATTGTATTTTAACAACTCTATACTCTAAAAATTGAGTTAAAATACTATTAAAGCACATTTTAACAAAAAAAATCGCTAGGTCTACGCCTAACGATTTTCATTCTTCTCCGCCTCTTTCTGAGCCACTATCTTTCTTAAGCCAGAACTAGAAAATCTATGGTCACGGCTATTGAAATATAACTCTATACCTTTTTCTTCACAATACTTTCTTCCTGTAAAATCACGATCTTTATATTCATCCCCAACAATACGTACATCTAGCTTGAATGACCTTAAAATATCCTCTAGATCCTGCTCAGTTGAATATGGAACAATTTCATCAACATAATGACAGCCACGTAATTGGATATATCGCTCAACAACAGTCTGAGTCGGAGCATTTTTCTCAGGACGATCTAGCGTTGGATCCATTTGTAACCCACAAATTAAATAATCACATTGTCTTTTTGCTTCAGCCAACATCATAATATGACCAGCATGCAGCAAATCAAAAGTTGAAAATGTAATTCCAACTCTAGGTCCAGGATTGTAATCTTTAGGTTTTCTTCTTTCTTCCATTTTTAGATTTATTACGAAATAGTTTTATTGATTTACTAATTGAAATTGTACTAATTTATCCTTTGCATTACCCTTGGACAAATACAATTCTGCACTTGCACGCGCATCGGATAATGCATCGTGGGGGTTTAGTTCTATACCCATAATATCACATACAACACTTAATTTTGTCTTTACAAATCCTAATTGTTTATAAATGACACTGGTACACTCCCATTTTTCTTGTAATCCCAAATCTTCGTAAACCAGGCCATAATATTGCATGCATCGTCGCAACACTTTTCTATCTAGCTCTTCATTATGGGCAACCATAATTTGTCCATACACTAATGGTAATATTTCAGGGAAAATATCTAAAAACGTAGGTGCATTAATAGTATCTTTTGCTTTAATACCATGTACTCGTGTGGTCTGCCACATATATTTGTTTTCAGGAGGTTGCACGAGGCTATAATACTCGTTTACAATTTTTCCATCCACTACGCTAACCAACCCAACAGCACAAACACTATTATATTCTGAGGTAGCTAATTCAAAATCTATGGATGTAAATGTTTGCATTATGCAAATTTAAATGTTATAATTAAATAATAAGTTCCTCATATTAGACACGAATTTAGCTTTTTGCATGTTAAGTAACATCTAATATCCATATTTGTTCTTCCATTTTTCTTTCAGCGAACTCCTAAGTTTGTCCTCAGAACTATTCTTTCCTGGCGAATACAATTTCGTTCCTTGTATTCCTTCAGGCATAAACTCTTGTTCTACAAAATTTCCTGTATAGGCATGAGCATATTTGTATTCCGTACCATAATCTAATTCTTTCATGAGTTTGGTTGGAGCATTTCGCAAATGCAGAGGAACAGATAAATCACCTGTCTGCTTGACTAAGGCTTGTGCTTTATTTATAGCTTCATAGGAAGCATTACTTTTAGCAGATGAAGCCAAATAAGTTACTGTTTGCGACAAAATAATTCTAGACTCAGGCCATCCTATTACATTTACTGCTTGAAAGCAGTTATTAGCCAGCAATAACGCATTTGGATTAGCGTTTCCAATATCTTCTGAAGCTAAAATAAGTAATCTTCTAGCAATAAATGAAGGATCTTCTCCACCCTCAATCATCCTTGCCAACCAATAAACAGCAGCATTGGGATCTGAACCACGTATAGACTTGATAAAAGCGGAAATAATATCATAATGTTGCTCTCCAGTCTTATCATATCGCACCATATTTTGCTGCACTTGTTTCAATACAAAATCATTGGTAATAGCGATATTGTAAGGCACAGCAGCATTGATAACAAGCTCAAGTACATTTAACAATTTACGTGCATCACCTCCTGAAATACGTAACAAAGCATCATATTCTTTAATGACGATATTGTCGGTTTTTAGAAAATCATCTTCTTTAATTGCTTTATGCACTAAACCTATTAAATCATTCTTATCCAAAGACTCTAACACATACACTTGGCAACGACTTAATAATGCAGAAATAACTTCAAAAGAAGGATTTTCTGTAGTAGCTCCTATTAATGTCACTAATCCTCTCTCTACCGCACCCAACAGTGAATCTTGTTGACTTTTCGAGAATCGATGTATCTCATCAATAAATAGAATTGGTTGTTCTTGATTGAAATTCTGAAGCTGTTCAGCCTTATCTATTATTTCGCGAACTTCCTTGACCCCTGCCTTAATAGCACTCAAACTAAAAAAAGGTCTATCCAGTTCTTTAGCAATCAAAAAAGCCAAACTAGTCTTTCCCACACCTGGAGGTCCCCAAAGAATCATTGAAGGAACATTCTTGCGAGATATTGCGTTAAATAATACAGCTTCCTCCCCCAATAAATGACGCTGACCCACATAATCTTTTATACTATGCGGTCTTAATCTTTCAGCCAGAGGTATTCGTGTCGACATTATGCTATATTATGAAATACTTTACAAAGTTACATAAAATGATTTGGCAAAAAAGTTATCTACTTTTACTACATTTGATAAAACGCTTATATTGAGAATGAGAATAATTACGACAGTGCTTTTTTCAATTTTATCTACAATTAATCTTGTTTACAGCCAGTCACTTGCACAAGACACGTTAGATCCTTACGGATTCGTCAACAAATACGACACTAAATTCAATGGAATAGGCCCTAAAGTATATATATTACCTTTGCCTAGAACTTTAAAGGATGAAATGATTGATACCTATAAAGAAATACAAACTTTTCAGGACTCTATCCATTTAGGTTACCACAAAGAAAGACTGATATCAACTTTTAAAAGAACATCTAATAATCAATTTGTACATAATATAATTCAAGATAAAATTTCTGAATCGGATCAAACAAAACTGCTTCAGAAATTTATAGAGCAAAAGAACCATGCTGTTGTATATGGATTATATAATATAATAGCAAATGACTATTTGCTAGAAGGCAAAATATATAAAGCCTTGGAGGCATTAAACACTGCCCTTTCACACGCTCAATCTGCAAACAACCCACAAGATATTGCTACGATTCAATCTAATTTGGCATCTACTTATTTGTTAACTAATAAATTTGATGAAGCACTCCATCTTGAAAGTTTACATCTGGAAAATGCTTTAAAGACTAAAAATATAGCAGATCAAGCCGTATCTACCGCAAAAATAGCTTGGATACAAGCTTATAAAAAAGAATATCACACTGCAGAAAACACCATAATTCGTAAAGCTATTCCATTATTCAACAAGTCTAAATACTATGCAGGAAAAGTTGATGCATGGATCATTCTAGCAGATATATACCGTGCACAAAATAAGCATACAGAAGCGCAGTGGTTCCTACTGCAAGCTAGGGATTTAGCTAAAGAAAAAGATTTTAGTGAAAAATTGGCGACAATAGAATACATGCTTGGTTCTTCAAAAATGATACAATCTAATTACAAAGTTGCCCAAAATGAACTAGAAGAAGCTTGGAATCTTGTGAAAGGAGAAGAAGACAACTTTTTGCAGCTTGCTATAGCGGAACAATTAGGACGTTCACATGTTCATCTAAAGGATTACGAATCTGCAAAAAACTTCCTCGATCAATATTGGTCGCTAAGAAAAAGCTTGTTTAGCAAAAAAATTACATCAATACAATAAACTATCCCACTTTTTGAAGTCCAAGGATGTAATATTGATTTATTTTTTGCCTAATTTTAGATTCTATTAAAACCAGAGAAGAAGTCAATTCAAAAATGTTATTTCACAATACAATATATATGTTTAAAAATTTTTTAGTTTGTTTAGCTTTTATTTCAGTAGTTGCATGTGGCTCAAAACCTAGAGTAATCATTGAAGAAGGAGATTTAAGCCTTAAACCTTCTTTACAACATGAGGTTATTGCTAAAGAAGTAGTAGGGATTTTGGAAAATTACAGTTATAAAAAAGTAGCTGCAAGCGATTCAATATCAAATATAGTCTTTGATAATCTTGTAAAATCCTTGGATGAGGGAAAAAATTATTTCCTACAATCTGAAATCGACGAATTTCAACAGTATCGCAATACAATAAGTCAAGACTTTAAAAAAGGAGATTTATCAAGTGCTTTTCATGTGTTTAACACCTATAATCAGCGAGCGCTAGAAGTTCTACAATATGCCTTGACGCAAATAGATGTTGCACATGATTTCAATAAGGAGGAAAACTATGTGAACTTCAGAGATAAACTTAATTGGTTTAAATCAGATGCAGAATTAAAAGATCAGTGGCGCAAACGTGTTAAATTTGATCTATTAAATTTAAAACTCACATCTGCCGAAGGAAAGGATGAATCAGCGAAACATAAAGAAACGCTTAAAAAGCGTTATAACAATCTAATTTCTCAGGCTAAGCAAACGAATTCGAATGATGCATTCCAATTAGTAATGTCTGCGTATACAAATGCTATAGATCCACATACGACCTATTATAACCCATCTTTTGCCCAACGCTTCAATGAGGACATGTCCAATACCTTAGAAGGTATTGGTGCAAGACTGCAAATGGAAAATGATATGGTAACAATCAAGGAGATTATTGCTGGTGGACCTGCTTTCAGAGATAAAACTTTAAAAATGGATGACCGTATCGTTGGTGTAGCACAGGGCAATGGTGAATTTGAAGACATTATTGGTTGGCGTTTGGATGCCGCTGTAGCAAAAATTAAAGGTCCAAAAGGAACTGTAGTAAGACTAAAAATCCTTCCTGCTGGTGCAGATATTTCAGCGCAACCAACCATAGTAAAGTTAACAAGAGAGAAAATCGTAATCGAAGAAGAGTCTGCAAAGAAAACGATAAAAACTGTTAAAGGCGAGGACGGTAAGAACTACCGTATTGGAGTTATTACCTTACCAAAATTCTATATCGATTTTGAGGCGTATCGCAAACGTGATCCAAATTATAAGAGTACAACTCGCGATGTTCGTCTTTTATTAGATACATTAAACCAAGAGAAAGTTGATGCTGTAGTTTTAGATTTGAGAAATAATGGTGGTGGTTCCTTGCAAGAATCAATTGAACTAACAGGCTTGTTTATCGAAAAAGGACCTGTTGTGCAAGTTAAAGACACACGTGGACAGATAGAAGTACACCAAGATGAAGACAGTAATGTTGCTTGGAAAGGACCATTTGGCGTGATAATCAATCGCTATTCAGCCTCAGCTTCAGAAATCTTCGCTGGTGCTATACAGGATTATGGTCGCGGTGTTATTTTAGGCTCAAGTTCATTTGGTAAAGGTACAGTTCAATCTGCGGTGGATATGTCTAGATTTATTAGCTCGGTAAATAAATTAAAATTAAAAGCAGCAGGTGAAACTAAAGATGCGGACACTCCAAATGGCGCACCTGAGTTTGGGCAAATAAATGTGACTGTCGCAAAATTCTACAGAATAAATGGTAGTAGTACACAACATAAAGGAGTAGAACCTGATATCACATTTCCAACTCAATTTACATCAGAAAAATACGGAGAGAGTTCAGAACCAGCAGCCTTACCATGGGATCAAATTCGTTCTACGAACTTTTCAAAAATTAATGATTTAACGGCAATCAAAAATCAGTTAGCGTCTAAACATGAGGCAAGGATGAAAACTTCTGCAGAATATAAATTTCTGTTAGAAGACATCGATGAATTCACCAAAGCGATGTCAACAACTTCTACTATTAGTTTGAATGAGGCTAAACTGAAGAAAGAAAGAGACGAGAATAAAGCTAAAAACAGAAATCGTCTTAATAAACTTTTAGAATTAAATAATATGCCGCTTTGGAAAGAGGGGCAGCCCCAACCTAAAGTTGAATTCGACTTCATCTTAGATGAAAGTTTAAATGTAATGAGGGATTTCATAACTAATAAATAAAAAGCAAGACCTGAGTATATAAGCTCGGGTCTTACTTTTATCCAACATATTGAATCACTTAAATAATCTTAATTTTCCATCTAAATATTATTAGAATTACTCTGAATGATTAGACACATGGAAATCCTTATTAACACTATTCATCATCTCAATTAAACGTCCCTTAATTTTTTTAGCTGTTGCAAATTCTACAGTAGTGGATTTTTTCTGCAAACTCTCTGTAGAAATAAAAGTTACGTTTGGAGTTCTAAAATGTCTGGCGAAGAACCCAAAAGTCCTCCTAACATTTTCTTCCGGTAATATTCTATGTTTTATGAACAATCTGATTAAAAGACCTAGTTGTGCTACTGGCAAATTAATTTGTAATTTTTCACTATCGTTCCAAAGTTTATCATCCAAAACTTCAGCTCTTCTGACTTCTAAGCGTTGAATAACTGTTTCCCTTTTATCTTTATAAAATGTTTTAAGGAGTTCTAAAATTGATTTTTGTTTAGGAAAAAGACTTACACAATTTTGATTTCTTATAGTATTTAATTCTTCTTCCACACTTATAAAAAAGTCTAAATGCTGATGCAAGCTAGAATTTTGTACGAGAATCGAATTATGTTTTTTCAGAAAATAATCGTAAAATAAGCTGCTATTAAAGCCATTTTGGATTAGTATATTGTCAATATTATAGGAATCTATAATTTCAGTTTTTAAGATGGATGCAATTAGTTCTGTTGCATAAGAATACTCGATATTTGTTATGCCTTTACGTGTTATTAATGTTCTAAGTTCATAAACAACAATATTAGATATTTCATATTCCATTTCCGAAATTTCAAATTTAGTTTTCAATTCTTTCAAACTATTATTGTAATTTACTTTCAAAGAAGAAAGCTTGAAATCTGTAATAGGCAAAAAATGAACAATTTCTTTACAGAAAGGCACACAGTAATCTATAATCTCTTCTATAATATTAAGGATTTTAATGTAAGAATGTCTTAATTGTGGGTCTAAGGGAAAGTTTTTATTTTTTGATTTAAGAAGTAGAGCCCAATATACCCTATTGCTTAATAACAACATTTGCAAGAGATTTGATCGTACCAATGTAACTGAAGAATTAATCAATTCGACCAAATAAGACTTAATTCCGCTAATCTCCATCTGAAAAGAATCTAAAAAATCTTTATAATCATTTTTATCAAATTCCTTATTCCGATTGGAATCAG
The DNA here is from genome assembly GCF_009829075.1 of Sphingobacterium composti. Taxonomy (GTDB): domain Bacteria; phylum Bacteroidota; class Bacteroidia; order Sphingobacteriales; family Sphingobacteriaceae; genus Sphingobacterium; species Sphingobacterium composti. The sequence goes on along the minus strand of NZ_WUQZ01000003.1, from coordinate 162,716 downwards.
AACAAAACAATTCTTCAATATCACAAAGCACGCCTGAAAGTGTACTACCTTTAGAAACCCGCATAATTTAAATAAATCGGTTAACAAACTATTATTCTCACATATATTTTTGCGGATGCAAAATAAATCTCATCATCAAATTGTAGATGTGTAACGACCATATACTTACATATGGAATCTCACTCAAGATCAACCATTTACCTTAGCCGACTAATTATTATCCTGTGTGCGGTTCCTAAGTTTTAATATTTTATCGGTAAGATTTTTAAAATATTTCAACCTATCTTTTTCTGAGCCGATACCTAATGCCATAGATTTATCCCGCGAGGATTTAAAAATATGGTAATTATCCATTAACACTCTACTAGAGACCATTGTTATACTATTAATGATATCCATTTTTAGCGATACACTTCTTAATTCATCATCCTGTATTATCATGAAACTTCTTCCTAATGGAGAAGGTTTTACAAAAAAGTCAAACCGCTTACCGGATGCCTTTTCACCATTTGATGCCAATTCTTTAAAATTTGTAATAAGGTCAAGTAAATCATCAAGCAATTTATTTTTAATATCAGCACTAGTGAACTTTTCCAGTTCTTCAAAATGTTCAATTTGTGATAATAAATTATCCACAACTCCATGATCCCATATCTCGGTACTTTCAATATTTTCATAGTTTGATGCAATAGATTGAAATATTGGCTCAAGATTGTATTCTTCCAAGCACTTAACATATTCTTCATATGTACATTCTATTTTACTCATATCATATGCGTAAACATAAAGTTTAAAATAAGTAAGAGAGGTGTAGGGCATAAAGTGAAATATAGGGATATCATCTGCTTGAAATAATATTTTAGACCCTACAATTTGTGAAGCATTGAATAGTAATTTATCTAAACCAAGTATATAATTACGGTATTTTTCAAGATCAAGCATATCGAGAGGATGGTATCTTACATACACGTATTCTGGATTATCATGAAATAATTCATCTGGTCTAAGATTAAAATACTTAACTATTTTCTTCAACTTATCATAATCGATTAAAGTTGTTTCCGAATTCCATTTACTAGCAGCAGCATTACTCCTGAATAGTAAATCAGCCAATTTACTTTTCATTTCCTTTTTTGTTTTAAATCTTTCTGCGATTAGATCAAATAACTCTTTCTGACTTTTCATAGGTTAATTATTTGTTAAGTTGGTTATATAAAACGAAATTACTACATTTTAAATTTTTTTAATTTCCCTCATCTTACCTTTAAAATGTTTAAGAAGCCTCAAACAATTTATCATCTTACGTAAAAATGAAATAATAGGCAAATACTTATAATTACATTACATGACATTTAATGACTATATAACATAATTACATACTTTATAAATATAAATAAATAAGCTATAAAACTTTTACACAAAATGCTTAAAAACAACAGAATACATATAATATAAAGGGATTTTAGTTTTTAACTTTCTAAGATAACTTCGCTATAACAAATCAAAAAAATTATGTTATCCATAATCAAAATACCAATAGAGCAAATCTTGGGTGCCCCAGAAAATAGATATTTCGGAAGTGGATTCCGCTCTTTTAATATAGATCTAAAAAACTTAGAGTTATATACAAGGGAAATAAAAGGACAAATAAAGGTCAATTATAATGGTCCAGAAAGACCAAGAGGCGACGAGCCACATATTGGAAGCATTGAACTTATAGCATTCACCTCACGTATTTCTACTTACATAATAAATAGAATATGCCGCGTAAATATAGCGGATACTGATCGTGCTTTCATTACAAAGTATACCTTACATATTTTCCGTACTATGGATGAGGGTACCCACAACTTTTCGTGCAAACTCTTAAGTACAACCCCATACAACAACAGTTTGCAAGGATACATCTCACTTTTGGAGATACGCTTTGAAAACCATGCTCTTATTAAAGTAGAAATTGATCATCGCGGATATTTAATGTATAAAACCCTTCCTTTAGATCAATTCATTCCTTTTGATTTAGAACAATTACATACCATAGGTTACAAATCCACAGAATTAAATTTCTCACCCCTTGAAATAGATATTGATGCTAAAACTATCCAAACAGAATTCACCTATACGAATCATTTTGAAGAAAATATTTTTCACGGTATAGGTAGCGCTAGAAATAGTCTACTTGCGACAGATGCCACTAGAGTATTTGGACAACTTATGCAAGCGTTACTTTATCAATTGAAAAATAGTGATAGAATAAGATGTCCGAATATATGGTTGCGTAAAATGCAACTAGTCCAAACAAGACCCACATTAAAAACTAACATTAAAGCTCATTTACTATTTGAGAATAATCGCGAAGTATTCTTGAATGGTAAAAATTGGCACCTTATAAGCTTAAAGGGCATTGTAGGTAGTTACACAGGATATTTTGAAGTTGCACATAAAGAAAACAAATATGAATAGAATTGTTATAAGTGGAACTTATTGTACTGGTAAAACTACACTAAGCCTTGCTCTAGAAAAAGCTAGCGGGATTTCATCTACCCATGCACTTACTATGCGTGAAATCCTACCAAATTTATTTCCAGGAAAAACTTTAAAAGATTGTAGCTATACTGAGCTAATATGCTTAGGAATGAAACGATTCGAAGATAGAATTCGAAAAGAATCTGAATTAGGAAATAGCTTTATTTCTGACGGCTGTCCATTACAGGAATGGCTTTATGGTAGTACACGCTTAGTCACAGGAGCATATCCTGATGAGTATCCTTATAAAATGTTTTTTAAGAAACTTTTTCATTACAGATCGTATAAAGATTTTAAAAAGTTACTAAACGGCTTCGAAACTATGGCTAAAGTCTATACTCAAAAAAATTACGATATGTTTTTTCATTTACCTGTGGAGTTTCCTTTTGTAGCTGATGGACATAGACCTACCTCCGAAATATTTAGGACTACATCTGAAAAGCGATTACTCAAAGCGTATAAAGCCATTAGGATAGAACCTGTTTTTATTACCGGAAACATAGAAGAGCGGTTAAATAAAATTTTAAATATACTTGAAATTGAACCGAAATATGAGATTTCGGAATGTATAAGATTTGCTGAAGATTATCGAACGCATATTTTTGATAACATTCATCTTGAACTCCAAAGATAATAAACAAAGCATCTAACATCTAAACAATCAATAAGCAGAAAATATATGAATCGGGTAATAGCATTCATCTCTAGGTATACCAAATTAAGTGAACAAGCAATTGATTATTTATATATTCACGGCCGAATAAAAAAATACCGTAAAGGAAGTATTTTTATTTTACAACAGGACACAAACAATCTAAGTTGCTTATTATTAGACGGCCTAGCTGGATGCAGCATCATGAATCATAAATATGATCTTGCATTAACTAAAGTAATTACTCCATTTAATTATTTTGTAGGCAGTAAACATATTTATAGTAATAAAGGATCTCGTGAGAATATAGAATTCCTTAAAGACAGTGAAGGATTTATTATTAACAGAATAAATGTTCAGCATGCAATTAGGAGTTTCCCAGAATTTAGCTTAATATATCATATACTTAAAGAAAGAAATATTGCAATGTGCAGTCACTTTATTCATTTACATAAAATCAAATATGTAGACAGGCTATCATTTTTATATCATCATTTCCCGGAAGTAAAAAATCAGTTGACTATTCAGCAGCTATGCTCTTTACTCGGATATACTAATTCAAAGCAGTATTATTTTGCTTTAGAGAAATATTATCAAGGCCAAGGGTTTTAATTTGTTGATATAAAATATGGATTTTTTTTTAATTAGTCATGTACTCTAGCATAAAATTTCATTTCAAACACGTAGTAATTTAGTAATTACAAAAGGAAAACAGTCCTTCTCCAATTACTAAAATATTACCTATGAATACGTTAAAACACATTTATTATCCCATAATAGTTCTATTGCTGCTTTTATGGATACCCGTAGCTTTAGATAAAATAGTAAATTTTAATAGTTTCAGCACTGGTATTCTAAACCAACCTTTCAATAAAAATTTAGCTTTTATAGCCATATACTCACTTCCCGTATTAGAATTTGCTACAGTAGCTTTACTCGTATTCAAGAAATATCGTAAATGGGGATTTGCTCTTTCTAGCGTTTTGATGTTTGTTTTTACTTCATATGTAGCGTTGGCACTTCTTGGAACCTGGGAAAAATTGCCATGTGGTTGTGGCTCTGTTATATCTGGATTGAGTTGGATTCAACATTTCTGGTTTAACATTCTCTTCTTATCAATAAGTGTAATAGGATACATAGTAAATAGCAAGATCATAGGTTATAAATATTTGCTTTCAACAAAAATCAATCTTTCACTTAAAACATATCAAAAATAGATATTCAGCTGACCCTTGATTCTAGGTAAACAAGGCAATGGGCAGAGCCAGCCAAAGAGCTTTTCAGACTATCCAATTATTTAAACTCTTGACATCGAACAAAAACTAGATGTTTATAAGGTAGCATAAGAAATAAAGGACTAATTAAATTTCAGTCCTTAGATAATCAAATAATAAACGAAAAACAGTAATAAAGCTGTCTTAAATTTTAAAACTATGAAAAATTTAAAAAACAATTCACTAGCATTGCTAGCCTTGGTTATAGCAGCAACAAGCTTGACATTAATGTCTTTTAATCAAATTAATTTTTCAACTAAAAACATTCAATCATCAGTATTTTTTCAATACTCGCCTCCTGCTACAAATCCATATTCTGAGGCAAATGTGAAAAATACTGAAAATTGGTTAAAAGTAGATGAAGGCTGTCTCACACCCGGAGATGATGCAGCTTGTACAATTTCAGTACTAATGGCTAATACTACCGGTGGATTAGGATTGGAAATTGATCCCAGTAAAGTTTCAATAAATGTTCAAGAGGAATCTCCAAATGTACATAGCGTAACATCTCCATCTTCATCCACAGATGGATATACTAATCCAATAAATCGTTCTATACCTTAATATTTTATTTCCCAAAATAATTGAGGGAATACTAAGAGAAGAAGCCGTATCAAAATTTATTAACTTTTGATACGGCTTTTTATTTATATGATATTCCTGAGTTTATCATGAATTTGATCTGTCTTCTTTTCCAATAAAAGCTGTTTCATGACAAATCTTACTTCATAATTTAATGATCCATATTTTATATTATTTTAGCTTTCTTATATATTGACTAATCAATAAAATTTTATCACAATTTTAGTAACATATTTTAGCCATATCCCCATTCTCTATCCGTTTAAATCTTTAATTCACTATAATTAATTAATAAAATTATGTAAATCAGATGGCAATGGAATAACAAACTTGGGATCATTAGGATCTAAAACATACTCAACACCATTAATTTTTCTTTTTAATGAAATATTATAACCTTCCTTATTCAATCGCTTAATATCCATTAACCTCAAGCCTCTAAAAAGCAACTGTTTACGGCGTTCCAATAATATTATGTCTAAAGCATTCTGTAAATTCGACACTTGTATTGGGACAAAAGTATTATTATTTGTAAAACGATTTTTTAATAAATGGTTTAAATCGATCATAGCACCACTCAAGTCATTAGCACGAGCTTTGCATTCCGCTCTGATTAAAAAGAGTTCATCTGTGGCAAGGCCAGTAAACATTCTACTTTCAGCATAACTTCCTTTGAATGCATAATATCCATCTGCGGGTAAAAAAAAGCAATTTAATCGCAAGTCGCCTGGTAAATATTGATTATATAATAATGTATCAACCCTACCGCCTCTTGCATTAAGATAGAGTGCTCCTTGATGTTGATTCATTTCCGTGTAGAAGATTGTTTCTTTATTATATTTGTTAAAGGATGGATTTCTACCTTGAAATACTCCATCCGATTGAAGATTATAATCCATTAGGTCATCTTTCAATTTCAACGCTTCATTTGCATGATATAATGCTTCAGAATACTTTCTCATTGATAAATAAGTTCTTGCTAATAACGCATGAGCAGATGCTTTTGATGGTAATGTAGGTAGACTTGGCAATTCAGGTAATAGCTGTAATGAGAGCTCGACATCAATTATTATTTTATCATAAGACATTTGTACTGAAGATATGCTACTTGGTATATTAAAGTCTGTATCTTCTTTCAATACAATACCTTTATCAATAGCTGCAGTAGATTCATCATAGGTTGCTCCAAATGTCCAAAGTAATTGCTGGAAATAGTATGCTCTAAAAAACATAGCAGCCCCCATAATTTGATCAAACTTAACTTTATCTTCAGTTTCTCTATTTAATTTTTGAAGCATTTCTAGACAATAATTAGCATTATATATAGGTTGATATGACGCCGACCAATCATTAGGATGATTGTACTGACTAAGTTCCCATATATATACTTTTTGTCTTGCTAAGTCTTGTAATTCATAACGAGAAGGCAACTGAAAATAATCATCTGCCCAATTCTCGGTCATTGAAGGAGTTACTTGTTGATTCATTCTCACAGCATCATTTAATAATGCCTGCAAGTGATCAAGATTATTTGCTACAACTGTTGTATTATCTCCTTTAAAGTCTAAATATTCTTTGCATCCTTTGCACAAAAATATAACGACTAAAAATATACTGATTATCAATGCATTTATTTTCATAATATTTAACTTTAAAAATTTGCTGATACACCAAATGAGAAAGTTCGTGATGGTGCTATAGAGTAGGGATACTCAGGGTCAATTTTAAATTTATTTGACCTCCATACTATTCCAAGGTTCGATACATTTATAAAAAATCTAGTGTTTTTGGGCAAGAAATTATTGTCATTTTTAAGATTATAAGATAAATTAATAAATTGTAATCTTATATGATCAGCCTTTTCTATCAATACATCACTTAATGCATAAAAATCATCCCTACCAACGGAAGTAATAGGAAATTGGAAAGATGGAATATTTGTTTTTAATTCATCTCCCGCATTTTGCCATCTTTGTGAAAAATCTAAATGACCAATACCTCGACTTATGAGAGATTCATAATGAATTGATTGACGTCTAAAATAATATCCAGTCCGATAGGTGAAATTCCAAGAGAGCCCAATATTCTTAAAGCTGACCCCGTTCATCCAAGATCCGAAAGTAACTGGTATTGCTGATCCAATATAAGAGGCATTATCATTATTAAGCCCATTTTCTCTTACATCTTCTCGAATACCATTATAATCAATACTTGGTATTCCATTTAAATATCCCTGGGGATTTCCGTTTGCATCAAGTCCAGCCCATTTGTATGCAGCAATAGCATAGGGAGGCATACCCTCTATAGGCGTAATAATAGTTCCATCACTACCTATTACTCGATCAATATCGGATCTGTATTGCGTTGAAGTAAGATAATATTTTGTTGTTGTAGCAGTATTATAGTTAAGAATAAAAGTACTTTCCCATTTCAATTCTTTGTTTAATGGTGTAACTCCCAATTGTAAATCAATTCCTTTCCCTGATAAATTTGCTGCGTTCATTACAATAGTTGGTTGCACAGCCCATGTTGTATAATCATATGCTGAAGGACCGTATAAGTCCTTAGACAATTTTGTATAGTACTCTATTGTCCCCCTTATCTTCCCATTCCATAATTTAAAGTCTACAGCAAGATTAAATTGTTGAACCTGCTCCCATCTCAGCGAAGGATTATTTAATGTCCCAATGCGTGCAATTGGCAAGGATCCTAAAGCAGCATCTCCAGTAAAAAAGCTAGCAATTGGCAAGGCTGAACGTCTCAAATCAACATTACCCGAATAACCTAATGATCCACGTAATTTGAGCTCATCTATAAATTGCACATTAAAGAATGACTCTTTAGAAATTTCGTAACCTAAAGCAACTGACCATAGGGGTTTCCATTTATCATTTGTATTAATACCATATATATTGGACCCATCTTTTCGAAAACTACCACTGATAGAATAGATATCTCGAAAACTGTAAAATGCGTTACCATACAAACTTACAAACCTATTGGTAATATTAGGATCCGGCCAAACACCTCCAGGTATGGTAGTACGGCCGGAAGGACGTTGTATAAAACTTTCCACGAAACTAACTGTAGCATATGAGAGTGGATCATAATTGTACCCATAAATCCAAGAAGCATCTCCCCAGCTTTTAACTTCTCTTACTTCAAATCCTCCCATACCTTTTAATTTATGTTCCATGTACTCTTTATTGTATTCAGTTTGTAACCTAAACTGCTGCGATGACAAGCCGGAATTCTGCAGAACTAACCGATCACTATTTGGTATATTGTAAGTGATAAAACCATTAGACTCATTAATGTATGCATAGCGGTTTATTAAATTCCGCATCATATAACTATTTCTGTCATGTACTGATCTTACATTAGACATCTGTCTTTGATACTGATAAGAAGCAATTACTTTTAAGCTATTAAATGGATGGATTTCAGTATTAAACACACCAATCATATCCTGCCTATTACTATTTGTTTGAAGAAAATCTCTTTCACGAACAGGATAATAATGCCAATCATTAAGCCGTCCTTTGCCAACTGTATCGAGATATAATGAATTATATTGCGAAAAAGGTATTTCATTGTTATCTTCATCAAACAATAATGTATAAGGAACTTGTCGAGCTCCAAACTGACGGAGTTCGGATATCGATGGTATTGAACTGTTCGTACTTTTAACATTATTTAATTGTGCATCTATACCAACAGTTATCCATTTATTCATCCGAAAAGTGTTTGATAATCCTAGATTAATTCGATCTAGTTCATTATTTGTATTATCTGAAGATTTATTATAGTTTGCTGCAAGATTCCAATTGTAATTATTTGAACCACCCCGTAAGCCTATATGATATTGTTGTGTATTTCCCTTTTTATAAAAGGCTTTAGAATAATCATTCAAAAAGTTACCTTCTTCGTATTGTTTTATCATTTTTTCTGCATCTTCTGATGTTATATGTCCCTTATCTAATTGATTAAGAATGTCTACGATTGGCGTAAGAGCAGTTTTTGAAGTAGCATTAATAACTGAATTGAAATTACCCCGTTCATACAACATACGTTCAATGTCAATATATTCCTTATTATCCATTCCAGTCAATGGATCCAAATTAGGAATATCAGTCAGAATATTACTTGCACGAAAGTTCACCTGAAGACCTTGATTATATTTCCCCCGTTTAGTAGTTATAACTATAACGCCATTTCCTCCTCGTGCTCCATAAATGGAAGTAGCTGCTGCATCTTTAAGAATAGTCACAGATTCAACGTCATCAGGAGAAATATTATCAATATCCCCTTCATACACAAAATTATTTAATACTATCAAAGGATCTAATGGCCCATTAATTGTACTATGCCCACGTATCACAATACCTGTATTATTCTGTGGATTAATGTTACGTTTACCAATATTAAATGTCAATCCATTGGTGACTCCATCTAAACGCTGTAATACATTGATTCCATTTTGAAGATTTAATGTACTATTGTCAATAATGGTAACAGAACCATTAATTTCATTAGGTTTTACAGATTGATATCCAGTATTAATTACAACCTCTTCAATTTCCTGTTCATTAACATTCAATTCTATTAGAATATTTGTCTCTATATCATTTATGGGATAACGCAGATTTTTATAACCAATACGACTAAATATGAGTGTATCTGGAATTGATGATTTTATATTAAACTTACCAAGTTCATTTGTAAATGATTTTTGTGAACCATTATTAGTCTTAATGGAAACATTAGATATTTTTGTTCCATTTAAATCTTGAACAACCCCACTAATTTCAACCTTCTTTTGACTTATTGCACTCAAAGGAATAAAAAATAAAATATAAATTATTATTGTATAATTTTTCATTACATATAGAATTTAAGCTTAGCGAATGTGATTTATTTTAATTGTAAATGGCTCCTGAGGTTATTGCCAGATTTGTTAATCTGTCCATGATGCATATTTTGGTATTGAATTAAGCTCCTCATTTAAAATCTTCTTATAATCCCCCTCACGAAGAGAAAGAGCTTTAGATATGCCAAACAATTTTCCATTTTTAATCCATATTGATGGCCCAAGAGCATTTTTACCAAAAAAGGCATGTGATAAAATCGCCATAGATTTACCAATTATTTGAACACTCTCCCATTTCCTTTTTCTTATAAAATTCACCACTTTATAATTATAATAACTCGAATACAAACCCATTAATGTAAAGTTAGAGTCCGATTCTTGATAGATACTTTCCCATTTTGTCATCGACTCTATACATGGTGGGCAGATGTCACTCCAAGCCTCTATAATTATCCAAGGCTTATCCATTGATTGTCGAAGACTGATAGTATCTCGGCCGTAAGAATCATGTACTACCCAAAGTGGGAGATCCATAATCTCATCTGGTATAGTATCACCACATTTGATCCTTTTTATAATTGACATATCACCGATATGTTGCTCAACTGGAAATTTATGAAAATCAGCATTTGGGTATTTTTTTCGTTCTTTTTCAATAAAACTTGAACTGCGTAAGGGAATAGTTTTTATTGCGCGATAAAGCGAATAATCATAGGTTGTAGTTTTACTAAACTTATTATCAGAGTCAATCAAAGTATCTTGTGCAAGTATTGGGAATTGAGCAAGTGTAATGATTAGTATGAAGATATTTAGGATAATCGATTTTGCAATCAAAGATTTAGAGTTTACATGTGAACGCAATTCATTTAACTTTTGGAAACTATACTTATTATTTTTATTTAAATTTTTAACTCCTTCTTTCTCTAATAGATTTCGATATTGATATTCAAATATCAGCGTCTCTAAATATCTTACATAACTATCGACTTGATCCTTACGTAATGCACTCTCGTCTTGCTTGCTATCCTGCTTTTGAGCTTTGTTGGGATTTATTTTCGGATTCAATTTCATAGGACATGAAATCTTGGGTATAGGCAGTTTTCTCCCCCCCTCGTTAAAATTCTTCATTTTTCAAGATGTTGTTTTAAGGTAAAAAGTGAATTCGTTAAACTGTAAAAACGTTTATACAGTTATATCTATTCACGGTTTTGCCAAATAGTTAATAAAAAATAATTGATTTGTTATCGGGAAGGCTCACTCTTAAGTATATACATTGGTTATAATTTCGGATTACAATTGGAGCACAAAACCGATTAAATTGATCTATTAAAGACCAAAATACAGTTTCCGAAGCTACTCCGGAGCTGAAATAAGATTTTTGTAAAGTTGTTTTTTCATAGCTCTCATAGTTTATAATTGAGAGTCAATGGTGGAATAGGTAACTATAGTTGGACTACTACACACCATGCCACAGGGTTCCGACGCCCTCCAAAATGGAATTACAGTAGTAGCCCATGTGCTATAGTATGTATCAAATTTACATAAAATATCAACATGGGCATTAAAACTACCGTCTCTTTTGGATTCAAATTGTCGGAATTTGTGACCGAGACTCTTTGTTTTAATACCTTTCCCTTATTTGGGGAATTAATCTTATAATTCAAATATAACAAATTTTTTATTCGTTACAAATTTGTAACGAATAAAATTCTAGAATATCCTAAACTTTAGGAGATGGCAAAAAAATTCTTGGATCCTGAAATTCAATTGATAAATATATATATTGGCATAGTATTACGTCATGCAAGACTTACTGAAAACTTATCTCGACATGATATCTCTCTAAAATGTGACATTGATAGTATGGCAATAGGAAGAATTGAAAGGGCTGAACATATGAGCAATTGGTCAAGTATTTACATACTTTGTAGATACTTAAATGTTGAATTTTCTAAATTGTTTGTATTAAAAAAAGAATATGAATACATTAATATTATTGAAAAATCTTATACCCTTGAAAAGAAATTAAATATTGAAAAAAAAAGATATTATAAAATGTTAACTGAAAAGGTTAAAGATTTATTTAGAGAAATTAAGGATAACACAAATTCTTAAATTAAATCTCAAATAATTAACAAAATAAATTCCCATGTTTTTGTAATCAATTTTTATAAAAACTTTATTTTTTAGTTCACAAATTAAATAATACAATTTTAATGAATCATGATATATTATTGAGTACAAAGCTTAACATTTCTACCTAACTTATTATATCTTATTTTGTAAGGATTGTCTTTTATAAACTCTAATTTTATGTTGGGCTATTAAACAAACTATTCCCAATATTATCCAGAGAAAATCCACAATAAATAAATCTATCTTAACGTGAGTTCGGTTTAAGCAGCAAGGAATAATTGATTTTCTTGCTGTTCAAATTGAATATTTAATGAAGGTTTTTTAGGGAAGAAAGCATAAGCGGCTAATGCTCCTAAAATATTCAATAAAAAGTTACTTACAGACCTATGTCTTGTATGTTGTAGCTTACAAATGTTTTTAAGTTCATCATTGACACACATTCAATAATTGCTCGCTTTCTGAGCATTATTTTATCCGTTTGACTAAGGTTTATTCCTTTCATATTTTTTCTTGGTTTGGTCACCATTTGTACTCCGTTTCCCCATAATATATCGGCCATTGCTTTTGAAATATATCCCTTGTCCCCATAGAGTTTACCAAAAATATCTTTAGTCATATCCATCATATGTTTTAGATTTCTGTCATCTACATTCCCCTTTGTGAGATAAAAAGACAATATTTCACCTTTATCATTGATGATCAGGTGCAGCTTGAAGCCATAAAACCAGCCAATGGAGCACTGACCTCGTTCTGCAGTTCCCTTAATGAATATTCCGGACCATACTACACCACCATTCCACAGCAAAGTGGTTCTTCGTCAATTTTGGTGAATCATGCTGATTTTGCAAGTATCATTTTCCTCAATAGCTGAAATCCTGCCCTTCCGTACATTTTTCTTTTTATATTTTTTATTCGATTCACTTGTCCTTCAACCTGGCCGTTACTTACTGTTGTTACTACTGCATTATTCACTGCTTCATAGTCCCTTAAAATATTTTTAGCAAAATTTTTAAGCCCGCACTCTGATGCTGATGCCTCCTGAATCCATTTTTGTAACATACCGTCTTTCTTGATAAGAAACAATTGTTTAAAAGCTTTTATCAATTGCTCCATTTGTTTTATTGGAGGAAGCTTTTCAAATAATAATTCTAAAAATTCTTTATCATCTTCCTTTAGGTGTTTTGACTCCCTATAGAGCATTAAGGATAATTGGGTTGGCGACCAAGTTTTTGCTACCACCACCTGCGCCTTGTATTTCATTCTACTAAGCCCAGGCATATTATAAACTTCATTCATCTTGTGGCAAAACTGGGTATACTTACCATTGAATCCCATCTGAACAATAGTGTTATGCAGTTCTCGATATGTTTTTCCGTGGTTCCCTTCGCTCAAAAGATAATTGATGAAGGATTCCAAATTGGTGGAGTTGCTGGATTGTCTTTTCTCAAGTTTTTCCATGGATACATACCTTGCGACTGTTTTTCGATCCAGGTTTGTAATTCTGGCAATTTGTCTCAGCGTAATACCATTGGCATATAACTCTTTAACCTTGTCGAATAGATATTGTTTATGTGCACCAATGTTTGCTGTAGAAATAGTTGGTGCTACAACTTCTAAATTTGCTTCAACAGGCCCGGTAACTTCCGTTAATGAAGGTTCTTTCCTTTTGGGATCATTATAAAGCTTAAATATTTCCTTCAATTCTTTTGCTTTTGATTGGAAGACTTTTTTAGCTGCTTCCCCTAAGTTCATAATTAGGTGAAAGCGGTCGGCTACCTGAATGGCATCAGGGGCACCTGTTTTTATACCTAAAGCATATGGACCATAGCGATCTCTGGATACTACTTTTATTTCTGGATGATTTTTCAGCCACTCTGCCAGCGTATCCGATTCACGATCCGGAAGTAAATCTATCACTTCTTTCCGTTCTAAATCCACAATAACGGTTCCGTAGGTACTTCCTTTTTTGAATGCCCAGTCATCTACGCCAATTACCCAAGATGTCAAAGCCTTAGGTTGTATATCTACTGCTTGAATCACTCTTAACATAGTGGAGGAGCTAACCGGCAGTCCAACATAGCGACTAATTGCTGAACCTCTATTTCCTCCCAATTCAAGTCCCATTTTAAAAAGAAGATCATTTGAACGAATCATTCTTCTGTAATATGGTCTGATTTCACAATCGAAGCGTTCAGTAAAAACCTTTCGATAACAGACTGAATTATCACAAAAACACTTCCTAGTCTTGAGTTTGACTTTTACTATATATCCGGAAACAGGAGTGTCTAAAAGAGTATAAATTTACACTTCTTTCAATAGCACGCTATTATTTAATAAAATGGAATTTAAATTCTCGAGTTTTATAATGACACATAAAAATCAAAGAATATGATCTGTGAATAACAATTTTATAATTCTAAAAGAATAGACTTCCCTGTTTTTAAAATTTATATAGTGTAATATTATACATTAAAATTTCATTAGAAAGCAATGGTTATTTTTTTAGAGGTTTATGATTTTCTATTTTTGTGAAAAACATTTATGCAAATTATTCTTATTGAAGATGATAAACGAATTAGTGATTTTATTCTAAAAGGATTAGAAGAGAATACACATTTTGTAACCTTATGTAAATCTGCAGAAGATTTCATAAATAATTACCTACAATCATCTTTTGATTTAATTATTTGCGACATTATGCTCCCTGGTATGGATGGTATGCAATTAGTTCAAACCATTCGTTATAAAAAAATATATACTCCAGTTTTGATGTTAACGGCTTTAAGCTCTGTACAAGATAAAGTCTCTGCCTTAGATTTTGGAGCTGATGATTACATGACGAAACCCTTTCATTTTGATGAATTGCTATCGCGAATAAATGCTTTGACTCGTAGACATCAGTATGCACAAAAAGATGAAAGATCCAATACATTTGCAATTGGAGATATGCTGGTCGATTTGAACCAATATACTGTGAAAATTGCAGGAGAAGAAGTTATTTTATCGCCGCGTGAATTCAAGCTTTTAAATTATTTAATCGAAAATAATAACAAGGCGGTTTCTCGAATTCAAATTTTAAATGCTGTTTGGGGTATAACTTTTGATAATCACACCAATGTTGTGGATGTTTATATATCTTATTTGAGAAATAAGATTGATAAAAATCAAAAATATATTTACACTATTAAAGGAGTTGGATATATGCTAAAGGCGGATTAAAATATGAAATTAAGAGATCGCTTATCCATTTATTCTGTCTTAATATTCAGCGTCATAATTTTGACAGTTTCGGCCATAATTTATTTTTCCTTTTACTCTACTATGGAAAAAAAGGAAATAAAAGCACTCGAAAGTAAATCACTCTTAGCGGCTATTTATTATCTAGAACAAGATGAACTTTCTTCTTCCGAGCATGAGAATATTAAAAGCCAATTGTTAAAAACCATTTCTCGCAAAAATATTGCCGTTTACAACAATAACAGTGACAAGGTAAATGGTGAAATGACAAATGATATAAGTATTTCCAAGGACTTTCTACAAGAAGTTAGAAAACATAATAATGGTATTTTTCACACGGAGGACTACTTTTACAAAGGAATTTTTTATACAGATAATCAAGGTGATTTTGTGGTTGTAGTTCGTGAATCTAAAGTAGTTTTTAACGATCAAATGAGTTCGTTGCTTCAAATTTTACTTATTGCTTCCATAGTTGGTTTAGCCGTCATCTACCTGTTGTCGCAATATTTAGGATTTATAGCTTATCAACCCATCACACATTTTATTTCTCAGATAAAAAACAGAAACGGAATCAATTTTAAAGAGCCGATTGTTCTAGAACATTCTTATACTGAAATAAAAGAATTATCGACGACTTATAACCGTTTCATTAATCAAATTTCAGAAACATTTTCGGTACAAAAGAATTTCATAGACTATGTTTCTCACGAATTACGTACGCCAATTACCGCTTTAATGGGCACTTTGGAAGTTACAAAACAAAAGGATAGAACCACTGAGGAATATCAAGAAGCATTGCAACAATTACAGCAATATACGATAGATCTACAAGAAACAATCGATCAAATGATGTTGCTTTCAGGGGCGAAAACCAATTTTGAATTATCGCCTATTCGCATTGATGAAGTGATTTGGGAATTGGTAGAAAACCAAATTGTCTATCATCAAGCAGATATTAAAGTAGATTTGGATGTGAAAAATGATCAATTATTGACGATCAACGGGAACAATCAATTACTAAATTTAGCCATCGGAAACCTTATTTCTAACGCCATTAAATATTCTAATAATCAGCAAATACAGATACAATTTTTAACTATTGAAGAGCGATTAATTCTTCAAATTATCGATACCGGAATTGGAATTGAAACTGACGAGTTACCTCAAATTCGGCAAAATTTCTACCGTGGAAAAAACACATCTTCTTATCAAGGTAAAGGAATTGGATTATCTATGGCTGATATTATTTTTAAAATTCATCATATAGAATTAGAGATATTAACCAATCAGCCCAAAGGAACCATTATGCGATTAACATTTTAAGTAATTCTAATCAAATTCTAATCTATCTTAAAAACCTCCTTAATGTTTGATTTCTAGTTTTGAACTTTCAAATTTCTAGAAATGAAACATCTTTTATTTCCTATTGCATTAATCTGTGCTGCGCCTACTATACAGGCTCAAACCGTCACATTAACCGATCTCGAAAGTCAGTTTATTCACAATAACTCAAAACTTCTTGCTTCAAAATTTAATATTGATAAGGCACAAGCCGAAATCATACAGGAGAAATTATGGCCAAATCCTACGCTTTCAATTTCTGAAGTTAACCTTTGGAAAACGTACAATATTGAAAAGCAACCCTATCTGTTTGGTAAGTATGGGCAAAATCAACAAATTTCTGTTGATTTGCAGCAGATGATAGAAACAGCTGGCAAACGTAAAAAACGTCTAGCATTAAAAAAATTAGACCAAAAATCAGCATCTTTTGAGTATGAAGAATTACTACGCGAATTGCGTAAAGAGTTAAGATTAACCTTTTATGATCTAGAACGCATTCAGCAAGAAGTTACGCAATTGAATGAGATTGTTTACTTGTACACGCAAATGAATGCCCAGTACAAACGTCAATCTGAGCTGAAGAATGTATCTTCGGCTGATTTTTACCGTATTCAAACGGAATTAATTGGATTGCAAAAACAGCAAGTTGAAATAGAAAATGAACAATTTGAAGCGTTAAGCAAACTTCGAATTTTGACGCATAATCACAGTTTAGATGTTACACAAATCACTTTTGAAACATCCGCAAACATAAAATCCCAAATATTACCGATCAATCTTGTTGAAATTGCCAAACAACAGAACATTGGATTGAAACGTCAATTAAATGAAAAAGCAAAAGCGCAACAACTGTTAGTTTTAGAAAAGGCAGAAAAGAAGCCGGATCTTACCGTACAAATGAATTACGATCGTGGTGGAAATATTATGAGTGATTTTATTGGTCTAGGGGTTAGTTTCGATTTACCTGTTTTTAACAGAAATAAAGGCAATATCAAAGCAGCTGAAATTGGTATTATACAAGAGCAATCCAATCAACTAACCGTGGAGAATAATCTTATTCAGTCCATTCATCAATTACGAAATCAATTGATTAGAATAGAAAAATCGCTTCAAAATTGGCCAGTTGATCACCTCAAAAATCAAAAACAAATGCTCGATAATTACAAAAAGCACTTCCAAAATAATCAAGTGACTTTATTGGAATTTATTGATTTTACTCAGGCTTATCGTGAAGCCAATCAAGCGTATTTCCAATTGCAACAGACTTATCAAAATACTTTCGAAGAATTACAATATATCGTAGGAAAAGATTTTTAATCGTATGAACAAATCTATATACATTTTAGCTGCATTATTGTTTGTTTTAAACAGTTGTGCCAACAAAGAAGAAAAAAAAACAGTTGAAGTAAATAAAAACGAAACTTTCTGTTTAAATGATCAATTGAAAAAGTCAACAACTATTTCTACAATTTCTGAACAACCTATTCACGAGCAGCTAACGCTTACAGGTAAGGTTGAATATAATGAGAATGATTTAGTAGCTCATAAAAGTTTACTACAAGGGGTCGTTAATAGTGTCAATTTCGAATTAGGCGATTATGTCCGTCAAGGGCAAGTATTAGCCGTTGTAAAATCTGCCGAAGTTCAGGGGATAACACAAGAACGTCGTTATTACCAAAATCAGATTGATTTATTACGCAAACAAATACAATCAAAAAATGAATTATTAAAAGATGGTATGAGTTCACAACCTGAGGTTTTAGCATTAGAGCATGAACTACAAGCAGCTCAAATTGAATGGGATAAAATCAATTCAACTTTAAAAATGTATCGTGCAATAGGTGACGAGCAGTTCCAAATTTTGGCGCCTAAAAACGGATACATTGTTCAGAAAAATATCAGTTCTGGTCAATCTATATCTAATGATGCAGACGAAGCTTTGTTTTCAATTTCTAACTTAAAACAAGTGTGGGTAATGGTGAATATTTACGCGAGTAATTTAAAATACATTAAACAAGGCGATCACGTAAAAGTAAAAACGGTAGCGTTTCCTGACAGAATGTATGCGGGTAAAATTGATAAAATATATAACATATTCGATGATAACGAACACGTTATTAAAGCCCGAGTAGTATTAGAAAATCAAGATTTAAACCTAATGCCTGGTTTAAGTGCGGATATCATCATCGACAAAAAAAATGTGATTGGGACTGCTTTTGCAATTCCTAATTCAGCCAAAGTATTTGAGAATAATAAAGAATATGTTGTCGTTTATAAAGACGATTGCTCAATGGAAGTTCGAAAAATTACGGCTATCGCATCCAATGCTGAATATACGTATGTAGAAGAAAAATTTGCAAAGAACGAGAAGGTTATCAGTTCGAATGCTTTGCTTTTAGTGGAAGAATTAAACAAATAATCCGATGCAGAAGTTAGTACAAGCAGTCGTAACCTTCTCGTTGCGCAATACCACATTTGTTATTTTCGCTACTTTAGCATTGCTTTTTGGTGGAATTTTCTCCTTAAAAAAGACACCTATTGAAGCATTTCCGGATGTAACCAATACCCGTGCACGTATTATTACACAATGGACTGGTCGTAGTGCAGAAGAAATGGAAAAGTTAGTGACTTTACCTGTTTCTAAAGTGATGAATAGTATTCCGCATAAATCCAATATTCGTTCGATTTCCTTATTTGGATTATCCGTCGTAACAGTACAATTTGAAGACGGAATTGATGATTTTTATGCGCAACAATATGTGTCTAACAAATTAAACGGTGTCGATTTACCACAAGGAGCCGACGCATCGATCGAACCGCCCTCGGGGGCTACTGGGGAAATTTTCCGTTATGTTATTAAAAGTGACTTGCCAATTAAAGAAGTCACCGCCATTCAAGATTGGGTGATCGAACGTGAATTGCTTTCTGTACCCGGAGTTGCCGATGTGGTGAGCTTTGGTGGTGAAGAAAAAATCTATGAGATAAAAATCAATCCAACCGAACTAAAGAATTACGATTTATCACCATTGGATGTATACGAAGCCGTTTCTAAATCCAATGTAAATGTAGGTGGAGATGTTATTCAACAAGGAGATCAAGCGTATGTAGTACGTGGCGTGGGTTTGCTGGATAAAATTGAAGACATCGGTAATATTACGGTAAAACTGAATGGTTCTACACCCATTTTAATTAAGAATGTTGCTGAAGTAATTGTTTCAAGTAAACCACGTTTAGGACAGGTCGGCTACAATGAACATGATGATTTGGTCGAAGGTATTGTGATTATGCTTCGTGGTCAAAATCCATCAGAAGTTATTGGCAACTTGAAACAAAAAATTGAAGAGCTTAACGAACGTACTTTACCAGATAATGTCAAAATAGAAACGGTAGTCGATCGTACCAAATTGGTCGACAATACAGTGAAAACGGTCGCAAAGAATATGGTTGAAGGTATATTATTGGTATCACTAATTGTATTTATTTTCTTGTACAATTGGAAGTCAACCTTCATCGTTGCATCGGTAATTCCATTGGCTTTTTTATTTGCCATTATTATGCTCAAAATTCAAGGTTTACCAGCGAATTTAATTTCAATGGGAGCTTTAGATTTTGGATTATTACTCGAAGGGACGCTCGTGATTGTAGAAACGGTTTTTGTCGCTTTAGCCACCATGCAGCTCAAAGTTGGGTCGGAGCGTTTTGCAAAAATGAGCAAAATGGGCGTGATTAAGAAAAGTGCAGGAAGTGTAGCTTCTTATATCTTCTTTGCATTAATAATTCTTATTGTAGCCTTATTACCCATTTTCTCTTTCCAAAAAGTAGAAGGAAAAATGTTTACACCATTAGCTTTTACATTGGGTTATGCTTTGTTAGGTTCGCTAATCTTGAGTTTAACATATGTTCCAGCAATGTGTAAATTGTTATTCACTAAAAATATCGAAGAAAAAGAGAATTTCATTTCAAAATTTTGTATCAATTCAATTTACAAATTATTCAATATCTCATTCAAAGCCAAAACTTTAACAACAGCTGTATTTGTTGGACTCTTGGCGATTTGTTCAGTGAAATTTATGAATTACGGTTCGGAGTTTTTACCACAATTGAATGAGGGATCAATTTACGTGCGTGCCACTTTACCCAATAGTATCAATCTGAAAGAATCAACTCGATTAACCAAAGATATGAAAACACTGCTATTGAAAGATACTGAGGAAATAGACTTTATCTTAACGCAAACAGGAAGGCCAAACGATGGTACCGATCCAACAGGGTTTTTTAATATCGAATTTAATATCCAGCTAAAAGACGAATCCGATTGGACACGTTCTATTTCGAAAGATGAAATCATCCAAGATATGCGTAATAAATTGGCTAATTATCCAGGAATTACCTTTGGATTCTCGCAACCGATTCAGGATAATGTAGAAGAATATGTGGCGGGGGTAAAAAGTTCTTTGGTAATTAAAATCTTCGGAGACGATTTATACGATTTAGAAAATTATGCTAATAAAGTATCTACATCCATTGGAAAAGTAAAAGGTATTACAGACATTAATGTGTACAAAAATATTGGTTTACCTGAATTAAAAATTCAATTACACGATACCAAAATGGCACGTTATGGTATCAGTACGGCCGATGTTCAAGCCGTAATTGAAATGACAATTGGAGGTCAAGCAGCTACTAAATTCTATGAGAATGATCGACAGTTTGATGTAATTCTACGTTTCGAGAAAGAATACCGTGACTCTCCTGAAAAGATTGGTAATATTCTAATTCCAACAAGTAACGGACAAAATGTACCGCTACAAGAAATAGCAACGATTGGCTACAAAACTGGTCCTGCTTTTATTTACCGTGAAGGAAACAGCCGTTACATTGGTGTTGGTTTTAGTATAGATGGGCGCGATTTAGGTTCAACGATTTCGGAAGCAAAAGAAGTGGTAGCAAAAGAAGTGGAACTTCCAAAAGATAACTATATGGAATGGGCAGGTGAGTTCGAAAGTAAAGAACGTGCTTCAAAACAATTAATGACAGTAATTCCAATTTCTTTAGTCCTAATACTGCTGTTATTGTACAGTAATTTCGGAAATATGAAAGATACGGCATTGGCAGCGATTACAATTCCATTTGCCTTTATTGGAGGATTTCTATCCTTATGGATCACCAATACTATCTTTGGAATTTCCGCTGGAATTGGATTAATCATTTTGTTTGGAGTTAATACCATCAATGGGATTATCTTAATAGCTGTAATGAAAGATAATCTAAAAGAATATCCATTGATAAAAGCTATTAAATTAGGCGTGAAAAGTCGTATCCGTTCCATCTTAATGATTGCTCTAATGGGGTCATTAGGGTTATTACCAGCAGCTTTATCTACTGGAATGGGTTCAGAAATCCAAAAACCGTTAGCCATTATGATTGTAGGTGGATTAATGATTTGTTTAGTTTTATCGTTTACGGTATTGCCAACGGTGTTTTATTATGCATATCGTAAAAATAAGCTATAATGACTTATAAGTTTAACCTAACCTACTTATTTTTTGATAATCAATTACGCTTCACAAGTCAAGTACCATAAAAATTTATATATATATAATCTATACAGTGTTTTCAGCAGTTCAAAAGGAATTGCTGAAAATTAACTGTTCTAAATTTTCATCTATAAAATATTTAAAAAATCAACTAGCATAAACTTTAAACTTACCTCTTTTTTAAAATATCACATTAATTCATTTAGTTACACTTTGAATAAAAGCAAAATATAATTTTTGAAAAACATTCCTATTCATACACTAAGAGTATTATCAGATATTACTCCCACTTTCAAAACACAACTAATAAACCCTAATTTCCCAAAAAGCTTACACAAGAGTACCTTGTTGTTGATTTACTTATTATAGTTGCAGAAGAAAAAGTAGTCGACCCCTATTTAGTCGAAAAAGATTACTGGATCATGCACAGCCTGTATGGTTTACAAATGTTGGGGCTACAGTTTGAACCTAAAGAAGGTACATCCTTATCGAGCTTAAAAAATTGTATTATTTGAGAGAATTTGACATTAAAATACGAAATTTAGCAAATGTATATTATTCATTACGCCCAGTTATGTCGATGATATAATCATACTGATGAGTTTGGACGATAATTCTAATGAAAAAAATCGCCATTTTTAAGATGCGTCTGCTACCTATAAATCGAACTCACGCTAAATAAAATTAGCACGAATAAACTTACAGGCATACGCCAGACGCAACTTGCTAGAACATTATTTGTCTCAATAATGCTAAGCTATAAAAGAATTGGTTTGTAAAATTTCCTATCAATAAATAATTATAAACTTAAATCGACTTTTAGATGCTGATCACTTCGGATATAAGTTGATACTACTTCATAGGTTAGCTTTGACTGATTGCCTGAAGCAGTAATTATTTGTGTCGATTGGGGATATAATATTACTTTTTGTGTTCCATTGCCTTGTTTTAGGTGCAATTCAAAATGAAGATCACTATTGTTTGATAATTCATAGTATTTTGTCTTCTTTCCTTGAGCATTGGTTTTTTCGTGGTATGCACTACTGAATTTTACACATGCATGGAATAAATTCCGTACATTTTCTTCTTTACCAAACAAGTAATTACTTGACCATGCTACCGTATTTCCTTTCTCTAAGGCTTCACGAATTGCTTCAGCAGATCTATCTTTACTCATCACAAGTGTCATCGTTCTATGAACACCCTCACGTTCAATGTCATAATCGTGCGCTATTAGATTGTGAATATCAGTATTACCTATCACGGTTAAGTTACGATCTAATGCCCAGTCCAATGCTTTTTTGTGAAATCCAAATCCATTTACCACTTCAATACCATGTAGCTTTTTCTCTTGGTACATTTTTTCAACAAATGGAATCCACTCATATGAGCCCGCAATTTGGGTAGCTTTCCACCCCGGATGATTCCAAAAAATAAATGCATTTTGATCAACTACAGCTTGTATCGCTTTTTCGTCTAAATCACTAGCGCGATCAGCAACAAGGTTCTTGTCATCTTGAATAAATAATGCATTGAAATGCCCGGGAGGAGTATTACGTGTTACCTCGGTACCTTTTATCAGAATTATGTTGTTCTCCGCGGCTAAGGTTTTAGCTAACTCATGTGGTCTTAAATTACCAACTTTAACATCATCGGAATGTGGTGTATATTCCACATGTTCTGTGAAAGAGATAGCATCTAAACCTTCTTTCCAAGCTTCGCCAATACGGACGTTTGGCCATACATGACCATCTGTAAACACGGTGTGCATATGAAAGTCACATTTCAAAACAGTCAAACCATTTACATTTGGAATATTTATAATCTCACGCTTTTTAGGATATCGAAATTCATCCAATCTCATTATCCCATTATCAGATGGCATTTGCGCTTTAGCATCGAAATTCAGCAGGCCTATCAGGGCTAAAAGAATTGATAGTTTTTTCATGTTTTAATAAATCTTTATAGCCACAAAACTAGGATTGCAATATAAATATTATATGAGGTCAAGGTAAATAAACTATAAACTCTGAAAAATTGTGTAAATAGATAGTATGCTACGGGGTAAGGGCGAACTTTCACTTTTCGCTAAATAAATACCCGACACATAAAAAACCTTTAACCACTGACTAATAAGTTTTTATAAAAAAAACTTCCCTAGGGTGAATTCTTTTTTTCACCCCCTTTCACTTTTTGATAAAGCATATAATTTTTTGATTTGATAAAAATTAGAAGAAATATGTTTTAGAATTTTCAATTATTAAACAAACACTTAAATGATTAACTCCTAAAGCGCTATAGCTATATACTTAAATCAGAAAGCATAGCCTACCGAAAATTAATAAAAACCTATTTCTAATAATGCATAAGAACAAAATAGCCAAGCTAAAGCAGAATAGCCAAAGCTTCCATCCATTAAGTAATCGTTGCGAGAATGATTCAATGATGTTCTTTGACAGCCAGGAACGAAACATTATCCTTAATTAAAAAGGAAATTTTGTGAAAGTGAGAATAGAGTCTATTCAATATACTGAAAGCACATTGGCAGGTGAATACCCGGTCTGTACGGACTGACGTGAGTAGTTCCGAATAAAAATAAAAATGAAATAAACCGATGATCCTCTAGATTTCCAGTGGATTCTTTTAAATCTATTGCAAACAGCCCTTTTGGTGAGCATATATACTTAACTGATAGCATATCAAGGGCCACTAACCTTTAGAAAAATAAAATCTTTTATTTATAAATCATTAAACATGTCAACATATGTTAATATTGAAGAATTTCAAAATATACGGATTTCAGATTTTCTTGCCTCCCTAGGACATCTACCTGTAAAGAAATCTGGTAAAGAACTTTTCTATCATAGCATGCTTCGGCAAACCTCTCAATCCACGCCTTCTTTTAGCGTTTGGGATGATGGAGGTAAATGGATTGATAGAGGTGGCGCCAACCATACAGGAATTTACGGTGGTGGGATTATTCAACTCGCACTTGCTTACTGGCCTGAGCTTTCCTTTAAAGAAGTGCTACTTAAAATGCGAAATACTCTTAATACACAGTCCATCAATTCTATAAATAATTCCATAGCACAGAATTTAAATATTCAAAAGTCTCAAGACTATGCCTTTAAACTGGTTAAGACCAAACCTATAGGGACAAACTTTTTACTTACTAAATACCTAGAATCTAGGGGGATTTATGATGTTGCTCAAGGGCATCTTCAAGAAGTATATTATAAAAACCACTTGAATAAAGACTCTTTGACAAGCTATTATGCTATAGGTTGGCAAAATGAGCATAAGAATTTTGAATTCACTACCATTAAAGGTTTTAAAAGTAGTATTGGGGCAAAAGGAATTTCTATAATTCCAGGATCTGATGAAAATCATGCTGCCGTATTTGAGGGTTACATGGATTACTTGAGCTGGCTAAAGCACACAGGTGAGACTCAGAATTCTCCTACTATTTATGTACTTAACTCTATAGCACAATTAAATAAAACAATAGACAGAATTCAGAACATCAAACAAATAGATCTATTTCTAGATAACGATAAAGCAGGAAAGCAAGCTACTAGGAACATTATAAATGCTATACCGCATGCCCAAGACCGTTCAAATCAATATCAAGGATACAAAGATTATAACGAGATGCTAGTAGAAAAAATCGGTAGTAAATATCATTCCTTCAATAATTTTTTAAAGCGCTAAAACACTTTTAGTATGAAAAATAGAACATCAATATTAGCATCCAAGCTCAAAGAACCTAAAAGCAGATACTATCTGTCTCTTACCTCAGCTGAACATATTAAGTTCACGGAATTAGCGAAAAGCTTAGGCATGAGTAAAACAAAAATTATCAGGATTATGGTTATTGAAGAATCCAACATCATACTTTGTAATACCGTGGAGCTTATAAAAGCCTTAGATTCATTAGGAACGCATTTAGCCAAGATTAGAAATTCACTGGAGCCTACAATACCATACTACTTTACCAACCAGAAATCCTTAGAAGATAATACGAATATCAGCTCTGTAACGCTAACTAATATTGAAGACTATTTTCAAACGCTAGGGAAGATTGAAGCAGCATTTTCAGAATTATTAAAAATAATAAAGAAGATGAAATGAAAGTTGTAATATTTAATAATCAAAGCTCTTTTAAGGGTGTAATGTATAACATAGCGAAGGTTAGCAGTGATAGAGCTGAGTTAATGTGTGCAGAAAATTTTCATGCCCTTGGCATATTAAGATATATAAAACCTCATGATTATATCGATTACTTACTCAGCATATCTGCTGCCAGCCGGATTGAAAAACCCCAATTTCACGCTATAATTTCTTGCCAACAAGAAATTCAAAGTAAATGGAACTTAACGTTCATGGCTAAAAGCTGGCTTGAAGAAATGGGATATGGCAAACAGCCCTATTTAATTTTTTTTCACTACGACACAAACATAAATCATGTCCATATTGTCTCTACACGCGTTAACAAGAATGGAAAAGGTATAAGTGACAGCTTCGAAGGAATTAAAGCGTATAGTGAACTTAACAAAGTTCTTGGCATAGATTCTAAAAGACAAGCGCAGCATGATTTAGATAGGGCATTAAACTATACATTTTCTTCGCGTATGGAATTTATCATGCTTTTATATGCATTAAGATACAGTGCACAAATTAAAAATGAGACGCTGGCTTTGATAAAACATGGAAAAATACAAGCTGAAGTTTGTCTTAAGAACATATATAACAAGATATCAAACGGTGAGCGCTCTAGTTTGAGATTACAAGAGCTTAGAGAAATTTTTGCTGCGAATCTGAAAAAATATGATGCATCAATACAAATTAAAGAGTATATGAAATATCAAAAATTTTCATCATCCCCAATAAGATGCACATCCGAATTTATATTGCAGCTTAAAAACAGCCACAATATTCAGCTTATTTTTCATGGAAGAAGTCGTAAAATGCCAACGGACTACTGCGTAATAGATCATCAAAGTAAGACGGTCTTTGAAGGTAGTTACATATGGCCATTGTCTGACTTTATTCGGTCTGTAAATAAAAATAACATTTCTGAAAGTAGAGCGCAATCCGATTTTATAGATAGAACTCAGGCTTTAGATTCTGATTATAAAGAAAGTTCTGGCATCTCCATACTTGATTTTCAAATCGATATCATCGAAGAATTGGAGCCTAATGCACTAAATAAAAGAAGGAAAAATAAGAAATACACAATTCCATAAAACCTAAGGCAGCTATGATCATTCTTATAGGAAATATAAAAGGGGGCGTCGGTAAGAGTACCCTCACGCTCGCTCTTGCGAATTATCTCACGCAAGAGCATAGAAGATGGGTTGGTATATTGGACTTAGATTTCAAGCATTGCTTGATCAATATGCAGAAAAACACGCAAATTCTGCAAACTCCCTCCTTATATACAATATATGATAGACAGAAAGCAGAAAGCATAAATCTTCTTACAAAGATTAAAGAGAATCCACATAAAATTCTGCTAATAGATCTTCCTTCCAGTATAGAGGACGCCTATGCTAGTGAGTACGTTTCACTTGCCGATGTTATTTTATGCCCTTTTAGTTATGACCAGTTTACGATTAATGCGACGCTGCTTTTCAGTTTAGTAATAACCAAATTGAATCCTCGAGCTCCATGTTGCTTTATTCCCAATAGGATAAAGAATTTTACAAAAATTGAATCTAAAATGGATATTGAGCTCACACTATCAAAATTTGGAACCATTGCCTCGGTAATTTACGATAGGATTGATTTTCAAAAATTAAACAACATACATACGCCAACTAGCCTATTAAATTTAATCCTTCCTACCCTAGACAGCATTTACCATCAGTATCTTCAGAGATAAATCTAAAATTTACATTTTTTATTAATTAATTATGAACTGGTTTACCTTTTTATTTAGCCTTTCTATAGGCTATGTGATCTATTATGTGCTTAACATTATTTATGATCTATATATCAACACTCCAAAGATCTCTACTGATAGCCAGCAGCAGCAGGAAATAATAATACCCCTGGCTAGTGAACCAATAAAAGTCACTTTAAGAGAAAAAGATTCTAATCATGCAGCTTACAAAGTAGGCCTTACTACTGAAGAAAATTTTTCGAAGGCTCTACCTATTGTGCCTATTGCAACCACTGCCCCGCTAAGCATTAAAGAGCTCGTCATGCTCATGCACAATGAGGTTATAGAATACACTAAGGCTATTCCCTATTAACTTCAAATCATGCAAAAACAGCTATGCTATCTTTTAGTCCCCATTAGTATTCTGCTAACCACCCATTCAATTGTTGCACAACCAGCAATCAGTGAGTTCTATAGCGCAAGTAATCAAATTGACCGCTATTATATAAGCCTTTCTGATCTGGCGCTTGCCATTGGAGGAATCTGTGGCGTATTAGGTGGTTTGCGGATTTACAACAATTGGCAGCTAGGAAGAGATCGTATAGATGTGCAAATCGCTGGGTGGTTTTTCTCCTGCCTATTTCTATCTATACTTAGCTCGGTACTTAAGGGGCTATTTCAATAAACTAACATTCAACAACTAAATAACTAAAAAACTATAAATCATGAAACAACATCTAAAAAAACTATTTTCAGCACTTATTCTTACCATCTGTTCAATAAACTTGATCTACGCTCAAGGAGGAACTGTGGGAATAAATGCAGCAACATCATCTCTAACAGGTTACATAGACCCTATATCAACTTTAATACTTGCTATTGGAGCTGTGGTTGGCCTGATAGGTGGAATACGCGTGTATATAAAATGGAACAGTGGGGATCAGGATATTAATAAAGAGCTAATGAGCTGGGGTGGGTCCTGCTTATTTCTGGTGTTAGTAAGTGTAGTAATTAAAGCATTCTTTGGCGTATGACACCTAAAAGCTATCCCATATACAAGGGGCTTCAAAAGCCCCTAACCTACAAGGGGTTTAAAGGAAATTATATTTACTGGGCACTAGGATCATTGATAATAGGGCTTGTTATAGGAGCCATTGCCGCGGCCTTAACGAACATAATAATAGCTGGACTTTGCGCCCTTTCAACCATTGGAGGCTGTATTGCTTTTATCCTTCACTGGCAAAATAAGGGACAATACTATAGAAAAAAACTCCCCGGAATTTTTGTCCCTCAAACCAAACTATTAATTAGCTATGAGAAAAGTAACCAAAAATCTATTTGATATTCCCTACGCTGGTATAGACAATTACCAAGGTGTTGATATACTTTATCACGTAAATGGAGATTATTCCGTGATAATGAAAATTAATAATCCCATTATGCAGTACGCCGCAGACGCGGATCTTTATATTAAGCATCACCAGATACTTCTTAATGCTGTTAAAATATTAGGTGAAGGGCATCTACTACAAAAGCAGGATGTATTTATTCGCAAACAGTACAAAGCAAATCAAGATCAAGAATTCCTTCAAAGAAAATATCAAGAGCATTTCTCCGGCAGAGACTATACAGAAATTC
Source organism: Sphingobacterium composti (assembly GCF_009829075.1). GTDB lineage: Bacteria > Bacteroidota > Bacteroidia > Sphingobacteriales > Sphingobacteriaceae > Sphingobacterium > Sphingobacterium composti. The sequence goes on along the minus strand of NZ_WUQZ01000003.1, from coordinate 133,039 downwards.
AAACCTATTTTACCATTACCCGTTCGGTTAAAAAAGGTTCATTTTACACTTTTGATGCCCGACAGCTCTCCGCATTTATTGTAAATATCCAAAAATTATATGAATTGTTTTTTCAGGCAAACCTAGAACCAAAAATACTTTCCCGCTCGCAAATAAATATGTTTGTAAAGCGGGTTATGTCTTTAAATTTCAAAGATGAAAATATTACTTTGGATAATATTAAACCTGATAACTCAGAATTATCTATCGGAAACAAGAACGTTAGAGCTATTACACTTATCAACACCCAAAGTATTGATCTTCCTGAAAAGATAAGCCCTTATACTCTAAAGAATGATTCAAGCGCACAAAATTTCCCTATTGACAATTTCTTCTTTCTGTACAATGTCCCTGACTATCAAATTATCATATACAATCAATTTATCGAAATACCAGGACAACGGCAGCTGATAAATAAACTAGAAGTAAAAAGAAATAGGCATGCTGGAATACCTGACCCCGCAAATACATTATGTGTAGATGATATTGACAGATTATTAGTTGATGTTGCACGTGAAAACCAAATCTTGGTACATGCGCATTTTAACATCTTAGTTTCAACGCAAGCGGGTAGTCTGGATAAGGCAACTAACTTTATAGAGGCAGCACTATTTCAACAGGGAATCATCACTTCGCGAAATGCCTTTAATCAACTGGAGTTATTTCGGACAACCCTTCCTGCAAATGCAGTGGAATTAAAGAAGTTTGATTGGTTTCTGACAACCTGTGATGCTGCGCTATGTTTGTTTTTCAAAGAACGATTGCTCAACGATGAGCCATCTGACTTTTTGCTTTACTTCACCGACAGGCAGGGAATACCTGTAGCTATTGATCCATCAGATCTTCCTATGCAAACTGGAAGAATAAAAAATAGAAACCGATTCGTACTGGGGTCCTCAGGAACGGGAAAAAGTTATGCTATTAACGCTATCGTTCAGCAGTATCTACAATATAATATGGATGTAGTAATTGTGGATGTGGGGCACTCCTACTCGGGTTTATGCAGTACCTATAATGGAAAGTACATAACCTATAGTGAGGAAAACCCCATCACCATGAATCCTTTTGCCATCACCAAAGAAGAGTTTAATATTGAGAAAAAAGACTTCCTTATCACATTAGTATGCCTTTTATGGAAAGGATCTAACGGTGAAACGTCAACCCTAGAACGTGACGTAATATCAAAAGTAATTTCTGATTACTATATAGACTATTTCTCTTATAAAGCTGAGAAGCATACCGACGAGCTGAATTTTAACAGCTTTTATCTTTTCGCAAAAAAGCAGATTCCCACTATCATGAAACAGGAAAACATTCCCTTCGATATAGACGAATTCTGTTTTGTACTTAAAAAATTTTATAAAGACGGAGAATATGAGCAAATCTTGAATGAACCTGCAGACAAATCTCTTTTTGACGAGCAATTTGTAGTCTATGAAATAGACAACATTCAGTCTAACACTATATTACTGCCAATTGTCACCCTTATTATTATGGATATGTTTATCCAAAAGATGAGGCATAGAAAAAACAGAAGAAAAACGCTCATTTTAGAAGAAGCTTGGCGCGCTATCTCTTCTCCAATGATGGCAAATTTTCTTTTGTATTTAAATAAGACGGTACGTAAGTTCTATGGAGAGATAATTGAAGTGACTCAAGAGATAAACGACATCATTGGAAATCCCATTATTAAAGATAGCATTATTAACAACTCGGATACTGTTATACTTCTGCAGCAAAAAGAATCTGATTTAAAAAAAGTAGCAGAACTTCTAAATATCAGCCCCGTCGAGCAGCTAAAAATTAGCACCATAAATAAGCTTGATAATAAACACAATCGCCCACGATTCAATGAATTCTATATTCGAAGAGGAAATTCGGGTGAGGTTTATGGCGTAGAGGTTAGCTTATATCACCATCTGGCATTTACAACAGAAAAGCCCGAGAAAAGTGCTGTGGAAATATACGTTCAACATTTTAAAACCTACCCCAATGCCCTTACAGCCTTTGTGGAAGACTTTAACAAATCCGCAATGAGTCTTAAAAAATTTGTAAACCAGGTAAACCTCACCGGCGCACCAGTTGAAACGATTAATTTGTAAACCTTAAAAATCTAATTCATGAAAACGCTCTCCATTATCATAATGGTATTGTGCATACATATAGCCAATGCCCAAATTTATGTTGACCCTACTGTCGCAGCAGCAACAGCTACACATGCTGGTGTAATAAATAACCAACTTAATAATGTCAATGAAAACCTAACATTAATTCAACGTGGACAGCTTGCGATCACTGGTCAATTAACTATAGCCAATGATCTGCAAAATCAAATATATAAAGGTCTTTCTGAAGTATCAGCTGTGATGCGCTCACTATTAGCCGTTAAAGATATCACAGAAATTTCCACCGATATACTAGAAAATGTGGACAAAGCATTGCTAATTGCAAAAACTAACCCCATACTCCTACTTTTTGCAGAAGAAGGTGCCCGAGAATTTAAAGCTAGAGCTTCAAATTTAGCTTTAGAAGTGGGCACGTTTGCACTTAAAGGCGGAAAAGAAAATCTGATGGATTCTGGTGAAAGGGCTAAACTATTAAACTTTATAAGAATTGAGCTTAACATACTTCGAGGTATAGCCTTTGGCATGCAAAGAAGCATGTTCTGGGCGCAGCAGCGTGGAATATTACAATCATTGAATCCTTATAGCACCTTTATAAATATTGATAAAAATATAGCGGATGATATTATAAGGAATTCCAAACTAGTTAAAAAATGAAAAACCTACTGCTCATCTTTACCTTTAATATCTGCCTACTACAATTATCAAAAGCACAGCTTAATATTGAATTGATACATCAGCTTGTAGCGCACAGTAAACAAGAATATGATAAGCAGCAAACTCTTCGAAGCACCCAAATCGTAACTACAACAAACCAAGAAATAAACAGTCAGCAAACCGCAACGCTAAAAAGTCGATATAGGGAGATCAACAGGCGATTTCAAGTACTAGGTACAGCATTACTTATCCTTAATACATCGATGGAATCATCCAGATTAGTAGAGCAGATTACTAAGGAACAATTGCGAATCCTGCACTATGTACAAGATGACCCAAGCATGTTAATACTTGCCGTAAATGCTCAAGGAGAATTAATCCATCGAGCGCAACAGTTAGCCAAGTATATTTTAGGACTTATGCTCACTATCGGAGAGATTAATCAGATGAAGCAAAGTGACCGGCGTATATTTTATGCACACGTAATCACCGAGCTGAAAAATATACTAAGTATTTCTAGAAGCCTTGCAAACTCCATGTATTACGCCAGTGAACTTAAAAAAGTTAAATCCCAGAGCTCATTTTCTGATTTCATAAATGAAGATAAACGAATCGTAGACCGTATCCTATCGAAAATAAAAATCTTGACCCCATGAAATTAATATATATAATAGCTTTCTTCTTCTTTCCGATAAACTTTGTCCTAGCTCAAGGGGGGGTAACCATAATTCATGATGCCAATCACTTGCGGATAATTAATGAAAATGCAGCTATACGCTTATCTGCGGAAAGCTACCACAAATCACTACTTAGTAAAATAAATCAACAGGTAGATAATATCAATATAAATTTAAGCGCAGTAGTATTAGTAAAAAACATCATCCATCAATCATTAACGCATATAGATCAAGGTTTGAAATCCTCTATCCAAGTTGTTAGTATTGGTAAGCTTGTAGAAGAGATATATAAAGAAAGTAGTGTAGTGTTGCAGCAGGCCGCCTCTGCCCCCTGGCTATTACTTTTGGCCGAGCAAGCCTCAAAATCTTTTAAAGATAGAAGCCTTAAACTAGCTCTTGAGGTATCTGAATTTGTATTAAAAGAAGGGACAGAAATTTTTATGGATTACCAAAAGCGGGATTACCTACTCACTAAAATAAGCTTAGAATTAAAAGTAATCAGAGCCCTTATATTTTCCATGCACCGTGCCATTTACTGGGCAAAAATAAATGGTATTGTAAGGTCAATTAATCCATATGCCAGCTTTATTAATACAGATAAGCAGAAAGCTGACGAAATTTTAAGGTACTACAACCTGTTAAAATAAATCATCCACTAAATTTTAAAAAATGCTAAAATCAAAATTTTCATACCTATTACTATACTATATCATCCTAAGTTGCAACTTGCTTAATGGGCAGACTGTACGAAAAATAAATGATAAACATATTGTTAACCAACAAGAGCGAATGGTTTTTAAGCAATGGGATAAAAATAAATTTACCCCCCAAAAAGGGTTTCTAGGATTAAATCCGCAGTATTGGCTTACATGGGGCCTTCACCCAAACTATCCTAAAGTAGATCATCGCCCATTATCTGCTGGAGGCCCTCAGACACTCCGCATGGGTATGCTACTTGCAATGAAAGAATCTACCGAAAACTATAAATTACACAGCGATACCCTCCGGAGCACATCACTCACGGAAATATATAACTATGCCCCACAAGTAATTTCTGCCGATCCGCTATGGAATCTATACTATAAAAATGAACTTAGTCCACTTATGGAAGATCATATTGATCATCTGAAAGGTATCCCTGAAGAATTAAAGAAAAACTTGATTGCTAAAGGAGTGCTAGACTGGTACATACAAGAATTTGAAAGCTTAAGACAGAGACTCACATTAGCTCATCAAAGTTATTTGGATAGAGGAAGTAGAATACTAAGTTATCACCGTATACTTCAAGACTACCAACTACTCCGTAGTAATTGGAATGCAAAAGTGCAGTATCAAGGGAAGTATTTATTGCTAGCAAAGAAAATAGATGTTTCCCCGAATTCCTTAAGCCTCCATTTACCTGCTATTCCGCTAGGGCAGACAGACATTCAAATAGCGAACAAAATTCTTACGCGTTTATACGCTAAATAAACTACATGCTATGAAAATTCTAAATTTCTTATGCTCACTTTTCAAAATAAACATTCCATCTATAAATACCAACGTACCGGAATCATTTCAGGATACATTCAATTTCTTGCAAGGCAATGGTGTTTATGAAGAAGGTGTAATGCATTTTTTACGGGGAATGAAAGACACGATGTGGACACATTTTGATGTATTTATAGCAGATGCGCAAGCCTTAGCAGCCATTTTTATGCTAATATCATTTGCCATAAGGTCATACGATATGATATCAGGTGATAAAAAATTAGAAATAATGCCACTTTTGCGTCCCTTTGGCCTAGCTATGGTAATAATATGGTGGAGCCCCTTTACACGAGTTATAGCATACCCCACAGATATAATTGCAGCGAAAACAGAAGCTTTATTCGATACAGGGCAGTTACAAGTAAATGCATTACGTATAAAACGTGCAAATTTAATGATCAAAATTGCCGATCAACTTACCACCATTCAAGCCCAAACCGAAGTGGCACAAAAAGAAGCAGATTCTTGGTATGGTAAAGCCTGGGAATCAGTAACCTCTACTGTAAAAGAAGGTTTTACTAACGTATGGAATACAGTAACACAGTTAAAAAACAGAATGCAGGTCAACTTGCAACTACTTTTAACTTTTACACTGGAAACCCTTGCTCTATGGGTCTTAAGAATTTGCGTGTATATAATTTTTATGATTCAAATTATATATTCCACCATACTAATCATATTAGGGCCTTTTTCTGTCTCTACGAGTATACTTCCTGCTTTTAGAGATTCGTTTTCAAACTGGATTGCGCGTTTTGTTAGTGTAAATCTTTATTCAGGAATTGCTTACCTGGTGATGCATATTTCCAGTTTATTTCAACAATATGCTATGGAAGCGGAGATTACACGCTATGAACAGTTATTAGCCACCTCCGGTGATACTCTAGAAAAAATGGGTTGGTTTGCCTCCAATGGTATACTAAGTTTCGGTATTGTTATAATCTCCTTTATAATAGGAGGCCTTACCATGTTAACCGTTCCTAGTATCAGCACATGGATTATATCTACAAGTGGAATTACCTCTGCAGTGAGCACCGTAGCTCGGAATTCATCAGCAGCATGGCGTACAGCAACAAAAATTGCAACTAAACTATAAACTACAAACCTTCTCATTATGATTATTAGAAACATCGAGAGCAAGATCAGACTAGCCTCCTGGATTTCGATTTCAAGCCTTATAACTAGTATTATAATTTCACTTGGAGTAAGCTTCTTTGCATATAAACAGATTCATATCTCCCGAAAATCCGTATATATCTTAGATCAAAATTCTACCCCCTATCAAGCAAACCAGTTGGATGTGAATGTGAACAGGCCGCTGGAATATAGAACACATGTGAATTTATTTCATATGCTCTTTTTCACACTTGCGCCAGATGAGAAATTTATGGAGTACCAAATGAAAAAAGCCATGTACTTAATTGATGAAACAGGGGCATTACAATACAACAACTTACGAGAAAAGGGATTTTTCAACTCCATACTCTCTTCAAGCGCTGTATTAACTATACAAACTGATTCTATTCATGTAGATCCTGAAAAAAAATATTTTCGCTATTACGGTAAACAAACTATTGATAGACGAAGCTCCACTGTAGTGAGAACACTTATCACAGAAGGATACCTCCATGATCTTAAACTTAGAACCGAGAATAACGGGCATGGTGTATTAATTACCAAATGGAAAACAATAGAAAATAAAGATATCAGCCATGTTCAGAAGAATAACATCTAATAACAAAGATAAACCACCTATATGGCAGGAGTTATATAATCGTTGGGAGGATCATATCCGTAGAATACAGCGCAGCTTCTTTTATATTATAAATTCCTACCCTAAAATAGTATATGCCGCCATGGTATCTAGCATTCTAATCTCTTTAGGATGCTTTTTTTATTTACCTAAAACCAAAAAAGATAAAACGCAAGCCCCTACTAAAAGTTTGCTGTCTGGCTTTTACTCTGGAATGGGTAGCATCGCCTACACCGCATCAGCTACTAAAGAATTATTTGAGCTCCAAAGTATAGTTGAACAATTAGTTCGTAAAGATTCATTAACCCAACAAGATAGTGCCATGGTATTGTATGTTTTTGAAAGAATGCAGAAAATTGAAAACAGCATAATTAATTCAAAAATGCCAGACACACTCACACATAAATAGCACATTATGAAAATTAACTTCAAAAAACCAAGGTATATCATCCCTGTTATTGCACTTCCCTTTTTATGTATATTCTATTACGTGTTTAGTGATGTATTTGCGCAAAAAAAAACTAATGATCAGCCTAGCGAAAATACATTGCAAGAGCATATAGCCGATGTTTCCGATGAAATAAAAAAAAGAGAGCTAGCTGATAAACTTGCTGCATATAAAAATCAGTATAAATATGCAGACGGATATACCGCCATAAGTCAAATACACCAGGAGCAGCAAGCAGAATTTAAATTCGATGAGCTCTACAACGAAAAGGAAAAGAGAAAATTAGACTCCATTGAAAAATCATTATCCTCTGCTCAACTTTCTTATGACATGAATAAACCTTACCCTGCAAATAGAACAGATAAAGAACTAGAAAATATACTTAAAAATTTGCCATATCAACATAACGAAAAAAAAGAAAGCACCCCCGTAAAGCAGCACGATCCTTTGGATTTATTCAGAAAACAGATGGCATTAGCCGACAGTTTCGCTAAAGCAAATGATCCCGAATACATTTCTAATGAGCAAAGTGAACAAAGACGGCCACACCTAACAGCACAAACCGAGCTTACTTTAAATTTAAATGTAGAAAAATTCACGAATAGCAAGGGAGTTTTTAATACCATTAAAAGCGATACACAAGAAAGCTTATTAAAGGCAATAATAGATGAAAATAGAACCTCCTTTGTGGATTCGCGGCTTCGATTACGACTACTTGAAGATTTAAAAGTGGGAAAATATAAAATCGAAAAGGGAACGTTTCTCTATGCCAAAGTATCGGGGTTCTCTGCCCAAAGGGTACAATTAACAGTGTACTCTATCATGCATAATGATCAAATATTACCTGTTAAATTGGATATCTACGACCAAGATGGTCAGGCCGGATTATATGTTCCTGAATCTCAGTTTAGAGAATTTAGTAAGGAGATTACCAGCAACTCGGCACAGGGATTAACGATTAATCAACAAGCTGAAAATAATGCCCAATTATTAATGAGTACAGTTCAACGTATGTTTCAATCCACAAGTTCAGCGATCAATAAACATATAAGAAAAAATAAAGCAAAAATAAAATACAATACCCAAGTCTACTTAGTAGACGCAAGTGCAAATAATAGCACAAATTAACAGCAAAGTATTTTTCTAAACATTTATAGCATTCACGCCTATGTAGGCTTTAAACATGGCCTTTATTATCAAAATAATAGTGCCGAACTTATATTCTCTTACACGTAAAAACATACCTTATGAAAACCATAAAAATCAATTTAACTCTCCTATTCTCCGTTTTATATATCACGCATATTTTTGCACAAAACACTTTAGGCCCACAAACGCACATGCAGGATCTCCCTATTATATACCTGTACGCCGATAACTCTGTACATTTTCTATCCCCACAGCCCATCAAATATGTAGATATATCCTCTAAGCTAGTTCATGGAGATTTGCCCTTAGATAATATGTTGCGTATTAAGTTTCAAAACGACTCTATAGCACTAGCGCCATTAAGTCATGAGCTTGGAACGCTAACTATAGTTGCCGAAGACTTTGTTTCTCAATACCGACTTTGCTACCTGGGTACATTTCAGGCAAACCTGCCCGCCTTAATCCAGCTCGATCCAATCAGGAGCCAGCCGCTAGAAATAAACAGTGATCTTTTAACCGAAATCAATAAAAAAGAAATATCAATGCAACTCCTATCCAAAAAAAAATCCAAACCAATCACCAAGAAAAAGGATTTTGGGATAACCCTTTCAGTTAATGAGATTTATGCAGTAGGTGAATATATATTTTTTGACATCAGTTTTTTAAACGACACAAAACTATCTTATGACATCGATGAGTTTAGGTTTTTTGTTGAAGACAAAAAAGTACTTAAAACAACTAACTTTCAAAGCGTTGAAATAACACCTATATGGGAATTTAAGGAGTTAAGCACTATAAAATCTCAGCAACGAAACATTTACGTCATTAAAAAAGTTATTTTCCCAAATAGCAAAGTTCTCAAAATTAGCTTAACAGAAAAGCAGATTTCCGGACGTATGCTTGATCTGAACATAGGTTTTGATGATATATCAAATGCAAAAGCTCTTTAACAGATTTTCCTTCGCAAGATTAGCAGTTTATTAACCAAAAACTTAAGAGATCATGGAAGAAACTAAAGAACAAAAAAGTCTTTATAGGTTGCTTCAATTGGGAGTTTATCTTTCTGTATGTTTTGATGTCTATTTATTTGCTATTACAAAAGCGTTTATATACAGCAAGTATGTTTTTGTTGAAAATCTAACATACAAAGTTTTAAGCTTACCAATGTATAGTACCCCTATAGCAAGTAAATTATTTACGCTTTGCTTACTGTGTCTAGTAGCCATAGGAACCTTATCAAAAAAGAAGGTAGATCTCAACCCGCAGAAACATATTCTTTTTCCGTTAGTCTTTGGTATACTACTATTATGTATTTCCATTTGGCTCTATTATAAATTTCCAACTTCCACAAGTCAAAATAAAATTAACAACCTGAATTTAACCTATACTGCATGCAGCATAGCCGGTATTATATTATTGCATGTTGCCTTAGATAATATATCAAAAATCATACACTCTAACCTTGGCAAAGATAAGTGGAACATTCAACAAGAGTCTTTTTTGCAACAAACAAAAGCATCTACTAAACCATATGCCATCAATATACCTATGCTTTTTTATTATAATAGAAAAGTAAACAAAGGGTTCATCAGCCTTGAGAATCTTTTTCGAGGACTTTTAGTATGTGGAGTTCCCGGAAGTGGGAAAAGTTTCGGCGTTATTATGCCTATAATTAGACAGATGATAAATAAGTCATTTACCATGTGCCTATACGATCTTAAATACCCGGACCTGGGCAAAATTGCGTACTATCATTATAGCAAAATGGTTCATAAAGGATATGAACACAAATTTCATGTGATAAATCTAAATGAGCCCCAAAAAAGCCGAAGAGTGAATCCATTTAAGTCCGAATATATAAAAACCTTAGCTGATGCATCGGAGACAGCAGAGGCATTAGTGGAAGCTTTAAAAAAGGGTGATAAATCAGCTGGAAGCGATCAATTTTTTACGCAATCGGCCATAAATTTCCTGGCGGCATGTATATATTATTTCAGCAAGCATCAGCAAGGGAGATACTCCTCATTTCCTCACGTACTAGCCTTTTTAAATTTATCATACGATCACATATTTACTGTGCTATTCAGCAATAATGAACTGGCCTCTTTATTATCACCATTTATGTCTGCCTATAAGGCTAAAGCATTTGATCAATTGGAAGGACAGGTCGGGACTCTGAAAATATTTATCTCAAGAATGGCTACCAAGGAAACATTTTGGGTGTTTTCTGGTGACGATTTTGACTTACGTATATCTTCCCCTAAGTCTCCTTCAATTCTTGTGCTTGCTAATGACCCAAGTACACAAAGCATTAACTCTGCCTGCCTGTCTATTGTTCTTAATAGAGTTACTAAACTTATAAATACCAAAGGAAATCTACCTGTAGGCCTAGTGGTGGATGAAGCACCTAGTGTATATATACATAAAGTTGATGTATTACTCGCTCAAGCCAGATCAAATTTATCTGCTGTAGTGTTAGGTATCCAGGAACTACCCATGCTCCGACAGCAATATGGTAAAGAGGCCGCTGATACCATCATGGCTATAATGGGCAACATCATATCAGGAGCTGTACGAAGTAAAGATACACTCGATTGGTTAGAAAAACTTTTTGGAAAAGTTAAACAGCAAAGTGAAACTTTAAGTATAGATAGAACAAAAACCTCTATTTCGGTCAATGAAAAGCTAGATACGCTCATTCCAGCAGGAAAAATAGCATCGCTTTCAGCGGGAGAAGTTGTAGGCATTCTTGCACGTGATAGAATTGAAAAATTTACTGGAGAATTTCAAACTACAGCAATCAACTGTAGAATAAACCTAGATATGAAGGAGTTGAGTCAAGAGGAAAATAACTACCAAGAAATGCCCCTATATTACGACTTTGGAAATCAACAAGACGAAATACTACTTGAGAATTATTCCCTGATAATTCAGCAGGTAAACCAGATAGTAGACCATGTTATCCAAAGCTAATATAATTCCCATCTCTTTTTAATTATCTCTTTAATTCATAAAGATCATGTTTTATAAATTTCCAAATTCCTGTTACATAGGCAGAAGTATTACCCATGCATTGCCTGTTTATTTAATATGTCTATTACTTATTCCTAAAATTCATTCTGCACAACAGCTAGACATTAGTAGCCCTTTGCCTGAACTAAAAGTCACTTCGCCTTTCGGCAAGCGAATTCACCCTATACTTGAGATACCTAAATTCCATTACGGCGTGGATTTTAAATGCCAATCTGATACGATCAAAAGTATTCTGAATGGTGAGGTGATTTTTACTGGACACCATAGGTATCTGGGAAATTATATTACCATAAAATCTGGAGAATTGGAAATAATTTACGCACATCTGAATAGTTTACTCATACAAATAAATGATCAGGTCTGGGCAGGAGATAATATTGGAATCTCAGGAAACACCGGCCTTTCAACAGCAGAACATTTGCATCTATCGATAAAAGTAAAGGGAAGGTATATAGATCCTATAACATTTCTTAAAGCGATTCAAACGCAACACTTTAACACCCTATAAATTACTAAAAATGGATAATCATTTTATAAGCCTACAAGAGAAATTAGCTTTACTACCAACTCTAGGAAGTATTGAACTAACCACTGAAGAATCCATGATATATGGAATAGAATATTTGGATCATTCTAATCAATTTAAGGAGGGAGATGAAGATGAATAATAACACATCCAAGGCTTTACATGAAATTGTAGCTAATAATATAATAAAACAATTAGAGCAAGGAACAGCGCCATGGCAATTACCATGGAATAGCAATGGCCCATCATTTATGCTCCCATATAATGCCATTACAGGTAACAGGTACAAAGGAATAAATATATTATCGCTACTAAGTACCCAAAGAGAAGACCCTAGATGGTTGACATTTAAACAAGCAGAATCTAAAGGATATAGTGTCAAAAAAGGAGAAAAAGCAACACTTATTCAATATGTAAAAACTCATGATTATTTCACCTCTCGAGACCAACAGGGGAAAATAATAACCCGTGAAGATGGAAAACCTTTAAAAGAATTTCAAAAGCTTAAAACACCAATTATAACTACCGCATGGGTATTTAATGCCCAGCAAATAAACGGCATAGAACCTTTAATAAAAGAACCTAAAATTTTAAACTGGGAAAATCTACAAAGAGTAGAAAATTTGATTACAGAGTCTAAAGCTAATATAACTCATAATAATGAAGATAGAGCCTATTATAATTCCAAAACTGACCAGATTATAATGCCCAAACGCAATCAGTTTGATTCCGCTGATAAATATTATGCAACTGTATTGCACGAAATGGGACATTGGACTTCTCATAAGGACCGCTTGAATAGAGATATTTTTAATCGAATGGGAACTCAAGAGTATGCCCGAGAAGAATTGAGGGCAGAAATTGCTTCAATGCTAATAGGACATGAACTTAACATTGGACATGATCCTGGACAACATATTGCTTATGTGGAAAGCTGGATCCAATTACTAAAAGATAAACCTTATGAAATACATGCAGCAGCAGCAGATGCCGAAAAAATATTAAACTATATAATGGCATTCGAAATTAAAAGAGATATTACAACTAAAAAAGATGTACAAGAAAACACTAAAGTTTCGAATAAAAAAATGAGCTCAAGCCTCAATATGGGAGAAGTAATAGAGTACAATAATACCTCGTATAAAATTCATAGTCTGCTTAAAAGGGGCCGCTTTAAAGTTGAAGATCTGTCCACGGGAAATAATTTCATCCTTTCAAAATCCGATGTATTATATAATTCTTTACTGTCTGCTAAAACCCCAACTAAGATAATACCAATTAACATTAATCAAGACGCTTCTCATATACCAATTAAAGAAGAACATTCTAATATTATTTCAATCAAACGATAATATCGCTCAAACTATCAATTATGGAAAACACAAAAAATAAAATGGAAACTCTTCCCTTAGAGGATTTAGAAAAATTAGGCTTATATAGAGATGGAGACTTAAAATTAAAACCTGAAGATATTGAGTCTTTACTCTCAGGCCGACGGACTGATATGGTTAGTCTCCAGGGGTTGCAGGTTGAGGGCATCGAAATTGATAAACTCGATGCCAAACTTTCACTATATCGTGATGAGCTAGACAACATTACTCTACAGATTCACCCCATTTATAATAAGCCACAAAAACACCCCCTACTAACAACATTGGAAAATGAGGCTCTTATTTCTGGAGAGGTGAACGTAATAAGTAAATTACATAAAACCAAAGATGATAACATTATTACCGTTAACATCGAATACGATAAACAAACCAAAGATTTTGTATCCTATGACCCTAATAGATTACCACAAATAATTGAAGTTAATGGTTTGCCATTATCTGCTTCACAGCAAGAGGATTTTAAAAAAGGTAAACTTATTGAATTAGAAGATGGTACAAAGTTCCAACATTCAGCCACCGATAGTCAAGGAATACTCTCGGATAGAAAAAGGTTAATCCTTTCTGTACTAATTGATGGAGGATTGTCCTATCTTATTTTTAGAGAATTAAAAAATCTAAGAGATAATATGCATAAGCAGACTGAGGGCTTGACAAAAAACTACAATGAAACTCTTGCAAAACTAATTATGGAAAATAAAGATAGTTTAGATAAACAAACTACAGTTAAGGATTATCAGGCTCAATTGAATAACAATACTCATAATGACTCATACAGATATCCCTCGAGATGAGTAAACCTTCATCAGAGGTGTCTAAATTAGACAAAAAAAAGAGGATGTGAGACTGTAAAATAATCTGTCGTACGTTTTAATTAGAATTATTAAATTCAAATTAACACATGGAACAAGAACGATAAACTGTTAGTAGAAAATACCGTTTGACACGTTTTGTCCCATGCGTTTTAACATCTCAAACTTTAATAATTCGGTAAGCAAAAAGCCTGTGTATGCGACGACAGTTATCAGAGATGTTGATTTATAATCTAATTATAACTTATGAAAGTTATTGGGATCGACATTGCAAAGGAAACATTTGTTGTCGCTTATTGCGGATCAATAGAATCTAAAATAGCGAAATTTACCAACGACGTAAAAGGTATCAAAAACTTATTTCCACCTTCGAACATTCCGAACTCCATTACGCAATGCAATCTACTGGGAATTATGGGACACTTCTTCTTTACATGCTTTGTAACCGCGGAATTGCGACCACTTTGATCAATATTAAACCAGTCAAGCATTTTGCGAGAATGATAATGTATAATATTAAGTGCGATCAGGTCATTTTGATATGATAAATCTATCCGAAAATTGATCGACATTACCAAAATTATTGAAGGTTTCCATCGTTAGGTTCGTAAAGTAACCAAGACAAAGGGCTCATTTACCTCGGATATGGCACTAACGAAACTGATTTATCTAGCACATAAAAATATTATGAAGAAATGGACGATGCCACTAGCAAATTGGGGAACCACTGCACAGAAATTAGCAATTTGGTTTCCAGGAAGAATGGTGTTAGATTTGCAGTAAACAAACATGTTCAATTACCGCCCCGCGTGGCGGTAATTGAACATGTGACACAGTCTATTTTAGACTCCCATTGATAGATTTAATCTCGGTTTGATCCATAAGGGCATCCATTATTCAAGCATTTATAAATTTTTTAATTGTTCATCTGTATTTAAAAATTCATATTTTTTTTGCTTCTCCTGCCATCTTTTCATAGCATATTTTTGCATATCATCAATTTTGTCCTTTTCATCTAATATTTCAAAACCTAAAAGTGATTCTATAATATCTTCTAAGGTAGTAATTCCATCCATTCCCCCATATTCATCGGTAATAAGAGATATGTGTTCTTTCTTTATTAATAATTCTTCCCAAGCTTCAAAGAGTGTTTTAGTTTCAGGAAATGTAACTATATTTCTTTTTAAATCCTTCAACTTTAATGTAAATTGATCTTCAGCTAATTTTTCAAACACCTGTTCTCTAAATATATAACCAGTTATATTGTCTCTGTTTTCTTTATAAATTGGTATACGCGAAAAATGAAGAAATTCTTTATTCTGTAGAAATTCCTTTAATGTCATTTCTTCATCTGCAGTAACAACAACTATTCTAGGAGTCATTACATCCCTAATTTTGATGGTTTTTAATTTAATAAGATTTTGAATAATTTTATTTTCTTTATCAGCAAAAATTCCCTCTTGAGTACCTATACTTGCTAACGCTGATATTTCTTCTCTACTAGTTGTTAGTTGGGACTTATCTCTTGATAATAATTTAGTCAAAATAGAAGACAACCATACCAAAGGATAAGTTATTATTATCATAATTTTAATTGTCTTTGCTGCAAATCCGATTAATTCTTTACTATAATTAGAGCCAAGAGTTTTTGGAATAATTTCAGTCAACACTAATATTAAAATAGTTAACACAGCGGAAACAATTCCAAAATAAGCTTCACCAAAAACTAAGTTTGCTTGAGCGCCAACGCCTGCTGCACCTACTGTATGTGCAACAGTGTTTAAAGACAAAATTGCTGATAATGGTTTATCTATGTCATTTTTCAAATTAACCATATCAACCGCAGATTTATCTCCCATTTGTTGTCTTGATTTCAAGTACGAGATTGGAGTTGAAAGTAAGACTGCTTCCATTATCGAACAAATGAATGAAATAAATAATGCTGTAAATAAATATACTAAGAGTAACGTCATGAATTTGATAAAATATTTTTCACCAAATTAATGTTAAATTATTATTTATTTGTAATTATTATATCAAATTGTATTAACGTATATTAAATATGATATAATTCACTGTAAAGAAAGGAAATGTTCTACTATAAGTATATCAAGAACTACTTAAATAAGTTTAGAAATACTTGAGAGGTGTAAACCGAAAAAGACAAAAAAAGGAGTGGATAACAACAGTTTGGTGCTCCTTTTTTCGTGTCTTAAAGTAGGCTATAAGGAATACCAAAATGCTTTCCACTCAACAAAAATACACAATTCAGTTGCTATTCAGGTTTGTATGACATTATTCTTCCAAAAGACAACCTGCTTCGAAAATTCAACGATCTTATCCAATTTAGTTTTATTTATAAGGATGGGCATTGCGACATGCGGAAATCATTTGATGGGCTTTGTGGTCTTATCATTTCGGTGATGCAACGTCAGCCGACCAGTGGTGAAGTGTTCGTTTTCTTGAACCGTAGCCGCACCCATATAAAGCTGTTGCACTGGGAGCACGGCGGCTTTGTTTTGTACTACAAACGTCTAGAGAGTGGTACTTTTGGTACATCTGCACTTAATAAGGTGAGCTATCGTGGAGCGATCTAGTATTGCTCATTGAGGGGGTTCAGATTGTAAAAAGTATACAGAAATAACGCTATTCGTCGCCGTAAAAACAGGCTTTTTGATTGCAAGAACGTAGAAAAAAACGTATCTTTATACTATGGAAACAGCACTGGAAAACCTTTCAAAAGAGGATCTTCTCAAGGTCATTTCCAGCCGTGATCAAGAACTGCTTGAACGTGATGAAAAGATAGATGAACTTTCTCAAGAACGAGACATGTTAAAAGCACAGGTTGACATGCTTCGACGGATGCAATTCGGTCAAAAGCGTGAACGCTTTGAAGGTGACCCCTGTCAAACTTCTCTGCCATTTGAAGCTGAATCTGCTGATATAGAACAGCAGCAAGAAGATATCAAAGAAAAAATTGAATATACTCGCAAACGTCCAAACCACAAAGGATGAGCGAAACTTCCCGCACATCTTCCTGTAGAAGAAATTGAGATTCACCCAAAAGGCGATTTGTCGGAGATAGTTTGCATCGGTAAAGAAATTACTGAAGAACTCGAGTGTGAACCTGCTAAGTTGTTAAACATTTAGCCTGCTGGGCTCATACGAGACGTGAACTAGAAAGGGGGTTGGATAGTGATCGCCCACGGGCAGAGAAAGCGCTTCTTATGATCCAAAAATTATATGCTATAGAAAGGCAAGCTAAGCAACAGCAGTTATCCGCAGAACAGACCAAGGAACTGCGACTTGAGAAATCGCTCCCCGTTATCAACGAATTGGGGAAATGGATCTTTCAGGAGATAAAGAATACGTTACCTAAAAGTCAGATCGGAAAAGCAATGACTTATGCATACACCAGATGGGATGCGCTCTCAGCGTAATTATATGATGGAAATCTACAGATTGATACAAATCAATGCGAAAATGCAATTAGGCCTTGCTGTTTAGGACTCCGAAACTATTTATTTGCAGGTAGCCATGAGGCTGCACAGCGCGCTGCTATGATCTACTCGTTCTTTGCTATCTGTAAAAAACATGATGTAAACCCATTTCAGTGGTTAAAATATACCCTACAGAATATAGCTTCAATAAATCATAAAACCTTAAGGATCTATATCCACAGAACTATAAGAAGATTATTCAGTAGTCAAATATGTAGTTCGTAGGGCGGATACTTCTGTACGACTTGTTACCATTGTATCTCAAAATAAAATGTATAAAATCAAAATATTAATATTCAAAGGGGTACGAGCCAGAGATGTTTAAATATAAATTCAAGATAATCAATAATAAACATTAAGTTTATATATAATTAATTATAAATAATATGGGATGTTTTAAACCAGTGATCATAGAAACAGATGTAGTTCATGATGGTAAAGGTGTAGATAAAGAGTATATGATTGCAAGAGTCAAAATTGATTTCCATTTTATTGGATTGCTCGATGATTATAAAAACTCTGATGGCTCTATAAATGAGCAAAAGTTTAAAGATGATTTTTTAACGGGATTTAATAAATATGAGCATGGATTCCCTGTAAACGAACGTAATATGGATTAGTCGTAGCTCTTTAATACTTTTTATAGTTTACAGGACATTGAATAATGCCGTACTAACAACCATAAATACTATTCATGTAAGAATAAGTACATTAAATCAAAAATATTATAAAAATGTACGGACGTGCAGGATTTCAGTTGTTGAGGAAAATGACACCTACACAATGAGCGTAATTTATCAAAATTGACGAGGAACCACATTCTTTGGAATAATGATTCTGTATTAATAAAAAAGGTATTAAATCTTTAAATGAATCGTGACTATGAATAAAATATCTGTACAAAGATCCGATTATTTATAATCAACTCTACAACTTTGTACATGATGCTCGTAAAATTTGTTTAAGACATTACTTATATGAAAATAAAAAAGCTAAAACAAATTCGTTTTAGCTTTAATAAATTAAAATAAATAGTATTGTTACGCTATACGCACGTTAGTCGCGTTTAGCCCGTTTCTTCCTTGTTCGACATTAAAAGTAACATTATCATTTTGTCTGATATTGTCCATTAAACCAGTATTGTGTACGAATAAATCTTGACCACCATCATTAGGTGTTATAAAACCAAAACCTTTTGTCTCGTTGAAGAATTTTACTGTTCCTTGTTGCATTTGTAATGTATTAAATAAAAAAAATTGTTGAGGCATAAAGCCATCCTTTTCAAGAATTTTAAATCTTGAATAACCATTTAGTTAACAAACGTGAATAATAATTATTAGAGTTTGAAGGAGTACAAAGTCAAGTATTTATTACATCAAATGTGATGATAACATAGCGACTGAAAAGCAAAGACTAAAAATTGAAAAGAATACTGATCGTTCTTAGGTTTAGCGTGGCAGAGCCTGATTATACACAAATATAATAAATTAAAATAAAAAATTTATTTATTTAGACATACTATTAATAACATTGATATGCGAATTAAATGCCGCAAAAAATGTTGGATATTCATTATATTTTACACTATAAGCTAAACATTCTGTTTTTAATATTTCATTGATTTTTGGATAATGAATGTGACTTATTTTAGGAAATAAATGATGCTCAACTTGAAAATTCAGTCCACCTAAAAGCCATGTAAGAGTTTTGCTTTTTGTAGCAAAATTTGCAGTTGATTGCAACTGATGAATCATCCATTCTTCCTCAACCTTGTAATTATCTATTGTTTTAAATTCTGTTTCATCTACAACATGTGCTAATTGAAAGACTGTTGCTAAACAAATGCCACATACTATACTAGATATTAATAAACCAATCATTGCTGGTAGAAATCCAACCACTATAATAGGAACAGTTATGAAAATTTGAAAATGTAAAAACTTACTAATCCAGAAAATGATTTTCTCTTTTAAAGGAAATGCTATGGTATCAGATGTCTTACTCAATCGCTGTCTAAAATATTTTTCATAATCTTGATAAAAGATCCACGCTAAATATGAAATTGAATACAAAATCATGAAATAGAAAAGTTGATATTTATGGTGCTTTTCTAGTGGTTGATCATGATGAATTCTCATAAATTTAATTTCAATATCATGGTCTTCCCCATTAATATTAGTAAATGTATGATGAGCAATATTATGCTTAAGTTTCCATAAATAGATATTTCCACCAAGAAGATTTAAGGAATAAGACAATATCGTGTTAATTTTTTTATTTTCCGAAAATGAATTATGACCAGCATCATGCATAATATTGAAACCAATTGCCGCAAAATTAACTCCTAGAACTATGCATAATAAAACACTTATTATCCAGTGAGGCTGTAAAAAAATTAAAATTGAATATATTAAAACAAGACTTGACAATAATATAATAGCTTTCAAAATAAGTTTTCTATTACCACTCTTTTTTATTAAATCTTGTTGAAAAGATTGATTGATTTTTAACTTGAGGGATTTTGAGAATAATGCATTTACATTATTGAATTTTACTTGGGTATTCATTGAGTGGTATTCGTATTAAATTAAAGGGTATTTATAATGTAATATACGAAATAATAATGAAATATAAAATATTATTTAACGTGAGTTCGGTTTAAGCAGCAAGGAATAATTGATTTTCTTGCTGTTCAAATTGAATATTTAATGAAGGTTTTTTAGGGAAGAAAGCATAAGCGGCTAATGCTCCTAAAATATTCAATAAAAAGTTACTTACAGACCTATGTCTTGTATGTTGTAGCTTACAAATGTTTTTAAGTTCATCATTGACACATTCAATAATTGCTCGCTTTCTGAGCATTATTTTATCCGTTTGACTAAGGTTTATTCCTTTCATATTTTTTCTTGGTTTGGTCACCATTTGTACTCCGTTTCCCCATAATATATCGGCCATTGCTTTTGAAATATATCCCTTATCCCCATAGAGTTTACCAAAAATATCTTTAGTCATATCCATCATATGTTTTAGATTTCTGTCATCTACATTCCCCTTTGTGAGATAAAAAGACAATATTTCACCTTTATCATTGATGATCAGGTGCAGCTTGAAGCCATAAAACCAGCCAATGGAGCACTGACCTCGTTCTGCAGTTCCCTTAAAGACTTTGTGCTGATGTATCCTTCTATTATGACATACTTTGATATGCGTAGAATCTATAAAATTGACACCTTCACTTTTGCCAAGACAGCACATCTTAACAAACAACATAAAGGTGACGGCACACCTAGGCTGGAGTTCAACGAATCTATTGTAGGAGGTCAGTCCAGGAAAGAGATCCTTTAGATGCGGCAGTGCATAATGAACATAGAATGACATAAGATTAGTAAATTGACCTGAATGAAAAAGAACCATCAAGCTGATTATTTCGCTATCACAAAGACCTGTTTTTCTATTGCGATTACCCAGTTTTCTGTCTTCAATACGATTTTCTTCAAGAAGGGGTTGAATTTCTTTGTAGAAATCATCGACCTTAACAAAAATTTCTATAACTTTATCTCTTACCATAAGGCTTGATTTATATTTACAACAATTTGATTGTCAACTAATTGTATGCATAAATCAAGCCTTTTTTTGTTGGAATAATATATAAATTTCACTTTTTTCTTATCCCGAACTCACGTTATTTTAGGAAATTTCAATCTTTTTGAATTTTACCGCCTCGCATAAATAGGACAAATCAAGTAAATTCAATTATTATCATCATTAAAAATTTTGCACTCTCTAAATGATCTTTTTTATGCGTATCCGGCAAAATCTATTATTGATGTAGTGTTATATTTACAAGTACGACAATATATGTCCGATTAGTTATACTAAATGATAAACTATAAGATAACTTTGTGCTCATTAGTCATTAATAAATAAAACAAAATTATGAAGAAATATAACGCACCAAAGTTACATGTTTATATCATTCAAGTTGAGAATGGTATTGCTAGTACTTCAAATGCTAGAATAGGAATAGATCCTTCATCAAACACTGTTGATGTAGAGGATTGGCAGTTTAGTGATGGATTTGAGACGAATGATTTCGTTATTGGTAGCAATTAAAATCGTGTTATGAGAACCAATTGGACAAAAATAAAGTATTTGATACAAGGCAAAAATTTAATTAATTTGTTTTTGATATCTAGCCTATTAGTTTTAGGTGGGTGTAAAAAGTCAGATGATACATCAACCAATCCAGAAATAGGAGACCCAAATAAAGTAGATTTTGTTATTAGTCTAGATGGCATTGAAGAACAGCTGGATCTATCAGCCAATAGCAAAATGGATGTAGCAAATGCTTCTAACGCCGAAGAAGAAATCTATGATTTAGAAGAGAGTGGAATAAGATATTCTACATCGTTTGATAAGGTAAGTTACTCAGAAAGTACCTCTATAAAAGATAAACTAAACTCCAAGTATTCAAACATAGAAAAATCAGCAGTATCTAATTTAGGTACTAATATTAGGTATAGATTTATATTATTTGAAGTTGTTAATAATAATATGGTATATGTAGCACACAAAGACTTGATTCGAGGTGCAACTTATAACACAACTGCATTTAATATTTTTAAGGGTAGAACCTATAAATGGGTAGCCTACTCATATAATACAACTGCTGATATCACTGATGCTATTGGTACAAACAATGTTTCTATTCAAACACCTGTTGATAAAGATTTACTATATGCAAATTCCACTACAGATATATTTTTCCCATTAGATAATACAACCAATGTTCCAGAAGCTAGAGTTAATATAAGATTCAAACACAGATTAGCTAGAGTTGCCATTACAGTGAAAGGAAATGAATTTCCTGCTGTATTAGAAAATTTCAATGTTCAATTAGCACCATCAAGTCAATCATATTTTAAATCAGGTACGTTAAACTTGGTTAATAATTCGATCAGCAATATTGCGAGTCAAAGTGTGTCATCTTTACCGTTTGTAAGTATCAACGCAGATTCAGCTCGTGTGGCTAATATGTATACTGCTGATTTTACAACACCATTATCAGATATTACAATACGTGTGAATTCTGTACGTTTAAGAGATATATTTACCTATCCTACGGGCACTTATCCTACTATAACTAATAGAGATTTCGTTATATCAGCTAAATCAAGTATTATACCTCAAGCAGGTGTAAGTTATGCACCAGCGTTAAACATTTTAAATACAGATGGGGCAAAATTCGGAAATTTAATTTGGGCAAGAGGGAATTTGACGTATAATCCAACTACAGGAAAATATTCCATACGAAAAAGTCCTTATACAGCTACTACTAGTGCAGAAAATGACTATTGGTTGTATAATTCCTTGACACCTTGGGATGCTAATATTACTTCAAGAACGCCTCAAAACGTTGCTAATTACGAGGTGTCTAAAGATCCGTGTCGTCAAATTCCAGGCGGCTGGAGATTACCTACTGGTGCCGAAATTTTGGCCTTAGGTGGTAACACGCGTTTGGCTTCAGATCGCTTTCAATCTACGAGATGGAGTACTTCTAATGGAGTATCTTGGGGATCACCAAGACCTAATTTAAACATTCAAGCTAACATGTATACATCATTTAGAGCTGAAGGAGGAGAATGGGTTTCTTTTTATAAATCTGGTCGTATTGATGTCAAGGGGTATACAAATAGAACTAACTATGCACAATGGGCTATTCTATTAGGTGATTCTGTGTGGTCAATGGTTTCCGATGGAGGTACTGGTGCGACTTCAGATATTCCAGAATTAGATAATGGACAGAATTATTTTAAAAATGGTGTTGATCCAGCTAAAGATCATAAAGTACAGGTAAGGTGTGTAAAACCTGTAATTTAATATCTAAAAAAGGGACAATATCTAATAATTATAAACTAACAAGCAGGATAAAATAGAATTTATCCTGCTTGTTAGTTTTACTCTTTTAAATCATTTAATGAAGAAGGTTATTTGAACATCCTTAGAATTGTTAGAATAATAATTTATTCTTTTTAACAAAGAATACTTATTGAATTTTCTCACGCTATGCTTCGCTTTAATTCTTTATTAATATTACTTCTTCCATAAAGTATTATTCTGCTCTAATAATAAAAGGTACAAAACTAAAAATATTGGATTCAATTTATATAGATTTGAAAATGGCCTAAATTAATAGGCCAAATTACCAATCTAACTAACAACTGTAAAACAAATGATTACTTATACTTTCATTTTTATAGAGATTTAATACATTCTTAACCATATTATAACTGCCCGCAATAAATGGGGTCTTCTGATGATGATTCGTACATTTTACATCTAGAATAGCTCCCATTCCGTCAATCGCTAATCCTCCGGCTTGTTCAATTATAAATGCAATTGGATTACACTCATACATTAACCTAAGCTTTCCTTTAGGATATTTTCGAGTGGATGGATATAGGAAAATTCCTCCATTAAATAATATCCGGTGTATGTCAGCTACCATAGAGCCAATATAACGGGCCTTGTATGGAAGCTTATTCTCCGCGTCTTCTTGTTTACAAAAATTTAAGTAATTGCGAATCTGGTAGGGGAAATCTTCACAATTCCCTTCATTTATAGAATAAGTACTTCCAGACTTGCTTATTCTAATTTTAGAATGAGTAAGCAGAAACTCTCCTAAATTCCTATCGTAGGTGAAACCATGTACCCCTTGACCAATTGTTAAAACTAACATCGTAGTCGTACCGTAAATTAAATATCCTGCAGCAACCTGTGATCTTCCCTTAATAAGCGAATTTTTTAAGTTAGGCCCCTTAGATGAATGATAAATTGAAAATATTGTTCCCACTGACACATTGGAATCAAGATTGGAGGTTCCATCTAAAGGATCGATGTATACATCAAAAGAACCCTTACATTCCAACGAACTCAATATTATCTTTTCCTCAACTTCCTCTGATACTAAATTCTTGCACAAATTACTTTCTTTTAACGTATCATAAAATATCTCATGTGATAAAGCGTCTAATTTATGTTGATTTTCACCATGGTGATTAATGGAAGTGCTAATTACAGGGGAACTGGTTAATGAATTATTCTCAATTTGTGTGCGTAATATTTTACCTGCAAAAGTAATATCTACTAAAATCTTAGCTAATTCTTTTGACAATTTATTATCCTGAATCTCTTGCCAAAAAAATTGATGTAATGTCTTTAACTTCATTATCTATAAATTAGGCATTATCCATCATGGTCGAAATCTCGATTTTATTAAAATCATAATTTTCCAATGATCCTTTAGCTACAGATTCTACAGATAACCATCTTGCGAAACTTAACACCTGCATACTATAACCATATTCGTTATCATACCAAACATATAATGTTAAAGTTTTGCCATCAGAAGAAATAGAAGTGGCGCAACCATCAACAATTCCAGCTGCAGCACGACCAATTATATCGGTAGAAACCAAATCTTCATCAAAGGAAATGTCAATTTGCTTATGTTTTATTGGTACCGAAGCAGCTTGAATTAATAACTGATGTATATTATTTATTGATGCTTCTTTATTTAAATCTAAAACAAGAATAGCTAAAGAACCATTTGCTATAGGTACGCGAACAGCATTAGAAGTTAATTTATTTTCCAACTGTGGTAAAATTTTAGATATTGCTTTGCCAGCTCCAGTTTCTGTAATAACCATATTCAAAGCAGCTGCCCTACCCCTTCTATTTTTTGTATGCATATTATCGACTAAATTTTGATCATTAGTATAGGCATGAATAGTTTCTAAATGTCCTTTTTCAATACCAAATTCAGTATCTAATAATTTTAAGAGCGGTGTAATAGCATTGGTAGTACACGATGCCGTCGAATATATATTTACATTATTGTTATGAATAATTTCATGATTAATTCCAAAAACAATATTAGGAATATCTTTTCCAGGGGCAGTAACTATAACATTTGATATTGCAGGTAAAGTTAAATGTTTAGATAACCCTTTAAAATCTCTATATTTCCCGGTATTATCAATTAATATTGCATCATTAATGCCATAATCATGATAATTTATAGCAGCGGGATCTTCAGCTTGTATAAATCGGATTTGTTGACCGTTTATAATTAAACTATTACTTGGAGCATCAATCTCTACTCTGGCACGATATAATCCGTGAATAGAATCCTTTTGTATTAAAGATGCACGCTTTTTTAGAAAATCAATATGTACTGGATCTCTTGTTACAACGGCTTTCAATTCCATATGTACCCGAAGTGCAGGATCTGTACATAACTCTCTTGCAAGAAGCCTACCTATACGACCAAATCCATATAATACAATTTGCTTTGGATTGTTATTACAATTCAATTGAATATACCATAATTTGGAAATTAATGCTTCCTTTGCAATAACCCCAGAACTTGTTATACTATCTTTAAGCAAACCAAGATCTATAACTCTAGGAAGTTCTGGTAACTGAATTAAGTCTTTAAGAATAGTTAAGATAATTTCTAAGCCTCCACTTTCTTGATTTAATTCCCCTTTATGATAGAATTTTAATAAGGAATCTATTTTTTCATCAACTAAGCTATGTCCATATAAAAGACAAAGTACATTACGGTCC
The DNA here is from genome assembly GCF_009829075.1 of Sphingobacterium composti. GTDB lineage: Bacteria > Bacteroidota > Bacteroidia > Sphingobacteriales > Sphingobacteriaceae > Sphingobacterium > Sphingobacterium composti. Next base: position 106,776 of record NZ_WUQZ01000003.1, on the reverse strand, counting down.
TTCCATAAAATGTTAGCATATAAAGTTATTGTAAGACATTCATAACGCTGATTCTGATACTGATTCATACAGTTATCTAAATTGGTGCTCATTTATAATTGATTTAATTTTAGCCAAAAATAAAAGCTAAATAATTAAATCAAAAATGGATTTTATTAATTTAATAATATTTAACTCATTAAATTTAATATTTTTCAATTTTGACAACTAATATCATGCTAATAGTGTCATTTTTATAAAATAAAATGTTGAGATATATCAAATTAACAATCCATTAAATTAACTAACACACATTCTAAAAATGCAGATATGGAATTTCAAAATAGAAATTGCATATCTGCATTAATCCATTCATATCTTTTAAATTGAAGACACAAAATTATTTAATTTTACAGCTCCCTATAAACAGACATTTAATTTCTGAAAGAATATTCTGAATTATAAATACGTTTTAAAAAAAATAGCCATACTATCGATCGTAGCTGGCTTAAAATTGTGTGAAAAGGTAGAAAGATTGCTATACTGAAAATTAAATAACATAACAATGGAAGTCATATAACGGATAGTTTTAACCCAAAAAATAGATTTACACAAATCAAATTTTTAATATAATCAATTCTCCTCCAATGTAAATCATTGTAAGCTTTATTCAACAAAACCAATTTGAATAATACCTCCAATCGACTTTAAGATACATTTTTTATAAATTTTTCAATCTCATCGATCATTGCTGGACGACGCTTGAATTCATCTTTCCATGTTAACACCTGCTCTACAAGTTTTCGCCTACCTGAAGGTATATCCAAATAAATCATATTAACATATTTTAAAAGTTTTTTATACGCATTTCTATCTGTGGCTATATCGGCTTCTATAATAAGCAAGTTTAAATATAAATCAACTAACTCATTTGGATAGAGCTTACACAGAATTGGGTGATATTGAAGGACTATATCCAAATTATTTTGTTTACTAATAAGATCCATTAATTGATCATACATCTGTTCTTCTACAAATATTGGCCCTAAACTACTTAATAGTGCATATTCCGGCATTCGTAAGTAAATTTTTATGGATTCTTGCTCTTTTAAGACTTTATCATAAATTACAGATATTTTCTTACGAATAACCCTTTGCCATTCCTCTTGGGAAAATGTAAGTTTCCATTTTTGATAATAATGTTTATCAAATGAAAAAGAAAAAGCAAATTCTTCTAAAAATTTGCGAACAGCAACTACATCTCCTTCTATTTCCGCAATAGTTAGCAAATATTTATTCCATTGCTTTTCCAATCCTAAAAGATGACCTTTTTGTGCTAATGATATTCCTTCATTAATAAGTTGTTTTGCAGCATTAAAATTCTCATCATCAATATATTGAATTACTAGAATCGATCTTATTTTTGGTAAATGTAGATTTTTTTGGATTAACTCAACCGCATCTACATGGTATTCATGTTGTTTAAGGAAGTTTACCAATGTAGATAAAAAATATTCATATTTAAATGAATTTTTATCGTGTTCTGAACACTTCACCATGAATTTAGCTAATTCAATAAAATCATTACCTCGATTAAGTTCCGATGAAAGAAGATAGAATAATTCCATTAAGGAATATCCAACATCACTATTTTCAAAATAGATTGAGTTTTGAAGTTCACTTTTTAAATAATCTGCAATGTTTTCTTTTAAGGGCACTGGCGATTGTTGGGTAATCTCAATAAAAGAATCTACTACTCCACTTATTACCTCATTTAATACCCCATAACTATCATCAGAATAGCTTTGAATAGGAATGGTTTCTTCTATAAAAGCTTTACAGAACTTAACAGCATCTAAAAGATTTCCCTTTGTTAAATACTGCTGAAGTTGTTTAGTAATCTTATGCAATTCTTGGGCTAGCACTTTACTTGAACTATAATTAAGATAGTTCCACTTTATATATTTCTTTATTACCGTTCTTATTTGCGAACTAACTAATTTCTCTACATCAAAATTTTCATCTTTATCTGCAAAGTAAATTTCAAAATCAGATTTAAACGTTTTATTGACTTTACCGTAATGCTCTATAAAATCACGAAGCTCTTTATCAGAAATTTTAACTAGAAATTTTTTCAATGTTAACTTTCTAGATTTGGTAATTGAGGTTGTACTTGGATAATTTTTGAGCAAACCCTTTTTTTCACTTATAGCAAATAAAACCGCTACAACATGCTTACAGGTGAAGTTATCTTTACAATCACATGAAGCTTCCCTAATTTTAAAATTTTCAACCATCACCTCGACTATATATTCCTCCTTGCCCATAACCGAAGAACACCAGTATATATCGTCAAATTCCTCTAAATCAACCACACGATTCTCTAAATAATATGCTTTACCTTTATCTATAATTGATGGTTCGATTGTTTTTTGAAAGGTTTTTAAATTCATTTGTTAAAGGGCATTTTTGGTTTCAACTTCCAATTGAGTAAAGATTTATAAAAATAATAATATATCAAAAAATTAATTTAAACCTTCCCCGTTTTGGTTAATGATTTATATAAAGCACATAAAATTCTTTTCAAATCTTTGCGCTTATCATCGTGAAAAAATTTCCAAAACGGGGAATTCTACCATGGATATACAAAAAAAATTGCGAGAATGATTATAGATGTACAACAATGAAAGGCCACATTAATCTTTAGGTCAATTAACGCCTACAGAATTCCTATTTTAATATGAAAAACTCTCCAAGTTTCCCACATTCCAACAGGATAACAATAACAATTTTGACTGGATTTTTTTAGTTTTAGATATAACTAGCTAGGGTAAGATTACATTATTCAATAATTTTTAAGATTACAGTGCTATTAAAATGAATCTTTAAAATGTAATTAAAAAAATAATAATTCTACCTAAGGCTATCTAGTTTGTAATTATCTGATATCACTTATCTAAAAAATAAGTACCAGAGTAGGGAGCTCTGGTACCTTTTTAAACTATATTACCAATTGTTGAACACGTAGTTTTTTTGTAACTTAATTATTTAGTACATTAATTAAGTTTATAATACCCTATGTATCGTGAATTAATATCTTAATAATAACTTCTAGTTTACTTTACAAACAACTATTTATATGAAGGATCATCTATCAAACATAATATATGTCCAAAAGGATTCTTAACACGTGCTATCGTTATTTCTCCTCCTAATTGATAGGGTTTTTGTATAACATTGGCTCCTAATGATATAAAACGGTTAAATATAGTAGCAATATCCTTTACAACCACATAAGCTATATTTTTACGCCTTTTATCTGCATTATCAATTAAATCCTGATATAATGCTATATCATATCCTCCAAATTTAAAACAAGTATATTCAGAGTCGATACGATACGGAGGAGAGCTAAATGCTTTTTCAAACCATTTAATAGCTTCTTTAAACTCCTTATCATTTTTAGTCTTTAATGGTAGCTTAATCATAATCTTAAAAGTTTATTACTAAATATTTAACCCCTACACATATATCAATTTATTACCACAATTATGCCCTGAACTAAAATAAATTTTGTTTGTATTTTATACGTACTGCTAGTGCTATTTTACATGTACTTAAAAAATATAACGATAGAGTTGTTCACTCTTTTAATAAGCATGCTTATACATATTTTATAAGATCCTTTATTTACTTATTTATTGAGTCTTGTCTTATAAACTATAACAAAAAAGTATCCTAAAAAAAAGAATAAACTAGCCGTATTTAATTTTTTTCCTTTATTTTAGGCATTAATCCGAATTTATTAATCTACCAAGGAATCGTTATAAATACTGCGCTAAATTAAGACAGCTTTTATAAAAAACCGGTGACATATTTTTCCACATATGAATTTTAATAATAAAACTTTCAAAGACTTTGAAAATATTCAAGATCTTGACATAAATGGAAGATCAGAAATCTTTTCTGACTATCTGTCTTATGTAAAATATGATGATCAACAAACCTATAGGGTGATTGCCACAAGTGGCTGCAATTCAAAAATTAAACTGGAAAGTGAATTGGGCGAGGAATTCATTAGTTATGTCTCTAATGACTACTTAGGATTCACACAGCATCCTGAAGTAAAAAGAGCTGCTATTGAAGGGATTTCAAAATATGGTACTGGAGCCGGAGCATCTCCTTTAATAGGTGGATTCTTTGATTATCATAAACTACTTGAAGCGAAAATTGCTTCCTTCTTCGGTTACAATAGTGATTCTTCAGTTATTTATACAACAGGATATACTGCAAACAGCGCTTCTCTTTTAGCCTTATTACAAAAAGAAGATGTAGCTATATTAGATAGCGGAGTTCACACCTCAGTTCACGAAGGATGTATACTTACAAATAAAAAAACATTTCCTCACAACAATTTAGAGGCTTTAGAAAGAATACTTCTGCAATATCAAGATAAATTTAGAACCAAAATGGTAGTTGTTGATGGAGTATATTCTCAAGATGGAGATACTGCTCCTCTCAAAGAAATATTGTTTTTATGTAGAAAATATGGAGCATATTTAATGGTTGATGATGCTCATGGTATTGGAGTAACAGGAAAAACAGGTAGAGGAGTTTTAGAACGTGATAATATTATAAAGGATGTTGACTTTATAACAGGTACTTTTAGCAAAGCTTTTGGTAATATTGGTGGATTTGTGGTTTGTAATTCTAAAAATGCAAAATTCTTAAAGTTTCAGGCAAAACAACAAATTTTTTCTGCTACTGCAGGTGCCTCTACGCTTGGCATCATAAAAGCTATTGAGTTAATTGATGACGAGCCAAAATGGTTACAACAACTTCAAGATAACATTAAATATTTTAGTTTGGGTCTACGTAAGATAGGTATAGATATAGGGGAAAGAGAATCAGCTATTTTTCCTATCAAAATTGGAGAAGATGAGAGAACACTAAATATTAGTAAAGAGCTAATGAAAAAAGGTGTTTATACAAACCCAATATTATATCCTGCAGTTTCTAGAGGAGATTCCCGCATACGCATGAGCTTATCTGCGGTTCATAGTAAAGATGAAATGGATTATACAATTTCTGTACTTTCACAGCTAATTTAATAGGTTTAAAATTATGCGAAAATCTGTAGATGGTGAGATTCGTAATAAAGAACGTACGAAAGAAAAGTTGATCGAAGCAGTTGGTGAAATCCTAATCAATGAAGGATATACTAAACTTGGCATTAACAACATTGCAAGAAAAGCATTGGTTGACAAACAACTAATTTATCGCTATTTTGGAGGGATAGACGAATTGTTAGCTAGCTACTTTCGAAAAAGAGATTTTTGGACACAATTAAGTGAAGGAGCTTTTGAAAATATAGATCTTAGCTTCCAAGACAATGGTAAAAAATTAGCCTCCGAGTTTTTGATTCATCTTTTTGATAACTTATATAATTTTGAAGAAGCTCGAAAAATATTAATTTGGGAAATTTCGGAAAAGAGTGAACATTTAAAAAAATTAAGCATAGAAAGAGAATTATTAGGCAAAGATTTGTTTGCGCAAACAGACGAATATTTTAAAGACACCAATATAAATCTACGCGCTTGCTATGCAATTTTACTTTCAGGGGTATACTATCTTACACTTCATTCAAAATCGATAGGAGGCGAATTCTGTGAGATAGATATCAATACCGAAAATGGTCAAAAAGAGATGAAAAAAGCAATTTTTGATATAATTGAAATGATATTTAACTCTCCAAATAAATAGTTATAAAGGTATACACGTTAAAAAAATGACCGAGTAATTATTTATGTCACTCGGTCATTTTAGCAATTTATTTTTAGTAAACTATCCACACAAAAATTTACTTTTCTTATTACTGGCTTAAAAGTATGAAATTCTAATTTTAATAACCTACTCCAGTTCTACGTGGCTGCCGAATAGCTGGCCAAGGCTGTGGTTTACCATCTCTACCTAATGGCAATACACGTTGCTCTCTATTAACCAGCTCTGGCTCTTCTGAGGCTTGGTAGGTCAGCACTGCAGTTAGAATAACATTCCATTTTAAATCATCGAATACCAACTTATCATACGTATCTAAGTTCGTATGCCAAGTATTCGTAAAGTATCCCCAGGACAATGAGCTCAACATAAAAGCAGGAATTCCAGCTGCTACAAATGATGCGTGATCTGATCCGCCACCACCTGGCGATCCTGGAAATTCAGTTTTAATATCTTTAGTAATTTCTTCTGGCACCGCACTTAACCATCTGCCTACGTAATCATAAGCATGCACAAAACCAGAACCGTTTATTCTTTCCACACGTCCTGTGCCATTATCCAAATTAAAAACAGCTTGTGTCTTTTCTACTATTTCAGGATTATCTAAGACAAAAGATCTAGAACCATTTAACCCTTGCTCTTCACTTCCCCAAAGACCTATTAAAATAGTACGTTTAGGATTTGGCAATATTTTCTTCAAGATGCGTGCAACTTCCATCATCGCAATAGTCCCTGTACCATTATCTGTTGCTCCTGATCCACCTTCCCAAGAATCCAAATGTGCAGAAAGAATAATATACTCGTTGGGTTTTTCAGAACCTTTTATTTCTGCAATTGTATTAAATGAAGGAACTGGTCCTAAGGATTTAGAAGCAGTATTAACCGCAATCTTCGGTTTAATACCATTTTGAGCTAACCTGTATAAAATACCGTAATCCTCTAAAGAAATATCCAATGTCGGAACTTTTTTAGAACGTGCTCCAAAAATTTTGTTAGCGCCGTATTCTCTTGACCAATTACTTGTCAGAATACCAATAGCACCCGCATTTTCCAAAATACCTGGGATGGAGTTCACATTATAACCCGTTGCTCTGATTCTATTGGCCCATGCGATACTTAAGGAATCTCGCTCTTTATTCATCTTGACAATAGATTCTGTTGTACCGTATTTTTCCCAATCATGATCAGGACGACCTGTTGGCTGCGGCATAGAAATCATTACATATTTTCCTTTTACATTTGGTAACCAGTTCTGAAAGCTAATTGAATCTTTAATTTCAGGTAGTGAAATAACTTCACCCTCTATTGTTTTTCCTTTTGTACTCGGACTCCAAGCGAGTTGTGTACCAGCCAGAGACTTAATACGCGGATATACCATATCAATATGGGAAATGCCACGCTCCCAGCCGTCCCATTCACCAAATTGTTGATTTCTAGCAGAAATACCCCAACTTTCGAATTTCTTTACCGCCCAATTATTTGCATTCGTCATGCCTGAAGTACCTACTAATCGTGGACCTACAACATCGAGTAATTCAAAAGCTAAGTTCTCTAATTCAGAATTCTTGTTTACTTCATCAACAATTTTTGTAACAATAGGATCTAGCTTTTGAGCAGGTCTTTGTCCTCTTATTTGAGCAAATGTGCTTTCATAAGAGAATAAACCTATGATGATAGTAGTTGACCAAACTAAGGATTTACCTTTGCCAGTGAAATTTTGCTTCATAGTTTTGTTAGATTGTAATTCGTTTCAATTCTATAAATCGAATTTAGGGATTTAATTTAAAAATTAACGTAAAAATCATAGATACGCAAATTAACGGCAATCTACTGTGACCTAATACTTATATTCAAAAGAAAAATTAAAATAATTTACCTTTATTACAAACCTATTTAAACATAAATTATGAAAACTAAAAATAATCTGTTGTGGAAGAATTTAATCCACATCATATGCTGGCTTATATTTATCGGATGCTGTATACAAGCAGGAGGTTTATTATATAGTTACATATTTAGCCTATTTGAACCTACTTATTTGAATGAACATTATTTAAGATTAGACTTATCCAAGATTTATAACGAGAACAAAACAATGTATAGTTTAGTAGCGATCGTATTAATAGTTACGTCAGCCACGAAAGCATTGATTTTTTATTATGTTTTAAAACTTTACAAGTTTTTTGAACTAGAAAAACCATTTACAAAAACCATACTAAATATACTTATCAAGATCACCTATTGCACAGCATTTATTGGTATATTATTAATTGTAATTAAACATGTTCTCAAAAACTTTTCTGAAAAGGGGTATGAATTTAATTTAATTGTAGAATTTCTAGAAGATGGTTCAACATATATAGGAATATATATCGTTTTGACAGTAATAACGTGGATATTTAAGAAAGGTATTAAATTGCAAACTGACAATGATTTAACTTTGTAATATATGTCGATCATTATAAATTTAGATGTAATGATGGCTAAGCGCAAAATGTCGCTTAATGAGCTATCTGAAAAAGTAGGATTAAATTTGTCGAATCTTTCAATATTGAAAACAGGGAAAGCGAGAGCTATTCGTTTTAGTACGCTAAATACGCTGTGCAAAGTATTGCAATGTCAACCAGGCGACATTTTAGAGTATACTGAGGTTGATGATGATGAGTTGGAAGAAGTCGATTAAAAGTAAAATCGAATACGACAAACAAGAAGAGGTGAACAGTTGTACTATTCGCCTCTTTTTATTAGTAATCTTAAGCTTTTATCGCCAAGCTTTATATTGATTGATCAATCCATTTGTCGAGCTGTCATGAGATTCCACTGCTTCTGCTCCACTCAATTCAGGAAGAATTTTAGAAGCTAATTGCTTACCCAATTCCACTCCCCATTGGTCGAAACTGTAAATATTCCAAATAATTCCTTGAACAAAAATCTTGTGTTCGTAAATAGCAATTAATGAACCCAATGATCTTGGCGTAATTTCTTTCAAAAGAATAGAGTTTGTCGGACGATTGCCTTCGAAAACTTTATAGTTCTTTAATTTCTCGATTTCATCTTGGGATTTTCCAGCTTTGACAAATTCCGCAACTACTTCATCTTCTGTTTTACCGTTCATCAACGCTTCAGTTTGCGCAAAGAAATTTGAGAGCAACAATTGATGATGATTTCCAATTGGGTTATGTGAGTTAGCAGGTGCTATAAAATCACAAGGAATCAATTTTGTGCCTTGGTGAATCAATTGGTAGAATGCATGCTGCCCATTTGTACCAGGCTCACCCCAAATAATTGGCCCAGTCTGATAATCAACCCGATTACCATTGCGATCGATGTATTTTCCGTTACTTTCCATATCTCCTTGTTGGAAATAAGCCGCAAAACGGTGCAAATATTGATCATAAGGTAGAATAGCATGACTTTCTGCTTCGAAGAAGTTGTTATACCAAATACCTAATAATGCTAGAATAACAGGAATATTCTGTTCAAATTCTGTCGTACGGAAATGTTCGTCCGCTTCGTATGCACCTTTTAATAATTCTTCAAAATTATCGTATCCAATGCCTAAAGCAATAGAAAGACCAATAGCTGACCATAAAGAATAACGACCTCCAACCCAATCCCAAAACTCAAACATATTTTTGGTGTCAATACCAAAAGCAGAAACACCTTTTTCGTTTGTGCTCAAAGCCACGAAATGTTTCGCTACATCTGCCTCCAAAGCGCCAGATTGCAAAAACCAATCTTTAGCAGATTGTGCATTTGCCATTGTTTCTTGTGTAGTAAATGTTTTGGAAGCAATCAGAAATAAGGTGGTTTCAGGATTTACTTTTTTCAACGTTTCCGCGATATGCGAACCGTCCACGTTGGAAACAAAATGAAGATTTAAACGAGTTTTATACGGTTTTAATGCTTCCGTAACCATGACAGGCCCTAAATCCGAACCACCAATACCAATATTGACCACATCCGTGATTTCTTTTCCCGTGAAACCTTTCCATTCGCCAGATACAATCTGATTTACGAACTCTTTCATATGCGCCAATACTGCACGCACTTTAGGCATCACATCTTCGCCTTCAACTAACACAGGCTGATCAGATTGATTACGCAACGCCGTATGCAGCACTTGTCTACCTTCCGTAACGTTAATTTTTTCACCATCAAACATCGCTTTTATAGCTGCGTCCAATTTGCATTCTTTAGCCAATTGAATTAATAATGCCAAAGTTTGCTCATTGATTCTGTTTTTGGAAAAATCCAATAATATATCATTGAATAGGATAGAGAATTTTTCAAAACGAGCTGGATCTTCAATAAATAACTCTTTTAAAGATTTTTCATTTATGGTAATGTAATGATCTACTAAGTATTTATAAGATGATGTTTGGGTAAAGTCTATACTGGGTAACATGTTTAAGTTTTTTAGAATTATGAGCACAAATATAAGGTAAAATCATGGAATTTCTAATTTACCAATTTACTTACTACCTTTGATTTATGACCAAAGAACAAATACAAGACTTGAGGGATCGTATGACATCCCTGAGGAGGCATCTTTGACATCGATGCGAAAAAAGCAGAGATTGAAAAAGACACAGAAATAACGCTGCAATCCAATTTTTGGGATTCTCCCAAAGAAGCCGAAAAAGTATTACATGGCATAAAAAACTTAAAAATCTGGACAGAACATTTTGATCAGGTATCGGCAGCAGTTGACGATGTGGTAATTATGTATGAATTCTTTCAATCGGGCGATGCAAGTGAAAAAGATGCTGAGGAGCAATATCAATTGGCATTGAGCGAAGTCGAAGAGTTGGAATTCAAAAATATGCTTAGCGCTGAAGAGGACCAACTGGATGCTATTCTGCAAATCACGGCAGGTGCTGGAGGAACCGAATCTTGTGATTGGGCAGCAATGTTGATGCGTATGTACATCATGTGGGGTGAAAAACATGGATGCAAAGTCACTGAACAAGATTACCAAGAAGGCGATGTCGCTGGTATCAAAACAGTAACATTACAGTTTTCGGGTAACTTTGCCTATGGCTATCTGAAAGGCGAAAATGGCGTACATCGTTTGGTTCGTATCTCTCCTTTTGATTCTAATGCCAAACGCCATACTTCATTTGCTTCTGTCTATGTCTACCCATTGGTAGATGATAATATTGAGATTGATATTAAAGATTCGGAAATAGAATTTGATACTTTCCGTGCTGGTGGTGCTGGAGGTCAGAATGTGAATAAAGTGGAAACAGCAGTTCGCTTACACCACAAACCTTCAGGCATTATTATCAAAAATCAAGAGTCTCGATCGCAATTGCAGAATAAGGAGAATGCTATGCGCTTATTGAAATCGCAATTGTACGAAATTGAAATGCGCAAACGCCAAGAAGCTTCTGCAGCTATTGAAGGTTCGAAAAAGAAAATTGAATGGGGATCACAAATCCGCAATTACGTATTACATCCATACAAACTCATTAAAGATTTGAGAACAGGAACTGAAACTTCCAATACACAGGCTGTATTAGACGGTGATTTAGATGAGTTCTTAAAAACTTACTTAATGGAGTTTGGAGGATAATTAAGATTTTTAAACCCTGAAATATGTATTTCAGGGTTTTTAATAACTAAATAATCTTATTAAAAATTTCTTCTGCTTCTTTATCGTCAAATTCTTTGATTTGTTTCAATAAAGCTTTTTTCATTTTCTTAACAATACCCTTGTACTTAGGATCATCATATAAATTCTTTAATTCTTGTGGGTCATTTTGTAAATCAAACAGTTCCCACGATTCAACGCGCTTATAAAAACGGATTAACTTGTAGCGTCCTTCTTTGACACCAAAATGAGGAGAAACTGCATGTTCGCCATTCTCAAAATAATGATAGAATATTTGTTTTCTATGTTCTTTTTTAGATGATTTTAGAACTGGAACAAAAGATTTACCTTGCATATCGCTCAGTTCTTTAACACCAGCTAATTCTAATAATGTAGGTGCAACGTCAGCATTTACAATACTTGCATCCGTGTGAGCTCCATTCCTAATTAGCGCTGGATATTTCATGATGAATGGTGTACGAAACGACTCTTGATACATGAACCTTTTGTCAAACCAGCCATGTTCACCCATATAAAAACCTTGATCCGAAAGATAAATAACGATGGTGTTTTGTTCTAAGTTATTTGCTTTCAAGTAATCCAACACGCGCCCAATATTACGATCCATGGATTGCGCAGTATTCAAATAGTCAATCATGTATCTTCTAAACTTCCATTCCGCCAAAGCTTTACCTGATAGCTTATCCGATTGTAATTTGTCGTAAATAGGTTGATAATAAGCTGCGTATTGCTTCTTTTGCTCTTCATTCATGCGCTTGAAGTTACCGTCAGCCATCATCTTTTCCCATGATTCAAACATTTTTAAATCATAGCCCATTCGCATATCTTTATCAATCGACATTTCTTGACCAGCAGCAGCTTTACGAGAGGAATAATCGTCATAAAAAGTTTCTGGCAAAGGAAATTCATCGTTATCATACGCACCAAAATCCTTAGGATCTGGCATCCAAGTACGGTGTGTAGCCTTATGACCAATTACTAAACAAAAAGGATTTTTGGTGTCAATAGAGTCGAGCCAATTAATAGCTTTGTCCGTCACAATATCCGAGACATACCCGTCGACACGCTCCGTTCCTTTATTTGAAATGAAGTCCGGATTGAAATAATGCCCTTGATCATTCAGAATATCAAAATAATTGAAACCTTGCAGTTTATGACCTAAATGTATTTTACCAATCCATGCTGTCTTGTAGCCCACACGCTGCAAATCTTTCACGAATAGATTCTGTGAAAAATCAAAATGAGAAGTTTCATTGTCTTTAAATCCATTTTTGTGACTGTATTTACCCGTAAGCAAGGTTGCTCTACTTGGTCCACAAATGGAATTATTCACATAAGCATTATTAAATACAAGCCCTTCTTGTGCGATACGATCAATTTGAGGTGTACGACCCATTTTGGATCCATAAGCTCCAATAGTTTGGTACGAATGGTCATCCGAAATAATAATAACAACATTGGGTTTGGATTGCTGTGCATGGGAAACAATTACATTTCCCATTACGACAGCTAACATTATAAGCCTTTTAATCATATTTAACAAACTTGATGTATTATTACCGTTTTAAAAATAATAAAGTGATAAATATATGTTTTTAATTTTTCACAAGACAAAAATCTTATGTTACACATATTAAATACTACAACAAAAACAGAAAAAAAATAAATGAAAATCAGATTGTTAATACATAAATCAAAAATATCTATAACAATATTTTATAAAAAAAACTGCCCCCATAGGCAGAGAACCTTTGAGAGCAGTTTTACAATTATTCACACACTAAATCAAGAAGATGATTATATTAACGTGAGTTCGGATTAGTTGACAATCAAATTATTATATACAAAAATCAAGCCTTTATTAGTTAAAATAATATATAATTTCACTTTTTTCTTATCCCGAACTCACGTTAAATTAATATTCGGTAAACTTCTCTTCATCAATTCGTTTTAAACCATATTTACATCAAGATGCAAAATAAGTACTTGACCTTTAATGGAATGTTAAATTACATTAATGAAAACATACGATTTCATAGGTTTATGACTTCAATTGGTGTCACGAATATAAAAGTACAATATATCTAGGCAAAATTATTTGTGTAAAAATTTGGTCCAACTAAAAAGAATGGGTGATATCTTTGGTAGATATCACCCATTTGTGAATGCCTTTATTTTATAACTTAATCTCTTCATCCTTTTGATTGAAGAAATGAAATTCTGTCAAGAAATAGGATTGTATAGCTTTCACCTTTATCCATTTTCCGTATTTAAAGAACCATTTCAATCGACGAGAAATCAAACCAGACGTAATGTAGGCGTCTATATAAGGATGTACACATAATGTAACACCTTTTTCGTTTTGTTCCTCTAGAATAAAACTTAAGTTATTCTCTATATCATCAAGCAATACAATGCTTGACCTTATTTCACCCGTACCATCACAAGCAGGACATTTTTCATTCGTCACCACGCTCATTTCTGGACGCACACGCTGGCGTGTGATTTGTACCAAGCCAAATTTGCTTGGTGGTAAAATAGTATGACGAGCTCTGTCCTCAGCCATACATTCTTTCAGGTAAGTATACAAATCTTTACGATTTTGGGGCTTGTGCATATCGATAAAATCGATTACCACTATTCCTCCCATATCGCGTAAACGAAGCTGACGAGCAATTTCTCTTGCCGCTTCCTTATTTACTAAGAGCGCATTATCTTCCTGATTCTCTTTACTCGCAATTCGGTTACCACTATTTACATCTATGACGTGCAAAGCCTCTGTATGTTCGATGACAAGGTATGCACCCCCCTGTAAATTAACCGTCTTGCCGAAAGACGCCTTAATTTGTTTTTCAACTCCAAAATGATCAAAAATAGGTTCTTTGTGTTTATACAATTTCACTATTTTCTCCAATTCTGGTGATATCTCTTGTACATATGATTTTACTTCTTCATATATAGAAGAGTCATTGACATGAATGTGTGTAAACTCATCCGTCAATATATCGCGTAGAATGGTAGAAGCTCTATCCATCTCCCCTAGAATCTTCTGAGGAGGCTCTACGTTTTTAAGGCGTTTGGTAAATAATTCCCATTTCGCAATCAAATCTAGAAGGTCTTTTTGAAGTTCTTCTACTCCTTTACCTTCCGATACTGTACGAATAATAACGCCAAAATTTGCTGGCTTAATACTCTCTACTATCTTTTTAAGACGTGTACGCTCGGCACTAGCTTTAATCTTTTTGGAAATGGAAACCGAACTTGAAAAAGGTACTAATACAACAAATCGACCTGCAATAGACAGATCCGAACTCAATCGAGGACCTTTTGTTGATATAGGCTCTTTAGCTATCTGCACCGGTATCATGACGTTACGTCCTAGTACGTCCGATATTTTGCCGGCTTTATCGATATCCTTTTCAAGTTTCAGACTATTCAGCAGATTCTCTTGATAACTGCCATTCTTTACTACTCGCGTGAGCTTAAGTAAGGATTGCACTTGAGGTCCTAAATCGAGATAATGCAAAAAAGCATCCTTATCGTAGCCTACATCTACAAATGCTGCATTCAGCCCTGGCATTATCTTCTTGATACGTCCGAGATAAATATCCCCTACCGCAAAATGATTGCCAGCCTGCTCTTTATTTAGTTCGACAAGCTGCTTGTCCTGTAGTAAAGCAATAGTCACTCCATTCTCAGGAGTCGAATCGATAATTAATTCCTTTACCAACAGCTACTCAAATTTTTGGGATATTGACACCTCGCGCATCAATATTAATCCCCAATGAAACATAAAACTTGTTTAATGAAAAATACAATCTATGAATAAAACCGAAGTTTTTCATAGATTGTATAATGTCTTTGAGATTGAATAAATCTTCTCAGACTACCTACAAGAAGAACTATTTTTTCTTGTGTCTATTTTTTCTTAAACGTTTTTTACGCTTGTGAGTAGCCATTTTGTGTCTTTTTCTTTTCTTTCCGCTTGGCATAGCTTAATGTTTTTGAATAATGTTAAAAAAATCTGTTAATTGTTATTTACTCAATGCTTCTATCTGACGATCAATGTATTGAGATAGGGTCGGATCTGCAGCCAATTCTTTACTCTTTGTAAAAGCAGCGATAGCTTCTGATTTTTGACCAATTTTTTCGTAAGCTGTAGCTAAATAGAAATACGATTCAGCATCAGCTTTTATTTCTATGACAGTTTGGAATCTTTCGATCGCACGATCAAATTGTCCTGACTGCATTGAAAACAAACCTAAAGTTTTATTAGCATCTAAATTTTTCGGATCCGCTTGTACCACTTCACGCAATAAAGCAATACCTGCCATTGGATTTGCCGAACCAGTAACCAGTGAAGCCCCTAAGCCTGTTTTAGCCGCTAAAT
Organism: Sphingobacterium composti; assembly: GCF_009829075.1. GTDB lineage: Bacteria > Bacteroidota > Bacteroidia > Sphingobacteriales > Sphingobacteriaceae > Sphingobacterium > Sphingobacterium composti. The sequence continues at coordinate 91,012 of NZ_WUQZ01000003.1, read as the reverse complement.
TATTAGGATCCAAATCTACAGCTTTTTGATAAGATTCAATAGCCAATTTGTTCAACGCCGAGGCTAATGCCGTGTCTTGTTGATTGGTATATCCCTCACGGAATGCATCACCCGCTTTTACCCAATAATCCAATTTTGGAGTTACCTCCGCCATCTCTTTATAGATAAAGCCTTGTGGAATTGGCTTTGCCAAATCTTCCCACTTAGAAGCTAAAGACTGCAACAATGAAACTTTCTCTTCTCCTTCAGCATTCTCTACTTGTCCTTCGATAGTAGAAATTTCTTGAGCTAGTGAAGAATTGATCCCTTGTTTTGCCAGCTCAGAAACACTTTTCAATGTATACATCGAAGATGCGTCCTCAGTTGCTGCAGCAGTATTTTGCTCTTGCTTATCTACCAAACCTTTGATAGGTTGAGCCAATAGCGCGCCTATCATTACGACAACAACTACGATTACAACTATTTGTTTGGTATTAAGCATACTGCGAATTTAAATTATTTTTTTACTTTATTACCGTTTTTTACTTTTTCTACAAAAACTTTTGCTGGTTTAAAGCTAGGCACGAAGTGCTCTGGAATAATAATAGCTGTGTTTTTTGAAATATTACGTGCAGTTTTTTCAGCTCTTTTCTTAACTACGAAACTTCCAAAACCTCTTACGTATACATTCTCACCCTCAATCATCGCATTTTTCACAACCTTGAAGAACGCTTCTACCGTTTCTTGTACATCAACCTTCTCTAGACCAGTCTTGGTAGAGATCTCTGCAATAATTTCTGCTTTAGTCATATCTATATTCTGTAATAATTTATTTCTCCACTACCCTCATTTGGGGTTGCAAAATTATCGTTTTTCTATGATGTTTAAAAATATTTTAACTTATTTGTCAAACATATTTTTTTCATAATCAAACGATTAAGCAAATTAACTACCTCTACCTCATTTAAAATAGTCCGCAAATCTACGATTATTTAGTTGATTTTCAAACTATTATTAGTAATCAGTCTGTAATACACGTGTAAGATTTAGAATGTCTTGCGACGTGTGTAATGCTGATATAACAATTCTGTTTAACAAGGGACTAGACGGCAAAGGGTAGGGAAAACTAGATATCAACACCCCATTATTACACATATGACGATAGAGACTTGATTGTTTTGAGGTAAAAACAGGAAATCCTTTTGCATAATTTAACCGAAATTGGCTCTCTAATGCCGAAGCAAAAAGCTCCAAATTGTTATGCAGACTCTGATACGCTTTATTGTATATCGATTCACTATTCATGAGGGCATAAATAAAGCCTGGTGCACTAGGAGACGCTCCCATAAAAATAGGCGATTTTTTCACCTCTGCTATCGTGTCTTTTGAACCGAGCACAATTCCAGCATCCGTACCCAAACCTTTGGCCAAAGAAGCAAGAAGTACGATTTCGATATGCGGACAAGACTCAAATAAACTAATATCTGTTGAGGCAGCGTTTTTATTTACCACAGCTAAGCCATGCGAATCATCCAGAACTAATGTAATATTTTTAAATGACGCAATATTCGCTAATGGCGAAAAGTCATATAGAGTAGGCGTCAGATTGTCAATAGCATTCGCTATAATGACAAAGGAGTCCTGATTTGAATCATTAATATACGCAATCGTATCCAACAACCACTGTGAGAATCTGGTCGACTCAACCTTAGGCGCACCATCCAACCATAATGCTTGATGCGCATGAGGAGCATAAATAATTTCTCCTCTACTGGAACAAATCTGCACAGTTGCTTGCGCAGCTAAATAGCCACTTGAAAACAAAGCTGCAGCATCGAAACCAAATCTCTTGGCTAATTTATCTTCCGCTTCGTCATATATACCCAATTGAACATTATTCGAACGAGAAGTACCATTGTTCAATCCGTATTTTTGAATCCCCTCAACAACCAATGATTGATATTCTTCATCAATAAGAAGCCCTAAGTAAGCCGTTCCGCCGAAAAAAAGATATTCTTGCTGATCAATTATGATCGTACGTCCTGTAGGTTGTTGTAGATGCCGAAAAGAATTCATTATAGGTTGTATTACTTCACAAATGTAATCAAACAAAGAAACTAATGACTAAAACAAATGATAATTGAGTGGAATACTTACTCCTACACTAAAATTGAAGCCTTTTATAGATGGTAAATTCTTCTTTTGATTCAATTCAAACCCGTACCCTGCTCCAAATTCTAAAATATTGAACACCCCCAATCCGACCTTTGGTGTAATTGTATAAGGCGTTGCCTCGGCTTTTATAAATGGCCAAACTCCCTTTGCTCCTAGGTAATAGGTCACACCTAACTCCGGAATAACATACGCCATTTTGTCCTGAAAAGTCAAGTTTGCACCCGCATCAAAACGCAAATAGTTTGCATATCCCAAATCCGTCAACGCCCAAAAAGCCCCCTTTAAAAAACTTTTTTCTTGATATTGGTAACCCAATGTAGGACCAATTATCCATCTTGATTTTTGAATTTCTTGCGCATTAATGGCTGTAGCAAACAGTAAAAGTAGAAATACCGATATGATCCTCATAAAGCGAAACAATTAATATCTAAATATAACAAAAAGAAGCTGCCCTTATGGACAGCTTCACTCTCATTATTTAAGTTCTTTAAAAACGTTAAATATCATACAATATTAATGCCAACAATTTGTTTTATTCCTATGCATCCAAATCTACAATAGACGCTTCTGGAGCATTTTCCATCACGGATTTAATCCCATTATCCCTTCCAGAGGCAGACTCATACATTTCACTTGAGCCTATTGTTTGTCCATTTGAAGCCTTAAGGTTGAAAAAGTATTTATTATTAGCTGACGCCTTTCGTTCGAATCTATCTTCTATTTGTGAATTTTTCTTTACGGATTCTATACCGTTAACGCAATTAGCTTTAGATGAATACCCCTCACTACTTAGAATGACTTGCCCATTGCCAGCTTTCAAATTAAATTGATATTCACCATTTGAACGCTTCTTTATCTCAAATTTTCCCATAATTGAAGTAATAATTTATATTTATAACAATGTAATTTATTAAAAATCTTTATTGTATCAATTTACAAAATTTTTTCTAATAAAAATTCACCTATCATAATATGCAGAAAAATTATAAGAAAAATATCAGCAACATCTAATTCTAGATAATTCATCAAGTCAAAATTAGTAATTAGAATATGTACCTTTGCTCTGCAAATATTTTACAATGAAAGAAATATCTTCCTCTGCCAGAGAATCAATTACACCCAGTAAAAATAGAATACGTATCGCAGTTTCATTATTTTTCTTCTGTCAAGGATTAGCATTTTCTTCTTGGGCAAGCCGCATTCCTACGCTTAAAGAAAAATTACAACTTACGGAAGCTGAACTAGGAACCATATTATTAATGTTACCTATTGGTCAACTATTAACAATGGCCATATCTGGGAGGCTGGTCACTAAATACGGGAGCGCGCATGTATTGCGCATTGTAGCCATTATTTATGCTATAATTCTCTGCACAATAAGCTTGGCAACCAACGCTTACCAACTCGCTGCTATATTATTTTTATTTGGAGTAGTAGGAAATATGTGCAATATAGCAGTCAACACACAAGGAGTAGCTGCGGAAAAAATCTTTCAAAAATCAATTATGTCTTCATTTCATGGAGCTTGGAGTATTGCCGGATTTACAGGCGCCCTCATAGGTCTTTTAACAATGAATATAGGAATTGACACGTTAACTCATTTCATCATAATATTATTCTTGATAATTATAAATACTCTAATGAATCAAAGTTTTTTGGTACAAGGCAAACCCGATGCTAAAGAGAAAAAACCATTTTTCTCTAAGCCCGAGGGTACATTGTTACAATTAGGAATTATTGGATTTTTCAGCATGGCAACAGAAGGAGCTATGTTTGACTGGAGTGGTGTTTATTTTAAAGATATTGTTGGCGCTCCAGAAAATTTAATCATAGTTGGATATGCTTCTTTCATGGTTACGATGGCTTTGGGAAGATTTATCGGAGATTTTGTGATCGCAAGACTAGGTCGTAGAAACACACTTCAAATTAGTGGAATACTTATGTTTATAGGAATGATGCTATCGGTACTATTTCCCCAATTTTGGCTCTGTACATTTGCATTTATGCTAGTCGGTATAGGAGTAGCATGCAATGTACCTACAGTATATAGCCTCGCTGGACAAAACAAAAAAGTACCTTCTGGCGTAGCTTTAGCAATGGTCTCAAGTGTAAGTTACCTTGGCTTTTTGATGGGACCTCCATTAATTGGTTATATCGCCGAAATCTTTAGCTTACGCTATTCATATGGACTTTTTGCTTTTTTCGGTCTATTAATGTTTTTGATGACAAGTAAATTGAAAATATTCAAAGAAACGACGGATTAATTCTATGCCTAAAATTTACCTAATAAACATTCTAAGGTTGAGTTCAACTTTAGCGATAAATCATTTTCATCTGAATAAATAATCTGGTAATCGCTAAGACCAGACAAGGTACTAGAATGTGAAGCACCTTTATGACGCAAATAAATGACAGGAATGTTTTTGCCTTTTGCATAACCAGCTTCAATACCGATACCAATACCTTTCACAGATGTTTCTGCTATCAATAGATCGCACCTATCAATCTCTTCCATCGCCTTATTCATCATTTCACGTTCTTCAGACATTGAAAAATGATACTGTTCTATAAAGACGATTGGAACAATTTGCCGTTGCAAAAGCACTTCCTTCACCATTTCAATAACAGGATTATGCATTTGATTCTTATCAAATTTTACAGCCACATATGCTCTCATAGAATATGATTATTAAATTTATATTTGATGGTTGTAATAATATAATGATTATTCCGAACAAAGTGGTTCTTCGTCAATTTTGGTGAATTATGCTGATTTTGCAAGTAATATGGTCTGATTTCACAATCGAAGCGTTCAGTAAAAACCTTTCGATGACAGACTGAATTATCACAAAAATACTTCCTAGCCCTGAGTTTGACTTTTACAATATATCCGGAAACAGGAAGGTCTAAAAGAGTTCGGAAATATCTACTATGAACCCTATTACTCGTCATGCCACAAATAGGGCATGTTGAGTGTTTTTGATAAGCGTACGTACTAATATAAAGCTCTCCTAGAGAGGTGTACGTTGTTTCAGCTTTTAACTGTAAATTGGCAGGAAGTACAAATTCTGGAATCATAACTAATAGTATAATATTAAATTACACATAATAATTTATATATTTGTTGGTTAGAAAAAATAAATTACAGTGAGAAAATCAGTCCTACAAATTCAGCGATCAGACGCAACAGAGATAAAGAAATTATTAAATACAAATGATGCTTATACCGTTGGGATAAGGCTATACATGGTATATCTTGTTGCATTAGGATATTCGAGCAGACGGTTGTCTGAACTACATAATATCAGCTTCAAGCAGATAACAAATTGGGTTCATAGATTTGAAAAAGAAGGTGTAGAAGGGTTGAAAGATAAGAAAGGGCGCGGTAGACGGAGTAATTTATCAAACGAACAACTCGAAAGAATCAAAAACTTGGTCATAAATGAAAACCCCTCGGATCATGGATATCAATCTGTAAAGTGGACAGGCCCTCTTTTGGCTCAATGGATTGATAAAGAATATGGCTTAACCTATCAAAAGGCACAAGTCTATAACTTGCTCGAAAAGGTTGGAATTGTGTTTGAAAAGAAAAAAGGTTTAGTTTATAAAGTGTAATTAATTATCATACTTTCACCAAAATTGAAGAAGAGCCTATCCCTCCGAAATACCCACATATAGATGATCTAAATCATTTCCGGTATAAAGGAACACTCCGAATACAGCAAAAATTTTTAAGACGAAAATAAACACCTTACTGACCACAAACATTAGTCCTGTGGCAGATTGACTTTCCCCGTTTTTCCGAGCTATATATTCGTCTTCACTTTCTCCCGGATAAGCATCAGGATTATTCCAGTTCATATCAATCCTTCTTTATTGTCGAGCATCCTAATGGATGAGATAATCCAAGATGATTTTCAAGAGTATAAATTTAATAAAAAATTGTTGCAAAACTGAACCTGATAAAACCCGCTTAACGCCAAATACCGCCACACAACGCCATTGAGTGCCACATTCTTATAGCCACTCTTTAGAGCTTTTAAATTCACGCCCGAACATTAAAACTGAATAATAATGCAGGGAGAAGACGATTTAAGAGGCTTAGCCAAAATAATGGCTTTTATGCGGGCAGTGAGTATCCTTTTGGTACTGATGCATCTTTATTGGTTCTGCTACGGTTTCTTTATGGAGCGTGGCTGGACATTAGAAGTAATCAATAAAATAATGGGAAATTTTCAGCGAACGGCAGGTTTGTTCTCACATACCTTATATACCAAAGTATTTGCTTTGGTATGGTTGGCATTAAGCTGTTTGGGGACTAAAGGTGTAAAAAACGAGAAAATAACCTGGTCTAAAATTTACGTGGCTTTGGGCATTGGCTTTGTGCTGTTTTTTCTGAATACACCTTTATTAATATTGTCATTAGTTACCGCTACCTTCCTTTATATCCTTACCACAGGTTTAGGTTATGTAGCTCTGATGTTAGCCGGAGTGTTGATGAGCCGTTTGCTTCGTACCAACCTGATGGATGATGTTTTCAACAACGAAAATGAAAGTTTCCAGCAGGAAACAAGGCTGATGCAAAATGAATATTCCGTCAATCTTCCAACAAAGTTTTATTACAAGAACAAATGGAATGACGGCTGGATAAATATCGTCAATCCATTTAGGGCAACCATTGTGTTAGGTACTCCGGGTTCAGGAAAATCGTATGCCATAGTGAACAACTATATCAAGCAACAAATCGAAAAAGGCTTTTCGATGTACATATATGATTTCAAATTCGATGACCTTTCAACCATTGCTTACAATCATCTATTGAAGAACAGGGATAAGTACAAGGTACAGCCGAAATTCTATGTTATAAACTTTGATGACCCACGCAAGAGCCACCGTTGCAATCCATTGAACCCCGACTTTATGACGGACATATCCGATGCTTACGAAGCGGGATATACAATAATGTTGAACCTTAACAGATCGTGGATACAGAAGCAAGGAGATTTTTTCGTAGAAAGCCCGATTATCCTGTTAGCCGCCATTATTTGGTATCTAAAAATCTATGAGGACGGTAAATATTGCACATTCCCACACGCCATAGAATTGCTGAATAAAAAGTATTCGGACGTATTCACGATTTTAACATCATACCCCGATTTGGAAAATTATTTGTCGCCCTTTATGGATGCTTGGCAAGGCGGTGCACAAGACCAGTTGCAGGGACAGATAGCATCGGCTAAAATTCCATTGTCAAGAATGATTAGCCCGCAATTGTATTGGGTTATGACGGGCGATGATTTTTCATTAGACATCAACAACCCGAAAGAGCCCAAGATTTTATGCGTAGGCAACAATCCCGACCGCCAAAATATCTACTCCGCAGCTTTGGGCTTATACAACTCCCGAATTGTCAAACTCATTAACAAGAAAGGATAATTAAAGAGTTCGGTTATCATAGATGAGTTGCCCACAATTTATTTTAGGGGATTGGATAACCTTATTGCAACAGCGAGAAGTAATAAGGTGGCTGTATGCTTGGGCTTTCAGGACTTTTCGCAATTAACAAGGGATTACGGTGACAAAGAGAGTAAAGTTATTCAGAATACCGTAGGTAATGTTTTCAGCGGGCAGGTTGTAGGCGAAACGGCAAAGAGCCTGTCAGAGCGTTTTGGAAAAGTATTACAGAAACGTCAAAGTATGACGATAAATCGTAATGATAAATCAACTTCTATTTCTACGCAATTAGACAGCCTTATTCCGGCTTCCAAAATCTCCACCTTAACGCAAGGAATGTTTGTAGGTTCGGTATCGGATAACTTCGATGAGCGTATCGAACAGAAGATTTTTCACGCTGAAATTGTAGTGGATAACGAAAAGGTTACTGCCGAAACCAAAGCGTATCAGAAGATACCTCAAATTTTATCTTTTGTTAATGAAAGCGGTGCAGACAATATGAAACAGGAAATTGAAAGCAATTATAAACGTATAAAATCAGATATTGTTTATATTGTTGAAAGTGAAATGGATCGGATTAAGAATGACCCCAATTTGCAACATTTGATACAATAAAGGTATATTCCAATACGCACCGGAAAAGATGTTCTTGTTTAAGCACAAGTTGGGAAATGTTTTCTTTATCCGTTTCGTGGTAGAATAATCAAAACAGACATAATATTTAGTAAATTTGTTGTTTGTAATTTAGCTATAAAGTGGTAAAAGTATTGATAATAGACGACGAAGAAAAATTGAGAAATCTTCTTTCAAAGATTATAGGTTTTGAAGGTTTTGAGGTTTTTCAAGCATCTTCCATAAAATCGGGATTACAACGATTAGAAGTGGAAGAAATAGATGTGGTGATATGCGATGTAAAACTTCCGGATGGAAGTGGTGTAGATACTGCAAAAGTGATCAAAGAAAAATACCCTACGGTAGAAGTTGTTTTACTGACCGCTTATGGTAATATTCCTGATGGTGTACAGGCGATAAAGAACGGTGCTTTCGACTATATTACGAAGGGAGATGATAATAATAAAATCATTCCGCTTCTATATAAGGCTAGTGAAAAGGTTACTTTAAACAAGAGAGTTCAAAAATTAGAAAAACAATTAGGCGAAAAACATTCATTCGAAAAGATCATTGGTACATCTAAGCCTATAATCAAAGCTATTGAGCTGACCCGAAAAGTGGCTGGCACAGACACGACTGTTTTATTGACAGGAGAAACAGGCACAGGTAAGGAAGTCTTTGCACAAGCGATCCATCAGGGAAGTCAACGGGTTAACCACAACTTTGTAGCCATCAACTGTTCAGCATTTAGTAAAGATCTTTTAGAAAACGAATTGTTCGGACACAAAGCAGGTGCTTTTACAGGAGCTTCAAAAGACCAGAAAGGGCTTTTTGAGGAAGCTCACAACGGTACTATTTTTCTGGATGAAATCGGAGAAATGGCACTAGATCTCCAAGCTAAGATTTTGCGTGTACTCGAAACTGGAGAATTACTTCGTGTTGGTGATGCAAAACCCATTAAAGTCAATGTACGTATCATTGCGGCTACCAATCGTAATCTGGAAGAGGAAATAGAGAAAGGACATTTTAGAAGCGATCTCTTTTATCGACTTTCCGTTTTTAGAATTCATCTACCATCATTGAGAGAACGTCCGAAAGACATCAAATTATTGGCCGACTATTATGCTGGAATATTTGCTCTAAAATCTAATAGAAAACCATTAACGTTAACAGACGAATACATTGCCGCATTGGAAAACAATGCTTGGAAAGGGAACATCCGTGAATTGAAAAACGTAATTGAAAGAAGTGTAATTCTGGCAGATTCCGATGTTCTTGATTTGGATACTTTGCCTTTAGATCTACAATATGCTAAATCCAATAATCAACAATTGTCCGCATTTTCTATGGCAAGTGCTGAAAAATTACATATTCAGAAAATCCTAAATCATACGGACGGTAACAAAGCGGAAGCTGCACGTCTTTTAGAGATCGGGATTGCTACGCTATACAGAAAACTGGAGCAATATAAAATTCATTAGATACTATTCCATTCTTGATTTTGCAAACTTTTGCAGATCTTCATTGGCTCCATAAATAACGATAATATCTTCTTTCTGCAACATCGTTGTTGGTTCTGGAATTCCTTGTACATTTGACACAATTTTGCTTCTGCCCAAAAAGCTTTTTTCTGGCATATCACGAATGATTGTCAAAATCAAAACATTGTGATACTCTCTAAATTTAACTTCCTCAATCGTTTTACCAACATATTTTTCAGGCACAACAATCTCTACGATACTAAAATTCTTGTTCAACTCAAAAGAGTCTATAACTCCTTTTAAACATAGTTTTTTAGCCCATCTTTCAGCCGTTTCTTCTTCCGGACGCACAATTTCGTTTACGCCTATAGCTTGCAGAACACTTTCGTGAAGTGGATTAATGGCACGACTGATCAAACGTTTTACGCCTAAATTTTTAAAATGAGCAGTAACCATGATATTTGCTCCTTCGTCTTCACCAATACAAACCATCACTACATCGGTGTTCTTTAATGGAAGGTGTGTAATAGCAGACTGTTCAGTCGCGTTCATACAGATAGTATGAGACAGCTTGTCCTTTAGTGCCACTACTTTTTCATCACGTGAATCTACCCCAATTACCTCATTTCCTTGTTGGGTTAATTTTTCTGCCAATGAGCCACCAAAATTTCCCAATCCTATAATTATAAATTTCATTTCAATTTTCTTTTAGTTGATTAATATTTCATCTGATGGATAATGATAATTACCCTGCTTCACCTTCTTAAAAAAGGCAATCAGAATAGTTAACATACTCACCCTACCAATAAACATAGTTCCAACAAGAACCATTTTACTTTCACTACTCAAATCTCCGGTTATCCCTAAACTAAGCCCCACAGTGCTATAAGCGGAAAAACTCTCAAAGGCAATATCTAATAGAGGGATATGCTTGTCATAATGACAGATCAGATAAACACTTATTCCTATTACCAATAACGATAAACTCATCACAGCAAAAGCCCTCCGTACGGAAATGTCTGCCACTTCCCGTCGAAAAATTTCAATTTTACGTTTACCTTTTGCCAAACTCAAATAATTTAAGGTGGCAATCGCAAATGTACTTGTTTTAATACCACCACCGGTTGAAGCAGGAGAAGCGCCTACCCACATTAAGAAAATGATAATGATGATAGATGAAAAGTGCATCTGGCTAAAGTCAATGGAATTAAAACCTGCCGTTCTTGGCGTAGTGGCTGTGAACAATGCCGTGACAATTTTTCCAACCCCTTTGTGATTACCCAAAACATTGTAATACTCCTTGATATAGATAATGAGCGTTCCTAAAACAATTAATATGGAAGTGGTTAATAGATTTATCTTATTACTCAATGTCAAAATCCAAGGACGGTAATTGTTCTTTTTTTCTACAAACCAAAGAATGTACCTTGCTATCAAATGTTTAATGTACCGTACGGAATTAATAACAATCGGAAATCCTAAACCTCCGAATACGAAAATGATGACAATGATAAATTGCAAATGATAATTATAGACATAACTTGCTTCCATCATGCCATTTGGTAAGGTCGAAAAACCAGCATTGCAGAAAGCCGATATAGAATGAAAAACGGAAAAATATACTCTCTCTGAAAAGGATGGAATCAAAGCTTTATCTAGATTAAGGAAAATGAGTATTGCTCCGATAAATTCTATCAAAAAAGTAATAGTCAAAATCCTTTTAACTGTTGTAAATACCTCGCCAATTTTCTCTGAATTGGTCATATCACTCAACGCCAATTGGTTTTCGTAAGTAGATCCGCCTTTGAAGAAATAACTGAAGTAACTGGCAAATGTAAGGATACCTAAACCACCAGTTTGGATCAACATCATGATTAAGGTTTGTCCAAAGGTCGTGAAATAACTACTCGTATCTACCACTATTAATCCCGTTACGCACACTGCACTGGTGGAAGTAAACAAGGCATCTACAAAGCTTATCCCTTCATAAGTTGCCTTAGGAAGCATTAATAGTAAAGCACCAATTACAATCAGTCCTATAAAACTGATAATGAATAATTGGGCAGGATTGAGTAAAGAACGCTTATAACTTACTCGTGGACGGGTAAATTCCCTTACCAATTTTAAGATCACGGCCCATCTTATCCAATGAGTTATCTCTGACAATCCATCTGTTGATAGTTGTCTGTACAAACAATAAAGTACAAACAGAATACTCAATGCATCAAAAACAAAAACACTTAATATGAATTCTTTTCGATGATATAGGTATTTCAAAACAGTATAAAAAACACCAATAATCAATACAAACAGATACAAAGAAATGATACTTAATTGTAAGGTTTGGTTGAGTATAAAACCGTAATCTGCTATTAGTGCTATAAGTGCTACCAAGTGCAATACAACAATGAGCTGTTGTATCCATTTGGCATATAAAAACTCTTTCATTTATGTTCTGTCCAGACTATAAGTTATTATTTGCTTTCCTTTCCTTGCTCAAAAAATAATATCCTAATACACCTCCCGTAATAGATGCTGCAAAAATTCCTATTTTGGCCTGTGTCATATATTCCTCATGCGAAAAGGCCAAAGAAGTTACAAATAAGGACATCGTAAAACCTATAGAAGCCAATAAACCTAAACCAAACAGGTTTCTTACATTCATTCCTTCCGGGAAAGGAGCCACTTTCAGCTTGACTAAAAGCAATGTAAAACCAACCACGCCAACAACCTTACCGACCAAAAGACCTAAGGCAACCCCCAAAGCTACATTGGTACTGAATAAATGCTCCATATCGATAGCCAATGAAACACCTGCGTTTGCCAGCGCAAATACAGGAATAATAATAAACGTTACCATTGGGTGCATGGCATGCTCCAATCGCTGTAGTGGCGGAGTTGCTGCAACTGTACTATTTTGAATTTCTTCCAGAATATGCAGTTGTTCATTCGTCAACGTAGGCTTGCTATTGTCCGGATCTATTCCTTTAAATTTATCCAGTAACCGTTGAATATTATTACTGAATATTTTTTCATTGATTTTTACGTCTGCCGGAATAGTAAATGCAGCCAAAACGGCTGCAATCGTGGCGTGCACACCCGATAACAAAAATGTAGTCCATACACCACCAATACCCAAAATAGCATAAAACAAAATGCTTCTCACGCCCATTTTATTGCCAATGTACATCGTCAACAGCACCAAAGCACCGATGATTAAATGAAATATGGAAATATCCGAAGTATAGAAAAAAGCGATGACCAGCACGGCTCCTAAGTCATCAACAATAGCCAATGCGGTCAAAAAAACTTTTAGGGTCAGTGGAATTCTGTTGCCTAATAAATAAAGTACGCCCAAAGCAAACGCAATATCGGTCGCCATAGGGATTCCCCAGCCACTGTGAACTTCTCCGGTTGGATTTAAAAACAGATATATTGCAGCAGGTAAAGCCATTCCACCAAATGCAGCAGCAATAGGCAACAATGCTTTACGAGGATTCGATAACTCGCCTCCAACAATCTCTCTTTTTAGTTCCAAACCGACCACAAAGAAAAATATAGCCATTAGACCATCATTGATTCAGTGATGCAGGTTATACTCAAAATAAGTATTTCCGTCTAACTGAAAACCAAACCTGTGTTCGAGGATATGGTGATATTCTTCCGCTAAAGGTGAGTTTGCTAATATCAAAGCAATAACTACACTAATACCTAATACGATTCCACCTGCTTTCTCATTCTTAATGAAGCTCTGTATAGGCGATACGATTTTTTCAATAGGCGTCCTTTTTAGTTTATTCATCTTTTTTAATTATCCCTCTGGTTTTATGCTGAAAATGACTTAGAAACCAATCATTTTTCGATTATATAAAGTACAAAAATATAAAATTCAAAACGATTCTCTTTACTAATCAAGGTAATATCGCTCCGCCTAGACTGGACACATTTTATCATAAATTGACATGGTATTCTCATTATGAGAATGACCCTATCATTATGAGAAGGTTTTTCGTGATAAAGAATTAAAGAAAATAAAGTAAAACACTCATTTACAGTGTCTTAATCGATTTTAATTTTCACTGGAATAAATTTTGGCATAGGGTATACAAAAGAAATTAAAAATGAGAAAAAGAAATGTCAAATGGAAACAACAAAAGGAGCCTCCTTCGTTTCCAAAATGGCTCAAATCATATCATTTGTTGCTTTTTGCATTGGTCGTGATGATGATATTCGGAGCAATTATGAAGTACAGCAGTGAAGTATAATATTAAACTTTTATAACAATGGTAACAATAGTTTTAGTACTCGCAGGGTTAGCCTGTTTTGGTCTGTTCATTAAGTCCATCGACTTATTTGAGAAAATTTAAAAAATGAGATGAAATCAAAAATCATAAATACGATACAACAATGGGCTCCTAAAGCTGCAAGCCTCATTCCTGATTTGGATAGTCTGGATGACTCTATTGCAGACTACCTATTGCTTCACAAGTTGGCAGAAGTTTGTTCCCAAAAAATCTGTTCAGGGTTGGAAGACGAATTAGAGCGGGTTCAGGAAATAGCGAAAGTGATCAACCTTTTGTACCAGGGAGGGAATCAATATACCCGAAATGCTATTGAAAATGAGTTTCTAACAGCATTGTCTTTTGAAGAAAGCCCGGGCAGTTTAAAAAAGCACTTGGATTTATTTCCGATCGAATTACGAAAAGGATATATCAAAACCATTTTAGAAAACTAATTAGCTAATGAAAGTTTTAAAGGGAAAAACACATTGGTCGGCTAAAATAAAAGAAGCAGTATTAGCAATCTTATTGTTTGTCCTGTTTGCAGTTTGCGTAAAGTTTGGCGGATTCGCAGGTCTTTTGATCGGATTTGTGTTTTTCTTTCTATTCTTTCAATTCATAAGCAGATGAAAAAAGAACGAAAATCAAACTGGGAAATAGCGAGAGACCTATTAGCAAAAATACTTTTAGCTTTTATTGTCTTCTGTATTTTCTATGCGATGTTTTTCAGTAAATAAATAAAGTATTTAGACCAATGAATGAAATAAATGAGAACACTGCCAGCACTTATCTGGCACATCACTATGGTGAAATTAAAGAAGAAATCAACGAACTATCAATGCGAAAAAACTTTGCGGGCATATTTCAGGCAATCGTCAATCACATCAATCTGTTGCTTTCAAAAGGACAGATAGAGAAAATTGGGGTAAAGATTAAGTTCATCGGTTGGCTTCATAAACGGGGAAATGATTATGTACAGTACATCATTGAAAATTTATTTGTACGCTCTTTTGAAGGAATGAAAAGGCGTTGTAGTACAGAACAATGGATTTATATGTACCAGCTCATTCCCAATAACCTGAAACATATTTATCAGCTTCAGCACACAAATTATTTAATACAAAAAACAAGTCTATGACCGCATTATTTATAGTAGCCATAGGTGTATTTGCTTACATCTGCTACGTATTGCTCAAACCGGAAAAATTTTAAATCGCTTCAGCAGATGAAGAAAGATACAAAAAGGCAAATAAAGCAATGGATATCCGTCATATTCTGGATACTGTTTTTCATTTCGATCATCTTTTTGGCGATTCTAAAAATGCAAATATTGTTATGAAAAAGATATTTACAGAAATGAAAGATGTAGCCCGGATTGCCTTGATCTTCCTGACTGTATTGGCATTAGTCAAGCTGTTCGGATGGATGTTTAAAACCATATTTAATTAATAAGAAATGAACACAGAAATTTTAGGAATAATCGTAATGTTTACCCTGTCGATATTGCTGGCAATACCGTTCGGAAAATACAATGCAAAAGTTTATGGCGGTGAAAAAACACTGCTCGATCCGATTTTTGATCCAATAGAACGGATTTTTTATAAAATCAGCGGTATCAATCCACAATCGGAAATGAACTGGAAACAACAAATGGTCGCAATGATCACGATCAATATGGTGTGGTTCCTGTTGGGAATGGTTGTTTTGATGAATCAAGGTAGCCTTCCTCTAAACCCCGATAAGAACCCAAGTATGTCCGCGGATCTTGCATTCAATACCGTCATATCATTTGTTGTTAACTGTAATTTGCAACACTATTCGGGAGAATCAGGATTAAGCTACCTGGGACAATACTGGCTCATGTTTTTGCAGTTTGTAAGTGCAGGAACCGGAATGGCAGCCGCAGTGGTATTATTCAGGGCATTCAGGGATAAAGCCGCCGATACCTTGGGGAACTTCTACAACAATTTTGTAAAATCCTGTACCCGTATTTTATTACCAATATCATTTGTAGTTGCCATCATACTGGCGTTTGAAGGTACTCCGATGACTTTTGAGGGAAAAGATACCATTACAACTTTACAAGGAGATTCCGTAGAGGTATCAAGAGGTCCCGCAGCTGCATTTGTCCCTATTAAACACGTAGGAACCAACGGTGGAGGATTCTTTGGAGTGAATTCTGCACATCCATTTGAAAATCCATCCTATCTGTCCAATATGGTGGAAATGGTTGCCCAGCTCATTGTGCCTTTGGCTATGATTTTTGCATTCGGTTACTTTATCAGAAGAAGAAAATTATCATGGATGATATTCGGAGTTATGACAGTAGCATTCTTAATGCTGACTATTCCCAATATCAACATGGAAATGAACGGCAACCCTACAATTGCAACAATGGGTATCGATAATTCATTAGGAGCAATGGAAGGAAAAGAAATCCGTTTGGGAGCTGCGGCATCAGGATTTTGGAGTGTAGTCACCACCGTTATTTCAACGGGTTCAGTCAACTCTATGCATGATAGCTCGATGGCATTATCCGGTATGAATGAGTTACTGGCCATGATGATCAATGCATTCTACGGTGGTGTCGGAGTCGGATTATTGAACTTCTTTATTTTCATAATACTGGCTGTATTTATCAGTGGGTTGATGGTAGGAAGAACTCCCGAGTTCTTAGGCAAAAAAGTAGAAGCAAGAGAAATGAAAATCGCTATGATTATTGCATTGCTTCATCCTTTCCTGATATTGGCAGGAACAGCGTTAGCCGCAGCTTTGCCACAATATACTGCTGATTCTTTGAATAATCCGGGATTTCACGGACTGAGCGAAATGCTATACGAATATACTTCATCATCTGCAAACAACGGTAGCGGATTTGAAGGACTGGGTGATAACACGCCTTGGTGGAATATCAGTACGGGATTTGTCCTTATACTTTCCAGATTCTTACCGATCATAGGTCCGGTGGCTATTGCAGGCTTGTTGGCTCAAAAGAAATTTGTACCGGAAGGAGACGGAACATTGAAAACCGATACAGCCACTTTCGGACTGATGGTATTTGCCGTAATCGCTATCGTAGCTGCGTTGGCTTTCTTCCCTGTATTGGCTTTAGGGCCCATTGCAGAGTACTTTTCACTTTATTAAACTGATTTAAAGAATTTAGAAATGAATAATAATTCATCATTGTTTCAAAAAGAGATGGTTCAGGTAGCATTGAAGCAATCTTTAATGAAACTCAATCCGAAAACCATGTTCCGCAACCCGGTGATGTTTACTGTATGGGTGGGCACGTTAGTCATGCTTGTAGTCAGCTTATGGACGTTGGCGGGGGCTCAGGGACAGGGAAGTTTTGGTTATAATTTCACCGTTTTCATCATCCTGTTACTGACATTATTGTTTGCCAACTTTGCGGAAGCTATTGCCGAGGCTAGAGGCAAAGCACAGGCGGATAGTTTGCGTAAGACAAGAGAGGAAACCCTTGCAAGATTAAAAAATGGGAAAACGATCTCATCTGCCAGGCTACAAAAAGGTGATGTCTTCATCTGTGAAGCTGGTGACATCATTCCTTCAGACGGGGAAATTATCGAAGGTTTGGCGACCATAGATGAAAGTGCCATTACCGGAGAATCAGCCCCTGTGATCCGCGAAGCAGGCGGAGATAAAAGTTCTGTTACCGGTGGTACCAAAGTTTTGTCCGATAAAATCGTGGTGAAGGTAACAACACAACCAGGAGAAAGCTTCTTGGACAAAATGATTGCTTTGGTAGAAGGTGCTGCCCGACAAAAAACACCCAATGAAATAGCCTTAACAATTTTGCTGGCAGGATTTACATTGGTATTTATCATTGTCTGTGTGACACTCAAACCATTTGCAGATTACGCCAATGTTGGGATTACCATTGCTTCTTTTATCTCTCTATTTGTATGTTTAATTCCTACTACTATTGGAGGATTATTATCGGCAATCGGTATTGCGGGTATGGACAGAGCATTGAGAGCCAATGTGATTACCAAAAGTGGTAAGGCTGTAGAAACAGCAGGTGATATAGATGTTTTACTGTTGGATAAAACGGGTACAATTACTATTGGTAATCGTAAAGCGACCCATTTTCACCCTGCAAATGGTATTGACGAGAAAAGATTAATAAAAGCAGCTGTACTAAGTTCTATGGCTGATGAAACCCCGGAAGGGAAATCAATTATTGAGTTGGCAGGCATCAATCCTTTGAGTTATGAAGTTAAAAATCCTCAATTCATCAAGTTTACAGCAGAAACAAGAAGTTCAGGAATTGATTATGAAAACATACGTATCCGCAAAGGTGCAACTGATGCAATTAAAAATCTGGTTACAAAATCTGGTAATAATTTTCCAAAAGAGGTGGAAGAAAGAGTGAAAGCCATATCCTCTAATGGAGGTACGCCGTTGGTGGTATCAGAAAACGAAATTGCATTGGGAGTAATTGAGCTACAGGACATCATCAAACCGGGTATTCAAGAACGTTTCGAACGTCTTCGTAAAATGGGCATTAAAACCGTCATGGTAACAGGTGACAATCCGCTGACAGCCAAATTTATCGCAGAGAAAGCGGGTGTAGATGATTTTATCGCAGAGGCAAAACCGGAAGACAAGATGAATTACATCAAAAAGGAACAGTCGGAAGGCCGTTTGGTAGCTATGATGGGAGACGGTACAAATGACGCTCCCGCACTGGCACAAGCTGATGTAGGCGTGGCAATGAACTCCGGTACACAGGCTGCCAAAGAAGCCGGAAACATGGTGGATCTGGACAACGACCCCACTAAATTAATTGAAGTGGTAGAAATCGGAAAACAACTGCTGATGACCCGTGGTACATTGACCACGTTCAGTATTGCGAATGACGTTGCTAAGTATTTCGCCATCATCCCAGCTTTATTCATTACAGCTATTCCTGCTTTGCAGGGACTTAATATTATGAATCTGCACAGTCCTGAAAGTGCTATCCTATCAGCTGTGATTTTCAATGCGATTATTATCCCTATGCTGATTCCGTTGGCATTGAAAGGTGTTGCTTATAAACCGATTGGTGCAAGTGCCCTGCTACGCCGGAACTTGTTGATTTATGGTTTGGGAGGAGTCATCATTCCGTTCATTGGTATCAAAGCAATTGATATGCTGATATCTGTTTTCTTTTAATCATTTATAAAAATAAAAGTAATGAAAAAACATATTTTGCCGGCAATAAAATTGACTGCTGTTATGATTCTGTTTTTTACAGTCATTTACCCACTTGCAGTCTGGGGTATCGCACAGCTTGCTCCCAATGCAGGAAAAGGAGAAATTATAGAACATAAAGGAAAAAAACATTATGTCAATATTGGTCAGTCTTTTACAGAAGACCACTATTTCTGGTCAAGACCATCCGCTGTAGATTACAATGCTGCTGGCTCCGGAGGTAGTAACAAAGGGCCTTCCAACGAGGAATACTTAGCAGAAGTAAAAGCAAGAATTGATACATTTTTGCTACACAATCCGGGAGTTGACAAATCGGATATACCTGTTGATTTGGTTACAGCCAGCGGAAGCGGATTGGATCCGAACATTTCCGTTCAGGCCGCTAAAGTACAGGTACAGCGCATTGCTAAAATAAGAGGTATTGAGAAGTTAAAATTAAATCAATTGATTGATCAGCAGACAGAAAAACCTTTATGGGGCATATTTGGCCCGGAAAAAATAAATGTATTGAAACTCAATATAGCATTAGACGAACTCAAATAAGCAACTCCAATATCATCAATCCAATAATTCAAATGTATGTGTAGCCATTCGAAATATAGGGTTTGAAAGTACCTTAATAAAACAAGTAAATTTTAATAATTCAAAAATGAAAAAAATAATTATGTTCTCAGCTATCCTGCTGGGAGCTACAGGAATTGTATGTGCTCAGGAAACTGAAAAAAAGTCTTTAACGATCAGTGGATATGCAGAAGTATATTACCAACAGGATTTCAATAATCCAAAGTCAAATACCAGACCGGGATTTGTATATAGCCATAACCGCAACAATGAAGTGAGTTTAAATTTAGGGTTTATAAAAGCAGCTTATGAAACAAACCGTATGCGGGCTAACCTAGCTTTTGGAGTAGGCTCTTACATGAACGCTAACTATGCCGCTGAGGAAGGTGTACTCAAAAATATTTATGAGGCGAATATTGGGGTGAAACTATCTAAAACGAAGAATGTGTGGTTGGATGCAGGTATCTTACCATCCCACATTGGTTTTGAAAGTGCCATCGGGGCAGACTGCTTTACACTGACCCGAAGTATGATGGCGGATAATTCACCCTATTTCGAAACCGGGGCAAAACTATCTTACGCTACAGATAATGGCAAATGGAATATGGCGGTATTGATATTAAACAGCTGGCAGCGTATCCAACGTGTTGAAGGAAATACGACACCCGCTTTCGGACATCAATTAACTTTCAGACCATCAGATAAGGTTACCATGAACAGCAGTTCCTTTATAGGAAATGATTTTCCGGATGATGAACGCAGAATGCGTTATTTCCATAACCTGTACGGTCAGTTTCAAATCAGTAATCAATTTTCCCTGATTGCCGGATTTGATATAGGAGTACAAGAGAAAGAAAAGTTAAGTGATGACTATGATACATGGTACACACCTATATTGATGGCTAAATTCAGTCCAACGGAGAAAGTAAGTATAGCAGCAAGAGGTGAATACTACCATGATAAGAATGGGGTTATCATCTCATCGGGAACGGAAAGCGGATTTCAAACCTTTGGAGCTTCGCTCAATGTAGATTATCAGATTTTACCTAATCTCGTTTGGCGTACCGAAATCAAAAGCCTTAACAGCAAGGATGCTGTATTCCTCAATAGAGATGACCAAATGCAAAAAGATAATGTGATGGCTGTTACATCGCTGGCTATACGTTTTTAATTAATTGCACTCAAGCAAACTCCCCTTAACAATTTGTCAAAGGGGAATTTGTAAATTTATATAATCAAACGGTTTGTGTATGGACGAAAGAAAAAGTGCCGAACATTTTTTGGATCTGATCCAAAAATCCCGAAGAGGAAAATTTAAACTCTACATCGGGATGAGTGCCGGTGTAGGTAAAACTTATCGTATGTTGCAAGAAGCTCATACACTTTTACGTAATGGCATTGATGTAAAAATAGGTTATGCAGAAACCCACAATCGACCTGAAACCCACGCTTTATTGGATGGACTTCCTTTAATACCAAGGCGTAAGCTATTTTATAAGGGTAAAGAATTGGAGGAGCTGGACTTGCAAGCTATTATCAATCTGCGACCAGAAGTGGTTATTGTAGATGAATTGGCTCATACCAACATTGAAGGCAGCAATAACGAAAAAAGATGGCAGGATGTACTTGATATTTTAGATGCAGGAATCAATGTGATTAGTGCAGTAAATATTCAGCATATTGAAAGTTTAAACGAGGAGGTACGAGGAATTACAGGCGTTGATGTACAGGAACGTATTCCCGACAGTGTAGTCGCCCAGGCAGATGAAGTGGTCAACATCGACCTTACGGCAGAAGATCTTATAGACCGTTTGAAATCAGGAAAAATCTATGAAAGTTCCAAAATAACAGCTGCACTCAACAATTTTTTTAAGAGCGAGCATATTTTACAGCTTCGGGAGTTGGCATTAAAAGAAGTGGCTTCGCAAGTACAGCGAAAAGTAGAAACAGAAGTAATACTCACAAGAAGTATTAAAAAAGAACGCTTCTTGGCCTGCATTAGTTCTAACGATAAAACGGCAAAGAACGTCATTAGAAAAACGGCACGATTAGCTAACTATTACAACAGTAAATGGCATGTGATGTATGTACAGATTCCAAGAGAAAGTGCCGATAAAATCGCATTGGATAAACAAAGGCATTTGATCAATAATTTTAAATTGGCAACTGAATTGGGAGCAGAAATAATTAAGGTAAAAGCCAAAAATACCACTAAGGCTATCATTAAGGAATGTGAAGATCGTAAGATAACGACGGTATGTATCGGTAAGCCACATTTAAACTTAGCTAAAATAATTTTAGCGACTGATACTTTCAATGCTTTGCTAAATAAGCTGTCACAAGAGAATATAGATCTCGTAATACTATCATAAGATGAAAATAAAAGCAAAATTAACAGTTGGAGTTGGTGCGTTATTTTTACTGATACTGGCACTGGCAGTTGTTAGTGCGTGGTATGTAAATCAGCTTAAAAAAGATACGAATAATATTCTCGTTGCTAATTATAATACTTTGCAATATTCCAGAAATATGTTATTGTCTTTGGAAGATGTTCATTTGGATAAATCCGCTCTGGATACTTTTCAAAAAAATCTCGATTTGCAAAAACAGAATGTAACGGAGATTGGGGAAGTTGAAGCCACAAATCTTATCGTTAAACATTTTGAAGATTTAAAAGAAAACCCTGAGGATTCTATCATTGTATCATCCATAAGAAAAGATATAACTGACTTAATGCGTTTGAACATGGAAGCCATCAACCGAAAAAGTGATATAGCCGATGATACTGCTCAAAAAGCCATTGTCATCATTTCGGTTACCGGCTCACTATGCTTCCTAATTGCATTTATTTTACTGGTCAATTTGCCTTCAAGTATAGCCAATCCTATTAAAGATTTAACCGATAGTATAAAAGAAATAGCCGGACAGAATTATAAAAAGAGGGTGCATTTTGAAAGCCATAATGAATTTGTTGACCTGGCAAAGTCATTCAACACAATGGCGGAGAAGCTGGAAGAATATTCCGAGAGTAAGCTCGATAAAATCCTGAAAGGCAAAAAACGTATTGAGACTTTGATTGATAACCTCCATGATCCGGTGATAGGTATTGATGAAGACAAGAAAGTACTTTTTGCCAACGAAGAAGCACTCAATATTTCAGGTCTGCAAAAAGAAGAACTTATTGGTAAAAAAATACAGGACGTAGCTGTTACCAATGATTTGATTAGAAATATTATAAAAGACATTTTCATTCCAGCAATTGAAACAACAAAAACGGAGCAGTTAAAAATCTATGCCGATGGAAAGGAAAGCTACTTTGAAAAAGAAGTGGTCGATATCAATATCGTTCCTACAGGAGAAGAACAAAGCGAGTTTATAGGGCACGTTATTCTTCTGCGAAACATTACCCCTTTTAAAGAACTCGATTTAGCAAAGACTAACTTTATGGGCACGGTATCGCACGAATTTAAAACACCTATTTCTTCCATTCAAATGGGTATTCAAATTTTGGAGAATGAGAAAACAGGTTTTTTAAATGAAGAACAAAAGGGACTAATAAATGGAATAAAAGACGACGCTAATAGACTGTTACGAATTACTGGTGAGTTGTTAAATATCACTCAAGTCGAAAGTGGTGCTATTCAACTAAATCTAATTGCATCTGAAATTAAACCAATGATTGAATATGCAGTAAATGCCAACAAATCTGCTACCGAGCTAAAGAATATTAAAATTGCTATTGACTACGGAAATAATGAATTAGTTATAGCTGACAGTGAAAAATCAGCTTGGGTCCTTACCAACCTAATTTCCAACGCAGTCCGATACTCATATGAAAATGCAACAATTAATGTCAAAGTTGAGAAGACAGGTAATCAAATTCAGTTTTCAGTCACCGACACAGGTCAAGGCATACAACCTCAGTTCCTGAATAAAATCTTTGAACGCTATTTCCGTATACCCGGCACCAAAAAAGAAGGCACAGGTTTAGGGTTGAGTATCAGTAAAGAATTCATTGAAGCACAGGGAGGCAAAATCTGGGTAGAGAGTGAATATGGTGCGGGTAGTACTTTTTACTTTACACTAAACTCTATAACTAGAAGCTTTTAACATATTAACATCAATAATTTTAAGTGTCCGAGCTAATATTTTGTATAGCTCGTTGTAGACACTTTTATCATTTTTTTCAAATGCATAAATTTTACAAAGATAAACTTCGAGAACTTGATAACAGGTTAGAAGAGCTTAAAGTCGAATATGATGAGCCTATACCTCACAATCTATAATAGAGGGTGATGATTTGCCCTTTTAATTTTAGCATACAAAATCCCATACAAAATCTTTTTTTATCAATATATAGCTATCTAAATTAAATTGGAATTTTAACAACTATCGAATTAAGTAAAGTCCTTACATTTCCAATTTTGTATTAATACCCCGTATTGCATTATGAATATCATAATTCTGCTCGGGGCTACAGATTTTCCTTCTTATATTTTTCTCAAGTACTTTCCAAGGATGCATATTATAGTTACTAGTGATTTTAAAAGTCACTATTCAGGAGGATGCTTGGATTGTTAGTTACTGTTCGAGATACAGAAAGAGATTTTAAATATGTTTCAAATATATTTCCTAATAAAATTAGAACCTTGTTAGGTATAATGTATCTATAGCGTGTGTTCTGTTTAAACTCTTTAGATTGAAGGTGCTATTTTTTATAGATTATTGCCAATTAAATTCAATTTTGCTGACAGAGAGAATTATGAAAAAATATTTCCCTCAATTAAGGAAATGTTGGAAAAAATGTTTATTGTTAAATAATGTCCTGTAAAAAGTTTTGAGAATCTTTTATATTGAAAAAAAGCCCAAAATTTTCGAAGCTATATAAATATTTAAGTTAGAAAATCGACGAAATGTATGGGATCTTGTATGAGAAGTTTTCAAAAATGCCGAAGTCTTAAAGATTTCGGCATTTTTCATTGAAAGTTGTAGCCCCGAGCAGAATCGAACTGCTATCAAATGTTTAGGAAACATCTATTCTATCCGTTGAACTACGGGGCCAATCAGAATGCTGTAAATGGAAAATAAGAATGCAGCAAAATTGGTAATTATGAGTGCAACATATTTGGCAATAATAAATACACAATCCATTTCAAAAGTATGCTATAAAATTTATTTGTCCAAGAATGATTTTCTATTCTGTAATCTATAGCTTTCTCCTGTTAGATTTATGACTTCGCACCGAAACAAAATTCTATCTAAGAGTGCCGTTGCAATCACCTCATCTTCGAGCATTTTAGCCCATTCAGTTGGTTTCTTATTAGTGGTTACGATAATAGATGTTGATTCATATATTTGATTAATAAAATTAAAGAAGCCAACTGCTACATTTTTTTCTAAAGGGAAAAGCATAACATCATCAATAATGATTAGGTTAGCTCGTACCATCTTTTTGTATTCTGCTGTTTGCGAACGTACGAAGTCCTTAGTTTTTAAGGTAGAGACTATTTCTTCCATAGTTTTAAAGTATACATGATACCCGGCCTTTACAGCATCCTTAGCTAACCCTGCCGCTAGCATTGTTTTTCCTGTACCACTTGGTCCCATAAGAACTAAGTTAAAGAGTTGATCTATCCAGTTAAGCTCTCTAAGTGTGGCTAGTCTTTTATCAGTAAGTCCATTACGTTTAGCATCATAGTTTGATAAATCGTTATTACGGGGAAGTGAAGCAGATTTCATACGTCTAACTTCATCTCTTTGTTGGCGATGTTGCTGCTCTGCTTTCAACAATCTTGTTAGGAGCTCTAAATAGCCAATATCTTCACTTTCAGCTGTAGCTATTATTTGATCCAAATTTGTAGCAACCGCTGAGATTCTGAAGTCTGAACAAAGTTGTTTTACCAGTTGTTTTTGATTTTCCATTGTTATTGTTTTAGTAGAGTGATAAGTTTTTCCCTGCCGTATTACCGACAGGGATATTATTAGTTGTTACCAAAAAGCAATTCATAATCAGTTAAATCACTTTTCTGAGGTTCGAGTTCCATTTGAGTGTTATTGCTTGCGGAAAGTGGGTTGAGCCTGATAATTTTGGTTTCCAGTTCCGGTTTATGGTTTTTTTCTGAGCGGATATAATCTAGATAAGCTTTAAAGTCCGTTGCGCTTAGTATATTATTAGCATGAACGTAATCTAATGCACGTGATATATCAAATGCATTATTGTTTTCTATGACACGCTCAATCATTTGTATCTGATCACGTATATATCTTTTTTTATGGAGTTTTATCGCAATTAACCATTGCTGAGCTTTTTCTATATTTTCGAATAAAGAAGCTGTTTGATAAATCAGTTCTGTTACCTTTGGCTCCATATTACGGCCATGAGTACGCAGAATGATCTTTTTCCCTTTTAAAGCTGAAACTTCATGTACGCAGATTTCTTTTCCTGAGAGCTCTGTAATGTGTAATTTGCCATGCTGCTCGCTAAGGTGGACTTTAGTAAATACCAGCGTTATATGTGCTAATTGGAACACTATAGAAATTACCCTTATAAGACACCTTATTATCTTTATGAACAGCATAAATCTGTTTTTGCGGTGGCTTGGGAAGCACTCGGTGATACTGTTCTAAAAACATCTGCTCTTTAGCAAGTTCTTCTAGTGGAATAAGTTTGGTTGTACCATGGGGCAGATTGTTGGCCGTACGGTGCAGCCAGGCTATACATTCATTATTAAGCGTTTCAAGATCACGATATGGCCTATTATATAGAAAGTTCTGCTTTACATATTTAACTACGTTTTCTACTTTACCCTTGCTTTGGGGATCGGATTTTCGACAAAAATGAAGTTTAATTCCACGCTCTCGCACATAATTCGAAAACTCGGAAGTGAGTACTATGTCACCTAGGTTTTCAGAAACGATAAACAATCTGTCCTGATCATAAACGATTTCTTCAGGCAGACCAGCAATAAACTGAAAAGCTTGTTCATGTGCATCAATAACCATTGCCGTGGTAAAAGGAATATCACTAAACAAAATGAACTTATAACGGCTGCGCGATAGAATGAAAGTAAAGAATTGTACTCTCTTTTGCTTATTTGTTGTGGTGGTCATATTATAAAAACCAAAGTCTACCTGAGCTTGACTACCGTAAGGAAGCTCTTCAACCATCTGAAAATCACGAGCAGAGCTCACTTTAGGAATATTGAATTCCGCCCGAATGCCTTGTACAAAGTTGAAAACTGCTTTGGCACTAACTGAGGGAAAGTCAGGGTGTTGTTCTTTAAGCCAATCAAACATTTGTGCGGCAGAAGTATCATGGTAGAGCTCCAATTTTTCCCGTACAAAATCTCGAAAGGGATCAAGAAGTTTTTTCTTAGAAATAGGCTGTTCTAGTTCTTTTTGGTAACTTCGGTCGTCTTTGGATAAGAGCTTTTTTACCGTGCGCCAATTCAGTCCTAAATGTTCTGAAATTTTGCGTATCGAATTACCTTCTCGATACATTTTGTGAACCTCATGATAGGTCATAAGTTTATTTAAATAATAGTTCATAATTACATTGTCTTATTGCTATGACAAAGCTTGTTTTTTCTTTTGGAACTCTATGTTCCAAAAGATGAACTATGTATTTATTATTGCCAATTATGCTGCACTCATAATTACCAAAAATTGTGTATTCTGAATTACCGATTACAAATGCTTACCAAAAATATAAAAATCACTTTATTTAATGCAATTTATATGCAAAATTAACCTATAAAACATAACAATATTTAACCACAATAAATATAGAGTATATCAATGTCACATAAGCAATAATTATACATTCATATATTGATATTCATTACCTTTGCATCACATTAAAAGAAGATACTATTATGAGTTTTACAGGTAAAAATTTCCCCAACATTACAGTTGATGCTATTGATTATTTAGGTGATTATATTTCACTTAACATTTTTGAAAAAGCACAAAAAGAAAATAAAAAAATCTTATTATTCTGGTACCCGAAAGACTTTACTTTCGTTTGCCCTACAGAATTACATGCTTTCCAAGAAGCAGTAGCTGAATTCGAAAAACGTAATACTATTGTAATTGGTGCTTCATGTGACTCAAATGAAGTTCACTTTGCTTGGTTGAACACGCCAAAAGATAACGGTGGTATCGAAGGTGTAGAATACCCTATCATCGCTGATACAAACCGCAACTTATCTAGCATCTTAGGTATTTTAGATGTGAAAGAAGTTGAACACCCTGAGTTCGGCTTCATCGCTGAAGGTTCTGCTGTTACTTACCGCGCTACTTACTTAATCGATGAGACAGGTAAAGTATTCCACGAATCAGTAAATGACATGCCTCTAGGTCGTAACGTTAAAGAATATATCCGTTTGGTAGACGCTTACACACATGTTCAAAAACATGGTGAAGTTTGTCCAGCAAACTGGGAAGAAGGTAAAGAAGCAATGAACGCAACACGTGATGGCGTAGCTTCTTATTTATCTATGAACTAAGAAATTAGTAATAATTATGAGGCGGATTTCTCCGCCTCTATTTAAAAAAAGTTATTATGTTACAAGAATTAGAAAATGACACATTACAAGACGTTGTATCGAGCAATGAGATTGTAATGGTACAATATTCAGCTTCATGGTGTGGAAACTGCCGCATTATGAAACCAAAATTTAAGAAGTTGGCTTCAGAAAACGAAAACATTAATTTCGTAATCGTAGATGCGGAGAAATTCCCTGAATCTAGAAAGTTAGCTAATGTAAATAATTTACCGACTTTCGCTGCGTTCAAAAACGGCCAATTGGTAAATCAAGTACAAACAAACAAAATCGACGGATTAATCGACTTACTAAATGAAGTTACCAGTAATTAAACACTTGACGGATTTCATCGAACAAAACGATGCAGATTACGTCTTGGAAACAATCGAAACTTTAGAAGCCCTTACGGAAGTGCCTTCGCTGAAAGATGAAGAGCTTGATGTAATAGGTGAATTGATTTCAAATATGTACGGTGCGATTGAAGTTGATAAATTAATCAAAGAAGGAACACCGAAAAAAGAAGCGCTAAACGTGTTTATGAAACGTGTTTTAGGCTCTATTGATAAATAAAAAGAGTTTTTACTTCTGTCAGAACAAGCTTAAAACAAATTTCCAGATTGGTCATGTGCAAAACTTTATCAATGTGGAAATTTTTTTTTACCCAAATACATAGTATTTCAATCTTTTATACTACTTTTATACTAGAGCTATAATAACTCGGATTAGTAACATCAGCCTTAATTACTGACATTTTTAATCATCAAAAGATTTATTGCAGCAAACTATTTAAGACTAAAAGATTTTTAATTGTTGTTGAAAAAGAGTTGAAATAATATTTCAACTCTTTTTTTTATTTTAACAATTCTGTTTCAATAGCTTATTTATGAGCGAAACCAATTATATTTAGCTATGCGAAATTATTTCAAATACGTTACCTTATTATTTTTACTGCTCCTATCTGCTCAGTCTGGACGTAGCCAAATAGCAACAAAAACTGCAAGCGATATACAAATTGGCTTACAGAAACTCAACACGCTAGGTTCAGTTTTATATTTTGCCGCACACCCCGATGACGAAAACACACGTCTTATTGCTTGGCTTGCGCAAGAAAAAAAGTATAGAACGGCCTATCTTTCACTGACGCGTGGTGATGGCGGTCAGAATTTATTAGGCACTGATTTAGGAATTGATTTAGGATTAATACGTACGCAAGAATTATTGGCTGCACGTGCTTTAGATAAAGGCGAACAATTTTTTTCTTCAGCCTACGACTTTGGTTTTTCCAAAACACATGAAGAAACTTTTCAATTTTGGGACCACGAGACAGCATTACGCGAAGCGGTTTGGATTATTCGCAAATTCCAACCCGATGTAATTATTAATCGCTTTCCTCCTGATAGAAGAGGTGGGCACGGCCATCACCAAGCTTCAGCAATCTTAGCGCATGAAGCCTTTATTGCGGCAGCGGATAAAACCAAATTTCCCGAACAATTAAAATATGTAAGCACTTGGCAAGCGAAAAGGCTTATGTGGAATACCGCTAATTTTGGTGGACAAAACAATACTTCAGATAGCCAATTAAAGATTGAAATCGGACATTATAATGCATTATTAGGCGAATCATATGGTGAAATAGCCGCCAGAAGTCGTTCGCAACATAAAACTCAAGGTTTTGGTGCAGCAGCATCACGCGGTATGAGTACTGAATATTTTGAACATGTAGCGGGTTCCAAAGCAGAAAAAACACTATTTGATGAGATTGATACTTCTTGGAATAGACTACCCAACACGCAAAGCATTCAAAAACTAATTACAAAACTTAATGCAGAATTTCAAGCTACTCAGCCACAAAAATCAGTAAACGATTTAATACAACTAAAAAAAGTGTTGGATACTTACAAAGTAGACAGCAAAAATCCTCAATCGTCCAATCATGAATATTGGATAGCTCAAAAGAGAAAAGAGATTCAAGATTTAATCATAGCTTGTGTTGGACTTTGGGTTGATGCCTATACAAACCAAAGTCAACAAGTCGTAAATCAAGAATTTTTATTTCAAACGGAAGCAATAGTGCGCAATCCTGAAGTTCAGGTAGAATTGATTAGTGTAAATAATCAAAGTGTTGGACAAAACTTACAAACCAATAACCTGTGGAAAGGTTCGGGCAATACAAAATCGGACAAAACCACCCAACCCTATTGGCTTACTGAACCTAACACATTGGGAAAATTCAATATTCCAATCGAAACAGTAGGCTATCCAACAAATCCCGAATTTCCTCAAGCGACATTTAAGTTCAACATCAATGGTGAACCTATATCGCTAACACAAGAAATAAAACACCGTTTTGTTGACCCTGTAAAAGGTGAAGTACATAATCCATTAGTTATCTTACCAGAATTGACTGCAGAAACTACTTCTACAATTCTTCTGAGCAAAAATCAAGAAGAGAAATCGATAGAAGTGATTTTTACAAGACACGATAAGAGTAAAAATCAGTTCGAAGTTATTATCCCTAAGCTAGATGAATGGGAAATCTCAGAGAACAAATTCGTGTTAAATTTTACGGAAGGCAATTTAATTACCAAAACATTGAAATTAAAGCCGACTTCAGCTAATACCCAAAAAGCAATATTAAGCTTTACCCACAACGGTGAAAAACTCCGACATGTGAAAACACTTTCATACGACCATGTACCTTCCATCACTTGGTTTCCGACAACAGAGATATCTTGTCAGAATATGAAATTGACAAATGAAGTCAGGACCGTTGGCTATTTAGCGGGAGCAGGAGATTTAGTTGCTGAATCGCTAGAAAAAATTGGCATTAAAGTAACTAAGCTATCCGATAAAGACTTGACTGCAGCAGCACTTCAGCAGTATGATGCCGTAGTAGTTGGTGTTCGTTATTTTAATGTAGTTCCGAATGGAGGAGCAATTCATCAGAAACTGCTAGATTACGCTCAAAATGGTGGTGTTGTGTTAGTACAATACAATGTCAACAGTAGGTTGACGACCGACAAATTAGGTCCTTATGATTTTAGCTTAGGCAGAAGCCGCGTGACAGAAGAAGATTCCCAATTCTCTTTTGATGAAAAAGACCTCGCGTTAACCTTCCCTAACAAAATCAGCAATAAAGATTTTGAAGGCTGGGTACAAGAGCGTGGTTTGTATTTTGCAGAAAATATAGATAGCAAATACAGAACTCCACTTCGTCTAAATGACAAGGAAGAACAACCACACAATGGTTCGCTACTAATTGCAAAATATGGCAAAGGAAAATTTGTCTATACTTCTTTAGCGTTTTTCAGACAATTGCCTGCAGGAGTACCCGGAGCTTATAGATTATTTGTAAATTTGTTAACAAACGAAAAGTAAATATCACAATAACATGGAAAATCAAGTAAATGAGCAGCCTTTGAACGTAAAAGGTCTTATCTTATTAATCGGAACTATCTTTGGTGCATTAATCGCTTTTGCAAAATGTGGTTCATTTTTAAGCATTGTTGGAGGTTTAGTAGGCGGACTAATTGTTGCTATAATCTTTATTAATATCATTTTACCACATAAAGAAAGTGACAGATAACAATATGCCACCTTTCGCGCGTAGTTGGAGACAATTTTACTGGATAGTAGTTGTCTGGCTCGTGCTGTGCATATTAGGAATGTATTTATTTACACAATATTTCTCATGAGTATTATCGATTGGATAGTACTTTTTACTACCCTGCTTTTGATAGTTCTGTATGGAATCTACAAAAGCAGGAATATTAATAATATCGAAGGTTTTTTACTCAGCAATCGCGAATTGCCTTGGTATAATGTAGGACTTTCGGTGATGGCGACTCAAGCCAGTGCGATTACTTTCTTATCTGCTCCAGGGCTAGCATATACTTCGGGAATGAGCTTTGTCCAGTTTTATTTTGGACTGCCTCTAGCTATGATTGTGCTCTGCATTACTTTCGTTCCTATATTTCATAAACTTAAAGTATTCACCGCTTATGAATTCCTCGAAAAACGATTTGACATCAAAACACGCTCTCTTACCGCTTTCTTGTTCCTCATACAACGCGGTATTTCTACTGGAATCACCATTTTTGCGCCTTCTATAATTTTATCTGCTGTTTTACACGTTGACGTATTTTATACTACCCTTTTGATTGGAGGTGTCGTTGTACTTTATACAACCTATGGTGGTACAAAAGCGGTTTCGTACACACAGTTATTACAAATGGGAATAATTTTCGGAGGACTACTTGCCGCTGGAATGATGGTTATTCATTTTCTACCACAAGAAATTGGATTTGTAGAAGCATTACATATCGCAGGTGAATCCAACAAAACCAATGCTATCGATTTTACCTTAGACTGGAATAATCAATATACGGTTTGGACGGGATTGATTGGTGGCTTCTTCTTACAGCTTTCATATTTTGGCACGGACCAAAGTCAAGTTGGACGCTATCTCACAGGTTCTTCTGTTCGTGAAAGCAGAATGGGGCTGTTGATGAATGGATTATTAAAAATCCCAATGCAATTTTGTATTCTGCTTATTGGAGTATTAGTTTTTGTGTATTACCAGTACAATACAGCTCCATTGTTTTTTAATCCTACTGAAACACATAAACTAGAAAATAGCATTCATGCAAATGCGTACAAAGATTTGCAATCACAACAAGATGAATTAACAAAGCAACGTGTACAAATGCTCAACGCCATGCATGAGGCGAGAGTAAATGAAAATGACGCAAATCTTAATCAAGCAAAACAAAATCTAGAAGAAATAAACGCAAAATCGATCGCGCTACGTAAATCCGCTGTAGATTTGATCAAAACCAATGACAGCAAAGCTGAAACCAATGATAACAATTATATCTTTTTGTCATTTGTAACCTCGGTGTTTCCGAAGGGATTAATCGGATTGCTCATTGCCATCATCATGCTAGCATCAATGGGAGCCACCTCGAGTGCCATTAATTCGTTAGCATCTACGACAGTTATAGACATCTACAAACGGCTTATTAATCAAGATGCTTCCGAAAAAACATACTTAAATGCATCACGTATTTCGACATTAGGTTGGGGAATATTTGCTATTATTGTTGCACTATTCGCCAATAAGCTAGGCAACTTATTGGAAGCAGTTAATATCTTAGGCTCACTATTTTACGGAACTATTCTTGGAATATTCTTAGTGGCTTTTTATTTTAAGAAAATACGCGGAAATGCCGTTTTTTGGGCAGCGGTAGTCACGGAAATTATCGTAGTTTACATTTGGTATTTAGATATTATTGCCTTCTTGTGGCTCAATCTAATTGGGTGCGTATTGGTGATTCTGATTGGCTATATTTTGGAAATTATGTTGCCAAAGAAAGAAAAGCACGTAATTTCTGAATCCTAATAGTACTTCCTGTACAAATCATATAAAACGGCCTTGTCTCGAGCCGTTAGTACACCATTCACTTCAGTACGTATATACTTACGCTTGAAAGCTCGAATCGCTGCTTCGGGATTGCTCATATCATAGCCCATTATTTTAAGGGCATCGATTGGATTAAAATTATAAGGTGGCTCAACCAAAAAATCTTCATTATACCAAATTCCAAAACCTCGCTCAGCCAATCTTTTCCATGGAAAATTAACATTCGGGTCATCCTTACGTGTAGGCGCAATATCAGCGTGTCCAATAAAATTTAGTTGCGGAATAAGATACTTATTCTTTAAAGTATCAAGCAAAACTAACAACGCGTCAATTTGAGTATCAGGGAATGGGTCTCGCCCATTATTGTCTAACTCGATTCCAATAGACGCAGAATTCATATCAGTTACAGAGCCCCATTTGCCTTTGCCGGCATGCCAGGCACGATCATAATCATTTAGCATTTGTATGACCTGACCATCACGACCTATGACATAATGCGAGCTCACCTTAGTATGTGCTAATTGAAAAGTACGTACAGTCTGCGCTGTGCTATTTTGCGAAGTGTGGTGAATAATAACAAAATTAGGCTTGCGATTATCGTAATGTATCGCACTAGCCCAATTCGCTGATTTATTTATTCCTGTACGTTTTTGCTCAGCTAATTTTTCTTCAGGAGTAAGTTCTCTAAAAACTGTATTCCCGTTGTCTTCAGAAATAGTATCGGACTCAACCTCCAACAATACAGTATCCTTTTGTAGAAGTTTCGATTCCTCCTTGATAAGAGCTGTCAAAGAGTCTGATTTCTGCTGTGATGCGGATACAAGAGGTTGCTGTGTACGAACTTTATTACTAGCACATGCGCATAATAGTCCTAACACCAATACTCCTACCCACTTTTCCATTATTGTAAATTAATTATCTAGGTAATGAGAATAATATTCCTAGAGCAAGCCCTTGATTGTATTGCACTTTACCACTTTGATTGCTATCATAAACTAAAATACCTGAACCAGTAACATTCACAACTCTAGTAATCCTAGCAGTAAGTGTCAAATCTAATCTATTTGCTGGATCGGTCAAATTCTTATAATCAGCGAATAAATTATACCTAGCCTTCAGATTTAAGTTTTTAGACAAATCACGATCCAAATTTGCTGTAACCTGAAAAGCTAGGTCATTACGGAAATTTTCACCCGCATTTAATCCCCACTTTACTTGATTAGATTTAATTGGATCATTCTCTGGATATCTTTCGATGTATTCTTCGACGGTTAAAGGTTTTGCTTTATCACCCAATGCTAATGTTTGACGTGCAGTTCCGGTACCCAAACGCAATGAAAAACTTTTGTCCGGCTTATACTCCAAACCAAATGATTCTGTAAAATATGCAGGAGCCATAAAACTACTTGTCGTTTCATAAATATACTCTTCCCCTTCAGAATTTCTTCTATATGAATAACCTACATCGAATTGAGATTCGAATGTAATGGCAAAATACAAAGCCCATTTATCGGTAAATCGATAAGACAATTTATTATCCCAAAAAATACGATCATTATTCTTTTTTGCTAACTGATCCTTGTTTTTAATTTTACCATATTTCAGATCAAGTTCAGAAACGAAATTTAGACGATCTCTCGTATAATCAGCTTTATGCCAAAATAGCCCCATTAAAGACATAGAATTAACTCCTCCAGAGTTCCAGTTATCACTGAAAGAAGCTTGATTAGCATTTAGACCAAACTTTGTCCAATGTTTCCAATAATTCACTTCTAAACCCAATTTAGGAATTGGCACATTAATTTGCGTTATGGAATTTTCCTTTATGGTGTCAGCATTGACAATTTTAGAATCTGGTTTTTCACGCAAATCCTTCAAATTTACCTGTGCAAAGATTTGACCTCCGATCAAGGACATCATCAGAATAAAGACAATAGATAGATTTCTTAACATAGTATAATCGTCTAATTTCCCAAATTTAAATCAATTTCTTTTAAATCTGGTAATGGCTTAATATATGGTATATGTTTAAAATATTCGTATTTAGTTTTTATGTATTTGACTAACTGATATCGATCTGCTGTAAGCACAAAACTGTACTCAGGACGATATCTAATCATAAAATTGTCTAAGGGCTCACCCTCCAAACCCGTTACACCACGCACTAACTCTCTGTTAAAGACTACATCAATATAATTATCTTCATATTCCTTTTGAAAATATTTTGTGAGCCTACGCGCATTTTTTCCCTCTCTACTAAAATAATTATAAACGGCATCAATGCTAAGCCCCGCTCCATTCTGTCCTACAGAAACAAAATCACCTGGGTCTGCTAGCCTATAAGCCTTATTATATTCTTCTCTTCTTCGTGCTAATATTTCTTCCGGAGATACACGTCCCATCACAGTCACTGGAGCTATCGCAATTGTCTTTCTCTTCAAACTTATTACCAAAGCTTTTGCTCCTGCATAAGAAAGAGTATCAGAATGATAGTTTTCCTTATTCGCTATAATGACATCGCCAGGTTTAAGTTGTATGTTAAATTCTCCTTTGCTGTTATTATATATGTTTTCTCCAGTTGTTTTGTTCACAATCAATACTCTACCAATACGCTGTCTTGTCTCTGCGTCTAGCACCATTCCTCCAATACTTTCTTGGCAATTAGAAGAAAAGGGGAAGCCGCAAAGCAATATAAATAGAATATGGTAGATATTGATTTTCACAAGGATAAAACTACACTATTATCCAATAAATTACCACTTTATTAACATCTTTTCACTATTTACTAATCACAAGGAGCTGACCCAGCGATAGATTTTCTGTCATTAAATTATTCAATTGTTTGATCTGATCAACAGTTACTTTATATTGCTTCGAAATACTATACAATGTATTTCCTGATTTCACTTCATGAATAATCATCTTTACAGGTGATTTGATTTGCTCAGCCTGTACTACTTCTCCTTTTTCTTCCCTCTGTTCAATAGTTGTTTCAACTTTTACCTCGCGAACTATTTTTTCCGATTTACTCTCCGGCGAATCGTACTTATATAATTCATAGCGCTCAATTAGGTCTATCAACAACTCCGGATATCTTGGATTTGTAGCGTAACCTGCTTCTTTAAGCCCACGTGCCCAACCTTTGTAATCATTTTTATTCAATGAGAATAATTTCTCATAGCGCTTACGCAACAGAAATTGAGAGTGATCGCGAAAAGATTGTTCTGGGTTATCGTATACACGAAAACAATCATTTGGATTATCATCCGCTTTGGTCACACTTCTACCCGTCCATGTTCCACCACATTTAATACCAAAGTGATTATTTGCTTCTCTTGCTAAAGTAGAATTTCCATTACCAGACTCCAAGATTGCCTGTGCCAACTTAATACTTGCAGGAATCCCGTATTTCTCCATCTCCGCGATAGCTATATCCTTATATTGATTAATATAATTTATACCGCTTGTGGAAGTCGGTGTACGTGAGGGATTATTTGCTTTAGGAGAAGAAGTCTGCTGTGAGGAAGATGATGGACTCTTCAACACGCCTGTCGAAGATCGACGGGATGCACAAGAATTCAAAAATATAACGCCAAAAAGCAAATAAACAAGTAATTTCATCGAATTATTTAGGATTAAAATTGATTATTGAAGCTTATCGTATTGATCTAAATTATATCTATTTATCATCCCGATAACATGTGTTTTCCAAGACTTTGTCTGCGAATATCCGGAACGAGCTATTCCATTTACCCATGCATTGCAGTCTTTATAAGAGTATTTATCAAATAAATGTACAGTAGCTTTTCGTCTTTTCAATAAGCCCACAAAATCTTCATATGATTCCTTGACTGACGGATAGCCTTTATAAGCTGATTTGATTTTTTTGCTATTGTTTTTTCCTTTGATACCAAAATGATTATTTAAGTATTTGGCAATTCGGCTATTGCCATATGCGCTTTCGTGAATAGCGACTGCCAATATCACAGATGCTGGGACACCTGTCTCTCGCATAAGTTGCTGGGCTACGTCCTTATGTTCGTTAATATAGCTTGAAGGACTAAATTTTTGTTGTCCAAATGTTGATGCTATACCAACCAAACATAAAACCAGCATTAGCAACATTTTGCTAATTAAAGATTCTTGCATAATCTCTTTTTTAGTTCAACCATTACTTTTTGCGAAGCACAAAAAGCCCGTCTCTAATTGGCAAAATCAACTTCTCTACACGTGTATCCTCTGCCAATGTTTTATTAAGTTCTAAAACTTGCTTTGTTTGATTATCCGGTTTCTCATCAAACACCTTTCCCTTCCACAACACATTATCGATTAACAATACACCTCCCGATGGCACACGATCAACCAACATATTATAATAAACAAGATTTCTTTTCTTGTCTGCGTCGATAAATACTAAGTTAAAATCTCCCTCTAACGTCGGAATAAGCTCAAAAGCATCAGCAATATGATATTTTATTTGTGTTGCATAAGCAGACTCATCAAAATATCCTTGAACACGCTCCTGCTGTTCTTCGTTCACATCAATGGTATGAAGCTCTCCTCCTTGTCTCAAGCCTTCTGCAAGACATAACGTAGCATACCCCGTAAATGTTCCAATCTCTAATATACGATTCGGAGAAATCATTTTACTTATCATCGCCAATGCACGTCCTTGATAATGCCCAGACATCATATGAGGCATTGTCTCCCTCAAATATGTCTCTCTGTTTATCTTTCTGAGTAATGCATTCTCCTCATCGCAAATGCCTTCTAAATAACTATTTACTCGCTCCTCGTTTTGAAACATAAGCGCAAAGTTAATCAACTTATTTAAAAATCATTTAAAATTTGTGCTATATCACAGACCGTTGTAATTTGTATAGGTTTAATTGAGAAACAAAAAAACCTGCATATTTTTAATTTATGCAGGTTTATAAAGTATGCTTTTATATAAAATTCTTAGTCTAAAGACGCTGTAATTAGACGTAAAAATTCTGATCGTGTAACATCATTTTGGAATGCTCCCGTGAATGCAGAAGTGGTGGTAACAGAATTTTGTTTTTGAACGCCTCGCATTGCCATACACATATGCTTACACTCAATGACAACAGCAACACCTGCTGGATTCAATGTCTCTTGGATACAGTCTCTGATTTCGTTTGTCAAACGTTCTTGAACCTGAAGACGACGTGCAAAAGCATCTACCACACGTGGAATCTTACTCAATCCTACAATATGACCATTTGGAATATACGCAATATGGGCTTTACCGAAAAATGGCAACATATGGTGTTCACACATCGAATATACTTCTATATCTTTGACCACAACCATCTGGCTGTAATCTTCTTCAAACATCGCACTACGCAATACCTCTGCAGCATTGATATCATAGCCATGTGTTAAGAATTGTAAAGCTTTTGCCACACGCTCTGGCGTTTTTAGTAGACCTTCGCGATTTGGGTTTTCGCCCAAAGCATCCAAAATATCCGAATAATGATTGGCAATACGATCAACCTGTTCTGTATTATACTGGTCTATTTTTTTATAACCATCCAATTCCTCATTGAAATCCGTAGGATTACTCATTTTATTGTTTTTTTGTTTAATTCCTTTATACTTAGTTGCCGAAATATTCGACCGAGTTATTTTCGGTTTCGTGTAATTTAACACTATGCAAGATGACATTTTGTTCGTCAAAATGCGGCTTTAGCTGATGAAATATCTCCATAGCAATCACTTCAGTAGACGCCATCTTGCCCTGCATAAAATCCACATCCAAATTGATGTTTTTGTGATCTAATTTATCAATTACATAGGTATTGATAATATTTTTCATGATTTTCAAATCAATTACAAAACCTGTAACTGGATCCACGTTTCCTTTGACCGTAACAAACAACTCATAATTGTGCCCATGCCAATTTGGATTAGCACAATACCCGAAGATAGCCTCATTTTTCTCGGCAGACCATTCTTCCCGATGTAATTTGTGTGCTGCGCAAAAGCGCTCTCTTCGTGTGATATGTATCATAACTACAAAGATACCTTAAAAAAATCTAACTTAGCATTTCAAAACACAAGAAAATGAAGCCTTTGATTGTTGCTGCAACACGATTTGAAATAGAAGACAGCATTCCTTTATTAGAAGAAAAACAAATCCCCTATTTAATTACGGGCATTGGAATGACTGCAACAGCCTATGCATTAGGAAAAACTTTGGCAACAACCCCTGCAACTTCAGCTGTTCTTAATGTAGGTATTGCAGGCAGTTTTGACAAAAACATTTCTCTTGGTGAAGTAGTATCTATTCGAAGTGATACTTTTTATGAATTGGGCGCTGAAGATGGGGATAATTTTTTGAGTATTGCTGATCTTGGTTTTGGTAAATATACATACGAAGCAAATCAGGTTATTTGGGACTTCAATCTCCCCACATTTGAAGCGATTACTGTCAATAAGGTTCATGGAAATTTTCATTCTATTCAAAAAGTATTAGACCAAATTCCGACCATAAAAATAGAGAGTATGGAAGGGGCTGCTGTATTTTATGTATGTGCTTTAGAAAATATTCCATGTGTCCAAATAAGAAGTATTTCCAATTACGTAGAACGAAGAAATAAATCAGCTTGGAAGATTGACTTAGCCATATCAAATCTCAATAAATGGCTTCAAAAATTCATTGAAGAAAATTATTAAGTAATAGCAAAAGCTTATCAAAAAATGACAATTATCATCGCATTTCGTCACAGCGAATTGCAGAAATATCATTTTAAAATATTAGCTTTGCGTATTCTATAAAAATAAGACTATTTTACAGACTAATGAGAGAAATACAATTCAGAGAAGCACTTCGTGAAGCATTGAACGAAGAAATGCGCAAGGATGAAACTATATTTTTGATGGGTGAAGAGGTGGCTGAGTATAACGGAGCTTACAAAGTGAGCCAAGGTATGCTTGACGAATTCGGACCTAAACGTGTTATTGATACTCCTATTGCTGAGCTTGGTTTCGCAGGTATCGCGGTAGGTGCTGCTACTCATGGCTTAAAGCCTATTGTAGAGTTCATGACGTTCAATTTCTCATTAGTAGCAATTGATCAGGTGATCAACTCCGCTGCAAAAATTCGTCAAATGTCAGGTGGTCAATTATCTTGTCCAATTGTATTCCGTGGTCCAACTGGTAATGCTGGACAATTAGCTGCTCAACACTCTCAAAACTTTGAGAATTGGTATGCAAACACACCGGGCTTAAAAGTGGTTGTCCCATCTAATCCATACGACGCTAAAGGTTTATTAAAATCTGCTATTATCGATCCAGATCCAGTTATTTTCATGGAATCTGAGGTAATGTACGGAGACAAAGGTCCTGTACCAGAAGAAGAATATTACTTGCCAATCGGTAAAGCAAATACAATCCAAGAAGGTACCGACGTTACAGTAGTCTCATTTGGTAAAATGTTACCTCGTGTTGTAATCCCTGCTGTTGCAGAATTAGAAAAAGAAGGTATTAGTGTAGAATTAATAGACTTACGTTCGGTACGCCCTATTGATTATGCGGCTATTGTTGCTTCTGTTAAGAAAACGAACCGTTTAGTAGTGGTTGAAGAAGCTTGGCCTTTGGCTTCAATTTCTTCAGAAATTGCATTCCACGTTCAGAAAAATGCATTCGATTATTTAGATGCCCCTGTTACACGCGTAACTTCTGCGGACGTGCCTTTAGCTTACGCCCCTACTTTAGTAGAAGCTTCATTGCCTAGCATTGAAAAAGTTGTTAAAGCTGTAAAAGAGGTATCTTATTTGAAAAAGTAAGATAAAAAAAATATATACATTAAAGGGATAACATAAAAAATGTTATCCCTTTTTTAATGAACTTAACTAATACAATAAATCTAAAATTGCTATATTGCAATAACAATTCAAACATTATGAAAAAAATACTTAGTACATTACTTTTTACTTCATTGGCTTTAGCAACATTTGCTCAACAAAAAATTACTTTGAAGCTTGCTCCTGAGCTAAACAAACCTATTAAATATGAAGTGATCAACAAAATGGACATTGAAGGCCCACAAACTGTCATCATGGATATGATTATGCATATGAATATGACATACACTAAAGTTCAAGACTCCTTATTCAATGCAACAGGCAAATACACGTATGCTAAAATCGACCTAGATGCTGGTATGATGGTAGCTTCCTATGATTCATCAAAAGAACCTACTACAGAGATGGAAAAAGCATTCGCTACACAATTTAGTCCTCTTCTAGATAATACATTAACATATACTATGAACGATTTGGGTCAAATCAAAGAAGTTGACTTTCCTAATGTTTCCGAACAAATTTTTGATAAATCGAGTCTTAGCAGTTTTGGTGCAACATTTCCTAGTCACCCAGTAGCCATTGGAGATAGCTGGACAGCTACTACAAAATTAGAGCAGATGAATCTTGATTCAAAATCCACGTTCACATTGAAAGAAAAAACAGCAGAGGGTTACAAAATTGAACTAGCTGTAAACATTACTGATGAAGGAGGCAATTCGGTAGGTAAGTCAGATGGTCATTTCATTATAGATCCAAAAACAGGTGTGGCGACAACTTCTACAACAGTTACCACGATTAGTCTTCAGGGCACATCTATAAAAACAACCACAGACGTTAAACTTGTTTATTAATTATAATAAACACAGAAAGGGAGCAAAATTTGATTTTGCTCCCTTTCTGTGTTATATGATTCGCTAATTAAGCGTTAATTTCTGATTTGTATTCATCAGCAGATAATAGACCATCCACATCCGCAGGATTTGCTAATTTGACACGGATAATCCAACCTTCTCCATATGGATCAGAGTTCACTAATTCAGGTGAAGCATCAATAGCCTCATTCACTGCAATTACTGTAGAAGTAGCTGGCATAAATAAATCAGAAACTGTTTTTACCGCTTCGATAGTACCAAAAACCTCATCAGCTGGAACTTCTTCATCAACTGAATTGATATCAACAAATACGATGTCACCTAACTCACGTTGTGCGAAGTCAGTAATACCAATAACGGCTTCATCGCCTTCCACACGAATCCATTCATGATCCTTAGTGTACTTTAATTCTGCTGGAAAATTCATTCTATATTCGTTTTTTTTCAAAAATATGATTAACATTCCACATTACCAAAGAGATTGTATGTAATTTTAGGGCATGAATAATCAAATCAAAAAGCTTTATAACATAGGTGCGAAAAACAATCGATTGATCATAGGACTTATGTCTGGTACTTCTTTGGATGGCTTAGATATAGCCTTATGTCAGATCAATGGGGCTGGATTTTCTACAACGTTAGAGCTACTGAAATTTGAAACATTTGATTATGATGATAAATTCCGTCAAAATATTCGAAAAATATTTGCCAAAAGACAAATAGATCAGCAAGAATTTTGTGGAATAAATGCCTATGTCGGTGATGTGCATGCAGAACTCATTAATCAGGCTTTGAAAAAGTGGAATCTAGCAGCTGAGGAAGTTGATTTAATAGCAAGCCATGGGCAAACAGTCTATCATGCCCCACAAATTTTAACCAAAGATCTTTCCTTACCAAACAGTACTTTGCAAATCGGCGATGCCGATCATATTGCCGTTAAAACGGGAATTATTACAATTTCGGACTTCAGACAGAAACATATTGCTGCTGGAGGTGAAGGCGCACCTTTAGCTGCCTATGGAGACTATCTATTATTTACAGATGCAACGGAACATCGCATTTTATTGAATATCGGAGGAATATCCAACTTTACATTTCTTCCAAATGCGCAATCTAATTTACAAGCCTTTGCAACAGACCTTGGCCCTGGTAACACCATAATGAATCAATTTGTAAAAAAGTATTTTGATTTAGAAATGGATAAAGATGCGCTAATTGCTTCGAAAGGAACTGTGCATACCTCTTTATTAGAAGCACTATTAGAAGAAGAGTTTCTGACTTTGGATTTTCCAAAAACAACTGGACCAGAGTTATTTAATTTAGAATATTTACAACAGAAACAAAAATACACGAACACAGAAAATCTGCCCAAAGAGGATGTCATGGCTACACTTAATGCTTTCTCTGCCAAAGCTATAATCGAAGGAATCTTGAAAGTATGTTCAAAATTAGAGAGTATAGCGATATATGTAAGTGGTGGTGGATTGCACAATCCTTTACTAATGCAGAATATCAAAAATGGTTTGCCTAATTATAAGGTAACATCAATTGATGCTATATCGATGGATCCTGATGCTAAGGAAGCCTGTCTATTTGCTATTCTAGCAAATGAAACAATAGCAGGATCACCTGAAAATGTAAGAAACATCAAAGATTCTCCTGCTATTTGTATGGGTAAAATAAGCTTACCTTATTAATTTTTTGCCACTTCATATTCGCGTGTGGTAGTAAATGTTCTTCCAAACATATCACGTACACGAAATTCTATAGTGTGTTTCCCTATTGGTAGATCTGAAGGTACAGCCGCCT
Source organism: Sphingobacterium composti (assembly GCF_009829075.1). GTDB lineage: Bacteria > Bacteroidota > Bacteroidia > Sphingobacteriales > Sphingobacteriaceae > Sphingobacterium > Sphingobacterium composti. Next base: position 46,778 of record NZ_WUQZ01000003.1, on the reverse strand, counting down.
TCCAAATATGTGAACTCATTCTTGGATCATTAGGGCGTTCTCCTTTTAGTAACTCTGTTGAAGTATCCCATTTGAACACCTCTAAAAGAAAATGTGGATCAAATGTTTCTGTACGATTCATTTTCGCCCATTTGCCATTATTCACACGATAATCAATGGTATCTTTTTCACCACCCAGGTAATAGTTGACATACATACTTGCCTTTGAGTTTTTACGCTTCTCAGTCACTTTTGGCAAAAACACATTCATCTTATAGTCCTTAGGCGCATTACTCACATGATAATCTAATTCATATTTATTTCCTTTGAATGATACTACAGCGTAGCCCTTTTTTGTACCATCAGCCATAGTCGCATATGGCACGCCTCGCTCATCCATCTGCCCTGAATACCAATTACCACTTGTGGTACCTACATTGTAATGATGGTGAGGCGTCTCCTGTTTCCAACCAAAAGATTTATCTATAAAATTTTGCGCTTGTAGGTGAGTATGGGCAGACATTGAGAATGTATGCGGAAAATCTTTCAAAGCAGTAAATAATCGATGATTATCCTCTTCTCGAATAGCATGCTTACCTGCATTTACCAACGGGATATGTGCACATATTACAATCAAATTATCCTTAGGAACGAATTTCAAATTGTTTTCTATAAATTCCAATTGATCTTCACGTAATCCACCTATATATTGTCTTGAAGCACCTTCGCCATTGTATATTATATCATCTAATATAATGAAGTGTACTTTCCCTTTATTGAAAGAATAATTATTCGGACCAAAGTGCGCTTTAAAACTGTAATCTGACATTTCATCATTCGGCACATCAAAATTGATGTCATGATTACCCATCACTTGGTACCAAGGTACTCCAATATCTTTCATTACGTTGATGTAAGGATTAAACAAATCTGGATTATTACCGACCAAATCTCCCAGACTAATTCCAAACTCATACCCCTGCACACCTTTAAGCTCTTCTACAACACCTCTCTTCAAATAATCTACTTGATTAAGGTTATACACTTGGGGATCACCAAAAACAAGAATTTTATATTCCTCCTTTTCTTCGACTGGGTAAAGTGCAAAATCAACAGATTTAGGAAGTGGCCCTGTTGCAGAAACACCCTTGAATTTCAGATTTGGAGCTCCATTTGGATTATGGATGTAATAAAATTTTGGTAAGTTGTTGCTGTCCACTGGCGTGTCATAACCGGAAGGCTTTATGACGAATAAGATATTGTCATCACCAACAGGCAATGTGTACTCTCCTTTGGAATTCGTTTGCACAACCTGACGTCCATTGGAAACTGCTACGTTCGGTAATACTTTTTCCTTTTTGTCCCTTTTTCCATTTTTGTTGATATCCTCATACACAATGCCTTTAGCAAACTGCTGTGCAGATGCTTCAAAAGCAAAAAGAAAGAACCCGCTCAACAAGGCGGTTTTAAAAAAATTGTTTCTCATAAGGTTTTGTAGTAGATTATTGTTAATTAGTTATTTATTGCTTCATGTATAAAATTTTTAAAATGTATTGCACGCTGAAATACCTGTACAATATCTTCTAAAGCAAAAGCTTTCAGTACTTCTCTATCTTCTAAATGCTTAAATATTATAAAGCTCTTTAATTTTAAATATTCAATAGCATCGTTGCCTTCTGTGTATCCCGCAGGTGGTCTTACTAGCTTATCTTCCTTAGACAGGTCATCTGCTGTGAAGTCTCCCGCACTTAACGCCTCTTCAAAAGCTTCCAGATTATAATCGATTTCTTGACGTATGCTTTCCAAATGTTCTTTCTTTGGTCTCCAATATCCTACCGCAATGAAGGAGTCATCAGGACCTAAATGTATATAGTATTCAGGACCTTCTAGCTTTCGGCCATCTAAAGATATTCCTGCTGCAAACCAAGTTTTATACGGAGACTTGTCCTTTGCAAAACGCACATCCCTATATATTCTAAATAGGCATTTTTTAGCTAGGATTGATTCATCTATGTGCGGATCAAACATTGCCAATTTGTTTATCAATGCCTGAATGAAAGCTTCCACATTATCCTTTGCTTTCTCGTATTCTCCCTTGTGTGCGTTGAACCACTCTCTATTATTATTCTCATGGAGAGCTTTTAGAAACTCAAAAGTCGAAGCCGCTATATTCATTTACTGTATCATTAATAAAAACAAAAACACCAATGGCGCTGAAATTAGCAAGCCATCAAATCTATCCAACAAACCACCATGTCCAGGCAAAATATTTCCCGAATCCTTGACGCCAAGACTACGTTTCAACATTGATTCTACTAAGTCGCCTAACGTACCGAAAACACCGATAATAGCTGCCATAGCAACCCATTCCCACTTTTGCAATGAACCAAAATATTGAGCTAAATTTAAAGCTATCAGCATGGCAAATAAAACTCCTCCGATAAATCCTTCCCAAGTTTTGTTTGGAGAAATTCGCTCAAACAATTTATGTTTTCCAAAACTACGCCCTGCCAAATATGCTCCTGTATCATTCGCCCATAGAATTATCAAAAAACCTAAGGGGATATAGTGATTAAATGCCCCTTGAATAAAGCCCAAAGCCACAAAAAACACAAAAGGAATACACGCGTACATAATTCCCAATAACGTGTAGCCAATATCGTTGAAGGGCAATTTACTCTTTTGATATAAACTTATGATGAATATTACAACAAAAAAAGGAATAATCATCCACACATATTTAAAGGGAATATAACCTAGACAATGTATACCAACTAAAACTGTAAGTACGGTTGCTGATAACATCCCCAATAATACATTAGGTTTCTGGTGCTCCGACTTAGTGATTCCATAAAATTCATATAACGCCCCTAGACCTACTAAACTGAAAAATATTGTAAAAGCTATTTCACCTAATAGCAAAGCTCCAATCAGTATTATAATAAAAAATAATCCGGTAATAGCTCTAGTTAGCATCTTCCTCCTCTGTAAATGTATTGCTATTGATTAAAACTGTCGCTACTGCTTCATTAGTTTCATTAACGTACAATTCTAATTTTCCGAATAAATATGAAGAATCTTGTTTATTAAGAAGAACAGCAGGAATCTCATGTTCTTCTAACATTTGCTTTACTATTTCGGCTTCGATAGCCTTTGAATATGTTCTGATTTTAACCCAGCCCTTCTCCATTATTAATATTTAATTTTGATTTTTTATAAAATAAAACAGCAATTACGACGGTTAACATAAAGCTACCAAGATACACAAAAATGGAATAGCTATCGTAAGTTTGTAGCTCTTCAAAGGTCTTTCCTAGAGTTGTATAATAAAAAGCAAGTACAGCCACAATCGCATTATTGACAAAATGTGCTAAAATGGGAACCCAAATATTATTTGTCCAAATAAGCATATACCCAAAGAAAGCACCTAATATCATGCGCGGAAAAAATCCGAAAAACTGAACGTGAATGGCACTAAAGATTATCGCTGTTACCCAAATAGTAATGTGAATATTTTTGAAAATTCTATTAAAAATATGCATCAGCGATCCTCTAAAATAATACTCTTCAGCTACTGCTGGAAATATGGCTAATACAATAAGGTTTACAAATAATAATCCTATATGATCCACCATGACAACTTTTTTAATCAAGTCATTAGATGCATCTTCTTGCGTACGCATCCAGTTTTCAACTCCTTTAAGACTTTCCGGCAATGTCATCTTTGCATTCCACTCAGCTATGAGTTCCATCATTGGGCTGAAACCTACTAAAATCCCTACTGCTAAGACGTAAAAAACAGGAGAAATTTGCTGAACGGGAAAATACGCTTGAAATGGTTCTCTTTTTTGCAAAACAACAGAAGGAAGATAAAATGTCCCAAAAGTTCCGGAGGCTAAAAGTGCATACATAAAGAACCGTGAGTTACTACCTAAAGATGTTGTGTCATCACCTTGCAAAAAAGTACTTGCTGAAGAATTTGTCAATTCTCCCAACGTTAGAGCCAGCAACTGTATACCTATACTAAATGCAAAGGTATATACCAAGAGCATCATCAATGAATACCACGGTGAAGGTTGTTTTTCCAAATAATCGTTCATCGATTAAAGTTATATATTATTTATGTATACAAAAGGGACTTTGCAGTCCCCTTTAATAAATGCTAGTTAACACGAATTGGATCCGCAGGCTTTTTGAGCTGCTTATAAGGATATGTTTTCATTTCCTCTAACAACAGTTGAACTGTTCTTTCCAATTGTGGATCTCTTCCTTCTAATAAATCTTTAGGCATTTGCTCTACAAAAATATCTGGAGCAACACCCTCATTTTCTATAATATAATTACCATTCAAGTCGAACACCCCAAAATTTGGTGATGTAATACTACCACCATCCAATAATGGTGGATATCCAGAAATACCTACTAGGATACCCATTGTTGTACGACCAACTAATTTTCCTAATCCTTTATGACGAAACATGTATGGCATCATATCACCACCAGACCCAGCATTTTCATTAATAATCATAGCTTTAGGGCCATAAATACCATTACCAGGTGTTGTAAATGATTTTCCATCGCGAATACCCCAACCCGCAATTAATTCACGCGATAATAAGTCAATCACATAATCCGCTACTGAACCACCACCATTATTACGCTCATCTAAAAGCAAAGCTTTTTTATCCATTTGAGAGAAATAATAACGGTTGAAGTTGACATAACCTTCTCTACCTGTATTTGGCATATAAACGTAAGCAATTTGACCATTACTCAACTCATCAACTTTCTTACGGTTAGATTCAATTCTGTCCGTTTGACGAAGTGACATTTCTTCCCCAAAAGAAATTGGCTTAACAATCACTTCACGCGCGCCATCAAGCGATGGCTTATCATTGATTTTTAGAGCCACTTGCTTATCAACTTTATTTTCTAATAATTTGTACAGATTAACTTCTTCAGAAAGATTAACTCCATTTACCGCAACGATGTATTGTCCTTCTTCAATATTTAATCCCGGTACTGCTAAAGGCGCTTTTAGCGATGGATTCCAATCTAATGTGGTGAGAATCTTGTTGATTTTGTACATGCCATTCACATATTCCAAATCGGCACCCAAAGTTCCTGTACTCACAGATGGACTAGATGGTTGATCCCCTGGATAGATGTAAGCATGGCCAACAACAAGTTCGCCCATCATTTCGTTCAACAAGTAGCCCAAATCCGAGCGGTGATTTACATAAGGAACGAATTTCTCATATTTAGCTTTTACGGCATTCCAGTTAGCACCATGCATATTTTCCACATAGAAAAATTCTTTCTGCATAGCCCAAACTTCATTAAAAATTTGTTTCCATTCTGCCGAAGGATCAACTTCGATTTGAATATTTTCAAGATTAACTTTACCTGAATTCGGTGCTGGTTTTTGTCCTGCGTTAACAATATAATATTCACGATTAGATTGATAAAGCATTTTCTTTCCATCCGCACTGATTACAAATGGCCCAGCATTTTCAATTAATGTTTTATCTTCTGCCTTGTCAAGATCAAAAGCACCTATAACTCCACCACGACGGTAAATTAACATTTTCTCTACATTGCCATCTAGTGTATAATAACCTGGTTGCAATGGTAAAGCTATGATCCTACGATTAATATTATCAAAGTCAACTTCAAGCTTTTTATCATCAGCTTTTGGAGAATCTGACTTCTTAGCCGTTTCTGATTTTTTATCGTCGTTCTTTTCTTTCTTAGAATCCTCTTTCTTATCTTCTTTTATTGTTTCTTCATCGCTTTCATTTTTGAAGATTGTTGGAGTTTTCTTTGACAAGATAAATGCATACACATTGAATGCAGGACTACGATCATATGCAGACATATGCAAACCTGAGTTGCTCAAGCCAACATTCGTACTAGCGGTAAAGAATAAATATTTACCATCTCTGCTGAATGTTGGCTGACTAACGTAGGACATACCATCCGTAATTTGTTGTGATACTTTGGTCTCTAAATTGTACATAAATACCGCCGTCACACCATTATTTAATGTCTTCACATAAGAAATCCAATTTGAATCAAATGACCATGAAGGTGTGAAACTATTACGTGTACGACCAGTTGTAGAAGCTAATTTATCAGAATCTACTAAAACAACTTTTTTTGTCGCGATATCAACATAAAATAGATTTAAGTGTGCATCCGCATAGAACAGCTTTTTACTATCAGGAGACCAAGTCGGCTCAAAATAGAAGATATCCTTCCCAAGATCTATATACGTTGGTTCTTCCATTGCTTTCTGATCACGCAATACTAACTGATATTTTCCTTTTGCATCGGACAAATACGAAATCCACTTTCCGTTAGGCGACCATGCAGGATACTTTTCGTGACTTGCGACAGCATTTGAAATGTTGCGCGCTTCTCCTTTTTCTTTAGGGACAGACACAATTTCTCCTCTAGATTGAAATAAGACGCGCTGACCAGTTGGAGATATATTAAATTCACGAATATCTGAACGAATCTGCGTGTATCTCGAACGTTTGTACATTGGATCGGCAGCAATCGCAATCTTTAATGTATTTACCTTTTTATTATTTGTTTCTAATATATGAATTCGTCCAGCTTGTTCGAATACCAATTCATTACCTCTACCCGCTAATGTACGGACATCATAATCCTTGTAGTTTGTAAGCTTCTCTATTTTTTTGGTGTTAGTATCGTAGCTAAATACGTTTACCATCTTGTCTCTATCCGACAGAAAGTATACTTTAGAACCCAACCAAACAGGCTTAACATCATTACATCTTTCTCCGGGAATTACCTCAACATTTTTGGTTTGTGTATCAAAAATCCAAATTGAAGCCATACCACCACCACGGTAACGCTTAAAAGCTACACGGTCGCGCTCTGTAGGATCCGAATTTTTGATATATGCCCAATAACGACCATCTGGTGAAGGTGATCCTTGATAAGCTTCAGGCATCATAAGGGGAATATCTACCGGCGTTGAAGTAGACGTTTTATATAAGCGAGAACCTAGAGCGTATTGATATTCGCGTGTTGTGGTATAATACAATTCGTTATTATTTAACCATCCACGTAATACATCAGCAGCCGGGTGAAAAGTTACTCTTTTTGGCTCTCCACCATATACAGGAATGGTATATACATCGTTGTTCCCATCATAATTACCTGTAAAAGCAATTTGTTTACCATCAGGAGAAAAAATTGGGTTTATTTCAACGCCAGGATTTGTTGTTAATCGACGAGGGTTTGCGCCATTTTTCTCGGAAACCCATACATCACCTCCATATACAAAGGTTAGATGTGTATCACTAATACTAGGGCTACGCAATAATAAAGTTTCCTCTTGAGCATTAGAGAAAGAAATGCTAGATAAACTTAATGTAAAACCTAGCACCATAGATAATTTATTTAACATATTATGTCAATATATGGTTGTAAAACGAATCAAATATACTTATTAAAATATTTACTGATTACCTATATCCAAGATGTTGCAAACAAGAAAGGGCAAAATCTTTCGATTTTACCCTTTGAATATTTTTTGGAAGAATTTAATCTTCTGCAGCAATCTCTTCGTCTACCAAAATACGACCACAGTGCTCACAGATAATCAATTTCTTACGTTGACGAATTTCTGATTGCAATTGAGGTGGTATTTTATTGTGACAACCCGAACAACTATCACGCTCAATAGAAACTACAGCCAAACCATTGCGGTAAGAACCGCGAAGCTTGTTGTAAACTTTCAATAAACGCTCTTCGTTGTTTTTAGATGCTTCTTCAGCTTTTTTCAACAAAGTTTCTTCTTCGATCTGTGTTTCAGAAGAAATAGTTTCAAGTTCTTGTTTTTTAACTTCTAACTCACCTTTCGCATAATCCAAATTTCCTTGTGATTTCTCATATGCTTCAGATTTGTTTTTAATCTCAAATTCTGCTTCTTTGATACGTTTTTCACAAACTTGGATTTCTAATCCTTGGATTTCGATTTCTTTAGAGATAGCGTCGTATTCACGATTGTTTTTCACTTCGTTCAATTGACCTTCGTATTTTTTGATCGCTGCTTGCGCATCTTTGATCATATTTTTACGCTTTACAATTGAATCTTCTAAATCATCTAATTCAACTCTGATTTTCTCAAGACGAGTTTCTAACCCAGCAATTTCATCTTCTAAGTCAGCTACTTCAATAGGCAACTCGCCACGTACTTGACGAATTTTATCTATCTTACTGTGAATCGCTTGCAACGACCACAATGCTTGTAATTTTTGTTCTACCGTTTGTTCCATTAAATGAAATATTTTATGGGATTTGTATCTATTCCTGTCAATAGGACAGCAAAGTTAACAAATTTTTTCTGAATTATTTCCAATAATAATTCTTGGGTAAATTGTTCTGATTCATAGTGTCCTATATCCGCGATGATAATGTCATCTTCAGCGTCAAAAAACTCATGGTATTTGTAATCTGCCGTAATGAAAATATCCGCTCCTGAGCGTTTGGCTTCATTTAACAAGAAACCTCCTGCTCCCCCACATACCGCCACTCTGTTTATTTTCTTGCTAGAAAGTTTCGTATGACGAATGACATTCAGCTTTAATTTATCTTTCAGATAAGCTAAAAATTGTTCCGCTTCCATTGCTTCCGCTAAATTACCAATAGCTCCTGATCCAACATATTGAAACTTGTTATCCAATGTGATACAGTGATAAGCTACCTCCTCATATGGATGAGCCGCAAGCATACTTACTACGATTTGTCGTTCGAGCTGCTGCGGAAATATAACTTCTATTTTTGTCTCTTCAACACGTTCGTGAGCACCTACCTCACCGATAGCCGGATTTGCCCCTTCTAATGGTCTAAATGTTCCATACCCTGATGTATTATAGCTACATTGATCATAATCACCAATGCTTCCGGCTCCTGCATTAAACAGTGCCTGACGAACCTCTTCCACATTAGCACGTGGAACATACACCCCCAACTTCTTTAATAAACCAGATTTAGGACTCAAAATCGCGTGATTTACTAATTCAAGTTTTTCCGCAATTTTGGAACTTACTCCGCCCAAAACATTATCCAAGTTGGTATGGATGGCATACAAAGCAATATTATTTTTAATTGCCTTAATTACAGTACGCTCTACATAATTCTTATTATTGAATTTTTTTAATCCTTTGAAAACAATAGGATGGTGCGATATAATTATATCGCAGCCTTTTGCAATAGCCTCATCAACAACATCTTCTGTACAGTCCAATGAAATTAACGCTTTGGAAACCTCATCATTTGGACTACCAACAATAAGACCTGAATTGTCATAAGACTCCTGATAAGCTAATGGTGCAATTGATTCTAAATAGGATGTTATTTCTTTTATTTTCATGTACGTCGCCTTAACAGATTAAATGCTTTTATCGAAATCAAGATCGTCATTTTCTAACAATTTTTTGTATTCCTTTACCTTTGCAATATAAAGCACTAATGCAATGATACTAAGTATATAAGCCACAAAACCCACGAATAAAGGCAAAGGAAAATTATATACTAAAAATGAACCCGCAAAAAAATAGCCGCTCTTCTGTGTAGGATTTTCTTCTACTGCTATTTGTCTGTCGTAGAACTCATTATTTAATGAGTCGACAAGTCTTCGCATGTAGACGAAGTTCCAATAAATGTTAAAAAATGGAATAAGCAATAACCATACTTGTTCTGAAGTAATGCATCGATTTCCTTCTTTAATTAATAGGATGGTGTTTCTTCCGACAACACACAAATAGATAACTAAAATAAGACGCAATAACACCGCCGTAAGGAGGTATGGAACATAGGGCAATAATCTCTGATATTCTGGGCTATTAATTAATTCTTCCATTATTTTACTTCATCTAACAAGATAGCAACCAACTCGTTCAATTTATCTATTTGCGGATTATGAGAAGCTTCCATCTCTACAATTTTCCAGTTTTTTTCTTTAGCTTTAACATAAAAACGATAGAAATCGTCCTTTTCTTTTCCACCAAACTCATTTTGGTAGGTGAATATGTAAGTAATTGGGCAATCGTTCAACTTATTTGCCGAATACCTCAACGGTTGAATAAAAGTTGCTATTGGATGAGGTACATCACGTGGTGTTTTGGTGGTATCTTTTACCCACGGCGGTACAATTACACCATTTTCAACTTTAAATGCTTGTTCCGCATTAGTTTCATCCATTCCTAGTGCTTGTACAGCAGATTGATTTTCCTCTGGTATAATGGCATCTAAGTAAACTATCTTTTTGATTCGATTGGGAATGCTGTCCGCAACACCCGTAACAACCATGCCTCCATAGCTATGTCCGACAAGAATAACATCATTTAGGTCTTCAAATAATATGGTATTGACTACATCTGTAATATGTGTTGTCAAGTTGACTTCACTATTGTATAAATGATGTCGTTCACCGAGCCCCGTCATGGTCGGTCTATACACGGTATGTCCAGCCTCTTGCAAATGTTTAGCTGTATTTTTGAATTGCCAAGCTCCTCCCCAAGCGCCATGAACAATTACGTAGGTCGATTGTGCCTTGCTAAAGGCAACAAAAAACATGACCATTAAGATTGTGATAATTGAATGCTTTTGCATATTTAAATTTACTAATAGTTAGACAAACAATAAAAAGATAGCCGGTATCTTATGCAAATCAATAATGCTGCTTTTCCATTCTGCAATTGTTTTTGTCATTATAAACTCGTTTTCAGCAGTAAGGTTTGCAGCAACACATAGTTTGGATGAAGGCTTGCCTACACGAAGCACTTCTGTCAACAGTTGATTATTACGGAAAGGAGTTTCAATAAAAATTTGAGTCATTTTCTCACGCATACTTTGAGCCTCAAGCTCCTTGATCTTCTTAGTGCGCTCACTCTTATCAATCGGCAGATAACCATGAAAAGTAAACTTCTGACCATTAAAACCAGACCCCATCAATGCCAACAAAATTGAGCTTGGTCCAACCAAAGGCACTACTTGAACCCCTCTCTTATGCGCTTCCATTACCACATCCGACCCTGGATCAGCTACAGCTGGACAGCCCGCTTCGGACATCAACCCTATATCCTTTCCCTTTGAAACATTTGCAAATACCTTATTATAATCCATCTTGTCTCGCGTATGCTTTCCATAATCATGAATAATCAATTCGCTTTGCGGAATGGTCAATCCTGCAGCTTTTAAAAATTTACGCGCCGTTTTTTCATTTTCCACCACATATTCACCAATAGAGTTGATGATATCGTGGTGCACTATTGTATAAGATAATTTTTCAGCACCCTCCGAAAGGGGGACAGGAATTAGATAGAGTTTGCCATTTTGCATATACAAACCTAATAAGAAAAGTCGATAAAGGGTGTTGTGATAAGTTAAAAATATTTGGGTGTTGGAAAGCGGTTCATGGATTTACTTAATGGAATACCTAGAGATATCTCATGTGTACCATTATTCATTCCGACAATTTTATTTAAACTATGTTCGAAAGAATAGCCTATTCGAAGGTTATTCCCTGTATGTATTTGAGCGAGAAATCCAATAGATTTATAAGAACTGAATTTTGACGGCGGTAAGTTATCGTATTCGCGATCAAATATCTTCGAACGTGAGCGGTAGGCTGCGCCCACCCAAAATTTCTCATCAAAGACTACCATGGTATTTACATCAAATGCTGTTGGACCTATAAAATCATCTTTTATCAAAATACTAGGTCTGAAAACCATTCCTTCAGACACAGGAAATGCGCCTCCTATCATTAAGTAGCCATGTGTATTACGATACAAGCCCTCTAATGAATTTTGATTATACACAAAGTCCTCACGACTATCAGAATTTGACAGTAGATCATGTACTGAAATACCTAAATACCAATTGTGGTGATAGTAAAATATTCCTAACCGAATATCAGGTCTCCAAGTACTTATCATTCCTCTGGGAATATATGGATCATTCTCATCAATATAAATCAAATCATTGCCATTTAGACTGTACTGCGTGGCGCCACCCGATATACCCAAACTTAATCGCTGCGTATCGTCATCATCCATCTGTAAACGCAAAGCATAACTTGCAAACATAGATGTAGCCGACTGCACACCGATTTTGTCGTATGCTATTTGCAATCCAGCGCCATGACGTTTCGCAATAGGATCCAAAATACCATCGATATTTGCATATCCGGACTTTGGCGCCCCATCTATCTTAGTCCATTGTGAGCGTATCCCCACTTGTGCAAACCACATTTCTTTGTAGCCCACATAAGCTGGGTTGATTTGAGATCCATTGAAAGCATGCTGTGCAAAAGGAATATATTGTTGTGCTTTGGAGGTATTAATTTTTCCAAATAACAAAAAACAGTAAATGGTTAGATGACACCAGAATTTCATTGTTAATTTAGGTTTTTAACTGATATTACCTTTAAAGATAACATTTTATAAATAAGAAAGGCTTACAATTTTTGTAAGCCTTTCAATATCATCATTGTAAATTACGCGTATTCTTCGATAGAAGGACAAGAACAAATCAACATTCTATCTCCTTGCGAATCATTCACACGACCTACAGAAGGCCAGAATTTAGCTACTTTCAAATAAGGAAGTGGGTAAGCCGCAGTTTGACGTGAATATGGTCTATCCCATTCGTCACCTGAAACTACCGCAGCAGTATGAGGTGCATTTTTCAATACGTTATTTTCTTTATCAACTTCGCCAGCTTCTACTGCAGCGATTTCTTGACGAATAGCGATTAACGCATCACAGAAACGGTCTAACTCAGGTTTTGATTCAGATTCTGTAGGCTCCACCATCAAAGTACCCGCCACTGGGAATGATACTGTTGGTGCATGGAAACCATAGTCCATCAAACGTTTTGCGATATCCGCTACTTCGATTCCTACATTTTTGAATCCGCGACAATCTAAAATCATTTCGTGTGCACAACGACCATTAGCTCCTGCATACAACACTGGATAATGATCTTCCAAACGAGCTTTGATGTAATTAGCATTCAAAATAGCTGTTTTAGTAGCTTCAGTCAATCCTTCTGCCCCCATCATGGCAATGTAAGCATGTGATATTAACAAGATAGAAGCCGAACCAAATGGCGCTGCAGATACTGCCGTGATTCCATCTTCACCAGACACTTCTACCACTTTGTGATTAGGTAAGAAAGGTACTAAATGAGCCGCCACACCGATTGGCCCCATACCTGGACCACCACCACCGTGAGGAATACAAAATGTCTTATGTAAGTTCAAGTGACAAACGTCAGCACCAATGAAACCTGGGCTAGTCAAACCAACCTGCGCATTCATATTCGCACCGTCCATATATACTTGACCACCATTTTCGTGGATAATATTACAGATTTCGATAATAGTTTCTTCGAATACACCGTGTGTCGACGGATAAGTAACCATCAAAGAGTTTAAGTTTGCCGAATGCTCAATAGCTTTAGCTCTTAAATCTTCCACATCGATATTACCTTTTTCGTCAGTTTTCACAACTACAACTTTCAAACCAGCCATAGAAGCTGATGCAGGATTAGTGCCATGTGCCGAAGCAGGAATCAAACAAATATTACGGTGACCTTCACCACGACTTTTGTGGTAAGCATCGATTACCATCAAACCAGCGTACTCACCTTGCGCACCTGAATTTGGTTGGAACGACATTTTTGCAAAACCAGTGATTTCAGACAACCAATCATTCAATTCATTGATTAAATGCATATAGCCCGAAGTTTGGTCTGCTGGCGCGAATGGATGCAATCCACCAAAACGAGCCCAAGTCACAGGAACCATCTCTGTTGTAGCATTCAATTTCATTGTACATGAACCCAATGGAATCATCGAGTGGCACAATGACAAATCTTTAGCTTCTAAAGATTTGATATAACGCAACATCTCATGTTCTGAGTGGTATGTATTGAAGATTGGGTGCGTCAAATAATCAGAAGTACGTTCCAATTCTGCTGGAATAGAAGTACCCAACTCATTTGCCAATTCTTCTAAATCCAAATCATCCTGCAATTTGCCCTTTACTTTAGCAAATACACGTACGATAGTTTGAATATCTTGGAAAGTTGTAGTCTCATCGATTGAAATTCCAACTGTACCTTCGTTATAATAGAAATTCAATTCATTGTTTAAAGCTTCTGATTTCAAGCCGTCTACTTCTTTACCTACGTTGAAACGTAAGGTATCAAAATACGTTTTGTTTACTTGCTCATAACCCAATGCTTGGATAGCTTTATCTGCTAATTTTGCCAAGTCATTGATACGCGTAGCAATATTTTTGATGCCTTTTGGACCGTGATATACGGCGTAGAATGACGCCATAATAGCTAATAACGCTTGTGCGGTACAGATATTGGAAGAAGCTTTGTCACGACGAATGTGTTGCTCTCGAGTTTGCAACGCCATACGTAACGCATACTCACCATTTGAATCCGAAGTCACACCGATGATACGACCAGGAATATTACGCTTGTACGCATCTTTCGTTGCAAAGAATGCTGCGTGAGGACCACCAAATCCCATTGGTACACCAAAACGTTGTGAGTTACCTACCACAACATCCGCCCCCCATTCTCCTGGAGGCGTCAGTAATGCCAATGACATCAAATCCGCAGTCACACAAATTGTGATATTTTTAGCGTAAGCCGCTTCCGCAAAGTTTTTATAATCAGCTATTGTACCATCAGCAGATGGGTATTGCATAAATACAGCAAATACATCTTCTGCCAAATTATCTTCTGTGATATCAGCTATGCGCAATTCTACACCAAATGGCATAGCACGAGTAGTTAATACATCTAAAGTCTGTGGAAATACATTAGGAGATACCAAAAACACATTAGCATTTTTGTTTTTACGCGCCAAATACAACATGAACATACCTTCCGCCGCTGCTGTAGCTTCATCTAAAAGCGAAGCATTTGCAATCTCTAAACCTGTAAAGTCAGAAACTACAGTTTGGAAATTCAATAACGCTTGCAAACGTCCCTGTGCAATCTCTGCTTGGTATGGTGTATATTGTGTATACCATCCTGGATTTTCGAATACATTACGTTGAATAACTCCCGGAAGCACAACATCATAATATCCTTGACCGATATACGATTTAAAAACCTTATTTTTCTCGGCAATCTGTGCTACTTTCTCCAAATAAGCTACTTCGCTTAATGCATTTGGAAGATTCATAGCTTTTCTTCTAATCTGAGCTGGAACAGTTTGTTCCATCAACTCTTCTAAAGAAGCTACACCTAAAAAATTTAACATTTCTTCGGTTTGTGCAGCACTTGGTCCGTTATGACGGTCCTGAAATTTTTCTTGGTAATGTACGTTACTCATTTGCTTTATAATTGCAAGAACATTAATGTATTAAACACACATCCAAACAATTTCTTTCCCATAACGAAAGTTAATTATTTGGATGTGCAAAGATACGGAATTTTGAATACTTTTTGAACGATATAATCCATCCAAGAAATTTTATTGTCATGCAAACGATTGCTCGATTTTATTATTAAAAAGCGCTTTAAAACTCAATAAATTTCAAAATTTATTATCTTAAATGTTTCAAATCAAGAAAAATCACAAAAGTTTCTAGCTATCAACTTATTATCTTTCTATTTATTAATTTAGATATAACCAGATTTACCAATTTATATGCTGAAACTTGATATTAAAAATGAGACTGCACAACTTAAAGCTGTAGTATTAGGAAGAGCCGATAGCAATGGTCCTACCCCCACGCCACAGGACGCGTATGACCCGAAATCATTAGAACATATTTTGGCAGGAACTTATCCGATGGAAGAAGATATGATTGCTGAAATGACTGCTTTCGAACAAGTCTTAAAGAAACATAATGTTGTTGTTTATCGTCCCAGACTCATTCCTCATTTAAATCAGATTTTCACCCGAGATATTGGCTTTGTCATTGAAGACACTTTTGTCAAGTCGAATATTCTGCCAGATAGAGCGGACGAATGGGAAGCTATTGATTTTATTATAGAACAAATTGCAAAAGACAAATTTGTAACACCTCCTGAGGAAGTACATATTGAAGGCGGTGATGTCATCGTATGGAATGATTATGTTTTCATTGGCACATATTATGGGGCTGATTATTCAGACATCAATACGGCTAGAACAAATCAATATGGTGTAAATTTTATTAAAGAGTTGTTTCCACACAAAACTATCATTGATTGCGACCTTATAAAATCCATGACAAATCCGAGAGCCAATGCATTGCACTTAGATTGTTGCTTTCAGCCAATTGGGGTAGATAAGGGAATCATTTTCAAAGGTGGATTTCGCAATCCTCACAATTATCATCAAATCGTGGAAATATTTGGTGAGGAAAATCTCTTTCATATTGATGCAAACGGCATGTATGACATGAACTCAAATGTATTTTCTATTTCGCCAGATATAATCGTTTCTGAACAGCGATTTGACAAATTGAATAATTGGCTAGAAGAACACGGATTTACAGTAGAGAAGATACCTTACCATGAAATAGGAAAACAAGAAGGTTTACTACGTTGTTCCACATTACCTTTAATACGCGAATAATGGCTCAATCTACAAACACTATATTAATGGTTCGTCCAGCAACATTTCGTGCGAATGAAGAAACGGCGGTCAACAACTATTTTCAAGACACTCAAACAGAAAATAATAATACAACTTTATTAGCTCAAGCAGAGTTTGATAACGCCGTAAAAAACTTGGAAGCAGCCGGTGTAAAAGTCATTGTATTAAAGGATTCAGGAAGATTCGACACACCAGATAGCATTTTTCCAAACAATGTGATTTCCTTTCATGATGACAAGGCTATTCTTTATCCGATGTTTGCTCCCAATAGGCGACGAGAGATTTTTCTCAATCATTTGGGAGAATTAGAAAAACAGGGAATTCATTTCAAAAACCTAAAAGATTACAGTTTATACACCGAACAAAATTTATTCTTAGAAGGCACCGGTGTCCTAATCCTTGATAGAGAAAACAAAATTGTTTATTGTTCGATATCGGTTCGTGCTGATGAGAAATTGGTCGCGCTATTCTGTGAAGACAATGGGTACAAACCTGTTATTTTTCACGCAACTCAAACTCTAGACACACAGAGATTGCCCATCTATCACACTAATGTAGCTATGGCTCTCGGCACAGAGTTTTGTGTGATTTGCTTAGATAGCATAATAAATAAAGATGAAAAAAGTAGGATTATCTCAAGCTTAGAGCAAACAGAAAAGCAAATCATCATGATTACTGAAGACCAAATGAATCATTTTTGTGGCAATATTCTGGAATTGAAATGTAAAGATGGAGATATATTAATTGCCATGAGCGAACAAGCTTATAACGCTTTTACGGACGAGCAAAAAAATCAGTTACAACAATTTGGAACGATCATCAACACACCATTATATACAATCGAAAAGTATGGGGGTGGCTCTATGCGCTGTATGATTGCAGAGGTTTTTCATTAATAAATAATTTTATTGTAGGTAACGCAACAGACAAATTATTAACTTGGATATTCTTCATGTATAGTAGTTTTGAAGAATGGGGACCAAAGGAGCAATATGCTCCAGATTATGACAGGTATTATCATAAACATAGACAAAATAGAAGGTAATGATTTACCTTCTATTAGTACAATATCGTAAACTTAAAATCCAAGGGATTGAAATGCTTTATCAGTTCTTTGATTAAATCATCCCCATATTTAACATATAAAGTTGCAAAGTTTTCCGAACGCTCCTGCAGTCCTCCATTGGGGAATAATTTTTCTTTTACCCGCTCGATTTGAACTAAAGCCTCTTCGTGATTGTGCTTATCAGCCTTCAATAATTTCTTTTCTAAATTATCGATTGCCTTTTTCAATCGTGCTTGTACAGCTTCCGTACTCGGTGCTAGACTAGCATCAATCTTGTGTGCACGCAATTTTATTTTTCCAAAAATCGCATTGAATTCCATCCATTCATCACGTAGATTGAGCCTATGAGTTGTATGTCTTCTTACATACTCATTCTGCAATGCAGTAGTAGATTTAAAAATAGATTTAAAGGTCAAGTCTAATCGGTAAATCTTACTTGCTACAGCATCATCCGTTATCATAGCCGAATTCCGTGGAATTAGAATCGGATAAGGGATCCCGAATTGATCAAAATTGGCTTTGAACTGCAACCAATATACTATTTCGGCCCCTCCACCAATATATGCCAAATTAGGTAATATTACTTCTTGGTATAACGGACGCATCACTACATTGGGGCTTAAGCGCTCCGGGTTTGTTACAATTTCTTGCTTTAATTCTTCTGCCGAAAAAAATACATCCTGATGCAAAACTTCAAATCTTCCATCCTCATTTTTCACTATGCGCTCTCGATATTCATCCGTCAAGTAAAAGAAATTACACTCACGTGCATGCACTTGCGTTGAAAAACCCTTTTCTTCTAATTCTTTTGTAGTATTTGAAATTGCTTGGAAACTTTTCTCTTCCAGTATATCTTCTTGAATAATTGGCGCAAACACTTCTTTCAACTCTTTGCGATCCGCATCTACAATGACTAAACCGTATTCTTTGAATAATTCGTTGACCAATACACGCGTTGCATCCGCGAGATTACGACCTTGCAAATATGCTTCCTCGACAATTTCAGCCAATTTCGAAGAATTTTCAGAAAGCCCCAACATCCCAATATATTGACGTACAACAGCCTCCATAGAAGATGTATCCATTTTTCCTGTACCCGAAATTCCCGGAACATCCCAAACGATTTTTTTGCCGTAAACACGTGTATTGTTGATTTCAGCAAAATCATGATCTTCCGAAGCCATCCAATACACAGGAACAAAGTTTTGATCTGGAAACTTTGTTTTCAAATCCTTTGCTAAGCGAATAGCGCAAGCAATCTTGAAAAGAAAATAAAGCGGCCCTGTAAAGATGTTTAATTGGTGACCAGTCGTAATGGTATACGTATTAGATTGCGCTAGTAAGTCAATTTGACGAGAAACTTCGGGCGCATCATTGAGTAAATCGCCGTATTGGTTTTTTAAAGATTTTACTAGAATTTCCCGATGCGTGAAGGATGATTTTAGTTGAATTTGCTTTTCGAATCCTTCATAAGTAGGTTGATTGCCATAAAATGAAGTTAACTCCTCATCTCCAGCCAAATATGCCAACAAGGTTTTTGAAAAGCTGTTCGTATCTTTATAATCAATATAGGTTGCTTTCATTCAAAAGAATTATTTCACGACAAATGTATAGTTATTAGGTATACAATTTACAGAAAATTGCAAAAAGGAAAAGGACAACAGTCAATTATAGCGAAGATTTGACAAAACGAATCCCGAAAGAAATGCTTTCAGGATTAGGATTTATACTGTTTTCACGTATTTCTCGTCGTAATTTTCAATATCGATGATATATCGATTTTGAATTAAGAAGTCGTATAAAGGCTTTGCTTCTTCGGAAACTTTAAGATTTTGCGTGGTAATAATTTGATTTTCTTTCTTATTCAAATAAGGATAAGCGTACAATTTCACATTCTTGCTAAACATCCCAGAGATATACGACAACAATTCATTCGTGTAGTTCTCCTTATTATAATTATCGGAATTGAAGATATTGCGCAAATTGGAAACGTTTGTCGCAATTCCTACATTGGCCGGTTTGAAGTTTTTGAAAAATTCCGCTAGGTGATTATTACGTCTGAAGTTAGACACCAAAATATTGTTTCCAGTAGCACACAGTTCTTCGGCACGATCTGCAAAATATTGCAAGTCTTCAATCGTCAAATCCGAATCTTCATCTAATACATTACCCATCAATACCTCAATTAATACAACTGTATTTTCGGGCTTAGCATTCGTGTTTTTCCTGAATTGCTCGACAGCTTGGTTGAATAAATCAAAGTTTGGCAGAGATTTTTGACGGTATTTTGTACGAAGCACGATAATATCTTTTCTGTACAAAAAGTCTTTAATTTGTGCTGCTTTACCATCTGGTTTAAAAATTGCAGCATTCGAAAATCCTTTTGCAATCAAATATAGGTTAACCAAACGTTCGTTTACATTTTCGAAAACAGGACCTGTAACTTTAATTAAGTCAATTTCTACAGCACCTACCGACAGATTGTCAACCAAAGATTCGATCATCACTTGCGGATCATGTGCATAATAATAAGCTGCAAAAACTAAGTTAACACCTAAAATCCCCAAAACTTTAGATTGAAGACGGTTATCCGAATCCAATAAACGCACGTGCATAATGATATCGTTTGTAGGTCCATCGACTTCCGATTGAAAGCGAATTCCCAACCAACCATGCGGTTCATTCGTTTTTGTAAAGTTTAGTGTAGTTACCGTATCAGCAAAAGCAAAGAATTTTTTATTATCGTATTTTTCAGTATGAAGTCTTTCAGTCAAAAGTGTAAACTCATGCGCTAACATTTTACGCAATCTTGTTCTGCTTACGTAACGTCCAGATTCTTCAGCACCATAGATTGCATCCGAAAAAGCCATATCGTAGGCCGACATAGTTTTCGCGATAGTTCCCGAAGCAGCACCAGCTTCAAAGAAATTACGTGCAACCTCCTGTCCAGCCCCAATCTCCGCAAACGTCCCATAGATAGCTGGATCGAGGTTTATTTTCAAAGCCTTGCGCTTTGTTTCAAATATCTCTCTTGCCATGATGCAAAGATAAAAAAATGGTTTAATTAGTTAGATAAACAATGACTTTACAAAAAATGGGCTTACTTTTACAGTAAACCCATTTTTTTGAAGGCGTAGAACAACGCCGAACTATGTAAGGCTTGCCCAACCTTGTTTTCGAATAAAAATTGTTTCGATTCTTCAATCGACATTTCTACTACTTCGATATCTTCCGAACTGTCGAGTTCTTGTTCTTGTACTTTCTTGCCTCCTGTAAGTAAATATGTGTAGGTAAGATTTCCACTTGTCGCGGGATTAGCAAATAATTCACAGATATATTCAATCGAATCAAAAGCATAACCCGTTTCTTCTAACAACTCTCTACGTGCCGCAACTTTGGGTTCTTCGTCATCCTCGACCACTCCGGCAGGTAATTCTATCATAATCTGATCTGCTCCATGACGATATTGTTTCACAAAAAGAACATTTCCGTCTTCCGTGATAGCCACCATATTCACCCAAGTTGGGTATTCTAATACGTAATATTCATCTTTTATATTGCCGTTTGGCAACTCTAGTTTATCTACACGTAGCGTTGCCCAAGGTCTTTGGATGATATATTTAGATTCTAATAATTTCCACTTTTGCATATTAGCCTTTTACAATATCAGCCATAATATTTTCTACTTTTTGCTCTAATTTCGCTGAAGTAGCCTCAAAATTAGAAGCATCAATTAAAGTCTCTTTAACCGAACAGTAAAACTTAATTTTTGGTTCAGTACCTGAAGGTCTCGCAGAAATAACATCTCCATCTACAGTAATAAATTGCAATACATCTGATTTTGGTAAATCAATTGCCGAAGTATTTCCAGAAATTAAATTAGTAGCGACTTGATTTTCATAATCGCGAATTTCTTTCACCGCTACACCACCTAATGTTTTAGGTGCGTCTACACGCAAATCCACCATCATTTGCTTTATTTCATCGGCTCCAGCTTTTCCTTTTTTAGTCAAAGAAATTAGCTTTTCCTTGTAAAATCCATAGTTTACATAAAGTTCTACGAGAACCTCATAAAGGGATTTACCTTGAGTTTTGAAATAAGCCGTCATTTCTGCGATGAATGCACATGAGTTTACAGCATCTTTGTCACGGACTAAGTCGCCAACCAAGAAACCATAACTTTCCTCTCCGCCTACAAGGTAATTTTCTTTGCCTAATTCACGCGTCATCACCTCACCAATGTATTTGAACCCTGTAAGTGTGTCGTAATATTTGACACCGAAATCTGTACCAATGTCTGAGATTAGATTTGTAGTAACTATTGTTTTAACGATGTAATCATTATCCTTAAGCTCGCTTTTGTCTTTCTTCGATGAAAGGACATAATAGGTCAATAAACTTCCTATTTGATTACCATTCAATAATTGATACTCACCTTTATTATTGCGAACAGCTACACCTACACGATCAGCATCTGGATCTGTTGCCATGACCACATCAGCTTCTAGTTCTTCGCCACGCTTCTTCGCCATGGACATTGCGTCTTCTTCTTCTGGATTCGGATATATCACGGTAGGAAAATTACCGTCAGGTTTTGCTTGCTCATCTACGACAGAAACATTTGTGAATCCCCAAGCTTCTAACATCTTTGGAACAACTGTAATACCTGTTCCATGTATCGGAGAAAAGACAATTTTCAAATCTTTCTGAGCCTCTACAGCTTCAGGATGAATACTTAAGCGCTTATTTGCTTGCACATAAATATCATCAAAGTCCGCTCCAACTATTGTGATATTATCGCTATTGCGTTCAAACTTTATGTCTTTAACTGATGCAATAGCATTTACCTCAGTGATTACATTCTCATCATGAGGAGCGACCAATTGACCACCATCATTCCAATATGCTTTGTAACCATTGTATTCTTTAGGATTGTGCGATGCTGTCAACATTACACCACTTTGGCATTTAAAATGCCTTACAGCAAAGGACAACATTGGCGTAGGTCGTAATTGCTCAAATAAGAATACGTGAATGTCATTTGCTGAAAAAACATCCGCAACCAAATGACCCAGTATCTGAGAATTATTTCTACTATCGTAAGATACAGCTACCTTAATTTGTTGATTAGGAAATTGCTTTTTCAGGTAATTTGCTAATCCCTGTGTAGCTTTTCCGATGGTATATTTATTTATACGATTAGAACCAACACCCATAATACCGCGCAAACCACCGGTTCCAAATTCCAGTTCTTTGTAGAACGAGTCTAAAAGCTCTGTTTCTTCTTTTTTATCAATCATTTGCTGAACTTTAGCAACTGTTTCAGCATCATATTCTGCAGATAACCATTGATCAATTCTTCCTTTGGTTTCTTGGTCTAGTGTACTCATATATTTATTTTTTCTCTAATCAAAAATTAATTCTAAACAATTCTTCGAAAAATGCTAATAGTGATTTTTGGATTTAAGCATCACAACTCCCATAGGCCCTATCGAGAGTAGTTACATACCACCCCCCGTTATATTTTCGAACATGAAAAATTAAAGGATCCTTTGCCGTCACTATTACACGGTAACTTTCCTTCTCTGCCATCTCTAAATTAATTAGATCATCCTCAGAGAACGCTTTATCATTAAATTCTTCTTCAAATGCCGCTATATTTGACAATTGATTAGGATGAGAAGTCGTATCACAGAAAAATCCAAATTTCTCCCATTTTTCTGTCCCACAATCAAAAACAGGAAGTTTTTCATATGTTAATGCATAATCGAAGTTCAAATCTGGATAGGCAAATACTTCGGGTGTAGGCTGACTGAAGTTCAAAGAATCCATTTTGACAAAAGTGTCTGCGGCACCAGGACGGTAGATTATATATATCCCTAAATCTGGATGAATCAACGCATTCGCTTTTTCATTATCCTTACTGGCATATGCTCGTGCAAAACGTGTAATTACTTCAGATAATTGATTCTGCTCTTCCGAAGTAGTTGGAACTACTGTAACCACGGAATCTTGCGTTGTCTCTTTTTCCGACTTATTACTTGGATTACAACTGATAATCAAAGCAAATAAAAGCATTAAGTTTATACAGTGTTTATACATATTATTTATTGTTTTCACGGATAGCTTTTTCAATATAATCCCACATTTCAGGAGCAATGGCTTCCATTCCATTCATCTGACCAGCACCTTGCAACCATTCTCCGCCATCTATGGTAATTACTTCTCCATTAATATAACCGGCAAAATCAGATACCAAAAAAGCAGCTAAATTCGCTAACTCTTGGTGTTCTCCAACACGTTTCAAAGGCACACGATTTTTAAAATCAAACTTTGCTGCCAAATCCCCTGGCAATAACCGATCCCAAGCTCCTTTGGTTGGAAATGGCCCAGGTGCTATAGCATTGCTACGAATTCCATACTTACCCCATTCCGCTGCCAATGATCTGGTCATCGTTAACACGCCACCTTTTGCTACAGCCGAAGGTACGACATAACCAGAACCTGTAAAAGCATAAGTCGTAATAATATTTAGAATATTCGCCGTATGCTTGCTTTCAATCCACTTTTTACCAAAAGTTAATGTACAATTGGCAGTTCCCTTTAGTACGATATCAATTATCGTTGAAAAAGCATTAGCAGATAGGCGTTCAGTAGGCGATATGAAATTTCCAGCTGCATTATTAACTAGTATATCCACTCCTCCAAATGTATCAGCAGCCTCTTTGTAAAGTCGCTCGACATCTTCAATATTTCTGACATCACAACTAACTGCTAGAACTGAATTACTGGTTTTTTCTTCAATCTCTTTAGCGGTTTGAGTCAACACATCAAGTTTACGACTTGTAATAACCACATTAGCCCCTAATTCCGAAAAATAAGTAGCCATTGCTTTTCCCAAACCTGTACCACCGCCGGTAACGACAATGGTTTTGCCTACTAACGCACCCTCGCGTAATGCTCCTTGTACCATGATATTACATTTTCTTTTGCGTAAGATTTTCTATTATCGTTTTTAAAATAGCACGCGTACTTGGACGCCACCATTGTTCTAACACTTGATTTATCGTATCTGTTTGATCCTTTTCAAAAGAAGTTATTAAATCTCTGCGAAAATTAAGTTTTGAAGTACTCCAAGCATTTTTTTCAAACTGTGTTACAGATTTTATCTTAGTGATAGCTGCATTTTGAATTCTATTGAATGTGACAACCTCATCCACCAGACCAATTTTCATTGCTTCAGCAGGTTTGAATAATTTACCTTCTAACAGGCTGCGATATGCAAGCCCCTGTCCTAACCAAAAACTATACAGATTAAATATAACATCAGGAACGACAATACCAACGGGCACTTCATTCAGTCCGATAATAAAATCTCCATCAGCCATTACTCGGTAATCACAACAAATAGCCATTACACATCCTCCTGCAGGACTATGACCTGTAATAGCAGAAACGATCGGTTTGGGGAAAGACACTAATTGATGTAACAAACCCATAAACGCCTCCCAAAATCTTCGGATCTGCAGTTCATCGTACTGATATAATGTTATGAGGTCTAATCCTGAAGTGAAAAAATTTTCTTTACCACTCAAAACAACTCCCTCTATTGCTGGATCATGTTGAGCGTCTTGCAAAGATGTCTTAATCTCTTCAATCATTTCCAAATGCATAGCATTTGATTTTCCTCTATCCAACAGGATATGGTAGATATGTTCATTAATATGCGTTTTGACGAAATTCATAAGCTTATATTTGATTTAATCAAAATAAGGAATATTTAGTAAATTATTTTTGTTATTGTGTGTATTAAGGAAAACAGCAAATCTATATTATACAAAATATAGATTTTAATGTACCTCTCTAAAGATATTATTATTTATATTTTGATTCAAAGCTAATTTATTAGCAAACATTTACAGTTTTAACAAAAGCGTATAAAAAACCCCCAATAGTTTTGAACTTTGGGGGTTAATGCGGAAAAACTATTTTTTGATTTTAAAAGTTCTATATTGAAACTTTTATTCCCCTTACAAATATTTCCCCTACGCCTATATTATTTTGAGGATCCCAACTATCCGTGTTATTAGGAAGAGAATTTGTGAGAAACTCTGTTTTAATCCCTCTAAAAGTCGCACCATCAAAAGTGACTTGAGGTATATCTACAGCTATAGATTTAATATAATTCGGATCAGAATCTTGATACTTAATGAATTTATTTGCTACATCATATACTCTCGCTACCAGTATTTCTGTACCATCAGCTTTAATACCATATATACGAAGTGCATCTGGAAAAACTGCATCATGAGATCTGTCACTATTTCCAGTTTGTCCTTTAAATACATAAGTCAACTTTTGTACTAAGATATTATCATAAGGGCCAGCTGGTCTCCTATTAGATGGATTAAAAGTAGTCCACGACCAATCCGCATTCAATGTTTTTTGCGTAAAAGTAAAATACAATGTTCTAATACGTCTATCCGAATTTAATTTACTCACCTCTGGTATAGCGACAGCATTTAACTTTCCTGTACCATCAAGATCCGCGTTTAATGTATATTCGCCGTCAAATGCTTCACCAATATGCCACCATGCTTGTTCATTGAATGGCGAATCATAATAAATTGTCCATTTAGACTTATCTGCCCTCGACAAATTAATTCCTTGAGGTCTAAAGGCAAAGGTTTTAGTTCCCTCAAGATTAGTAGATTTATCTAACAAGGAAATAGATAAATCAGCAGTTCCATCATCTTTAATTGGAATTAATTGTTCGCCACTCAACCCTTTAAGTTCGGCTGTTTGGTTTACAATTGAGTTTTTAATAGTCATTCTTAATTCTTTCAACAGAGCATTTGACCAACGCAACCTAATGAATTTTCCAAATTGACTGATCTGTGCTTCATTAAGTAATTGTCTAGCATACAAATCTTTGTTCCAAGCTTTAATAACCGCAACACGCGACTCTTTACCGTCATCACCAAATGCTTGAACATTAAATGCATATTCATCATAAGATTGCACAAAGAATGATGTATCCTTCATAAAATTAGTGAATTCAAATTTTTTGGTTGAGTTATCCTTATCTGTATAAGTAACAACCATTTTTTTGATTTTTTCGCTTAATGTAGGCCACTTTATAGTGTATCCATAATCGTACTCCGCAACAAATTCAACATCTATAGGCTTGGCTATAAGATCTATAACACCATCTTCTTGCTCAACAATCGATGCAGGTAAAGTCAATTCTTTTTCTGTACAACTTGTCATCACAAAGAGACCAATTACACATATTAAACTTATACTAAACGTTTTCATAATATTAGTCCTTATAAAATTCTTCTAAAAATCTATTCAAAAACTCCTTACCTTCCAGTTTATTATCTCCTGGGAGCTCCATATCAAACCAATAATATATTTGTGGAATCACATCTACTGTCTGTAAATAAGTAGATCCTACAGGAAGATCACAAAATGTGTAGAATTGTGTAATTCTGCTTGTCGCATCTCCTGAAACTATCAAATCAGGAGCATTATTGTTAATACTATTCAGCCATTTTTTATCTTCAGTAAAATAACGGTAGTATGCAACTAAATTCCCAAATAATGGATCATTATTCTCAATCGTGTTTTTACACCCGATGTTTTTCATTTCTTCCAAACTTAATGCTTTATTCCATACTCTAAAATTGCTTATATAAAAGTTTGGAATTGCGTATAGTTGAGATATAGGCGTAAATCCTATTGTTAAAGGATCTTGATTTTCAAACTCTGCTAATCCCATATTTATAGTCTGAATCGCTAATGACAGACCATTTTCAATAACCTCTACAGAAGTACTATTAGAGGACAATTGCTTAAATGTGAACACAAAATGACGCCAATCATTGCCCTTATTGGCTTTATTAAACTCAACCGAATCTTGTTTAGTTCCATTTTGAAATACTAACTTAAAATCGTCACCATTTTGACCTCCATATAAAAACCAACCTTTTGTCTCCACGCGGTCATCCAAATCTTTTCCTAATAACGATGCCTTTTTATAAGAAGACCCATTATTCCATACACCCTCATTCTGTAAGGAAATTTTAAATTCATAGCTTACAGATTTTGATGAATTCATGGAAGCATTGAAAATATTACTTGCTACGCCTGATGGAGATTGTGCATGCACGCCTATTCTTGAGAATAATCTTGTCCTTTCATTATTAACATCATCAATTGGGTGGTAGACCCCAGGGAAGTATCCATTAGCATGCATGTAAGACATTGATTCGGACTGTAATTCCAAAGGAAGGAAACTTCTATTATAGTAAAGGCTAAAAGTGTTTATTTCGTCTAAAGTAGTTCCTCCAAATTTACCTGACGAAGTCCCTCCATGCGGCGAACAAATAATTATTAGCCATTTTTCCTTTGCATAAGTTTCTCTACTCTCAACCGCTGAGACAACATTGCCAATATACTTGTCAATTTGATCCAATGAAGATTTATAATTGTTATTCGACACCACGAATCCGCCATTCTGTCCCGCCGCGACTAAACCACTAAATTGTCCAAAAATAAAGTCAATTTTTTCCTGTTTTACAATATTCAATAATAATTGCTCTGCCTGCGCATCACTGTTTGCTAAACGATTAGTATCTGCATCGGCAAATAGCTTTGCATTCATTGTTGTATTTCGAATTACACTTGCAGTTCGCAGTTTAGAATCTGCTCTTTCCAATCTATGCATTATTGAAGGAGTTAATTCATAATCTGCATGCTCCTTACCCGTGCCTATATCCACTTGAAAGGATTCTTGTGTAATCTTATGGTTATAGGATTTATATCCTGTTGCTAAAGTAGCCCAGCTCGCATATGGATTCGTGTTATCATCCGATTTTGTCTCGTAGGAATATTTAGCATGCTCCATCAATTTTGCAATATTCGCAGGCTTATATGCTTTTATTTGGCTCCCCACCAAACCATCTACGGCGATTACCAACACTTTTCTCTTCACCGTTGTATCGACAATTTCAGTATATTCCTCGTTTTGCGCAGGAGGATTGGGAAACTTTGTACATGAAGTCAATAGAAAAACTGTTATCAAAAACAAAATTGAACAGACACGATTTTTTATAATTAATTGTTTCATTACTCTTTCGTATTAATTTGGTGAATAGAATGCTCCTGCTTCTGCAATCGCTGTATGAGCATTACCATCAAAATTATTTTCTGTGAAAGCAAATCTGATATAACGCGCTTGAATAAGTTGTGAAAATTTCAACTCTTTCCGAGCATCCCTAGTCGGATCATCTCTATCTTCAGCAAGAATAAGTTCTCCTTGTTTTGTCCAAGCCCCATCTTCCGCATCTTTTGTATAAACAATAGCTTTGTTCCTATAAGTTGCCCCTTGTCTGTTTTGTAAATAAACTCCTCTAAAAGTCTTAACCTCTTGCATATCTAGGTCCAAATAAGTAGGCTCAGATTCCGATGCTGTAGTGTTTTTTGAACAATTTTCCCAACATGTATGCCAGTACGTGTTAGATTGGCCATCAAACAACGCTTCTATCTTACCTATTGATTCATTAGTCGCCGTAATCATATTTGTGGACCACTTGAAATCCGATGCCCTTAAATCATATTCCGCAGCAATCGCTTCATCTCCACCTGTACCTGTTAGAGGATTATAAGTCCATATAGCCTTTTGTAACGGCGGAAAAGCTATACGCATACTATTTCTCGCTGACAGACTAACTTTAATTCCCCATGCATCCATAAATTGACCATAATCTTGACCAGTAAATGCACATAAGGAGCGGTAGAAATAATCTATCTTCGCTGCGTCAACGAAAAATGCAATATTGGTATTCCGTGCATCTGTATATAATTTGGTCATAAAATCCCAACCTGACTCACCATTCTTACCTTTGACTTTTTCGAAAATTTGAAGGAAAGGTGTTAACCTATGGTAGCCATCTTCTCCATCATTAAAAGAATTATTGAAATCTTTCTTTGTGTTTCTCTCTGCATATAATAATGATTTTATAATAATTCGTCTTACCTCATCAGAAACAGTAGTAATTGGAATCCCTACACGCTTGGCTGCCTTAAATGCGAATAAATTACTCGTAACTTCTTGGAGTGCCCCCCAATTCCAGGCGCGCCACATCTGATAATTATGACCCGAAGCATGATATACAGGCATAATAGTGCTTATCGAATCCTTTAATAACTTGTCTCCTGAAGCCAATTGAGTCATCCAATATTTATCCATATAGGCTACCCAAGGAGACCCATGTAGAGAGTAGTAGGGCTTCAACAATTGTATATCTAATACCGCCCGCTCTGGAAGCTCTGGAAAGCTGTTCTTAGGATCTGTATTATTAGCAGTCAATCCCATCCATTTATAGAAATCCTCTTCATAAATTTGTTTCCACTTGGTTAAAGCCTCTTTTACATTTAGCTCACTTTTATATTGTAAAACTAAAGAACGAGGAACAGTAAAAATAACACGCTTAGAACGCAATTCTAGCCAAGGAACATCGTTTGCTTCGACATCCCTTAACCATTGCTCCTGATTGGAAACATCCATGATATAATCCGATGTACGTACAACATTGCTAAAGGTAAGTGAGACAGTATTTTTGATAGCAATTGTCGAAAGAATCCAAATTAATCCTCCATATGGATTTCGTATATAATTCGTCCCCGGAAAAAGAGCCTTCGAAGTACTTACAACATCATCACGATTCGTGATAGGCTCATTGTCGTTATCCAAATTATACCCATGTGGCCCAATTTGAATGGTAAGTCCATTGATACCTTCTGGAACTACAATTTTAATATTTTCCCCTGCTGGTGCGTATAATCCTACACTAAAAATGGGTTGTGGTACTTCTTGAACTTTCAAATCATAATAGCTAATATATCGATAGTCCAAATTTAACGTTACACTTGTGTCTTGAACACGCTTTACAGTTTCTCCAACCAGTCCTGGAAATAGCCTTGCCTTATCGTATTTCGATCTATCTACGTATGTCAAGCTGCTATCTTGCGGATTGATTCCCTGCTCTTCTCCCTTCTGCCATCCGTCTTGAAAATCATAGCTCGCCTTTTTACAGGCAATAGTCAAAAATACCGCAAATGATAATCCTAAAAATTTTATATATCTATTCATAATAGTCTTATTAAATTGCCTTATTAAAACTCAAAAACTTTGTATGGGAAACTCCATGCTTTACTTTCAAGCCCCCAACTACTATTTGGAATTAAACCATACCACTGCATGATAGCCATAGAAATATCAACGGTATTCGGAACAATACGGTATGTATCCTCATTAAATGTTGGTAAGACATAACCTGCAGGATCAGAGAAATTATACCATTCAATTTTATTAAATAGGGTCAAATTTCCAGCTCTTCCCGTAACATCTTCGACCTCAGATTTTCCTTCATCACCATAAAATGGCCAATAACCAACTAAATTTTCATAATATGGAGAACTTTCCTCATCCACTACCGCTAATTTTGCATATTTCTCGACATCTTCATTTGGCATTGCTACATTATAAAACTGCAGATTACACAATAATATATCCGAATCATTATTATCATGAGCGGACATACTTCTTCCTATTACAAATGGTTCTATATTGCTCAAATTGACGGGTTCGAGATCTTGCTCGGCTGACAGTTTTCCATCAATAAACATTCTAATCTTCTTGGCTGTCCTATCGAAAACTATTGTTATTGCATACCAACGGGGGCCATCACTTATGGTGTTCGCAGACACCATTCTTTTATCTTTAAACCAGTCTATGCCAATTTTACCATCATAGGCGTTATAAATAATATATCCAGCTACACTACCATTATTCCATCCGCGCCATTTTTGAATCATTGGAGTCCACCAAAACCACCAGTTTAAGGACGTTTGCTTATAGAAAAAGGTTATAGTTACATTATCCTTTTCAGTTATATTTAATTTTGTTTCATCTAAAAGACGAGCTGAGGTTGCATTTCTTTGTTCATCTCTATTATTCACACGCATTGCAGTTCCTTGAAATGGAATGTTATTCGTATTTGGTTTTACAATAAAGCGACGTCCAAATTGAGGAGAATAGAAATAAGTGAATGTATTTTGTTTTGAATCTCCAAAAGCTGTTTTGTCATCACTGGTTAAATCATTAGCAATCCCTCCACCTATAGATGATGTTAAGACAACCAACCACTTTTCATTATTGTAATCAGGTCTAGTACTCAATACGTCAATCATGGCTTTTATTTGCTTATCCAGATCAACAATAGATTTGACATAGCTTGGATTATTTGACTCGAACGAAGATTGTTTTCCTACTGTATTGGGATTTTTCAAATGTGCTACTACCAAACTTGAATTCGTTTTTTTCAAAGCTTCAACCACTTGATTCACAACTTCTGTATCTGAATTTAGCAATTTACTTTCCTTCACATCCTGTTTAAATAAGAAGTTTTGGACATCCTCCGAACTCGTATAAGCCTCACTTGTAAAATCAGCGATATTTGATTTAAGTCTATTTATAAACGTTGGAGCTTTATCTAGTTTAATGGCTTCCAATTTATTCCCATCAATACCGTGTTTATCAAATTTGACCCCTGTCATAATATTGGCTAATCCTACTTCACGGGTATATTCTTCGACTTTATTATCTCCAAAAGAGTTGTGCGAATAGAGTGAATTTCGTGCTATAAAACGTAAGTTGAGTGTATCTATATCGGTAATAGCCTGCCCCCGAACACCATCTACTACAACCAAAAGAACCTTGCTTTTAGTTTGATTTACGTTAGTAGTTCCGTAATCTTCTTTAAGGATGTTTTTAAAATCTTCATTACATGAAATTAACCCCAAAGAGAGTGCTACCCCTAGAAGGAAGCATTTGATGAAATATTTATTTGCTATTATCATGACTATCTGCTTAATAAGTATTAGTTTTTAATCTCAAGGCGCATGATGCATCCTGCGTTTATTCCTTCTATGGTGGTGAATAAACCTCCTATAAGAAGCGCTGGGAAACGTTCACTTGATGTAGTTTCGATGGCACTATATACAAATCCAGAAAATCCTCCTAGATTATTATAGTCCTGAATTGCTTCTCCATCCTTTTCAAGTATCAAAAATGGATTCCTATTTATACCCATATATTTGTTAAAAGATCCCGCAACAAAGACTTTCCCATTATTTAGTAAATAAATGAAATTGGGAAATTTACCTTCTGTGTCTCCGAGTTTAAATGTATTATCAATGCTTCCGTCTTCATTTAATATAACTGCACCATTAACTTTTTGACCGTTGTACTCTGTGAATCGTCCAGCTAAACCTATCTTCTTCGTGGTAGGATTATAGTGAATAGATTCGATCCAATTATTTGCGCCCGATCCAGCAAAAGTTTGATCTATAGTTCCGTTTTCATTTATAACCACGATATTACGTGCTGCTTGATTATTATAAGAAGTGAATCCGCCAACAATAATAATCTTACCATTAGACAATTGTGCACTTCCTACCATTGCACCATTTAATCCTACATTATTAAATTGGAAAGCAGAGTCTAATTTTCCATTTAGTGATACTCTTGCTACATTGCCCACACGAGTATAGTTGTATGCTCTAATATTTTTAGTTGAAAACCGATAATCAATCTGTGAATGGAAGTTGAAATTTCCTACGGCTATTATCTGTTCTTTATCTTTTACGGGATAGACATTTGCAACCGTACCAAGAAATTGACCATTGAAAATGGAGACAGTATCTTTACCATCAGCAGGCTTAGATGGATCGGAGTTAACGACATCCACTACCATGGTATTAACTTCTCCATTCGAGTTTAAAATTGTTACGCCTGCAGCCTCTTTTTTGTTAAATTCAGAGAAGTCTCCATTAACTATAAATCTTCCATCACTTAATTGCTTTATTCCCCTGACTAGACCAAACTCTACCCCACGCCCAAATGAATTCCCTTGACTATCTCCATTCTGATTAATGATATGTAATCCGTTTCGAAATGTTTTGTTTACTTCAGCTTCATTTTTATAATTTCTGAAACTTCCACCTACATAATAATTGCTATTATGTAACATCAAAGAATACACCGTGCCATTAAATCCTCTACCTGTAGAGAAAAAAGCATCGACTTTGGTTTTTCCCTCTATAGGCACTCTTGGCCCATAAAACACTTGATTATCTACCAAGAGTTTAACGATTCCAGAACTCACTTTTTCTGGAACTTTCAACGTCATAGTTGAGTCAGAGACAGCTATAACCTCTGCTTTTTGTTCATTTATAAATGCTGTCAATGATGCTAGTGTCTGACTCCCAATCCCTCTAATATTTACAGTCACATTATCGTTCGGACGTACCGCATCAAGTTTACGGTTCAAAAACTCAAACTTGATTCCCAATGGAGGTTGCCCACCATCATATGGATTTTCACCAATAGGAAGATCCTTACACGAACTGGTGAGTAGAATTACCAACAGTATCCACAATTTATTATTTTGATTTATCGTAATTTTCATGTCTTTACTATTATTAATTCATCATACTAAATGCCCGACCTGCAAAATAATCCGATGAAAATCCAAAACTATGCTTTGTAAAATTCAGTACATGTAGCACCCCATTGCTCGTCTTTAAATTGGAAGTAGCCACCGGCGCATTAATCATTTGTCCAAATAGATTTGTGATGTCTACAGATGACAGGTATAATTGTCTATATCCTGCATACTGAACAGTTTGCTTGACGCCATCCCGCTCATTTGTTACGTCATTATACAGCACACCTATATTCATATTATTATTGCCAATAGACACAAATCCTTGTCCAGGGAAAACATCCATCTTATTTGTATCCAATTGTGGATAATCATTTAACAGACGCACACCATTAAATAGGTAGATTTGCAAAAACTCCTTCCACACCAAAGGGTTAACCTCACTTAAATTCTTAACCGTATCACGACCCGCGATATATAATACCTGATTGAGTTGTTCTACAGATTTTCGAATAGTATAATCCGATGGTACAAAAAAGGTAGTGTTAGGTTTATTCACAACGTCTTTTAGACCTGCTAGATCAATAATCTTAGTCAAGGAATCAAACAACTCAGGTCTTGATTTTAGATAATCATAATGATTCCCTGGGTAATTATTTGTAAATACCCCAGAATCTATATATGCACTTTTTTCGCAGGAGATAATCGTCATTAGTGATAAAAGTGACACCAGAAACAATAAAATGTAATTTTTCATGTTTATAATCTTTACTGTAAATTAGTTCCAGAATGTATTTAAAGTCATCCCTGGGTTATTGTTTAATGCTGCTTTGTCGATTGGCCAAGTCCAAGCACCTCTATAAAAATTGTCAATAGGTATAGGATTACAGTAATTAGCATCTAGAACCTTTTTAGTACGTACTAGATCATAGAAATAATGTCCTTCACCTAACAACTCACGTACTCTTTCCCACCATATAAAATCTTTTAGTTCCTTTCCCGATAAGCCCGCTGCTAATGTTGCTTTAGCACGAGTACGAATCATATTGACTAATGTTATAGCTTGTGCCTCATTGGCAGCTCCTCCCAATTCTGCTAAAGCCTCCGCTCTTAATAAGATAGCATCAGCATACCTAAACACTATTTGATTGTCATCGGGATTATTATTTTCACCTTCTTCAGAGAAAATATTTGCAGTCTTTAAAACGACAAATCTTCCATCGGTAGCATACAAGTTTTCCTTTTCAAACCAAACTTCTGTACGTTGATCTACAGCGCCTACTGGATACATTTTCTGCATAAATGACGGCTGATAAGAAAGGTAAGATTCTGTTACACGGCTTATTAGTGATTTGTAGGGATATCGTAAAAAATTATCTGCGTACATAGCCGAAAGATGAAATAATTCACCGTAATTAAAGTTCTGCGTAATCTCAAACAAACCTTCTTTCGTACGCCCTTTAAAGATTTCTTTAGTACTTTCAAGCGGTAACAATGCATAAGAACCTTCATTCTGTTCCATCAATTCTTTACCCCATTCTGCGGCTTTTGAGTAATATTGCTCTTTATTAGCCTCTGAAAACCCTGCTAACCACATATTAATATGCATCATTAATGCTAAAGCTGATCCTCGCATAGCGCGATTACCTATTTCTGTTGCATCAGTTTGCGTCCATGGCAAGTTTTTATAGTGCGCCTCCATGTCTGCATGGATATTTTGCAATACCACCAACATATTTGTTCTTCCTAATGCCGCAGAATGATAAGCCTCTGTGTAATATGGCACGTCACCAAATGTGCGCACGAGAAAAAAGTAGCTAAGATTGCGCATAAAAGCGGCTTCAGCTGTATATTGGGCTTTTCGAGCATCAGTTAGTACGCCATCCTTTATTTGAGCTAATTCGTATTGCGCAATATTTGCTGTACCAATAACTTTATACATTCTATTCCAATTACTAATTTGATTCATCCCAAAAAAATCATTGTTATATCCCCAGTCCCTGCTCCAATTAGTATATTGAGAAAAAATTGCTTTCAAATTGTTGAACCTAATCTCACGCATCCAATTATATTCATTATTGCCACTAGCTAATGATCCCTGATTAATTACTACAGGTGCACATCTCAAATCCCCAGTTGCAGGAAAATAAGACATATCCATCGTCGCATCTCTAAACCTATTATAAATACCCCGTACAAACATCTCGACATCCTCTTCAGTTTGCCAGTAGTTTGTTCCTGACATGTTATCGACTGGAGTAACTTTTAGCCATTCTTTACCACACGAACTTGCTAGCAGGGCTAGCATTATTCCGATGTATATATGTAATCTTTTCATTTCGTTTCTTTATTAAAATTGAACCTCAAAACCGAAAGTAATATCTCTTGCTCTTGGATATCCTCCAGAGTTATCATATCCTAGATCTGTGACTAACTCTGGATCAGGACCAGTATAAGTTGACCAAGTGAAAATATTACTCAATGTGACTCTCAGACGCATATTGGATAGGCTGTATCTTTTTAGAAGATCATTATTAAAACTATACGCCAACGTAGCATTGTTAAACTTCAAATAAGAGCCTTCTTCTTGGAAAAGCGTAGAATTATACCGATACGGATCTATTGTATTTGCTCGTCTAAAATCTAGCGGATTAGGATATTCTGCATTTGGATTTTGTCGCGTGTAATAATTACCTTGAATAGGACTTAAGGCATGCCAACCAGTAGGAGAATAGTAATTTCTATAAAGATCTGCTGTAGCACGATTAATAATATCTCTTTTCAATGTATAAGAGAAGTTAGGTGAAAATTGGAATGCTTTATATACGATATTAAATCCAAATCCTCCTGTCATCATAGGACGTGCATTTCCAACAATTACCAAATCTCTATTATCTAGAATATAATCACCATTCAAATCTGTAAAAATAGGATCACCGGCTCTGAAAAAATATTGATCGCCCACATTGTTAGACACCCTATATTTCATTCCTGTCGCAGGATTTACAGGCACATCTTCATCAGACTGATACACTCCCTTGTAATGAAACAAAACGTTAGAAAAAGCATTCCTTCCTAGTCGCTGCAATATCATCATGTACTTACCATCATCCCCTTCAGATTCAAACAATTCTTGCCTTTCATTATTTGCCAATCTTGCCTGATAATCTCTATTTATAGCTAAGTTTGCATACATGGAGAGTCTCCAGTCATTATTCTTCATTTGAGGATTGAAGTTCATAGAGAATTCGTGCCCTCTATTAACGATAGCCCTTTCATTTTCCATGATTTTATCAAAAGCGTTCATATTTGCCAAGGGGATCTCTGCCAATTCGTTTTTCCCTTCTTTATAATACGTCTCATAGTTCACAGAAAGTCTATTTTGAAACATCGATAGACTAATACCCCCACTCCATTGCGTATTGATAATTGGGGTCATATCTATGTTTGGGATTTTAGCCATATCCAATTCCACGACAGGTTCATTATTGTATTTTTTACCTGCTACATAGTAGCGTCCATATACATCATAAACAGAGCCTGTAGGATAAATATTTTTACCCCAGCTTATACGCATACTTCCGTCCGAAAAAAACGAATTTTCAAGCCACGATTCTTTAAAGAAATTCCAACGCAAACCCGCAGTTGGATTGTGCGTAAATGGGCTCTTTGCTCCAGATGTAGAGGTACCATCTAGCCTATAAGCCCCATCAACAATATATTTATTATCAAAAATATACGTTGCTTGGGCAGCATAACCTAAAGATTTCCATTCGCCCAAATTATCAAAATATCCGCCTCTCGAGTTTCTTGTATTAGAGGACAGACCTACTTGTATCTGGTCACTTCCTGTACCTGTCATTAACATCCCTTGGGCTTTAAATACAGAGGTGTTCACTTCATTGAAGACTGAGGCATTAATACTATGCTTCTCACTACCAAATAATTTGGCATCATATTGTATCATATTTCGATTATAGACAGTTCTTCTATTATCGTCATACATGGTAAGTCCCGTTTGACCTGAATTAAGTATCTCTGGAATAAACTTATTGGATGAAGCTAAATCAAATTGATACTTGAACGTGGATGATACTCTTAATCCCTGAAAAATTTGATACCTAAGTTCCACATTTCCAGTAAAATTTCCTGTTTTATTGTCATTGACAACAGAGCTTGCCGCCATAGCGTCGAAACTTCCAGTATATATCGACGGAGGAGGGAGTAAGGAAGTCGTATTTACAGAACTCGCAATACCAGCTTGTTGAAATGCATTT
The DNA here is from genome assembly GCF_009829075.1 of Sphingobacterium composti. Lineage (GTDB taxonomy): Bacteria > Bacteroidota > Bacteroidia > Sphingobacteriales > Sphingobacteriaceae > Sphingobacterium > Sphingobacterium composti. The sequence continues at coordinate 8,285 of NZ_WUQZ01000003.1, read as the reverse complement.
CCAGACCCTGTACTATTTTTAGCTAAACCTGTATTTACATATGCATTGACCTCAAACCCATCGGATGGGCGATAACGCATATTAGTAGAGACATTGTAACGCGTAAATCCTGTATTCCTAATGATACCATTATTTTTGAAATAGGACGGAGCTACCTTGTAATTGAATTTATCTGTACCTCCCTGAATACTAACATGATGCTCCATATTATACCTATTGGCATAAAAATAAGAGTGCCAATCTGTTGAATTATTGAAAAAAGCACTTAATGAATCTGCTAAAAATGGGTTGTCATTAATTAATTGCAAAGCCTTAAAATAAGATGTGTCATTTTGGAGGATTTGATTTACACGAAATCTATTCTCATCAGCTCCCCCCAATATTGGCTTTAACTTAGGCACAGTAGACAGAAAAGAATTATGACTATAATTGATCTGAGGAATATTTGAATTACCCCTCTTGGTGGTTACCAAAATTACACCATATGCTCCACGAGATCCGTAAAGTGCGGTGGCTTGCGCATCTTTCAACACAACAATTGTTTCTATATCTTCTGATGGAATCATGGATATCGGACTAATACCAGGCCCTGGAGATTGAAAACCATATTGGAAACTTTGATTATCTTCAATAGGCACACCATCGATTACAAATAATGGCGAAGTTGCTGTTAGAAAAGGATCTCCTCCTGAATTTGAAATAGTTGATGAGTTCAAACCACGAATGGACATAGATCCACGCATACCTGGAGTACCATTATTTTGTTGCACATTTAATCCCACAACACGCCCCTGCAATAAGTCAGTAAAGTTTGCTGCTGGTACATCTTTAATATCCTTACCACTGATAACAACAGCAGAACCTGTAAGTGTCTCTGCTTTCCGCGCAGCGTAGGCAATAGTTACTTCCTGTATTTCTGTACTATTTGGTTCCAAGTCAATATTTAGGGTTTTCGTATTCGCCGTAATTTGAACTGATCTAGACAAAAATCCCATTGAATTAAAAGAAAGACTTTTAGTTCCTGCTGGTACTTTGACACTGAAATTACCTTTTGCGTCGGTAGAGCCTAAGGACTTATTTCCAGGAATAGCTTTGATTGTAACTGAAGAAATGCCATTACCATCCATATCTACCACAGTACCTGTTATTGTGGCATCATTCTGACTGTAGGCTTGACCAATGCAAAGGAATAGTATTACTATTAGATTATATATATATTTCATTGTCAGTTTCTTTTAATCATTATCAAATTTTGGTGATTCACCAGCGAACCTAAAGACGATTTCCCAATGTCCCTCTTCATAAATCGCAAAATCAAAATCTAAAAACGCATCTTCTTGCCTCCCAAAACCATTCAATCGGTTATACGACAACGTTATGGAAGCTAGCGTTCCATCAGAGTTTGTGTATGGCGTTTTCAGGGGCACAAGAGGCATTGGAAACATTACATCGTAAACCACCTTTGGACCTACAAAACGATGGTTGAAACCATGTACTAGACTGTTCCATTTTGTTGAGTTAAATTTTTTAATATCTATAGGACGATATAAGGAATCGACTGCACTTATAGTCAAAGTATTTCCTGGTGTTTTATTGTCGTAATCTTTAACAAAATTTATTCTAATGTCTGTCTCAATAAACCCTGATTTTTCACCTTGAATATTATAAACGGATTTCGGATAAACATAAGTTCCTGCAGCCAAACCTGTATTCTGATCATATCGTGAGGGTTCATAAGGTCTCGCCTTGAAAGGTTTTAACTTTATCCCACGATCAATAATACTTCCTCCTGAATTACTTATGCTGATATCCATAGAATATCCATCATAAGGACTGGTTTGTAGATCCAAAAAAGAAGTGGTGTTCCAAAAAATAAAATTTCCTGATTTCTCTTGTATTTCGATTGCAGGTCGGTATTCTGTTTTTCTCTTCTTAGCTATCTCCTCTATAGATTTTTCTAATCCTGTATAAGAATCTATCCATATACTTACAGGAAATTTTCTATCCAATATATTCGGTACAGATTCCCCATCCACATCCTTTATATCAAGAATTTTAAAACTAAGAGGTAATGACGTTTTATTAGTTGCTGATAATGAATTATCATATACCGTGGTTCTTCCCATATAAGGCGTAAACTCTCGTGTACTGAAGCTTAACCCATCTTCCAACGCATCGATATCATCAGGAATAAATGTATCACACGACATAATAAGTAATATTCCTACTAAGTGAATAGAAATAACTGTATATATTGATTTAAGTCTTTTCATGCTATTTGTCTTTAGTGAAATATTCGATTAGCTTACCAAATGCAAATTCATGCTGAGGAGTAAGTGTGTGGATGTACCCATTTTTTGCTTTCAAATTCACAGACCTTGTGTTCGCATTTTGCCAATATCTACGGTATATAGAATTATTTACATCACTATATACTATCTGTTGATCCCCTTTCCCAACTAGTCCTGACGCGGTCAATACACGATATTGTCCATGCATTTCGTAATCATACTTCGCGCTAATGATCTTAATACCATCCTTGTGCTCCTTTAGATCATTTATACCTATTAGATCTTCAATTAAATATCTATAAGCCAATGTATCCATGATTTTTTTGTCAAGATCTTCTAAATACAAGGGATCCTTTTTAGCCTCTATCAGCTTCGTATTAAGATTTTTAATTGCTAAAGCAAAAGATCGGTTATCGGTGACAAAAAATGACAGTGTATCATTTGGATTACTTAATTTGTCTTTCAATTCAGGAAGAATTTCAAGTAATAAAATCAAAGAATCATATTGTCCGGGTTTGTTTACTAAATACTCATATATAGTACCGTCAAATGAAATATTATCCTTTGAAAAATCTGTATAATATGTATTTCCCTTCTCACAAGAGAATGATAAGCCTAATCCTAGGAAGAGAAAAATAAGCAAGCGTATACTTTTCATAACTTTGTTGATTATTAGTTCCAGTATGAATTTTGTTTCAACATTGAATTCCTACTTAAAATTTCTGATGCAATTGGCCAATAAATTCCTCCTCTATTTATTAAATCCATAAACTTGGGATTATTTTGCTTGATCTTATGATAGCGCACCAGATCAAAAAATAGCCACCCTTCTCCCATTAATTCACGTCTTCTTTCTTTAAAGATTTCTTCTAATATTGGCTCTGGAGATAATACAGTAAAAGTTCGTAGACCACGCATCGATCTTATTTCATTCAACAAACTTCGAGCTCCATTTCGATCATTAAGTACTTCAAGTGCTTCTGCACGCAAAAGAACCATTTCTTCATAGCGTGAGAAAACTAGATTAGATCCAAAGAGGGCTAAATTCCCATTTGTTGATCCATCACGGATAATGTTTATTTTTTTGAAAATTGGAATATCATTTTGGAAGTTGATAAAATAATTCTCTCGATAAAGTCCATTGACCGTGTCCAATCCGAATCTACGATCATTCAAATCATCAAAGATTACAGATATAGAATCCTTCTCGACATATATATCGGGAAATTCCTTGTTTACAAGTGGTTGAGCTAACGTAAGCTGCTCAATATGACCGGAGTTGGTCGCCTCACCTAATAAATAAGGTGCTGCAAAATTCAATAATTGTCCATGACCATAATTATATGAAAATACGCCATAGAATCCCGTTAACGCTTCAGATCCACCTCCTGTTCCATGGATCTGCGTCAATTTTTTAACATTGGATTTCGAATAATTATCCATAAAAAATCGAGTGTAGGCTTCTACTTTATCGTATCTTCCTTGGAGAGCAGCAATATGAGCTAATATTGAATATGCTCCTATTTTAGTAATTAAGATATTTTGCCATAGCCATCTGCTTTCATTATAGTATAAACTATTATCAGTACCGTATTGATAAGGTAGCGTTTCTACACTCTCTAATAGTTCTTTCTCTGCGTAATTCAATACATCCTGTTGAGAAGCTACCCCAACCTCAGGAAAACTTCCATTATCATAAGACTTAGTAATCAATGGGACATCTCCCCATGTTCTTGCCATATAATAATAGGCGAATGCACGCAATGCACGAGCTTGCACGATATCCATCTTTAAATTGACATCTGTGTATCTATTGTCATGTTCTAGCACCTGCGGAGCTTTTTCAATAAATACAGATGCAGCATTTACGACAGCATAAAACCGCTGCCAGTTTGATAAACTTTTCGTAATATTAAACGCTGCATTTAACTTCCCTTCTTTAATTGCCTTCAAATCGGCTCTATTATATATTGAGAAGTCTCCTCCTCGTATTTCCCCATATACCCAATGACCATTATTCGTAATCATGGCTGAGCGCATCAAACCATATATTCCCAATAGTCCTGCTTTAGTTTCTGATATACTTCTCCAATGAAGCTCCTCTCCCGCTACTTCACGACTCGGAGAATCTAGTTGCTTTGAACATGATGCTATACCAATAGCAAACAGTAGAAGCACATACTTAATTCCTTTATATTTAAACATGGTTAACATATTAATCTTATAAGTCTAGTTTAATTCCTAAGGTGAATGATCTTGAAAACTGCATCCCATATGCATCATAATATCCATTGAAATTTATCAACTCGGGATCATTTCCTGAAAATGGAGTTAATGTGAATAAGTTGTTACCATTAACATACACATATGCTCTCCTCACGGTTGGAATCAACCGAGAAACAACTCCTAAGTTGCTCAGATCGTATCCTAGCGTAACAGATCGTAGTTTGAGGTATGATGCATTTTCCAAAAATAGATCTTGATCCAAACGATATGGGTTGGTATTACTCCAGACATTGTAAATAGGATATTTATCTAAATCAATATCATTCTGCCAATTGAATATCTCACGTACAGCAAATATGCTATTGCTTGATTCATTGCTAATAAAATTGTACCGATTGGATGCTCTTTGATTTAATACCTTTTGTCCTAAAGCATATATAATCCCCAAATCAAGTTGAAATTTTTTATAAGAAAATGAGTTATTAAATCCTCCGAAGAAATTAGGTGTTGATCTGCCTTTAATAACTTTATCATCCGTATTAATAATTCCATTACCATCTTGATCTTTCCAAATAGCATCTCCGACAGTAAATTCCAAGCCATCAACACTTAACAGACTACCGCCCAAAGTTGGAATCTCTCCTGCATTATTATATATTCCCAAATTTTCATATAGCCAATAGCTATCGATTGCATGGCCGACTTTTAGAATTCTATCACCAATAATAAGTTCATTAAGATTATCTGGAAGTTTTGTTAATTCATTTTTATTAAAGTTGAAATTAAGTGAAGTAGTCCAACTTAAACGATCTTCTTTAGTGTCTAACACTTTAATATTTAAGTTAGCATCAAACCCCATATTTTTAACTTCTAATCCATTTTTGAATTGAGAAGAGAATCCAAACTCACCTGGTACTGGAACTCCAATGATTTGATTTCTATCATATGTTTGGTAAAAAGCTAGCATGGTATTAATTCTGGAATCTAATAGTGATTTCTCTATCGCCAATTCATATTTGTCACTATAAGCCCAATTCAAGTTATAGCCAATCCAGCCATTTTTATAACTTCTAGTTAGCCCTACGAAACCATAATAAGAAGAAATTGTAGGATCCTCCAGGATACCAAGTGAACTGCCGCTATATTGCGGACCCATTGCGTACCTACTATTATAATTTGGCAAAGCAATTCTTCCATAAGATGCGCGCACCTTGAAATCTTCTTTAGATTCCAATGTTTTGGCAAGGTTCCATGAAGCGGAGAATGCTGGAGTAAGCATCCAACGACTATCCTTCTGAATAGTTGATGCTCCATCCCATCGGATTACAGCTTTGAAATCAAAAGTATCGTCATATATATAATTTGCTGTACCGTAAAATGACTGCATATGATAACTCTCCTGACCATTCCATCTTGAAACTTTTAAATCACCTCTAGGTAACAAATAATCACCTTTATTAGGATCACTTTGTACAATATTCAATTTGATATAATCATTCGGCCCATCAAATGCGCGAGCAAAATAAAAACGATATAGATCCTGCTGATAATCTGTACCTACTTTAAACTTAAATTCATTTTTTCCTGTATTGAAATTATAAGCCAATGCATTTGAAAAGATGTAACGTTGTGAATAATTGATGAATCCAGACTGATAATTAATCGTTTCCATCAAATCTTTTGGATAGAATAAGTCTCTCCTGCCTTCGCTATAATCTATCATAAAATTTGTGGTAAACTTCAATCCTTCGATTATATCTGCATCAAGCTTAATATTACCTTGAAAATTATTAATAACGTTATCATCTAATACTGTCCGATCATAACGACTAATAAAATCTGAATAAACTTGCGTATTAGGAGATATTGGAGTTGATAAATCTGGATAATAAGCCATTTCTAATAATCTATCTCTAATATTTCTATTTCTATCTCTTGAGCTACGTCGACCGTTTAGATAAGTGGATATATTCATCCATTCAAAAGGAAGCATATTAATATTCAATAGAACGTTATACTTCTTCATTTGGGTATCATCCGAGGCAGATGCATTATTTGTAAATCCCGCCATAAAACCGAAATTTGCCCTACTCGTTCCTCCCTTGATACTTAAATCCAAATTTGATAGCATTGAATTTGAAAAATATCTATCCATCCAATTTGCAGGACCATAATAATTAACATTAGTAGAATCTGATAAATAACCTGGATAACGTGACTCGACATTTGGATCAGTAGAAGGATATCTATTGTAAAACTGTCTTCTAAATCTATTCTCAAAATCGGCATTCACAGGAGTAATTTGCGGTTTAGTATTAAATCCCATATAAGAATTTATACTTATCAAACGTGTACTTGATAAACCCCCATATGTAGTAATCCATATAGCACCATTAGCGGCTAATGGGCCTAATTCACTCAACCGAACGGGGTCTTTAATAATCTCAATCGATTGCACAGTTGACAAATCAATTGAGGAATAATAATCTGTTGAAGCACCTAATCTTGTTAAATCATAACGTTGTAAGTCCTTAGAGAAATTATGATCTAAAGCCATAGGTATACCGTTTACATATACAGCTGCTATATTGCTGTTTATGTCATTATTACTTAACTGAGGACGCGATAATCCTCGTATAACAATATTTTGATAACTCCCTGGCTCTGCTGTAGGAGATTGAACAAGAACACCTGATGCTTGTCCTTTTAAGTAATCGGCGATATGAACATAAGGATTGGCTTTAATAACAGATAAATTAACAGTATCAATAGTTAATTTCTTAGTGTTTAAAGTGTTAATTTTTTTAATAGCCTCAATACTTACTTCCTTTTCTTCAGTAGTATCTTGTTGTACAACAATCAAACTATGTGTTGAATTCGAAGCATGTAATTTTGGGCTCGGGAGTAGCGTTAGGAACAACAATACAGCTGGCACGAAAATATACCTTATCATAAAAGTTTATTATTGGTTATAATTTAACTATGGTTGATTTTAATGTTTCTCCAGTAAGAAACAGTATGACAAGGTTATGTATTTTTATTTTAAAAACAAAGCTTTTCTATATAAAACATTATATTTATGTTATAAAACATTTTAATAAGTAATAATACATCTACAAATAAACAGAAGCAATGTATAGCACAAAAGTTAATCTGTATTCCTAATTGTAAATTTTAATCTACAAAACTGTACTGCATCTTATTGTCTTAATCAATCGATTACTCCATTAAAGAGCTATGTATCTAGTCCTTTTTTTTATTATAAATAATAGTTAAATCGCCTAAAGAAAATAGCGAGAATAAATATTATATACAGAAGATTAAATGAAGCTTTAGAGGCGTTGTGGCTAGTGTTGGCTCTTACTGAAACGTAAATTATTGTAAGGATATCTTCGCTAAATAATAGGGCGCTTAAATTTATAAATCACTATCATTTATAAAGAAATAAGTTTGTAAAAACAAAAAACCCCTTATCATTTTATTGATAAGAGGTTTGTATAAAAAAAGGCACCGACCTACTCTCCCACCTGTTACGGCAATACCATCGGCTCGGGCGGGCTTAACTGCTCTGTTCGGAATGGGAAGAGGTGAACACCGCCGATATAGGCACCCAAAGATCTTTAATGTCTCTTTGAGACTACATTGACATACTATTGAAAGAAAAAATAGAAACTAAGAAGAAGACAACAGTTACTATCCGCTTGGAAAGCTTCGGGCTATTAGTACTACTCAGCTTTGGTCTCTCAACCTTTACACCTGTAGCCTATC
>NZ_WUQZ01000029.1 GCF_009829075.1 Sphingobacterium composti | reverse complement strand
ATCCTTTTATACAGGATAATTCAACTGCCATGATTTTAAAAGATTCTTCAAATACTCGTGCCATATGTTAACAAATTTAATTCTTTATTTTTTAAATCTGTCTCCACTCAAAGGTAGCAACTCCAGTCCATTGTTGCACCATATTAGAAATGCCTCTTTTCGGCTCTCGTCCATGTCTTCCAAAGCCTCTAAAACGTCAAATATGCTGTCGCTTATCCAATATTCTCCGATTAAGCCGTTCGGGATATTCTCGTAATCTTGGAACATAAATTCGGGGTCTGCCTCGTCATTGTGTAACTCCCTGCAAGCCGTGTAAAACTCTTTTTTGTCCGCATAGTCGGATAGCGTTAACCATTCCCCGAAGATTGAACCGTCATTATATTTTGCGTATGTGCCGACATATACTCTTGCTTCCGATGTGTTTATTTGCTGTGTCATTTCTTTACCGTTTTGAATTAATTTTTTTGATTTATTCGGCAATGAGAGGTGGTGCTGTTGTTTTGTTTCAATACTATTTCCAATGCTTATAATCCTCATGCCTGACATTTTTTTTATTCGTGTAAAGAGCCGGAGTGTGCTGTGTTTCGTTTCTGGAGCATCAAAGGTTAGTGTTTAGCAGGTACAAGGTTTTGGAAAAAATACTACCCATAGGTGGAGATTTTTTTTTCAAACTTGTCTTAACCTTTTGCCTGCGTTAAGAACACGGACATACCTTTGCTCCATGAAACCTGAACAACAGGGATACTCGATTTTTACATTAAAATCAATTGTGGAAGTAGTGAGGATAGCATTTGGGAAATGGTTCAGAAAAAATTTAATACCTCTTAGTACGGCTACAGGTGATTGAAGTTTGGAGTGGAATAGCCCAATCGGTGTAACGACATCTTCAATCTCCTGTTCCCAATCATAGCCATAAGCTTTTTTGCGGTCAGTAGCGGAGCGAATGCCGTAAATGTGCATATGGCTTCAAATCAGTTCGAGCCAATCCAAGCCAAGTAATTCAGTGAAAGGACACATTGTAATCCTCTTTCCATCAACTCGATAAGTTTGATTAAGCAGATTGATCTGCACGATTAACAAGCAAAAAAGAGTTGAGTATGGAGAAAGGCAAAACGAAAGAGTTAACACCCGAAAGAGTTAAGCAAATCTTGAAAAAGAAAGGAACAGAAGTCGATTTGGAGGAAGCCCAAGCCATTTTGGAATTTGTAAATAAGATAGCTTACATTGCAGTTAACCAATATCTAAGAGGAAAACTTTAATATAATGAACAAGGAAAACTGTTGTAATGAGAAAGGCAGATTTATACATACGTGTATCGACAGACGAGCAAGCGGACAAGGGGTATTCGCAACGTGACCAAGAAGAAAGGCTAAGAAAATATTGTGAAATTAAAGGTATTCCGATAAGAAATGTGTACATAGAAGACCATTCAGCTAAATCTTTCCAACGTCCAGAATGGCAAAAATTTTTATCCACTCTGCGCAAAAACAAATACAATAGAACTGGTTCGATAGTTCTGTTCACTAAATGGGATAGATTCAGTAGAAACGCTGGAGATGCTTATCAAATGATTAACCAATTAAAGGCATTTGGGGTTGAACCTATGGCAATAGAACAGCCCTTAGACCTCAGCATTCCCGAAAACAAAATCATGCTTGCATTCTATCTCGCTTCACCGGAAGTGGAAAACGACAGGCGTGCATTGAATATTTTTCACGGGATGCGGAGGGCAAGAAAGGAGGGTCGATATATGGGGGTTGCTCCATTGGGGTATGTCAATAAGATAACAGAGGACAAAAAGAAATACATTGCCCCGCATGACTTTGAAGCTCCGTTACTAAAATGGGCATTTGAGCAAATCGCTTCCAACAGTTTCAATACCGAACAGATTTGGAAGATGGTTAGGGAGAAAGCAAAAGGAAGAGCCAGGTTCAGTAAAAACAATTTTTGGTTAGCGATACGAAACCCGCTATACTGTGGTAAAATATTCGTTCCGCCCTACAAAGAGGAAAAAGGTTTTTTAGTTACTGGACAACACGAGCCGTTAATTAGTGAAAAACTGTTTGACGATGTGCAAGATGTTCTCGATGGTAGAAAAAGGAAAATAAAACCTAAGATAGTGTCCATTGAAAACTTACCACTTAGAGGGTTTATTAAATGCCCTAACCCTAAGTGCGATAGGATGCTCACAGGGAGCGCATCAAAAGGTAAAATGGGAAATTACTATTACTATTATCATTGTATATCCTCCTGTGGAACACGATTTAAAGCCGAAATTGTCAATGAGGCTTTCATAAAGCAATTACGGCATCTATCACCAAAAGAGGGAATGGTCGATGTGTTTATTGAGGCATTTATAAAAGATTTCAATAACAAAACCAAAACCCAAAATACCGATCGGACAAATATCATAGATGAGATTAATGCGCTGAATAAACGCTATCAAAATGCACTTTTAAAGAATGCGGACGGAGAAATGGCAGACGATGATTTTCAAGAAGTAAAGAAACTGACCAAAGGAAAGATTGAGGTATTGGAACGAAGATTAAATGACTTGGCAGTGGTCGGAACAGAGATTAAGGATTTAGTTGCATCTACCTTAAAAAAGGTCGCAAACATTGATAGACGCTATGAAAACGGCGATATTGAGGAAAAAAGGCTTATAGTGAGTTCGATGTTCCCCGATTTTTTGGAATTTGACGGAACACGACATCGAACTCCGAGACTAAATTCTGCGATTGCTCTTATCTACCAGAATAACAGTAGGTTACAAGACAAAAAAAATGGGACAAGTCTATCATTTTTAGACTTGTCCCAAGAAGTGATCCCGCTGGGATTCGAACCCAGGACCCATACATTAAAAGTGTATTGCTCTACCAGCTGAGCTACGGAATCCTAATTCTTTTCGAATTATCCTTCGTTGTTTGAAGTGATGCAAAGATAGCTATTTCATGCGTTTCTGCAAACTATTTTGCATTTTTTCTGGTATTTTAAAGCAAACTTACTGATTCTTAAAGCAGTAAATTTGCATCTTTTTTACTGCTCGTTGATAGCTTTCCAAAGCATATCTTTCAGTTGGGTGATATTCTTACCCGCAACTGATGAGATAAAAATATAAGGAATAGCTGCTGGCAATTGCGCCTTCATTTCTTCTTCTAATTCCTCATCCAACATATCCGATTTTGTGATCGCCAACAAACGTGGTTTTGCTAACATTTCAGGATTGTACTCCTTCAACTCATTCAGCAAAATATTGTATTCTTCCTCAATCGTACGATCTGTATCTGCAGGCACCATAAATAATAATACCGAATTTCGTTCGATATGTCTCAAGAAACGATATCCTAATCCTTTGCCCTGCGATGCACCTTCGATAATACCCGGAATATCCGCCATCACGAAAGATTTGTTGTCACGGTAGCCCACGATACCCAAATTAGGCACAAGCGTCGTAAATGGATAATTAGCAATCTCTGGCTTAGCTGCTGATACTACAGATAGCAAAGTAGACTTACCCGCGTTTGGAAAACCTACCAATCCTACATCAGCTAATACTTTGAGCTCTAATATCACCCATCGCTCCTGACCAGGCATTCCAGGCTGTGCAAATCGAGGCGTTTGCTGAGTAGCGGACTTGAAATTATTATTTCCCAATCCGCCTTTTCCTCCAGGAGTTAAGATTTTTGTTTCACCATCTTCGGTAATTTCAAAAATAACTTCACCTGTTTCCGCATCCTTAGCAACTGTACCTAGTGGAACTTCTAATATTTCGTCCCTCCCAGTCGCTCCTGTTCGCAATGCAGATCCACCACGCTCTCCGTCTGCAGCAATGATATGCTTTCTATATTTTAAGTGCAATAATGTCCAATGTTGTGATGAACCTTTGAGGATAATATGACCTCCACGTCCACCATCACCACCATCTGGCCCACCTTTCATAGTCGTTTTATCGCGATGCAAATGTGCAGAACCTGCCCCACCATGTCCCGAACGACAACACACTTTTACATAATCAACAAAATTCGAACCTTGAGCCATATTGTATTATTACTGATTTATATTTTTATGCTTGGTAACTATCGATTACTGCTGACAATTCACCAAAGATAGTTTCGATCTCACCAATACCATTTACTTTAGTCAATTTTCCTTGCGCTTCGTAGTATGGTAATACGTGAATAGTTTTACTAAAATACTCTTCAATACGTTTTTGCAATTTATCAGCTGCATCATCCGCACGACCTGAGATCTCTTGGCGTTTAGCGATACGTTGCGTCAACTCTTCCTCTGTCACATCCAAAGCCACCACACCGGAAATTGAAGTATCTATACTGTCCAAAAATGCGTCTAATGCTTCTGCTTGTGCTACTGTACGTGGGAAACCATCAAAAATAAAACCTGTTGCTAACGGGTTCTTTTTGATTTCTTCTTCCAACATCGCAATAGTGATTGAATCAGGAACCAAATTGCCATCTGCAATGATTTGGCTTACTTGTTTACCTAATTCCGTTTGATCCTTGATATGAGCACGAAATATATCTCCTGTAGAAATATGTACTAAATTGTATTTAGCAATAAGTTTTTCTGATTGAGTTCCTTTTCCTGCTCCCGGAGGACCGAATAATACAAGGTTTAGCATAGTTTGATTATGTTTATTTTGTGACAAAATAAAAAGCCTAATCCTTATGTGAATTAGGCTTTCAGTTAACTAAGTGCACTCCAAGGGAGTCGAACCCCTAACCTTCTGATCCGTAGTCAGACGCTCTATCCAATTGAGCTAGGAATGCTTCAACCATCACTTCTGGCATAGCCTTTTCCGTTTTGGTGTTGCAAATATAGTAATAAAGCCCCTTATTATCAAAATTTTTATTGTTTAATATACTAAATAAATGGAATAAATTGAATAACTAAATGAAATACAGACAAAAAAAGGAGAGCTTTCGCCCTCCTTCCCTATAGATTTATTAAACTTAATATTAATGTTTCTCAACATAATGTTCGTTAGGAACATAGTCAGCAACCATTTCAGCTGTATAATCAGTAGGTTCACCTTTACTCAAACGACGTTTTATACTATCCATTAATGAATAGACTACTGGTACTACCACCAAAGTCAAGAACATCGAAGACAATAAACCACCAATAATTACAATTGCTAGACCCCTATTCATATCCGCACCATCACCGGTCGCCATTGCAATAGGAATCATACCAAACACCATCGCAATTGTCGTCATCAAGATAGGACGAAGACGCGCATGGTTGGCCGCTACTAAGGCATCATGCGTATTAAAACCTTCTTCTTTGCGGTGATTAGCAAAATCGACTAACATAATCGCATTCTTCGCCACCAAACCAATCAACATGATGATACCTAAAATTGTAAAAATGTTTAAGGATTGATTTGTTAATGCCAAGAATAATAAGGCACCAATAAATGATAATGGAATAGAGAACAATACTACAAATGGTGTCGCAAAGTTGTCATATAATGCAACCATAACTAAGTATACCAATAAGATAGAAGCGATCAAAGCTATTCCTAACGTGCCAAAACCTTCGGATTGGTTTTCCATATTACCACCCCAAACGTATGTTACACCTGCTTTACGTGGTAATTTTGAAAATTTCTCCTCCCATTCCGTAGCAATCGTACCTGTAGGTCGGCCGATTACACCACCTTGTACCGAAACAGCAGGCGACTTATCACGTCTTTCTAACAATGTAGGACCTGAACTATATTCTACAGTAGCAAATTGATCTAAGGAAATTGATTGACCTGAATTATTAATAAATTTCAAGTTTTTAACGTCATCTAAATTCGAACGACCTTTGTCATCAAATTGAATGTTAATATCATACTCACTATCTCCAGCACGGAATTTGTTATCTGTATTACCCGAGAATGCTGTTTGCATAGTCATACCTACAGAAGCTACATTCAACCCTAATGAAGTCATTTTCTCACGATCCACTTGTACACTAATCTCAGGATTACCAGATTCAGAAGTCAGTTTAACATCTCTACTACCTGGTACTTCTCTCAATAAATCAGCTGCTTGTAAAGCAAACTCTTGTGCATCTTCAATCGTAGAACCGATGATTGTTAATTTCAAAGGAGCTTGTTCTGGCCCCATGATACCCATTGGCACAGACTTGATTTTTGCACCAATCAAAAGAGGCAACATTTCATTACGAAGATTCACAGCAAACACTTTTGAATCAGTCACTTTTTTAGCCTCATCCGTCATGATAACGTGAATCTCTGCTTTATAACGTGATCCAGTAGCTGCACTCATACCTCCATCCGAAGATTGTCCAACAGTAGTAATTGTCTTTTTAACTTCAGCTTTATTTGCTAAAATATCTTCTGCTTGACGAACTAAAGCGTTTGTACGTTCTAATGTCGCATCCTTCTCTAATTCAAATTGCAACATGAATTCTCCTCTATCCGATGACGGGAAGAAATCTGAACCAACATAACCCATTGCAACTAATGCGATAGAACCAGCAAATAGTACAATGGATATGATCAACGTTAATGCCTTATTAATCCAATTTTTCAAAGCCCATCTCAAGATGTCCGAAATCTTGTGCGTGAATGCATCTAATCCAGATTCAAATCCATGAATAATTTTCCCGAAGAAAGAATACTTATTGATATGTTCTAGTTTTCCAAAGCGTGAGTACAACCAAGGCACTAATGTAAAGGAAACTAATAATGATAGTAATGTGGAAATAATTACGGTAACACAGAATTGAGCCAAGATATTAGCAACCAATCCTGTAGACATCGCGATAGGTAAGAACACAACAACAATTACCAATGTAATCGCCACAACGGTAAAACCAATTTCAGCAGCACCGTCGTAAGCAGCACGCACCTTGTTTTTACCCATTTCCATATGGCGGTGAATATTCTCAATTACCACAATCGCATCATCCACCAATATACCTACTACCAAAGACAAACCTAATAAAGACATTAGATTCAACGTATACCCCATTAAGTACAATCCAATGAAAGTACCAATAAGTGATAACGGAATGGCAACCATTGTAATCGCAGCATTACGTAGCGAGTGCAAAAAGAACAACATGATGAAACCTACCAATACAATCGCCAACACCAAGTCAAAGATTACGTTACTAGCAGCTTTCAAAGTAAATTCTGACGAATCGTTTGCTACATCAATCTTAATACCTTGCGCTGTATAATCTTTCTCAATACCTCCTATTAGATTTCCATCTTTATCATAGTCAGCGATAGTTTTTCTTACTAATTCAGAAACTGCTACTGCATTGGCGTCAGATTGTTTGAAAACTTGTAGCATAATCGTGTTTTTGCGATCCACACGAGCTATCTTTTCAATCTCTGTTACACCATCCTGTATATCTGCGATATCACGCAAGAATATTGTAATACCAGCAGGCGTTGTTATTGGCAAATTACGCAACTCATCTATAGTTGTGACTTTACCAGCAAGACGAATAGTTGTTCTACTTTGTTGTGAAGCAACATTACCTGTTGGGAAATCCAAATTTGATGATGCAATTGCTTGCTGAACAGCTGACAAAGAAAGTCCATACCCTTCGATTTTCGTAGGATCAACTTTCACTTGAATTTCACGCTCTTCTCCACCAATCATATCAACCTTAGCCACACCATTCACACGTGCGAAAACTGGTTGAATCTTTGAATCCAATAAGTCATAAAGTTCTTTTTCCGACAAATTGGATGTAACAGCCAAACTCATGATAGCCACATCATCCAAAGAGAATTTATTCAAGGACGGTGCGTTCACGTCATCTGGCAAATCATTCAAAATCGAGTTGATCTTACGCTGTGCATCGGTTAATAAGAAATTGACATCCGCACCATTATTCAGCGTAATCATCACGACCGAGACATTTTCCATTGAAGTAGACTCGATTTTCTTCACCATTTCTAATGAAGCGACAGCATCTTCAATTTTCTTTGTCACCGTATTTTCTACTTCCGTAGGTGAAGCTCCAGGATAAACAGTTTGCACTGTAATCACGTTCACTTCAAATTTCGGAATCAACTCATACCCCATTTGTGAGTATGAGAATATACCACCCAATGTCAAAATGATGAATAACACCAAAATGATACTAGGTCGTTTTATCGATATTTCAGATATTTTCATAACTACTATTTACTCAATCTAATTATTTAATAATTTCGATTGCAGTTTGATCCAACAAATTAATTTGTCCCGAAATAATTACTTGATCTCCAGCATTCAATCCGCTCAACACCTCAATATTGTCACCGAAATTTCTTCCTGAAACAACTTTAGTTTCAATAGCTTTACCATTTTTAGCTACGAAAACTCTATTATCACTAACTGAACCAACGAAAGCTGAACGTGGAATTACTAAAACAGCTGCTGAAGTATTGCCACCAAAAGTAGCTGTACCATACATACCAGCACGTAACTCACCACTTGCATTTGGCACTTCAATCTCTACTGGGAAATTTAAGCTACCATCTGATTTTGGAGCGATAAAAGTAATTTTACCAGTATAAGTTTTATCCGTATAAACTGATGCTGCTACATCAACAGACTGCCCAACCGCTAAGCTTGCTACATTTTTCTCATCAACATTTACACGAAGTTTTAAAGAACTTACATTGACGATTTCAAATGCAGGAGTTCCTGGATTGACATAAGTTCCTGGCTCGATTTTACGTGAATTCACGATACCAGACACCGATGTTTTGATAGTCACGTCACCAGCAGTTAATTTTGAACTACGTAAATTATTTTTTGCCGTTTCGAATTGTAATCTAGCTTGATCTAATTGTTGCAAAGTAACACCACCAGTTTTATAAGCACTTTCAAAACGTTGAAGATTTTGTTGTGCATTATCATAATTAGCTTGTGCATTAGCAACATTCACATTCAATTTATCTCCTTCAACGATAGCCAAAGTCTGACCTGCACCCACATGAGAACCTTCGTCAACTAATACACGAACAACACGACCGGCAGCTTCAGCCGATACAGTTACTTCTTGCTTTGGTTGAAAAGTACCATTAGCTGTATTAGCTAGATTAATATTATCTAGACGCGCAGTATCAATACGCACCGCTACATATGCATTTGTTTTAGCTGCCTCTGCAGTCACAGCTTCGTTTTTCGCTTTATTTTTATTTAAGATAAAAAAGATACCTCCTAAAGCAGCAGCAATAATAATTACCGTAATTATAGCACGTTTCATATTCTTATTTAGATTATATTCTTATTCGTTTATTAATGATTTCAATTTACCGTTAGCTTTTATCAGTTGTACTTCCGCTACTTTGTAGTTCAATAAAGCTGTATTCAAATTATTTTGTGCATCCGCATACGCATTCTCTGCATCAAGCAATTCTGTCAATGTGGCTAAACCATTTTTATAGTTATTGTTTGTATTATCCAATACTTCTTTAGCTAAATGCACATTACTCCTATTGGTATTGATAGTCAGAAGGGAATTTTTTATTTGCGTTTTTGCATTTTCATTTGCTAATGAAAGGCCTAATTTAGCATCATCAATATCGACTTGCGTTTTTCTAATCTCTATATCCGCTTGATTAATTCTGGATTTAGTAGCACCGCCATTAAAAATTGGAATAGAAAGATTCAAGCCTATACCCGAGAAATTGGACCATTTGAATCCATCCTTACCAAAAGTCGGAAAAATATTTCCCATACCTAGATATCCAAAATTACCTGTAAAAGATAATGAAGGATAATAATTAGAAACTATGGATTTACGATTTAATTCCAATAATTCACTTTGTTTATTTAAAAGTGCAATTTCAGTACGGCTATTTACATCGGTCGACTCATAGATCTTTTCTAACGAAATATCAAAAGTCTCTTCTGGTAAAACAACATCTTTTGTGATCTCCATACCGATAGCAAATTTCAACGCATTTTCTTGCAATTCTAATGCATTCAATACTTGCTGTCTTTGGGATTCTAAGTTATTTACAGCCACCGAAGTACGATCTAAATCAATTTTCTTACCGAGCCCTGCGTCTACCAAACCTTTGATTACATCGCGTGTTTTCTTTGTGCTTTCCAAGTTTATATCTAATGTTTTCAATTGCAATTGTGTCTGAAACACTTGATAATAAGAATTTGCAACTTTTTCAATTAGATTCTCCTCTGTCAATGTGTTATTTATCTGATAAAACTCACGAGTAGACTTTGCTGCCTTTAAACCTGTAAACAAAGATTGGTTGAAAATTTGCTGCGAAACGGATACCGCAGCATTAGTTTGCCATTTCTGACCGAATGCTACCATTATTGTTTCACCTGGCTCGCCACCAAATATTTCTGCGGGTAAAGCACTCTTTTGTAATAATGGATTGTAAGTAAGTGTTCCATTCGCATTAACCTGAGGTAATGCACCAGCTCGCACTTCATCAATCAAATATTCGGAGTTTTCTAATTCCAAAGCGGATTTTTTAGCTTCAGCTTTGTTTTGCAACGCATATTTTATTGCATCTTGTAAAGTCAAAACCTCTTGCGCACTTGCATAAGAAGCACTGAACAGACCGGCTAATAAAACAGCTATTATTCTGATCCTTTTCATTTTATCTATTTGTAACTATACGTTCTTCAAAAATTAATTTAGCAGCCTTCATTTGACTATCTAAAATTTCATCTACATTCGCTAAATTCGGAATACCTGAAATAATATCCTTAACAGTATGTATCAAACTCAACCCTTTTATAATATTCCGTAACACATAAGCTGATTCATCAATATTATGCAACTTCAAATTCCCAGATTCTACCGCTTTAGTCATTAGCGTCTGTAAAACTTGCAAATCCTTACATTCTAATTCTTCAATGAAATCCGTGAAAGCATTATCACGTATCCAATCCAAATTTTCATTGATATACAACATATAATGTTTGCGCATATGATCTGCTCTAAACCTCAATAAAGCAAATAATGTCTCCAGAAAATCACCTTCAAATGCCTCCACCATCTTTTGTTCCTTCGAAATTAATTCTGTAGATATGGCACAAATGACATCTTTTATTAAAGCAATCTTATCTGGATAATAGTAATATAGATTCGCCTTAGTGATTTTTACATCATCAGCAATTTCATTCATTGTGGTTTTAGAGAAACCATAATGCGAAAATCTGCGCAAAGCTATATCAATTATTTCCTCTTTTCTTTTATCCATTTTACATTTTTAACTTTTGACTTTTACAAAAGATTGTTCAAAAATACAAAACGTTTAAATAGAACGTATAATTGTATCAAAAAAATACAATACATTGACAAAAAAGTTTCTTTGTTTAGTAATTAAACTGTTAGGTAAACAGTTTTAAGAATTTACGCTTATCCAACTTGTATAATCTTGCAGCACGGTAAGATACGCCTGTTTGG
The DNA here is from genome assembly GCF_009829075.1 of Sphingobacterium composti. Classification (GTDB taxonomy): domain Bacteria; phylum Bacteroidota; class Bacteroidia; order Sphingobacteriales; family Sphingobacteriaceae; genus Sphingobacterium; species Sphingobacterium composti. The sequence continues at coordinate 21,902 of NZ_WUQZ01000029.1, read as the reverse complement.
AATTCTTCTAATTCTTTAAGATAGCCCAAATTATTCATACGTTTTCTAAAGTTGCGTTTATCCAACATTTCTCCTAAAATAGCTTCATAAATCTGTTGTAATTGCGTTAGTGTAAATTTTTCGGGGAGCAATTCAAAAGGCGCAGTCGAATAATTTAAATTTCTTTTGAGTTTTTTAAGACCCAATTTCAAAATATCGTTATGATCAAATGCCAACTCAGGAACATCACTGACATCAAACCACTTAGCTTGACGCATATAATTCGTCACAGGTTTTACTTTATTCTTCACGTCATCATATCGCACTAAAGCCATATAAGCCACAGTTAGGATACGACCTTCTGGGTGACGCTTTAAACCAGCCATCGCTGCAAGCTGTTCCAAATATATATTTTTCAGACCTGTATGTTCGTATGCAATACGATTCACAGCCTCTTCCATTTCTTCTTGCTTGTCCACAAAATAGCCTGGCATAGCCCACCAATCACGATACGGGTACTCATTTCTCTCATTTAATAAGACCTTTAATTTTCCTTCATGAAAAGTAAAGATCAAACAATCTACTGTAAAAAATGATAACATGATTTGCCCTCAAAAATTAGTCTAAAATTATCCTTGTTAGAAATATTAATACAAATATATTGCAATTTATACATTTCCGAATTAAGTATTAATCATTAAATATCAGCTTGATTTTCTTGATTAACAGCGACAAGATGAATAAAAATCGGCAAACAAGCAAAAAAATATGTATAAAAATTTAATAGTGTAAAAAATACACATTATATTCGTAGTGAACTTAATCTAAATTACTTTGAAAAAAATAAATCGAATTGGAGTTTTTACATCAGGAGGTGACGCACCAGGAATGAATGCTGCTATCAGAGCGGTAGTGAGAACTGCTATATATAACGATATATCTGTAACAGGTATTTATCATGGCTATCAAGGCATGATCGAGGGTTCATTTGTAGAAATGACTCGCCGTTCAGTAAGTTCTATCATTCAAAAAGGTGGTACAATATTAAAATCAGCACGTTGTTTAGAATTCAAAACCAAAGAAGGAAGACAGCAAGCATATAATAATTTAAAAGATCAAGGAATCGACGCATTGGTTGCCATCGGTGGAGATGGAACATTCACTGGTGCTGATTTCTTCTCCAAAGAATACGATATTCCTGTAATGTGTATCCCTGGTACGATCGATAATGATTTGTACGGCACAGATTATACATTAGGTTACGATACAGCCAACAACACCGTTATAGAGGCTATAGATAAGATTCGCGATACGGCTTCTTCACATAGTCGTGTCTTTTTCGTGGAAGTAATGGGGCGTGATTCGGGTTGTATAGCTTTGAATGCGGGTGTAGGTGGTGGAGCAGAAGCGATACTTCTACCGGAAATTAATTCAGGTATTGACAACCTAATTGAAGAATTAGAATTCGCAGAAGCACGTGAAAAAACCTCCATGATAGTAATTATTGCAGAAGGAGACAAAAATGGTGGTGCATACAATGTTGCAAAAATTGTAAAAGAAAAAATTAACCATCTTGACATAAAAGTTAGTATATTAGGACATTTGCAACGTGGAGGATCTCCAAGCAGCTTCGATAGAGTATTAGCTACGCGTATGGGTTATACAGCTGTAAACGAACTCATCAAAGGCAATACACGCGGAACTATAGGTATCCGTGGTAACCAAATGATAATAACACCACTGGAAGAAGCGTTAAACAATAAGGAGTTCAAGTTGGACGACGAATTGTTGGATATTGCAAATATTATGAACAAATAATATTCCATATGATTTTAGTAATTTTCACTGGATCGAGATACGCAGATTGGCGCCTAGCTGAAAAAGGAAGACTATTACATGGCTTTCGGACAGCAGGCATAAATTCGTACATACAGGATGAAAATTTTATAAATCAATTGTTGAATAAGAATACGGATCTTCTCTACAATGCAGAGAAGATCAAGAAAATATTCTTTTTCGGTGCAGGAGCTTCTTCAAAAGAACGCCAAGACAAAATAGTGCATGTTTTTTCAAACTTTTTCAAAAATGCGAAAGTAAAAGTTTCACATGATTTAGATGCTTCTGCACTTTCTACTTTTGGAGATGAAAAAGGAATCGTAGCAATAATGGGTTCTGGATCAAATGCAGCTTATTATACTGGAAAAAAAATAATTCCGAATAATTACGGTCTTGGTTACATCTTGGCTGACGAGGGGTCTACCAATTGGATAGCTCAACAAGTACTGCGAGATTATTTGACGGATGCCATGCCACAAGGATTTCGTGAAAAATTGGATGACAAATATAGTTTGGATAGAAAGTATATTTTAGAAAAGTTATACAATAATCCTAATCCCAATATATTTTTAACATCTTTCGCTGATTTCTTCTTCGAAAATAGAAACGAGCCTTATCTATCAAATATCATCAAAAAAGGTTTGAATCTTTTTATCACGACTTATATTCTACCGCTATTAGATCAATATCCGGACTCTCCGATCAGTCTTACAGGATCAGTGGCGCACAACTATCAGGAATGGCTCATGGAATTTGCAAAAGAGTATCATTTGAATATTCAGACAATTAACAAAGAACCTATTCAAAATCTAATAAAATATTACATTAATAAAAATTAAGAAAATGAAAATTGGAATTAACGGATTTGGCCGTATTGGTCGTTTAGCTTTCAGAGCTGCTGTGAATCGTGCTGATATCGAAATTGTAGGTATCAACGATTTAGTAGAACCAGATTACATGGCTTACATGTTAAAATATGATTCTACTCACGGTAAATTTGATGGCACTGTAGAGGTGAAAGATGGCAACTTAGTTGTAAACGGTAAAACTATCCGTGTTACTGCTGAAAAAGATCCAGCAAACTTAAAATGGGATGCTGTAGGTGCTGAGGTTGTAATCGAATCTACAGGTTTGTTCTTAACTCAAGATACTGCTCAGAAACACATCGATGCTGGTGCTAAAAAAGTAATCATGTCAGCTCCTGCCAAAGATGATACACCAACATTCGTAATGGGTGTAAACCACAAAGAATTAACTGCTGATCAAAATATCGTTTCTAACGCTTCATGTACTACAAACTGTTTAGCTCCGATTGCTAAAGTGTTGAATGATAAATTCGGTATCGTAGAAGGTTTGATGACTACAGTTCACGCTGTTACAGCAACACAAAAAACTGTTGATGGCCCTTCAGTGAAAGACTGGAGAGGTGGTCGTGGTGCTTACCAAAACATCATCCCTTCGTCTACAGGTGCTGCTAAAGCAGTAGGTTTAGTATTACCTGAGTTAAAAGGTAAATTAACTGGTATGTCTTTCCGTGTTCCTACAGCTGACGTTTCTGTAGTTGACTTGACAGTACGTTTAGAAAAAGGCGCTTCTTACGAAGATGTTAAAAACGCTATGAAAGAAGCTTCAGAAGGTGAGTTAAAAGGTATTTTAGGCTATACTGAAGATGAAGTTGTTTCAACAGATTTCTTAGGTGATGCGCGTACATCTATCTTCGATGCTAAAGCGGGTATCTCGTTAAATGACAACTTCGTGAAAGTAGTATCTTGGTACGACAACGAGTGGGGTTACTCAAACAAAATTATTGACTTAGCTCAAGAAGTTGGTAAATTTATCAAATAATTTATTCAACCAATAAATTAGAAAGCATCTGAAATCTCAGATGCTTTTTTTCTATTCACACACTTAAGTTAATAATTAATTGGCAAACGTATTACAGTGGCAAATTTAATTAATGTACATCAACTTAATTATACCTAACAATTGGTATTTTACCTAATGTAATACGAAGCGTAGCCCTAGTGTGAACCAGCGTTTTGGCATTAATACGGCTCCCGATTCTTTGTAAGAAGCATTCGCCACATTGGTAATATCTGAATATATATACCATTGTTTTAACTGATACCCAAGCCTAACATCGGAGATAAAATAAGGATCATTCATTTCTCGTTTTATCCAACGATTTCCTGTGCTAAATTCCCAATTAGATGTATGGTACACAATTCGCAATAAGGCTTGATGTTTAAGACTTTCTAATACATACTTTGAAACTATACCTTCTGCGTATGATAATTCTTCTGGTGACAAGAAATTATATCCAAAACTATATCTTAGTCTCATTTGTTGTCCTAAATTATATATTCTACTCAAAGAAGCACTTGCACCATGCATTTTATTATTTCCCAAATTAAAAGGCTGATAAGGAATTTTACTTATTTCATTTGGGTCGTCAATATTTCCAGTATTTTTAGTCCAATCTACAAAATCATTAATATCTCTATAGAAGTATCTCAACTCCAATTTCGTCTCTCCGATCTTTCCTTGTAATGATCCTTCATATTGCCATGCATATTCAGATTTCAAATCTGGATTGCCAATGTTTGCCGGTTGTTTCAAATACAAATCTGTAAATGACGGTATTCGCTGACTCTTGCCTACATTAAAATTCAACTTCCAATTAGTAAGAAATTGATAGCCTACATCCAATCCTGGATAAATCTCCCACCCATATTTACTATTATAATTGCTGTATGCACCGATATGAAAAGTTAATTTTGATAGAAGTTCTGTTCTATATTCAAAATAAGATCCAAAATTTTCACGATTGTGATTACCCAAGTTTGAACTTTTAATATCTTCATCTCGTAGCTCCAACCCAAATCCAAAGTCACCTATACTCGTCATCAATCTACTATTCAATTCAAAGGACAAAGCATTATTTGCATGTTCTGAGCGAGCTTTAGTCAAATCATAGCGGAAATAACGGTAATCGTCCGTATTGTATCGATTCGAAATACGTGGATTAATATAAAATTTATCTCCAAAATAATGCTTACTCGAGATATGCGTAGTAAAAGTATTTACTAATTCATACGATTCCTTGTCACCTGGAGCAGCATAATATCCGTTTGCACCAAATTCATTGGCGATATAACCTAAGGACCAATCCAAACTATTCGATTCGTTGACTTGAAAAGCGCCTTGGTAATATGCACGTATATCCTCAGTAGCACTATTATAACGTTGACCATTTGATTTCTGCGAAGAAAGAGAAATTAAATTTTGAAAAGCAGTAGTTCCTAGTTGCGCTACAACTTGACCTGCTCCACCCCAATATTTTCCTGAACCATCTCCCTCCTCTTTATTTTCAAAGGAAGAGCCACTTTGTAAATGCACCGATACACTATTTTTTACAAATGATTTGGTGACAATATTTATTGCTCCTGTCAAGGCATTAACCCCATAAACCCTAGCCATAGGTCCTCGCAGCACCTCTATACGTTCAATTGCATCTAGTGCAACAGGAATATTCATGGTATGATGTCCTGTTTGCGGATCAGAAATTTTCACCCCATTCAAAAGTATTAGAGCTTGTTCAAAAGTACCGCCATCTATACTAATATCCGCTTGTGTACCAAATGAACCTCTTTGTCTCACATCCACCCCATTAACAAAAGCCAAAACTTCATTTATAGATTTCACAGGCATCTGTGCAATGTCTTGTGCTGTAATGATTTCTATATTTTTATTTCTTTTGCCAAAGGGAATTTGGAATCTATTCTCGGTGATTACAATTTCAGAGATAGAATCTTTCCTCAATGGATTTTCAGATTGTGCTTGTGAAATTGAAATAAAAAGTAATCCTGCCGCTGATAATAAAATTTTATTTGACCACATAAGTACCAATAATTATTTAAAGTGCTGCAAATGTGGTATCTTTTCAGTGAAATAGAATAGTCCAGTTTAAAAATAATGAATAGTCCAGTTTTACAAAATATTTTAACTTACATTCGAATTAATAAAATAGATTCCTCTCCTGTATATTTACAAATAGCTAATGGAATTATTAATGCCATACAAACTAAAAGTATTAAAACTGGAGAAAAACTCCCAGGAACTCGAATCCTAAGTGAAAAGCTATATGTCCATCGTCAAACAATAGTGGCTGCATACGAAGAGCTTTCGGCTCAAGGCTGGGTCGATATCCTTCCACAAAAGGGTGCATTTATTTCCTCCAAAAAAATAAAACCTAAAGCTAAAGAGATTCCGCAATCCGTTATTGTATCGACAAAGACGGCATATCCCATTGAAATAAACTATGTGTTGGATTCTCCTTTTCAGCCGATTACGAATGACCTCTATTTTACCGATGGAACTCCTGATTTTAGATTAACTAACTTTAAAAGTTTACATCAAATATTCGGTGCTACTTCTAATAAAAAAAGTGCTCGGCGACAACTTAATAAGCATATTCATACTCAAAACACGAATATCAAAAATCAACTTCAAAACTATCTCTATATAACGAAAGGATTAGCTTTTCATGCTAATCAAATATTGACTTTTCAAAGTAACCAATTAGCTTTTCAATGTATAATTCAAACTATTTTAAAACCAAAAGACAAGGTTATAGTAACTCAGGTTGGGCATTTTGAAGTAAATATGAAATTAAAGGAAAGAAATGTAGAATTAATAACTGTCAATACTAATTCCGAAGGTATTGATACAGGACATTTAGAAGATCTTCTTCAAAAGCATACAATTCGCGCCATATATCTACAAACAAACAACCTTTATCCAATCACCTCGGCTTTATCTGAAACTAACAAAAGCACATTACTTGAACTTGCTCAAAAGCATGGATTTGCGATAATTGAGAATGATAATAACACGGATTTTGTGTACGGCAAAATACCTATTAAAACATTGAAAAGTATGGATACTCAAGGTGCTGTTATTTATGTAAATTCTTTCAAAGATTTACTACCTAATCCATACGATCTAGCTTTTGTGATTGCGCCTGATAATTTGATTTTAGAGCTTTCAAAAGTTAAAAAATTAGGACAATCTCCTTCCACTTACTTAATCGAAGAAACAATTGCAGAATATATTAAAGAAGGATTATTATTACGACAGACTCAAAAACTGACAAAGATTTACCAAAAAAGAAGGGATAATTTTTCCTTGCTATTAGATCAGTATCTAGAACAAAGTATTTGGTTTGAAAAACCAGAAATAGGTTTGGCTTATTGGATCAAATTTAATCAGCAGTTACCGCTGCTTTCTATAGCAACATATTGTGCCACAAAAAATCTAACAGTTCCGAATTACCTATTTTATCAAAATCAAAGTCTTACGGGAATACGTTTAGGATTTGCTCATTTGACGGAATCTGAAGCCGAAGAAGCAATTGCTCTTCTGAGCAAAGCAATTTATCAGCATATTTACAAGTAAAAACTGTCTGGTACGCAAAAGTGAGATTCCTCTACAAGCCCGAAAAGACATTTCGTACTACCAGACAGTTAGAATATTTTATTTTCCTTCCAAAGCCGAAATAAGCTGTGCCCTGTAAGAGGCATCCTTTTCACCAATCTCAAAAGAACGTTTGTATAAATCTAACGTTGAAAACACTTCTGCAGGCTCGCCTACTGTATTATCAAAGAATAATTTAAAGCTATAAGTTGATTTTGCATTTAAATCCACTTCAATAGTGTTTGATGAAAAAACTGTTGGCTCAAGAGTAGTGCTTGAAAATACTCCTGTAGATTGCAAACCAAAGATTGTTGCCAATGATTTGACCAAAGCATCCGATTCCGCCCCTATAGATGAAAACTTAATCGCACCTTTCACAAAACCATCTTCCACAGGTCTACCTTGCCCATTAACACCAGGTTTAATGCCTTTTAACACTTCAATTTTCACACCTACAGTATCTTGTTCAAATACAGATTTCGCAACAAACACATGCGAAGAATCCGTCTGTGATTCATCGACAATGCGCAAAAACAATTGCTGCTTCTGAGCGGCTTTATCATTTGTAAATTTCTCTAATGAGTGTGTTGTTTTAACACCTTTATTATTAGTAGAAGAGTTGCCGCAACTTGATAATACAGAAATTGCAATGACTCCCGTTGCCAATAAGGATTTTATAGCTTTCATAATATGTTCTTTATTGATAAAGCATTCAAATTACGATAAAGTTTTATTTTATTAAAGCATTGTATAAAATTTCGACAGGATGGTACGATTTACGTGCTGCACCATCTTTGATTTGGTGACGACATGATGTACCGGCTGCCGCAATGATTGTATCTTCTTTAGCAGAACGTACAGCTGGAAGTAAAACCAATTCTGCTACCTTCATGGAAACATCGTAATGCTCTTTCTCATAACCAAATGACCCCGCCATACCACAACAGCCTGAAGGAATCACTTCTACTGTATAATTAGCTGGTAAAGACAATACCTTTTCGGTATAACCTACCAAATGAAAAGCTTTTTGGTAACAATGACCATGCAATTTGATATGTTGCTTTTCTGCTGAGAACTGCTCTGCATGAATATGACCTTTATCTATTTCTTGTGCTAGAAACTCATCTACCATAAAAGTATTTGCAGCGATATTTTGTGCATCAATTTTAAGATTAGCATCCACTAACGTTAAATATTCATCACGGAAAGTTATAATTGCCGATGGCTCAACACCTAGCAAAGGAATATCTGCCGTAATTTTATCTTTCAGCATCGACACATTCGCATTCGCCAATTTTTTCGCTTCTTTCACAAAACCTTTAGACAAATATGTACGACCACTCTCCTTGTGTGGAGCGAACAATACTTCGTAACCAAGGGCTGTCAAAAGTTTGTAAGCTGTCTGACCTATACTTGTATCATTGTAGTCCGTAAATTCATCACAAAATAGATAAACCTTACGTTTTGATATTGGCGTATTTTGTTTCTTCAGCCACTGTTTTAAGGTTGTACCCGAGACTTCAGGCAAAGAACGATTAGGCGCAAAACCAACGATTTGCTTAATGATACTTGAAGTAAATTTATTTTGAGAAAAGAAGTTGTAAAGCGGAGCTACCATAGATCCTAGCTGTTGCGACTTTGTAAAATTAGCAATCACTTTCGATCTGAAAGGCGCACCATTCGCATCGTAATAATGTTGCAAAAATTCTGCCTTCATCTTCGCCACATCCACACTTGAGGGGCATTCCGTTTTGCAACCTTTACAACTCAAGCACAAGTCCATTACCTCTTTGATCTCCTCGTGATCAAAACGATTCTGTTGCGTCGAATTTGTCAAAAATTGACGTAACATATTGGCACGAGCACGTGTAGTATCTTTTTCATTTCGTGTAGCCATAAACGAAGGACACATCGTACCACCACTGATTTCGGTCTTACGACAATCTCCGGATCCTGAACATTTTTCTGCTAGGCGAAGAATACTTTCATCTTTGGTAAAATCAAAGTATGTCTTAATATCCTTACCGTCTACAACTTTATCGTAACGCAATGAAGTATCCATTGGAGGTGTATTCACAATTTTATTGGCATTGAAAATTCCTTTAGGATCAAAGATATTTTTCACATCTTGCAATAAAGAATAGACCTTTTCACCCAACACTTTACCAATAAATTCACCTCTCAAACGTCCGTCACCATGCTCCCCACTCAACGAACCATTGTACTTCAGTACTAGATCCGTTGTTTTTTCTAAAATTGATCGGAATTGGCGTCGCCCTTCAACAGATTTCAAATTTACAAAAGGCTCAATATGCAACTCACCTGCTCCAGCATGTGCATAGTAAGATGCGTGAACACCTTCTTCTTTCAATAATTGTTGTACATCTGCTACATAAGCAGGCAAATCAACTGGAGAAACCGCACAATCCTCAATTAAATTGACTGGTTGCTCATCTCCTGGAAGGTTACGAATAAGACCTAGTCCAGCTTTACGCACATCCCACACCAAATTTGATTGCGTAGCACCTAACACCAATGGATATGCATATCCTAATCCTTTGCTGATCAAATCTTGCTTTAGCGCTTCCGCTAGTCCAATAATTTCGGCTTCGCTATCGGCTCTAAATTCAACAATAAGTAAAGCCTGTGGATCTCCTTCAATAAAAAAACGATTGTATTGATAAGTCGGATGACCAACTGTAAAATCTAAAATGTATTTATCTACTAGCTCAGAAGCTTCAGGATGATGCGATAATGCAATCATATTACCGTGCATACACTCGACCATATCCGAAAAATGCACACACAATAGACCTATCTCTTTTGGAGGAAGTGGTCTCAATTTTATTTTGGCTTCGGTGACAATACCAATAGTTCCTTCTGATCCAGCCAACAGATTACACAAATTGAATGGCTTACTTGTATCCACCAAATAATCTAATGCATAACCTGTATTACGACGAGTTATATCTTTTTTCGGATAACCCGAATTTATAATTTCAATATTTTCTTTACTTGTGATAATGTGATTAAGTTGACGATAGATTTCGCCTTCGCGATCTTTTTGCGAGAGTTTGCCAAAATACTCTTGCGGATTTAATTCTTTAAAAATAACTTCAGTACCATCATTCAACAGCACATTCGCTTCAATTAAATTTTCACGTGTATCGCCCCAAACAATGGAATGCAAACCAGATGAATTATTACCAATCATGCCTCCGACCATTGCACGATTAGCAGTCGAGGTCTCAGGACCAAACATTAGACCGAACGATTTCAAATAAGCATTTAAGTCATCACGGATAACCCCCGGTTGAACCCTCGCCCATTGTTCCTTTTCATTAACCTCTAGGATTTGATTGAAAAACTTAGACACATCCACTACAATACCTTTACCCACCACTTGTCCAGCCAAAGATGTACCTGCCGTTCTTGGGATTAAAGTGATATTATTTTCATTTGCGAAATCAATCAATTTGTGCAAATCAGCTTTGCTATGTGGAATAGCCACCGCTAAAGGCTTCTCTTGGTATACAGAAGCATCGGTGGAATAAGCGACGAGTATAGTTTGATCTTTAGGATTGTTATCTTGAAAATATAATTCTCCTTCTAGTTCGGTTTTAAGTTTTTCTAATGTAAGTGACATACTTTTGGTAAAATTCAGCATTAAAGTAAACAAATCTACATAAAGTATGTTATTTTTGATAATAATAGCATCTATTAATTTATGTTTTTTCGCGTTCTTTTAATAAAAACGCACAAAAACGCAATCCTACATTAGCCAATTTTTACAATAACGAAACAATACCCAATCATCTTTATCTGAATATTATTCTTATTTTTGTTTTAAATTTTGAATTATCTTCTGAAAATTATTATTTTTGCAGAATTATGGGAAAATTAGAAATTTCACTCGACAACATTGATTATCAAATATTGCGTATTATGCAAAATAATGCCCGTACAAATAATGCGGACATAGCACGTGAATTAGGCATGGCTCCTTCTGCTATTCTTGAGCGCGTAAAAAAATTAGAGCAAAAAGAGGTTATTCTACAGTATAATGCGAAGATTAATCCACTCGCATTGGATCAAAACCTACTTTCATTTATTTTCATTAAAACTTCTGATATCATCGGTGAGCAAGGCGTAGCGTACACCTTAGCAGAAATACCTGAGGTACAAGAAGTGCACGACATCGCTGGTGACGATGGATATCTGATCAAAGTACGTACGAATGACGCTGCTGGATTAGTTGACTTAATGCGCAACACCTTAGGAAAAATCGAAGGTATAATTTCGACACGAACAACGATTGTGTTAGAAACTGTCAAAGAAGAACAAAAATTAGTTATTCCTAATCCAAACGCATAATGGAAGAAAATAAGGCATCCTTAGCCAAAATTATAGTTGCCTACGCCATAGTTTACATTGTATGGGGCTCTACTTTTTTCTTTATTGAGGAGGCTTTGCGCTCGTTTACACCATTTGTATTAGGATCCATACGATTTATTATCGCTGGCTCTTTGCTGATGGGCTATTGCAAATTACGTGGATACAGAATATTTAACAAAGCAGATATAAAACAAGCTGTATTTATTGGCTTTTTGCTGCTTTTTGTTGATATGGCAGCCATTATCTGGTCTGAGCAATACATTTCTAGTGGTATAGTTTCTATTCTATCTGCCGCGACTGCGATCTGGTTCATTGTCCTAGATAAACCTAAGTGGAGAGAGAATTTCTCAAGCATACCTACGCTATTGGGTTTGGCTTTTGGTTTTGCTGGTGTAGTGATGCTTTTTGCAGAGCAATTGATGACCAATTCTATTCCCGAAGAAGAGCGTGCTCAAAATCTTACAGCGATGATTGTATTGGTACTTGGAACAATTGGTTGGACTATAGGGTCTTTGTATTCAAAATACAATCAAAAACCCAAATCTACAAACCAGAAAAAAGAACCATCGTTAAATGTAATGGTAAAAACTGCTTGGCAAATGGTGACAGCAGGTGTAGCTTTTACATTAGTCGCATTAGTCAAAGGAGAGTATAGTGCTTTTGATTATACACAAGTACATGCTGCAGATTGGGGAGCTATGATTTATCTTGTACTAATGGGATCTATATTGGCTTTTAGCTCTTACATTTGGTTATTGCAAGTCAGACCCGCTACTGAAGTAAGTACGTATGCCTATGTCAATCCCATTGTTGCCTTAGCTTTAGTATACTTTTTTTCAGACCACCAAGTAACTATTCTACAGATAGCAGGCTTAGGAGTTGTATTATTTTCCGTACTACTAATGAACTGGAACTTATACAAAGACAATCGTACGTTTAGAGCAATTCGCTACCGCAAAAAGCTCAAAAAACTACGTCATATGGCACCAAAAAGCAGTATACCACGTATTATAGAGGTAGCTGATTTTCAACGAAAAGAAAAAGAAAAAGCGCAGAAAAAAGAAAAAGATAAAAGCATTTCCTAAAGAAATGCTTTTACTAATTTATAGCCTATCAAGAGGACTCTGCACTTTTGCTAATACATTTTTTGATAACTGTGCATAAATTTCCGTTGTGGATATATGGCTATGCCCTAATAATTTTTGAATAAAAGACATATCCGTACCATATTCTAATAGATGCGTAGCATAACTATGTCTTAAACCATGGATACCTATTTTTTTATTAATTTTTGCTTTGCGCATACCCATTTTAAACACGGCTTGTACAGTTCTTACTGAAATTGTTCCTCCTGATTGACCCTCAAATAAATATTCTTTAGGTTTATATTGCAGGTAATACATTCTTAGATCCTCCAATATGGATTCGGGCAAAGGAACATATCGATCTTTCTTATTCTTGGAGCGCTGAACTAATACCATCATTCTACTCGAATCAATATCCGATATTCGCAAATTAGTTACCTCACTGACACGTAACCCCATACCGTAACAAAGCTTAACCATCACTAAATGCTTGATATTATCGAAACATTCGAAAAGCCTTATAATTTCTCTTGTACTTAATACTTTGGGTAGTAAATGATGTTTGTTTGGTCTTGGAATGTCAAAAAAAAATAACGTTTCGCGCTTCAATATTTTCTCAAAATAAAACTTCAAGGCATTTAATCTACTATGAATTTGATTTTCAGACAGATTTAAGCTTTTAATACAATAAAGTAAGTAGGATCTCAATTTTGCAGTGGACAAATCGTGCACCTGATAATCTTTTAACACGTAAAGTAATTGGGCAAATTCGACAGCATATGTTTTGACTGTATTTAGACTATAGCCCTTAAGATGCAATTCATCAACATATCTTCGGAATTCTACAGCGTTCCCCGCAGACATCCTCTCCATCATATCTTCGCCTACAAACACTTTAGTATCCATAGCTAATCTATCACGAACATTAGCAGTGTCATAAATCCACCACGCCTTAATCGTCGGCGACCAACGCACGCGAGGAAAGACTTCTCTTAACGCTTTTTGTAAAGATATATCAGGAGGAAAATAAAAAAGTAGCACTCTTCTTTTATCTTTTCGACTTTCTTCGATTCTATAGTTTTCTTTAACAAAACTCATAGCGCAAAATAAAAATAATGTTATCACCTAAATCGTATGCATTTATTCAAAATACGCATACAGCAATATTATAGAAACATACTATTCTACAGAAAGTTACAAATATTTTTACACTTATAGGAAAATAACTTATAATGCGTATATAATAATGTTATGTGCAACCCTTCCTAACCGAAACAATCAACAATTGACACTTCTTCAATTTGGCTACAACAATCAGAGGTTTGACTACTTCCATCTTCCAATACTGTCGCAACTTTGTATCATAAGTTAAAACAAGAAAAAATGAGCAATGTAAAACAAGTAAAATTAGGAAGTCAAGATTTGGTTGTGCCAACGATTGGTTTAGGTTGTATGGGTATGAGCACAATGGGTGCTCTGAATGTATATGGCGAAGCAAATGACGCTGAAAGTATCACCACTATTGAACGTTCGCTAGAATTGGGAGGCAACTTTTTAGATACCGCAGACTTATACGGACCATTTAAAAATGAACAACTCATCTCAAAGGTAATTTCTGGTCGAAGAGATCAATTCATCATCGCTTCAAAATTTGGTTTCAAAATTGACGATAATGGAACATTCGATTACTCGCCTGATGCAAGCGCCTCATATGTAAAAATGGCAATTGAGCGTTCGCTTAAAAATCTAAATACCGATTTTATCGACTTGTATTATATGCACACTCCGGACCCAAACACGCCTATCGAAGAAACTGTTGATGCAATGGCTAACTTAGTAAAAGAAGGTAAAATTCGTTATATTGGTTTATCGAATGTTGATGCTGAAACGGTTAGAAGAGCACATAAAATACATCCAATTACTGCTATTCAAAGTGAATATTCATTGTTTGAAAGTCAGGTAAAAGAAACTGGTCTACTTTCAACGGTTGATGAGCTGGGAATTGGTTTTGTTGCCTACTCGCCATTAGGTCGTGGTTTTATTTCGGGCGACTTTAAACACCCTAACGACATTCCTGAAGGCGACATCAGACGTTACATAAAACGTTTTCAAGACGATAATTTTTACAAAAATCTTGAGTTGTTAAATGAAGTAGATAAAATTGCAAAAGAAAAAAACGTTACTACTTCACAAATTGCTATTGCATGGGTGGTGGCTCAAGGATACGTTCCAATTCCTGGAACAAAAAAAGTAAAATATGTTGAACAAAATATTGAAGCTACTAATATTGAATTATCCGCAAATGATTTAAAACGTTTAGATGACATTATGCCTCTTGCAAAATAAAACCAGATAAGCTGAAATTGTAAATTTACAGTGATAATAGCGAACTTTTCTTTTGGTATTAGCACAAAAATAGATTTAAAATGAATAAAAATCAAAAACATATAATAACCATCAATTCTATTTCAGATTTGTATAAACTTTCGGGATTACCAAAACCCAAACATACTTTAATTGGATTGATAAATCTGGATGAAATAGATTTTACTAGTCCACAAGAAAGTAAAAATTTGGTTTTGAACTTTTATACTATTTCTTTGAAAAATTGTGAAGGTAGCAAACTGAAATATGGTCAAAATTATTATGATTTTGATGAAGGAATGTTGGCGTTTATGGAACCCGGACAAGTGATTTCTTCCGAAAATGGTGGCACAAGAGCAACGGGTTGGTGGTTGGTATTTCATCCCGATTTTATACGCAATTATCCGTTGGGTAAAACAATTAAAAACTATGGTTTCTTTTCGTATGCCGTTAATGAAGCATTACATCTTTCAGAGAAAGAACAAGCAACGATGGAAGGCATTATGAAAAATATTGAAGAAGAATACAATCATTCTATCGACCTTTTCAGTCATGACGTGATGATATCACATTTGGAATTGTTGCTCAATTATTCCAATCGCTTTTACAACCGCCAATTTATTACTCGTAATCGGCAAGCAATGACTTGCTGACTAAAATGGAAAGTTTGCTAAACGACTATTTCAACAGCGATAAATTGGTAGAAAATGGCTTACCATCGGTGCAATACTTTGCCAATCAGCGCTACGTTTCGTCTAATTATTTAAGCGATATGCTGCGCACACTGACAGGACAAAGTACACAACAACACATTCACAACAAGCTGATTGAAAAGGCAAAAGAAGCATTAACGTTAACCAATCTTTCAGTTAGTGAAATTGCGTATCAATTGGGTTTTGAGCATCCTCAATCATTCAGCAAGTTGTTTAAAAGCAAAACGAATGTTTCACCGCTTGAATATCGAGCATCATTTAATTAGTAAATATGGATATTTATCAATCGTTTGAAAACGCTATAAAACTTGAAAAAGCATCAGGCTATGGCTTTGCTTTTTTAGGTGCTGCTTTCTTACTTCTTTTTCATTGCTAACAAGAATGGAATTTTAGTTTCAGCAAAATATCCTTGCTTAATAGCTGGTATATTTATGATGGTTTCAAGTCCAATATTTGTTTCAACCATTGATAAAAAGGTAAAAACACAAACCGAAATATACAACCAAGACAAAGCAGCTTTTGTAAAATCAGAATTGGAACGCAACGAGAAATTATTTAATGGCTTCAAATCCTACCGAATGATTTTTGCCATTGTAGCGATTATTACTTTGTTCTTTACCTTTTACTTTAGATCCTCACTCATTGGAGGCATATCATTGGTTGTATGTATCTATTCGATATATTCTTCAATAAGCGAACATTATTCCTACATCAAGGGCGAACACTATTTAACTGAATTACGACAATGGAATGAGCATAAATGACGAAAAAACAATGGACAAAAAAAAGGGCAGCACATAACATAGGTAACTGTTGCACAACTCCTTTTAAATGCTAAAATCTTAAAATATTTGACCTCGTTTAAGCCTTTTTAAGCGAGGTTTGTTGTTTTATTTAGGTTTGCAATCATGATTTTTGATAAGGTTATATCCACTAATTTGAAGGCTACTAATTACGTTTTCAACTAGAAAAAGTTGACCTTGCATTTTGGTCATACTTTGGGCTATGATATGTGGTTTCGGATATCTCTGTCTCAAAAAGCCAATTATTTTGAGTTTTTTCTTAAATTTATTCAATTAATTGGCTTTTGCCAACCGTGCCGCTAAATTGAAACTTTTCGCAACTTTTTCCATCACTAGCGCCAAGCCTTGAAATGTTTGCTGTAGTTTAAGACACAACCACTCGACAAATAGATAGAAATGTTATATAAAATTAAAAGAACAAATTCAGACAACTTAGATTTTCAAAGGTTAGTAATTGAACTTGATAAAGACTTAGCAATTAAAAATGGCGAAACAAACCATTTCTTTACTCAATATAATAAAATCGACTTAATCCAAAACGTGGTTGTTGTGTACGAAAATAATCAAGCCGTTGGCTGTGGTGGTATGAAGAAGTACGAAAATGAGGTGATAGAAATTAAAAGAATGTTTGTACCTATTGAATACCGAGGAAAAGGCATTGCAGCAAAAGTGTTGACAGAATTACAAGTTTGGGCAAAAGAATTGGGTTATAAAAAATGCATTTTAGAAACTGGTGATAAAATGATTGAGGCTATTGGTTTATATAAGAAAAACAATTTTAGAATCATTCCGAATTATGGTCAATACGTAAATGTGAAGAATAGTGTATGTTTTGAGAAAGAAATTTAAATGAAAACAAAACACAACTAACTAGTTATTGCCAAAAACTAATCTAAATCCTAAGTTGAAAGCTTCTACCCCAACTATTCCGCCCAAAACTAATTTTATGGTTTTGGCTTGACTCAGTACAAAATCGAAAATCTTTCTCAGTAGTCCCTTTCTCATTTGATAACGAGAGATCAAATCAGCTCCAATAACTTTTTATAAATCCGATGGCTTCAGCGTTATCCCGAATTATGAAGGTTATTCAAATGTGTCCACCAGTATTTTCGTTGAATTAGATTTGTAGATAAGATTTACTATATTAGTCCATCCATGCATTGTATTCAGCGTATATTATCGACAAGCAAATTTATACTAATTGTATTCTTTAGTATATTAGCGTTCAGTTCTTGTGGGCTGAAAGAGTATGTTGGTGACGTACTTAGCATAGAATACAAAAGATCGTTTAACAAAACGAAATCCACGACATCCTCTTGTATATATAGCAAAAACACATCTACTTATACTTCTGTCGCAAAGCAGAAAAACCTTTATAACAATAGACAACTTTATTCTTTTTTACGCGATAGAATACTCGACTACGTATTCTTAACACCGTCCTCCTACCCTTATCTATATTCAAGCAATAGTCCTCCCAAATATATTTTGTTCAAAAGACTGAAAATTGCATTAAGCTAGAGTTTCCTCAAAACTAGTTTAATCATTCATTTTTAACATATTATAAAAATATAAATGCAAGCAAAACAAATGTATGCTGCTTACTCCTATGCAGCAATATCTACTATGGCTTTACGTTGGGTCATAGGATGGACTTATTTTTCTGCTTTTTGGCGCAGACTTATATTAGACAATAAATTAATTCCTGAAGAAGCAGGATATATTGGCGAAAAATTTAATCACTTCCTGCCAAATGCTTTAGGAATAAAGCCAGTTATAGAATATCTTGTATCCAATCCTAATGAACTCTATTACTCTATGGTAATATTTACTATTGTGGAAGCCATAGTAGGATTATTTCTCATTTTGGGATTATTTACCAGAATAATGAGTATTGGTGTAATCCTGTTGGCAACGGGAATACTACTCGGATCTGGATGGTTGGGAACTACCTGCTTAGACGAATGGCAGATTGGGGTATTAGGCGTAGCTGGCGGTTTTACACTTTACTTAACTGGTAGCACCACTTATTCTCTTGACGCCTATATGATCAAAAGAAATATGCCGATTACACGAAAGAGTTGGTTTAATCACATCGCTTCTGGCTATTTAAACTTTCCTAATAGAAATAATATAATACTAGGAATATCAATAGGTATTGCCGCATTAACTTTATACACAAACCAATATTTTCATGGTG
Source organism: Sphingobacterium composti (assembly GCF_009829075.1). Taxonomy (GTDB): domain Bacteria; phylum Bacteroidota; class Bacteroidia; order Sphingobacteriales; family Sphingobacteriaceae; genus Sphingobacterium; species Sphingobacterium composti. The sequence continues at coordinate 3,052 of NZ_WUQZ01000029.1, read as the reverse complement.
GTGTACTTGGAACTTTGCACAATAAATCTGTTCGACCTAAAGTTGAAATATCTAACATTATAATTCAAAATGACACACTTAATTTGCAATTATACCGTGTAGAAGGTGCAGATGTGTATGGATCGTTTTTAATAAGAATAGATATTTTCAATAATGAAAATATAACAGTTAAGTCATTTGATCAAAACTATTTAGCATCGTTACATAAAGCGCATATACATAACCATTATGTAGCTAAAATACATCCTGGAAAGCACAGTTTAATACTTCCGCTCGGCGCCAAGGCAGATATTAAATTGGATATTGCAGATATACAAGTGCAAAAAGGATATTATATACAATTAACTGATATCAGTGGAATCACTTGGTCAAGTCCCATCCAATAATTGTTATTTTATTCCCCAGTAGCCCGAAATTGCTGGGGAATATTTTTAGTTAGTTATCTAAGATTAATTCAAATCTTTGCATAAGACAACCAATTATCAATAGAATTCCTATAACTTAGTTGTACCAAAAAATTTTTGAACTGAATTAGCAAAGCTTAAATTATGAATGCACTTTCTGACATAATATCTTATCATGAATCTTTGTCTGAAAATGATAAAAATATTTGCAATATTCTGTCCGAAACAATTAATCAGTATTTAGCATTTACCGAAAACAAAATATGGCATGCGCATCCAGTGTGGTTCATAGACGGAAATCCAATTGTAGGATACAGTAAGCAGAAAAAAGGAATTAGATTAATGTTTTGGAGCGGAGCAGATTTTGAAGAGGAAGATTTATCTACTAGAGGAAAGAAATTTAAAGACGCATCCATCTTTTATAATGCGGAGGAAGAAATAAATATAGCCGATTTAAAGCGATGGTTAGATAAAGCTAAGCGAATTCAGTGGGATTATAAAAATCTCATAAAGCGTAAAGGCCAATTGCTTAGACTCAAATAAAATGTTATGGTCAGTTTAGATACATTTCGAGAAATTGCATTATCGTGTCCCGAAGCAACCGAAGACACACACTTCGATAAGATATCATTTAGAATTAAAAAGAAAATATTTGGCACTTATGATAGCCAAAACAACCAAGCTTGTTTTAAACTATCACTAGTTGATCAAGATTTATATTCACTGATTGATAAAAAAAGCATTTATGCTGTTCCAAATTCTTGGGGAAAACAAGGTTGGACGATAACAGATCTCAATCAAATACCACTAGAAATCTTTCGCGAAGTAGTCCAAAGTGCCTATTGTCAAGTAGCACCACAAAAACTTGCTAATCAATATTTTAATCAAGAAAAAATATAACTTGATATGGGAAATATTATTTGTGCGATTAATATGACGTTGAATGGCCATTTTGATCATACACAATCTTTACCAGACGAACATGTTCATGCACACTATGCTGACTTGCTCAAAAAAGGTACAATTATATTATATGGTCGCAAAACCTTTGAGCTGATGTTATATTGGAAAGATGTTCTTAATGATATAAACAGTGATTTTGAAAGTTATGCTTTTGCAAAAACTTTAGATGCTATCCCCAAACTTGTATTTTCCAATACATTGCAAATGACAAATTGGCCCACGGCTCAATTAGCTGATAGCTCACTTCTTGACAACGTAATAAAACTTAAAAGCGAAGAAAATACCACAATTTATATTGGCAGTAGAAGTTTAATGATTCAACTCTTAGAACTAAAACTATTGGATGAATTACAACTATGTATTCACCCTTTGGTAAGTCCTGCCGGAAGATTATTATTTGAAGGTATTGATCATCAAATTACCTTTAAACAAAAACTGATCAAAACACTTCCTGGCGGACATATTATCCTCTCGCTATATCCAATATATTAATTTGTGAAAACAAGCTTTAATTCAATTTGTTCAAAACTATAGAACAATAATTAGCGATTATGAAAAAGACCTTAGCCTTTGACTTTTCAATAGATAAAGGAACAAATACCATTAAAATAAAGAAGGAATTTGAAGCTGACCTAGTGCTAACTTGGGAAGCATGGACGACAGAAGATTGGCTCGACCAATGGTGGGGACCGCAGCCTTGGCACGTGGAAACGAAAATATTAGATTTTATCCCACATGGAATTTGGATGTACGCCATGGTTAGTCCAGAAGGTGATAAACATTGGAGCTTGTCTCAATTTATTGAGATTACTCCCACAGAGTCCTTTAGTTACAAACCAGGATTCAGCGACGAAGAAGGAATTATTAATCCTGATATGCCTCAAAGCACATGGAACGTGAAATTCTCACCTTTAGATAATGCTACACTTGTTGATGTCTCTATTCTGTATAATGAAACACAAGATCTGGACACTATTCTAGAGATGGGATTCAAGGAGGGTATCACAATTTGTCTGCAACAATTGGATGATTTATTAGAACGAAGGACATCACATGGTTAACAATTCTACATGGAAGTTATATCACATACATTTAAGAACAGTAAAACTGCGGAAATAAAGTCTGATAAGATTATTGTTAGTTCATTAGACGATGCCTTAGACTTGATAGGAAATATTTATTATCAAGGATTTGATAGGTTGATATTGCATGAGAAAAACCTTGCTCCAGCGTTTTTTGATTTAAAAACTAAATTAGCGGGCGATATATTACAAAAGTTCACGCAGTACCAGTTAGCATTGATTATTGTAGGTGATTTTGAAAAATATCAGAGTAAAAGTCTAAATGACTTTATTTACGAAAGCAATCAGGGCAAGCAAGTCAATTTCGTAAAGACCTTAGATAATTTAAGTTCCTAAATCGGATAGGAGGAACGGGATTAATTCCCGTTCCGACCTTCCACAGCACCGCACGTACCGTTCGGTATACGGCCCTTCCCTAAGTTGTAACACAAACTCGCTTGTATTCTGCCAGTAAAGATGGGTATCCCAGTTGTTTAAGATAGTCGTTGGAAAGGGTTGTTGTCAGTATCCAGCTTTTTGCTGTGTGCCAGTAACTTTTCCTTGTATGTGCCCATTCGTACGCCTTGTATTTACTTACACCTAGTTGTAACAAGTTCCTAATTT
>NZ_WUQZ01000028.1 GCF_009829075.1 Sphingobacterium composti | reverse complement strand
CTCACAAAGTGAGTCCAGCTATTGATCCCTTTGTGATGTTTATCGGACTGATATTGTTGAACCAATTTGTTAAAAATATTGCGATCTACTAGTCCTAATATCTGAGAAAATACGTTTATATTTACCACGGCGGTTGAATCATTTTAGCGAATTAAATATAGCAATCCCTGCTATATAAATTCACCGCCATTTTTTACCTTATTTAGGACGCTTTTGTAGTAGTTATTAAACATCCTACACAATCTCAAAACCCTATACCGAATTTTAATAAATAAAATAATAATTAAAAAATAATTTTCTAATTAGAACAATAGTTGTAATTTTACAATATCAAACCGATAAATTATGAAAAACATTATTATATTATTCACAATATTTTTCACAACTCATATCTCAGCAAGCTCTCTAGATACATTTTATTACGACAATGGAGCAATAATGGCTTATGGTGATGTAGATCAAGATAAAAAACCAACTGGAATATGGAAGATTTTTTATCCAGATGGAGGAAAAGTTAAAGAAATATCGACATTTAAATCAGGCTTAAGAAATGGACAAGCAAAATTATATCATACTGGCGGTGAATTAGGTATTGAAGGAGCTTATCTAGATAATAAATCTACAGGAGAATGGGTATACTATCTAGAAACAGGCGAAATAGCGAAAATTGTAAATTATAAAGATAACCTTTTAGAGGGAGTTGCCAAGTACTATAACAAGAATGGTAATTTGAATTCAGAAGGCACGTATGTTAATGATAAAAAATCTGGGATTTGGAAATATTATTCAGAAAACAATAAACTTATTAAAAAAGTGAGTATGGACAAAGGTGTGCTGCATGGTGTTACAGAATTGTATGATGAATATGGAAGAATTAATGAAGAAGAGAATTACGAGTATGGAGAACCAACAGGATATTTTAAAGGATTCTATTCGAATGGAAAGTTGAGATATATGGGTGAAATATTTATATTAAACGGTAAGCAGGCAAAGATTGGAGATTGGAAATATTATCATCCGAATGGAAAACTAGAAATTCAAGGTGCGTACGATAATTTAAGTCTTCCAATAGGCGAATGGATACATTATTACGACAACGGACAAATCGAAAAAAGAGGCACACATATGGGACTTCAAATGGAATTTGGAGAATGGGAATTCTATCACCGCAATGGAATATTAAAAGAAAAAGGTTCCTACTATAACGGTAATAAAACAGGTATATGGAAGTCGTATGACGAAAACGGAATTCTGATTAAAACACTTAAATACAATTAGCAAACAAACCTAAATTATAGCAACTAATTGTTGTAATATTTCACTCGTTGTAAATTCGGCAACAAGGCAGCAACTACACCTATTAATGGAAGATAAGAACATACACTATAAATATGCGCTATAGAAGTTTTATCAGCCATATACCCTAATAATGCTGAACCGATCCCTGCCATGCCGAAAGCAAATCCATAGAAAAGTCCAGAAACCATTCCTAATTTCTTTGGCAATAATTCTTGTGCATACACAATGATGGCAGGAAAAGCTGATGAAAGAATTATTCCAATGATAACAATAAATACTGCTGTCATGGTCAATCCTACATAAGGAAGCGCTAAGGTAAATGGAGCTGCACCCAATACTGAGAACCAAATCACGTATTTTCGTCCAAAGCGGTCACCAAATATCCCACCCAACATCGTACCCACAGCAATTGCTAGCAAAAAATAAAACAAATAAACCTGTGCTTGAACCTCTGATATACCAAATTTTTCCATGGTGTAGAATTGTAGAAAGTTCGTAATACTAGACACATAGAAATATTTGGACATAATCAAAAGCAATAGAATTATTACTGCAAGTATGACCTTCTTCTTAGACAAATCCGGAATTTTGATTGGGTTCTTTACAGATTTTTCTTGAGCAAGCAATTTCTTTTTATACCAATTGCCAATATAATACGCTACCAAATGACCAATTAGTGGCACTACTAAAAGCCAAATTAATGCCCATTGACCTCGTGGTAACACGATATAAGCTACTGCTATCGGCGCTAAAGCCATCCCGCCATTTCCACCAATTTGAAAAATTGATTGCGCTAAACTTCTCTTACCAGAAGAGGCTAAAAACGCTATTCGAGACGATTCGGGATGAAAGATAGATGAAGCTACACCAACCACAAACACGGAAAATAAAATAAATTCAAAATTATGCGCATACGCGAAAAGTAACGTTCCTACAGCCAAAAGAAACATGGAAAGCATCTGCGAATAAGGATGCGAACGCTTATCTGTATATGCTCCTACGATAGGCTGAAAAATAGAAGCTGAAAGTTGGTACACCAACGTAATAAACCCTATCTGACCATAACTCAAGTGATGTTCTTCCTTTAGCAAAGGATAAACTGCAGGTATTACTCCTTGAATCAAATCATTCAGCAAATGCGCAATGCTTACAGCTACTAGAATAGCATAAACTGGTTTCGTGGTAGATGTTGTCTTTAGCATAAAAATTATTCGTAAAAAAGGCTTTCAAAAAGAAAGCCAATATCTTATAAAACTCGCACTAACAATCCTTTTAGGTATTCCCCTTCAGGAAATGATGCCCGTACAGGATGGTCTTCTGGTTGTGTGAATTGTCTTATAAACTGAATTTCTTTGCCTGCATCTAATGCAGCCCAAGCAAGTACTTGCTTGAACGTATCGATATCCATCGCCCCTGAACAAGAGAATGTAGCCAATAAACCTCCAGATTCTAACAACATTAAACCTCTTCGGTTCAAATCTTTGTATGCTCGTGAAGCCTTTTCTAAGGTAGAACGCGAAGGTGCATATTTTGGTGGGTCCAACACTATCACATCAAACTTCTCCCCTTGCTCACTCAAAATGCGCAAATATTTATTCACATCTGATTGCACAGCAATATGTTTCTTGACATCAAAACCATTGTGAATTACATTACTTTTTAACGTCTCAATTGCTAAAGCAGAGCTATCTACTGAAACTACTTCATTTGCTCCTTCACGCAATGCATTCAATGTAAATCCACCAGAATAGCAAAAGCAATCCAACATACGCTTTCCTTTAGCATATTGTGCTGTTATGAAACGGTTGTCGCGTTGGTCGCAATAGAATCCTGATTTTTGTCCATCAATGATATTTACTTTGTAGTGAATACCATTTTCAACCATATCGACAAATTCTGGTGGCATTTTCCCCCACAACAATCCATTCGTATCAGGCAAACCTTCATGTTCGCGTGATTTCAAGTCACTACGTTCGTAGATTCCTTTTGGAGAAAGTAAATTTACCAACTCATCTACAATGATACTTTTTACATTTTCGACACCTGCAGCGTGAACTTGGATAGATATAAAGTCTGCATACTTATCTGCGATTAATCCTGGCAAGAAATCTGCTTCTGCGAAAATCAAACGTACAGAATCATTATTTTCAGTTAATAGGTGAAATCTATTACGAACTGCTTTCTGCACGCGAACTCGCCACCAATTCTCATTAATCTCATTAGCAGGATTCCACTCTAGCAAACGGATCGCAACTCGAGATGTATTATTATAAATACCATACGCGATAAATTCATCGTCGCAATTGTAAACGGAAACGACATCTCCATTCCCAATTATTCCTTCCTTTTTATTTATCGCTCCTGAAAACACCCAAGGGTGTAATTGCCAAGCCGCCTTATCTTTGCCTTTATTAAGGATTATTTTATTCATCGCTGCAAAAATAAGGAAAGCAAAATTAAATATATGGTTTTTCGCAAAACTATAAACCCCTATGCTCAATGGAATGCATAAAGCTTTTAATTCTTAAAGATATAAACAGAAACATTTCCATTCTCATCTATTGTTCCTCGATACATTCCAGATGTATTAAAATCCATAGCAACATTTCCCTTTTGATCCAAAGCTATTATCCCACCATCACCACCCAAATTTCCCAATTCAGAAATCACCTGCTTAGTTGCTTCTTCTACAGAAATATTTTTAAATTCTATAAGATTAGACACACGATTAGCGATTGCCAATCGAATATAATATTCTCCCCATCCTGTACATGAAATTCCAGCGGTTAAATTATTGCAGTATGTGCCCGCACCAATAATAGGTGAGTCTCCTACCCTCCCATATCTTTTATTTGTCATACCACCGGTAGAAGTTGCTGCAGCCAAATCCCCATTTATATCCAATGCAACAGCACCAACAGTACCAAACTTTTTATCTTCATCACTTACACCCGAAATCATGCTTTCTCTTGGATCAAAATTATATGCACTTCTATCTCCCATTTCTGATTTCTTCGCTCTCTCCAATTGCTGCCACCTTTCTTGTGTGAAAAAATAAGATGTAGGCACTGTTTCACAGCCTTGACTAGTAGCAAAGATTTCTGCACCTTTACCTACCATCATGACATGTTGAGATTTTTCCATAACTGCTCGTGCGGCATTTACAGGATTTTTGAGAGATGTTACTCCTGCAACAGCTCCTGCTTTTAATGTTCTTCCATCCATAATGGAAGCATCAAGTTCATTTTTACCTTCATTAGTAAATACTGCCCCTTTTCCTGCATTGAATAAAGGTGAATCCTCCATTACATTGACTGCAGCTTGCACAGCATCTAATGCACTTTTGCCCAACTTTAACTCATTAAATCCCTTTTGTAAAGCCAAAGTTAATGCAGCTTTATAATTAGCTTCTTTCTCTGGAGTCATATTCTTTTTATTAATCGTTCCTGCACCACCGTGAACGACTAGCACAATTTTACTTTGATTCTCAGCAAAACGCTGGGCTTTTATTGCGGAAACCGAAAACAATAATGTGAATAGAAGATAATGCTTAATAGTGATTTTCATAGTTATTAATATTAGGTTATGTAAGGATCCTCAAATCTAATAAATAAGAGAGGATTTTTTAGAAAACTAAAAAATCCTCACATAGATCTTCAAATTGAAATATAGTTACTTATTCTCCAATAAATAAGCTTTAAAATCATCGTAACTTACAGCTAAAGGCTCAGCTAATTTTGGTTTACCAGCTAACTCTTCAGCTCCAGTAGGATACGATACTTTCTCAAAAATATCTGCATCTATTCCTTCAGGAAACTTGCATGGATGCGCCGTAGACAAAAATACAGAAGCATATTCTCCCAGATTTTCTGCTTTGTAAGCTTTCGCCGCTAAATAAGCAATTGCTGTATGTGGACAAGCTACGTAATTGTATTTTTCGAACAACTCACGCATAGCCAACTTTGTTTCTGCATCATCGTAAGTGTATGAAGAAATAATACCTCTCAATTTATCCAATTCATTATCAAACATATCTTGAATACGAACCCAATTACTCGGATTACCAACATCCATAGCATTCGCTAATGTCTGAACAGAAGGTTTTGGTTCGTAAGCTCCTGAAGTCAAGAATCGAGGAACCGTATCATTTACATTCGTACCTGCAACAAAATGTTTCACGGGCAACCCCATTTTATATGCCAACAAGCCTGCTCCAATATTTCCGAAATTACCACTAGGAACTGTGAAAACCACTTCATCTTGTCCTTGTGCTTTTAATTGCGCATACGCCCAGAAGTAATAAAAAGTTTGAGGAATTAAACGTGCGATATTGATAGAATTAGCAGAAGTTAATCGCAACTCAGAATTTAATTCATCATCATTGAACGCTTGTTTCACTAATGCTTGGCAATCATCAAACGTACCATCCACTTCCAAAGCGCGAATATTTTGCCCATTTGTCGTCAATTGCTCTTCTTGAACTTTCGATACTTTTCCTTTAGGGTATAAAATTGTCACACGCGTACCTTCTACGCCTAAGAAACCCGATGCAACTGCACCGCCTGTATCACCCGAAGTAGCAACCAGCACATCCAATAATTTATCGCCATCTTTAGAAAAATACCCCATCACACGACTCATAAAACGTGCTCCAAAATCTTTGAAAGCATATGACGGCCCATGGAATAATTCTAATACCCCCGTTTCTGCATCCAACAATTTGACTGGTGCATCAAAATTAATGGCATCTTCGACGATTTTCTTTAAATCTTCTTTTGGAATGTCGTCTCCGATTAAAGCCGACGATACTGTCAAAGCAATTTCTTGTAAAGAGAATTGTTGAATATTTTTTATAAACAAAGGGGCTAACGTTGGGATGACCTCTGGCATGTAAAGCCCTTTATCTTGAGGTAAAGAATTAAAAACCGCATCCTGAAAGGATACACGTAAATCTTTATTATTTGTACTATATAATTTCATATTTTATTAGTCATTAAAGGATAATACTTTCGGACCTTCTACATTTACAGGAGACACATATTTGAAACTTTCAATACCGCTTGCAGTAAGATGTTCTTGAATTTTAGTTGTAACCAATTCTGCTACTTCTCGACCTTTAGATACCGCGACAACTGATGGTCCAGACCCCGAAATTCCGAAGCTCAATGCACCATTAGACAACGCAATTTCTTTCATCGCATAAAATTCAGGTATTAAAATCGCACGAGAAGGCTCAATAATCACATCATGCATGCTTCTGCTGATAAGTTCATAATCTTCTTGGAATAAACCAGCGACCAGACCTGCAATATTTCCCCATTGCGTTACCGCATCTTTTAATAGAACTTTCTCCTTGATTAACTGACGTGCATCACGCGTAGGGACATCAACTTGTGGGAATACAATACCTGCATACAATTCCTTAGGTACTGGAATCTTCACAATATCCAAATCCGAACCGCCACGAACTAAGGTAATCCCACCTATCAAAGCTGGAGCAACATTATCTGCATGACCATGACCACAAGCTAACCTTTCTCCCTCCACACAGTAAGGCATCAAATCATCTTTAGTCAATGGATTTCCTAATATAGCATTGATAGCGAAAAGACCTGCCACTGTACTTGCTGAACTTGACCCCAAGCCAGACCCAATTGGCATGTGCTTAATTAATTCAATCTCTACACCAATATCTTGAAGAATACCCAAATCATTCAAAAGCATCTTGACACACGCACTAACAGTATTTCTATCAGCATCCAAAGGCAATCTTCCACCATCACCAACAATCGAGCGAATGCGTACTCCTGGTTCAGCAACACGATACATTTTGACTTCGTCACCAGGCTCATCTACCGCAAACCCCAATATATCGAAACCACATATCATGTTAGCCACTGTAGCCGGCGCAAAGACACGTACTTTGTCCAAAATGGCATTAAAATCTATTTTCTTTTCCTTTAGATTATTTTGAGAAACAGGCATATTATCCGTTTTTTATCTTAAAATTATTTTGCTCCAACATTCACCAAATCCGCAAATACACCTCCAGCAGTCACTTCTGCACCTGCTCCAGGACCTTTTACGACCAATGGACGCTCTTTGTAACGTTCCGTTGTGAATGAGATTATATTATCACTACCTGACAAGGCATAGAATGGATGTGTTTCATCAACCATTTGCATTGAAATAGCTACTTTTCCATGTTCTAATTTACCAATGTAACGGATAACTTTATTTTCTGCGGCAGCCCTTTCTTTCAATTCATTGAAATATTGGTCAGCTTTTAATAATTCAGTATAGAATTCATCTACTGAAGCTGCCTTCAAACATGATTCTGGCAAGATAGCACCCAAATCCACGTCCGAAGCTTCAATCACATGGCCAGCATCACGAGCTAATATTAGCATCTTACGCATGAAATCTACTCCACCCAAATCATCACGAGGGTCTGGCTCCGTATAACCTAACGCCTGTGCATTTTTCACGACATCGTAGAATGAAGCGTCCCCTACAAAATTGTTGAAGATATAAGAAATCGTCCCCGAAAGAATAGCCTCGATTTTCAAAATTCTATCACCACTTAGCATCAAATCTTTCAATACGCGAACGATTGGCAATCCCGCTCCTACATTTGTTTCGTAGAAGAAATCTACACCATGCTTACGTGCTGTATCCCGTAACAGTTTGTAATTAGCATATTCACCAGAATTCGCAATCTTATTACATGTAACAATAGAGATATTCGATTTGAAAATGTCTACATAGTAGGTAGCCGGCAACTTACTTGCTGTATTATCGATAAATACTGCATTTGGCAAATTCATGCTTTTCATGATTTCCACAAAATGGGACAAATCTGCCACTTGACCATTTTCATTCAAGTTTTCAGTCCACGAATCCAAATCGATACCATTGGCATCAAATAACATCTTGCGTGAGTTGGCAATACCAACAACCTTTATCTCCAAATCATTTTGCTCGGATAAGAAATCATGCTGCTCAGCCAATTGCTTAAATAATGTAGAGCCAATATTACCAGTACCTAAATTGAATACGTGTAAGGTCTTTTTCAATTCAGCAAAGAAAGCATCATGTACGGCGTTCAACGCTTTAGCCAAATCATCTTTAGAGATGATAACCGAAATATTGAATTCCGAAGAACCTTGCGCTATCGCACGTACGTTGATACCATTACGTCCCAAAGCAGCGAACAAACGTCCTGACATGCCTGGTGTACGCTTCATATTTTCACCAACTATCGCCAATACCGAAAGATTTTGCTCTACCTCTGGCATAACCAATTTATTGGCTTCCAATTCCAACTCAAATTCTGTAGAAATAAGTTTCAACGCTCTTTCCGCATCGCTAGGATTTACAGCGAAGGTTATACTGTGCTCTGAGGAAGATTGCGTAATCAATACGACGTTGATTAGCTCACGAGCCAATAACGTAAATAAACGTCCTGAGAAACCAGATTTGCCAATCATACCCGACCCAGAAAGGTTGATAATCGAGATATCAGAAATAGATGAAATACCTTTAATAGGATATTGTGTACAATCCGACTCAAATTGAATAATCGTGCCAGGAAATTCGGGTTCAAAAGTATTACGAATAGCAATTGGAATACGTTTTAAAAACGCAGGAATCATAGTTGGTGGATAGATTACTTTCGCACCGAAATAAGACAATTCCATGGCTTCTGTATACGACAATACCGGCAATGAGAACGCTTTTTTCACGATACGTGGGTCAGCTGTCAACATACCATTTACATCTGTCCATATTTCGATTACCGAAGCATTCAACACAGAGCCAAATATCGCGGCTGTATAATCCGATCCACCACGACCTAATGTCGTCACACGACCAGCTTCATTTGAACCAATGAAACCTGTTACAAACATCAGCTTATCCGCATGAGAATGGTTAAGTGAATTAATCAATGACGACGTCAACTCCTCATTCACTTGTGCATTTCCAAAATTCGAATTGGTTTTGATATAATGCGAAGCATCTACATAAATAGCTTCAGGAATATATTGCTCCATAATTTTGGAAACCATATAATTCGAGAAACGCTCACCAAAAGAAACAATCAAATCTTTACTTTGCAAGCTCAATTCTTTCAACGCATATACGCCTTGTAAAATCTCTTCCAATTCATTAAGCATCAATTTCAATTTGGTGAAAACTGGATTTTGATACTTAATAGCAATAAGTTGTTTTACTACTTCAAAATGCTTCTCTTCTAATAATTTAATATCCTCTGTAAAAGATTTGCGTTCTGCGGCATTTTCAGCCATAGCTGTTAATAAGTTAGTAACCCCAGACATTGCTGACAAGACTACTAACGGCTTCTCTCCTTTTTCATAAGAAGATTTCACAATCTCTAATACAGATTTGATACTTTGTACTGTTCCTACAGATGTTCCTCCAAATTTTAGAACTTTCATTGGTTTTAATTTATCTAGTTTAGTTTGTTATAACGTTAGTAACAAAAAAAGCCTTCCTCTTATTCGGAGGAAGGCTTCTTTATATTTACACTCAATTGTACACACAAGTTACTTCCTCCGAGATTGTATTCCCGTAGTAATAATAATTGTAGAAATAATTGAGTTATTAAATTTCATATTTTTTAATTCTGCGACTAAGATAGAATTATTTTGATATTAAATTCAAATTTATTTTAAAAAAATCACAAAAACTCCTTCAACAAACAAATTGCGTATGATGTATACCGTATTTATACGTCTGAACAGGTACTTATGTCTTAAAAAATGTTAAGAAACTGTTAAAAATACTTTAATTTGTTTGGTTTGTAAGAATGTATCTATTATCTTCGTAATATCTGCTCCTTGGAAAAGAGTAGTAATTAGGAAAGTTGTAAATAAAAAAAGCGATTTAATGAACACAAAAAAACTAATAGCGTCAGTGCTATTTATAGGCTTTTGTCTAGTGTCGCAAGCACAAACTACCAAAAAGAACAATGAGCAAGACAACCTTGCAAAAGAGTATTTCTCACAAATCATGGGTGTAGCAGTAAATGCTACTACAAACACTAAACTCTATCAGTTTGTTTATGATTGGTTAGGTACGCCTTATAGATTGGGTGGCGATACTAAAAGAGGAATCGATTGTTCTAAATTCTCACTTGCAGTTTACGAAAATGTATTTAATACGACCATAGGGTTTAATAGCAGAAATCAGTATGCTAATGTAACACCTGTTACCCGTAAAGATTTACAAGCCGGAGATTTGGTATTTTTCAAAATCAGAAGCAAAAATATCACGCATGTGGGTGTGTATTTAGGTGATGATAAATTTGCGCATGCATCATCGAGTAAAGGAGTCATGGTGAGCAATCTTAACGAAGCCTATTGGAAGCGTTATTACTATAACGGAGGTCGTCCAAAAGCAGATGATTCGCAAACAATGACAGCAGATGCTTCAATACTTAAAACAGATAATTAATAGATAAAATTAACTATATTAGAAAGTCCGAATGTGTAACCTTGCATTCGGACTTTTTATTTATTTTTGTGCTATTAGATTGGAATATATGTCAGCAAAAAGAACCTTAATATTAAATAAAGAACAAATCCTTCAAAAGTCTAAGCGTATAGCTTATCAAATCTTGGAAGATAATTTTGACGAAAGCCATATTGTACTAGTCGGAATCGCAGATAGAGGATATGTGTTTGCTCAACGACTACAAAAAATACTTAAAGGCTTCGCTCCTGATAAAGAAATTGAACTTATCAAAGTAACTATCAATAAGAATAAAAGGTCGTTGGAAGCTTCTACAGATTTGCCTGTCGAAACTGCAAACAATAAGGCTGTCGTAGTGGTAGATGATGTGTTGAATAGTGGTAGAACTTTAGCTTATGCGTTGGGAGCTTTTATCAATGTGCCATTAAAAAAAATGCGCACAGCAGTCCTTATAGATAGAAGTCACCACCAATTTCCTGTGAACAGTGATTTTTACGGTCAAAAACTTTCAACTATTCTTAAAGAAAATGTTGAAGTATATTTAGATGAAGTGGATAATCAAGAAGACGCTGCTTGGTTAGCATAAAAAATCAGAAAGAGTTAATCTAATTGATTAACCCTTTCTAATTTTTAATTTCATTCCTGGTTTAATAACTGTATTCCTTAATCCATTGTCTTCTTTTATCTTGGAGACAGAGCTACCTTGAAATTTCCTTGCAATTCGATCTAAAGAATCTCCCTTTTGAACGACATAATAGGCTGTACGGCTAACATTAGTTTTTGTGGTTGATTTAGCAACATTTTTCGCTAATGTGGAGCTAATAGGCTTGGTAACAACTATAGTTCTACCAACCAATGCACTCTTATTACTCAGCCCATTCCAAGCCTTTAAATCTTGTACAGTAACTCCAAATTTTTTCGAAAGACTTGATAAGCTTTCACCTTTACGCACCTTATATTTTTGAGAAGAGTTTGCAGCGATCATAGCTTCAGGCTCTTCATTTACCACTAAATTTATTGAAGATGGTGCATTCAATGCAACATAAAGCAAACTATCATTCAGTTGTGAAGTAATAGGTATAAAGATTCGCTTTGGCTTATCTACAGAACCATTAACAATAGTTTTTTTATAGGCAGGATTAAAATGCTTAATATTCTCCACTTCCAAGTTAACAGCCTGAGCAATATGTCTCAGATCGACAACCTTGTCCACCATCACAACTTTCGTCTCATAATCCAACTCTGTAGGAGCATATGGAATCTCATAATAATCTGCATTACTCAAGACATATGTCATAGCTACAAATTTAGGTATGTAATTTTGAGTTTCTTTGGGAAGGAATGGCGATAATTCCCAAAAAGTAGGGTTTGTCATTCCTGATCTTGCTATTGCACGTTGCACACAACCTCGTCCACAATTATAAGAAGCTAAAGCTAATAACCAATCATCAAATTGATCATACGCTGCTTTAAGATAACTTGAAACTGCATAGGTCGAAGCGTAAATATCTTTTCGCTCGTCGATATGCGAATTCATATCCAAATCATAACCGCGAGCTGTTGCGTACATAAATTGCCAAGGCCCAACTGCCCCTGACGTAGACACCAAATGCGGATTAAGTGATGACTCAACCAAAGACAGGTACTTTACTTCTTCTGGTATACCGAGCTCTTGAAACACCTTATTATATACTTTAAAATAGTGGTTACTCAACCCACGCAATCGACTCATGTAAGGTTTGTAATTCGACGAAATATATTTATCGATAAAATACTTAACCTGCGAATTGTAATCCAAAGGAATAGTCTTCGTAACAGATTTCATCCTACGCAAAATATTCGCATCCAAGATTGAAACATCAATCTTTTCGTCAACATGCTTACGGATAGAATCTAGTTCGACCAATAACTCTCGATGTTCGACCAAAGAAGTAGCGAATGATGTCTGCGTATAGTAATCATCGCCCATTGGATCAATAGATATTGTTTGCGCTTTGGATGAATTAACACTGATTATAACGGTTAATAATGCGGTGTATAATTTTTTATTCATATTGTGCTAGTTTTTTGGATACTAGTTGGCAATATTTAGCCAGTAAGGCAAAAAACAAAGATTACATGAGGTCTAGCATGCAATCTTTGTAAGAGTTTTTATAAATTATTCGTTTTTTCTTTTTCTTCTGGCTTATCAGTTGTGTCTTCACGCTGACCATCCTTAAATTCCTTCACCCCTCTACCAAGACCGCGCATTAATTCTGGAATTTTTTTTCCCCCAAATAATAATAGAACTAAAACCACAATAATGATGATTTCTTGTGTTCCTATAAATAATAAATTAGATGTATACATTTTATGTTATTTCTTTAATACTTTTTATAATAAGTCTATTTACAAATATATAGAATAAATTGTTATTCTCGTGTAACTATCTTGCTAACCAAGGTGATGGATTAAAATCATTTTGACCTTGAGATAAACCGAAGTAAACCACCGAATAACCCAATTCAGGATCCTTGTCCGCAGTACCAATTTGTTGCCCACGACTTACTTTTTGTCCTCTACGAACAGAAACTGACGCTAAATTAGAGTAAAAACTAAAATACTCACCATGCTTTATTACTACCACACCAGCCACTGCTTGAACTATTTCGCCCTCAAAAACAGCTTTAACCCCTGCTCCATCACTTGTACGTATACCAATATCAGGAGCTGAACTTGTGATTCCATCTACTGTGTAAGAACCGTAATTACGGACGATATTTCCTTGCGATACAGGCCATGGAAGACGTCCACGATTTGATTTAAAATCTGCTGATAATTTCGCTGCTTCTGGTGTAGATCGCAAAATTTCACTGTCCGATTTCTTTGGAGTAGATTTTTCAACTTCAGCTACAGTTTTACCTGTACGTTTCGCCTCTGCTTCTGCGAGACGCTTACGTTCAGCTTCTTCCCTACGTCTTTGTTCTGCAATTTCTCTATTGATAGCAGCTCGAATCAAAGCTTCCGTTTTCTTCTTCTCTTGTTGTTTTTTAGACAACTCCCCCTTGAATGTGCGCTCTTGTTTTACAATAGAATTCAATTGAGATTGGTGTTGTGCTCTATCTTTTCGAATGATATCTCTTTCTTTTTGCTGATCAGCTAATAGAACTCGTTGTGTATTTCTATCGGCTTTCATTTCCGCGATTTTGATCTCAATATCCTTCTTTACTTTCTCAATTTCTGCTGCCTTTGCTTTTCGAGCTTCGGAAAATTGTTGTAAATACTTTATACGTTTAAAGGCTTGATTAAAATCTTTGGATGCAAAAATAAACATCATCTTATTGTAGCCATTTTTATTACGAAAAGCGAACATGATCATCTTCTCGTAGTCCTTACGCATCTTCTCAAGCTCGGCCTTTAGCTCATTTACAGCCTTTGTATTTTGATTGATCTGACTGGTTAGGCTATTTACAGTACGTGTAATAACTGTAATCTTTTCCTCCCTTAGGTTCAATTGCTTACTCAATGCCGTCACTTCCTTTTGGGACAAGAGCTTCTCTTTGGTTTTAGCCATCAACTCTTTGTTCAAATTGGCAATTTCGGTATTTATTTTCTCCAATTGCTTCTTTAATTGCGCACTACTTTGTCCAAAAGACAGTTGGCTACAGAAGAAAATAAAAAATATGCTTAATAGTATGTGTCTAAAATTCATGAAATGAGCTCAGCTTTCTCGTATTTGTACAACTGCCAAAAATAGTGATATCTATCTGACTTGCCTAATAAAAATATTTATTTAACAACTTATTAGTCCAAAACTTTATAACGTGCAGGAACAGCAAAAGGCATCTCAAGTTCTTGATTGAATTCAATTTTATTGTAATTCAAAACTGCTGTTACACTCAAAGATGATGCACTTAGCTTCACATTTTGATTTTGAGGAAAATTATATCCTGTCACATCATTAAAGGAGCTATAAAAAGCCTCCAAACTGTTGCTACTACCGATAGGAGTCAATCGGAAAACTTTTGGACGATATTTACCATTCAAGCTATATTGAAAAGAAAGCTCGTCTTTTGCTCCTACAATTTGCACATCATCGGAAGCTTGGGCTACAGTCAATTTATCTGTACGCAACAAATCAGATGAAACGTTCGCTAGTAAAATATCTTGTAACACGCCAAACGTAACACCATCCCCTGTATACCTATGAATATAATTAAATGGCTTTGCAATATATTCTCCTTGCAATTTATTTATTATTTTGACACTATCTGGAGTTATTAGCATTCTTACACCTTCGACATTTAAAAATGTACCTGTAACAGACATCCATATCGCCTTATTGCGCTGAATACGCACGTGCATCGTGACATCTTGATTATCTTTACCCATTTCTAATTTGGCTTTTGCACGCCCAGAAAATGTGTGAAAATCAAGATTATTGATAAGGTAATCTGCATTTCTATTTGACACTATTGTTCCGTTTGGATCAGAGCCAATTGGGAGTTTAGCTGTTTGTTTACGCGCACCACAACTCGTCAATATAGCCAAATTTACTCCAATTATTAATAACTTATTCCACATATCTTTCCTCTTTTATCTTTTGTTGAATCTTAGCCAAACTACCATTTGCGTTGTTACTCAATTCTACGTCCAACGCCTTTTGCCACTGCACAATTGCTTCCTTGTCACGATTCAATTTGCTTAAAATATCCCCATAATGCTCCAACAATACGGCAGATGATTTGTTTAGTTTCACAGCTCCTTCAATCCATTTCAACGCTTCCTCATATTTTCCCTGTTGAAATAAAACCCAAGCATAAGTATCCATAAAGGTTGCCGAATTAGGTTCTATTTCATTAGATCTTTTTGAAAACTCTGCTGCCTTCTCCAAATCCTTTTTACGAACAGCCAAATAATAAGCGTAATTATTCAGAGCCGAAACATTTGCACTATCCAAAGTTATAGCTTCTTCGTAAGCAACATCGGATAGACTTTCCATTTTCAGTTCGTGATACAAATCACCTAATGATCCATAAATCATAGAGCGCAAGTAATTATTTTCATTTTCTGAATAGTTCAGCGCTGTCTCCAATATTTCCTTACTGGTTTCATAATCTTGTTTACCAGCATACGCCAGACTAGTGAAATATAACAATTGTGGATTGTTAGGATTGTGCTTAAGGCTTTCCAATCCATGATTAATAGCATCGTCAGCTTTACCCAAAGCTAAATCTATATTGATAACTAAACGCCAGGCAATGATATAACGTGGATTAGATGACACCACTTTCAAAAACACAGACCGTGCTTCTTCAACATTCCTACCTTTCCACAGCAACTCACCTTTAAGTATTTGGGCTTCCAAAACATCTGGATGTATGGTGACTAATGTATTTGCTAAAAGCTGCATTTTATCATTGGATAAAATTTCCTCCTCATTCATTAACCCCATCATAAACTTATACTTATCCCAAAACACAACTTCAGGTGCATCGAAAGCAATTTTTAAGGCATTATACATAGGTTCTGATTTACCTATAGATTTATAAGTGTCAGCCAAATCTAGATACAAGCTTTTATCATTGGTACGTTTAATACCACGCTGAATAGCCGACAATGCGTCCTTCTGTTTGCCCTCATGCATGTATATATAACCAAGATATCCGTACACATCGGGTATCATCGTTTTGCCATCAAGCTTCGTTAGTAGCTTTTTTGCTGCGGGCAAATCTTCAGAATTCATATAGATCTCAGACATTACCAATTGTAACGTGTCCGAATGATTAGCAGTAATCAATTGTGTGTATAATTTCTTCGCTTCATCAAGCTGTTTATTTTCAGCATAAAGAATCAACAGCTCTCTATTCAAACCTTCATGATTCGGGTATTTTATCTTCAAATCTTGTAGCAACTTGATACCATTTCCTAAATCTTTCTTTGACTTATATAATTCTAGCAGGTGATTAGCGTAAAACATATGCTTACTTTTTTCGTAAGCGATTGATGCATTGTCTACCGCCTCTTCATAATTCCCCATCTGACCAAATATCAATGATTTTGCATAATAAATATCTGCTACTTCGGGATATTTAACTGAAACTTCATCTAATAATTGTATTCCCTCTTGAAATTTACCTTCTCGCAATTTTGCCTCCACAGCTTTCAATTCTTCTTTGTAGTTTTCGTCAGTTTGTGCATAAGAAAATAACGAAATCGCGACGAAAGTCAACACCAGCAGATATCTTTGGAAGTTATATAATATTTGTACACTCATTCTTATAATTCAATTAAATTTCTCACTATTCTCTTAGGCATTCGATATACTAAGGTAGCAATCTAGACTTACAAAAGAGTGAATTCTAAACTAGAAGTTTAACAAGTAAAAACTTAAAAAAAGTTAAATAATATTTTAGTGTATAGATGTTTCATTATTGAAAATAAAATTATTACCTTTGCATTCCGATTGTAGTGATTACAATCATTTAAACATTATTAATTAATTAAATAAAAGCAAGTGAATACGTTAAGTTACAAAACTGTCTCTGCCAACAAAAACACTGTTAACAAAGAATGGATCGTTGTTGACGCTGAAGGCGAGATCTTGGGACGATTGGCGAGCGAAATCGCAAAAGTGATTCGTGGTAAGCACAAGCCAACATTTACCCCACACGTAGACTGCGGAGATAACGTGATCGTTATTAATGCAGACAAGGTTAAGTTGACAGGAAACAAATTAGGCGACAAAACATATGTTCGCTACACAGGCTACCCAGGTGGTCAAAGATTTGTGTCTCCAAAAGAATTATTGGCTAAACACCCTGAGCGCATCATCGAAAAAGCGGTACGTGGTATGTTACCTAAAAACCGTTTAGGTCGTCAGTTATTCAAAAACCTTTTTGTTTATGCTGGTACTGAGCACAAACACGAAGCGCAAAATCCAAAACCAGTTAAATTTTAAGGAGAACAAACATGTCAACAACTAACACTTCAGGAAGAAGAAAAACTGCTGTTGCTCGTATCTACTTAGGAGCAGGTAGCGGAAACATTACCGTAAACGGTAAAGACTACAAAGAATATTTCCCAACATTGCCATTGCAATACATCGCTACTCAATCTTTATTGGTAGCGGAGTCATTAGCAAATTTTGATGTGAAAGTTAACGTTCAAGGTGGTGGAGTTAAAGGTCAAGCAGAAGCTGTGCGTTTAGCAATTGCTAAAGCATTAGTAGAGCTTAACCCAGAAGTAAAACCAGCTTTACGTGCTAAAGGTTTAGTAACGCGTGATGACCGTATGGTTGAGCGTAAAAAACCAGGACGCAAGAAAGCTCGTAGAAGATTCCAATTCAGTAAACGTTAATCAAAGGAGGAACACAAAATGGCAAGAACTACTTATCAAGATTTATTGGATGCAGGTGTTCACTTCGGTCACCTTACACGTAAATGGGATCCGAAAATGGCTAAGTACATTTTCATGGAGCGCAACGGTATCCACATCATTGACTTGAACAAAACTCTTACGAAATTAGAAGAAGCTGCTTCAGCTATCAAACAAATCGTAAAATCAGGTCGTAAAGTTTTATTCGTAGCTACGAAAAAACAAGCTAAAGAAATCATCGCTCAACAAGCTAAGGCTGTAAACATGCCTTACGTTACTGAACGTTGGTTAGGTGGTATGCTTACAAACTTCGCAACAGTTCGTAAGTCTATCAAAAAAATGACTACTATTGACAAAATGCAAAAAGATGGTACATACGATGTATTATCTAAAAAAGAGAAGTTGATGATTCAACGTGAGCGTATTAAGTTAGAAGCACTTTTGGGTGGTATCGCTGACTTAAACCGTTTGCCGGCAGCTTTATTCATCATCGATGTGAAAAAAGAACACATCGCTGTAGCTGAAGCTATCAAATTGAACATCCCTACTTTTGCAATGGTAGATACGAACTCTGATCCTACAAACATCGACTTCCCTATCCCTGCTAACGATGACGCTACTAAATCTATTAGCCTTATCGCTGGTATCATTGGTCAAGCGATAGTAGAAGGTCTAGAAGAGCGTAAGCGCGATAAAGAAGATGATGCGGAAAAAGAAGCTGCTGCTGCTAAAGCTGCGGTAGATAATGGTGACGCTGATACTTCAGGAAAACGCACTCGTAAAGCAAAAGACGTAGAATAATATTCTATATATAAAGCCGGATAGACAAGTGTAGGTTTCTGGGAGTTTCACTTCCTTAGCCACGCACGTCTTTCCGGTTTTTTTGTTTAAAAGAACCAAAAACTTAACAATAGCTCATCGCTTTGTTAATGACAACATTGTAATTTTATTAAAAAAGAAAATATCATGTCAGTACAAATTTCTGCATCAGATGTAAACAAATTGCGTCAACAAACAGGCGCAGGTATGATGGATTGTAAAAAAGCTTTAGTAGAAGCTAACGGCGACTTCGAAGCTGCCGTTGACTACTTACGCAAAAAAGGTGCTAAAGTAGCTGCTAGCCGTCAAGACCGTGATTCTAACGAAGGTGTTGTAATCGCTAAATCATCAGCTGATGGTAAAACTGGTATCGTAGTAGAAGTAAACTGCGAAACTGACTTCGTAGCTAAAAACTCTGATTTCGTAGCATTCGCTGACAAAATCGCTGAAGTAGCATTAGCTAATACTCCTGCTTCTGTAGAAGAATTAAAAGCTTTAACATTAGACGGAAAAGTAATTTCAGAAGCTCTAATCGAGCAAACTGGTGTAATCGGTGAGAAAATCGACGTTTCTAAATACGATATCGTTACTGGTGAGAAAGTTGTTTCTTACATCCACGGTAACTACCGTTTAGGTGTATTAGTAGCTTTAACTGCTGATGTTGCTGGTGCTGATGAAGCTGGTAAAGACGTAGCTATGCAAATCGCTGCTATGAACCCTATCGCTTTAGACAAAGATGGTGTTGACCAAAACACTATCGAGCGTGAAATCGCTATCGCTAAAGAACAAATCATCGCTGAAGGTAAACCAGCTGAAATGGCTGAGAAAATTGCTCAAGGTAAATTGAACAAATTCTTCAAAGAAACTACTTTATTGAACCAAGAGTTCGTTAAGGATTCTTCAAAAAATATCGCTCAATTCTTAGATTCAGTATCTAAAGGATTAACTGTTACTGCTTTCAAACGCGTACAATTAGGAGCATAAGTTTAGTATTAAGTACAACAGTACTTTGTATTAAGATATAACCACGCCTTGCTTAGATAATAAGCAAGGCGTGGTGTTTTTGAATCAATACATTTTGCTATATATATTAAACATTGGAATATCAATTTTTATCCCTACATTAAATTCTATCATATCCAATATGGCCCTATTATAATTTTTAAAACTTATTACCTCACCCGACCTATTTTTCTCAGTAACATTTTTCTCATCTAAAAGTATCCCTCTAATACCTCCAAAAATAACGAAAGGAGATCTGTCAAGGTAGTGCATAAAATTTATTCCTGGACTAATTACTTCTTTGAACGTTACATTCGGTCTTTCTTCCTTTGGATTAACATTCCATAAATAGTGTCCAACCAAATTTCCCACATCAATTACCTGTGCGAAAATGCCACCTGAAGACTTGGAGAAAGTGAATCCTATAGGAGCTGTAAGACCATAAGTCGCCTTGACATATTTATTATTTGTTATAAATTCATTTTCAGAATAAATTCTCCCTACACCCCCATAAATGCCCACATAGCCATTAAATGTTATACTAAATGGGACTTTTCGCTTTAAAGTATATGAAGTAGGTGGTAAAGCATGACGATCAATAGCTGCTGCCATCGCTTTTCCATCAGAAGCATAAAATACATCAGAGAAGAAAGAAGTAAGCTTAATCAGTTTATTCCCATATTTATTTGCAAAATCATCATCCAAATATACATATTGTAATGTATTAGCAATCTGTTGCGGAGATAACAATTCTTTAGACGTTTTAAATTGATAAAAATCAACAAGTAATTTAATATTAAGCAACGCTTTGTAATTAGTAGTATCTGGCTCCTTGAATAATAAATTTAATAATTCACCAACTTGTGAGTTTAATCCTAACTTATTACCTACTATCGATTTCCATTCTGATGATTTAGTATTTGCATTTAAGTAATTTAATAGCTTTAGTTCTTCTTTAAGTTTAGCTAATTTGATTGAGCTTTTAGTATATTTTTCTATTGTAAAAGTAAAGCTTGTATCCCTTTTCATTTCAAAAGGTAGATCAAGATTTGAAACCTCATCTCCTTTCATTGTATTTACCTTAGCATTTTTACCATTAAGAATAAGCTTCAAAGTCTCTCTCTTATGATCATCATTCAACTTTTTTAGACTGCTATCAATTACTTCATATAATTTTTCCACATTTCCCTTTGGATCCTTTAGAATTGACTGTTTTAAACCTATCTCATTCCTAAGGTTAAAAACTCTATTACCAGATTTTACACTTACCAAAATATTATCTGTTGCAAAGCTTAACTCGAAATCTTTATTAAATCCATTCAGCATTTGTATGCTAGTTATTTCATTTTTATTAAATTTCAAGCTTTTAGTTTTTGAATCGAAAGTCAGCGTAAATTTACCCGAATCACGATTTTCATTACGAATAAGATTATCTAATAAATTAACTAAATCCTTTGATACTAAGTCAAATTTATTACTTTGAATATTTTCGTATATTCTTATGACATCCTTAAAACTATTCAAATATTTTTTCATTAATTGAAAATCATTTTTATATTCAGTACTACTTGTTTCAAAGTCAATTTGATCAATTACCTTAGCCAAGTTAGTCCACAAACTTGAAGCACTAAATTTTTCCTCAGTAGTTTTATCCGATGATTCTCTAATTTTGTCAAATTGTGAAAGGGAAAGCAAAACCCTTCCAAGTTGACTAAAATCAACTTTCTCATTTAACCTAGTGGTTGCTGATAATAAATTGGATACTTTAGGATCGTATTTTATTTTCACAAGTTCAATTAGAATCTCTAATTGTGTTTTGGTCAACGAAGACAATTCCTCATACGTAAGTAATCTATAAATCAAACCTTTATTGGTATTATCTACAACATAAAGTTCATTGGTCAACATATACAAATAATCAAAATAATTTAAGATAGTAGCATTGACTTTAAGCTTTTTTCTATTCAAATGAACATACTTAATAATATCTCGGTAATTGTATTGAGCACGAATAAGTTCAAATATATTTGCACCTAGTTTAAAAATATGTAATGTATTATCGATATCATCTTTAGATTCTGCACCCCAAATTTCGTTCACCCAGGTACTCTCTAACAGATTTTCTGGCATTTTGACTAAATCTTGCGAAAGAGCGAAACGCCAGGCTTGTCCAAAATTTGGTGTGTTATAAGATTCTGTCTGCCTCAATAAAGTGAATGTATTTGGAAAAGCATCGAATATTAAAGGATTATGCATATCCTCCTTTAATCTATCAATAAACCAAATCATAGCTTCTTGCTTTGCCCGCTTTGCCAAAAACATAGCTACTGCATTTATTAAATCTGACTCTGATGGAATTTTAAAACTCGATACTGAATTTTGCTCAGCAGTTTGAATCATACTAGTAATTTGAATCTGCTGAACTGTAGGAGTTTCATATGCACTTGCAAGAGTTGAAATCAATGTAGCAGCATCTAAATCATCTTTTAATATTGTGAGAACATTACTAACAATAGTGTCAAGTGATTTATTATTTGATTCTTCAGTTTTCTTTAATCTTGCTAAATCTTCATTTCTATATTTATTAATATTAACGGAATCAACTATTTGAGTAATTTTATTTTTAAAATTTCCTTTAGCGCTATCAACATCTTTAGAAATCAAATTCATTTCAGAACTAAATTTTTCTAAAAATATTTTAATATTAATATTATTGAGAGTTCGTAATGTGTTTTTTTGTTCTTCAGATAATTTATCATATTGATAAATAGCTTCTTTTACCATGTAAGAATCAAAATCTTGTAACAGAACCTTAGATTTCAATGTATTAAGTTTGTTTTGAAAATTATTCAAAACAGTATCTATATTGGTCTCTTGTATTGGAATCTGTAAATAAGAAATATCATGATTAAACTTTTTAATCAAATCTTCCTTCTTTTTACTAACTTCAATTAAAGCATCTTTAAATGTCTGATATGAATCTTTTATATCACCATATTTCCCAAGTGTGTTTTTTTGAGTTTCATTTAATTTATTAAACTCCTCTGACAAACTCTTCACCTTATCATCTAATTCATTAACAGAGTTTATGTTTACATCGTTTAATAGATTTACAAATTCAACTAGTTGATTTTTTTCATTTTCTATTTTAAAATCCTTATTTTCGATATCTTTTCGATTATCAAAATATTCTTGAATAAGAATATTCAAAGGAGTATCATTAATAAATGCAGATGGCAAATCTTTGAGAGAACCCTTCGCTAAAATTATATTTTTGATTCCCTCCTTTTTTAATCCTTCTTGTTTATTAATAAAGTTCAATATTTTTTCATTTGTTATATTAGCATTTGAATTACGAACGATAGAAATTAGGCTATTATATAGTTTAGTTGAGTCACTATTATTTAGTCCTGTGGAGTTAATGTACTTACTTAAGTAAAAAAGATTATAAACTGGTAATGAATCTACTTGTTGTGTTTGAGACATAAGAGGTTGCCTCGAGAATAGTATCATAATTAATGATACTATCAAAAGAATTTTTCTTTTCATAATTTAGAAAATTAGGTTAATGGGTAATACTAATTTAATAAATAATTACCAAAAAAAACGCAACAAACTGTTAAACAATAATTTACAAACAAATCAACACTACAATAATTCCTTACTTTATAATTACCCCAACAGTCATCTTAACTCTTACTGGGTATCCCAAAAAACTATAAGGTTGTAATGATTTATTAAATAATATTGGTTTTAGCCCAACTATAAGATCTTTATAAATTTCTTTTCCCCAAGAATTATAATCGACAGCTACTATATTCCCTAGTTTATCAATCTCCACTTCAAAAAACAATTTTGGCAAGCTAGTAGCATCTCTACCAATATTTTTACTTAAAGCCCACTGATCTATTGATATATTTTGATCTACTTTTTGATTAGAATAAGTAAAATCCAATAAATACTTATCTCTGGAAAGGTCAAACACAATTGAATCTAAAAATAGAGATGTCCTATTCCAAAATTCAATAGAATCTAAACGTACAAATCGGGTATTGTAGAACTTAAATATACTATTAACATCTAACTGATTTATATTAAACGGAAAGTTTAACAAATTAAAGTACTTTTCCCCTAAATTACTATAAAGTAGGCTATATCCAATATATCTATAACAAGAACTGATTCTCGTATTGCTATTTTTAATTGTACACTTTTGTATGGTAACCAAATGTGGATTATACTCATAAATCGCAACTACACTATCTCCTAATCCAACACAAGAAAATTGATAACTGTTATCATCTGCAAAATAATAGAGACTTGATATTAAAGGAATCTTAGAGTATTGAGATAATTCTGGTTCGCTCCTACATGCAACCAAAAGAAATAAAATATTTAAAAGCCCAACATAACATTTCATATACTACTAATTTGGTTAATAGCATGATGAACGAATTAATCAATTTCCATAAATGAGTTGAACCGCTATTTCAACTTTAATTTCAATTGATGCTTTCCAGCTTCTAACTTAATTTCTCTTTCACCTTCTATATTATTGGGTGCGTAGAAAGTAGCTGATGAATTAGCTGGAATAGTAATATCGTAAGTAATAGTTTTTTTGTTTTTACTCCACTTAGAAATAATCTTTCCATAAGGCGATTCGTGAGAAACTTCTGACTTATCTAAACCTTCTGGAAAAATAGGTTTCAAAAGTATATGCCTAAAACCTGGAAGCTGTGGATCTGGTAAAATACCACCTATTGACTTAAAAAACCAACCTCCTATTTCACCAAACATCATATGGTTGTCCGAAATATCTCGTTTAGCATTTAAGTCCCAATTTTCTAATAAAGTAGTAGCTCCATTCACAGCCCACCATCCCCAGGAAGGGTAAGTATTTTGCACAGCAACTTTATAAGCCGATTCACTGTAGCCATGATTATTTAGTGCATTCAGCAATGCTTTAGCACCAAGAACGCCTACATCCAAGTGAAAATTTGATTCAATAACCTTTTGATTCAAGTTAGCGGCAACTTTAGCGATCATATCATCTGGCACTAAACCCCAATGCAAAGGCACACTCAATTCTGTCTGAGTACCCGAAGCATAAATTCCAGACTCTCGATTTAAAAATTTTGTATTGATTGCAATTTTAATCTTATCAGCTAAAGCCGAATAAAACTTGTAATCCTCTAGTTTACCAAAAAGTTTAGCTGCATTAGCGAGAATTTTGGCATCAACATAGAAATAAACCGAAGAAGTCAATTCCTTATTTGAAGTGGATTTCACAGGAACCCAATCACCCCGACCAAATGTCGTCAAACCATCCACACTAATTCCATTTACATAATCTACATAACGTTTAATGTTTTCATAGCAATCCTTCAACAGCTTACTATCACCATAAAACTGATAGACCTCCCACGGAATAATGGCAATTGTACTCGTCCAATCCAAACCATTATCAGTACCATAACCCCACCCGCCTGTCGGAATAATATCGGGCAAAACTCCATTAGGCTGCTGCTCATCGCGATGATCAGCCAACCACTTTTCGTATACAGTGATTCCATCGTAATTGTATAAAGCTGTCTCAATAGCTAAATGCCCATCTCCAGTCCAACCATTTTTTTCTCGCTGTGGACAGTCAGTTGGGTAGCCCATCAAATTAGACAAATAAGCATTATTTGTAATTTTCCAAAGGTTGTTAACCAACGTAGAAGAAGTGTGAACATTTCCTTTTTGTTCGACATCACTATGTACGAAATAAGACACTAGATTTGTCTCATTCAAATCAATAGGCTCAGAACTTGTAACCTCTACATACCGAAACCCTTTATAATTAAACTTTGGCATAAATTCATCCTCTTTCTTGCCACTAAGAATCAAAATATCGGTTTGAAAAGGATCTTTTTCTTTATCTCCTAAATAATAAACATCTATATTAGAAAGATCTAGTCGTCCATTTTCGTGTAAACGTTCTCCGTGCGAAATTCTTATAATGGTTCCTTCCTTTCCATAAACTTTTATTTTAGAAATACCAGCCATATTCTGCCCCATATCAAAGAGATAAGTTTTGTCATCCAATTTTTTAACAGAAATGGGCTTATATTCTCTAATTAATCGGATAGGTGCAATTTGTTGAGCAACCAAATTATTCGAAGGAACACTTCGATAACGTACTCTTTGCCATTTAGAATCATCAAAATCGGGTAAATCCCAACCATTATGCTCCAACCGCGCATCATAATGTTCACCCGTATAAATGCTATTCGCTATTATTGGTCCTGAAGAAGTTTTCCAGTCCCGCTCCGTTTTTATTGTTTCTGCAAAACCATCTTCATATTCAATTCGAATATCCATACAAAAAGTCGGCCTTCCGCGCCAAGGCGCATGATGAAAATCCCACACTGCCAACGACTGATGATTATACCAGCCATTTCCTAATATAACACCAACTGCATTTTCCCCCAATTGCAAATGCTTGGTCACATCATGCGTGACATATAATGTTCTCCGATCAAATCGTGTATACATTGGATCCAAAAAATGATCTCCTACTCGCTTACCGTTGATAGAAAGCTCATATAATCCCGCAACAGCTATATACGCTCGTGCAGATTTGATCTTTTTAGTGGTATTGAATTCCTTTCTAAAATAAGGAGCGTGTTTGTAATGAATGTCATGATGGTCACTAATCCACGATCCCTTCCAACTATTTAGCCCCATCATTCCCGTTTCGAACCTAGCTATCGAAGATGAATTAGTTTTCCCATCTTTATCCCATGCAATCACTTTCCAATAATATCTCTTCTGCGGTACTAAAACCTTTCCAGTATATGTGATTAAAATGTCGGATTTAAACATTTTCCCCGTATCCCAATACAATTTTTTGTTTTGCTCTAAAGAAATAGAATCTTCACTTACTAGTATTTGATAAGCTTGTTGAATAGCACCCTTACGATCATCGTTTAGCTTCCAAGAAAATCGAGGTTGTGGATTATCAATACCTAAAGGATTGATAAGATGTTCACATCTTAAATCAATTGGTTTTCCATTAGGAATGAGCTTATTAGCTAATAGAGTTTGATGGCAAAATAAAATAATTATTGCAAAAAGAAGCTTTCTCATAATTTGGCAAATGTCTTAATTGTTGTGCTCGTTTCCCCCCAACAATCTAATCATTAGAAAGATACTACTTTTCAGACGCTTACCCTAATATTTTTATGTCATTATATAAGCTTTAAGTTTCACTTTTTCAATTATAATGATTATGACAACAAAAAAGTCCTAGCAAAACACTAGGACTTTACACTTATCTTCCCTTCGGTCTATGCGAAATAAAATGAGATTTCAATTTATCGAGACCAATATCCTCTTCGATTTTATCAATTTCATACAGCCAAACTTTCTCATTGAGCATTTCAACACGCTCTTTAGAATTAATCAAATCCAAAGGTTTCACACGAAATTCCTTACTAATCGGTTGGGTCTGTGTTTGGGCTAATCGCGTATGGCGTATTATTTGTAACTGGAAAGTTGGCCATTTCCCTACTGCCGAAAAGTTTGCCGTATAGATTTGAGCAAAATCATGCTTAGGTACAGCATTCGCAAATATTCCTGTTGTTTTAGAACCTGAAACTTCTGAAACAGATACTAAAAGCTCAAACGAAGTTTCATTGATAATATAAAATTTCGCTAAACCATCCTTTTGTTCACCTGCTACACCGATATAAATACCTTTATCAACAAAGGGCAAATTTGCTTGCGTTGGTAAATCATCTATCTCATCCTCTATTGTGCGCATATTCCCATGCACCAAAGTAACTTTAGTACGCAATACAGGGATTTCAAACCCCGTATCATCAGTTACCCCTATTATATCATTCGCTTGCATAGATGTGATATGTCCTTCGATTGGCTCATCTATGAATCGTACTAAATCACCTATTTTCAAATTCATCTTATTTCTCTATTTTATCAATCACCGCTATCAATTTATCTATATCCTCCTTCGTATTATACAAATGAATTCCTATTCGAATTCCAGTTCCGCGCGGAAAACATTTAATTCCATTAGACATCAGCAAATCATAATGCTTTGGAGCTATTTGTATATTAATCAATGAAGATTTTACTTTTCTGTTCTTAATTTCTGTCAACAATAAGCCTCTTTCGTCGAATTTTTGATACGCATATTGCGTAATATCTTTAAGCTGTTGTTGAATATTATCTAGTCCAATTTCTTTAAACAATCGTACCGATTGCAATAAAGTTCCATGACTCAATGTATCTTGATGACCAGGTTCAAAGAAAGTATCCAATATACTTTTTGCAGACCACATCGCTTCTTTTGGCCTTTCTCCTAGCTGAGCATCTACATAGAGCATAGATTTCACGTTGTCCGAAATCATCATATAACCGTTTCCAAAACCCGCCATCATCCACTTATATCCTGAACCGCCAACAACATCAAATCCTGAATTCAGAAAATCAAACGGTTCTGTCCCCAAATATTGCGTCGCATCACCTATTATAAGCAAATTTGGAAATTTTAACTTTAATTTCTTTACGAAATTCAAATCAATCTTAATTCCCTTAATATATTGGACAATGCTAAAGACCAAAACATCAATACCATTCGACTGCAAAATATCCTCAATATTATCCTCCAAATTCTCATTAACTGGTATGCTAACATAATCCAATTGACGGCTGATAATAGGATAATTTAACGAAGGATAATCTTCCTCCAAAATCGCATATCGCAATCCTTTTGGCATTCCATTCAAAAGTGTATGTAATCCAAAAGAAAAATTAGGCACAGCAAATAAATTCTGAACAGGACAATTAAATAATTCTCCAAATTCAGCCTTTACATTAGCTATAAAAGTTCCTTGTTGGTCGCGTAAATCACCTCTGATGTCAAAAAACTTTTTCTCTCGTTCCTCCCGCCATTTATAATGTGTACTTGGCATCAAACCGTTTCCAGATGTATTCAGATATGTGATATCACTAGGAATGTCGAAATAGCTTTTGTAATCCATGGGCAGTATATTCTTGATTATTCAGCAAATTATAAAATATTTTGGAATCAATAAGCTTTGCTCCCATCGATTCTAAATGCTCGGAATGAATCTGACAATCGACTAATTCTAAATCAAATTGTTGACACAAATAAATCAAAGCTACTTTGGACGCATTAGACACTTTTGAAAACATACTTTCTCCACAAAAAACTCTTCCTACCAATACGCCATACAATCCACCTACAAGCGTTTCATTTTCCCAAACTTCTATACTATGCGCAAAACCTTGTTTATGCAAATTGATATAAGCAGATTGCATTTCATCGACTATCCAAGTTCCATCTTGGTCTTTTCTTTCTATCCTAGCACAATTCCTTATGACTTGTTCAAAATCCTCATTAAAAGTGATAGCAAATTCCTCTTTTGACAAAAATTTGGACATCGATTTGCTGATTTTTATTTCTTGTGGATATAACACAAATCGTTCATGAGGAGCGTACCAAAGTATAGGTGTATCATCCGAATACCATGGAAAAATACCATTTGCATATGCATTTAGCAGTCGTTTCAATTGCAAATCCCCACCTACAGCCAATAAGCCATCTTCTTCAGCGAGTGAAGGGTCTGGAAATAGCATATGTTTTTTGTCTAATCGAAATATCATTATCAAAAAAGCCAGATTTATTAATCTGGCTGTCTAGTCTCTTTACTAATCTCTTCAAATATTTTATCCATATGCTCGACATATTCATTGGTATCATCCAAGAAAAATTCCAACTGCGGAACAATTCGGGCTTGATTTTTAATACGTGTACCTAACTTATATCGAATTTCACTAGTTTTAGTTTTAATGGCCGCGATATCTTCTTTTGCCGTATTGGTATTCAAAAAACTTAAAAATACACGTGCAATAGCTAAGTCTGGCGTCACACGAACTTTCGTAACTGTGATAAATGCTCCTGGTGCCCAAGCCGCTCCCTCACGTTGGAATAATTCAGCCAAATCTTGTTGTAATACACCTGCAAATCGTTGTTGTCTCTTACTCTCCGTTCCCATATGTTTCTCCTAATGGTTTAATGTGTCTGATGCACATGAATACAAATATAAGAATTTACCCCCGTTTCTCCACATAAAAAAAGACTTGTCGCGGGATTGGACAAGTCTACAATTAGTCTAAAATAGTTTTATAATTGGATAGAAAATATCTTATTGAAGTTTTAAGACATTACGGTCTATCATTAATTGTGTTTTTTGGTTTATCGATGTGAGTGAAGACTCACATAATTTCATTCTTTCATCTCCCTTTGTGCTACAAACATAATGAGTTCAAATGGATTACAAAAGAAAAATTTAAAAAAAAGTAAGTGCTTACTTTTTAATTTCTAATTCTATTAAATCGGTTGCATTTCCTTTTCCATACTCATTAGAATAAACCTTGATTAAAACACCTACCGACGATAATATCAATGGTCCGAAAATTAAACCTAACATACCAAACATATTTAAACCCAACAATACGCCAAATACAGTTATCAAAGGTGGAACATTCCCTAATGTCTTAAGAATAGTAAAACGCAAGATATTATCTATCCCTCCCACCAACAAAAAGCAATATAAAGTCAACCCAATACCACTACCTAAAGAACTTGTAGCAAGCACTGTAATACATACTGGAATATAAATGGTCATCGTGCCAAGTACGGGTATAATAGACGACACACCTGTCAATATTCCTAATAGTATAAAGCTCTCCACACCAAAAATATAATAGCCTAGCATCGCAACTAATCCTTGACACAACCCCAAAATTGGAATACCAATAGCATTAGAACGCACCATCAAATCGACTTCTTTCCAGATTTCATTTTTACTTGTTTCAGAAAAAGGAATACCACGTCTTATATAAGATTCCATCGGTCTTCCATACACCAACATAAAATAAAGCACAAATAAAGTGACTAATATATTGACACCAACTTCCATCACAGAATTTAGAATACTAGGTATATATTTTGTCAATCGTTGTAAAAAGTTTAACAATGCTTCATCCGATAAATCTATATCTTGCAACAAAGGCTTGTCTGATAGAAAAACTTTAACCTGATTAAACTGGTTAACAATTTGGTCGGTATTATCCAAAAAACTCCGCACTTGAGGAATTAGATAATCTACTATCGCCCATATGGGGAGAACAATAAAAACTATGGAAATTAAAATGAATAAAATACTTGCTAATGATTTATTCCATTTCCTTTGCTCTGTTAGTGTGAAATAAGAACTTCTAAATAATATGTATAATGTCATCGCACCAAGAAATCCCGGCAGATAATACAACAGATTTTTGAATATCAAAATACAAATCAGCACTATAATCAAAATCAACATGATTTGATTAATCGGTGTATTATTAATCTGTTTATGTCTCATATTATTTTATTTCCTTTACTTTTTGTACACTTGAAACCATCACCACCGCACTCAATATAAGCACTACCCAGCCCCACTTTAAGTGTATAGTTTTAGATAACAATCCATCTACCAACTTAAATCCGAAATAATTGTTGATTTTGAAGTATACTGCTGTCAATCCCAAAATAGTCCATCCCAAAAACCCCCATGATGCATAACGATACATATTAATTTTGCGAACCGCAAAAAATAAAACCGATAATCCTAAAAATCCCATTGTAATTAAAAAAAGACTAGTATCCGTCTGATACAGATTCCAATTTCCTTTGATAGGAATTTTCAAAAAGGGACAAAAAATACTGGACAATGCTGCCACAGTTATTCCAAATAGTGCGATTGGCTTTCTTAGTATGTACATAATAGTAAAGGTATATTTCAAAATTTATTTGCCCAAATATTTAATCTTATATTTGAATATTGTTTTGAACAGAAAATTATACACTTTGCACACTGTGAATTGTGATTGTAATTACAAAATATATTTTATTTATGTGATATAGGTCATTAAAGAACTTAGTTTAATTTTCAACAAACTGAATTTCAATATTTTAAAAAAAGAAATCTTGCTATTTAGAGGCTTTCTAAATTAGTTCCTTTGACAGATTTTTGACAGAAGAGCCAACGTTTTAGGCTACATTTGCAACAGTTATTTGAGCTAGAAAGTTAAAGCGTTGAAGAATTTAAAAGTTATAGCGTTCACCCACAAACACGTTGACCTAAAAGATTTGGGCAATTTGGTTATCTGTAATGAAGAGTTAGATGCCAGATTAATCAATCTTAAAAATACATTAGATATTCCTGAAGTATTTTACATCGCAACATGTAACCGTGTGGAGTTTGTCTTTTATGGTGCACATCAATTGACGGATGAGTTCATTGCTGAATTTATGCAAAAAATGAACTTCTGTGTACCAGCTGAACGCCTTCAGTGCTACTTAGGTCAAGTAACTCGCTACACTGGATTAGATGCTCTTAACCACCTTTTCCGTATGTCCTGCTCTCTAGAGAGTTTGGTTGTCGGCGAAAAAGAAATCCTAGCTCAAGTACGTCGTGCTTACGAAAAATGTCGTGAAGCAGGATTTACAGGAGATTTTCTTCGTTTGATGATGGATAGATTGGTCAAGACCGCAAAAGAAGTTTATACCTATACAAACATCTCACGTAATCCTATCTCTGTAGTTTCTTTGGCTTACCGCAAGTTGAAAGAAATCAAATTAGCAGAAAATCCTAGAATTTTAGTCATCGGTTCGGGCGAAACAAATCAAAACTTTGCTAAATACCTTAAAAAACATAAACTTTCTAATTTCGTTGTTTTCAATCGTACGTTGGAAAATGCGAAAAAATTAGCTCAAGAGTTAAATTGTGAAGCTTACCCATTGTCAGAATTGGCAAATTACAAACATGGGTTTGACGTTATGATTACATGCACAGGTGCTGCAGGCTCTATCATTGACAATGATTTGTACCAAAGCCTATTAAACGGCGATACAGATAAAAAAGTTGTCGTAGATTTAGCAATTCCAAATGATATTGATGCTGACGTTTTAGCTAAAAATTCAATTCATTACATCGAAGTAAGTGGATTGCAAGCTATCGCAGAAAAAAATATCCAAGAGCGCTACAATGAATTAGAAAGCGCTGAAACTATCATCGAGGAGAATATCAAAGAATTTCTTCCTATTATCAAACAACGTCGTGTAGAAGTAGCTATGCGCCAAGTACCTGATAAAATCAAAGAGATTCGCGCTGTCGCTATGAATGAAGTTTTTGCGCAAGACCTCAACAATCTTGACCCACAAGCGCGTGAAGTTTTGGAAAAAGTCATCAACTATATGGAGAAAAAATACATCAAAGTTCCTATGGTAATGGCTAAAGAAATTCTAGTGAAAAACTCAGAATTCGAAAAGAACTAATTCCTACTCTTATTCTTGACAAAAGATACTTTATTCTGACACATTAAGGGTCATAAAGTGGTTCTATTTGGCTAAATTTGCAACGTTAATACATAACGTAAATTTGTGTCAGTGAATAGAAAATTAATTATCGGAACTAGAGGTAGCCAACTAGCACTTTGGCAAGCCAACTTCGTAAAAGATAGATTAGCAGAAATCGGCGTCGAAGCCGAATTGAAAATCATCAAAACGCAAGGCGATATTATCCAACATCTTCGTTTGGATAAATTGGAAGGTAAAGGGTTTTTCACCAAAGAATTGGAAGAAGAATTATTATCTGCGCAAATTGACCTTGCTGTTCACTCTCACAAAGATTTACCGACTGTCAATCCTCCAGGACTTATCATCGCTGCCGTATCAGAGCGTGAAGACCCTTCGGAAGTAATCATTATTCACAAAGATTGTGTTGATGTAACCAAACGCTTATCGTTGAAACACAATGCTAGTGTAGGTACTTCTTCGAACAGACGTAAAGCGCAATTATTGTCGGTACGTCCAGACTTAGAGTTCTCCGATTTACGTGGAAATTTGCAGACACGTATTCAAAAATTACGTGACGAGCAATACGATGCGATTGTATTAGCGAAAGCTGGAGTGAGTCGTATTGAAATGGATTTGTCCGATTTTCACATCGAAGAAATCCCACCTGTAGAGATTATTCCTGCGCCAGCTCAAGGTGTATTAGCTATTCAAATTCGTGAATCTGACCAAGAATTATTCAATTTATTACAAAAAATAAACTGCGAGGCTGTAGCTAAAACTATTGCTGTGGAACGTAAAGTATTAAATATGTTTGATGCGGGCTGTCATGCGCCTCTTGGCTCTTACTGTCGCGAACGTAATGGTAAATTTGAATCTTGGACTTCTATTGCGGAAGACAACGAAGATTTCCCAGATAGATTATATCTAGAGTCGAATACCACCGAAGGAATGGCACAAAGAATTTTTGAAAAATTCCAAAAAGACCGTAAAATGCCTTCATCTGTTTTTATATCAAGAGATTTGGATGAAAACTCATATTTGGCAAAATGGTTAGCTAAGCACAATATTGCTGTAGATGCGCGTTCTTTGATTAAAATATTTCCAACGATCAACACGCTAGATTCTTTTATTCTAAAAAGAGCTGATTGGATTTTCTTCAATAGTAAAAATGCAATTGAGCATTTCTTCAAATTAGAGCCTTTGATTTTGAAGAAAACAAAAATTGGTGTTTTAGGAAGAGGTTCCGAATCGACATTACGCAAATTTGGTCGTGTAGCAGATTTCTCAGGTGATGATTTGGGTATCAGCACCGAAGATATAGCCAAAGAATTCGCAAAATTGGTTGATGGTCAAACAGTATTTATTCCTCGCGCAAAAGATTCGTTAATGAGTATTCAAAAGGAATTAACTGAAAACACGACCGTAATTGATATGCCTATTTACGAAACCGTATTGGAAGAAAATGTAGGCAAATCAAATGCTAATGTATTAATATTCACTAGCCCAAGCAATGTGCAAGCGTATTTTGCTGAAAACTTAGCAGAACCTGACCAACAAATCATTTGTATTGGCTATTCTACTGCCAAAGCAATTGAGGAAATGGGATTAAAATATACACTTCCATTCTCCCCTGATGAGATGGGCTTGACAGAAGCTATTTTTGGATTAGAATACAAATAAAATATTATAACAAGCCATTTCTATCGAAATGGCTTTCATATAAACATTCTTACCATGTTACAACGTCCTAGAAGAAACAGAAAATCAGCAGTCATTCGTGACATGATTCAAGAGACGCATTTATCGCCTTCTAACTTAATATTCCCTTTATTTATCATTGACGGTGATAACCAAAAAGAGGAAGTAAAATCAATGCCGGGTATCTTTCGTTATTCAGTCGACAACTTGCTACGTGAAGTAGAAAGTTGCATGAATTTAGGATTGAAAGCATTTGATTTGTTCCCAGCAGTAGAAGAATCGTTGAAAGATAAATACGCTACAGAAAGTTACCGAGAAGGAACATTGTATTTGCGTGCTATCGATGCTGTGAAGAAAAATTTTCCAGAAGCATGTGTAATTACAGATGTTGCAATGGACCCATATAGCTCAGATGGTCACGATGGTATTGTAGAAAATGGTGAAATCTTAAACGATGAAACGCTAGAGATTTTAGGAAAAATGGCTTTGGCTCATGCAAAAGCTGGTGCGGATATTATTGCACCTTCAGATATGATGGACGGTCGAATTGGTTATTTGCGTAGTGTTTTGGACGATAATGGCTTTACAAATGTGTCGCTAATGTCTTATACTGCAAAATACGCTTCAGCTTACTATGGTCCTTTCCGTGATGCATTGGGTTCAGCTCCTAAAAAAGGGGACAAGAAATCCTACCAGATGAATCCAGCGAATAGCAGAGAAGCATTGATTGAAGCACAATTGGATATGGAAGAAGGTGCTGACTTCTTGATGGTAAAACCAGGTCTTCCGTATTTGGATGTAATTAAATTATTGCACGACAATTTTGATTTACCAATCGCAGCGTACAATGTTTCGGGTGAATATGCTATGCTGAAAGCAGCTATTGCAAATGGATGGTTGTCCGAAGCAGTAATTATGGAAACGCTATTAAGCTTCCGTCGCGCTGGTGCCACTTCTATCCTTACCTACCACGCGAAAGAAGTCTTAGAAAAAGGTTGGTTGAAATAGAATTTTATATTACGCGTCATATCGACTTTAGGAGATATCTTTTATAGATTCCTCGCTATGCTCGGAATGACAATATAGAGTAGGAAGGTAATCATTATTTGATTACCTGACCCCTCACACCACCGTACGTGCCGTTCGGCATACGGCGGTTCATTAAACATTAACAGTCTTTGGGACTATTATATCGGTAAGATATAATAGTCCTTCTTTCTTTAAGAATGCATTGGTAAGCGTTCGTTTCAAGATTGGGCTATTTACCGTTCGCCACGGACCTTTACGGGTATTACCCCATTGATAAGCTTGGTTAGAAGTCACACCTAGTTTCTTAAGCTCCTTCACACGCGTCTTGATCCGTTTCCATTGGCTCCAGTAGCACAGTCTAACACGGCTACGTGTCCACTCGTCTAGGATTTCAAATATGCTTCGCGATTCACTTAACTTGAAGTAACTACCCCATCCTTGGTTCAATCGTCGGAT
>NZ_WUQZ01000027.1 GCF_009829075.1 Sphingobacterium composti | reverse complement strand
CTCCGAAGAACCGTTCCTCCCTTGCGGAGTGGTGCAAAGATAGGGAAGATTTGTAATACAAAACAAGCATCCCGGGAAAATAAAAACGAAACAAACCGTAACTTATTGTGAGCGTGTGGAATATTTTAAATAATCACAATTAAATAATAATTCTGAAACTTATGATCTAATACTTAACTGAACACATTAGTAAGACCATTATAATTCTTAAACCCTTTATACAAAAGCGTTAGAAATCTTTCTTAATCCAGGTTCGCGATAGCTTGTAGACTACTGCAAAAACTCTAAAACCATATTGACCATCGCTGTACTCCCCATAATAGCAGATACATGTCCAAAATCCGTTTATTTCCAGTCGATGCTTTTCCACCAGCTTGTCTATATAAATCCGATAGGATCACATTCGTACATTAAGGCGCAATTTCCCGTTTGGCTGCGCTGCTGTCTGTGGATAGATAAAGACACCACCCAACAATAAATTTCAGTCAATATCTGCCACCATTGAATCTATATAGCGTGAAATATAAGATCTATTGGTATAAGGTATTTTAACGTGAGTTCGGGATAAGAAAAAAGTGAA
Source organism: Sphingobacterium composti (assembly GCF_009829075.1). Lineage (GTDB taxonomy): Bacteria > Bacteroidota > Bacteroidia > Sphingobacteriales > Sphingobacteriaceae > Sphingobacterium > Sphingobacterium composti. The sequence continues at coordinate 40,590 of NZ_WUQZ01000027.1, read as the reverse complement.
ATTATATATTATTTTAACTAAATAAGGCTTGATTTTTGTATATAATTAGTTGACAATCAAATTATTACAAATATAAATCAAGCCTTATGTTGAGAGATAAAGTTATAGAAATTTTCGTAAAAGTGGATGATTTTTGCATTGAAATCCAACCTATTCTTGAAGAAAAGCTTTTAGAAGACAGAAAAATCGGTAAACGCAATAGAAAAGCTAGTCTTTGTGAGAGTGAAATGATCAGCTTAATGGTCCTTTTTCATTCGGGTCAATTCAGCAATTTGAAGTCTTTTTATGTGCATTATGCATTGCCCCATCTCAAGGATCTTTTCCCTGGATTAACCTCTTATAATAGGTTTGTCGAGCTTCAACCAAGGTGTGCTCTGACCTTTATGCTTTTGTAAAGATGTGCTGTCTAGGCAAGAGTGGGGGTATTAATTTTATTGACTCTACGCATATCAAGGTGTGCCACAACAGAAGGATACACCAAAATAAAGTTTTCAGAGATACTGCTGAACGGGGTCAGTGTTCCAATAGGTTGGTTCTATGGTTTCAAACTACACCTAATCATCAATGATAAAGGAGAAATATTGTCTTTTTACCTTACTAAGGGCAATGTGGATGACAGAAATCTAAAACATATGATGAATATGACCAAGGATATTTTTGGTAAACTATATGGGGATAAGGGGTATATTTCAAAAGCAATGGCGGATATACTCTGGGGAAATGGAATACAGATGGTGACCAAACCTAGAAAAAATATGAAAGGAATGAACTTAAGTCAAACCGATAAAATAATGCTTCGAAAAAGACCAATCATTGAATGTGTAAATGATGAACTAAAGAACATTTGCAAGCTACAGCATACTAGACACAGGTCGGTAAACAACTTCTTGTTAAATATTTTAGGAACTTTGGCAGCTTATGCTTTTTTTCCTAAAAAGCCTTCTTTAAACATTCAGTTTGAACAGCAACAAAATCAATTATTCCTTGCTGCTTAAACCGAACTCACGTTATTTTAATATTAGGATGCGATAAAAAAATCACCCATAGACGGATCCAGAGTAAAACCGTTAATACCTTATCCCATGGTATATACAAGCATAGTAGAAAAACCATAAATGATATAACCAGCAGCCACCTGATCCAATCCAGTCTGTAAATAATGGTCTTCTGTCAACTCTTCTCCCACCTCACTCTTGCGTCTATAGATAGAAAAAATAGTTCCAACCTACACTACCATCTAGACTCCAGCCTTATAGGCTTCACGGTTCACAATGTTGGCGGGTATAGCAATATAAAGTAATAAACGGGAGAGTGCCTTTGGCGTAAGGAAAGTCAGCTTGTTTTTCAACAATGAACTGACCTAGGGTTTTGTAGAATCATAAATTTGAGTTTTCAAAAGTAAAAATATGAAAATTTTCACCTTAAATTCAACTCAATAATTTCCAAGTTTTCAATTTTACCGTTATTTAAATCAAATCGCATCAAAGTTCTAATTTTATGCCAACCCTGTTTACCTGCTGCGCCAGGATTGAGATGTAATAGCTGCAATTTTTGGTCGTATTGTACTTTCAAAATATGCGAATGTCCACAAATAAAAAGTTGAGGTGGATTTTTAGTTATCTCAGTTTTTACCAAAGAAGAATAGCGTTCAGGATAACCACCAATATGTGTCATCCACACATCCACACCTTCACACTCAAAGCGCAAATGTTCAGGACAGCGCATTTGAATTGTTTTGTCATCAATATTGCCATACACCCCTCGAAAAGGTTTGAAAGCTTCCAATTTCTCAACCACTTCCAAAGAACCAAAATCGCCGGCATGCCATATCTCATCACAATCTTTGAAATGAACAAAAACCGCATCATCCAAATAACTGTGTGTATCCGAAATCAATCCTATCTTTTTCATATCCCTAAAATGCTAAAAAGAATGGTTTTAATACAGTACGATAAGACTGGGAATAAACACCTTTCTCTTGGTAAATCACGAAATCTTCCAAAATAGTTTTTTCAACCTTTTCTCTCTTCAATGTGATTATTTTTCGAATAACTTCTGAATTTGTAAAAGATTTTATGACAATAGATTTAGATAGCCAAAAATCCAATTCTTCCCCTTTTAAAATCACATATTCTGCTAATTCAACTGGTAGTATCAAATTTAATTGCCCTTGCTCAGAAAGATATTCTTTTGCAAATACCAACAGCTTATCAAAAAAATCAAGATCCGCATGTCTTGCTAATTTCTTCCTTGAATCTGGATTATGTAAAGAATTCGTGTAAAAGGGCGGATTACTAACGATTAAATCATATTTATTGAGTACATTCATCTCTTCAAACGAACCCAAATCGCCTTTTATACGCGAAGCGAAAGGTGAATTTTGAAAATTCTCTATGGAAGTTTTATGCGCATCTTCATCTATTTCTACTGCGTCGACTTGAGCTTCAGAGTATCGCTGTGCCAACATGAGTGCAATCACGCCAGTACCTGTTCCGATATCTAATATTCTAGATGGATTATTCGCATCAACCATTGCCCCCAACAACACCCCATCAGTGTTTATTTTCATCGCACAACCTTGCTGATTAACTTCAAACTGTTTAAACCTAAATACTGATTTCATGTCTAACAAAGGTAGCTAAATTGCAACTAAAGAAATTGAAATAAATACATACTTTTAACAGAAATTAACCAATATGAAATTTATAAAAACCGCTATCTCGTTTGTTATACTATATACTACATTTTCTTCAGTCCAAGCACAGAATCAATGCGAATCGGTGACAGCTATAGCCCTGGAAAAACTAGCTGCACAACTACAAGACAATGATTACAATAATATTATACAAATTTTAAATACGATTGAGGCAACCTGTGGTGAGACTGAATTTACTTTAAGGACTAAATTAATTTATCAAATAATAAATAAAACCAATACAGACCAAATCCGCGCTAAATATTTGAAAAATAAATTTGATGAAAATCTGATAGAACGATGGGATGCAACATATACGAATAGAAATGCTTATCAGCAAAATAAGAAAAAATATACTTACATCCCTTTAGGTCATCGGGCTGATTCTTTATTGAAAGTCAAAGCAAATGCACTTTTGAATTCTTTAACATATAATCACTTAAACAAAGAAGAAGAAGCTTTATTACTTCTGTTCAAAGATGACATTAACGCCTATATGAGTATAATGCAACCCGAAACTTCATCTGTCAAAAAGATGAAACAGCGAATCGAATTAGAACAATATAAAGAAAAGCATACTTTTGGCATACATGTTGGCACGTTTTTACCGGTTGGCGAAAATGAATATTTCGGCAAATCTCTAACTGGTGGGATATCGATGATGTCATCCTTTAGCAGTGATTTTGTATTTGATGTGCATTACAAATTTAGAGTGCATACCAAAACACCTGCAATAGATTTTGTGTATAAAGAGGAAATTCGAGAAGTCGAACCCAATTCCAGTCATGTTTTGGCAATAGGTGTTGGTTATAAATTGCTAGACAAATATAGATTCATAATTTTACCAAAGGTAAATGCGGGTTATGGCGTTATTTGGACTGGACTATCTGAAACCGTATATGGGGAAGATGATGAAGGAAATGAAACCGAAACGAGGTTGCCGAGAAATGTGCAAACTATGCATTCCACATTTGGCATTTCTATCATGAGGCATATAAGCAAAAAAACTTACATAGGGATAGAAAGTAATCTACATCTTATTCCATATAAATGGGATAGCCGTCTAAAAACAACTATCCCATCCAAATACGCTTCGTTTGAGCTTTTTGTACGATTTTAACTCTTAAGCACGCGCTGAATCTCATCTAACTTCATCAAAGCCTCCACGGGTGTAAGTGAATTCACATCTAAATTATTCAGCATGTCTCGAATTTTCTCTAAGACAGGGTCGTCGATAGCAAACATTTGCAATTGGTGTGCTTGCTTTTGGATTTTACGCATGCTGTCTTTTATTTTCTCTCCACCAGTACGCTCTTGCTCCAGACGTTTGAGAATTTCAGAAGCTCGACCAATCAATTTTGGAGGCATTCCTGCTAATTTAGCTACGTGAATACCAAAACTATGTTCTGAGCCGCCTGGCATTAGTTTGCGTAAGAAAATCACTTTATTATTGACTTCTTTCACCGTCACATTATAGTTTTTGATGCGTGGCATCGAATTATTCAACTCATTCAATTCGTGGTAATGTGTCGCAAATAAGGTTTTGGCTCTAGCCGATGGATGATTGTGCAGAAACTCTGCAATAGCCCACGCGATAGAAATACCATCGTAGGTACTCGTTCCACGACCAATTTCGTCTAATAAGATTAATGAACGGTCAGACAAATTATTCATAATACTTGCCGTCTCATTCATCTCCACCATGAAAGTAGATTCGCCAGAGGACAAATTATCCGATGCGCCCACACGTGTAAAAATCTTATCTACCAATCCGATGTGTGCTTCCTTTGCTGGCACGAATGACCCGATTTGAGACATCAACACGATTAAGCCTGTCTGGCGCAAAAGTGCCGACTTACCCGCCATATTCGGACCAGTGATAATAATGATTTGTTGAGATTCAGGATCTAAATACGTGTCATTCGTAATATATTCCTCTCCTATTGGAAGATTTTTCTCAATTACGGGGTGACGACCTCCTTTGATATCTAATATTTTAGAATCTGAAATTTCTGGTTTTGTGTAATAATTTTTCTCCGCAATAGTTGCAAAGTTTAAAAGCACATCCAACTTAGCTATTAACTGTGCATTCAGCTGAATAGGCTTTATATACTCGGCAATCGAAACCAGCAATTCACTGTAAATTCTATTTTCAATTACCTGAATTTTCTCTTCTGCGCCTAAGATTTGTTCTTCGTATTCTTTAAGCTCTTCCGTGATATATCGTTCGGCATTGACAAGCGTTTGCTTGCGAATCCAGCTTTCTGGAACTTTGTCTCTATGCGTATTAGTCACTTCCAAATAATACCCAAAGACATTGTTGAATGCTATTTTTAAAGATGGAATACCTGTTGCCTCTGCTTCACGTTTTTGTATTTCGACTAGATAATCTTTTCCTCCAAACGCTATCTTACGCAACTTATCTAAATCTTCATCTACACCATCTGCTATCACATTACCTTTGTGGAGTAAAACGGGAGGTTCAGCCTGAATAGTGTTTTCTATTTTCTCACGAATGATAGCACAAGCATTCAATTGCTCAGAAATCATACGCAAAGCCTCTGACTCTTGAACATTCGTCAATTGCTTCAACTTTTCAGTAGCATAGAGGGAACGTTTCAACTGGATTATTTCACGTGGATTAGCTTTTAATAATCCTATCTTAGAAATCAAACGCTCTAGATCACCCACTTGTTTTATTTCTCGAATGAGGTCATCACGCAAATCACGATTCTGATAAAAATAATCTACTACATTCAATCGCTCTTGAATAGATTTGCGATCTTTGAGTGGCATAACAATCCAACGCTTTAATAGACGCGCTCCCATTGGCGAAGCAGTCTCGTCCAGCACATCCGAAAGTGTAATTGCATTTTCATTTGCTGAACCTATCAATTCTAAATTGCGAATGGTGAATCGATCCAACCACATAAATCGGTCTTCCTCTATTCGAGAAATATTCGAAATGTGTTGCAAATTGCGGTGTTCTGTTTCATTGAGATAATGAAGCGCAACCCCCGCAGCAACAATCCCCGTCGGCATACGGTCGATACCAAAACCCTTCAACGAATTTACCTCAAAATGTTTGAGCAAATTTTCATTGGCATAATCGCCAGAATATGGCCATTCGTCTAGAAAATATGTATAATAGGACGAACCAAACTGCTCGAGAAACTCTTTGGACTGTTTGCGCGGCATAATTACTTCTGTCGGTTTGAAGCCTTGAAGCAATTTGTCAATATAATTCACACCTCCCTGCGCCACTAAAAATTCGCCTGTAGAAATATCTAAGAAAGAAATTCCAACGATGCTTTTTTCAAAATAAATAGACGCTAAGTAATTGTTTGACTTTTGTTGTACGATATTATCATTGTATGAAACACCAGGCGTCACTAACTCTGTAACTCCACGTTTTACAATAGTCTTAGTTTGTTTAGGGTCTTCCAATTGGTCACATATGGCTACACGACAGCCTGCACGGACCAATTTTGGCAAGTAAGTTTCGAGTGAATGATGGGGAAATCCCGCCAAGGCGGTCTCGGACTCTGTACCATTTCCTCTTTTGGTTTGGACAATCCCCAATATTCCGGCAGCTTTAATCGCATCTTCACCAAACGTTTCATAAAAATCACCTACACGAAATAACAATAATGCACCTGGATATTTAGCTTTAATGCTATTATATTGCTGCATTAGAGGAGTTTCTTTCTTTGCCTTTGCCAATGGAAAATAAATTTTAGTTGAGTTGTAAAATTAAGATAAATGCAGTGATTTGACAAGGACTAATAAACCTTAGTTTTTGACTAAAATCACACAAAACAAACATATAAACTTATCTATTTTCTTAGAATTTTATCCATTTTTTTGCCTTTAGCTAATTCATCCACTAATTTATCCAGGTACCGAACTTGTTGTGTTAATGGATTGGTAATTTCTTGAATTTTATAGCCACATATACTACCTGTAATAAGATGAGCGTTTGGATGTAAGATTGCGGACGCAAAAAAATCTTCAAAAGTGGATTTATTGTCTATATGTTGTTGTATTTGTTGTTCTGAAAAACCCGTCAACCAACTAATCACTTCATGCAATTCTGCTTTCGACCTCTCCTTTTTCTCAACTTTAGTCACATAATGTGGATAAACGGACGCAAAAGTCATTTTTGCTATTTTGTCGTCGTGGTGGCTGGTATCTTTCATATTATCTCGTTTTATATAAAGATAGCTAATTTTATTACACATAAATATGTCTTAAACATTGAATTATTGCTTATTCATATTGTAATTTTTTATTTAGGTTTGCATCAAAATACCGTATCAAATAGTCATGGCTATTAAAAGAAACACAACTTCCCGGAAAAGAACAAATACTCGAAAATCACCATCCAAAAATTGGCTTAAATTAGCCGCTAAATGGACTTTAAGAATTATAATAGGATTTTTTACGATAACTATTTTTTGGGTGATAGCCTTACGTTTTATAAATCCTCCTGTGACATATCTAATGATAAAGCGTGGCTTTGAATGGAAGGCTGCTGGCAAGGGGTTTAAAATAGAGAAAGATTGGTTAGACTATGACGAACTTTCCACAAATTTGAAAAAGGCTGCTTTAGCGGGTGAAGATGCGCATTTCATGACGCACAATGGCTTTGATACCAAAGCTATTATGGAAGCTTTCGAAAAAAATAAAGACGGCAAACCACTACGTGGAGGTTCTACTATTTCACAACAAACTGCTAAGAATGTTTTTCTGTGGCCTCAACGTTCTTGGATACGTAAAGGTTTAGAAACTTACTTCACTGTACTTATCGAGATTTTTTGGTCTAAAAAGAGAATATTAGAAGTCTATCTAAATGTTATTGAAATGGGACAAGGTGTTTACGGCGCAGAGGCTGCTGCTCAATATTATTTTGGCAAATCTGGTAAAAGCCTAACTAAAAAGGAAGCGGCACTAATCATTGCAATCCTTCCTAATCCACGCAAATGGGATGCACGAAGACCCTCAAATTATATTAACTCTCGAGCCAATAGCATTGTCCGATATTTGAATCATTATTCGGTGCCGGAGTAGGTGTGTTATGTATTGAAATTATATCTTACCACTGATAAGATTAGCTATCTCAGTATGTTCGATATCCAATAAAACTCTCAATTAGCATTGAACAGAGGTTGCTTTGACTCAACATCAAGCACTTACCCTGTAATACGATCCATTTGTCCAAAAAGCGGACAATCATAAAACAAAGGGTAGAATTTAAAAATTACTACCCTTTGTATTTTTTATATAAATGATTAATAGAACCATGTGAAAAAATAATTGGGATCGTCTACTCTAGTAAATTGAATAGCATTACCAAATTTTTCATCCTTTATATATGATAGATTAAATTCTTTATCTTTCATATTAGCAAAAAAACTGTCTTCCATATAAGGAACGATTATACCACCATTTCCATTTACGGCAGATATCGATGTAAATTTTATTATTCCCCTATCATTGTCCAATGAGTACTTATAAGCATAGGTGGCAGTAAATGGAGAAGTATTTTGAAAAATAGTTGTAGTAACGGAGATTTCGTTTCTTACAGGTACGAATGTATGAGTAGTTGTGCCAGTAACTAAATTATATCCGGATGTCTTAGCCAAAACATTATAATTAATCCAATCAACTGCGAACGATGATGACCATGTTTTTGCTGGCAAATTTTCGGAATTATCAAATGCACCTGGAACTGTCATTTTTGAAATTGCGGATCCCAACTTATATGCAGGAGGTAATATATAATTATCTGATTTATAAATATCAAATTTCATACCACTTTGAGTTAATAATTTGTACCCTGACTCCTCTTTAACTATTGCAGTAAAATACTCATTATTATATGCAATAGGTTTAATAAATCCAATACTTTCTCCTATAATATTAAAATATTTAATATCTACGCCTACAACTTCATTATCAATTAATCCTACTAAACTGAAAACTTTTTTATCGCTATTTATACTAATTTCAGTTTCAACATCCCCTACTTTAACTACTGGTATTCCATTATTAAGATATTCATTAATTATCTTAATATCTTCTGGAAATTTTTCATTTAAGTATCCACTTTTCTCATATTCCGAAGCTTTAACCAAAATTAGTTGATTATTATATTTCTTTCCACTAAAAATCATAGAATCCCCAGAAATTCGATTCAAATTAAACTCCAAATCACTTTGAAACCCTTTACCAGCAACGCCTCCTGCAACAGAAGGCTGGGGATCTTGTAAAAGTGAGATATAACTATAAGAGTCAAAGATCAACGATGCAGTCGTACCCCACTTAATTCTGTAAGTGGAATTTTTCGACACTGATCTCGAACCTTCGTTCACATCACTATACATTGTGACATTGTCATCCTCAGAAAAATCCATGTAGAATCCATATCCACCCTTAGTACCTGTCTCCATGCCTACTATCCATCCATTAGGCGCATTAACTAATGTAGATTTCAGTTCAGCGAGAGATTGATTCATCCTTTCTTCTGGCGTTGAGTTGAAAATCAACTCGGTCTCTTGTTTACTGCAACCAACAACTATTGCCGCAGTAATAAGCATTATTAATATCTTTCTCATACTATTATTTCAACACTATAGGTCCATAATAAAAATTAGTTGTGGATCCTTTTTCAGAAAACCCTCCCAAAGTCCTAAATAAAGGATCTGTAGAAGAAATAGTCTTAGGAAGCCATTCCATAGTAAAAACCCTATTTGTAAAATATGGCAACAAATATTTTTCAAATGATGGTTTTAAACTAATCACTGCTCCGTTATTATGAGCTGTGGTTGTACCTTCTGGTAGTGATTTAGAGAATTTGATTTCATTTGCAAGCGGATCAATTATAAAATCAAAATTATAATCTGCATTCACTAACACATTATTAGCATTTAAATATTCAACTCTCAGAACCATTCTAGTACTAGATGAAAACATAAGAGATAGTGTCTGCGGAAATCTCCGCAATGGCACTGAATCTTGAGTAGATACTGCTGTTACGTAATTTTTCCATACTTTTTCAAAATCTTTAGATATCCCGTGTTCTTTAAAAATATCTGAGGTTGGGTCAAATTTTATATTATTCAACTTATTATTTAATATGAGATTAAGTATAGACTGTGTATTATCCTCAGGTTCAACAGCATTATAGTTATCCTTCAATGATTTCTGAACAGTTGCTTGTAGGATTTTAAAATCAATGCCAAAATAATCTTTATAATATGCTATGACCAACTTTTCTTTTTCTCTAAGCGCATTCGCCGCCTCAATTGTTGTTGTAGCACAATAATTATCAAAGAACACCTGACCTTCGACCAGTAAAAATGCAACCATCTCAGCAAAATCCTCACCAAATGAACTTCGCGCATACTGAGAAATAAATCCTAATGATTTTGCTACTGCAGGAGTATTAGCGGCACCTGTCCAATCTGCTGTATAATCTCTTTTTGAAATTTGTTCAAATGAAGGAGGAATTACAATATTTTGATTTAAAATATGTGCAAATTCATGATGGATGGTACGAATTGGTCTTTTAACTTGGTTAGGATTATTAAAATTCAAACTATTTAATTCGTACAAAACAATACGTCTCCCATTATCTGCAGTACCTAATGTAATAGACCCATTATCATTATATGATGGAGACCCATATAATACAAATTGCTTAGGAGTATATTTCTTTATAAAGGCTGATCCTGCGACTTCTTCGTAAGTTTGCAGAAAAGTCTTCAAAACCGCATTCATCATTGGCTCTACTTTTTCAAGCCCTACTGGGGATATATCTCTTGCAACATTAGTGAAATTTCTCTCTAAACGATAAATGACTTCAATATTATATGGATTGACAAAAGTTTCAGATAACCATTTGTCAATATCATTCTCTACAGTAATGTCGGAGTTATACTTTGATAAATCTACTTCAAGATGTTCATCACTTTTTGAACAGCTCAATATTCCAAAAACCGACACTACTATCAGAAAAAAAGAAACTATCTTTTTCATATCTTTAAATTTAATTATAAATTATTATCTAGGATTTAGCTCTACACCTGCTATTACAGCGTCTTGAGGTATCTGAAACATTCTCCTATTATCATCAGGCTCCAAAGTCTCAAAGGATTCACTTCCATCCGTCGCGATGTGCTTGTGTACTACAGGAATTCTATGTCTTAAAATATCAAACCAACGTAATCCTTCACACATCCAACCAATCTGCTTAAATTGGAGTACCGTTTGTACCAAAGCGTCCCTATCAGTATCAACTTCAAAAAACTCTTTAGATTTCTCAACAGTAACAGCATGATTGGTTGCATTATAATTCACTATTCTTACACTAGCAAATTGATTTAAATCTTTTAAAGCTGCGGCTGTATTACCTAGCTGTGCATATGCTTCTGCTCTATTCATAAGTCCTTCATCAGCTATGAATAATGGCTGCATAATGTAAGGCTGACCTATATCTCCTGCAGTACTAGTTGCATACCAAAACTCTTTGAATACATATGTCGTATAGTTACCATCGGACCAACTTAGCCCCATATTGTAGAAACGAGCTCCAGTAGCAGTTATACCGTTGTATATATTTTGAAATACATTTGTACCGAAACCATACCTAGTTGTACCACCAATAGTACTACGTTGATATGTAGAATAGGTATTAGACAATAATACATTATAGTTTTTATCAGACTTAGTTAATTCTGTTCTAAATTCCTCGACTGTATAGTTTCGAATTGTAGTATTCCATGGTCTTAAAGATGATAAATAGTCACCATTAGGAACTGCTGCGTTAGCATGTTCTACTACCTTATTCCAATCTCCTTTGAATAAATAAAATCTAGAAGCAAACAAATGAGCTGCAGCTGGTGTAAAGTGATATTTAGGCACCTTCCACACACCACCAGGAAGTAAAGCTATTCCCTCCACCAAATCTTTCTCAATCGCTGCATAAACAGAAGCTACTGTACCCCTATTATATTGTGCAAGCACCACATTCTCTGGCTCAGTAATATAAGGAATTCCTGGAGAATCATTGACTCCTCCAATCTCGTAGGCCTTAGCAAAAAAGGTTACTAACATAAAATGCGAATAAGCTCTTGCAATCAGAGCCTCTCCCTTATAAGGCAAGACTTCGTCTCCCAATTTATTATCCTCAATAGCTTTAAGAGCCTGATTTGCATGATTAATCGCCTCATAACAGGCTTGCCAATAGTTAGAAGGAGTATTAGTTCCATCGTCACTTATATCTTTCCAATAATAAAGACTAACAAATGGTTCATCATTGTGACCAACCGAAGGACCTTTGTCTATTGCATTGTCAGAGTAAGTTTCGGCCATAGCAATATAATCAGCTTGAGGATACGCTGAACCTACTAATTGCGCAACTTTTTCTACTGTATTAATATCCGTACGCATATCCGGATAAACATCTAAATATTTATTACATGCAGTAAAGATTAAGCTAGATGTTATAATTATAGAATATATATATTTATTTGTTCTTTTCATATCTCATAATATTAAAAACCAACTTTTAGCGAAAGTGTATATTGTTTAGGGATAGGCATGGCTACCCCCCCGTTGTTAAAGAACTCCGGATCCGCACCATTTAGCTTTTTATCAGAATAAAGTAGTAAAATATTATTCCCTACAAATGCTAATTGGGCGTTAGCTACTTTAAATCTTTCAACAAAACTATTTGGTAATTGGTATCGTAAACTTATATTTTTAAACCTAATAAAGTCACCTTTGGCTATTCTTTCAGTAGAATAGTTATAAGCATTATAAGGATATCTAGGACTCATTACCTTACCAGTTGACGATACTATTCTATTCTCTGAGTCAAACCTATCCAAGATGGCAGGAATATTTGTTATTGCCTCGTCTCCCGGAGTTATCCATCTATTGACAATATCTCTAGACATAGCTGTCATATCATCATAACTATCTGAAATCGTTGGTTGAAGTCTTACATAATTTCCTTTTGCAAACGTAAATAATGCAGACAAACTGAAGTTTTTATAAGAAAATTGATTATAGAAACCTCCTGTAAAAGTTGGGTCTGTCGGACCATGATATTTTAAATAATCAATATCAGTATCTTGTAACCAAATATCGGTTTCATTACGCTCTCCAAATGTACCTATATATGTAGGATATCCATATTGAGGATTCAAACCATCAAACTGAAGCGAATATAATCCTCGTTGAGCATTTCCTTGTAAAGGAGCTCCTTCCGCACGAACTAAAGTCCAAATGTTCTGATTAACATCCAATCTAGTTACTTCATTCTTATTTATCCCAAAATTAAACTGCGTTCTCCATTTAAAGCCATCTTGCCTCGATATCGGATTTCCTGCCACTGTTAATTCAAAACCATGTGCTTTCATAGTTCCGTAATTGGCGATTTTTTGATATTCACCCCCAATACCAGAAGTTCTAATCGTTCCAATCAAATCAAAGATATTCCTCGTATAATAATCCGCTGTAACATCTATCTTATTAAAGAAAGAAAGATCTGTCCCGATATTGAATTCATATAATTTCTCCCATGTCAATCCAGAATTTTCTAAACTCGCATTATATATTAGAGATTCCTTCTCATTATCATATGGTCGTCTTGCGATAGTAGAGTAGAATACTGCTGCTGAATTATTGGCACTACCCATACTTGCTGTTAATCCATAAGTAGATCTTATTCTAGCTCCCGAAAGAATTAACCGAATAGGCTCGAAAAATTTCTCTTGATCAATATCCCAAGCTCCTGAGACATTCCAAGTAGGTAACCAACGTGCAGTTCGTGATTTACCCATTAAATTAGAACCGTCGTATCTAAAAGTACTATTTACACTATACTTATTTTTAAAAGCATAAGCAGCACGAATGGCATAAGCAGCAAAACGATCTTTGCTATATCCCATCCCAAAATAAGGATTACCTGCCTCAGATGCTCTTTTAAAGAATTTATAATTCGAGTTAACCAACCCACCATTATCATACTGGTAACCCACACCGTCATAATCTGTATACTGTCTATCTGTATAGCGTAATTCCATTGAACCAAAGACATTTAATCTATGATCTTCATTATAAGTATGGTCGAACTCTAAATTATGTCTGAAATAATAATTTTTAATATTATTAAGTGTCGTATTATAAAACCCTCCTTCTGGTAAAACTACAATAGATGGTTCATTAGGAAAATCTGGGTCATCGTATAAGAAGAAATTTCCATTATTAACAGTCGGATTAGCATTTGCTCTATAAGCCTGCGCCATATTTGAATATTCTTGAACATGGTGCTGTCTCTCACTTTTAGCATAACGATAGGAGCCATCTGCTGAATATGTTAAATATGGTAGAAATTTATATTTAATACCACCTTGAGCCTTCAAATCCAACATATTAAGTTTTAGAAAATTGTTTTCTAATTCATTTAATATATTAAAAGGTGCGTAATTTCTGGTAAAAAACTCAAGATTACCATTTTCATCGTACGGAGTGACTAAGCGACTTGTATTTAAGGCATAAGAATATGGATTAATATCGAAATCGCGTGAATATTTACCATAAACAGGATCTGATTGTCTAGTCAATGTACCTGGAGTTTGTTGATCACGAATTGAACCATTTACTAAAAATTCCACACTAAACTTATCACTCAGCTTAAAGTTATTACGTGTATTCATGGTGTAGCGCTTAACATTATCTCCTAAAGTCATCCCACTATCATTCAAAAAACTAGTTGAAAAATAACTTTGAGAACGTTCACCTCCTGTTGTCACACTAGCTGAGTGTTCTTGTAATAATGAATTCTTAAAAAGTACATCAAACCAATCTGTATTTGCTTTCGCATATCGTGAAAGGAAATTTAATCGTTCTTGCTTAGTGTTCTTCAATGTAAATGAGTCTGAATTTGGATCATAATCATACATTTGATTGTACATTTTAAAGAATATTCCTCCATCCTTTGCATTAGCTACATTACTATGGCTATAATACCCCTTATTTTCCATTTCTAACAAAACCGATATTTGTTCTGCTGAATTCATTATATCGAATTCATTATATGTAGGTTTTATATAAGTAGTAAAATTACTAGTATAACTTACTATCGGCTTTCCATTCGTATTACGTCCTTTTTTTGTATTAACTACAATTACACCATTCATCGCTCTAGCACCGTACATCGCTGTTGCTGCTGCATCTTTCAATATAGTAAACGACTCAATATCATCTGGGTTCAACCCAGCGACTGATGAACCTATTAAAGTACTTGCATCACCTGTAGAAAGTGCCTCATTAGAAATATTCACTACATCTTCTAAAATTATCCCATCCACAACCCATAAAGGCTTATTATCACCGGATAGCGAAGTAGCCCCACGTACACGAATTTTTGGAGCGGCACCAAACGTTCCTGAAACATTCTGTACCGATACCCCGGCGGCTTGACCTTCTAACATACGAGAAATATCTGGCACACCATTTCTTTCAGCATCTTTAGCATTAACTTTTGTAGTTGCTCCAGTAAAAAGCTTTCTATCAATGTTTTGATATCCTGTAGCTACTACATTAACCTCTTCTATATTCGTAGAAGCATCTGAGCGGAGGACAATACGTATATTGTTTAGTGACGATACTGTTACTCTTGCGGATTGATACCCAACATATCTAGCTTCTAAAGTATTACCAACATTAGCTTGTATTTGGAATTTTCCATCTTTATCCGATACTACTACAGTACTACTTCCAACCAATATAACAGACGCATTACTAATTGGGTTTCCATTTTCATCAACCACAGTACCAGAAGCTTTTGTTTGGACTATAGTTGTTTCATTCGCGGCTTTAGAAACTACATTTACTAAAATAGTGTTTGAAACTATTTTATATTCAAAAAGTCCTTTTGGTAATAATTTTGACAACACAGCATCCAAAGGTTCATTCTTTACTTCAAGTGATACTCTTGGATGCTTTGTTATTACCTCATCATTATACAAAAATTTGAAGTTACTTTGGGTTGTAATACTCTTGAATACCTCATCTAATTTCTCATTCCTTGCTTGTAAAGAAATTCTTTGTGCAGATGTCTTTGCAGCAACCAATTGTAAACTGGTTATTAAAATCAAAAGGACAACTTTCATATAAAAGATCGTTTTTCTGAGAAGGAAAGGCTTGTTTACCTTTTCTCGTAGGCAATTATTATTCATACATTTTTTAAGGTTTAACATTAAAAAAAATCAGTTAGTAAATTAAGTTTGACAGGAATGTTGGCGCACTCCTAATTGGTTAATAGTAATTTTCAGATCATAGTTTTAAATTTATTCGTTCACACCTTAGTTAATTTATTCACACTATTAAACACACATATTGTTGATGAAAGAAATTCTATAAAACTTATTTCTTAAAAAGAAATACAAAAAAACTGAAATTCAATAACATACATAATGTGTATCTTAACAATTTTTATTATTTTTAAGTCGGTTTACATTATAAACCAGTTAGTAAATTATTTTTGACAGGAATGTTGGCGCATTCCTGTTATTCATTTATAATATTCAAATTATCGCCTTCAATTCTTACATCTAGTCCTGATATGAACTCCAACATATCCTTGACCTTAGTCAGAGGCACATTTCTAGCAAGCTCACCAGAATATGTGTTATTTAACTTAGCAACACTTGCTTCAATATTTACCTTCACCCCGTACCAATCCTCAATCTGTTTAGCAATTCTATCTAGAGAAAGATTATTGAAATAAAACAAATTATTTTTCCACGCTAAATCTGAAGCCATATTTGCTTTTGCTGTCATAAATTCTTGATCTATAAAAATTGCTGACGTATTTGGAATTAATACCTTTTGATCAAAGTCATTAATCAATTTAACGCTACCCTCTACTAGTGTTGTTTTAAAAGAGTTTTTGAAAGTATTGACATTAAATTTTGTTCCTAGCACCTCTATAGAACCATGTTCGGAATCCACAATGAACTTGGTATTCTCAAATTTCTCGACTTCAAAATATGCTTCCCCAGATAATAAAGTTATACGACGTTCATTTTGATAACTTTGTGTGGGTATTCTTAATCTTGAGTTAGCATTTACCCACACCTTACTTCCATCAAACATCGTAAAATGAATAATTTTGGCTTTGGGCACTATTAATTCGTAATATGAATTTTCGGAATTATTTGTATGAGATTCTGAACTTAAACCTTCTATTGCTACAGAGCCGTCCTTATGAATACTAAATGAGTTCGACAAAACAACCTTCTTACCATCAGAATTTACTAAAATAGCTCCAGTAGTGGCTGGAAGAATGTCACCAACAGAATCCTTTAAGATTTCACCCTCCGATAAAACACTATACCTATTTTGGAATGTATTTACATACTTTAGATAAAAAAATGACACGCTTATAATTGCGAAAATTATAGCCGCAGCATACACAAATTTATTGAACCTAAACTTCTTCACACTTGTGCTATTCGCATTAAACTTATCCGATAACTTTCCCCAGGCGGCAGCTCTATCAAATAAATTATATTGTATAAGATCCTCTTGAAGCCTTTGAGAATTCATCAGATCATCCAATACATCCCTATTTTTCTTAGATTGCAATAACCAAGATTCTAACAATTCCCTTTCGGAATCATCACATTCATTATTTAGATATTTAGCGATAATTTTAGCTAAGTTAGTTTCTTCTTGGTTCATACAAATAAGAAACCATCATTAAGAAAAGGGGTGACAAAATAAATTAATTTATTAAAAAAATAAATATCAGGAAGTACTCGGGGTGCAATTTTGATTGAATATATTTTAATCCCCGAAGCTTTTGTGTTTTAATCGTATTTATACTAATATTTAATTGTGCCGCTATTTCTTTAGAAGACAAGCCTTCTAAGTAGTAAAGTTTAAATACTTGCTGACAGGCACGAGGTAGATTGTGAATTAATTTATTCACCTCAGCTATAGTTTCAGCTTTAATCATCGCATTATCAAAATCCAAATCGACAAAATCCTCAAAATTAGTTAATTGATGATATTTGGATTCTACTTTATTTCTTCTATGCCAGTTCAAAATACTATTCTTTACTGATGTGTACAGAAAAGATTTATAAACGTTTTCATTTGGTAATATTGTATCAAACTTCGCATAAAATGCTAAAAAAGCTTCTTGAACGAAATCCTCTGCCATTACATTGTCGCCAATTAATGTATAGGCAAAAAAGCAAAGATTTTGGTAATGCTTTTCGAACTCTAATTTAATATATTTGGCAGTAGTAGACATTAATGAATTTCGAATAATGTTGATACAAACATAGTAATATTCTAAAATATAACACACACAGGATTAGGCAATTCCAATTTGTTGTAGACAATTTCCGACATTAAAGACTTATTATCTAAAATAGTGATATTATTTGTGATCTGATTAGCTATAAATACACTTTTTTCTTTTAGGGAAATATTTACATTACGAGGTGAATCTCCATAGACACTAACATGTCCAACTTTTTCTAATAACCCATTGCTCTTCACCCTATATTTGTACATAAAATTAGCGGTGCCTCTATTGGTAGCATAAACATATTTTCCATTTTTGTCTATTTTAATGTCTGCTCCACCATGCTCACCTTCGAAATCTTTGGGAAACATTGGTACGATTTGTTTAGAAATCCAATCAGAACCTGAATATTGAAATACCTCCACTTCCCCCGTCAATTCCAGCACACTGTAAATAGTATTTTGATCCTTTGATAATACCAAATGGCGAGGCCCACCTCCCAATTTTGTTTTTATATCTTGTGATTTGTGTAAATAATACTTCCCATCACTAAACACAATATCGAATACATAAATAAAATCCGTTCCCAAATCAGATACATAAATTTGTGTACCTTCCTTATTAAAGAAAGCTGAATGTATATGTGAATTATTTTGCCTTTCCTTATTGATACTCGAGCCATCAAATTTTATAAAATCATCCATACTATTAATACTTCCATCACCATTCAATGAAAAAAGACATAAAGAACCACTCGAATAATTAGAAACTACAGCTATAGGATCTTTTGGACTTAACGCGATATGACAGGGGTGCATTCCATTTGTTGATACCTGACTCAACACTTTATCTTGAGCTAAATCGTATACAGAAACCATACCTTTTGTATCCTCATTTACTGCATATAATTTATCCCCATTACGCGCTAAGAAAGAAGGATTACTCATATTGATTGTCTTATTCAAAGTTGCTTTTCCCGAGATTTCATCGAAATCAAAGACATAAATCCCTTTGCTATCGTTATTATTCGTATATGTTCCGACATACATTTTATATACTTGTGCATATGATGTTTCCATAGTAAATAAAACAGCTGAAACACACAAAAAGACGAACGAAAGATTATAACATTTCATAGACTCGTTAAATTTCGTTAAATAGATTATTTGGTAAATTCAAAACAGTATATTCGCAGATAATGCACTATATACATTAGTTGCGGAGAGTAAGTTAGCATTATTCATTTGAAAAATAGTGCTTTTATAAATTATTCTAATATTTTTGTACCATAAATTTTGACAGACAATTAATGAAAAAACTTTTAGGAATACTTATTATTCTAACAGTATACATAAATACTTTATCGGCACAAGAAAAATTAGTAGATCGAATAATAGCTACTGTAGGTAATGCACATATATTACAATCTGACTTAGAATTAGAATACACGCAGTTTTTGGCACAAGGTAATAAGCCTGATGACAATATTAAGTGCTACATACTACAGCAATTGTTGACACAAAAACTATTGGCACAACAAGCTGTGATTGACTCTGTGGAAGTCTCAGAAAGTGAAGTTGATGACCAGTTGAATTTCCGTATTCGTAACATGGTTCAACGTGCTGGTGGCAAAGAGCGCTTAGAAGAATTTTTGAATCGCTCTATTCTTCAACACAAAGAAGAGATGCGCCCTGCTGTCGCAGAACAATTAAAAGGAAACAAGATGCAAGGCCAAATTGTGTCTAAAATTGATGTGACTCCAGAAGAAGTAAAAAGATATTTCAACAGTTTAAATCCTGATAGTTTACCGTACTTCAATACAGAAATTGAATATGCACAATTAGTAATAAACCCAGTATTAACAAAGGAAGAAAAAGATCAATTTCGCAAAAAAGCTGAGGGATACCGCCAACAAGTATTGAATGGTTCTGATTTTGGCACTATAGCACGTCTCTATTCTGAAGACGGTTCTGCTCCGTATGGTGGAGAATTAGGTTTTAATACACGTGAAAACTGGGTGAAAGAATTCTCTGCGAATGCATTTAGATTGAAAAAGGGCGAAATCTCACCTGTATTCGAAACACAATACGGGTTTCACTTTTTGCAAGTACTAGACCGCAGAGGAGAAGAAGTGAACGTACGCCACATCCTTGTCAAAAAACAAGCAACAATAGAATCGTTAAACCGCGCAAAAGCGAAAATTGATAGTATTGCTGATTTGATCAACACAAAAAAACTAACCTTCAATCAAGCTGCCTCAATATATTCAGACGATCAAAACACAAAATATGCTGGTGGTGTAGTGAGTAATATGGAAGATCGCTCTACATTAATCCCAATGAATCAGTTAGACGATGTAGAAGTATTTAACGCAATAGACCCATTAAAAGAAGGTGAAATATCTAAACCAATCGTATATACAGATAAGAGATTGGGCGAAAGGTCATATCGTATCTATTATTTACGATCGAGAATACCTCCACATAAAGCTAGCTTGGAGCAAGACTTTGCAAAAATCAAAGAAGCTGCAAGACAAGACAAAGTAAACCGTACACTTAGTGAGTGGTTCGAAACGCGTCGAGAAACAACTTACATAGATATCAACCCTGAGTTCATGTCATGCGAGGAATTAAAAATCTGGACAAAACCGACTAAAGAATTAGCAAGTAAATAACATATAAAAAGGCGAGGCTTGAAAATTTTCAAGCCTCGCCTTTTTATATTTCTAGTATGATTTAACGCTCAAACATCATTTCTAAAATTACCCTCCACTGAAAATCCTCTTTCAACTGCCAAATACGGATATAATTAAATTTCACAGCCTTATCCTTCGTATGAACAGTTGCTGTACCTTGAGAATAGGCGTATTCGCCGCTGTACGCTCTTCCAACTTTTAAGGGCTCTGTCACTATATCTATACGTTGCTTTTTGATAAAATTGACAACGTTACTCTTTCCCTCCATTTCGTTTTGCCATGGATAGTAAAATCGCACTTCATCTGCCATGAATTCATTATAGGCAGCTTCAGTATTTGATTTTGATATCGTAGAAAACAACTGATCTGTTGATAATACTATATCCTCACGCTGTTTTAAGCGCACTTGAGAACGATGTTTTAAATACCAAGAATC
Source organism: Sphingobacterium composti (assembly GCF_009829075.1). Classification (GTDB taxonomy): domain Bacteria; phylum Bacteroidota; class Bacteroidia; order Sphingobacteriales; family Sphingobacteriaceae; genus Sphingobacterium; species Sphingobacterium composti. The sequence continues at coordinate 19,433 of NZ_WUQZ01000027.1, read as the reverse complement.
ATCAGGTTCTTGGTACATTAGATCCTTTGCTGCTGCCTTACCGTAATTTTCTACCTCCGCACGCATATCCACTTTCCAAACACCCTTTTTATCTCGTTTCCAAATTATCAGATATTGTCCAAAACGTTTAATAGCGCCAACTTTTTGAAACTCCAAACTTCCAGAAGTCACACCAAACTCCAAACTTTTGGATACCAATGCAAAATTCGGCTCCCAAGTCATCACATCTGGAATATTAGGTCTGTTATTCAAATAATTGAAAGCATTAACTGCTGAAGGCACATAAAAAACTGATTCTTTATCGATAATTGAGGAGAAAGCAGTATGTGGACCTTGGCCTTTGGATATAATAGCAGCATTACGATCAGCAGTAATAAGTCCACCAACTTTTTCAGGAAGCTGAGCAAACAAAGACTGCGTAGTAAACATTGCTGTCGCTAATGATACAGATTTAAGAATAGTAATATAATTCATCTAAAATTATTTGCAATCTCTTAATCAAATCTTATTCCAAAGTGTTCCATCCTTGCTATCTTTTAATTGAATACCGATAGCTGAAAGTTCATTTCTGATTTTATCAGAGGTTGCGTAATCTTTATTTTGTTTCGCTTGATTGCGCAGGCTTATGACTAATTCCATCAATTTGTCCAGACTTTCGTTATCTGTCCCCAATTGGTCGTCTTTTAAGCCCATGATATCAAAAACGAAATCATTTAATAACTTTTTGATTTGTAATAAAGTTGCCTCGTCTACTTGTTGTTTACCATCGTAAATTGAATTAATTAAACGCACTAATTCGAATAACTCAGCAATCAATACTGGAGAATTAAAGTCATCATCCATCGCAGCATAACAACGTGCTGTCAAAGCATCCAAATCAATATCCATATTTGATTTTGCAGCAGGAACAATTTTTTCTAATATGGCTATAGCATTCATCAGGCGTTTATATCCTTTCTCCGCTGCATCCAGAGCATCATTTGAGAAATCCAATGTACTTCTATAATGCGCTTGCAACATGAAGAAACGAACTGCCATCGGCGAATAACCCTTATTTAAAAGCGGATGATTACCTGTGAATAATTCGCCGGGTAAAAACCCATTACCAGCTGACTTAGACATACGCGCTCCATTTACAGTTAGCATATTCGTATGCATCCAATATTTGGCAGGAGTAGTGTGATTACAAGCTTGAGATTGCGCTATTTCATTTGTGTGATGAGTAGCAGCCAAATCCATTCCACCACCGTGGATATCAAATTGGTCACCCAAATATTTGCGACTCATTGCCGAACATTCAATGTGCCAACCCGGAAAACCAACACTCCAAGGCGCTGGCCATTGCATGATATGCTCCGGTTTAGCTTTGATCCAAAGTGCAAAATCCAGTCTACCTTTCTTCTCATCCTGACCACCCAATTCTCTCGTGTTATTTAATAAATCCTCAAGATTACGATTTGTCAAGATGGTATAGTTATGCTCTTTGGTGTATTTGTCTACATCAAAATAAACCGTACCATTTACTTCATAAGCATAACCATTTGCAATGATTTGCTTCACCATTTCGATTTGCTCTGAAATGTGTCCTGTTGCTGTTGGCTCAATGCTAGGTGGAAGGGTATTAAACAGACGCAACATATCATGAAAACCAATTGTGTATTTCTGCACGATTTCCATCGGTTCTAACTGCTCCAACTTCGCTTTTTTAGCGAATTTGTCATCACCTTCGTCGTTATCACCTTCCAAGTGACCTGCGTCTGTAATATTACGGACGTAGCGCACTTTATACCCCAAATGAAGTAAGTATCGGAATATTAAATCAAAAGAAACAAAAGTTCTACAATTTCCTAAATGTACATCACTATAAACGGTAGGACCACATACATACATCCCAACTAGATTAGGATGTATCGGCTCAAACTTTTCTTTTTTACGTGTTAATGTATTATAAAGTACCAGATTGTGTTGCATATAGAACTCTAGCTTGCTTGATTTAAAAAATTATTTTTGTCTGAAATATACTTGAATAGGAACACCCGTGAAATCAAAGTTTTCACGCAATTTGTTCTCTACATAGCGTTTGTACGGATCTTTGATATACTGTGGCAAATTACAGAAGAAAGCAAACATCGGTGCCTTTCCTGGTAATTGCGTTGCGTATTTTACTTTGATGTACTTTCCTTTGATTGCCGGTGGCGGATAATTTTCAATTACACCCAACATCACTTCATTCAGTTTTGAAGTAGGAATTTTTTTAGTTTTATTACGATGTACTTCCATCGCTGTCTCCACAACTTTGAAAATACGTTGTTTCTCCGTCACAGATGTAAAAATAATAGGCACATCAGTGAAAGGTGCAATTTTTTCTCGGATACGAGCTTCAAACTCTTTCATTGTTTTGTTGTCTTTCTCAATAGTATCCCATTTATTGACTACGATAACAATACCTTTTTTGTTCTTTTCTGCTAAATGAAAAATATTAATATCCTGAGCTTCGATACCATCATTAGCATCCAACATTAATACAACTATATCTGAATCTTCTAATGCACGAATTGTACGCATAACCGAGTAAAACTCAATATCTTCGTTTACCTTACTTTTACGACGAAGACCTGCAGTATCTACCAATAAGAATTCGTGTCCAAATTGATTATAATGGATTTTAATAGTATCACGTGTCGTACCTGCGATATCGGTTACGATATTGCGATCAGTTCCTAATAATGCATTCGTCAAAGATGATTTACCTACATTCGGACGACCTACAATTGTAACCTTTGGAAGCGGGTCTTCTTCAACCTCTTCTTCAGGATCAGGAAAATGAGAAACTATTGCATCCAATAACTCACCTGTACCTGAACCCGTAGCTGATGACACATTATACACCTCACCTAAACCAAAAGCATAAAATTCGGTTGATTCGTGGTGCAATTTGGCGTGATCCACTTTATTAGCTACTACATAAACTGGTTTTGATGTACGGCGCAATAAATCTGCGATTTCGTCATCTAAATCAGTGATACCCACTTTCACGTCTACCATGAAAATAATCACAGAAGCTTCCTCAATAGCGATATGTACCTGATCACGAATAGCTTCCTCGAAGATATCATCCGAACCATGCACAAAACCACCTGTATCTATAACGGTGAATTTCTTACCAATCCACTCTGCCATCTCGTAATGACGGTCACGAGTCACCCCGCTAAAGTCATCTACAATAGCTTTTCTACTTTCTGTAAGACGGTTAAATAAAGTCGATTTTCCTACGTTAGGGCGACCTACAATTGCAACAATGTTTGCCATATTATTCTAAATAAATTAATCTCGCGCGTTACCATCTCGGCAACTCATTTCAAAATGAAATATAAGGCACAAAGTTACATAAAATAGATTGTATTCCTTTCAGGGAAATCTCATAAAGAAAAAGGACTCTTTACGTAGTAAAAAGCCCTTTCAAATGATATATTTTAGGAATTAATATCCAGAGTTCTGAATTAACACACCTTTACTCGCATCAATTGCAGATTGCGGTATTGGCCAGTATTCATTCTTACCCTTTTCAAAGGTTCTATTTTCAACAAAGAATCTATCTGTAAGATTTGTAAAAGTAACTTCACCTGTCGCAGAATTAACAGTTCCTTTTGATAATGATCCATAAACAGGACCATTCATCACTTGATCTGTAATTCCCCAACGTACAATATCAAATCTACGGCGACCCTCTCCCGCTAACTCAACTCGTAGCTCTCTTCTTACCAATTCGCGCAAGGCTGATTGAGAAGGATATTGACCAGCGTCAACTTTTGGCAAACCAGCACGCTCTCTGACCAAATTAATATTCTCATATACTGAATTATCAATTGAGTTCAATTCAATTTTTGCTTCCGCATTCAATAATAATATTTCAGCATAGCGCTGTACAATAATATTCACCCCAACATTCCACACATTAGAATAGCTAGATGGGTTTTGAATGTATTTACGATAATTATAACCTGAATTCGAAGCATTATCAGCGCTTGTTGGATGATCATTTGTATCCCCAAGTGGATCGAAGAATTTTCCATTATATGAAGCACCAGGATATACAATAGTTGCACTCAACCTCGGATCTCTTTTTTGAAAGGGCTGGGTTGCATCATAAACTGCTGATTGATTAATTGGCATTCCATCTATTGCTTCGTAGCTATCCACTAGGGATTGAAGTGGAACGATTGAACTCCAACCACCAATACTATTGGGTAGCATAATCCCTAAAGAGGTATAACCAAATTCATTTTGAATATGTTGAATATCAGATATAACTTCTGAGTTTCCTTCATTAGCCTCTTCAAAAAGAGCTGCGTAATCATTGAAAAGCTTATACACACCTAAATCAATGATTTGCTGAGTGACTTTAGCTACTTCTTGATGTTTATTTTGAAAAGCATAGACTCTAGACAAAAATCCTAAAGCCGCTCCTTTAGTCATTCTACCCTTTTCAGAAGCTGTTGCGGGTAAATCTGCTGCCGCAGCAGCCAATTCTTCTTCCAAAAATTTGTAAATCTCTTCTTTTGGTGTTCTTGGCACCTGTGACTCAGCAATTGTCAGGGTATTTTTGATTAAAGGTACATCACCAAACAACGTAACAAGATCAAGGTAGCGGTAAGCACGAATAGTACGTACTTCACCTATCAATCTCTTTTTCAAATCTTCGCTTATTGGTGCTTTATCAATATTTTCTAATATCCAATTTGCTCTACGTATAGTAGTGTATGTATATCTTGAAGATGCATTTCCTGGATTAGTTGCTGTTGCAGTACCATTTCCTAATGCCTGATACCCTTCGTGCGCAAAATCATTATTCGAATTATCAGAGACACAATCCATGTAGAAAATCTGACTACCTGATTCCCAACCGTTGTATAATCCTGTAACTGCAAATAGAACTTCCTTTTCTGTATTCCAAAAACCATTTTCATTAAGTTCTTTCAGCGGATATTGATCCAAACTCTCACATGACATCATGCCAATCAATCCCGCTAAACACAATACTTTATATTTTCTTAACATAATTTCCCTCTTAAAAGTTAATATTCAGACCCAATACATTTGTTTTTACTTGAGGATAAAAATTACCCCTAGAGTCCGCAGGTGCTTCCGGATCAAATCCTTTTGCGAAGCCAGTAAATGTCAACAAGTTTTGTCCACTATAATAAATTTTAGCACCTTTAACACCTACTTTTGCCAACAACTGCGACGAAAAATTATAGCCAAGTGTGATATTTTTTAGACGTAAATAACTTGCATTTTGAACCCAAAAGTCTGATGGATTTGACTCCGCTTTATTCTGAACCCATGATGTCAAAGCTCTTGGCATAGATCCATTTGGATTGTTTACTGGATGAAATCTATCTGCAAACATCTCCGTAGGTTTATCCGTACCTGAGATATTGCCTACTGCTTCGCCCCATAAATATCCCTGCACATCAGCAGCTCCTTGCCAAAACATATTTAAATCAAAATTTTTGTATGCAAAGTTTGACGTCAAACCGAATATATATTTCGGATCTGGAGAACCTAAATATACACGATCATTGCCATCTATTCGACCATCACCATTCTGATCTTTGTAAATCAAGTCACCAGCGCCAACTGTATTATTAACTCCTACTACGCCAGAATTTTTATATTCTTCATCCGAACGGTAAATACCTATTGTTTCGTAACCATAAAATGAACGCAAAGGAAGACCTAAATCTCTAACATAGAAAGTACTATGGGGCTCTGCGGAATTAGATTTCCATTCTAATATTTGGTTTTTGATATAAGATACATTTGCACCGATATCATATTTAAATTCACCAGATCTTTTGGAGTAATTAACCTGCAATTCCAATCCGCTATTTTTTACTTTACCCGCATTTTGAACTGGACTTGGAAGACCAAATTCTACAGGAACTGGCAAAGCCATATAGAGGCGATCTGTCGTTCTGTTGAAATAATCAACTACAAAAGACCAATTGTTTCTTAGGTTCAAGTCCATACCAACATTCGAGCTAATTGATCGCTCCCACAACAATGCTGGATTAGCAGCTACTGCTACTGCACCTCCTGACGTCAACCCTGAGCCAATTGGATAATTATATCCCGAACTGATCGTAAAAATTCCAGGATAATAGTTGTCTGCCGAAGGGTAAGCATTCTCACCTACACCTGCAGTAGTTTGATTCCCCAAAATACCCCAACCACCTCTGAATTTTAATTCAGAAATGTGATTCGCTAAGTTTGAGTTTTGGAAAAATTGCTCTTGAGAAACTCTCCATCCTGCCGAAAACGATGGAAAAGAATTCCATTTGTTAGTACCCACAAAACGTGAAGTACCATCATGTCTTAAATTTGCTTCAAACAAGTATTTACTATTAAAAGCATAATTCAAACGACCAAACCAAGAACGCAATATCAATTTTTGCGCACCACCATTAGCCTGTTGACCAGAAACATCCCCCAAATCTAACTCATGCAATTCTGTTCCTAAGAAATTCTGTCTATAACCTCTTGTAAAGTCAGCACGTCTAGTCTCGTCCATAAAACCAGCCAATGCATTGAAGTCATGTTTACCGACAGTTTTGTCAAAAGTTAATATGGATTGCAACGTTAACAATTCATCTTGGTTATTATAAACTGTTAAGTTATTTACCCCTTGTCTAAATGTTGGATCTCCAGTCTCATGGTTATAAAATTGTATTTCTTTCACAAATTTTGATGACATATTATCTCTAGGCTGGAAACTCACTACCTGCTTAAATTTTAAGCCCTCCACGATCTTGAATTCACCAGAGAAATTGATATGCGTGTGCTTATAAATCATTTCATCAGTAGATTTCATATCAAGCCAAGCTACGGGATTTCCGTCTCCATAGTAGCCATACACACCGTTAGAGTATTGATATGGAATAAAAGATGGGATACGATTTGCTTGTCTAAATATTTGAGCCATATCTCCTGTGTATGGGTTTACTGGCTCATCTATACGTTGATAATTATAGGATAAACCTAGATTCAAATTCAATCGCTCAGTCACTTGAGCACCTAAGTTTGTACGCAAATTATAACGGTCCGCCTTAGCTACCTCTATTACTCCTTTTTGTCCCATAAATCCTGCCGAGGCCATGTAATTCACTTTGTCAGTAGCTCCTGAGATCTGTACATTATGAGATTGTTGTAATCCCGACCCTGAGTAAAGTAGACCTAACCAATCTGTGTCTGGATATTTATCTCTGTCAGAAGAACTTCTGAACCCTTCGATATCTTCATCTGTAAACCTCAATGGAAGACCTTGGTTTGCTAATGCTTCATTCAAAATAACAGCATGATCATAGGAACGCATGTATTCAGGTAGACGTGTAGGATCTTGCATACCTACGTAACCCGAATAATTTAGTTGAGGTTCGCCAACCTTACCCTTTTTTGTAGTAACTAAAATCACACCATTAGCAGCTTTAGAGCCATAAATAGCCGCACTTGGTCCGTCTTTCAATACGGAAATATTTTCAATATCATTGGGATTAATATTGTTTAATGAACTTTCTACACCATCTACTAACACTAATGGATTAGCATTATTTGTAGTACCAAGTCCACGAACTCGAATAGTACCACCGTCCTTACCTGGCTGACCTGAGTTTTGTATTATAGTAACACCTGCAAACTTTCCTTGTAAGGCTGTAGACGCATTCGTAACTGGTCGATTTTCTAAATCTTTTGAACTAATTGCTTGAACAGCACCTGTAAGGTTTACCTTCTTTTGTGTACCAAAACCTACTACAACAACTTCATCCAAAGACTCTGTTGTGCTTTCAAGAAAAATGTTGAGACTATTCGAATCTATTTGTTTAGTAACGGAAGTATAACCGACCGCTCTTACCAATAAGGATTGACCTACCGAGGCTTTAATAGTAAATTCCCCCGCTTCATTTGTAGTAGTAACTATTGAAGGGTTATCCTTTAGGGTAACTGTTGCTCCCACTACAGGACCAGATTCATCGTGAATTTTGCCAGAAATAGTTTCTTGAGCAAAATCATTTAGCTTTAATGCATACTTCTCATGAGCAAACACAAATGACGCATTTGGCATCATCGTCGTGAGCAACAAAGCTGCTGCCAACGGTGTTACTTTTCTTAATTGAAAAGGCATTCCTAATCTATTGTTCATAAGTAATTGAATATATAATTGTTATCGTGTGATGTCATAATCTACATTATGGTTTTTCAATATTAACTTATTATTATGGAAATATGAAGACATTAAGAAACGAAAACGATTGCATAAACAATATATTGCTTATTAACAATAATTTATGTCTATTTTAAATATATCAATCATTATTAAAAAAATACAATTTGTTTCAAATGAAATAGTTGCATGAGAAATATAGAAATTTGGAACAAAAAAAAGCCTCACACCGAAGTGTAAGGCTTTAATTTTAGTAGCGGGAGCCAGACTCGAACTGACGACCTTCGGGTTATGAGCCCGACGAGCTACCACTGCTCCATCCCGCATTATATTTTACAATTTCTAACCTCGCGTTAGACTTATTCTTTAGTAGCGGGGACCAGACTCGAACTGATGACCTTCGGGTTATGAGCCCGACGAGCTACCACTGCTCCACCCCGCATTATATTTTACAATTTCTAACCTCGTGTTAGACTTATTTTTTAGTAGCGGGAGCCAGACTCGAACTGACGACCTTCGGGTTATGAGCCCGACGAGCTACCACTGCTCCATCCCGCATTATATTTATAATATCTAACCTCGCGTTAGACTTATTTTTAGTAGCGGGGACCAGACTCGAACTGATGACCTTCGGGTTATGAGCCCGACGAGCTACCACTGCTCCACCCCGCATTATATTTTATATGTCAAAATCTTTGTTCTTTATGCCAAAATCAAAGATTATTTACTCCCTTAATTGGAGTACAAAGATATTATTTGTTTCTTTGTAAAACAAATAAATAACAAAAAAATGTCACATAAAGCTGGGTTCGTAAGTATAATTGGAAAGCCTAATGCGGGTAAGTCTACGCTAATGAACGCTTTAGTAGGTGAAAAGATGTCTATCATTACCCCTAAAGCGCAAACTACTCGTCACCGTATAATGGGTATTGTGAACGATGAAAATCATCAAATTATATTTTCGGACACTCCCGGAGTGATAAAACCTAAGTATTCTCTGCAAGAATCTATGATGAGTTTTGTAGAAGGTTCACTTATTGATGCTGATGTAATTTTATTCGTCACGGATATTCATGAGAAATATGATGAACACGACGTACTAGAGAAATTACGCAATACTTCTTCCCCCGTAGCAGTGTTAATTAATAAAATCGATAAATCTTCTGAAGAGGAAGTTAGAGAGAAAATAGAATTTTGGAAGGAAAAATTAAATCCTGAGGCTATCTTCGCGATGTCGGCTTTGTTAGGATACAATGTCCCTCCTATTATGAGCTACATCAAGGAAAAGCTTCCTATACATCCGCCATATTACGAAAAGGATGAATTAACAGATAAATCCATGCGCTTTTTTGTATCGGAGATTATTCGTGAGAAAATATTCAAATTATACGATAAAGAAATCCCTTATAGCACTGAAGTAGCCGTAACGTCCTACAAAGAAGAAGGTCATATCACGCGCATAGCAGCAGAAATCTATGTAGAACGTGATTCGCAAAAGAATATCATCATTGGGAAAGCTGGCGCTATGATCAAGAAAGTTGGCACTTATGCACGTCAAGACATCGAAGAATTTATCGGAGGAAAAGTATTCTTAGAAGTTTTTGTCAAAGTTGTTCCTGATTGGAGAGCTAAGAAAAATATCTTAAAAAGATTTGGTTACGAAGACTAAAAAAAATAAGCAACTGTTCACACTAGCTGCTTATTATTGAAAATATTCTCGAAGTGCTTTTATCTGTTTCAGATTAAGCACTTTTTTTAGTTCTTCATCAGATTGCTCTTTTATACGCTTCACAGATTTAAACTCTTTCAAAAGCTTCTCAACCGTTGTTTTTCCTATACTAGGAATATTTTCCAATTCAGAGACAAAAGTCTTGCGACTTCGCTGATTACGATGAAATGTGATACCAAAACGATGCGCTTCATCCCGCATATGCTGAATAATCTTCAACGTTTCAGATTTTTTGTCTAAATACAATGGATATTGGTCACCTGGATAAAACAATTCCTCCAAACGCTTTGCGATACCGATAACTGTTACTTTTTTCTCAATACCCAAAAGTCTTAAACTTTTCAGTGCAGCGCCCAATTGCCCTTTACCACCATCAATGACTATTAATTGTGGTAACTCGTGTCCTTCGTCCAACATACGTCTATAGCGACGATGCACAGCCTCCTCCATCGTAGCGAAGTCATTGGGACCTTCGACTGTTTTCACATTGAAATGCCTGTAATCCTTCTTAGAAGGTTTCGCATCCTTAAAAACAACAACTGCAGATACAGGAAAATTCCCTTGAATATTCGAGTTATCAAAACACTCAATATGTCTTGGCAATACATTCAGACGTAAATCTTTCTGCATTTGCAGTAATAAGCGATCTGTTCGCACCTCTGGATTTAGCTTCTCATATTGTAGCATTCTTTCCTTTTTGAAATAAGCTACATTTTTCAGTGATAAATCCAGCAACTTACGCTTATCACCCAATTTAGGAACAGTGAATTTCACAAATTCAGGTATTCCCTCGATTTCTAAATCAAAAGGCACAATGATTTCTCGTGATAAAGATTTATAACGATTTCGAATTTCGGGAATAGCGATTTGTAGCAACTCTGCATCTGTTTCGTCCAGTCGCTTCTTCATCTCCAAGGTTTGCGTCTGAATTACAACACCATTAACCACTTTCAAGAAATTCACGAAAGCCAAACTATCATCCGAAGCTATACTAAATACATCAACATTGGTAATTGACGAACTTACAACTGTAGATTTGGACTGGTAATTATCAAGTTTATCAAGCTTGCTTTTGAGATGATGCGCTAATTCAAAATTTAGTGAAGAGGCTGCTTCATTCAATTGGTCTTTAATTCTATTTTTTACAACCGCAATCTTACCATTCAAAATATCTTTTATATCCGAAAGATTCTGGTCATAGTCTTCTAAAGATTGTAAACCCTCACAAGGTCCTTTACAATTCCCGATTTGATATTCTAAACAAACTTTATATTTCCCTTTTGCAATTTGCTCTGGAGCCAAATTTAAATTACATGTACGTAATGGAAACAATTCGCGAATCGTATCCAATACAATATGCATCATCCCAACAGAGGCGTATGGACCAAAATAAGTAGAACCGTCCTTAATGTATTTTCTCGTCCAAAAAACGCGTGGAAAGTATTCATTTTTGATAACAATCCAAGGGTAGGTTTTGTCATCCTTGAGCATGACATTGTACCGAGGCTTATGCTTTTTAATAAGGTTATTTTCGAGTAACCAAGCGTCTATTTCCGTATCTACTATCGTGAAAGCAATACGTTGAATCTTACGTACTAATACTCTCGTTTTGGAATTGAGTTGTCTATCATTTACAAAATAAGAACTCACACGATTTCTTAAATCTTTAGCCTTCCCTACATAAATTAATATATCTTCTTTATCAAAATATTGATAAACCCCAGGCTTGTGTGGAATTTTTTTTAACTCTTCTTTGTAATCAAACGAACTCATCAATTCAAAATAAAAATGCCAGACAACAAATTACAAAAATTCATTGTCTGGCGTATTATTAATTGTAAAAATTTTAAAAACCTAAACGGTCGTCCTGTAACTCTGGCTCTTGCGGTTCTCCGCCGTGATAAACTCCGCCATATTGCGAACAATCTATTGTACGAGTCAATCCTCCTGGAGGTTCAGGAAAATCACCCTTTGAATACTTAAGTTTACTGTCAGCATAGACACGCTTCATATACAACCCAAAAACAGGCAGAGCTGCCGCCGCACCTTGTCCATATTGCATATTACTAAAGCTAATACTTCGATCCTCAGCTCCTGTCCATACCCCAGTCACCAATTCAGGCGTAACACCAATAAACCAAGCATCCGAATTATCATTAGTAGTACCTGTTTTCCCGCCCATTGGGTAAGTCAAGCCACCAAACTCCGCACGACGCAAACGGCTAGCTGTACCACCATCTACAACACCTTTCAACATGTCGACCATTATATAGGCTGACTCACTATTTAATACTTTTTTGATATCAGGTCTATTTTCATAAAGTACTGTACCATCCTTGGTTTCAACCCGCAAAATCATCATTGGTTTAATCCATGTACCGTGATTGACAAATGCTGAATAAGCCCCCACCATATCGTATACTGATGCTTCATAAGCACCTAATGAAATGGAAGGATAGTTCGGAACATTAGACGTAATTCCCATCTTACGCGTTAGGTCAGCGACATTAGAAGCTCCAACCAAATTTATCAAATATGCTGTAGCATAGTTTTGAGAATATTTCAAAGCATTTTTTAGCGTAATTGGATTTCCTCCTTGAACAGTTCCTCTCGGCGTCCAATCACCATAAGTTTGTTGATAATTAGGAATTGGCTGACAAGGGGAATAATCATTATCAATAGCGACAGCATACGTAAATGGCTTGGCAGTAGAACCAACTTGGCGGATACCCATCTTTACTTGATCGTATTTGTAATGCTCAAAATTGATACCGCCGACCCAGGCTTTAATATGACCTGTTTTTGGCTCCATAGACATCATGGAATTACGTAATATCAATTTATTATACTTAATAGAATCCATTGGCGTCATGACAGTATCCACATTTCCACGCCAAGTGAAAATTGTCATCTCCGTCTTAGTATTGAATGCCTTTTTAATCTCTTCATCCGAAGCACCATCTTGCTTCATTTGTATATAGCGATCCGAACGGCGCATACCTGCGTCTAACAATTTAGCGCGGTCACCTGTGAAGGCATTACGATTTCGCCATTGCTTGTTAAATTCATTTTGCAATTTTTGCATCCACTCCTTTTGGGCTGTTTCTGCATACTCTTGCATATCATAATTGATTGGTGTATATATTTTCAAACCATCTCTATCCAAATTGTATGGCGTTCCATCTTCTTTGGTGATCCCCAATCGCTGAAATTCTTTCTTTATCTCATCCTTCAAGACAGCTCGAAAATATGGTGCTAACCCTTCACCATAACTAGACACATTCAAGTCTAATTTCAATGGATTATTCTTTGCAGTTTCAAATTCCACATCAGTAATGAAACCTTCTTTACGCATATTGTCCATTACTAAATTACGTCTTGCCTCAGAACGTTCCTTATTTCTAACTGGAGAATATAATGATGGACCTTTCAACATACCAACTAATACAGCTGCTTCTTCTACCTTCAATTTGTCAGGTGTAGTATTGAAAAATGTTCGTGACGCAGATTTAATTCCGTAAGTATTTTTATAACCAAAATCAACCGTATTAAAGTACATCATAATGATTTCCTCTTTGGTATAGTTACGTTCTAATCTTACCGCAGTAATCCATTCTTGCAATTTCTGCATAATACGTTTTATAGTACTGCGCTCTCTCTTTTCGGCAAAGAGATTTAAAGCTAATTGCTGGGTAATGGTACTACCACCTTGCTTATTACCCATTAAGGTATGAAACACTGTTGTTATCGTACGGGAATAATCAATACCTGAATGACCATAGAAACGCTTATCTTCTGTAGATATGAGCGCATGAACTAAATGCGGAGATAAATCTTTGTACTCTATATTCGAACGGTTTTCTTTATAATAAGTTCCTAGCACTCTATTATCATCGGTTAGGATTTCAGAAGCAAGATTGCTTTGTGGATTTTCTAATTCGTCAAAACTAGGTAACTTACCAAATAAACCGATGCGAACTAAAAATAGAAATAGGGCGACAAAACCAATTCCACCCAAAAGGATCATCCAAAATCTTTTGGTGTAGCGTTTAATATCTTCTGCAGACAGCTTACTATTCTTTGCTTCTCTCTTCATGCTAATTCGTAGTACTCTACTTTATTATATATTTTCTAAATACTCGTATATCTGAGACTTATCTTTCAGTTTTCCAATATCATTTTTTGGAATTACAAAGGTAGTATATTTTTTTCTCCAACCTTTATTATTTCAGGATGGAAATTCAGAATATTTACTACATAATCTTTCTCTTTATCAATTGGATCGAATTGTCAATACTATTTGTAAGCTCTAAACCACACAGATGAGATTATGTCCAAAGCCAAAATTATACGACCCTATTTATGGTGATTGATACTCAATAAATGATCCAAATTTTGAATTTAACTACTTATCCATTTTATTGCTATCATAATGGCTCTTGGAAAATTTCATTTCTTACTTAATATCATGAATTATAATGGTTTGCTTAAAGAAACATCAGTACTTGGCACATGAAGAAATAATTTATAAATGCTGTTATGTTTATTACCTTTAAGATAGAATATGAAAGAAGCACAGTCTAAAGGATTATTATTTATATTTATTACTGTTGTAATTGACTCAATTGGTTTGGGAATTATCATCCCCGTAATGCCAAAATTAATTCAAGAATTAATAGACGGAGATTTGAGTGCTGCATCCAAATATGGCGGATGGCTTGTATTTGTATATGCTTTTGCTCAATTTTTCTTCGCTTCTTTGCTCGGAAATTTAAGCGACAAATATGGTCGAAGACCAATTCTACTTTTTTCATTATTTGGCTTTTGCATCAATTATATTTTGACTGGACTTGCACCTTCTATTCTTTGGCTATTTGTTGGTAGATTGGTGGCAGGTATTTCAGGCGCAAGCCATACTGTTGCAGCAGCTTACATAGCAGATATCAGCACCCCACAGAAAAAAGCTCAAAATTTCGGCTTATTAGGCGCCGCATTTGGTTTAGGCTTTATACTAGGACCTGTACTAGGAGGAGTATTGGGACAATACGGGGCAAGAGTACCATTCTTCGCTGCTGCAGGCCTATGTCTATTGAATGCTATTTATGGTTACTTTGTAATACCCGAATCATTGAAGCCAGAACTACGAAGACCCTTTAATTGGAAAAATGCAAATCCCATAGGAGCATTCAAACACATTAAATCATATCCAAATATATTACCCTTATTTGTCTGTATATTTTTAGTCAATATCGCTGCCAATGCTGTACAAAGCACTTGGTCTTATTATACAATGGAAAAATTTCATTGGGATGAACGAATGGTGGGACTTTCTCTTGGCTTTGTAGGGACTTTGTTAATGATTGTACAAGCTGGCTTAATTCGAATCATTATTCCCAAAATAGGTCTTCAAAAATCAATAATAACCGGGTTAATCTTATATGTCCTAGCTTACTCTTTATTCGGGTTTGCTACAGCTAGTTGGATGATGTACGCAATCAGTATATTTTTTGTTTCGGCAGGGATTGCTGGGCCTGCACTACAAAGTTATATTTCGGATCGTATCCCTTCCAACGAACAAGGTCAAATACAAGGAGGTATAACCTCTGTCATTAGTTTGACCTCTATTATAGGACCATTAGTGATGACGACTCTATTCTCGTATTTTTCTAAAAAAGAAGTGCACCCATATTTTCCAGGTGCACCATTTATTTTAGCTGCTATATTAGCAATAATAACCTTGATAATTGCTAGTTTGTATTTTAGAAGGAAATAGCTTCTACTTGTGAATCAAGCAGACAGCATAAGCAACAACACCTTCTTCACGACCTATGAATCCCATAGTTTCATTTGTTGTGGCCTTTATTGAAATATCTTCTACATCAAGACCAGAGGCTTCAGCAATTTTTTCTTTCATTTCTGGTATATAAGGTTTTATTTTTGGTGCTTCAAGGCAAAGCATTGCGTCAATATTACCTATACTCCAACCTTTTTCGTTTATTAAACGGATACATTCTTTCAATAATAATAAACTGCTCACACCTTTCCATTTCATATCCGTATTTGGAAAATGATAACCAATATCTTCCAAATTAGCTGCCCCAAGAATTGCATCACAAATAGCGTGAACAAGCACATCTGCATCCGAGTGCCCAAAAGCTCCTGCGTGATGCTCTAATTTTACACCCCCTAATATGAAAGGATGCCCTCCTTTAATTTGATGTACATCGAAACCAAATCCTACTTTAATTTTCATAATAGACGAAATTAAGATTTTAAAAGGACATAAAGCAGACTAATTATAGTTAACTTGGCACAACAATCGACAAAATGTACAAAATTCTACATAAGAGTTTTCTCTATCTTCTAAAATAATTTATATTTTTGAATGTTACTAAAAAATCCAATTCGATCCTACTATGCATAGAATGCGTATACTTATAGCAGCGATATTTATTACGGTAAATTTATTCAACTTTTATTCGTGTAAAAACAAGAGAAATAATTTTTCCGATAAGACAGGTGTCAAATATAATGACCCCAATAATGGAGGGCTTCAAATAAATCGAAAAGTTAAAGAAGCACCAGGCCCAGGTCTAATTGCTATCGAAGGCGGTACTTTCGTGATGGGAGGAAGTCTTAATGAGGATGTAGCCTATTCACATGACAATCTAAAACGTCGTGTTACCGTTGCTTCGTTTTATATAGATGAAACTGAAGTTTCCAATGCAGATTGGCTAGAATATTTACACTGGATATCGCAGAATTTTCCTCAAGATCGTAAAATGTATTACGATGCACTACCAGATTCTTTGGTATGGCGCAACCCTCTTTCTTATAACGAGCCTTACGTGAATTTTTATTTACGTCACCCTTCATTCCAAGACTATCCAGTAGTTGGTGTAACTTGGGAACAGGCTAATGCTTATTCGCAATGGCGTACAGATCGTGTCAACGAACATATTCTGAGACAACGAGGTATATTGGCTGATTATAAAACTGCAAGTCAAAATCAAAATAACCAACCTTTCAATTCGGAGATATACTTAAATGGTCAAATACAAGGTCAAGGAGTCGATGGCAAAAATATGCCTAAAGACAATAGACCAGGAGCGCAACAGAATGCTCGTCGTACCGCACGTATGGAAGATGGTATATTGAAACAAGCATATCGATTGCCGACAGAAGCAGAATGGGAATATGCAGCATTGGGACTTGTTGGAAATACTTATGAAGGCAACATTGAATCCAACAAAACTTATCCATGGAATGGTCTGGGTGTACGTGATCATAAGCGTCGTACACAAGGACGTATGATGGCGAACTTTAAAATTACAAGTGGTAATAACATGGGTGTTGCAGGCGATTTGAATGATGGTGGAGATATTACCGTTCCAGTAAAAAGCTATAAACCAAATGATTTCGGCTTATATAATATGGCTGGAAATGTCAATGAGTGGGTAAGCGATGTGTATCGCCAACTGTCTTTCGAAGATTTTGAAGATTTTAATCCATATCGTGGTCATGTCTTTATGGACAACCAATATGAGAATGCTGAGACGGGTAAATTAGCCAAAGATCAATATGGAAGACCTATAAAAGTGGCTGCTAAAGCTCCTCGTAAGCAGACATGGGAAGAACTGCAAGCTGGACAAAACAGCCAACAAACTACTTATGACAGTGATGTTCGCGGTTTCAAAGATGAAGAACAAAAAGAGTTATACGGTAAAACAACGTTGATAAATGATAAATCAAGAGTATACAAAGGTGGCTCTTGGAATGATCGAGCATACTGGTTGAATCCAGGAACACGTCGTCATATGCAGCAAGATGAATCGAATGCCATGATAGGTTTTAGATGCGCAATGACAATGGTAGGAAATGTATTTGGTCCCAAAAAATAATTAACATTATTATAAAACATTCTTTCATTACAGGTGAAATTAAATCAAAAAGAGTTCAATTGATAAATACAATTGAACTCTTTTTTTGCTATTTATCCCTTATAGAATATTAAGCTATATATCTAAAAGATAATTTAAATGAATGCTTAGTTAGCGATATTTAAGAATACTACTGCCATAACTAATCGAGCAAGCTTACTATACAATGGGAGTAATTCAAAATTTATCACATCAGTATACTCTCTATAAGTACCTCAAAAAACTCCAAAGCTTTCTATTATATAAATAATACTTATCATTTTGATTTGCATAAGCTTCTCTTTCAAAACAAATATTTAAATACGCTTTATCAAAATTTCTATATTTTAAGAAACGTATCAAAAATTCAAGCAAATACCATATGTAAAATGGTATAACAAAAAGTTCTAAAGCCTGTGCAATATGAATTCGTTCATGATTCAATAAAATTTTATCATATTTTTGATTAGGGGTACGCAAAAATATAAACGGAAAAATAGTTATAGCATCTGCCTTACCTATAGAAAACACTTTAGTCCAAAATTTGCTTATAAAAATCTTACCTTTCATCCATACAAGTATACATATTCTATTACAACTATTATTCCTAACTTTTATATATGGAAGCTAGATTGTATATTTGTTAATACAAAATAAAGCACGATTCAAGCATGCCTTACAAAGAACGAGAAATCAATAAATTGTATTATACAATGGGAGAAGTTACTGAGATGTTTGACGTCAATGCTTCTCAAATTCGTTTTTATGAACGTGAATTTGATATTCTTCAACCCAAAAAAAATAAAAAAGGTAATCGCCTCTTTACAAAGGAGGATATCGCTAATTTGAAAATAATTTTCAATTTGGTAAAAGATAAGGGTTATACTTTGCAAGGCGCACGCGAATACTTGAAAACAAATAAGTCAGAAGCAAAAGAGAACCAACGTGTTGTTGATTCTCTTGAGCGATTAAAATCATTTTTAATAGAGGTACGGGACAGTTTATAAAACTCACTTTTCTTATCTTGTAAAAATCGAGCTCTTGTAATATATAAGAGCTCGATTTTTTTAATATATTTTTATAATATTATTATTACAAACACCTACCATTTCATATTTATATATGATCAATAATATTAAATAATGGTTCATTCATTATGAAACTATCTAATAATTTTGATTTAAAAAACCCATAACAAAAAACCCCTTATCATTTTATTGATAAGGGGTTTGTATAAAAAAAGGCACCGACCTACTCTCCCACCTGTTACGGCAATACCATCGGCTCGGGCGGGCTTAACTTCTCTGTTCGGAATGGGAAGAGGTGAACACCGCCGATATAGGCACCTAAAAATCTTATTTAATGTTTAATGTTAAAGTATCAATTGTTAATTAGCAATGAAATCAGTCATTAACCATTTACAAGTATACATCAACCATTAAATTGACATACTATTGAAAGAAAAAATAGAAACTAAGAAGAAGACAACAGTTACTATCCGCTTGGAAAGCTTCGGGCTATTAGTACTACTCAGCTTTGGTCTCTCAACCTTTACACCTGTAGC
>NZ_WUQZ01000026.1 GCF_009829075.1 Sphingobacterium composti | reverse complement strand
TGCCTGTGGCTTCCTTCAGATTCCACCTCACGGTGGACACCCTTGCCTTCGGCTAACACTTCCAACTGTAATGGCGTGTTCGGGACTTGCACCCTAGAGTTATCGCCCATGCCGGGCGCACAACAAAGAAACCGGCTTACATTGTAATCCGGTTTTGATTTATTAATTAACTATTTGATTTTCTCAAAATAAGGTAATCTTGAAAGTGGAACATCCAATTTATAAGTTTTACCACCTTTGTAAACTTTCCCCAAATCATCTTTCCATCTATAACCCTTTGGTAATTTCACTTCCCGCTCCAACTTATCGTCTACAACGGGTGCTACTAAATACTTATCCCCAAGCATAAATTGATCCGTTACAGTTGCAAAATTTTGATCAGGAAATTCATATTCCATGTGTCGCAAGATCGGGTCTCCTGTCTTAGAAGCTTGACGTGCATTTTCTAAGATATAAGAGCCAAATTTTTCGTGTAGGACCGCACATTGACGCACAATTTCTAAATTTTCTTTGCTCAATATACGCCAGGGAGCTACAGAATATTGCATCATTGGCATCAAGGCATGAACCTGAGCAGAACGCACAATTAATGATTGGTCAAAATCATCAGATTTCAAATTTAAGAATGTTGTAAATTCACCTCCGCCAATCATATCAGGACAGGTATAAGCGTACCCTAACAAACCTGCAGCAATCATATCTGGAATCAATATACGTACTGAATTCCAAGAATAAGTCTTATCACCCAAGCGCTCAACTAATGGTTGACCACCCATTTTCCAACCGGCACGGTACTCATTAAACGGAAACTCCAGACCTACTTTTTCCCAAGCTAATGTATGGTCTACTGCCAATGCTTTCTTATTGTAGCTATCGATCAGGTTTTCATTGTAAAATGCATTATCTCCAGCATCAAATTTGAAACCATCAATACCATAATCAGCTTGCATTTTTTTTAAAATACCTACAAAATGCTTGAAAGCATCCGGATTTGTCAAATCATAACACGCAGATTGACCATTCCACCAATTCAAAATAGCAGGCTCATTTATTCCCTTTTTCTTGATTAAATAACCCTTTTTAGCCAATTCACGATATTCTGGACTATCAGGACTCACAAAAGGACAAACCCACAGCATGACTTTAAAACCTTGAGCATGAAGTTTTTGCACCATACCTTTTGGATCTGGAAATTTCTCTGCTCTGAAATCAAAGTTGCCATAATAACGCTGCCAATTATCATCAATCATCAATACCCCTGTTGGAAAATTATTATCCAAAATATCCTGTGCATATTTCAAAATATCATCTTGGTTTTGATTATACATCAATTCAATCCAAGTATTGTATTGCGGTTTTGTGAAAAATTCCTCCGCAGGAAGTACACCGTTAGCTGGAAAATATTTTGCACTAGCCGCTAAGTAAGCAGATTTTAAAGTTGCACCAGACTGCTGTACTTTTAATTCTTCATACTCTGATTGAAGAATAATTTTATCAGTTGTCACTTTGAATTTAAATGGTTTCTCACTCCATATAAATCGTCCTTTGTTTGATACAAATAAAGGAACAACTTGGTTATTCCAATTTTCCCTTGCTAAGTCAAATTCCTTAGCGGGTTTCAGAAAAGGCATAGTCGATCCTTGTGCTACTACTCCTCCCCACCAATATTCATCTTGCCCAATTTGTAATTCTACAGTGGATTTAGATTGCGAAAAACCAAGATGAATAGTAAGGAAAAATAAGAATAGGCTTAGAATTGATTGAATTCTCATAATTTGTTATAGTTTAGTTTATTATTTTTTTACTCCATTAAGAATTTTTTTAACCATTGTAATCACAATAACAACTATTATCCCCATTACAAGGCCAATTAAAGTTTCTTTTAAAGTAGGATTCCAAGTTGGAAATAAATGATGGAAATACTCAATATTATGCGCAAAGATTCCTCCCGAAACCATGAGCAAGGCAATGGTACCAACAATTGATAATACTTTAATTACGATGGGCAAAGAATTCACCAATCCCTTTCCTAAAAATGCAAGAGCACCTTCATTTTTAGAACTTTTGATTAATTTGTACCCAGCATCGTCCATACGAACTATCAATGCTACAATACCGTATACACCTACTGTCGCTAACAAAGCTACCACGGAGACAGTCATAATCTGAAGACTTAAAGGCTTATCCAATACTGTACCTAACGCAATTATGACAATCTCTACAGATAAGATAAAATCCGTTGTAATGGCGGATTTTATTTTCGCACGCTCTACGGCATCACCATCCATATTGACGGCTTCAATAACCTCTTCACCTTTCTTTGCTCGATGAAATAAAAATTCAACGATCTTCTCTACGCCCTCGTATGCTAAATATAATCCTCCTAAAACTAAAATGACTTTAATAGCAATTGGGAAAAACACATTTAGCAAAATGGCTACAGGAATAATAATCAATTTATTGATAAACGAGCCTTTTGTGATAGCCCACAAAACAGGTATCTCACGTGAGGATAAAAATCCTGTTGCCTTCTCTGCGTTAACTGCCAGATCATCCCCCAATATACCTGCAGTTTTTCGTGTCGCAATTTTACTCGCCACAGCGACGTCGTCCATTAATGCTGCAATGTCATCCAACACTGCGAAAATTCCTGATGCCATGTATGTTTTTAGCTTTGCCTATAAAAATATAAATTTTAGCGAAAATAAAGTGTCATAACTGAAGAAAACATTTTATATCTGTAGATTGTTCTACTAATAAAACTAGATAAATATGCCATATCAAAATTTTAAAAAATTACACGCTCAGCCGAAATTACTTATTTTAGGAAATGTGTGGGATGCCCAGTCAGCAAAAATTGCAGAAGATGCAGGTTTTAAAGCATTAGGTAGTTCGAGTCACGCTATCGCAAATGCGATGGGATACGAAGACGGTGAAAAAATTACCGTAGATGAATTACTCTTCGTTGTTGAAAGAATAGTTAAAGCAGTTAAAATCCCTGTTTCGGTAGATTTTGAATCGGGATACTCTGATAATCCTGATGAAGTCGCTAAAAATGTAAAAAAATTTGTTGATCTAGGTGTAGTAGGAATAAACTTAGAAGATGGACAAGTAGAAAATGGTAAACGTGTATTAGGTGATTCGGATCTGCACAAGCAAAAAATAGAAGCTATTAAAGCCGAAACCAACAATATATTTATTAATGCGCGAACAGATACATATACAACCAAACACGCTTCTGCATTGGATGAATCTATCAGACGTATACAATTATATAGCAAGGCTGGAGCAGATGGAAGTTTTGTTCCATTGATTGAAACAGAGGCAGATATTAAAGCATTTTTGGAAGCTACTACCATTCCTTTAAATGTTTTTCTAACTCCTAATTTACCATCAATAGAAGAACTTAATAAACTTGGTGTAAAAAGAGTGAGTCATGGCGCAAAAGTGTACGAATGGCTTGTGACACAAAACACTAAAGTGTTTCAAGATTTCATCAATAATCCGAAATTACCAAAGTAGTTTTCACAAAATTAAAAAGTACCATTGGCTTTATGCCGAATGGTACTTTACCCCAATTTAATCCGTCCAAGGATATAAGCTATTTTTCTATAGTATATAGATTCGAATTATTTTAATATTTCCACCATCGCGGAATTTTCTTGAAAAATCGCATGATCCAAAGCTGTCTTACCTGTGAAATCTTTAATAGATTTATCAGCCCCACTTTCTAAAAGATTTTTAGCAATCTCATTTTGACCAAACGTAGCAGCGAATACTAACGCTGTTGCACCATTAAAATTTTGCTGATTAACATCGACCTTATTAGCTACTAGCAATTTTACCAAACGTGGATTTCCCTTAAATACTGCACCCATTAATGCCGTATTTCCACTTTTGTCCTGTGCATTCACATTCGCTCCATTTTTAAGCAGCAAATCCGCTACATCAAAATTATCATTGTAAATGCCCAAAATCAAAGGTGTGAACCCTCTTACATTAGCCGTATCAATCACACCTCGATTTTGGATATATTGTTTTACAAAAGTAGTATCATTTGATCTTGCTGCAGAGAAAATATCTTGTCCAAAAACAATTGAACTACAGAATAATAATGATATGATTAAGAATAAATTTTTCATGACTATAAATGTTTTATAAAATAGTACTAGCAAATTGTAACTGCTAGCACTATTTATTTGTATAGGATCCTATTTTTTAATGTATTTTTCTACATCACTCCATGTAGTGTTTGTAGCTTTTAGAAGACGTGTACCATATTCTTTATCTGCTTGATAGAAATGAGCAATCATCTTGTGAACTATAACTTTATTCTTTACTGCGTTCAAAGCTCCTGACAAATTTTTTATTAAATTATCTTGATCTTTTTTCGCAAATGAGCTATACAAGTCACCGGCTTGCGCAAAATTGTTTTCTTTATCTATAGTTGATTGCGCTGTACTTGTTCCTACTGGGAATACAGATTTAGAATATTTAAATTTAGTATCTTCCTTTACCTCAGGAAGGTTTGTTGATGGTTGATAATTTATATCTCCCGATTGTTGGCGTATGGACATATAACCATCTTGGTTGTAAGTCTTCACTTGATTCTTAGGTTTATTTACTGGAATTTGTTGAAAATTACCAGTTAAACGGTGACGCTGCGTATCGAAGTATGAAAATAAGCGACCTTGCAATAATTTATCTTCTGAAGGCTCAATACCAGGAACCAATGTAACTGGAGAGAAAGCCGCTTGCTCTACTTCTTGAAAATAATTATTCGCATTTCTGTTCAGTGTCATTGTACCTACAAAAACAGATTTAGCAACTTTTTCTGGCCAAATTTTAGTCACATCTACTGGATTGAAATCCAATCTGTCGAAATCTTCTCTCTTTAGCATCTGAACATACAAATCCCATTGTGGAAAATTTCCTTCATTGATAGCATTGTACAAATCTAAAGTTGCGTGTTCAATTTGCGTGGATTGAATAGCATTTGCTTCTTCTTGAGTCAAATTTCGTTCCCCTTGTTTAGGTTTCCAATTGTATTTTACATACGTAACCTCTCCTTTTTCATTAACCCATTTATACGCATGAACACCATTTCCTACCATTTCACGGTAGTTGGCAGGAATTCCATAATCCGAAAACAGCCAAGTTAACATATGTGTTGACTCAGGAATATTGGAAAAGAAATCAAATATACGATTAGGATCCGATGCGCCATTTGTCAATGGAGATGGTTTAAATGCATGAACCATATCTGGAAATTTGATTGCATCACGGATAAAAAATACAGGCAAATTATTACCAACTATATCATAATTACCTTGCTCAGTATAAAATTTTACAGCAAATCCACGCGGATCACGGTAAGTTTCTGGCGAACCTTGTTGGTGTGTTACGGTTGAAAAACGAACAAACAAAGGAGTTTTACGACCTGCTTGTCCTAAAAAATGTGCCATAGTCACATTCGAGAAATCTTGCGCAGCAACGAATTCACCATAAGCACCAGCACCACGCGCATGAACTACACGTTCTGGAATGCGCTCTCTGTCGAAAGCTGCTAATTTTTCGATTAAATGTATATCTTCTAATAAAACTTGACCATTATTTCCAATAGTCTTTGAATTTTGATTATCTCCAACTGGCGTCCCAGTATTAGTAGTCAATGTTTGTGCATTGCCAGATAAAGACATCATTGTAAATGCTAAAATCGAAAGCTTCCTCATCTTCATATTAGTTGTTTGTTTAATTATTTTGATGACGCGAAAGTAGAAGAACTTTTTTATTAAATAATGTTGAAAATATCTAACTTTGATTAGATAAAATCTAACAACATGAATATTCAACAGTTGCAATACATTGTCGCAGCAGACGAACATCGTCATTTTCAACGCGCTGCGGAGTCTTGTTTTGTTACGCCTGCAACCCTAAGTATGATGATCAAGAAACTAGAAGAAGAATTAAACATCATAATTTTTGATAGAAGTAAGTATCCAATTGTACCAACAGATATTGGAAATTCAGTTATTGAGAAAGCTAAGACTGTTTTATACCATATAAAGGATCTTGAGAGTACAGCCAAAGATAATAGCAATGATATGTCAGGTGAAATACGTATTGCAATAATTCCGACACTTTCCCCTTATCTCAGCCATCTTTTTATTCCATCATTTATAGAAAAATATCCTAACTTAAGAATAAAACTTTATGAGTGGAATACAAATCAAATAATCGAAGCATTAAACCATGATCGACTAGATATTGGTATTGCAGCGACACCTTTAAATAGACAAGAATTAAAAGAACATCCACTATTCTACGAGGAATTAGTTGCTTACACAACAGACAGAAACCTTACAGAAAATAAGGAATACCTTGCACCACAAGATATTAATCTTAAACGACTATGGCTACTTGAAGAAGATCATTGTCTGCGTGCCCAAGTAGCGAATTTGTGTTCTTTAAAAAACAAATATGGTAAAAATATCCAGTTTGATTTTGAAGCAGGCAGTATAGAAACTCTATTGAATATTGTAAATATAAATGAGGGTATTACTGTAATTCCTGAATTAGCTATACAATCATTATCTGAAAAACGGAAAAGCGGAATCAAACGTTTCGTGTCACCAGTACCTGTTCGTGAGATAAGTATATTGACTTACCGTTATTTCACCAAAAATAAATTAATTGAGCTTATTTCTGATGAAATAAAAAAAGCTGTACAACCTTATTTAAATAACATGAATAGTGAAAAACACATTGTTGAGATATAATTAATTTAGGTAAAAAACCTAACAGAAATTTTACGAAATAAATTCAATTACTACCTTATTTAATTAACCTTCATATAGCAATTATATCAAGAATCAAATAATGGTATAGACACATCCCCTATTATAGATTTATCTTACAATATAGTTTTAAGGCAAATCTAATTTGCTCTATTATTTTTAATTGAGACAATTCAGCAAAAATTTGAGACGATATGGATTTAAGTTTTTTTCATAAAGAAATATATTTGATTAACTATTATAAACCATTAATCACAAATTCCTATGAAAAGAAGATTACTAAAATCTTGGAAGACTTGCTATTTAATAGTCTATGGAATGTCATTGTCCACAATTCCTCAGCTAATCCAAGCAAAGGAAATTTCATTCCATAATTTGGCTATTGTCCAGCAGAAAATCGAGGGCGTAGTGAAAGATGCCAATGGTATACCATTGGAAGGTGTAACAGTACATCCAAAAAACAACCCTGTTAGTCAAACTAAGACCGACTCAAATGGTATTTTCTCCTTAAATGTTGCTTCTGAAAGTATTACATTGGTGTTTACTATTGTAGGTTATGAAACATTAGAAATTCCTAATGCAAAAGGACCTATGAATGTTACGCTACAATCAAGTACCGAAGGAATTGATGAAGTTGTGGTCGTAGGATATGGCTCTATGAAGAAAGAATCACTCACGGGAGCAATTTCTACAGTAGGATCAGAAGATCTATCAAGATCTGTTGCGGCAACAACTTCTGGCGCTTTAGTAGGTAAAATTGCGGGTGTGAATAGTCGCATGCCTGACGGAAGACCGGGAGCTTCTACAAGTATTAATATTAGGAATATGGGAACACCACTATATGTAATAGATGGTGTACAAAAAGATGAAGGTCAATTCAATAACCTGGATTTCAATGACGTTGAATCTATTTCTGTATTGAAAGATGCATCTGCAGCAATATACGGTGTGCGTGCAGCTAATGGTGTAATTGTGGTAACTACCAAAAAAGGAAAGCGTAACGACCAAAATGAATTTAATATCAATTCTTATTATGGTTGGCAAAATATGTTTCGATTTCCAAAACCAGCTTCTGCGACAACTTATATCCGCAGCTATATACAATCAGATGCTATTCAAGGTGTATCGAACCCTTTGTATTCTTTAGAGGATTTAGAAAAATGGGAAATTGGTGAAGAAAAAAATTACCGCCCATTTGATTGGTATGATTATATACTTGAAACAAGTCCTCAAACATATATCTCGGGAAATACTAGCGGTGGTTCTGAAAAGATAAACTACTATTTTAGTGCAGGACATCTTAATCAAAAATCCATAATAAGAAATTATGGTGGATTCAATCGTACTAATGTACAATTAAATATTGATGCAAATGTATCGCAAAAATTAAAAATTGGAGCCAATTTAAATGGACGTATAGAAAAACGTAGACAACCAGGCGTACCTGGTGCTGATGATACTTGGCAAGCGCTCTTTGCTATTTATAGAAATTTACCTATTGCACGACCATTTGCCAACGATAATCCTCTTTATCCTACGCGCACAGCATCTAATACAGAGACGAATTTTGCTATGTTAAATTATGATCTTTCAGGAGAATATAAAGAGACATGGCGCGTTATGCAATTGAATTTTAACGCAGAATATAAATTTAATGACAACTTAAAGTTAACTGGATTGGTGGGCTATTATTTGGCAAACAAATGGATGGATAACCAAGAATTTACTTATAAACTTTACGGATACGATGAGGCTACGGATACATATCCAGTGATATTCAGTATGGACAACCCATGGCGTGAGCGAGATATTCGTCAAGTGGAAGAGTTGAGTTATCAGTCCACATTAAATTATAACAAAAGTCTAGGAGATCATAATATAAACGCTGTATTTGCTGCTGAAGCAATTAAAAGAGAAACTCCTGGTTTCTGGATTCATGATCGACCTGCGTCTAATGCTTTGTCATTACTTTATTTCCAAACCATGGATACATTTAATGACGATGGTATAAACCCACAAGCTAGAGCTGGATTTGCAGGGAGATTTAACTACGATTATGCGAGTAAATACTTATTAGAAGTGTCTGCAAGATATGATGGTTCATGGAAATTTCCTCCAAATAAAAGGTGGGGTCTTTTCCCTTCTGTGTCAGCAGGATGGAGAATTTCGAATGAAAATTTTTGGAAAAACGGTTTACTGGGTGAAAAGATTCAAGACTTAAAAATCAGATCCTCCTATGGTGTACTTGGTGATGACAATCTTGATGCTTGGGGATATTATGCCTTTGGATTCCTTCCAGGATATACATATAATACTGGCGGTTCTGCTATCGATGGTAATTTTGTGGTAGGAACTCAACCACGAGGATTACCTGTTACAACATTATCTTGGATAAGAGCTAATTCATTCAATGTTGGAATTGATTTCGCGGTTTTAGGAGGAAAACTTACTGGTGCTATAGACTATTTTAATCGCAAGAGAACTGGACTTCCAGCGTCTAGATATGACATTTTAATACCTTCAGAAGTAGGATTTAGTTTACCATATGAAAACTTAAATTCGGACATTCACCGAGGAATGGATGGAAATCTTACATGGCGCAGTAATTTCAAAGATATAAATTATTTCATCGGGGGTAATTTTACCTATGCAAGACAACTTGATGGTGAACAGTACAAACCACGCTTTGGCAATTCGTACAATGTATATAGAAATTCTATTACTAACCGTTATGCATTCTTAAATTGGGGATATGTATCTGATGGACAATTCCAAAATTGGGAAGAAATTCAAAATCATGAAATTGACAATGATGGCCGAGGTAACACATCCTTAAGACCTGGTGACGTTAAATACGTAGACGTAAACGGAGATAAAGTAATCAATGGTCTCGACCAAAGACCTATAGGATACAGACAAGGTGGATTACCATATTTGAATTATGCTTTGAATTTAGGATTTCAATATAAAGGTTTTGATATTGCGGGAGATTTCACTGGAGCATCATTTGCATCTTTCCGAAACAATTGGGAGTCTCTTCTACCCTTCCACGATGGTGGTAACAACGCAGCATATTACATGGAAAATCAATGGATGCTAAGTGATATTACAGATCCTAACTCCGAATTGATTCCTGGAAAATTCCCTACATTATTACGTGGCAATCAAAATCATAGTAACTACTGGCATAGTGACTTTTGGTTGATGAATGTTACATACCTCAAATTAAGAAATCTTCAAATTGGATATTCACTTCCTAAATCACTAATAGATCGTTGGGGAATGAAGAATGTACGCATCTATTCGATGATGCAAAATGTATTTAGTATAGACAATTTGGGTAAAATGGAAATAGACCCAGAAATTACGGCGGAATCTGGGGTGCAATATCCTACCAACAGAGTAATCAACGTTGGATTAAACTTAACATTCTAATAACATGAAAAAATCATCCATCATATTAGCGTTGTCAACTGCATTAACATTTAGTGCATGTGACAGTTTTTTGGATCAAGAATCTCAAAATATCTTAACCGAACAGCAAGTTTATTCAGATGACAATATGGTTTTATCTGTTTTAGCAAATTATTACGGCCGCATCAGCTGGGGACAACACCTTGGAGATGTGGCTTCTATGGCTATTTTAGATGAAGCAGGCTTTTCATCAGGAGGACCTAACAACCGTCAAAATTATGAAGACAATCTTTGGCGTGTATACGATTATGGACTGATTCGTGATTTAAATATGTTTATCAATGGAATAAAAACATCTACGCTTTCCGCGGCATCCAAAGATAATTACGAAGGAGAAGCTCGTTTTATTCGCGCCTGGGTTTATTTTAATATGGCTAGAACATTGGGAGGCGTACCACTTATTGGCGATCAAGTGTTTGACTATTCGAGTGGAACTTTGGCTGCCGATTTACAACACCCAAGATCAACGGAAAAACAAGTATACGATTATATCATAAGTGAATGTACGGAAATCAGTGAAAAATTAAAACCTAATAAAACTACTAACTCATCAAGAGCTAATAAATGGACTGCTTTATCGTTAAAAGCACGAGCTGCTCTTTATGCTGCATCCATAGCCAAATACAACTACAAAACGCCTGATGTTATTACACCGGGTGGTGAGGTCGGTATTCCTTCTACAGAAGCTAATACTTATTATAATACAGCCTTAGAAACGGCAAATGAAGTCATAAATAATGGACCTTACCTACTTTATCAAAAAAATGCAGACAAAGGTCGCAACTTTTATGAAGCTGTGAGTTTAAAAGGTAGTGAAGAAGTAATCTGGGCTAGAGATTATAAATACCCAGGACAAACCCATATGTTTACCAATAATACAATTGCCTCTTCCGTAAGAGGTGATATCGATGCTAATATTGTAACACCAATCCTAAACCTTGTCGAAAGTTTTGAGTATAAAAATAACCGTAATGGAGATCTTAAACTTACAGCTAACGGAGATTATATCTATTATGACAACCCATCTGATATATTTGCAGACAAAGATCCTCGATTGTATGGAACGGTTATATACTCAGGTGCTGACTTTGCAGGTTCTACAATAGTTTATCAAGCTGGAGTTCGCTATTTTGAAGACGGTCAATGGAAAGTTAAAACAGCAGCGCCTGGAGCTAATGAAGCTCCGTACGGCTTAGTTACAAGTGTAGATGGACCGACCACATCGAATGACCAATTTGTGAATAAAACGGGTTTTAATCTTAGGAAGTTTGTTGAAGAAAACAGGGACGCTTCTACACGAGGTCGAGGAAGTGATATGTGGTTTGTGAGGTTTAGACTTGCGGAATTGTATCTTATTTCAGCAGAAGCATCACTAGAGTTGAATAAAGCTCAAACTGAAGTTGCTTCATATATCAATGCAATTAGAAATAGAGCCGGTATACAACCGCTTACTCAAGTTACTCTAAATGATATCATCCAGGAACGTCGAGTAGAACTAGCTTTTGAAGACCATAGATATTGGGATTTAAAACGTTGGCGTATTGCTCACGAAGTCTGGGATGGACAAAATAGCAATCCTAAAGCTGTCCATTACGTTTTGTTTCCTTACAAAGTGTATGCACCCGGCACTGATAAACATAATAAATGGGTATTTGAAAAAAGAGTAGCAAGTCATACAATGAATCCTCGTTACTTCAGATATCAAAACTACTATAATTTCATTGATCAAAATTGGTTAAATAGTAACCCAAAATTAGTTCGTAACCCTTATCAATAGTCGCTATGAAATTTAAATATATTTTTATTCAAATTGTATCGATTGGTCTTTTACTCTCTTGTGGGAAAGACAATTATGACGAACCTCAAGCTACGCTAACTGGACGTGTGGTGCACGAGGGAAAACCAATTGGTGTCCGAGGGTCTAATAACTCAGTAAGACTTCAATTATGGCAAAATGGATTTGCCCTCAAAACCCCAATTGATGTCTATGTTGCGCAAGATGGATCATACACGGCAAAGTTATTTGATGGTGACTATCAACTGATAACAGTATCTGGAAACGGTCCGTGGGCACACAGTACAGACACTCTTCAAGTTCAAGTGAAAGGTAATACAACTGTTGATATTAATGTACGTCCTTACTATACACTTGAAAACATACAATATCAATTAAATGGGACTAAATTGCAAGCCACCTTTCAACTTAACAAAATA
The DNA here is from genome assembly GCF_009829075.1 of Sphingobacterium composti. Classification (GTDB taxonomy): domain Bacteria; phylum Bacteroidota; class Bacteroidia; order Sphingobacteriales; family Sphingobacteriaceae; genus Sphingobacterium; species Sphingobacterium composti. The sequence goes on along the minus strand of NZ_WUQZ01000026.1, from coordinate 31,526 downwards.
GATGAAACACGCAATTTAGATAATGTGAATTTATTAATAAATGATACAAAATTTGTAGATTTAGGTAATTTTGAAAAAAGATCATCTATTGATGGAAATCAGTCAGGAGCTATTACTATTGAATTAGATATAGCAAACGAACTTAATACAAAAAACACTTTGTTTGCGCGTGTTGCCGTCAAAATGAATGGTATTACCGAAGCTGTCTATGATCCTAATATTTTCAGGGTTAAATAACCAAAATGTAAACCAAAATAAATTATTAAACATGTTAAAAAAATCACTTGCTATTGCTTTAATTTTAGCTGCTACTTTTTCAGACGGTATAGCACAAAACTGGAAGCCTGCTGGAGACAAAATTATGACTCCTTGGGCTGAAAAAATCAATCCAAATCAACCACACCCAGAATATCCACGACCTCATTTAGAGCGTAAAAATAACTGGAAGAATTTAAATGGTTTGTGGAAATATAAGATAACCAATAAAGATCATTCGGCTATCCCTACATCTTGGGATGGTGATATTTTGGTGCCGTTTGCCGTTGAATCAGCTCTTTCAGGTGTTGGAAAATCTCTTTCCAAGGATCAAGCTCTTTGGTATAATAACACTATAAAAGTTCCTAAGAAACGTAATGGAAAAACGCTTTTACACTTTGGGGCAGTTGATTGGAAATGTGATGTGTACGTGAACGGAGTATTGGCGGGTAGCCACGAAGGTGGCTTTGACCCATTTACAATTGATGTCACAAGTCATCTAAGTAAAAATGAAAACCAAACTATCAGCATACGTGTATGGGACCCAACAAGTGATGGTCCACAGCCAAGAGGAAAGCAAATACTAAACCCACACGGTATTTGGTACACACCAGTATCGGGAATTTGGCAAACTGTATGGCTAGAAAATGTTCCAAATACTTACATAGTTTCTACCAAGCATACCCCAGATGTTGATAATTCAGTATTGCAATTTTCAGCAGATGTATCTAATGCTTTAGCAGATGATCAAATCCTTATAGAAGCCTATGACAATGGAGCAAAAATAGCGGAAGCAACTGCAAATTCTGGTACTTCCATAAACTTAAAACTAAACAATCCAAAATTATGGTCTCCAAATTCACCGAAATTATATGATTTAAGTGTTAAAGTGCTCCGTAAAGGTAAAGTAGTTGACGAAGCAAAATCATACTTCGCAATGCGAAAAATCAATGTAAAAAATGATGCCCAAGGCGTAAAGAGAATGTATCTGAATGACGAATTTGTATTCCATTATGGACCATTGGATCAAGGGTGGTGGCCAGACGGATTGCATACTGCTCCTTCGGATGAAGCACTTAAGTTTGACGTTATTAAAACCAAAGAAATGGGCTTCAATATGATTCGTAAACACATAAAAGTTGAGCCTGCAAGATGGTACAGACACTGCGACAGTATAGGAATCTTGGTTTGGCAAGATATGCCATCAGGTGATTTGGGGGGAAATATTTGGGATATGCAACCTGGTAAGATCAGAGCGGGAAAACATGACAAAGACCGTACCCCTGAATCTGAAGCAATTTTCCGTAAAGAATGGAAAAGCATAATGGATGCATTACATAACTTTCCTAGCATCGTAGTTTGGGTGCCATTTAATGAGGCTTGGGGGCAATTTAAAACTAAAGAAATCGTTAATTGGACAATCAACTATGACAAGTCTAGATTAGTAAATGGCGCAAGTGGTGGTAACTTCCAAGAGCCTGGTCATATATTCGATATTCACAATTACCCTGACGCAATTATGCCTGATCCTAATATTTATGGAGATAAATATGTATTAGCATTGGGTGAATATGGAGGTTTAGGATTACCTATTGAAGGGCATACTTGGCAACAAAAAGATAACTGGGGTTATCAATCCTTCAAGAACAAGGAAGATTTAAAGAGAAGATATGAAGAAGTAGTCCACGAACTATGGAGACTTATTCCGTTGGGTTTGTCTGCGGGAGTTTATACGCAAACAACTGATGTAGAAGTCGAAACCAATGGCTTAATGACTTATGATCGTAAAGTCATTAAAATATCTGAACAAGAACTAAACAAGATCCATAGTAAACTCTATGATAAAAGCTTAGTTAAATAGCATCAATACAAAAGGCATTCTTCATAGAATGCCTTTTGTATTTAAAGTCGAACCATTAGCTATTATTTCATTAAAAGGTTTTTATTTCAATCTCCACAGTTGTTCCCCTCCCAATTTTAAGTATGCATTTGTAATAAAATTGTATACTTGACTCTCTTTTATCACCAAAAAGTCAAACTCATTTTAGCTTCTTTTTATTAAGCAAAATAAATATTTCTTTTGCAGTAGAATTTTTGAACAATTTATACAAAAAGTCAAAAATATTTATTTTAGCTCGTTATGAATTACTACATAAATAGAAGTATATTAATACTTATTGGCATATTTTTTAGTTTGGTTTCCATAGCACAATCGTTCACAATTAAAGGAACGGTGACGGATAAGAATACACAAGAGCCGATTGAATTTGCAACCATTGCTATTGTTGGAGGATCTCATGCAACCAAAACTGATGAACAAGGTAATTTCGAGTTTACAATTCCAAATAGAAGTTTAAAAGTTAGGGTATCCTATGTAGGCTATCCTTCGCAAGACATAGATTTATCTTCTGGTAAAACTCAATTCAACATTGAACTAGCTTCAGAAAATGAAATTGCTGAGGTCATAGTAAAACGTCCAAAATTAAAATATTCTAACAAGAATAATCCTGCGGTAGAATTGATTAGAAAAGTTATTGCTAATCGAGACAACAATCGCTTAACTGGACAAGACTTTGTAGAATTTGAGCAATATGAGAAAATTTCACTTGGACTAAGCAATCTTTCTCCAAAGTTTGTAGGCAGAAAAGCCTTCAAAAATTATCAATTCCTATTTCAAAAGCAATCTGATACTACTTCTACATATATGCTTCCAGCGTTTATGGAAGAGAAAGTTTCGAAAGTGTATTTTAGAAACGATCCCAAGAAGACAAAGCAATACATCATCGCGGAACAAAAGGCAGAATTCGACCCAAAATTTGTAGATAACCAAGGATTGTCTAATTATTTTAATAAGCTGTATGATAAAGTTGACATTTATGATAATAATATCACACTTTTGACCAATCAATTTCTAAGTCCTATTGCGAACAGTGCACCGACATTTTATCGCTTTTATATTACGGACACGATCAAAACATCAACTCCATACCTTGTAGAATTAAGTTTCTTTCCACGTAGTAAGACAGACTTCTTGTTCCAAGGAAAATTGTATGTCACTTTAGATGGTCAATATGCTGTTCAAGGTGCCAAAATGAAAGTTAGCGATGATATTAATTTAAATTTTGTACGCGATCTAAATATTGAATTGTCATTCGAAAAGGACAATTTGAATAAATACTTTCTAAGTAGAAGTGCTTTAGGGATTGATTTTGCTTTAACAGAAAAAGGCACTGGTGTTCAAGGCAATCGTGAAGTATATTATACGGATTATGTAAATGGGAAGCCAAGACCAGATTCTTTATACGCAGGGGCAGAAGTGGAAAAAATTAACCCGAGTTCATCTGTTCCAAATCAAAAACAATATTGGGCGGGTTTGCGTCAAGCCCCATTAACAAAACAAGAACTTTCAATTTATCAGAACATCGACTCCCTGCAAACTATGCCTTCTTTCAGAAGATTTATGGATGTTGCTGCACTAGTATTATCGGGATATAAACAAGCAGGTCCCGTAGAAATCGGTCCCGTAAACACATTCTACAGCTACAATCCTATTGAAGGTTTGCGACTGCGGATAGGTGGTCGTACGACCGAGCAATTGAGTACGAGATTTTTCTCTGAAGGCTATGCTGCATACGGATTTGAGGACAAAAAATGGAAGTACTTCTTAAGTGGAACTTATTCATTGAACAATAAATCTGTTTATAAATTCCCACAACATTATATTCGAGCTTCTTATCAACACGATACTAAGATCCCTGGTCAAAACCTAGAATTTATCCAGGAGGACAATGTTCTATTATCGTTCAAGCGTGGTGAAAATAGAAGTTACTTGTACAACGATATTTATAAATTAGAATACAAAGCCGAGTTTCAAAAAAACTTCTCCATCAATGCTGGACTGACAAAATGGAGGCAAAATCCCGCTGGCGTCATTCGCTACCAAATCATTCCGGAAGTTGGAGATCCCTTAAATATTCATGAATTAAACACTGCAGAGGTTTCATTGGGATTCCGATGGGCACCAAAAGAACAATTTTATCAGGGTAAGTTGTACCGAACTCCTATTTATAACATATATCCAATATTTAATTTCAATTATACAGCTGGTATTAAAGGATTTTTGGGTGGAGAATATAATTACCACAATATAAGCGCAGGTGCTTTCAAACGTGTTTACTTATCCCAATTTGGCTACGCAGATGTGAATTTAGATGGAACTTACGTCATAGGCGATAAAATTCCCTATCCTTTATTGACATTGCACCGTGCCAACCAAACATATGCCTATCAATTGCAATCCTATAATTTGATGAATTTCATGGAATTTATTTCCGATCATCATGCAGCATTGAATGTACAATATTATATGAATGGCTTTATTTTAAATAAATTACCCCTTATTAAAAAGTTGCAATTGCGCGAAGTATTCAGCTTCAAAGGAATATATGGTGGATTACGTGATCATAATAATCCTTCTTACAATAAAGATTTATTTGCATGGCAGAGAAATTCGATTAATGAAATATCATCATTTACTTTCGGAACTAAACCTTATATGGAGGCTAGCGTAGGTTTAGCTAATATTTTTAAAGTATTGCGTATTGATTATGTACAACGACTAAACTATCGCAATCACCCAAATGTATCTAACTCAGGTATTCGCGCAAGAATAAAAGTAGATTTTTAATCGAGTGTTTTAAATAGTTTGTGATTGATCTGTTTTTCCTAAAAACAGTTTGTAATGCGAAGTTAATCTTCGCATTTTTCATAAATAAAAAATTGGGATAAACACTGTATACCCCAATTTCTTTGTACGTATAAATACAATAATTTATTCTGCTTTAGAATTTAAATTTGTGTCAGCAAGATCAGTTAATGTTTTATCACATTTCTTTTCCTCTTTCAAAGTTTCTAGTAACAACTTCAGCGCTTCTTTATGTCCTAAAACTTTAGCAAAGGCAGCTAATGTACCATATGTTGCTATTTCATAATGTTCTACTTTTTGCGCAGCTGCTATAATACCTGCATCACGCACAGCCCCCACTTGAGTTTCTTTCATGATACCTTTGCCTTCTTCTAACAATCCAGCCATAGCATCACATTTTTCTGCACTTGCCTTTTTACCGATTGATTTAAAAGCTGATTCCAAACGTTTAATATGTTCCTCAGTTTCCAAAAGATGACTTGCTATAGCTTCTTTGAGCTTTTTAGCAGAAGCATTTTTTTCCATTTTGGGAAGTTCTTTTTTTAACGCCTTTTCCGCCCAATATATATCTTTAAGACCATCTTCGAATAAATCTTGCAAGTCTTTAGCAGCATCTTTTGCCGCTTCAATTTTAGTTGAATCAGCCTTTTTGCTTTTAGGACTATTTTTAGATTTTGTATCCATTTTTTTGGATTGCGTATCCTTAGATTTAGCAGTAGAATCCTTTTTTTTCACTGCATCCTTCTTATTTTTTACTGTTGCCATAATTATTAGTTTTGTGTGTTATACATACAACAACAATAAACAGGATATAATGTTTTACTTTAGATTACCTAGCTAATAAACTCAACTCTTCTGAATTATACATTTTCGCACCTTTGAGGTAATTATAAATAATATCTTTCGTTTTTTCATCTTGTAACTTATACAAATTAGCCACTAAGAATTCTTTATCTTCCTCGATATTATTTTTGTAGCCTAAAAAATCAGGAATATAATATTGAATACATAAGCGAATAAATCGCAATTCTGTATTATGTGGTTCTGTTTTGATTTGGCTCTCCAACAATTTTTTCCCGTCTTTAAAATAACTCATTTTTTTGATCGGATTATTGGTATGTTTAGCCATGAACATATGAAATGCAGCTTCATAGCCCTTTTCTAATGGAGTTTTGGCATTAGCCTTTAGAGAATGTAAATATTTTTTACAAAGACTTTCATCTTTTACACCTTTATTGAAATCTTTGCGAACGTCATGTAGGCTTATTGATTGAGCTTCTGCTGTAACTAGAAAAAATACAAAGACAAGAGTTCCAAAAAATTTACCCATAATTTATGCTCCTTTATAATTTAATTATAATCATAAAGCTAGTTACAAAAAATAAGCCAATTGTTAGAACTCTTACATCAAAATAAATATTTGTAGTTATTTATTTAATAAGCTTTTCATACAACATATTGATGACATCTGAAGTCAATGCGACATGACCATCTTTGTACGTTGGAACACATCCGTTAGTTATGACCACAATTCCATACTTTTCCTTTGGGTTGAAAAACATGGAACTATATAATCCATACGCTGATCCTGTATGTCCAACCAGATGCTGTCCAGGGATTAATTTTGTTGTCTCTAATAATGCTAAACCGTATCCTTCCTTATCCGAAATTTTTGTTTGCATTTGTTTTGAAAACTTTTTACCCAAAATCTTAACCTTCCCAGACTTTCCATAATTCATATGCATAATCATATATTTAGCCAAATCTACTGCAGAGATTTTCATTCCTCCTGTCGGAGAAAAAATTGGCGTACTCTCCGCTAGCTTGTAATTGCGTATTTCTTCACTCCTTGGGTTATAAGCTAAAGGTTGCAGGACAAATTTGTCATTCTTATTATCGTAAGAATATAATGAAGCAAATCTTGTATTATCCAAAGAGTCTATACAATAGCCTCCATATAAGCTTAGGGGGTTTAAAATTTGTTGACGTATGTAGGTATCAAAACGAATATTAGTTAACTTTTCAAGAACAGCACCTGCAATATTAAAATTCAAATTACAATATTGATAATCCGCCCCTGGTTCATACGCATTATAACTTTTTTGCCAATCTGGATTCTTTGATGGATTAATTACATCCAATTCAAAATAGCCATTTGCATCATTTATACTTGAAGTATGCGAAAGTACCATTCGCAAGGTGATTTTGGTATTTGGAAATTTTGGATTTCGTACTGGAAAGCCAATCAAATCTCCGAAATCATCATCCAATGAAATCTTTTTCTTTTCGACCAATTGCATCAATGCTGTAGCGGTGAAAGATTTTGAAATAGAAGCTATCCGAAAGATATTTTGATTCACATCCAATGGTGTATTATTTTCTATTGAGCTCTGCCCCACTGCATTTTGTTCAATTATTTTACCATTCTTCACCACCACATAAGCGACCCCTACGGCTTTATATTGATCGGAAATTTTCTTTACTTCGGTTTTTACATCCTGGGCAAAAAGTGACACATTACATATGATCATGATCATACAGCTAGCAATTGTTTTTTTCATAGTATAGATAATGTTTTAGGTATATTTCAAGGCTAATCGTAACGCATATCCTATCCCAATAGCAATAACAAAACTTGCCAAGGTGCCTAATAAGATATACTCCGTAAATTTAGTATCTTTTGCATTAGTTAAGTCACCAAATCTGAAAATAGATTTTGCCGCTAATAAAAATCCTATTCCCGACAAAAATCCTACTTGTATAAAAAGCACAATAATTAGCCTTTCCATAATACCAATCAATAAGCCAGCGTGCAATAAACTTTCTTTACGCTTGGCTCTAAATTCGAATTCCTTATCCCATTTGGCAAAAAATAGCCTCAAGAAAACAGGACTTACTACGGTTATCAATAATAACGCTATTCCATACAAAAGTATATCTGTTGAAAACCATACTTCATGATTCCATTTATTAACTCCAAAACTATAGAATACTAACCCTAGTAATACCGCAATATGCATTATCTGATCTATACAAAAGAAAAGTAACGGTTTTGTTGGATACTTACTTTCCAATCCTATCTTCAAACTGTCAATAGCTAGGTGAGACAATGTTATGCAAGCTATTGGAATCCAAAATTCTTGTAATTGATTATAAAAAAATAAACCCAACAAAATTGCATGAATGCCAACATGTAGTAATAAGTAGCCTACATTTTCTTTGCGCTTATCGACCATTGATTTCGTTTGAAATACGAAATCACCTAAAATATGAGCTAACAGAAATTTTAAAAATACGACTAACATCTTTTTATCAAATCTTTGGTACAATAATCAATGGTCATTTTTATTTTTTGCCAATTAGCATTTCCTAATTCTGTGCTAACCTGACTTTGGTATTTTCTTTTCAATAATCGAGCTAATTCACTTTGATTCGCGGTTGGGGTTCTGATCTGCATCAACACGGTTTGTGCCATATTAATAGTCCATCTTTTTGCTAACTCCATTGCTAATTGCAACATTATATTTGTAGGCTCATTCCATTCAGCCCAAGGTGACTTCACATAAATAAGCTCTTTATCAAGAGTGTCAAAAGCTTCTCCCGAATTAATTAGTGCCTCACCCGTCGAATTTTTAATATGATCATCCCAATAAGATACTTCGCCCACTCCCAATCCTATACGTACGTCAAGTTTATCTACTGTTCGTAAAGCAGATTTTATCAAAAATATTGCTTCAATACTCTTATCTAATGGAACCGCAACTTGAAAGCTATCTCCTCTAAAAATATCGAAATTATTCGAATAAAACTTAAGACTTTCTTCTAAAATTGGTAACCATTCTTGAATATCTGCGTGACGGGAATTTACAATGTCACCTGTTAGTATAGCATATATATTTTTCATATTTGTAACTTTTGCAAAGTTTAAATATCATTAAAATAAGTGATAATTCAAAATATCATTAAAATGACTGATAATTAAAGTTATCATTGAAAAGAATGATACTGCAATATGCAACGTAAAATCCTCGATTTAATGAAAAACAATATCCATCATCAAATGTTGTTAACATAATTATTAAAGTTCGGAAAATGAAAAAACTAAAGGCTGACAAAGACTTCAAACTATCAAATTATCCTACTAAAGAAGATAAAATAAATCCTGATAAGGCTAAAAACGATCTCAAAGATTTAAGAAAAGAGATCGCTAAAATTCAGGATAAAATGTATGCGCAGAATAAATACAGCGTACTTATCTGTCTGCAGGGAATGGATACAGCTGGAAAAGACTCTTTGATTCGAGAGGTTTTTAAAGATTTTAATGCACGAGGGGTAGTCGTACATAGTTTCAAAACACCAACCTCTAAAGAACTACAGCACGATTATCTATGGAGACATTATGTAGCACTGCCAGAGCGAGGCAAATTCGCTGTTTTCAACCGTACACATTATGAAAATGTGTTAGTCACACGTGTTCATCCTAAGTATTTATTACATGAAAATTTGCCTAAAATAAACGATACCAAAGATGTAAAACCATCATTTTGGAAAGCACGATTTGAGCAGATAAATGCATTTGAAAAACATATCACGCAAAATGGAACAATCATCTTGAAATTCTATTTACACCTAAGTAAGGACGAGCAAAAAGAAAGATTGCTAAGAAGATTGGAAGAAGAAAATCACAATTGGAAATTTTCTCCAGGCGACTTGGAAGAGCGAAAATTATGGGACAAATACATGGAGTCTTATGAAGATGCTATTAAAAACACTTCTACAAATTACGCACCTTGGTACATTATACCTGCAGACGACAAGAAAGTAGCCAGATATTTAGTCGCCAAAAAAATTCTTGAAGAACTGAAAAAACACAAAGATATAAGCTATCCTGAATTACCTGAAGACATTGAAAAAGATATCGCATCCTATAGAGATGAACTAGAAAATGAATAAAAAGTATTAATCTTGGCTTCTATTGTGATACTTCTGAGCTATAAAAGTAATGATGAAAATTTGAATTGCGTGATAAATCATTAGCGGTAAAAAATACAATCCGGCAAACGGATTATTGAGAAAAATGAATTTACCAAATACACTTCCATGTGTTAAGGACTTTTTTGACCCACAGAATAGTGCTGTAATTTGATCTTCTTCAGAGAATTTCAAAACATATCTACATAGAATGTATAAAGCACTATATATCAAAACAAATAACGCAATTACCCCCACAAACAATTCGACCAAGTACTGATTAGTTAATGCTTCAAAAACACCACTTGTAAAAGAATGGGCAAAGCTACTGTATACTATTAACAGAATAACCGACTTATCAAAATTGGCAAGAATCTTACTATATCTCAAAGCCCAATTTCCCAAAAATTTCTGTAAAAGAAGACCTGCGACTACGGGAACAATTATTTCTAGTATAAGCCCGCTATATACATCTGACAAAACATTTTGGGTGGTAAAATCTAAAAACAAACTCATCCATAAAGGAGTAATGGCGACACCAATAAGACCAGATATACTTGCATTAAAAATTGCTGCTGGAATATTTCCTTTGGCTAGTGATACCATAACTACAGAAGAAGAAACAGTTGACGGGAGAGCAGCTAAAAAGAAGAAACCAATCCAAGTATTCTCTGCAATATATTCGCCAATAAAAGGTCGAAATAGCAGTACAATTAATGGGAATATAAGAAAAGTAGCTAACTGTACAACCACATGAAGCTTCCAATTCTTTAAGCCAGATTTAATTTGCTCAAAACTCAATTTTAACCCATAAAAGAAAAAGATTAATGAGACACCAATAGACGTAACAGTATCTAAAAACGCTCCATCTTGAAAAGTGGCTAACCCGGGAAAGAAATATGCTACAAAAATGCTAAGAAGAAGATATACTATAAAAAGGTCAATTTTCATATACCTTCAAATATAGAGGATAATATGTAGTATTTAAAATTATAACAATGCTGTTTAAACTAGAATTAGCTAGTAATATAGCTTTGCAAATGATCTATCGTCTGTTTTTGATCTTCGATGATAAATTTCACTAAATCACCAATAGATAACATACCTATTACTTGATCATTTTCCACAATGGGTAAATGTCGGAAATGATTATTAGTCATTAATACCATACAACTTTCAATAGAATCCTGTCGAGTGATGGTATATGGATTAGCAGTCATCACCTCAGATAGAGCTGTAACTTTTGAAGATTTACCGTGCAAGACAACCTTACGTGCATAATCTCTTTCTGTAAAAATACCCAAAAGCTTATCGTTTTCGATAATTAGTAAAGCACTGATGTTCTTTTCCATCATTATTTGCAAAGCTTCTAAAACAGAAGCGTGTGAAGAAACAGCGTAAATAGCCGCTGATTTAGACTGAAGAATATGGTTAACAGTTTTCATAATCTTTAATTTATTTAATCCTAAAAAGGAAAAATGGTTAACTCTTTATGGTTATGTGCAAGCGGTTGTAATTAACTGTTTTAAAAACCTCTTAGATAAATATAATTATTTTACATTGATAATCAATATTTTAAAAAATAAATATCTTATATGTAAACAAAAATCCAAAACAGTAGAAACGAAATAAAACTATACATCTAATATCAAAATTTCATTCTTCCATATGTTTTGTTAAAATATTCTTAAATCTGATAGCAAAATGTTTTTATATAATTATATTTGTACCACTATGAGTACAGCATCATATTTATCAGACAGAATCAATAGCCTTTCAGAATCGGCTACATTGAAAATGACCAAATTAGGTCGCGAGTTAGCAGCCAAAGGTATTAATGTAATAAGCCTTAGTGTTGGTGAACCAGATTTTAATACACCGACGCACGTTAAAGATGCTGCAAAAAAGGCATTAGACGATAATTTCACAAGATACTCACCAGTTCCAGGATACCCAGATTTACGTCAAGCGGTCGTTAACAAATTAAAAAATGAAAACGGATTAGATTACGATATTTCACAAATCGTTGTATCTACAGGTGCTAAACAATCATTATCAAATGTAATTCTTACATTGGTAAACCCTGGTGATGAAGTGATTATCCCAACTCCTTACTGGGTTTCTTACTCAGAAATGGTAAATTTAGCTGAAGGTAAATCTGTATTTATTGATACAGATATTGAGAGCAACTTCAAAATTACACCAGAGCAATTAGAAGCAGCTATTACGCCAAAATCTAAAGTCTTCATGTTTTCTTCTCCATGTAATCCGACAGGATCTGTTTATAGTAAAGAAGAATTAGAAGCATTGGTAAAAGTATTTGAAAAACACCCAAATATCTTTATTATCTCAGATGAAATCTATGAGCATATCAATTTTGTAGACAAACACGAATCAATTGCGCAATTCGATAGTGTAAAAGATCGTGTAATTATTATCAACGGTTTCTCCAAAGCTTTTGCTATGACAGGCTGGAGATTGGGTTACATTGCTGCGAACAAAGAAATCGCCGCTGCTAATGACAAACTACAAGGTCAAACTACCTCAGGTACATGCTCTATTTCACAGCGTGCTGGAATAATAGCGTACGAACAAGGATTAGACTCTGTATACGAAATGAAAGAGGCTTTTGCTCGTCGTCGTCAATTGGTTTATGACTTATTGAATGATATTCCCGGAGTAAAAACAAACTTACCAGAAGGTGCGTTCTATTTCTTCCCAGAAATTAGTTCTTTCTTTGGTAAAAAAGATCCAGAAGGAAATGTAATAAAAGATTCTTCGGACTTAGCATTATACCTATTAAATTTCGGACATATTGCTACTGTAGGTGGAGACTCATTTGGTAATAACAATTATATCCGTTTATCTTATGCAGCTTCGGATGACAATCTGAAAGAAGCTTTAAGAAGAATGAAAGAAGCTTTAGGCAAATTAGCTTAACGCTATAATATAAAATTAGCAAAGGTAAAGGGCTTCAAAATTAAATTTGAAGCCCTTTAATATTAATGACCAATCACAGTTCCGTTAGGAATAATTGCATTTTTCTTTATCACTACTATTCCATCACAGATTGTATATTGATCTGAATCTTCATCACTAAGATGTACACCACCTACTATCCGTACATCATTGCCTATTCTACAATTTTTATCCAATATTGCATTTTCTATATAACATCTTTCACCAACTCCAATTGGTGGCGGTTGCTGCGTATTAGTTTTTTCTACAACAGTATTTAAATCCTCATAATAATCAGATCCCATCATATAAGTTCGCTTAATAACCGTACTTCGCCCAATGCGAGAACGGATACCAATTACAGATTGCTCTATTTTATCTCCCAAAATTATACAACCATCTGCTAGTAAAGCATTATTTAAAGTTGACCCAGAAACTTTAGATGGTGGTAACATGCGTGGACGTGTAAATACAGGCTCTCCAAATAAATTAAACAATGGAATATTATCGGTCAAACTAATATTAGCTTCGAAGAATGAGGAAATAGTACCAATATCCGTCCAATAACTATCAAATGGATAACTCAACACCTTACTATGACTAATTGCCTCTGGAATAATCTCTTTTCCAAAATCCATCCCTGGGTTTTCAGCTAATAATCGTGAAAGTACCCCTTTTGAAAAAACATAAATACCCATTGAAGCTAAAAAATTCCGTCCTTGATTAGCTAAATTATCAGGCACTTCTGAAGTCCAGTCAGGCAACAAATCAGATGAAGGCTTTTCAATAAAAGATAGGACTTCGCCATTCTCACTTGATTTTAAAATACCAAATCCTGTAGCTTCTTTTCCAGTTACTGGGATTGTACCGATAGTAATTTCACCACCATTTTTCACGTGATAATCAACCATAGCAGCATAATCCATTTGATACAATTGATCCCCTGAAAGAATAAGTACGTAGTCGTAGTCCACGTTCACTAAATTCTTCTGCGTACGACGTACCGCATCGGCAGTACCCTCAAACCATCTGTCCCCCTCATTAGTTTGTTCAGCGGCTAGAATATCTATGAAACCTTTACTAAACACACTAAAATTGTATGTGTTTTTGATGTGCTTATTCAGTGAAGCCGAATTATATTGTGTTAAAACAAATATTTTGTTATAACCCGAATTTAAACAGTTAGAAATCGGAATATCGACCAATCTATATTTTCCTGCAATTGGGACAGCTGGCTTCGAACGTTGGTCGGTCAACGGATAAAGTCGAGTACCACGACCTCCTCCTAATACAATGGATACAACTTTGTGTGACATAATTATTTGAGTAACTGGTTATATAAATCTATATATTTTTGTGCTGATTTATCCCATGAAAAATCAAGAGACATTGCTTTCTTTGTAATATCTGACCATTTCTTTTCTTTAGAGTAATAGTCTAAAGCTCGCTGAATCGCATTAACTATACTTTCTACTGTGAAATCCTTAAATACAAATCCATATCCTTCCTCTTCATTCACATCAATAACAGTATCTTTCAATCCGCCTACTCCTCTAACAATAGGAATAGTACCATATTTTAGTGCGTATAGTTGGTTAAGGCCGCAAGGTTCTACACGTGATGGCATCAGAATAACATCAGAAGCTGCATATGCTTCATGTGCTAATGCTTCATTATATCCAAAGTAAACAGCTATTTTTGGCGCATATTTAGAAAATACTTGTTTAATATCTGCCTGAATTTGTTCATCGCCCGAACCTAAAATAAATATAGTTAATTTTTTTTCATTGTTCGAATAATAATTATCCATTACAGCGGCTAAGATATCTGCTCCCTTTTCATGTGCAAATCGACCGATATATGTCAATAATAGTCCTTCACTTGAAATTCCACTTTTCTCACAAAAGATTTGCTTATTTTTCTTTTTACCACTCTTAACTGTCCGTGCATTATATTTGCTATTAATCAAAGGATCATTTGCTGGGGTCCAAATATCTAAGTCAATCCCATTAACTATACCGTGAGCTTTATAGGATTGTTCTATGAATAAGCCTTCTAGTCCTTTAGCTTCATGCACAAGCTCGCCTAAATAACCTTCCGATACAGTAGAATATGCATCACAACAGCGGATTGCAGACGATAAAGGATTGATAGATCCACTCCAATCCAATAATCCCCATTTCCATGTGTCAAATCCTGGAAGAAGAATTCCTTTATTCCAATTCATCCAACCTTGGTATTGCCCGTTATGAATAGTAAATAATGTTTTAATATTCGACAGCTCCTTAAAGTCATTTCCATGCTTTAATAAAAAAGGAATCAGCCCTACATGATGATCATGACAGTTAATAATATCTGGACGAATATTATTATTCAATATCCAATGTAAAAAGGCATGTTGAAAAGCCAACCATTGTTCGCTATCATCTGCATATCCGTATACTTCTTCTCTATCAAGAAAACCAGGAACCTTAATAAGATATAATGGAAAACCTAAAATTGATTCATCAAGATGAAAAACAGTATAGTCAAGATATTGTGATCCTTGATTAAATCCACCTTCTGCTACAATTTCAAGTTCATAAGATTTAACAAAAGGTTTATCGTACCAAGGCATGACTACACTGGCATCAATCCCAAGCTTCCGTTGATATTTTGGTAAAGCACCTACCACATCTGCAAGCCCTCCTACTTTAGCTACTGGATAACACTCTACACTTAGATGAATGACATTCATACCGTATTATTTGTTTAGGTTGTAATTTTATTAGGTTGTCAATTTTAATATTATACCACCCAAAGGAGGTAACTTTAAGTTCACAGAATTTTCTTGATTCATCCAATGGATAGCCTCAGATTTAATATTTCCAATCGTCAGGCCTGTACCAAAATAATCCATCTCATCAGAATTGAAAACAACTTCCCAATTTCCTACTGAAGGAACTCCAACTCTATAGCTATCTCGAACTACTGGTGTAAGGTTCAATACCACGACCAAATCATTAGATCTATCGTGACCTTTACGGATGTAAGCTAATACACTATTATCAGCATCGTTAAGTTCTAACCATTCGAATCCTTCGGGACTGAAAGCTTTTTCGTACAATGCTGGTTGCATTTTATATAATGCATTAAGTTTCTTCAAAAATTCAAACATTCCTTTGTGCGGAGGGAAAGCCATCAAATGCCAATCTAAAGATTGATTTACATTCCATTCGGAAGTTTGTCCAAATTCACCTCCCATGAATATCAATTTTGTGCCAGAAAAGGTGTACATGAACAAATATAGTGCACGTAAATTAGCAAATTTTTGCCATTCATCACCAGACATTTTATTAACTAAGGATTGCTTGCCATAAACTACTTCATCGTGTGACAAGGGCAACATAAAATGTTCGTGATATGCATAAACTGATGAAAACGTCAATTGACTATGATGATATTTACGATGAATTGGATCTTCTTTGAAATAATTTAATGTATCATGCATCCATCCCATCATCCATTTCATACCAAATCCCAATCCACCATCATAAGTAGGTTTACTGACGCCTGGCCAAGATGTAGATTCTTCTGCGATAGTTTGTACATCTGGATAATTAGCATACACAGCTTCATTGAATTCTTTGAGGAAATGTACGGCTTCTAAATTCTCTCTTCCGCCGAATTCATTGGGTATCCACTCTCCTTCATTTCGTGAATAATCTAGGTACAACATGGATGCAACAGCATCTACTCGCAGGCCATCTATATGATAACGATCCAACCAAAAGATAGCATTACTGATAAGAAAAGAGCGTACCTCATTATGTCCATAATTGAAAATATATGATTTCCAATCAGGATGAAATCCTTTACGCATGTCTTCATGTTCATAAAGAGCCGATCCATCGAATCGATAAAGTCCATGCGCATCGCCAGGAAAATGTGATGGCACCCAATCTAAAATTACGCCAATATCATTTTTGTGTAATTGCTCTATAAGAAACATCAATTCCTGCGGTGTACCATATCGAGATGATGCGGCAAAATATCCCGTAATCTGATACCCCCATGATGGATAATAAGGATGCTCCATTATAGGCATAAATTCAACGTGTGTAAAACCAAGCGTTTTCACATATGGAACTAGCTTTTCCGCGATTTCTCGATAGGTCAATAGACGATCAGGGTCATTGGGGTCACGTATCCAAGATCCAATATGTAATTCATATACAGACATTGGACGATCTAATCGATTTTTTTCATGTCGATCACGCATCCACTTATCGTCTTGCCATTGATGCCATGTTGTAGAGACGACAGAAGCCGTTTTTGGAGGAATTTCCATTGCAAGCGAAAATGGATCAGCCTTTTCTAAGATTTCTCCATTATAAGTTTCAATTCGGTATTTGTATACTTCACCAAGACCAATATTGAATATCACACCTTCCCAAATACCACTTTCATCCCAGCGGACATACAATTCGTGACTATATGGATTCCAACCATTGAAGTTTCCAATCACGGAAATCTTTTTAGCATTAGGTGCCCATACGGCAAAGTATACGCCTTGTCGTCCGTCCAAAAAGACAGTCTGTGAACCAAATTTTTCATATAGACGATAATGCTTTCCACTTCTAAACAGACTGATATCGAAATCTGTGAATAGGGAAAAAACTTCAACAGCTTTACTCATAATAGTATATTATTCAATGGTTAATTTTTTAAAATCATTATCTACCAAAATGTATTTATTACCATCTTCATCAGTTTGAAAATCTAATGCTATTCCATCAACCATTACTTTCTGAGAAACAAATGGTAATCCTATAGGGTAAATTTTATAATCATCGTATCTTTCAGTAAATAATCCTTCACGCTGTTGCAATAACTTCACACTAGTTTTTGTACTATTCTGTATGAAGTGCTTTTCTAAATATATATTTTGCTCGTAAGCGAAAGTATCTCCATGATCTGTATAACCATAACTATGATTTTCGCCTTCGTCGAAATACATTAATAGTTTAAGCGATTCCATTTTTTTCTCACCAGTATATTGCATCACGGGATATTCAGCCATCACTGTACCTGCTTTTACAAAAATTGGCATTTCATCAAAAGGAGTTGCTATTTCTATTTCGTTTGCGCCCTTGTACATCGTATTATTGAAATAGTAATACCAATTACCTTGCGGTAGATAAACAACTTTTGATTTTTGTCCAGGATTTAGAACAGGTGATACCAAAATCTTATCTCCAAAAGCAAATTCTTCCTCTCGCAATAAGTTCTTATACACATCCTGTTCTAACATTGCCACAGGCCTTAGTATCGGCAATCCGTATTTATGTTGTTGCCAAAAGATTGAATAAATATAAGGTAGCAATTTATAACGTAATTCAATAAATTTTTTACAGATTGCTTCCCATTCTGGACCAAATGACCACGGTTCTCTATCAACAGTGTCACCTGCGGAGTGTACACGCATAAATGGTGAGAAAACACCAAATTGCATCCAACGTGTGTATAGTTCTCCGTCTGGATTTCCCGTAAAACCTCCAATATCTGTTCCACAGAAAGACAAACCCGACATGGATAGACGTTGCAATTGTAATGTACCGATCCTTAAATGTTCCCATGTAGCAATATTATCTCCCGTCCACACGGATGAATAACGTTGAGTCCCTGAATAAGCTGCACGTGTAATCGTGAAAGGTCTTTTATTACGATATAATTTTTTCAATCCATCATATGTGGCGCGTACCATTTGCATCCCGTAAATATTATGCGCTTTGCGATGTGAGCCACGATATCCTTCGTAATAATGTCTAACATCGTCAGGGAATGTTCCTTTACCAAAAATTGCTGGCTCATTCATATCATTCCAGAAGCCTGCTACTCCATCTTCTACTAAACCCTTATATAAACCTCCCCACCATTCCCTTACTTTAGGGTTCGTATAATCAGGAAACTGACATCGCCCAGGCCAAACAAATCCTTCCATGAAATAATCGTCTCCACGTCTACAGAAGTATTTGTTATCTTGCCCTTCTTTGAACACCCAATAATTTTCATCAACCTTAATTCCAGGGTCAATCATTACTACAGTCTTAAATCCATTAGCAGCAAGATCAGAAATCATTTTTCTTGGGTCTGGAAAATATTTCTTATTCCAAGTAAAGCATCGATAGCCATCCATATAGTCAATATCTAAATATATGGCGTCACAAGGTATTTCACGCTTACGAAATTGCTCTGCGACGTGACGTACATTAGCTTCTGGATAATAACTCCATCGACATTGATGATAACCGATAGCCCACATTGGAGGAAGGTAATGCGTACCCGTCAAGTCGTGATAACGCTTTACCACATCTATTAATTGTGGTCCGTGGATATAATAATATTGTAATTCACCACCTTCTGACCAAAAACTAGTTTGATCATTATGCTCGGCAGCAAAATCAAAATAAGTTTTAAATGTATTGTCGAAAAAGATGCCATATGCGTCACCTCCCGTCACACCTAAATAGAAAGGAATCGTTTTGTATAAAGGTTCTTGATTGAAAGCATAGGAATAAGTGTCCGAATTCCAATTTATAATTCTTCTACCTCTAAGATTTAGATGAGAAGCTTTATCTCCACATCCAAAAAACACTTCATCATTAAAAGCTTTTTTCGTAGCATACACGTAATAGCCACCAAAATCTTGATTCTCCTCCCAGTGCATTGGAGAATAATCAGAATTCATTAATTTCCCTTTAGCATCAGCAAAAGAAACTAAAAAATTCTTTTTAGTTATAGTGCAGGTAACGTTATTCGTGCTAACAAAATAATTGTTTTCGTCTTCAGAAACTTCATATGCATGAGGCTCGTGCTCCTGCTCTACTACAGCATATGAAAAATCATCTAAAAACACACCAATAGGTGCTAAACGTACTCGAATGATATCATCCGATACAATTTTAATTTCAACACGCGCCTTGCCATCGGAAAATATGTAGTTATTCCCCTCTTTAGTAAAGCTTTTAACATCTTGTAAATATGTCTTTTCAATGGTCGGTAAATCCAATACTGGATTATTAACGTGCTGAATATTCTCTAAAGTTTCCTCAGTAATTAGATCAGAAGCTATGCCTTCTTTCTTTGTGTCAGTCATAATTTAATAGTAATTAGTTTAGTCTGATTGTTTAATGGATTTTAAATTACAATTATTTTTCATAATCTTTTAATTAATTTTCACATTTCTTTTACTCTTCATAAAACACTTGATAAAACCCATTTGTTTAATTCTCATTTTAGCATCATATATTTACGTAATAGTGCGATAATATTCTTTTAAATACGTACCTTTGTATGCTTTTAGCTAGCCCTGTAAGCTGGCAAATAAACATTAAACGGATACAAATGAAATTATCACAATTTAAATTCAACTTACCTGAATCTCTATTAGCAAATGAACCTTCTGAACACCGTGATGAAGCACGTCTAATGGTACTTCATAAGGACACTGGTAAAATTGAGCATAAGATTTTCAAAGACGTTCTAGATTATTTTGATGATAAGGACGTAATGATTTTGAACAATACCAAAGTATTCCCTGCACGTATGTATGGTAATAAAGAAAAAACTGGTGCTACTATCGAAGTTTTCTTATTACGCGAGCTTAACAAAGAATTACGTCTTTGGGACGTATTGGTAGATCCAGCTCGTAAAATCCGTGTTGGTAATAAATTGTATTTTGGAGATGATGATTTATTAGTAGCGGAAGTAGTAGATAACACAACTTCAAGAGGACGTACTATTCGTTTCTTATTTGATGGAACTGATGAAGAATTTCGTCGTAATATCGAAATATTAGGTGAAACACCACTTCCGAAATACATAAAACGTAAAGCTACTCCTGAAGATAAATTCCGCTACCAAACTATCTACGCTAAAAATGAAGGTGCTGTAGCAGCTCCAACTGCTGGACTACATTTTTCACGCGAATTGATGAAGCGTTTGGAATTAAAAGGAATTGACTTTGCAGAAATCACTCTTCACGTTGGATTGGGAACATTCCGTACGGTAGAAGTTGAAGATTTGACTAAGCATAAAATGGATTCGGAACAATTCATCATTACTGATGAAGCTGCACGTACTGTAAATAAAGCATTGGATAACAAAAGACGTGTTTGTGCTGTTGGTACTACTTCTATGCGTGCTATTGAATCGGCAGTCTCTGCTGATCGTCGCTTGAAACCAGCTGCAGATTGGACAAGTAAATTTATTTATCCTCCTTACGATTTCAGTATTGCTAATTCGATGATTACAAATTTTCACACACCAGAATCAACATTATTAGTAATGATTGCGGCTTTTGGTGGTTATGAAAATGTGATGAACGCTTACGAAGTAGCTGTAAAAGAAAAATACAAATTCTACAGTTACGGTGATGCCATGTTAATCATTTAAGATTTTTAATAATATTTTTCTATATTTTTGAGCGTGATTATTTTCAGTCACGCTTTTTTTATAATCTCAAATCTATTATGCTAAGTCGTGTTGTTATAATTGCTGCAGGAGGAACAGGTTCTAGGTTAAATGCAGATCTACCAAAGCAATATATGTTGCTAAATGAAAAACCTGTATTAATGCACACTATATCTGCTTTTGAAGCACATGCAGATAAAATTATAGTAGCGATACATGCAGAAATGATTGATTATTGGGGCGAGTTATGTGAAGAATACAAATTTGATATTCCTCACGAATTAGTATTAGGAGGAAAAACAAGATTTCAAAGTGTTCGCAATGCTATAAATTATTTAGAAACACGTTTTCCAGACTTTTTTTTTCATGAGGATACTACCATCGCTATTCACGATGCTGCACGCCCTTTGGTAGAAGAAAGTTTAATAGAAAGATCGTTTGAAATGGCATTTGAAGGAAAATCAAATGTTTTGGCACATAAAAGCACAAATTCAATTCGAATAGGTACTCATCATGCTAATGATGCTGTAGATAGAGAAACTGTTTGGCAGATTCAAACTCCACAAACTTTTCCAGCTCAAGTACTTCAAGAAGCTTATCAACAACTGGAACTTCCAACTTTTACTGATGATGCCTCAGTCGTAGAAAAAATTGGCTATTCCATCCATCTCATTGAAAGCAGTTATAAAAATATCAAACTGACTTTCGCAGAAGACTTTGAAATAGCCAAACTGTATGCACATACAAAGTAAACTTATTTACTAAGCATTACCGCGTATGATTCGTAATAATACAACAATGATTGCAATTACCAACAAAATGTGGATGATACCACCAGTTGCATAACCTCCCAAGAAACTAATCGCCCATATTATTACCAATACCACTGCGATTAAATAAAGTAGATTTCCCATATTTCTAAATTTTATAATTGTGAACCTAGTGAATTAATTATTTTAGGTTATAACAACTAAAAATTAGAAAAGTTTGATAATCGATAAATTATTTTGTCTCGAAGGTTAGCTGATCGTATGCAGGAAATACATTGGGGGGCAGTATGGACTGAATATACTCATGCGAACCAAATCGATGGCTTATATGAGTCAAATAAGCTTTTGAAGGATTTATTTCTGCAATAAAATCAAGGGCTTCATCTAACGTGAAATGTGAAATATGTGTTTCTTCTTGCAGAGCATTCACCACTAATACATCCACACCTTCCAAAACTGATTTTGATTCTTGAGTCACCGTCTTAGCATCTGTGATATAGGCAAAATTTCCTATTCTAAATCCTAAAACGGGCATCTTATAATGCAATACTTCAAAAGGTAAAATAGTAGTTCCAAAAATATCAAAAGTATCAAGCGGTCGAATCTCTTTTAATTCTAACTGCGGAACACCAGGATATTTGATCGCTGAAAAAGCGTAATAAAATTCGCGCTGTAATGCTTCCAAAGTCGCTGTATTGGAATAGATAGAAATGGCTTTTTGTTGTTGGTAGTTGAATGCACGAACATCATCCAATCCTGCGATATGATCTTTGTGCGAATGAGTCATTAGCACTGCGTCTAAATGCTTGACACCTGCTCGTAACATCTGATACCGAAAGTCCGGTCCTGTATCAATAACAATATTGCGACCATTATCTAATTCGATTAGAATAGAGGAGCGTAAGCGATTATCATGTACGTCTGTAGATGTACAAACCACACAATCACAAGCTATGACTGGCACACCTTGCGAAGTTCCCGTACCTAAAAATCTAACTTTCAATTATGCTTCTTGCTTTTTGATCAATGACTTATAAAATGTCCATTGCTTGTCGTCCAAATCTTCTTTAGTAACTTCAAATTCTCTTAAAAGCAAAATCAACGAATTGATTTTAATTTCTAAGTTTGAGAACTTGTTTACAATAATCATTTTTGTATTTTGTATAACACAAGCGCCCGTTTTAAAATTCCCCTTTTCATAACGAACCTTATATCCCAAATCTAATAATAGATTTTCAATTTTGTCTAAATTATATTGTGTAATAGAAACCACGATAAATAATAAGATTACTTAGAAGTATTTTTATTCAACCAAATACGATCTATATAATTTGTCATAAAACCTGTACCATACGCAAAAAGTTGTGTGTATGCAGCTATTACTCCATTCAACGCCACAGCAAGACTTTTAGTCGCAAACAATGCATGCACAAATAACAAAACTGTGTACATCACCAAAAAGCTATTACCTAAATACACTAATATCTGCAAAGGCCTGAAGTCTGTAAATATGCTGTAATTAATTATATTTAATACGATCAGTGTTATAACCCCAAAAGTAAAAACTGCTGGCAAAGCATGAACTAATTTTAATTCTTTGGGATATAGTATTGAAATATCTATCCTACCTTTCCCAAAAGCATTAGTTTGTTTATAAAACTGAGGAAAGCTAGTTCTTCGCTTATGATATACATACGCCTGAGGAATCAAACCTACTTTAAACCCCGAATTTATCATGCGAATACTGTACTCGATATCTTCTGAGCGTCGCGATAACTTATAACCTCCAATAGTTTCGAAGATTTTTCTCGAAATCCCCATATTAAAACTTCTCGGATGAAATTGCCCTACATGTTTATTATTTCCTCTGATCCCTCCTGTCGTAAAAGGACTTGTCATCGAATAGCTTATTGCCTTTTGAATAGTAGTAAAAGATTCATGTGCTGCATCTGGACCTCCAAATGCATCCAACTGGTGCTCGTTGATTGCCTTCTCTACAATCTCTAAATATGTATTAGGAACTAAAATATCCGAATCAAATACTATAAAGTAATCACCTTTTGCGCGTTCAAAACCATAATTACGTGCAAAACCCTGTCCTTCGTTATTCTTCTTGAAATATTGGATATCCAAACGATCTGAAAATGACCTAACAATTTCTTCCGCAGTTCTACTCGATCCATCCTCTACAATGATTACCTCAAATGATTTATAAGTTTGTTGCAATAATGATGTCAACAATTCCTTAATTTCTTCTGGTCTGTTGTAAAGAGGTATAATGATAGAGAAAAACATATACTTAGATTACACGTTCAATATGATATTTATTTCTTTCTGAACTATTTCTAGAAAGCAATTCCGCAATAAAACCAGTCAAAAACAACTGTGTACCAATCATAATCGCCAACAATGATAAGAAAAATAAGGGCTGATCAGTCACATTACGATAATCCGTACCATTTGCAATACTCATTAACTTTTCACTAATCAAATAGACCGTGATAAAAAATCCAATGAGAAAACTAACTACACCAACAGGTCCAAAAAAATGCATTGGACGTTTACCAAACTTTCCAACAAAGAAGATTGACATTAAATCAAGAAAGCCTTTCACAAATCGTCCAGGTCCAAATTTAGTCGTACCATATTTACGGGGATAATGCTGTACTACCTGTTCTTGAATATTTGTAAATCCAGCCCACTTTGCAATGACGGGAATGTAGCGATGCATTTCACCATATACTTCAATACTTTTAACCACGTCTTTTTTATAAGCTTTCAAGCCACAATTGAAATCATGTAAATTGTCAATTCCAGAAACACTGCGTGTAACAGCATTAAACAATTTAGTAGGAATAGTTTTTGTCAAGGGATCATAACGTTTTTGTTTCCATCCAGAAACTAAATCTGCACCTTGATTCATTACTCTATCGTATAATTCTGGAATTTCGTCTGGACTATCTTGTAAATCTGCATCCATCGTAATCACGACATCCCCTTGCGTAGCAGCAAAGCCAACATTCAATGCCGCAGATTTTCCGTAATTTCTTCTGAACTTGATTCCTGAAATTTGTTCGTGCGTTTTCTTCAAATCCATTATCACTTGCCAAGATGAATCCTTGCTACCATCATCAACTAAGATAATTTCATAAGAAAAATTGTGCGTTAGCATAACGCGACGAATCCAATCAGTTAGTTCAGGCAAAGATTCTTCTTCGTTGTATAACGGGATTACTACAGATATATCCATTTTTTATATCGTACTTATGGTTAAGGTGTTCAGAATTAGTTAAAATTTACTGGTTGCCCATGCGAAAGCTTCTCATTACGCGTAATAGCAGCTAAGATTAGCGAGAATATGAATTGCATTAAAATAGATATCATCAAACTACGAAATGTATCTTTCACAGTTAGTTGCCCTAATGAATTCATTTGTTCCTCTAAAGTTGCAACACGTGAATCAATCACATCATCCGGCGCTCCACTATTTTCCAATTGCTCAATAGTGATATTAATCGTGTTACGCAAAACTTCCTCTTGCAAACTTGGGTTGATAACATGGACAAAAACAGTAGTAGATACTGTGGCTAGCACTGTAGACACCAACAACATTAAAAATGTCGATTTTAAAGCAATTGAAAAATTCCAGAAACCTCCATTAATTTTACGTAATGAATAAGCAAACACCAAGGCAAAAACCATATACAAAATTGTATTGATAATAAACGACATTGACGTCAACACCCAAAACGACTGCATATTACGGCTTATAAATAATACTATTAAGCCTAAAATAAATGAAATTACCCCTAAAATAACACCGTATTTAATACTTTCCTTTTTATTGTAAGAAGCATTAAATCCAGCTTCAGCGAATTTACCTTCGACCATATCTTATTTATTGAAATTAACGATAACTTGATAAATTGCTGTTTCATACGACTTATTCGATGCATGAGTAGAGAATTGCTCTAATTGCTCAGCTGTAGGATTCGGTTCGTAAAAGAATGAAACAATTGGGTTGAATAATTCATACAACTCTTCCATTGGACCAACAGTCTTCGCTACTTTAGCAATCTCTGAATAATCAGATTCTACCAAAATTTGGTTTGCGATCACTTTTTCGTAGATACGGTGTTCATCTTGAAATTCATCTTCTTCTACCAACAAGAATTCTTTTAGGTAATCATCCAAATCGGCCTCAATTTCGTCATCTGCGCATTCTTTCAAATACAAGAATACATTAAGCAATTCTGTACCACGATCCAATGTATCTTCTTCTATTTGCTCCCATTCTTCTGAATCCAAATAATCCTCTTCCAGCTTTTGAACATCTTCAGCAAAGAAATTAATCATCAACAAATCAAAAGCAAGTTCTCTCAATTCATCAAAAGGTTGGTAATCATCAAACACCGCATCCAACGCTTCCACTTTTTCCATGAATGGAGCATCTAATTCAAAGGCATTTTTGAGTGCAGCATAAAAATCTGAACTTTCAATATTTTCGATTGATGCGTAAGAAGCAATACCTGCTTCTAATGCATTTTGTACTTTTCTATCCATAGTATTAATTATTTAAAATCAATTGGTTATTATTTACAACCAATTTTACTTTACCTGTAAGTTCGCTTCCGAACAATGGGTTGTTTTTACCTTTCGATTTATTTGACTTTTCGTCAAATATCCATTTCTCTTTTGTATCAAATACAACTAAATTCGCCTTTGCTCCTTTTTCAATTGTTGGTAAATCCAAACCAACCACTTTGCGCGAACCAACTACTAATTTATCAACAATTTCCTCCTCAGACAACCCTGCCTTGAGCAAAATAGGCAGTACTGTTTGCAAACCAGTGATACCATTCTTAGCAATTTGGAATTCTACAGCTTTGAATTCTATTTCTTGTGGGGTATGTTGTGATACAATTGCATCAATAACACCTTCCTTTAAACCTTTTAATAACGCTTTTACATCTTTTTTCGTGCGCAATGGTGGACTAACCTTGTAGTTAGAATCAAATCCCACGACATCATCATCCGTAAATAATAAATTGTGAGCAGCCACATCACAAGTTACTTTAATTCCTTTGGCTTTTGCTTTCTTAATTAATTCGACGGATTCAGCTGTCGAAATAGTTGTAAAATGAATAGGCGCATCGTTATATTCTGCCAAGTAAAGATCACGTGACACCATTAGGGACTCTGCTAAATTTGGAATTCCTTTCATACCCAAGTAGGTACTCATTACACCCTCATTCATTTGATTACCTCCAGCGATAGAATCATCTTGCGCAAAAGATATTACCAATCCATTGAATCCTTTAGAATACAATAATGCTCTACCCATTAGACCAGCCTGTTGTACACTTCTGTTACCATCGCAAAATGCTAATGCACCATTGATCTTCATATCGTACAATTCAGCCAATTCATTACCTTCACGTTTTTTTGAAATCGCTCCTATTGGATGTACATCCACTAAATTACCTTTAGCTGCATTAACCAATAAAGAAACTTCAGAGCGGCTTTGGATCGAAGGGTTAGTGTTAGGATGAACCGCTATTCCAGTAAAACCTCCGGCTGCTGCTGCAGCTGTTCCAGTATAAACATTTTCTTTAGTTTCGTAACCTGGCTCACCAATATTGGTATTCAAATCAAAAAAACCGACACTTACTACTGCTCCTGATGCATCTACAGTTTGAACATTTTTTTCCGAAATGGCTAATTTATCAGCTATATCTGCAATTACTCCATCTTTTATCAATATATCGACTTGTTGACCATGAAAAGTATGACCTGGTGAAATCAATTTGGCAGAAGTAATTAGAAATGTACTCATGAGATATTAATTCTTAAAAAATATTGGAATTTGAAATTTTAGTTTTAGGGATAAACACGGTAGATAACACATCATATCCATAGAAATCGCATTGAAGCTGCCCCATAAATAGACGATATTTTTGTGTTTTTTCATCAAAAGACAAATGTACACAAAAATGCATTTAGACAAAGAAGGATTTTGAGCGTTAATCGTTATTTCTCTCCCCAACGATACGTATCGATTTTCAAATCGATAAGTGATAATACTCTATCTACAACAGTAGAAGCAATATCTTCCATGGATTGGGGCAAGCTATAGAATGAAGGAGAAGCTGGACAAATTATTCCACCAGCTTGAGTTACAGTAGCCATATTATTAATATGGATTAAGTTCAGTGGTGTTTCACGCGTTATCAGCACTAATTTCCGACGTTCTTTCAATATCACATCAGCTGCACGTGTAGTCAAATCTGACGAAGTCCCTGTTGCAATACGCGCTAATGTTCCCATCGAACAAGGACAAACGATCATACTATCGTATTGTGCAGATCCAGACGCAAAGGGTGCCATGAAATCATTTTTTGAATAAAAGGTAAAATCATAATTTTGGTAAGAATCATTTCCTAACTCATATCGCCACACATCCTTTGCATTATCAGACATGACTACTCCTACATTAGCAATTTGATCATCTCCAAGCATAGTGAGTTTGTCCAATAAAACTTTAGCGTAAATAGATCCAGACGCTCCCGTAATTGCAACAATTATCTTCCTTTTATTCATAAAAACAAAGCTAAATAAAAAAGGGTCGAATAAGAAATATTCGACCCCTACATCTACCTATGAAAAACATGCCCTTGGGGAGGGCATAACAAAAGTAAGAAGAGTTTTCTTAACTACAAGAAAAATGCATTAATTCATTAACACTTCAAATAAATTTGTAGTTATCGTACTACAAAGCATTTTAACAAGCAAAAACGTAAGCAAAAATCACAAAAACTTAATATCACATCGCTTACTTTATGACACTTTGAATTAAAATTTTATTAAGACCCGAATTGAAAAATTATCCACATAATCTGATTATTTTAAATATTTTTATTTACTTAGGAAGCACAAATATTATAGACTATGGGGATTACAAATCTTGAAGAATATATTGAGACAGGAAATCATTTGGATTTAGAACGACTATTGAATAATAATGCTTCCTTACTCAAAGAGAAAACTAGTCATGATATCTCTCCACTTTTGCTTGCTTGCTATTATAATAAGCCTCAAATTATTCAAGTAATCCTTAATTATACCACCAGTATTACTATTCATGAAGCATGTGCTGCAGGTTTGCTCCAACACGTCCAAATGATGATTGAGCATAAAAAAGAAATTATTGAGGAATTTTCTTCTCATGGTTTTACACCATTAGGAATAGCGACACACTTTAACCAAGAGGACATAATTCGCCTATTATTAACACACAGAGCAAATCCGAATATCCCTTCTCAAAATGGCTATCAGGTATTTCCTATTCATGCAGCTTTCAATAACAACAACGATTTAATTAGTAAAATGCTCATAGAGGCAGGTGCAGACGTGAATGTGAGACAACATGGCGGTCTTACGCCTTTGCATTTTGCTGCACAACATGGAAATATTGATTTAATAATTATACTCTTGGAACAAGGTGCTGATATCACATTTAAAACAGATGCTGGCGATTCTGCTGCTGACCTAGCTGCAAAGAAAGGATTTAGAGAAATTGCTGAAATTTTAAATATTTCTTAACGACTTAAAACACTATATCCAATCGCACAATCCAAACATTTTTTTTGTGCACAATAATTTTTGTATAAATGCAATAATGCTTGCAAATCAGCTGCGTTATGCACCTTTATGCCACATGTTTGAAAACTGGTAATGACTTTATTTTTTTCTACATGTAATTGTTGTAACCAATCAATAGCTTTGTTTTGTAGGTCAGCATCACCAACATATTTTCCATAGGCAAACAATACAGGCACAAAGGCATTTAAGAGAATATGCTCTATAAAGTCTTTCGTTAAGAATGTTTCATGAGGGCGTCGTGAAGGTTTATTAAAGTGAAAATGTTCTGCCCAATATCCTGATGTGCTTATCGATTCCAGACTTTCTTTCAGCTCTCCAAGAGAAGCTGAGCGCATAAACTCAAACCATTGTACTCGCTTACTTATAAGACCGATAAATTGTGCTAAACGGAAAGTCGGAAAATTAAATGGTCGCATACGCAAGAATTTCCATTCTAATGCGTTCATACTTTTTAAACCATGTAGCTGTCTTAAATAGTCAAATTCTGTTTTTAAATCTAAATAATAGTCTTCAGTATTCTTTTCGCTTGACAAAAATCCTGCACTGCCAAATAATAATGCTTCTAATTTAAAAGAATTATTGCTGTATTTGAATAGCAAATTAACGTTTATATTAAACATTAACTTCTCAAAAGCACCGCTATTGACCTTCATTCCAAATGCTCTTCCCAATGCTATCAATTGAATCTTCTCCCAATCATATCCTATAATGTTAGACCACAATTTTATATCTTTAATTTTTAGCTCAAGGCGTTCTATAACCAAGCGATCTAGCCATGTAGAAATAGTTAATTCCGATACCTTATATAGAAGATTTTGACAAGCTATCCATTGCTCATTTTCCATTAAGTATTGGTATTGCTGCAATAACGTATGATCTACATACCTCTTCAATTCTAAAGTAGGCATAATTGATCCATCCATACGAATAACTCGCTCTTCAGAAGTATTATCCCATACTACATGCAATATCGTTGAATTATAACGAGGATCAAGATGATGCTCATGTTTTTGCCAATCAATAGATTTGACATGCAGTTCAATATTGCCAACCCACAATCTATTATGAATTTCAACTTTTGCTAACTCAAAATCAGGACCAGCATCATTATTTAGTTGTCCAAAATCTAAAATACGTATCGGATCTCCATTCGTTGTAATTAAGGAGGATTGATTAATTAGCTTATAACGCCAAATAAAATGAAGCAACAGAAGCGTCCTAAATAAGGAAAAAAATGGCGGTGGATTTATATAGCAGAGATTGCTATATTTATTTCGCTAAAAACCACCAACCGCCATGGTAAATATAAATGTATTTTTTCAAATATTAGGACTAGTAAATCGCAATATTTTCAACAAATTGGTTCAACAATATCAGTCCGATAAACATCACAAGGGAATTAATAGCTGGACACATTTTGTGAGTATGCTTTTCTGCCATCTTTCATCGGCTGATTCCGTTCGTGATATCTCTAATGGTCTTCGTAGTACTACAGGAAACATGAGTCATATGGGTATCTCTAGAACGCCTAGCAAATCCAATCTTTCCTACATTAACAAACATCGTGATCATCGTCTATTCCGAGATCTTTACTACAAACTTTTAGATCATCTGTGGCATAAAAATTCTCCTAGACGAGCTGAGCTTAATAGGCTTAAACGTAAAGTATATCTCATGGATGCTACTATTATTCCCTTATGCTTAAGTGTATTTGACTGGGCTAAATTCCGCAGTGCAAAGGGAGCTGTTAA
>NZ_WUQZ01000025.1 GCF_009829075.1 Sphingobacterium composti | reverse complement strand
GAATAGGAAAATCTTGTAAAGTAACGGGATCAAAAAAACCTTTGGATAATAAGCTATTGGTTTTGAATTCATCAGGAATAACATTCATCTCCTCCAAAAATATATCCAAGCGACATTCGCCTTTTGAATAATGGGTCATTTCAAAATAATCGGAAACCCCTTCTGGAATAATCAGAGGCATTAAAGCTTTAAATGAATCGTGCATCTGAATAATATAATAATGCAAATATCCGATTATTTTTCTTCTACTCCACAGGTTTTGTACATGATCCAAACTACTTTGATAACAGAAGTACCAATGCTTCAGCAGAATCTTTTAATGCAAAAATAAAAGCATTCAGAAGTCAGTTTAGAGGGGTTCGTGATATCAATTTTTTCTTATTCAGATTGACTAAGTTATTTGCTTAGTCCACAGGTTTTGTACATGATCCCTTTTTGCTTGATCCGATCATACTGAAAGGAATACCAATGCTTCTGCAGAATCTTTCAATGCAAAGATAAAAAGCTTAAGAGCACAATTCAGAGGTGTCAGAAACGTTGAATTCTTTATGTTTAGAATGATGAAAATTTATGCTTGAAAATAAAACATCCCCCCAACTTTTTTGCTTGATCCGAAAGTTTCTACTTGATCCGTTAAGTTTAGAATTGACAGTAAAATTAAAAAAGCCTTGCAACAATTTGAGTTACAAGGCTTTATTTTCTGTTTAGTGATCCCGCTGGGATTCGAACCCAGGACCCATACATTAAAAGTGTATTGCTCTACCAGCTGAGCTACGGAATCCTATTTCTTAATGAAATATCCTTCGTTGTTTGAAGTGATGCAAAGGTAGGTTTTTTAGTTGTAAATGCAAATTATTAGCTCTCTAAAATGAAATTAAACTCGTAATTCGCTCTAAAAGTGGCGATTATTTTTCTAGTGAATAGCGATTAAATACTATAGCTTACCTGAAATTTTCTAAATCGCCTTAATTTAATTTTCAAAAAATTAATACTTGTAATACGGAATATTATTTCAATTCATTTAAAGTGTTTCTGCGTATACTTCAAAACATATGTGCTTTTGATAAAGATAATCTAGTGATTATAAAATACCAAAATATTTAAGTGCATTCCAGATCCCGTCGGAGTCCACATCATCGGTTATATAGTCTGCAATTTCTTTGACTTCTGGATTTGCATTTCCCATAGCTACACCAATACCTACATGCTTTATCATGGTAATGTCATTCCCTCCATCCCCAAATGCCATCGTATGAGCTATGTCAATTCCAAAATATTCGCAGAATACATCAATACCTACCTGTTTACTTTGTCCTAGTGGATTTACATCCGCAAAAAGGGGAGACCAGCGTGAGGCTAATGAATTGGGCATTACCTTTTGCATAAATTCTTTCTCTTCTTCTGGACCTAAAAAAATATTGGTCTGCAGTATAGACGAGGTATCTACTTTTTCTATATCTACTAATGGTGGTACAGGAAGGTTAAGGTGTGCATACATGCCTGCAATTTCGGGTGTCACATCATGAATAGTTACTTCCTTTTCAGACATAAAAGAAAAACTCAATGGATTTTCTTTGGCATAGTCCAAAATGGATTGTATATCGCTAGTGGCTATCGCTTTTTTAAAGAGAATTTCTCCTTCTTTGGTCACGCAATATCCTCCATTGAATGTAATGAAACCATCAAAATTTAGGTAGCGTACGTGATCAATACTATTGATAGAGCGACCAGTAGATAGAATGGTTTTGATGCCTTTTGCTTGCAATTGTTCGATCGCTTCTTCAGTAGAAGCAGCTACTTCGTGGGTCTTGAAACTCAGTAATGTACCATCAATATCGAAAAAAACGGCTTGAATATTTGGATTTTGCATATGATTGTATTGAGTCTCAAAAGTAAAAAGATATTCTACAATATTCAACTCAA
This sequence comes from Sphingobacterium composti, assembly GCF_009829075.1. Lineage (GTDB taxonomy): Bacteria > Bacteroidota > Bacteroidia > Sphingobacteriales > Sphingobacteriaceae > Sphingobacterium > Sphingobacterium composti. The sequence continues at coordinate 45,082 of NZ_WUQZ01000025.1, read as the reverse complement.
TTGCGCTTTTCGTATCTTTGGGGATTCATCAATTGGAGAAACATGAGCGTTTTAACCGCATTCTTGACTTGCATTAAAGAAAGTATAGCTAATGAGAGCTTTATCAAACTATCATTGGGTAATTACCAAGGCAATATCGAACAGTTAAAGAATATTTACGTTAAAGCTGTACTAATAAAGCGAGAGCTAAAACTTTCATTCACTTACCGGTATAAAACACGTGATATCACAAAGAATTTTGAGGTAGATGCAGCCCTTGATGAGATAGAACAGTTACTCGATCATAAAGGTTTTCGTATTTGTACGCTTTTTAGCACAACAGAGAACAGAGTTTGTGAATTGAATGCTAAACAGGTATGGACTGTGAAATCGGAAAAATCAACCGCGGCAAAACCTACAAATTTGTCTCACGACAAACAGAAAGAACGTAAAGTAGGAGATTCGAATAAAACTTATTTGAAGGAATTACGTCTTACGGATGATCAGGGCAAAGTCTATAAAAATGCTCAGGATAAGTGGAAACAAATCAACCATTACATTGAATTGCTAAGTACAGAGCTAGATGCTTTGCCTACAAAAGAATTGTTGCGTGTTGTGGATATGGGAGCTGGAAAAGGTTATCTTACATTTGCTTTGTACGATTACCTTAATAATGAATTGAAGCGTAAGGCTCAAGTAGAAGGTGTAGAATATCGTAAAGATTTGGTAGATTTGTGTAATACCATTGCACAAAAAAGTCATTTTGATGAACTGAATTTTGTGCAAGGTACAATTGAGGATTATAATCCGAAATATAATTTAGATATTCTAATTGCGTTGCACGCTTGTGATACCGCTACTGACGATGCCATTTTAAAAGGCATTCAACACAATGCGAATCTAATCGTAGTAGCTCCTTGTTGCCATAAGCAAGTTCGACGTCAGCTCGAGCAGGTAAAAGCTAAAAATGATTTATCTTTTATGACAAAACACGGTATTTTCTTAGAGAGACATGCAGAAATGTTGACAGATAGTATTCGTTCGTTGATATTAGAATATTTTGGTTACCAAACTAAAGTTATACAGTTCATTTCAGATGCACACACACCTAAGAATGTAATGATTTTAGCAGTTAAAAAAAATATAGATAAAGTTAAGCAAGCTGAAATCTCAGCTAAATTAAAATCTACTAAATCTTTTTTTGGCATTGAATACCATTATTTAGAGAAGATTTGTGGTCTGTAAAATTTATGTTCTTACTTCACGAAATCACGTATAGTTTCCAAACCTTTTATAACATGTTCTGGAGGTATACCGTGACCACCTGAATAATAAAACTTTTGTATATCAATATTCTTGCTCTTCAAGGCTGCTTCAAACTTTTGTGCTTGTGAAATCGGAACCAGTCTATCATCTTGATCATGCAGCAACAAATATTTAGTTGTTGCATTATTGATAAAATTATAGGGTGAAGCATCGAAATAGTTTTGTTCTTTAATTTGAGGTGCCCCACCTAAGAAGACTTCCAATACTTGTTTTGCTTCTGTATTGCCATCAGCATAAAGTGATTTGAGTTCGTATGCTCCGGAGATGCCAATTGTACCTTTAATACTTGGAGAAGGATTTTTGACGGTATAAAGCGCTGCTAAATGTGCTCCAGCACTAGCCCCTAAAATATAAGTTTTATTGCGGTTAACTTGATAGCTATTAGAATTTCTAAATATGTAATCCATTGCAGCTTTTACATCTTGCTCTGCTACAGGATATTGATTTTGCCCTGCGGTCGCTAGTCGATAATTAATTGAAAATACTGCTAAGTCCGGAAATTCCTTTCTTAGATTCTCTATATTATCTTTATTTAACAATATATCAAAATCTGATTTATCACCTCCAATCCAGCCTCCGCCGTGGATCAAAACGAGTATTTTAGTTTTAGAAGCACTTCTTCCAGCAGGTAATAGTACATCCATTTTATTTCTTTCATGCGGACCGTAAGATACATCTTCTAGAACCACGTCTTCATTTGTAGGATGTATTATTTCATTATCATCTTTTCCACAACTTATCAGGAGGCTAGTAAATATTGGAATGAATAGAAGTAATTTAAGCTTTTTCATAATCGATAATTTATAGTAATCAGACTAAAATCCTTCAATTATGATGCCGTTTTTAATTTTTGGTTTATTTCATTTTGTTTAGCGATAAATATACTGATGTTTTTTCAATAAAAAATTTCCAATGTAAATGACCATTATTTCTTATATAAAAATAGCTCAATTCTGGAATTAAGCTATTTAATGAAACCGAAGTTGATGAAGCTTAAATGAATTTATTTCACGGGAGAAGATTCAATAGTCCTTTCTACTTTTTTCTCCAATTCGTCCAAATCAAATGGTTTTGATAGGAATGTTTCGGCGCCTGCACGTTGAGCCAATGCTTCCACATCATTATTGGCAGAGCAGTAAATGACTGGAATATCTTTAAATTCTTGATGATTCTTTAATAATTTTGTTGCTTCAACTCCCCCAATTTCTGGTATCCAATTATCCATTATTACTAAGTCGGGTTGCACATCGGCGACTTTTTCTATGATATCATGCGATGTAGCGGAAATCTCCACATCATAGCCCGCACTCTCCAAGACTATTGAAAATATTTCCAAAATCGCTCTATCATCATCAAAAACTAATATCTTCTTATTTTTCATAGGTAAGGTGGTATTATATTATTTTAAATTATTAATAAAATGTGACATTTGCTCAGGCGCCAATTGTTCAACTTCAGGAATTTGTTCCAAAGCTTGTTTTGGCATATAATCTACTTCTGCAGTATTTGGGTCTTGAATAAACACTTTTCCACCATGTTGAATAATGTTTTTTAGACCCTCGACACCATCCTGACTTCCTCCAGACAATAATAAAGCGACTACATTTGAATTAAATATCCGTGCTGCTGATTCAAATGTGACATCTATTGAAGGACGTGAGTAGTTGATTTTTTCTGATGCATCCAAAGCTATAGATTTGTCGTCTTCAAATAGCAAATGATAATCTGCGGGAACTAAATATATAGTTCCGTTTACCAATTCAGTTTTATCCTCAACTTCCAATACATTTAGTGTTGTAATAGATTCAAATAGTTGATTCAAAGAGCTTTTTGGGTAAGACTTGCGATGTAAAATAATGATTATAGAAAAATGGAGGTCACTCCGTATGTCGGGCAAAACTTGCAAGAGCACAGGGATACTCCCCGCTGATCCGCCAATCAATACAACTTTAGTTTCTCTACTCATCTTTTAAGTCATCTTTTGATAAATTTTATGTCCTTTAGATTGTTTATAGCGTTTTTCTAAGGAAGAGAATCGAATTGTTTCTTTGTCTCCAAGAGCTAAGTACCCTAAAGTTTGTAAACTGTTATCAAATAAATTAAATACTTTATTTTGCAAATCCTTATCAAAATATATCAACACATTGCGACAAAGTATCAGCTGAAATTCATTAAATGATGTATCTGATACTAAATTGTGTGTTGAGAATAATATTCTACTATTCAGATCTTCCTGAAATTTCACCACATCATACATCGATGTATAATAGCTTGAAAAATCCTTCTGTCCATCAGCATGTATATAGTTTTCCGAATATTGTTTCATTACGCTTAAGGGAAAAATTCCTTTCGAAGCTTTCTCGATTACTGTAGGATTTATATCTGTAGCGTATATCAAGGCTTTGTGATATAAATTTATTTCCTGCAACAGTATAGCTATTGAATAAGCTTCTTCACCAGTAGAACAACCCGCAACCCATATCCGGATGAACGGATAAGTACCTAATTTTGGTAAAATATCATTACGTAGTTTTTTGTAAAACAAAGGATCCCGAAACATCTCAGTCACATTCACAGTGATTTCTTCTACAAACCTTTGTAAATAATTTTTGTCACTGATTACACGATATCTCAATTCTGCAAAGCTCGCAAACTTGTCTACCAGACAAATTCTATTAAGTCTCCTTTTAAGTGAGGCTTTACTATATTGTGAAAAATCATATCCATATATCGATGATACATCTTCTAAGAGCAAATCCATCTCTTCATCTCGGATAATATCCAATTCCATATTCTACATATATTTTCTGAGGATTTCCAATAAAATATCTACATCAATAGGTTTAGCAATATAATCCGTCGCACCAGCAGCTATGCACTTTTCCTTATCACCACTCATAGCTTGTGCAGTAACAGCTATAATGGGGAGATCAGGATATTCTGTAGATGCACGCATAATCTTTAAGGCTTGGTAGCCGTCCATTTCTGGCATCATCATATCCATCAATACCAAACCAATATTTGGCTGCTTATCTAATATTTCTAATCCCTCTATTGCACTTGAGGAAGATATAAATTTAAAACCTTTAGCTTTTAAGGTTAACTGCAAAGCGAAAGTGTTGCAGTTATCATCGTCAATGATTAGTACCACATCTTTTTTCTCGGTAGTCATCTTATTCTTTATTTATATCTCATATAACCAAACACGTAAAAGTGACAAAAGTTGATCTTTGTCGACAGGCTTCGAAATGTAATCAGAAGCTCCGGCTTGAATACATTTCTCGCGATCACCAGTCATGGCTTTGGCAGTAACCGAAATAATCGGCAAATTTCTGTAAGCGACGTTTTGACGAATTTTTTGAATAGTTTCATAACCATCCATTTCTGGCATCATCATATCCATCAACACCATGGATACTTCAGGATGATTTTGCAAGAGTTCGAGAGCTTCTTTACCATTCATTGCAGAAATGACATTAACCTTATATTTTTCCAAAATCTTGGTTAGAGAAAAGATATTTCTGACATCATCATCTGCAATCAATATCGTTTTGCTATTCAATACATCGCCTAATGTCCCCAATTTGTTCATCTTAGTTTTGGGTTCGCCATTATTTTCTTCAACTAAATGAAGGAATAGACCAACTTCATCCAATATTCTTTGGAAAGAATGTGCGGTCTTAATGACAACAGAATCCGCATAGTTCTTAATTTTTAGTTCTTCGGCATGTGATAAGTTTTTACCTGTAAAGATGATAATAGGAAGATTTTCTAGTCCTTGATGACTTTTTATAGCTTCTAAAGTTTCGTAACCAGTTCGATCAGGCAGCCCCATATCGAGGATCACGCAATTTACTTTTGAATTTAGTAAAGTTTCGACACTTTCTTCGACATTAGATTTGATTTCAGAAGTAATATCATAGTTGTTTAGGAAGTAGGACAGGGCAGCCGCGTGTTTAGGATTTTCCTCTACAATAAGCACTTTCTGTGCATGACGATTTAAGGCATCTTCAATCTTTTTAAAAATTTGTCCCATATGCTCGAGCGCAATAGGTTTATTTATAAAATCAATTGCACCTTTCATTAGACTTTCTTTCTTCATTTGCAATGAAGACATAATGTGTACCGGAATGTGTCGGGTTTTCGAATTAGTTTTTAATTCATCCATTACTTCCCAACCATTTTTGATAGGCAATTGTATATCTAGCAGTATTGCCAATGGCTGGTATTTTATAGCGTAGTCCAATACTTCATCACCTCTAACCAGTACGATACCTTTGTATTTCTGCTGATGTGTGTACTTCAACAATGCTGTAGCAAAATTGGTGTCATCTTCCACGATAAGAATGAGCTTATCATTAGGTCGTAAATTATTGCGGTCATCCTCTATTTCCTCAGGAATATAATTAAGGGTGTAGGGGTTAGGTTTTACCTCCTGAATAACTTGATTCTCGGCTAATACTGGAGTGATGATTTCCTCTGCTAGGATCACCTTAGGTTGATTTGTTTCGACAGAAATGTCATGCATTGGAATATATATGCTGAATGTACTGCCTTGATCAACCTTGCTTTGCAACGTAATATGTCCACCTAATAAACGAACTATTTCTCTACTAATCGACAGACCAAGACCTGTTCCGCCAAATCGACGTCTTGTAGAGCCATCAGCTTGTTGAAATGCTTCAAATATTATTTTTTGCTTGTCCTCGCTAATGCCAATACCTGTATCTGCTACCGAAAATTGTATAAAATTGCTACGAAGTGGATCTGTTTTGATGGATAATCGAACTTCTCCTTGTTGTGTGAACTTAATGGCGTTAGACAGTAAGTTTCGTAAAACTTGTTCTAATCGTAATTTATCCGTTTCGATAGTATCATCAATAGAAGGAGAAATCTCTGTAATAAAAGTTAATCCTCGCTCTTGTGCTAATGGAATAAACATATTCTTCAAATCTTGACATAATGATTGAATAGAAACAGATTCATATTCTAATTTCATCTTTCCTGCTTCGATTTTAGAAAGGTCAAGGATTTCATCAATTAAACTCAATAAACTCGTACCTGAGCTTTGAATTACTTTAGCGGATTCGATTTGGTCCTCATTCAGATTTTCATCAGCATTTTCTACCATTAATCTTGAGAGTAAGAGAATAGAATTAAGGGGCGTACGAAGTTCGTGGGACATATTAGCTAAGAATTCCGATTTGTATTTGGTACTCAAAGCAAGTTCTTCTGCCTTCTTTTGAATCTCTGTATTGCGGATAGCTATTAAGTTGTTTTTCTCTTCTAATAATTTTGTGCGTTCCTCAAGTTCTTGATTTGATTGCAAAAGTTCCTCTTGCTGTACTTTCAATTCTTCTTCTGAGGCTTGTAAACGCTGTGTATAAGCTTCCAATTCTGTGTTTAATCCTTCTAGTTCAGTATGTTGCATTTGAAGTTCTTCAGATTGAGCTTGCGTTTCCTCTAGTAACATCTGTATACGCTGTCTGCTTTTTGCAGCTAACACTTCTAAGGTGATCAATTTGCAGGCTTCTTCGAAGAAACTTAGATCGACTTCATCAAATTTTGTGTCAGATGCTAATTCTACCACACCAAAACATTCCCCTTTTGCAGTCAATGGTATCCACACTATGTGCGAAAGCTTCAGCTGTCCCGTGGCGAAACTAATGATATAATCTTGCGATTGGATATCTTCTAAGATACGCATCTTTTTATCGAGAAAGACTTGGCCTACGACTCCTTCACCAGGAATGTAAGTTTTTGCCATATTGGACTCCATTCCATAGGAACTTTTAAGAACTAAGATTTTGTTTTCTAACGTATAAAAAGCTCCGTTGACGCATTCACCATATTGAATTAAGTGGGCTAAAGCATCTTTAGCTAATTCTCCTTCCGGTTTATTACCCGTTAGTATTTCGTTTATTTTTACTAAACCTGTTTGTTTCCATTCATTTGAACTAATCTCGTTAAAGGATGACTGTAAAGCTTCTGTCATATCATTCAACGCTACTGCAATTCCACCCAAATGATCTTGTCCATCTTCTGCAGCACGAACTGAATAATCACCCTCGGCGATTTTGCTCGCGATACGTTGTACAGTAGCAAGTCTTCTTGCTAGCTGTTGATCTTTCTCTTGTAGCTGTCGTTGTAATTTTTCACGAGCAGAAAACTCGTTACGTATTTGTCTGTAAAAAATAAATGTGATAATCAATGAGATGATACAAGCCAATAAAATGAAAATCGATGTATAATTGGATGTTTTGTTCATCGCATGGCTATGGACAGTTAAAGTCTGATTTTCAGTTGCAATTAAATCTTCGATCAAATTGCGACAACTGTCCATATATATACGTCCTCTTGTCAATAAACTTGTGTCAATTTGTTCTCCATTTTTCTTTTTATTAACCAATTCTTCAAGAATAGTTAAACGCAAGTTTACAAGGTTTTTAATGGAATCCAACTTAATGATTTGTTCAGGAGAACTATCTAGTTGTTTTTCAATTTCGGCTAGTGACTCTGGTAAAGATTGTAAACCTCTATAAAATGGTTTTAAAAACTCTTCATTATTAGTTAATAAAAAACCGCGTTGTCCTGTTTCAGCATTTAACAAATCAACCAGTGCTCGATCCGTGCGCAATAAGGTATTTTGCGTGTGTAAAACTTTAGCACGTTGTTGAATTTGGTTACGTACACTCAAAAATGAAGCTATAGACGTAATAAGCAAGATAATAAATGATAATCCAAAGCCGATTTGTAGCTTTTTAATCAATTGTTTAGGCATAGTTTTTTTGGTTATATGGTAGGGTGAAATAAATGGTGCTTCCTTCTCCGACTTTGCTATCTACGCCGTAATTACCTTGATGTTGTTTGATAATTTCAGCACAGATGTAAAGTCCGATGCCCAATCCTTGGAATTTTAATGAAGACTCTTCTACTCTGTAAAATTTAGAGAAAATATGTTTTTGTTTTTCGGGAGGAATGCCTATTCCGAAGTCTTGTACAGCAATACATGCCTGACTGTCTTTGAACGAAGTTTTAACCACAATCTTGTCCGAATCAGGAGCATATTTAATTGCATTGGTTAGGTAATTCACTAATACTTGTTCGACACGCAGGGGATCCGCAAGTAAAGGTTTGTCAAATATATCTCCATGACGTTCAATACGAATATTTCCATATCCAGATTCTTGAATAGTTTCTATAGCATGGTTAATAGTTTTCTCAAGATCAATCTCTTGTTTATTAATTTTCATCTGTCCATTCTCAATCTTGGAGATATCTAATAAGTCGGCAATTAGACTTTCTAATTTATTTACCTCATCTTTCGCTCGTTCTATATATGTCTTGGCAGTAATATTTTCTTGTTTTGCCAGTAAGCGCTCTAATAGTTGCACATACGCTTTAATGCCTGTCAAAGGGGTTTTCAGCTCATGGCTAGCGATACTTAAAAATTCATCTTTCTTACTTTCAATAAGTTTTTGATCGTTGATGTCTGTCAAAGTGCCTATCCAATTACATATTTTATCATTTTCTCGGATAGGGATAATACGAAGTAAATGATGCCGAAATTGTTGTGATTTAATATCTTTAATTCTCACCTCACGTTCTAATGGACCGTCTAATTCTTTACAATGAGTTAAAAAGTAACTGAGTTGATCCGTCTCGTCTGGATGAGAAATGGGAAGTGTATGGGTATGTAGAGAATAATTAAACCAATTGTGGTTGACATAAGTGATTTCACCTTTCTCATCTACCGAAAAAGCAATCTGTGGTAGACTCTCCATTATTGAGCGTAAATGCTCAATTTGAATTTTCAATTCTTCTTGTGCTTTTTTTCTGCTTTCTATCTCCAATTGCAACTTTAGCTGAGTTTCATTCAGAGATTGAGTTTGTTCATATAATCTAGAGAATGTCCTAACTTTTAAGAGTAAAATTTCGGGATCTACAGGCTTAGTGATGTAATCAATACCTCCAGAATCGTAGCCTTTAGTAATGAATTGCTTGTCAGTATTATTGGCCGAAAGAAATATTACTGGAATATCTTTGGTACGGCTATATCCTGCTAATGTCTCAGCCACTTCGAAACCATCCATGCCAGGCATCTGTACATCCAATATTATAAGAGCATAGTTACGCTTAAGTACTTTACGTAATGCCTCTTCACCAGATAATGCGGTATCGACTGCAAAATTTTTAGACTCCAATAGAGTCTTTAAGGAATATATATTTTCTTTTTTATCATCGACAATCAAGATCATAGTAGATTTTTAAAATGAATTTTTCGCAGTAGGGGGTAATTGGGTTATTTAACCTTCTTCATTTAAGCAAAAATCAAACCAATAATCTAAGTAAATGATATAAATTTTGTGTATATTGAAAATAAGATAATATTTAATTCCAATTATATCATGCATATAATATCATATCAATTAATCTTTAGGAAAATAGATTTGTACAAAAGATTATTTATCAGTTAGTTTAATGTTGTTTTATAAGTTAACTTTTTCAAGATGATACCGTGGGAATTTTTAAAATTCTTCCTTCGTTAATTCCTTATTGACCATTGCACCTGTTAAATTCCCTGTTGCTACAGCATTCGCAACTGATCTTAATGGACTAGTCGCATCACCACAAGCAAATATATTTTTTACAGTAGTCTGCGTTTTACTATCTATAAATAAATGACCTTGATCCAGTCAATTGACAACCTATTTTTTCGGGTAATGTGGAATGCTGCTCAAATAAAGGTCGCGAATAAATCACTTTTAAATTTGTTATCGAATTATCCTTAAACTGCACTTCATAGAGTAAGCCATCTTGGTGATGTATGTTCTCGATTTCTTTTTCAATAACAGGTATGTTATACAATGCAAATTTATCCCATTGCTCTTTTGTGAAATAGGCTTTTCCATTTGTAAAAACGACTATATCTGAAGTAAGTTTTTTTATTAATTGTACATAATGATACGCGAAATCACCATTCGCTAAAATGCCTGTTTTTTGATTCTTTACCTCGTATCCGTGACAATAGGGGCAATGAATTACTGAAATACCCCAACATTCTGCAAAACCTGGTATATTTGGAATATTATCCTTAACTCCTGTAGCAAAAATTATTCTTTTACCATGATATGTCTTGCCAGATTCCGTTAAAATTTCAAATCCTTTATTTTTCTCCTTTCCATCTACCACCAGATCATTTTTGAAAACTACTGTATCGTAGTTTAAGACTTGTTGTTTTGCTTTATTGGCTATAGCCAAAGGAGCTTCACCGTCTTGCGTGATAAAATTGTGGGAGTGGGGTGTTTGGTGATTGCATGGGGAATTACTATCTATTACCAAAACATTGCGTAAAGATCTTCCTAGTGCCATAGCCGCCGATAGTCCGGCATAACTTCCACCAATTACTATTACATCAAAATCAACTCTTTCCTGAATCATATTAATACTTATTCAAATTCGTCAATGTTAAGATGAACATATATGCTTTAGTATAGTTCTTCAATTAGTTAAGTTAAATATAATGATCATCTTAGACAAAAGCTCCAAATGGTTGCGAACCACTTCTCTGTAAAAGTTCCTAAATAGAAATTCGCTAATGATCAATTAGGGGTATTATAAGTTTATATTTCAAACAAGATTGCCCCCAGAAAGCGTGAAGCTTTTGGGGGCAATAAAAAAATAAAAACCTAAAGTCTACTTCATTAATTGGGATTAATTTCTGTATTGTTGATGCACGATGAGTTCGTATTTGTTTTCGGTTGTACTTTTGATCAGTACGATAGAATAGTGCATACCAGCAGTCATATTTAAATCTTTTTCAGCTAATGTCTCATTCGCATTATTTTTAGCAATTATTTTCTTTGTACCTGAGGTTTGAGAAACAAATTTATAATGATTTGAGATCAATGTATTACCATCATAACCTCTATTGTCAATTACTTTGGTGTCACCAATATATAGATCTATATTAATCATATCGTGCGTAAGATTAACAAAGCGATATGCACTATTTGTAGCTAAATTATTCAATAGGGTATCGCTAATTAAGCGTTGTCCGATTTTGTTATCAGCTTTAGCATAGACAATAGATGTATATAAAAGACTGTCTTTAATTGTGTAGGTACTATCTATTAGAACTTTATTTGCTGGATCTATAGTTTGAATTTTTCTATTTCCTGGATACAAATACACAAAGTTAATTCCTTTGAATGACAAAGGATTGTTCATTGTTTGAATAAAGTTGTTGTCCGCCTTGTGAATAATGTAATTGGCTTCGTCGTATACATTAATCATGGTGAAACCTGCTTGGGGCACATTCGGAGAGTTCAGATCATCTTTTAGGCAACTGCTTAATATAAATGTGCTAACTGCTGTTAAGAGAAATAATTTTATTCTATACGTATTCATAGTTGTTTGTATTTATTGCGTTCATTAGATATAACGCATACTAGAATGCTTTAGCTACAGCTAAAAGCAAAGGGCATCTCAATTTTTATGAAATGCCCTTTTATGCTGTTTTAGGTTGATTAATATATCTAAAGTTAAAAATAGTTTATTTAAAGAAACTATTCAATTTTGTGTATAAAATAACTTGTAGCTGAATAGCTATAGATTGTGTCAATTTTACTAGTTTTTTGTAGATAAAATTGAGAGATATACATAACCCAATACGCCAGCAATCAATGAAGTTACTAAAATCGCTAATTTGGATTCCTCAACATGCAATGCATCGGAGAAAGATAGCATAGCTACGAAAATAGACATCGTAAAGCCAATACCACCCAACAGACCAACTCCAAACATATGTTTCCAACCAGCACCTTCAGGTAGAGTAGATAAACCGGATTTTACACAAATAAAACAAGTAAACAATATACCTACAGATTTACCGACAAGAAGGCCCGAAAAAATACCTAAGCCCATTGGAGATGTCAATCCACCAATCATATCTGTGCTTAAAACTATAGCCGTATTCACAAAAGCAAAAATTGGGATAATAATAAAATTGACAGGCTTAGCGAGTAAATGCTCCAATTTCTCTAATGGAGATTCCTTGTCGTCTGGCGTAGTAGGTAAAGTCATCGCCGTCAACACACCAGCGATAGTGGCATGTATTCCTGAATGGTGTATAAAGTACCACATAAAAACTCCTGGTATAATATAGGCTAAAATATTTTTTACCCCCAATTTATTAAACGCTAGTTGTAATGCGAAAATTGCTCCAGCATACATTAAATATGTATAATGCAATTCAGAAGAATAAAAAATAGCGATTACCAAAATAGCCAGTAAATCATCGACAATCGCTAATGCGGCTAAGAATACTTTTAAACTTGACGGAACACGTTTGTCCAACATAGAAATAACAGCCAATGCAAACGCAATATCCGTCGCCATTGGTATTCCCCATCCATGATGCGTTTCGGTGTTATAATTAAAGAGTGCGTAAATAGCGGCAGGGAGTAAAGCTCCACCTATAGCTGCAAAAATGGGTAGTGCAGCCTTTTTGGGAGAGGCAAGTTCTCCTTCTACTAATTCACGTTTTATTTCTAAACCCACCAATAGAAAGAAAATTGCCATCAGACCATCATCCACCCATTGTTTTATTGAATAGTTTAGTTGGATTGATTCATTTTCAAAGCCAATTTTTGTGGACAAAAAGGTTAGTAAACCTCCTCCTAATGGAGAATTAGCTAGTATTAGCGCAAGAACAACACAAGCAAATAAAATTATTCCTCCTCCAGTGCTCGATTCAAAAAAGGCTTTGAAAGTGCGTAAATTTATTAATTTTGACATGATAAAAAATTATGATGACAACTTAATTAACTCTTGTACCTAAACCATTTTAGTAGCTCCTTATAACTTGCTTTTTTTCCATACATCAAAATACCTACTCGGTAAATCCTCGCAGCGATCCATGTAGTAAATATAAAACCTAGAATTAGTAAAATTGCAGAAACTACAATCTGCCAAGTAGGAACTCCAAATGGAATACGTACCAGCATAGCGATAGGCGATGTAAATGGAATAAAACTCAACCAAGTCGCTACTGTACCATGAGGATTATTGATTAGTACACCAAATGACAAAGCGTATGTCAACAATAAAGGCATGGTAATGGGTAAAGTGAATTGAGAAGCTTCAGTTTCGCTATCCACTGCTGAACCAACGGCAGCAAATAATGCACTATAAATTAGATATCCCCCTAAAAAGAATATAAAAAAGCATCCTATTATTAAAGGAAAGTCGACGGTTTGAAGGAGTGAAATTACTTCTGCTATGGATTCATTGCTGATTGTCGAAGAAGAATTTTCTATACCTTGATTACTTAATAGCTGAGATTGTTGCGCTTGATTATTCATCATTTGGTTTGCAAGCTCTTCTTTGGATACTAATGTCATAGATGCAACTCCTGCTAGGATGACGGAAACGACAATCCAAAGTGCAAATTGTGTAAGCCCTACTAATCCAATCCCAACTATTTTCCCCATCATTAATTGAAAAGGTTTAACAGACGAAATAATAACTTCGATTATTCTACTGTTTTTTTCTTCTATAATTCCACGCATCACTTGTGAGCCGTAGAGAAATAGGGAGATATATACCAATATAGATAAAGCGAGTGAAATACCCATCGCTATTTCTGTGTTTGATTCCGTTGTAGCTCCATTTTCTTTAATTTCCTTTGATTTGATTTTAACATCAGACTTTATTGATCTCCTTATTTCAGCCGTTATTCCATAAGATTCATACTTTTTGTCTTTTATAATACGATTTAAACTATCTCGAATTTCAGCTTCAATGGCTAAATTAGGCTTATCATTCGAAAGAAATTCAACAGATTCAGATTCATAAAAGTCTTTAGGTATATATAGTATGCTGGTTTTACCGTCCTCGTTTTGCAGATTTTGAATTTTCTTCTGTAGGTCTTGATTCTCATTAAGGTATGAAACATTTTTTGATGAATTTAATTTATTCATCACGTCTTTTGTGTCATCTACGACATATACATGAGAATGACTTTCATCAAAACTTTTTTTCGTTAAAAAAATTACACCTACGTACATTCCAATAAATATTAAAGGAACTAAAAAAGTAGTCAGCAAGAATGACTTTTTGCGTACCCGTGTTAAATATTCACGCTGTATAATGAGTTTAATTTTGTTCATGAACTTCTCGGTGTGTTTGTGTAACCTTCTCTATAAATATGTCGTGAATAGTAGGGATAATTTCTTTAACCTGATTGATTTCTGCTTGTGGTATCAAAAAGTTTAAAACATCATTCAACTTATATTCAGGATTAATCTTAATTTTTATTTGAACATAATCATCGTTGGAAAATAGTTCGTCAAGTTGGTATAAAGGTGTTTGATGATCTATAAGTGATCCCGTAGCTGTTAGGTCAATGCAATATGTTTGATTTTGATATAACCTCTTAATATGTTTTACTGAACCGTCTAATATTTTTTTCGATTTATTGATTAAAGCAATATTATCACAAAGTTCCTCCACAGTTTCCATTCGGTGTGTTGAATATATAATAGTAGCACCATTTTTGTTCAACTCTAATATCTCATCTTGAATAATCTGGGCATTCAAGGGATCAAATCCAGAGAATGGTTCATCGAGAATAATTAATTTAGGCTCATGTAATACAGTCGCGATGAATTGAACTTTTTGTTGCATCCCTTTGCTTAAATCTTCAATTCGCTTGTCCCACCAGGTAGAAATATCTAGTTTTTCAAACCAATAATTAAGTCTTTTTTTAGCTTCTAATTTACTTAAGCCCTTTAGTTGGGCTAAATAAATCATTTGCTCACCAACTTTCATTTTCTTATATAGTCCACGTTCTTCCGGAAGATAACCAATCTGTTCGATATGTTTTGGAGATAATCTTTCGTTATTGAAATATATTTCACCGGAATCTGGAGCTGTTATTTGGTTTATAATACGAATAATAGATGTCTTTCCCGCTCCATTTGGGCCTAGAAGTCCAAATATTTTCCCCTCAGGGATATCAATAGACACATCATCTAATGCACGATGATGTGCATACTGTTTTACAATGTTACGTAATGAGAGCATATAATAAATATATGCAACTAAATTACTAATAAATATGCGATGTTGTATAAGCTAAATAACGGAGGATTTATAATTCCTAAAATTAATTCTACCTTTGCCTTATGCTAGTAAAAACCGCAGAATTTGTTTGTAGCAATACAGAAGTAAGTAAATTGCCATTGCCGAATTTGCCTGAATATGCCTTTATTGGTCGATCAAATGTGGGAAAATCATCGTTAATCAATGCATTGACGAATAAAAAGGGTTTGGCCAAAACTTCACAAAGACCTGGTAAGACACAATTGATAAATCACTTCATCATTAATAATAATTGGTATTTAGTGGATTTACCTGGTTACGGGTATGCGCAGACTTCCAAGAAAAATAGAGCTGATTGGGGAAAGTTTATACGATATTATTTAACAAATAGACCTAATCTTCAGTGTATCTTCGTTTTAATAGATTCTCGATTAGAACCACAGAAAATAGATCTGGATTTTTGTTGTTGGTTAGGTGAAAAGGGACTACCGTTTATGCTCATTTTCACTAAAGGTGATAAGCAGTCCACGGTAAAGTCTGACCAAAATATAGCTAAATTTAAACGTGCTTTGTTAAAATGGTTTGAAGAAGTGCCTCAAAGATTTTTAACATCTTCTGAAGAAAAAGTTGGGTTAGAACCAATTTTACAAACAATAGAAGATATTAACGCTGGATTTGTACATCCTATACTTGAAAGTGAATAAAGATGAAGAAGTACATGTCTTTAGTGCTTTTTGCACATAGTATATTTGCTTTACCTTTTGCTTTTATTGGATTCTTTTTGGCTATCAATACGACTGACTTCAAATTTGAATGGTCTTTGTTGGCGCTAATGCTGGTATGTATGGTTACGGCTCGAAATGCAGCTATGGCATTCAACAGATATTTGGATAGAGATATTGATGCATTAAATCCACGTACAGCTGTTCGTGATATTCCAGCTGGACGTATCAGTCCCAATCAAGCGCTTGCATTCACAATAATTAATAGTCTTGTATTTATTATCGCAACATATTTTATTAATCCAATGTGTCTCGCATTGTCACCAGTAGCGTTATTTGTGGTGTTATTTTATTCGTATATGAAGCGTATATCACCATTGTGTCATTTGGTGTTAGGTCTAGGTCTTGGATTAGCTCCTGTAGGTGCGTATATGGTTGTTACTGGGCAATTTCATATTGTACCAATACTTTATGGCTTGGCTGTATTAACTTGGGTGAGTGGTTTTGATATCATATATGCATTGCAAGATGAAGAATTTGATAGAGAGAATGGTTTAAATTCTATTCCAGCTAATTTTGGAGGTGCTAAGGCATTGAAAATATCAGAAGTGCTTCATGTTCTTTCTTTTATATTGATTGTTTTACCTGCGTTTTATATAGATGTTGGACTCCTATATTATATAGGTATTGTATTTTATGGTGCCTTATTAATCTATCAACATCGTATTGTTAGCCTCACAGATTTGTCCCGTGTTGATAGAGCATTTATGACAACCAATGGTATAGCATCGGTAGTATTTGCCGTATTTTATTTATTGGATATTGTGAGTGGACATTGGACTTTTTAAAAGAATAATTAGGTTTATTGACAAAAATATTGTCATTCCATTTTGAAATAATAATATTTGCAGAAATCTTAAGATATTAAATGGCTAAAAATTTATTAATTGTAGAGTCGCCTGCGAAGGCAAAAACGATAGAGGGTTATCTTGGAAGTGACTTCTTGGTGAAGTCAAGTTATGGGCATATTCGTGATTTGGTGAAAACCGATGATGCAATTGATACCGATAATAAGTTTAAACAAAAATATGAGGTTCCTGCTGATAAGAAGGCTATAGTCAGTGAGTTAAAGAAATTAGCTAAAGAAGCAGAAACTGTTTGGTTAGCATCCGATGAGGATCGTGAGGGAGAAGCTATTTCTTGGCATCTATTTGATACATTGGGATTGAAGGAAGACAAGACAAAGCGTATTGTATTTCATGAAATCACTAAACCTGCGATTCTTAAAGCCATTGAATCACCGCGTAAGATTGATTACAATTTAGTAAATGCGCAGCAAGCGCGCCGTGTGTTAGACAGATTAGTAGGTTTTGAGCTTTCTCCAGTATTGTGGCGAAAAGTAAAACCATCACTTTCTGCCGGACGTGTACAATCTGTTGCGGTACGTTTGATTGTTGAACGTGAGCGTGAAATCAATAAATTTAATGCAGAGGCTTCGTTTAAGATAGTTGCAATTTTTAATACAGGAAAAGCAAAAGAATCTTTCAAAGCGGAATTGCCGCAACGTTTTGCTAAAAAAGATGAAGCTGAGAAGTTCTTAAATGATTGTAAAAATGCAGCCTATTCGGTAACAAATCTAGAGAAAAAGCCAGCAAAACGTAACCCTGCAGCGCCTTTTACGACTTCAACTTTGCAACAAGAAGCAAGTAGAAAGTTAGGTTTTTCTGTAGCTCGTACAATGCAAGTAGCACAAAGACTGTACGAAGCTGGACATATCACCTATATGCGTACGGATTCCGTGAACTTATCAGATACTGCTATTCAAGGCGCTCAAGATGAAATTCTAAAAGCTTATGGTGAAAAATACCATAAGATGCGCAAATATAAAACGAAGTCAAGTGGTGCTCAAGAGGCTCACGAGGCGATTCGTCCTACTTATTTTGCGAATCATAGTATCTCTGCTGAGCCTTCGGAAGTTCGCTTGTACGAACTAATTTGGAAACGTGCTATTGCTTCTCAAATGAGTGAAGCAGAATTTGAAAAGACCGTTGCAAAAATTTCTGTATCAACACGTCAAGAAGAATTGACTGCGACTGGAGAAATCATGAAATTCGATGGTTTCTTGAAAGTTTACATGGAATCTATTGATGATGATCAAGAAAATACAACTGATGAAGATGCAGATAATGCACTATTACCTCCATTGGAAGTTGGTCAGTCATTGAATTTAAATGATATGACAGCTACTGAACGTTTTTCAAGACCTCCAGCTCGATTTACAGAGGCATCGTTGGTAAAGAAATTAGAAGAGTTAGGTATTGGTCGTCCTTCTACGTATGCTCCAACGATTTCGACGATTCAAAATCGTGGTTATGTGGTGAAAGAAGATCGTGATGGTAAACCAAGAGATTATAAAGTATTGACTTTATCGGGAGGTCAGGTTTCTGAAGTTATCAAAACTGAGATGACAGGAGTGGAGCGTAGTAAAATGTTCCCAACAGATATCGGAGTTTTGGTAAATGATTTTTTGGTAGAACATTTTAAAGGTATAGTTGACTTTAATTTCACTGCTAAGGTAGAACGTGAGTTTGACGAAATAGCGCAAGGAAATAAAGAGTGGACAGATATGCTGGAAAATTTCTATAGACCTTTCCATCATGAGGTAGAAGATACGTTAGAAAATGCTGAACGTGCTTCACATGAACGTGAACTAGGTGTAGATCCTGTTTCAGGGAAGCCTGTAACTGTTCGTGTTGGTCGTTTCGGTCCATTAGTTCAGATTGGGGCGCAAGATGACGAGGAGAAGCCTGTGTTTGCTTCATTGCGAAAAGGTCAGATGATTGAAACTATTACGTTCGAGGAAGCGATGGAATTATTTAAGCTTCCAAAGAAAGTTGGTGAATTCGAAGAGAAAGAAATGACGGTGGCAATTGGTCGTTTTGGTCCATATATTCGTCACAATTCATCTTTCTATTCATTGCCAAAAGGTTTAGATCCATTGGATGTAACTCAAGAGCAAGCTATTGAAATTATAAAGGAAAAACGTCAAAAAGATATCGAAAAAGTAATTCGAGTATTTGATGAAAATCCTGATGCGCAAATTGAAAATGGGCGTTGGGGGCCTTTTGTTCGTTATGGTAAACAAAATTTGAAAATACCAAAAGGAACAGATGTGAGTGCAATTACTTATGAAGATGTGTTGAAATGGGCAGCTGAAGATCCTAAAGCTCCAAAAGGAAAGGCTACAAAAGCTACTTCAAAATCAACAACAAAGAAGGCAACTGCGAAAAAAACGACAACTAAAAAAGCTGCAACGAAAAAGTAATACGCATGAAGAAGGATTTGCCTATAAATATAGTTGAAGATATTTCGATTGCAGTAGTATTGGAAAATGCTACTCCTGAATCCAAAAGTTGGACTGTTTACCTCATCAATGAGAAAAGCACGGACCTGACTAATGTTTTAGTTTCTTCTAGGGGATACGGCATAAAGGATGGGAGAGAAGTCAAAACAACAACATTAAGACATTTTCTAGGAGACGTACCAGCAAATAGCTCTGTTCAAATAGAGGTTATCGATACAGAAGTATTTGGTTTGACAAATGAATATTGGTTGAGTTATTATATTGATAAGACCATTTTTGATAAAAAATATATTTTCCTTCCAGAAAGTATTGTGGATGAGAACCTATCCAAGGTTCCTGTAGTAAATAAGCCTGGGGTAATCATTGGAGGAAATAACTAAGATGGAAAGAGAAAATTTTATTATTGCGATAGATGGTTTTTCATCATGTGGAAAGAGTACAGTGGCTAAAGCTATCGCAAAGCGTTTGAATTTTGTATTTGTCGATAGTGGTGCGATGTATCGTGCTGTCACTTTGTATTTCTTGAGAAATAGAATTGATATAACAGATACTGAAGCAATAAAGACAGCTTTAGCAAATATTCATATTGACTTTATTCCTAATACGGATAAGACTCAAATCTTATTAAATGGTGAAGATATATCGGATGAAATTCGCCAAATGGAAGTTTCTGAGAAAGTAAGTGAGGTAAGTGCAATCAAAGAAGTTCGTCATGCAATGGTTGCTCAACAACAACAATTGGGTGCGCGCCGTGATATTGTGATGGATGGACGAGATATCGGAACCACTGTTTTTCCTGATGCAGATTTAAAAATCTTTATGACAGCTGATCCTTTGGTGCGTGCTAATCGTCGTCATGCAGAGCTTGTTGCCAAAGGAGAGCAAGTAACTTTGGATGAAATCATCGAAAACTTAGCTCATCGTGATCATATTGATAGCACACGAGAAGAAAGTCCATTACGTCAAGCAGAAGATGCCATTGTATTAGATAATTCTAATTTAACTCAAGACGATCAATTGGATTTTGTATTAGAATATTTCAACGAACGTAAAAAATAAGATATACAGTAATTTTTATTGTGTTTTTAAAAGACTTTTATCATCTTAGATAAAAGTCTTTTTTTATTTATACAGTCATCTAAATTATGAATCGTAAAGCATTTATTGCAGCCACATCGTCCTTATTCGCTTCCACTCTAATTGCCGATAATCTTTCTTATTCGGTTCAAAATACTGCTTTGAAGCCAAATCAAAATAAATTAAAGCTAAAAAAGGGAATTAGCTACTATATGATAAAAGAAGATTTATCAGTATTGGATAAATTCAAGTTGGTAAAAGATTTGGGCTATCATGGTATTGAAGTGAATTCACCAGGTGCTTTAGATATAAAAGAATTACTAAGAGCGCGTGATACGACAGGTTTAGAGATATTGGGTACGGTAAATAAAGATCATTGGTCTAAACCCCTTTCAAGCCCAGAAGAGACAGTTCAGAAGGAAATCATAACTTCCATTGCACAGTCAATTGAGGAAACTAAACAATTAGGTGGAAATACAGTTTTGGTCGTACCTGGTGTAGTGAATTCTTCCGTTTCTTACGAGGTAGCTTACCAAATTGCACAAAAGAACATTCGTAAACTGATTCCTTATGCTGAAAAGCACAAGATTAAAATAGCATTAGAAAATGTTTGGAACAATTTTATTTTAAGTCCAGTAGAAGCTAAACGTTTTGTGGATGAAATTAATCATCCTTTAGTAGGTTGGTATTTTGATGTGGGCAATGTATTGCGTTACGGCTGGCCAGAACATTGGATAGAATCCTTAGGTAAACGTATTTTCAATGTTCATATCAAAGAATTTAGCCGTAAGGTTATGAATGAGCAGGGGTTAAGTAAAGGTTTTGGTGTACCACTAACAGAAGGTGATGTAGATTGGAAAGTTGTTATGCAGGCTTTAAAGATGATTAATTATACTGGTGAATGGTTGGTACTAGAATTAAACAGTGGCGACAGAAATCAGCTGAATGATTATTCAAGTCGATTGGATAAAATTATAGAATATAATGTGTAATATTATGAAAGGCACTTGGATATCCAAATAAAGTAATTTTTATTCAATTTGGTTAATAGAAAAAGCTCAACAAATGTTGAGCTTTTGTAGGTCTTGGCGGAGAGGGCGGGATTCGAACCCGCGGTACCGTTTCCAGTACGACAGTTTAGCAAACTGTTCCTTTCGGCCACTCAGGCACCTCTCCGTGTTTCGACATTGCAAACATAAAGCAAAAAATCGATTCTACAAACTTTGAAAGTAGTTTTTTTGATAATTTTTTGTTGTTTATTATTAACAATCTGAGAGTCAATAATTATAATTTTATTCTTGCTGAATCTTTTCTTTTGCTGATATCATAATCAATGCGCACATGATAAATGCTCATCAACATACTTTTAAAAATAGCACTAACATCCGAAATATCTTTCAATGTAATGTTGGCATTACTAAACTGCTTTTGAACCAATTTATAGTCTACTATTTTATCAACTAGATTACTGATAGAATCCTTGGTAGGTTCTTTTAAAGATCTCGCAGCAGCTTCTACCGAATCTGCCAACATCAATACTGCAGTCTCTTTAGAAAAGGGAATGGGGCCTGGGTAATGAAAAAGTGTTTCATCAACCAGTTTATCGGGGTTGTTTTTAAGAAATTCATTGTAAAAGTAATCCACACGTGTCGTTCCATGGTGGGTTTTTATGAAATCAATAATAACTTCAGGCAATTGATGACGCTTTGCTATTTCGATGCCTTTTAATACGTGCGAGATGATAATTTGTGCACTTTGTTCAGACGTAAGTTCCTCATGTGGATTAATTCCAGTTTTCTGATTTTCGATAAAATAAAGAGGATTCACAATTTTTCCAATATCATGATAAAGTGCTCCTGCACGAATCAATAACGAATTCCCACCGATTTTATAAATCGCAGCTTCCGCAAGATTTGCAACTTGCAGGGAATGCTGGAAAGTTCCTGGCGCTTTAAGTGATAATTCTCGTAATAATTTTGAATTGGAGTTTGTAAGCTCCATTAAGGTTAGGTCAGAAACGATTCCAAATAATTTTTCAAATGCATAAATCAAAGGGTATGCTAATAGGGTTAAACCTACGCTGACAAAAAATGGTAAAATATCAATCCAATATATACTACTAAAAGAACCATTTCTTGTTAATACCAATCCTATAAATCCAATGATATAAGTAGCCAAAATGAGTAAGCTAGAAATCAAAAATTGCTCACGCTTCACCATTGTCTTAATGCTATAAATTGCTACTAAGCCAGACATAAATTGCAAGAAAACAAAATCGTAGCTATTGGGCACAAACAATGCTGTAATTAATACCATTAATAAATGGATATTTAACGCTACACGTGTGTCAAATAGAATACGAAAGATAATAGGTACGCCACAATAGGGGATGAAATATAGACTGGAGACACGCAAATGTAATGCCCATGAAAATACACCAAGCATACCTAATATCACGATGAAAATAATAGCAAGTAATCTGTTATTATTGTAGATGTTTTTTCTAAAAAAGTATAGAAAGACCATAAGTAGGCTCATTGCTAATCCCACAACTAAGAAATGTCCAATTGCTACATAGGTTTTGTCTCCTGATATTCTCGCTTCGTCTTCAAAAATCTTTCTTAGGGATTCGAGTTTTTGGTACGTATCGTTATTGACTATCTTGTCTTTTTCGGCGATCAATTCCCCTTTTTGGACCATTCCACGAGTGGTGGAAATATTGCTCAGGGCGGTTTGCTCAATTTTGTTAGTCAAAGATTCATTGAAAATGTAATTTACTGTAATGTAATTTTTCAATACTTCTTCAAGCCAACGTTTTTTGATAATAGTTGCGTCTTTGGCTATGGAATTATGTGCATATTCTATCGCCGTTTCTATAGTGAAGCAATCTGCTGTATTTTTTTGCGTAGCAAGGTTATTATCAATTAAGGTAAAATTATAGTTTGCCTCTGTTTCACTTACTTTATCCGCATCATCACCTTTATTTTGATACCTATTGTTCAAAGATAAAATTCCACGGTTATAAACGTAAGTCAAAATTTCTACGCCCTTTTGCTTATATTTTTGAATATCCAGAGTAGGCACTGTATCCATTTGACTACTTTGCCACTTTTCAGCTATATCAGTTGTAAAAAGATCAATTTGTTCCTTACTAGCTGTTTGCTGCAGGTTGTAAACAGGCTGTACGGTTTTTAGTATATACTGTCGATCTCTATCGAGCTCTTCTTTGGTTTTATTTATAGCAAAATTATAAGGTGAAACTAAGTTGTCGTGATTCCAAGCTTTTCCTTTTTGAAACTCATACTCAAAACGAGGTTGTTTTGGTAGAAATAAGCAAATTAGAAACACCGTCAAAACAAGCATACCGTATTTTATAAACGGTGATTCGCTTTGCAATTTATTATCTATGTAGTTGATTTTGAGTTTTGCCACGTAGTATAAAAATTTGTTATTATACAATTATATAAACAAAAGTAACTATTTCTATCCTTAGTTTTGGTAATCCTAATGGATTATTAATCCAATGTCAATAAGTGTATTTAGTTTTGAAAAGGGCAATTT
Source organism: Sphingobacterium composti (assembly GCF_009829075.1). GTDB lineage: Bacteria > Bacteroidota > Bacteroidia > Sphingobacteriales > Sphingobacteriaceae > Sphingobacterium > Sphingobacterium composti. The sequence continues at coordinate 20,947 of NZ_WUQZ01000025.1, read as the reverse complement.
TAAGCGCTATCTTTGTCCAAAATTTTAATAAATAAATTCATGTCAAATACTAAACATTTAATTGCTCCATCAGTTTTAGCAGCAGACTTTGGGAATTTAGCGAGAGATGTTCAAATGGTCAATTCGAGTGAGGCAGATTGGTTTCACATCGATATTATGGATGGTGTTTTTGTGCCAAACATTTCATTTGGTTTTCCAGTAATGAGTGCTATTGCGAAGCATGCTCAAAAACCTTTGGATGTACATTTAATGATTGTAGATCCTGATCGTTATTTACAGACGTGCAAGGACAATGGTGCGGAGGTGATTACTGTACACTATGAAGCGTGTACACATTTACACCGTACACTAGCAGCAATTAAAGAATTAGGTTGTAAAGCAGGAGTGGCTTTAAATCCACATACCTCAGTTCAATTGTTGAAAGACGTGATTCAAGATATTGATTTAGTTTGTTTGATGTCTGTGAATCCAGGTTTTGGAGGACAGAAGTTTATTCCGCATACCTATTCAAAAATTAAAGAATTAAGAGCGTTGGCAGCAGGTGTTAACGATTCTTTATTGATAGAAATTGATGGGGGTGTAACGACTGCAAATGCGGCTCAATTGTTGGATGCAGGTGCTGATGTACTTGTTGCAGGTTCATTTGTATTCACAGCTGAAGATCCAATAGTGACAATTGCGTCTCTCAAAGCTGTTGACGTAGAATTAAAACAAGCATAAATAATTAAAAGCGACAATTTCTGATAAATTGTCGCTTTTTTTTGATAAGTAATATCAGTTAACTGTTGTGTTGTTTAGAATTATTCCAAATTATTTTTGCGAATCGCAGTTGTTTTATTAGCGCTTGATTTTTAGTAATTTTGCGCACGAAAATACTTGTTGAAATTTAATAAAATATCAGCAAGTCAAGAGTGATGGGGCTGTAGAATCTTGGATAATTAGAGTGTTATTATTCAATGTTGTAGTAGCTGATTTTGTAACACAAACAGGAAGTTAAATAATGAATTTGACTGCCTTTTAATTTAGAAAGACTAAATATATGAGTATTTACAACGATTACGTACAAGAGGTTGTAGAACGAAAAGGTCAAGGATTACATCCTAAACCAATTGATGGAGCAGAACTTTTGAGCGAAGTTATTGCACAAATTAAAGATTTAAATAATGAACACAGAGAAGAATCTTTGCGTTTGTTTATTTATAATACATTGCCAGGTACTACGCCTGCGGCAGCTGTAAAAGCTCAATTCTTAAAAGAAATTATTTTAGGTCAAGAGGTAGTTGCTGAGATTACTCCAACTTTCGCATTTGAGTTATTATCTCACATGAAAGGTGGACCATCTATTAAAGTATTATTAGATATCGCATTAGGCGAAAACGAAGATATCGCTAAGCAAGCTGCTGAAGTATTGAAAACTCAAGTTTTCTTGTATGATGCAGACACAAACCGTTTGAAAGTTGCTTACGAAGCAGGTAACGCTATCGCAAAAGATATTTTAGAAAGCTATGCGAAAGCAGAATTTTTCACTAAGCTTCCGGAAGTTCCAGAAGAAATTAAGGTAGTTACTTATATTGCTGCTGAAGGTGATATCTCTACGGATTTATTATCTCCAGGTAACCAAGCGCACTCACGTTCGGACCGTGAATTGCATGGTAAATGTATGATTACGCCTGAGGCTCAAGCTGAGATTGAAGACTTAAAAAGACAACATCCTGATGCAAGCGTAATGTTAATCGCTGAAAAAGGAACTATGGGTGTGGGTTCTTCACGTATGTCAGGAGTGAATAACGTAGCATTATGGACAGGTAAACAAGCATCTCAATATATTCCTTTCGTAAATATTGCACCTATTGTAGCAGGTACAAACGGTATTTCTCCAATTTTCTTGACTACAGTAGATGTAACTGGTGGTATCGGTATCGACTTGCAAAACTGGGTGAAGAAAACGGACGAAAACGGAAACGTAGTTCGTGATGAAAATGGTGATGTTGTATTGGAGCAAGCTTACTCTGTTGCTACAGGTACTGTGTTGACCATCAATACAAAAACTAAAAAATTATACAACGGTGATGTTGAGTTAAAAGATATTTCTAAATCTTTCACACCACAAAAATTAGAGTTTATCAGAGCTGGTGGTTCCTACGCAATCGTTTTTGGTAAGAAAATTCAAACTTTCGCGGCACAAACTTTAGGCATCGAAGCACCGCAAGTATTTGCACCAGCAAAAGAAGTTACTAAAGAAGGTGTAGGATTGACTGCAGTTGAGAAAATCTTCAACAGAAATGCAGTTGGTGTTGCTCCGGGTAAAATATTACACGCTGGTTCTGACGTTCGTGTGAAAGTAAACATTGTAGGTTCTCAAGATACTACTGGTTTGATGACTGCACAAGAGTTAGAAGCAATGGCCGCTACAGTTATTGCGCCAGGCGTAGATGGTGCTTACCAATCAGGTTGTCATACAGCATCAGTTTGGGATAAGAAGGCACAAGCTAATATTCCTAAGTTGATGAAATTCATGAACGAGTTTGGGGTAATCACTGCTCGTGACCCTAAAGGTGAATACCACGCGATGACTGATGTTATTCATAAAGTGTTGAATGATATTACAGTGGACGAATGGGCTATCATCATTGGAGGTGACTCACATACACGTATGTCTAAAGGTGTAGCTTTCGGTGCTGACTCAGGTACTGTAGCATTAGCTTTGGCGACTGGTGAGGCTTCCATGCCAATTCCAGAATCTGTGAAAGTTACTTTCAAAGGTCAAATGAAAGAGCACATGGATTTCCGTGACGTGGTACATGCTACACAATTGCAAATGTTGCAACAATTCGATGGTGAAAATGTATTCCAAGGTCGTATCATCGAGGTGCACATCGGTACATTATTAGCTGACCAAGCCTTCACATTCACGGATTGGACGGCAGAGATGAAAGCTAAAGCTTCTATCTGTATTTCTCAAGATGAGACATTAATCGAATCATTAGAAATCGCTAAATCTCGTATCCAAATCATGATTGATAAGGGTATGGATAACCATAATCAAGTTTTACAAGGGTTAATTGACAAAGCAAACAAACGTATTGCTGAAATTCGTTCGGGTGAAAAGCCAGCTTTACAACCAGATGCAAATGCTAAGTATTATGCAGAAGTGGTGATTGATTTGGATATCATTGACGAGCCAATGATTGCGGATCCAGATGTAAATAATGCTGATGTTTCGAAACGTTATACACATGATACTATTCGCGACTTATCGTTCTACGGTGGAGACAAGAAAGTTGATTTAGGTTTCGTCGGTTCTTGTATGGTGCACAAAGACGATTTAAAAATCGTTTCGCAAATGTTGAAAAACGTGGAAGCACAAAAAGGTTACGTTTCATTCAATGCGCCATTAGTAGTGGCGGCACCAACTTATAATATTATTGATGAATTGAAAGCAGAAGGAGATTGGGAATTTTTACAAAAATATTCTGGGTTCGAATTCAACGATGCAATGCCAAAATCAGCAGCTCGTACAGAATACGAAAATATTCTTTATTTAGAGCGTCCTGGATGTAACTTATGTATGGGTAACCAAGAGAAAGCTGCTAAAGGTGATACTGTAATGGCAACTTCTACGCGTCTTTTCCAAGGTCGTGTAGTGGAAGATAGAGATGGCAAAAAAGGTGAGTCTTTATTAGCATCTACGCCAGTAGTCGTGTTGTCAGCTATCTTAGGTCGTATCCCTACAATCGAAGAGTATAAATCAGCAGTTGAAGGAATTAACTTAACTAAATTCCAACCAATTTCTACGAAGTAGGTTTCCGATTTAAATATAATATAGTAATGAGGCTATTCTAATTTTAGAATAGCCTCATTTTTTATTCATAAGAATAATTCAGAATATTTAAACTTATAATAGAAGAATGCAACATAACTAAAACGTAAGCTATCCTTGTTTATAGTAATATTCAAAACCAATTTAAGTCAAATAATAGATGTCAATTTATTATGTTTGTATATACAAACATATCATATATAATGTCATCTATACTCATCAAAAATGCACAAGTCGTAAATGAAGGAACTACTCAGGTTTTGGATGTTTATATAAAAAATGGACGCATTGAAAAATTAGCACCTCAAATTGATATTAATGCAGATCAGGAGATTAATGCAGAAGGATTACATCTGCTTCCTGGCTTAATTGATGATCAAGTACATTTTAGAGAGCCAGGCTTAACTTATAAAGCGAATATTTATACAGAAAGTCGTGCTGCTGTAGCTGGTGGTACTACTTCCTTTATGGAAATGCCGAATACAGTGCCAAACACATTAACTCAAAAGTTACTTCAAGATAAATACGATATAGGTCAAGATTCTTCGTTAGCAAATTATTCTTTCTTTATGGGAGCGGGAAATGATAATATTGACGAAGTATTGAAAACAAATCCTCGTGATGTCTGTGGTGTGAAAGTATTTATGGGTTCATCAACAGGAAATATGTTGGTAGACAACGAAACTGCTTTAGAAAATATTTTTAAAAATTCTCCAACTTTGATTGCTACACACTGTGAAGACGAGGCTACTATTAAAGCGAATCTTGCTGCTTACAAGGAAAAATATGGTGATAATATTACGATAGAAATGCATCCATTGATTCGCTCAGCAGAGGCTTGTTATTTGTCATCATCTAAAGCCGTTGAATTAGCCAAAAAGAATAACACGCGCTTACATATTTTGCATATTTCTACAGGTAGAGAAACAGCTTTGTTTGATAACTCAATTCCATTAGAACAAAAAAGAATTACTGCTGAAGCTTGTGTGCATCATCTTTGGTTTTCGGACGAAGATTACAAAACCAAAGGAAATTACATCAAGTGGAATCCAGCGGTAAAGACAGCTTCAGATAGAGATCAAATTTTGAAAGCTGTATTGGATAGTCATATTGACGTGATTGCTACGGATCACGCGCCACATACTATCGAAGAAAAAGAACAGTCGTATTTACAAGCTCCGTCAGGAGGACCATTGGTGCAACATGCATTGTTAGCTTTATTGGATATGGTTAGTCAAGGTAAATTGACTTTGGAACAATTAGTGCAAAAGACAGCGCATAATACAGCTACATGTTTTCAAATTGAGCAACGTGGATTTATCCGTGAAGGATTCTGGGCGGATTTGGTATTGGTGAATTTAAATAAACGGTACGAGGTCACACGTCAAAATATTCTTTCAAAATGCGGTTGGTCGCCTTTTGAAAATCATATATTTACATCAACTATTGAACATACTATTGTGTCAGGAAATTTAGCATACTCGAATGGTCAAATCATCGAAGTTGGATCAGGACACCGCTTATTATTTAACCGGTAAAATGAATAAAAGAACGTTTTTGAAATCGATTGGACTGGGGTTGGGGGCCTTAGCCATTTCTGATCAAACGGTTAATGCTGTTTCAGAGGCGACAGGTACTGTCAAATCATTATTAAAGGCGAAGGTTTTGAAAGAAGGCGATACGATAGGAATTATCACGCCCGCAGGAGCATTATCTGAAGAGGAAACCATCACGATAACCAAAGAAGTGTTAGCACATTTTGGTTTTAAAGTTAAAGAAGGAAAGTATATTCGTTCGCGCTACGGTAATTTGGCTGGCACGGATGATGAACGTTTATACGATTTGCATACTATGTTCGCCGATAAAGAGGTTGATGGCATATTGTGTATTCGCGGAGGTAATGGAGCTTCACGACTTTTGCCTCGTATTGATTATGAATTGATACGTAAAAATCCTAAAGTTTTACTAGGCTACAGCGATATTACGGCTTTGATATTAGCATTTTATGCTAAAGTTGGTTTAGTATCGTTTCATGGTGTGGTAGGAAGTAGTACATGGAGCAATTATGTCGCTAAATTATTCAAAGAGCAGTTTATAGAGAATAAATTAGCCAACTATGCCAATCCTACAAAATCAGACAATCAAATTATTCAATATAAAGATAGAATACAAACAATAACGCCAGGAATTGCAGAAGGAACAATAATTGGTGGAAATCTGACATTATTAACTGGGTTGTGTGGTTCGCCATATTTGCCTGATTTCAGCAATGCTATACTTTTTGTAGAAGAAATAGATGAGAAGTCGGACAGAATGGACCGTATGTTCTGTCAGTTGATGAATGCTGGTATATTGTCACAAATCAAAGGTTTCATATTTGGTAAGTGTACGAATTGTGGCCCATCTGGTGGATATGGCTCACTGACGATTGAACAAATGCTAAATGATTATATCAAACCTTTGGGGATTCCTGCTTATAGTGGAGCAATGATAGGTCATATTTCTGATCAATTTTTGATGCCAGTAGGCGTACGTGCGCGTATGGATGCCACAAAAGGAACTATTGAATACTTAGAAAAATCGTTATTATGAAAAGATTAGTTTTTCTACTATCTATTGTAATTTTATTTGTGTCTTGCAAAGGAGCAAATACAACTTCAAATACCCCAATTAAAGTTATGAATATCGATACCTTCACATTTAATACTATATATTCCACTTTTAAAGAACCGGCATTAAAATATCGCCGTTTTAAACATTCGGATATTGATTCTTTGATTCAATTGCACAAAGGAAAGGGTGTATTGGCAGTGAACCAAATAGGTAAATCTTTCGAAGGCCGAGCTATTTATGAATTGACTTATGGTACTGGAGAAAAGAAAGTAATGCTTTGGTCTCAAATGCATGGCGATGAACCAACAGCGACTATGGCATTATTCGATTTGTTCAATTTCTTGGAAGGAAAAGGAGATGGTCACGATGAAATTCGTAAATTGTTAACATCAAAACTGTCTATCCATTTTATTCCGATGTTGAATCCTGATGGTGCTGAACGTTATCAAAGACGTACGGCACAGGGAATAGACATGAATCGTGACGCACGTGCCGGTCACACAGTAGAGGGCGCTTTATTGCGCGCTAGGGCACAAGAGATAAAACCACAATATGGCTTTAATTTGCACGACCAAAATATTTATTATAATGTCCCTGGAACTAAAAATCCAGTTTCCATATCATTGTTGGCTCCAGCGTATAATGAACCACGTGAAATTAACCCAGTGCGTGAAAATGCCATGAAAATAGCTGCTGGGATGAATGAGATTTTACAACAATATATTCCTGATGCCGTAGCAAAATATGATGATACATATACCCCTCGTGGTTTTGGTGATAATTTCCAATCTTGGGATGCTAGTACGGTATTGATTGAGTCGGGAGGAATGAAAGGCGACCCAGAGAAACAACAAATTCGTAAGTTGAACTTTATCATCATATTGAATGCGCTAGTTCAAATTGCTGAAGGAAGTTATGCTAAATTTGATAAGCAACAATATGAAGATATTCCATTTAACGCCTCACAATTGCACGATGTAGTTATTCGTAATATTGTGATTGGTCCAGATTCGACTTCTTTCAAAACTGATTTAGCGATACGTCGTAATGAAACAACGATAGGGAGAGACTTTTTTGTGCGCGGTAAGATTGAGGATATCGGTGATTTGAAAGAATCTTTTGGTTATGATGAAATCGATGCGGAAGGCTTACACTTTGTTCCTGCGAAAACAGCTACATTAATTTTGAATGATATTAATCAACTCACTGCCGAGCAAGCTTTTGATTTACTTAGAAAAGGTTTTATGGCTGTTCAGATAAAAGAAGTAGGAGAGACGAAAGAGAAAGCTTTACATTCTTTGCCAATTCATCTATTCACCCAAACTAACTTTTATTTACCTGTGACAGCTGATTTTGGGGGGATGGCAAACTTTTATATTGGAGATACAAGTGGTAATTTGAAATATGCAATTATGAATGGTTATCTCATAGATTTGAGTAAAGATTTTGATAAGCAGATAACATTAAAAAACAGAGTGCATTAAGCACTCTGTTTTTATTTCACGTCAAAATCAAAATACTTATCCTTGAAAGGTTCATCATTATAGGTATAATGCCACCATTCTTTACTATAGGCTCTAAAACCATACTTCTCCATTATTTTCTTAAGTTTTATTCTGTTTTGTTTTTGAATATTGGTCAGTTTCATATAATCATGACCGGACTCTTCACCAAAGAAATCAAAAGCTACACCCATATCAAGTTCTTTCTTGGTTTTCAAATCAATAATTGTTAAGTCGATGGTACTTCCGCGGCTATGCCCCGACTTTGAAGCAATAAATCCCTTTTTGAAAAGGTCACGTTTGTCTACGCGAGGATAAAATTCTTGGCGCATCAAGGTGTCTTTAATATCCTTAGCCCAACGTTTGAAATGATTAACAGCTTTTTGTGGCCTGTAGGCATCAAATACTTTTAGCCCAAGACCTTCCTTGTTTAATTCTTTTTCAATTTTCTGCACTGCCAAAGAAGCACGCTCTGTCAATATGACTTTTGAGCTTTTATAGCCGTCAATCTTACGCCCAACGAAATTGTGATTGCTGAAATATTTCATATCTACAGAAAGATGTGGAATATATTCTGTTAGGTAGACATAACCTTTTGGTAAATCCCTTTTAGTCTGCGCAAATGAAAATAGGTTTATAAATAAAAATAGTAAGCTTATGCTGTATTTCATGGATGTAAGGTTTAAGTCATAAAGGTAATCAAAAGTGCTAATAATTGTAGCAATTCTGCTGTATTCTGCCCCGAAATTTATATCTTTACAACCTATTTCTTAACGAAAAAATTACGTATATATTTTGGATTATTTAGCAGGATTAAATCCCTCCCAACGTGCTGCAGTTGAACAAACCGAAGGACCGGTAATGATAGTAGCGGGAGCTGGTTCAGGAAAGACACGTGTAATCACTTATAGAGTTGCTCACCTTATTCACAAAAGAGTAGATCCATTCAATATTTTGGTGTTGACCTTCACAAACAAGGCGGCGAAAGAGATGCGCGAGCGTATCATGAAAGTAGTAGGTTCAGAAGCTAAGAATATTTGGATGGGTACTTTTCACTCTATTTTTGCACGTATTCTACGTGTGGAAGCAGAGTTGATTGGTTATCCGAAGAATTTTACGATTTACGATACTGATGACACCAAAAGCTTATTGAGAGCCATTTTGAAAGAAATGAATCTCGATGATAAGCTATATAATGTGAATCATGTGTACGGTCGTATTTCATCTGCTAAGAATAATTTGATTTCTCCGCAGGAGTATAATAAAAATGAAGCCTTGATGGCTGAAGACCGTGAAAATGGTCGTCCGCAAATGGGGCAAGTATATATGACCTATGCGCAACGTTGTTACCGTGCTGGAGCGATGGACTTTGATGATTTGTTGTTTAAGACAAATGTGTTGTTGAATAAACACCCAGAGACTTTGCACAAATACCAACACCAGTTCAAATATCTGATGGTGGATGAGTATCAGGATACCAACTTTTCGCAGTATCTTATTGTGAAAAGATTGGCTGCCGTGAGTGAGAATATCTGTGTGGTAGGGGATGATGCGCAAAGTATCTATGCTTTCCGCGGAGCGAATATTCAAAATATCTTGAATTTCCAAAAGGATTATCCAGATGTAAAAGTCTTCAAGTTGGAGCAAAATTATCGTTCGACAAAGACTATTGTGAATGCTGCTAATAGTATTATCGCGAACAATAAGAATCAATTGGAGAAAAATGTATTTTCTGACAATGAGGAAGGCGATAAAATCAAAGTAGCCCGTGCTTTTTCGGATAATGAAGAAGGTAAGATTGTAGCTGAAGCGATTATTCAAGAAAAAACTTTGAAATCTCTTCCCTATAAAGCTTTTGCGATTCTATATCGTACCAATGCGCAGTCTCGTGCGATGGAGGAATCTTTGCGTAAGCTCAATATTCCGTATAAATTGTACGGAGGTACTTCCTTCTATCAGCGCAAAGAGATTAAAGATTTAATCGCTTATTTCCGTCTGACATACAATCCAAACGATGAAGAAGCATTAAAACGTGTGATCAATTATCCACGTCGTGGAATAGGGGATACTACGGTTGAAAAAATTATAGTTGCTGCTGACAAAAATCAATATCGATTGTGGGATGTAGTGGCTAATGCGCAAATGTTTTTGGATGGTCGTAGTGCAACTTCAGTTGGAAATTTTGCGACGATGATTCAAAGTTTTCAAGCAGTTGGCAATAATTCCAATGCTTTCGATACAGCGATGCACATTGCACAGCATTCTGGGATTTTGAAAGATTTGTACGAAGATAAGTCTGTTGAAGGGCTGGCTCGATATGAGAATATTCAAGAACTATTGAATGGTATCAAAGAATTTTCGGAACGTGAAGATTTGGAACAAAAGACATTGGATATTTTCTTGCAAGACGTTGCTTTGTTGACTAATGATGATAATGACAAGGATCCAAATGCTGATACGGTTTCGTTGATGACGATTCATGCTTCTAAAGGGTTGGAGTTTCCAGTCGTTTTTATTGTTGGATTAGAAGAAAATTTATTTCCATCACAATTATCCTTAAATTCGCGCAGTGAATTGGAAGAAGAGCGTCGTCTTTTTTATGTAGCGGTGACACGTGCTGAGAAGAAATTGCATCTTTCTTATGCTACTTCCCGTTATCGTTGGGGAACTTTGAATAATTGTGAACCAAGCAGATTTATAGATGAATTGCATCCGAGTTATTTGGATTTGGATTTTACACCACGTCAATCTTTAGGTTCGTCAGAAGGAAGTTTCAAATCGGACAGAATCGCTTGGCAAACTAAAGAGAAGGATACGTTTTCGAAGCCAAAGCCTAAGATTGTCAAGACTACATCCATATTGCCAAAGGCACACGTGCCAACAGCTGGATTTGCTCCTTCGGATACGAGTAATCTTCAAGTAGGGATGGAAGTAGAGCACGAACGTTTCGGTTTTGGAAAAGTAGTCAACTTAGAGGGGAATAAACCAGATATAAAAGCAACTATTTTCTTTAAAGAGTTGGGACAGAAACAATTGTTGCTTAAATTTGCAAAACTTAGGATTGTTCAATAAGAACATTTATCTTTACTAGATTAAAATAATAACGTAAATATAGAATACGTTTAATATCACTATATGAATTTTGATTATAACAGTACTCGTCCGAAATTAATATTGGCCGAATATGGTAGAAATGTGCAAAATATGGTTGACTATATTTGTACAGTACCTGATAAAGAAGAGCGCAATAGATTAGCTCAAGTAGTTATCGATATGATGGGGGTGCTTAATCCGCATTTGCGTGATGTTTCGGACTTCAAACATAAACTTTGGGATCACCTATATATAATTTCTGATTTCAAGATTGATGTAGATTCACCTTACCCGATTCCAAAGCGTGAAGAAATACACCATAAACCGGAAACTTTAGCTTACCCACAGCACAAGATTCGTTTCAAACATTATGGTCATATTGTAGAAGAAATGATTCAAAAGGCTATTTCTGTTACAAACGAGGAGACACGCGCTAAATTAACTTTAGGTGTTGCCAACTTTATGAAAATGGCCTATACAACTTGGAATAAAGATTCGGTGAACGATTTGCAAATTATTGAGGATTTGAAAGAATTGTCAAAAGGTGCATTAACTTTGCCTGAGGATACGGTATTGACAAAATTAGATTTCCGTTCTCCGCCTCCAGGAAATCGTGTGAAAACACAACAAACTTCTTCTAATAATAACAATAATAATCAGAGAAGTACACAGTCTCATAACAACAATAATAAGAGACCGAGCAACAGCAATAATTACAGGAATAATAACAATAATAATAACGATAAGAGAAAATCTTATAGCAATAATAACAACAGTAGTAATGCTGGTGGTGGTTACAAAAAAAATTATTCTAACAGTAACAATAACTACAAGAAATAATCTTTCTAAGATTAATTTGTATTTAATAAGTAACTAATACAGCAATTAGTTACTTATTTTATTTAAAGAAATATCCTTAATAGTATATATGAACGCATTTGAAATACATGGTGGAAAGCCTTTAAAAGGAGAGATTGTTCCTCAAGGTGCAAAAAACGAAGCTTTACAAATTTTGTCAGCTGTATTGTTGACTGAAGAGAAAATGACAATTAGCAACATCCCAGATATTAAAGACGTCAATAAATTAATCGATTTATTGGGTTCTTTGGGCGTGGTTGTGAATAAATTAAATAAGGATACCTACGAGTTCGAAGCGAAAGACATCAATATAAATTATTTTACCTCAGAAGAATTCAAACAAAAGGGCGGAGGTCTTCGTGGATCTATTATGATCGTAGGACCGTTGTTAGCGAGATTTGGTAAAGCTGCAATTCCTAAGCCAGGAGGTGACAAAATTGGTCGTAGACGTCTTGATACGCACTTTTTAGGTTTCGAAAAATTAGGCGCAAAATTCGTTTACGATACAGAAAATGAATTCTTCAATGTGGATGCTTCGCAACTACAAGGAACATATATCCTATTGGATGAGGCGTCAGTGACTGGTACAGCAAACATCGTTATGGCTGCGGTATTGGCAAAAGGTACAACAACGGTTTACAATGCAGCGTGCGAACCATATTTACAGCAATTGTGTAAGATGTTAAATCGCATGGGCGCAAAAATCTCTGGTATTGGTTCTAATTTATTGACGATTGAAGGAGTGGAGCGTCTTGGTGGTACAGAGCACCGTATGTTACCAGATATGATTGAGATTGGCTCATTCATTGGCTTGGCTGCCATGACTGGTTCTGAAATTACAATCAAAAATGTTTGTTTTAAAGAGTTGGGTATTATCCCCACCGTATTCCAACGATTAGGAATCAAGATGGAATTGCGTGGCGACGATATTTTTATTCCTGCTCAAGAATCATACGAAATTGATACATTCATCGATGGATCTATTTTGACGATTTCTGATTCGCCTTGGCCAGGTTTTACGCCAGATTTGTTGAGTATCGTATTGGTGACGGCTATTCAAGCAAAAGGGAATGTATTGATTCATCAAAAGATGTTTGAAAGTAGATTGTTCTTCGTGGACAAATTAATAGATATGGGTGCGCAGATTATCCTATGTGATCCACACCGCGCTACAGTGATTGGTAACAATAAACAAACGAAACTACGTGGTATTCAGATGTCATCTCCAGATATTCGTGCAGGTGTGTCTTTATTAATCGCAGCTTTATCTGCAAACGGAAAATCTACCATTTTCAATATTGAACAAATAGAAAGAGGTTATCAAAATATTGAAGAAAGATTAAAAGCATTAGGAGCTGACATTAAGCGTGTTGAAGCCCAGCCATCTGGACACTAGTGAATTGTCTTTTGAATGTTATTTAAATATAAATAACTTTCGCATTTGATTGAGAATTGTAATTTTGTGCATTAACTATTTAAAATTTCTTTTAACAAACATGAAAAAATTAGTTTTATTTGCAGCTGTAGCATCATTGGTATTGGCTTCATGTGCTGGTAATCCAGAAGGTAAAAAAGCAGAAACTACAGACTCAGTGGCTGTAGCAGATTCAGTAGTAGGTACTGCATATACAGTTGATGTGGCTCAATCTCAAGTATTTTGGACAGGTACAAAAGTAAGTGGTAAACACGAAGGTACTGTTACTATCAAGTCTGGTTCTATCTCCGTAGACAATGGCGCGATCACAGGTGGTAACTTTGTATTAGATATGAATACAATCAACAGTACGGATTTAGAAGGCGAAGACAAAGATAAATTAGACGGTCACTTAAAAGCTGATGATTTCTTCGCAGTAGGCACTTTCCCAGAAGCTTCTTTTGAAATCACTGAAGTTAAAGCTGGCGCAACAGCTTCTGATGCAGTTATCTCAGGTAACTTGACTATCAAAGGTATTTCTAAAAATATTACTTTTGATGCTAAAGTTGATGAAGTATCTGAAACATCGGTTAAAACTTCTGCAGATTTCAATATTTTACGTGAAGACTGGGGCGTTAATTACGAAGGTAAAAAAGATGATTTGATTTCTAAAGAAATCAACTTCAAAGTAACTATCGTTGCTACTAAATAAGCTAAGCGACTTAAAGTATAATGTAAGCAGTCTTTATGTAAATGAAGACTGCTTTTTTTTGTCAAATAACATAGTACGATGATCTTGTCCCCAACTGACAAGCATACTAATTACTTGCTGAATTTTATTGCCATAAGAAGTGATGTCATATCGTACGGACACGGGTTTAGTATGCAATTCTTTTCGTGTAATAATTTTATTAATTTCTAATATTTTCAATTCATTAGTTAAAACTTTTGCAGATAAACCAGGTATATCATTTTGAATTTTAGTAAATGTATTCACTTCATTTTGCCGCGTAAGGAGATAATGGATAATTAATAATGTCCATTTGCCTCCAATGATTTCTAAAGTATCTTGTAAAGCTAATAAATCTGTTGTACAAACTGGAGGATCAGAAATTGGTTTCGATAGCATAATCTTAAGTATTTGTAATAATGTGTGAATATTGTATTATATAATTACCAAACAATCTCAATTTATTTTCCACAACCACTTCATCACCTTTTCAAATATTTGTGCTCCAAATATACGTTTGAATGTAATGGCTGAAGTTTGTGATAATTTACCCACAGTGTATCTTGTTTTTAATGTTTTTTTAGATAATAGAGTTGCTATCAATTTGGCAATTTTTTGTGGGTTGGCACCGTTAAATTCTTCTTTCTCATAGATTTCTAATGTGCGTTTGAATGTTGTTGAATAAGCAACTCCAATACACTCCGAAGTTTTTCTATTTGCTGTAATATGTGTTTTAAAATCACCTGGATTTATATTGCAAATTTGAATGTTGTAAGGAGATAGCTCTAATCTTAGTGATTCTACCAAGCCTTCTAGAGCAAATTTGCTAGCAGAATAATGAGCTTGAAATGGCATGCCTATTTGGCCCGCTAAGGAACATATATTTAATATTTTACCACTATTATTAGCTCGATAGTGAGGTAAAATTTTCTGAATCATTCGAACTACACCAAAATAATTTGTGTCAAATTGTTGTTTTACTTCTTGAATACTACTGTTTTCTATTGGTCCAGACAATACATAGCCAGCATTATTAA
Source organism: Sphingobacterium composti (assembly GCF_009829075.1). GTDB lineage: Bacteria > Bacteroidota > Bacteroidia > Sphingobacteriales > Sphingobacteriaceae > Sphingobacterium > Sphingobacterium composti. The sequence continues at coordinate 5,880 of NZ_WUQZ01000025.1, read as the reverse complement.
TAAGTATGTCGATCTTTACAAATCTCTTAAGGATTTTGTTGATGAATTCATCCACCGATAGTGTATCTGTAACATCAAGTTTGAACAGCTCATAATTTCTATAATTACCTTCCTTATAGCGACTCGTGCCGATAACCTGATGCCCAAGATTTGATAAATGTTCAGCGACAACCTGACCTATGCCAGAGGACGCACCAGTAATTATAATATTCATCACTTTTGATTTGTATAAAGATAATTATAGTTTATAATTTTGATGATAATTATTATACTTAAAATAGAAGGGAGTAAGGAATTGATGAATATCAACAAAATCGGTTATTAAATGTTTGTTTCTAAAGCTGTAATTTTTTTACAGCTGTGAACAGTAAAACTTCAAACAGCTAACTTTTAAAAGATTAGAATCATTTTAAATAATGCAAATGACATTGACTAAACTATAGTTGTAAAAAAATAATAGTAAATTGTCTTGTCAATTTTAGAAATAAATTATAAATAGAGAGATATGGCTTTTGATATAGACATGATTAAAAAAGTTTATTCACAATTCGACGAACGCATTACAGCTGCTCGTCAAGTGGTGAATAAACCGTTGACACTTTCAGAAAAAATTTTGTATGCACACCTTTGGGATGGTCGTGCTACGGAGTCTTACGAGCGTGGCAAATCGTATGTAGATTTTGCCCCAGACCGTGTAGCAATGCAAGATGCAACGGCTCAAATGGCGTTGTTGCAATTTATGCAGGCTGGTCGTGCTAAAGTCGCGGTACCCTCAACAGTGCATTGTGATCACCTGATTCAGGCAAAAGAAGGTGCAGAGAAAGACCTAAATCGTGCTAAAAATGAAAGTTCGGAAGTTTTTAATTTCTTGAGTTCTGTTTCCAATAAATATGGTATTGGCTTCTGGAAACCTGGAGCAGGTATCATTCACCAAGTTGTATTAGAAAATTATGCCTTCCCGGGTGGTCTGATGATAGGTACAGATTCACACACGGTGAATGCTGGTGGACTTGGTATGGTTGCTATTGGTGTCGGTGGCGCTGATGCGTGTGATGTAATGGCAGGTTTGCCTTGGGAGTTAAAATTTCCCAAATTAATCGGTATCAAATTGACTGGTATATTATCAGGATGGGCCGCACCTAAAGATGTAATCTTAAAAGTAGCAGGTATTTTGACTGTAAAAGGTGGTACAGGTGCTATTGTAGAATATTTTGGTGATGGTGCAGAATCATTGTCTTGTACTGGTAAGGGAACAATCTGTAATATGGGGGCTGAAATAGGCGCAACGACTTCAACATTTGGATACGATTCATCGATGGAGCGTTATTTGCGTGCTACAGGTCGTGAGGAAATTGCTGATGCTGCAAATGCTATTAAACAGCATTTGACAGGTGACCCTGAAGTATATGCAAATCCAGAACAATATTTTGATCAGATTATAGAAATTAATCTTTCGGAACTAGAACCTTCATTGAATGGTCCTTTTACGCCAGATTTGTATACCCCAGTTTCGCGTATGCGTGAGGAGGCATCCAAAAATGGCTGGCCTACAAAAGTTGAATGGGGTTTGATAGGTTCATGTACGAATTCTTCTTATGAAGATTTATCTCGTGCAGCTTCTATTGCAAAACAGGCAATTGACAAAGGATTGGTTACAAAAGCTGAATTCGGTATTAACCCGGGATCGGAACAAGTTCGCTATACAGCTGACCGTGATGGATTGTTGAAGACATTTGAAGATTTGAATGCAACAATTTTTACAAATGCTTGTGGACCATGCATAGGTATGTGGGATCGTGCAGGAGCAGATAAGCAAGAGAAGAATACAATCGTGCACTCTTTCAACCGTAATTTTGCGAAGCGTGCTGATGGTAATCCAAATACATATGCTTTCGTGACTTCACCCGAAATGGTTGCTGCAATAGCAATTTCAGGTGATTTGGGTTTCAATCCAGTAACGGATACATTAACTAACAAAGATGGTGAACAAGTAAAATTGGATCCACCAGTTGGTGATGAATTGCCAGCTAGAGGTTTCGATGTAGAAGATGCAGGATATCAAGCCCCCGCAGAAGACGGTTCTTCTGTGAATGTTGAGGTATCGCCTACATCTGATCGTTTGCAATTATTAGAACCATTTGCTGCGTGGGAAGGTATTGACTTAACTGGTTTGAAATTGTTAATCAAGACTAAAGGTAAAACTACTACTGACCATATATCTATGGCTGGCCCTTGGTTGAAATACCGTGGTCACTTAGATAATATTTCTAACAATTTATTGATTGGGGCTGTTAACTATTTTAACGACAAAACTGATACAGTCAAAAATCAATTAACAGGAGAATACGGTGCTGTACCTGCTACACAACGTGCCTATAAAGCTGCTGGTATAGGATCAATCATTGTGGGGGATGAAAACTACGGAGAAGGTTCTTCACGTGAGCATGCTGCTATGGAGCCACGTCATTTGGGTGTTCGTGCTGTATTAGTGAAATCTTTTGCACGTATTCACGAAACCAACTTGAAAAAGCAAGGTATGTTGGCATTGACATTTATCAATAAAGACGACTACGATAAAATTCAAGAAAACGATTCTATTGATATTGTCGGCTTAACTACTTTCGCCCCAAATACACCATTGACTCTTGTATTAAATCACGAGGATGGATCAAAAGAAGAAATTCAAGTGAATCATACCTATAATGCACAACAAATCGAATGGTTCAAAGCTGGCGGCGCGTTGAATATTATACGCAAACACCAAGGCTTATAACATATCTTATTATACTTTAGCCCGATGAGATTACTCATCGGGCTTTTTTAAGTTTAAGTAATTCTTAATTCTGTAACTACATATATTACAATTTTGGTAATTTATTTTGTTGCAACAGGGTAGAAATAGCTGCTTGTGTCAGTAAAACATGTTTGGCTCGGTTATTGTTATTTATACTACAAATGATTAAAAGAAAGGTAAAATATGATAAGAAAACAAAAAGAAAAAAAATCTTTATTGACAAGAAGCCCGTATATGTACTATGTGACTAATTGGGGATTCGTAGAACAACCAACCAAAACAGAACAAACAAAAAGTCAGAAACGTTAACAAGAAGTTAACTTTCTGATGAAAGTTAAAAATTCAAAATGATGTGCTTTTCGAGATGAAAGCATTTTCTGTTTATAGACCATCCCAAATTTCCCTTTTTTCTTCTTAACAATTTTTAACTAAACTCAAATTAAACGATTTGAATGTTTTCACATCTATTGTACTATAAAGTTTATAATTAAAACAAGGGAGAACAATAAAATGAAAAAGTTTTTATCATTAGCAATAGTATTATCAGGTATTAGTTTTGGAGCATTAGCTCAAGAGGGAATAAAGAAAACTAACTCTGATAAAAAATCTTATGTACGTAAGGAATATGTGCGCAAGGATATGGTTAAATTAAGCCCAGAGCAAATTGCTGAAAAGCGTACTGAAAAGATTGAAAAGGAACTTGGTTTGACAACAAAGCAACGTAATGATATTTACAAGTTGCAACTGGATCAGGCAAATAAATTTAAAAAGCAGCACGAAATAAGACAAAAGGAGCGCGAACAAGCTCGTAAAGAACGTTTAGCTCAACGTGAAAAATTTGAAAAAATCTTGACGCCAGAGCAAAAGGAAATTTGGAAAGAGAAGTTTGCAAAACGTGGAGATCACTCTTTCAAAATAGGTGAAGATCGCAAGAAAAATTTTGAGCGTCGCGGTGAATCAAAACGCAGAATAGAAGGTGAAAAAGTAGAACGTGATCGTAGAGTAGGTTAATATAGTTTATTAGTTGGTTAGTTAAAAGGCCTTAATCGTGAGATTAAGGCTTTTCTGTTGTGCGCCCGGCATGGGCGATAACTCTAGGGTGCAAGTCCCGAACACGCCATTACAGTTGGAAGTGTTAGCCGAAGGCAAGGGTGTCCACCGTGAGGTGGAATCTGAAGGAAGCCTCAGGCAAATTCTCGGTCTGACGGACAGAAACTACATATAAGGCCTACTATGCTGGATGAGGTTGCAACACAAACTAAAGTCCTATACTGTACAGAAGCATCAAGGTAAATGTAGCAGACACATGAGATGAAAGTTATCGTTTTTACCCGGGGAGATCTCACAGACTTGTGGAAGTTTTTTTTTCAGAAGCAAGGAGTAAAGCTAGCTGTGAGAAGTCAGCCGATTTCGTAGTACTTGCTTACGGCAAAGCAAGGAAGGAATGAACCTTAAGTTAGTGAGCAATACACGAGAACTACCTAATGAAGGATAGAATGCAGAAAATTGATAACGTTTATCAACCTGATCACAAAAGAATAGGGCGGAACGCGAATGCTATGTGGGAGGGCAGACTTTTGTTGGGATGATTGAAAAGAACCTCACCGATACAAACACAAAAGTAGATGGACTTTTAGAACAACTCCTTGACCGTCAGAACTTGAATACTGCCTATTTACAAGTGGTTTGTAATCGTGGTGCTTGCGGTATCGATAAGATGTGCGTCGAATCCTTAGGGGATTATCTTAGAGAGCATAAGGAGAAACTTTTAACATCCATCAAGCAAGGGGATTATTCCCCAGCTCCAGTAAGACGTGTCGAAATTCTTAAAGACAATGGGTCAACGCGAATGCTGGGCATTCCAACAGTAGTTGATCGGCTCATCCAGCAGGGCATTAGTCAAATCCTGACACCAATCTACGAACCTGAATTCAGTGACCACAGCTATGGTTTTCGTCCGGGTCGCAACGCGCATCAAGGGCTTATCAAATGCAGAGAATATATTGAAAAGGGATACAAGTATGGTGTAGACATGGACTTAGAGAAGTTCTTCGATACGGTGAATCACAGTAAACTGATTGAATTATTATCACGCACGATCAAATATGGAAGACTGCTCTCACTTATCCATCGATACTTGAGAGCAGGTGTAGAAATAAACGGAAGGACTAAAGTAACTACAGAAGGTGTACCTCAAGGAGGCCCACTAAGCCCACTTTTGAGCAATATTATGCTTGATGAACTGGACAAAGAACTGGAATCTCGAGGACACAAATTTGTACGTTAGGCTGATGACCTTATGATACTTTGTCGTAGTAAACGGAGTGCCTGACGGGTTATGGAATCGATCACAAAATTTGTTGAAGGTAAGCTGATGCTTAAGGTCAATAAAGAGAAAAGCGTCGTTCGTCATGTATCCAAGATTAAATTTTTAGGCTACAGTTTCTACAATTACAGAGGGGAGTGGCGCTTACGTATTCACCCTAAAAGTCTAGGGAAGATGAAAGCTAGGATTAAAGGACTAACGGGCCGCAGTCGAGGTTGGAGCGATGAACAGCGAATTCTCTACTTGAGGGAATACCTCACAGGCTGGATGCACTACTTTAAACTAGCGGACATGGGGACCAAACTGGGGCATCTGGATATGTGGTATCGCCGTAGGTTACGTATGGTCAAATGGAAACAATGGAAACACAGCAAGTCTAAAATTAGGAACTTGTTACAACTAGGTGTAAGTAAATACAAGGCGTACAAATGGGCACATACAAGGAAAAGTTACTGGCACACAGCAAAAAGCTGGATACTGACAACAACCCTTTCCAACGACTATCTTAAACAACTGGGATACCCATCTTTACTGGCAGAATACAAGCGAGTTTGTGTTACAACTTAGGGAAGCGCCGTATACCGAACGGTACGTGCGGTGCTGTGGAAGGTCGGAACGGGAATTAATCCCGTTTGGAGTTGCTACCTTTGAGTGGAGACAGATTTAAAAAATAAAGAATTAAATTTGTTAACATATGGCACGAGTATTTGAAGAATCTTTTAAAATCATGGCAGTTGAATTATCCTGTATAAAAGGATCT
>NZ_WUQZ01000024.1 GCF_009829075.1 Sphingobacterium composti | reverse complement strand
TTTATAATAATAAAAGAATACATTCCGCTATAGGTGATTTAACGCCTAATCAAATGGAAAAATACTTAAATCAAAATCGAAGAATGGCAGCTTAAAATTGTCTCCACTTTTTAGTTGCAATTCCATACCGTTTGAGCAGTAAGGTAATACGGCGATAGCCATAGCGCCCCTTATGGTCATGGTATATCCTGCTGATCAGGTTCTTGACCCGTTCATATTTGTCCGGTTGCCCGGCTTTCTTGGAGTAATAATAAAAAGCACTCCTTGCCATTTTAACACAACTCAACAAGATATCTAGGTCGAATTGATGCCTTAGCTCCATTATGGCTTGCGCTTGTTTTCTTCTTGAGCTAAGGCTTGGAGCTTTTTTAGCAATGCATTTTCCGTCCTTAAATACTCGTTCTCCTGCAAAAGTTCCTCCTCACGGCTAAGCGGCTTATTCGATTTTCTAACTTTCCGCTTGATCTGTTGGTTCGCTTTTTTAGTCATAGGTCGTCTTCCTTTAGCCCGCGGCTCCAATCCTGCTGGACCAAACTCATCCAGCCTTTTCTGCCAGTTGATGATGTGGGCATCCGAGGAAAGGTCGAAGCGTACGCGGGCCTCTTTCAAAGATAATCTTTCTTCACGGATTGCCCGAAGGACGGACAACTTAAAAGACGGACTAAAGATCCTTTTCTCTTTTCTGGGAAGAAGTCCTGAAGCTCCTTGATGCTTAAATATCCTATACCAGGTCTCTAGTAGTGAATAGGTAATTCCCAATTCTTTGCTAAGAGATTTTGCAGAGCGATACTGCTCATCCATTTGTTTTACACAGCTCAACTTAAATTCAAAGCTATGTGTCTTTTTCTTATTCATAAAAATGCCCCCAGAAAATGTCTAACTTTTTGGGGGGCACTGCATTTTTGGACAGCTTCTTTGGTTTAACTAGAAATTAGTATAATCCCAGTTACCTCTATACGGCCGTGAACGCATATTGTTGGCAAACGCATTATCAAAAATTTCATTTTTAGGATCCCATTTCAACGGTTTTTGCAATTCATATGCAATGTTTGCTGCATTGCAAACTGTGGCTGTACGATGTCCTACTTCAACTGAAGCAACAGGTGTTGTTCTACTTTTTATCGCTTTGATCCAATCTGCATAATGATCATCCGAAAAATGAACACGCTTATCAGATGATTTAAATTTTAAATCGTGCAATTTTGAATTGTCAAATCTTAAAAAAGATCTGGAAACCTCAACCTTACCTTCCGTTCCTATAAATTGTATAGCATTTGTCTCTCCCCAATTTTTATGATAAACTGTAGGCCCTTTATCATATTTATAATACAATCCAGATTGAGCTCCAGGCTCTTGCGGAGGAACAAACTCGATTGGTCCCGAGTCATCCATATCTAAAGCCCATTGAATAATATCAAACATATGTGCACCCCAATCCGTAATATATCCACCACCAAAATCTCTGTACCATCTCCATCCTGCCCATTGAGGAGAATCTATTGGAGGTGATAAATCGGGATGATATCCCCGGTATAAAGATGGACCTACCCACATATCCCAATCCAAATAATCAGGTGTAGGAAGTGTCGGTAAATCGCATTGTTTTACAGGCTCCCCTACGTGCACGTTTATACTTTGAACCTCACCTATATAACCATTCCTGATAATTTCTACCGCTTGCCTGAAATTATATTGCGAACGCTGCATACTTCCTGTTTGTAGCACTCGTTTATATTTATTAACAGCATTGCACATAGAACGTCCTTCATCAATTGTAAGAGCTAAAGGTTTTTCACAATAAATATCCTTACCATTTTGTGCTGCATCAATTACATGTAAGGCATGCCAATGATCCGGAGATGCTACTACAATCGCATCAATATCTTTTCGAGCTAATAATTCTCGATAATCGCCATACCCATCAACCTCTTTACTACTTTTTGAAGCATTAATCTTATTTGCTTGATTAATAAAACGAGCTAACTTTTGGCTATCGACATCCGATGCCGCAAGGACCATTGTTTCTGGGAGCCTCCCCAATCCATTCAGAAGCGAACCAACTTGCTTACCAACTCCTATATAGCCCAAATTTATTCGATCGCTTGGAGCCAAATAGCTAGTACCTCCCAATACATGACGAGGAACAATGGTAAAACTAGCAAATGCTAAAGCCGCGTTTTTGATAAAATCTTTTCTTTTCATAGTTTATTTTTGTTTATCGTATGCTTAAATATGGTTTTTTAAGCAATTAACATTTACATAAGAAAATGTTAATCGATATAATTATATTCTAGTTGGTTAACGCTATATCATAGAAGATATCTTATATCAAATGTAAAATTTTCGCGTTGCAAAACAAATAAAAAGATAGATATTTGAATTCGTTAAAAGATATAAAAGGTGTGAATAATCACCTATTTACTAACATATCTACTTTCATGCAAATGATTCTAAAATAATGCGTATTTTTGTATTTTAAATTGAAGAACGTTCAAAACTTACATACAATAATGATCCATTTCTTTGAGAACCCATCGAACATCGTTTATGCTGTTCAAAGTGTTAACTCTTTATCACAAGAAGACATTACTAAACTCAACTGGCTTTTCGGCAATGCCAAAAAACTTGACGACCAAACCCTTAACAATTTCTATGTAGGCCCTCGTGCAGCGATGATTACGCCTTGGAGTACCAATGCGGTAGAAATCACTCAAAATATGGGTATTGAGGGCATTATCCGTATTGAAGAATTCAATAAAGTGGAAGCTGATTTTACAGACTTCGACCCAATGATTTCGCAGAAATACGATGCCTTAACACAAGAAATGTACACGATTAACATCACTCCAGAGCCAATTTTGGAAATTGATGATATCGATGCGTATAACAAACAAGAAGGTTTAGCTTTAAACCCTGAAGAAGTTGAATACTTAAATAATCTATCGACTAAATTAGGTCGTAAATTGACTGATTCTGAAGTATTCGCTTTCTCTCAAGCTAACTCGGAGCACTGCCGTCACAAAATCTTCAATGGTACTTTTATCATTGATGGTGAAGAGCAACCGACTTCTTTATTTAAATTAATCAAGAAAACATCTGAAACGAATCCTAACGAGATTATTTCAGCTTATAAAGATAACGTAGCCTTTATCAAAGGTCCACGCGTTACTCAATTTGCCCCAAAATCTGCGGACAAACCTGATTTCTACCAAGAGATAGAGTTCGAATCCGTATTATCCGTAAAAGCAGAAACACACAACTTCCCTACTACGGTTGAGCCATTCTCAGGCGCGGCTACAGGTTCGGGTGGTGAGATTCGTGACCGTCTAGCTGGTGGTCAAGGTGCATTGCCTTTGGCTGGTACAGCGATTTATATGACGGCTTATTCTCGTTTGTTGCAAGACAGACCTTGGGAAAAAGCAGTTCAAGAGCGTGAATGGTTATACCAAACACCAATGGATATCTTAATCAAAGCGTCTAACGGTGCATCTGATTTTGGTAATAAATTTGGTCAACCATTAATTACAGGTTCGGTGTTGACTTTCGAACACGAAGAAGAAGGTCGCAAATTAGGTTACGATAAAGTAATCATGCAAGCTGGTGGTGTGGGTTATGGTAAATTAGAACAAGCTAAAAAACATACTCCTCAAACAGGCGATAAAATCGTTATCCTAGGTGGTGAAAACTACCGTATCGGTATGGGTGGTGCTGCAGTATCATCAGCGGATACAGGTGCTTTCGGTTCGGGAATTGAATTAAATGCGATTCAACGTTCTAACCCTGAAATGCAAAAACGTGCGGCTAATGCCATTCGTGGCTTAGTCGAATCAGATAATAACCCTATCGTTTCTATCCACGACCACGGTGCAGGTGGACACTTAAACTGTTTGTCTGAATTGGTAGAAGAAACAGGTGGTTTAATCGATTTAGACAAATTACCAGTGGGTGACCCTACCCTTTCTGCAAAAGAAATTATCGGTAACGAATCCCAAGAACGTATGGGCTTGGTGATTGCAGAGAAAGATATTGAAACTTTAAAACGCGTTGCGGATCGTGAGCGTGCACCTATGTATACTGTGGGTGACGTAACTGGTGACCACCGTTTTACTTTCGAGTCAAAAACAACTGGTGAAAAACCAATGGATTATGCCTTAGAAGATTTCTTCGGTTCTTCTCCAAAAACATACATGAAAGATAACACTGTCGTGAGAAATTACGCAGATGTGGAATATAATGTTGCTGACGTTCCTACTTACTTGAATCATGTATTGCAATTAGAAGCAGTGGCTTGTAAAGATTGGTTAACAAACAAAGTTGACCGTTGTGTAGGTGGTCGCGTAGCAAAACAACAATGTGCAGGTCCATTACAATTACCATTAAACAATGTGGGTGTAATGGCATTAGACTTCAAAGGTAAAGAAGGTATCGCGACTACAGTAGGTCACTCTCCAGTTGCGGCTATCGTTGACCCTGCAGCTGCTTCAAAAACGGCAATTGCTGAATCTTTATCAAATCTAGTTTTCGCTCCTATCAAAAATGGTTTAGCTGGTGTTTCTTTATCGGCAAACTGGATGTGGGCTTGTAACAATGAAGGCGAAGATGCACGTTTGTACCAAGCAGTAAAAGCTTGTTCGGATTTTGCCATTGAATTGGGAATCAATATTCCGACAGGTAAAGACTCATTATCGATGAAACAAAAGTATCCGAATGGCGAAAATGTAATCGCTCCAGGAACTTTGATTATTTCAGCAGCGGGTAACTGTACAGATATTACTAAAGTTGTAGAGCCGGTTTTATCTAAAAATGCAGGTTCTATCTATTATATCAATTTATCAAAAGATAGCTTTAAATTGGGCGGTTCTTCATTCGCTCAAATCTTGAATAAGATTGGCAAGGAAGTTCCAACTATCCAAGATGCTGCTTATTTCAAAAAAGCATTTAACGCTATCCAAGATTTAATCCAAGCGGGTCAAGTTGAAGCTGGTCATGACGTAGGTTGTGGTGGTTTAGTGACGACTTTATTAGAAATGACTTTTGCAGATGTGAACTTATCGGCTAACTATGATTTATCTGGTTTAGGCGAATCAGATACAGTAAAAGCATTATTCAACGAGAACATTGCGGTAGTATTACAAGCAAAAGATGATGCAGCTTTCGAAGCTGCAATAGCAAAAGCTGGAATCGAAGCCGTGAAAATCGGTCAAGCAATTGAAGGTACAGAAGTAACTTTCAAAAACAACGCAGATTCATTTACTTTCAACGTAACGGAAACTCGCGATACTTGGTACAAAACTTCGTATTTGTTAGACCAAAAACAATCGAAAAACGGTACGGCTGACGAACGTTACAATAACTATAAAAATCAACCATTAGCGTTCAACTTCCCTGCGCAATTTGATGGAAAGAAACCAGCTTACAATGGCGCTCGCCCGAAAGCTGCTATCATTCGTGAGAAAGGATCGAACTCAGAGCGTGAGATGGCGAATGCGATGTATTTAGCTGGATTTGATGTAAAAGATGTACACATGACAGACTTGATTTCTGGTCGTGAGACATTAGAAGACATTCAATTCGTAGGTGCTGTGGGTGGTTTCTCTAACTCTGATGTATTAGGTTCGGCAAAAGGTTGGGCTGGTGCTTTCAAATACAACGAGAAAGCAAAAATCGCTTTAGAAAAATTCTTCGCTCGTCCGGATACAATGTCAGTAGGTATCTGTAACGGTTGTCAATTGTGGATGGAGTTGGATTTAATCAATCCTGACCATGAAGTTCACGGTAAAATGCACCACAATACTTCAGGCAAACACGAATCTAACTTCGTATCGGTAAAAGTACAAGACAACAAGTCTATCATGTTGAGTACTTTAGCAGGTTCCACTTTAGGCGTTTGGATTTCACATGGTGAAGGTAAATTCAAATTACCTTACAGCGAAGACCGTTACAACATTGTAGCAAAATACGCTTACGAGCAATATCCGCACAATCCAAATGGTTCGGACTTCAATACCGCGATGATGTGTGATGCGACAGGTCGCCACTTGGTAACAATGCCACACATCGAGCGTTCTATCTTCCAATGGAACTGGGCGAACTACCCGGCTGGACGTCAAGACGAAGTTTCACCTTGGTTAGAGGCATTTATCAATGCCCGCAACTGGTGTTTAGAAAACAAGAAATAAGTTGGACAAATTGTAATATTTGGAATTCTCCTGCGCTAAGAAGTGTAGGAGGATTTTTTATTTATGTTTTTCTACTGAAATTTTCAATTCGCGAATCGCGAATTGAAAATTTATGATTATATTTGTATTAATATGAAAAAGAAACATAATGGTATACGACCTCAAGATTTAATCATTTTATTAAAAATAATTATTATTAAGAATGATTCTTGGTTTGCAATAGATATTGCACAACAACTAAATCTCAGCGCATCATTCGTTTCTGAATCTTTAGATAGAAGCAAGTTTTCTGGATTATTAAGTGAAGATAAAAAAAGGGTTAATAAACAGGGGCTGTACGAATTATTGATTTACGGATTGAAATATATATTTCCTGCCAAACCTCAAGCCTTAGTAAAAGGTATAGCAACAGCTTATTCTTATCCAGAATTTAACAATGAATTCAGTAGTACTGTAGCCTGCGTATGGAAATGTGATGATGGGGATATTATTGGGCAAGAAATAGAACCACTTTACGAGAAACAAACTATTGCGGCACTCAATGACTCCCAATTATACAAAGCTTTGGCATTATTAGACTTATTGAGAATAGGTAATAAAAGAGAAATTGCTTTTGCACAGAAAGAATTGAAAAAAATAATTTTAGACTAACATGAGCCCTTCTGACCATATTAATATCGTTCGTTTAAAGGCAATCAAAAATGCATTAGTTGCTTTGGAAAAAGAGATAGTCTTTGTGGGCGGTGCCATACTTTCATTATATAATGACTCCCCTATTATTGATATCAGAATCACGAACGATATTGACGTTATCATTGAAATTCTAAACTATCGTGAAAGAGCTAAAATTGAAGAACAATTAAGGGAGATAGGCTTTCATCATGATGTAGAATCTGGAATAATTTGCCGATACCGTCATCAAGGATTAATCGTAGACATTATGCCTACGGACGATAATTCTATTGGATTCAAAAACAAGTGGTATCCATTGGCTTTTGAGACAGCAGTAGAATATTATTTAGACGAACGAACAATTATAAAAATACCAACTGCACCATGTTACATAGCAACAAAATTTGAAGCATTCAAAAGTAGAGGGAATTATGATGGATACAGCAGTCACGACTTCGAAGATATTGTTTTTGTGTTGCAAACTAGAAGTACAGTTTGGAACGAAATGAATGATGCATCTGAAGATTTAAAACATTACTTGAAAGAAGAATTTACTCAATTATTAAATCATTCCTATTTGATGGATTGGCTTGATGGCAATGTAGATCATAAACTGGGGAGCAACGCGACTACAAAAATTCATCAAAAAATGACAAAATTCGTTCATGAATAAGTTGGACAAATCGTAATATTTGGAATCCTCCTGCGCTAAGAAGTGTAGGAGGATTTTATTTGATATATTTGAATTAAACCTTTTATTTAAATAATTATGAGTAGCCAAGAATCCAATTTAAGAAAAGATTTTATTTATAAACATTTACCCTATCGTCTAAATGTGCTAATGTCTCATGATATTTTAACTCATCCATGTAGTAAACCAATATTAGAAAATGAAAAAATAATATTAGAAAGGTCACTTGAAGCATCAATAGTTTTTGGAAGATTATTGATGAATTTTCTTGGAGTAACAATAGAAGATAAAATAGATAAAAAATTCAAACGTTATGGAAAGCGAAATACTGATTACGATATACAAAATTTAGGGTATGATTATTTGGATTTTAATCATCCAATATTTAAACAAAATGAAAACGAAATACATACATTAATAAAATACGCTAACAAAACCGTTGCACATTGCACCTCCATATTTCCTTCAAATGCAGAACAAGACCAATTTAAAACAGCTAAGAAAGCTATATACGAACTTGTTATAACTCATATTACTGAAATCGACAGAAGTAAGTTGAGTTGGGAAAAGTATAAGTAGTGATTCCCGATTTTTACAACATAGATTAATGATTTTTTATTTTCTATTAAGAAGCTCATCTATTAATTTGTAGTATTTTCAATTATAACTATCTTTAAAATTCAACTTATAAATCAACAGAAAATTATGGTATTAGAAGTAGTAAAACTAACAGTTAAGGAAGGACAACAAGAAAACTTTGAACGCGATTATAAAAAAGCGGCGCAATACATTTCGGCAAGTAAAGGTTATATCAAACATTCTATTCATAAGAGCTTAGAAAAAAGTAATGAATATATTCAATTCGTTGAATGGGAAACTTTAGAGGACCATACGGTAACTTTTTTCGAGTCTGAATTGTTCCAAGAGTGGGCAAAATTATTGCATGATTACTACGACCCAATGCCTACTGTAGAACATTACGAAACAGCAAATTTTCTTGGATAATAAACAAGACTGCAGATAAATCACCCTTATTCTGTAAAAAATTAATTCTTATCTTTGTAAAGTCTTCCTATATGCGGGACAAAGAATATTTTTAATGTAAAATGCGTTATACATCAACCTAATCATTGATTATAACATTATCCAAAAGAAGATGTATACAAAAGAAAAAGCTGTAGTAAATAGTTTTATTGTAGACCATACAATATTGAAACAAGGTATATATGCCAAGGCTTCAAAAACAAATGAATCAGCGGTAAATGCTTATACCACATACGATATTCGTATGATTCGTCCGAATTCTCCAGAGAGAATGCTTTCTCCAGAGGTAATGCACACGTTGGAGCACTGTTTTGCGACAGAAATTCGTACGATTTTAGGCGACGAGGTTATTTATGTCGGTCCTATGGGATGTTGCACAGGCTTTTATGTGGTATTAGCAGGTACAAGTAGAACTCCTCAAGACATTCAAGCGTTGATGAAACAAGTATTGGAAATCATCTTGGAAGAAGGTTATGAAGTTCCCTTCCAAAATCCAATCAGCTGTGGAAACTATACTTTTATGGACTTCGAAAACACATTAAAAGCATGTCAGAATTATTTAGATTTAATTAATGCGGGCAAATTAGAATTCGAATACCCTTACATACAAGAAGCGTAAATGACACTTAATAAGCATATTAAAACTGTCATTTTAGTTGCGAATAAAAATGAACTTGCTTTTGAAATAGCAGATGATTCCATTGCGGTTTATGAAATTGGTGTAGGAAAGGTTAATGCATTAATTGCTTTATCCAAATTGTATCAGCAAATCCAAGTATTGGAGATAAAACCAATTTTGCTAAATGTCGGGACAGTTGGTTCTATAAAATATCCAATTGAGCACGTATTGTATCCAACATATTTTGCGCAAGGAGATGCTTATACAGAAGGATTTTTCTTAGAAAACACGAAGTTCTTGGTTGGAAATGGAAAAATTGAATCAGTAGATTTAGAAGATTTTGACTACAACAAAGCCTTACTAACTTCCGATCGATTTATTAATACGACAACGGCATTTTATCAGGATATAAAAAATTTGAATGCAGAAGCTTTTGATATGGAAGCTTATGCATTAGCTGATTTTTGTTATCAACATCAATTGCCACTATACATGATTAAAATTGTATCAGACAATTGTGATGGCAGCGTCAAAGATTGGGAAAATATATTGGGAAAAATATCTGGTAAATTGGGACAAATTGTCTCAGATTATTTAAACAATTTACCCATATAATACAAGTAGAGCTTCTAAAATTAGAGGCTCTACTTGTATTATATGATTTTTATATTCAGAATTAAACCTCTACTTAATTTTGGCATCTAATTCATGTACTAATATAACTCATTATGAAAACCTTGCTAATAATCCTAATTTCTTTTTGTGCATTATCATTCTTACAAGCTCAAGAACTTGAAAAACTCAGTAAAGCTAAAGCTAAATATGAATATTGTGAAATTTTATCCAAAAGCAGATTATTGAGTTCAAAACCAAAAATAACTGTTGATTTCGGTCAAGCATATTCTTTTTGGAAGGACAAAAGAGTGTTGAAAGATGAAAATGGCAAAGCAATTCAATTTAATAGCTCTATTGATGCACTAAACTATATGGCATCCTTCGGTTGGGAGCTGGTCAATACCTATTCGATTATAGACTCTGATGATTACAAAACTTTTTATTACGTTTTGAAAAGAGAATTGACTGAAGAAGAAAAGGAAGGTGATATTTAAATATCGCCTTCCTTTTTTGTAATCTTTATTTTCCAATTCCCACTTTCTAAAGGGATATACTGTCCTTCGGTTAATGTTGTATTGATTTTTTTAGCTTTACTCTTTGCTTCGATAAAATAATTTCCTTTTTGAAATGGGAGTTTAAAATGTGCTGTTGATTTTGCTGGAACAGACAAATTTAACAACATTTCATCACCTTTGTTTTTGATTTCCAATTTAATATCACCTTTTATAGAGGGAACCAAAGTCTTTAAATCAGTTATTCCATCTACCTGGGGAGCAACTATAAATTCTTCGTACGCGGGCTTTAATGGCCTAACGCCAGCCATATATCCATGTAGTACACTCAAGCCCCCACCACTCCAAGCATGATTGACTGTGCCTCCACCAAAACCTTCCTTACCAATTCCCCATCCTTCAAATAAAGTTGTGAAATATTTATTGTTTACCATTTTATCAAATCGCTTCTTATGTCGTTGATTAGCTTGCTCTACTAAACCCATTCGATACATAGCCTCAAAGACATATTTTTCCATATAAGGACTAGCGTGATAATGCGTGTCAAACACCTTTTCTATAGCTTCGTATTTATCTTCATCTGCTACTCCTGAAACAACAGCCAAAGCATGAACTCTGTCGTCAGTCAATCCATCATACGTCAAAGAGCGGTATTGACCATTATTCCAATACACTTCATTAAATGCATTTTTCAGTTTTTCCATTTTGAATTTAAGCTCCTCTTTATCCTTCGTTAAACCAAGCTCATTTGCAATTTCGAATTGACTTTTTAATGCTAAGTAATACCACAAATTATAAAGCAGAGGAATATCTTTATTTTCTCCCCAATCACCCCAAGTCCAGCCTCCTTTTCGAAATTTTACTAAACCATTATCCTCAAACTCCCAAAGATTCATATATTTTTGAGTTCGTGGATAAGTCATTTCTATCAATTCGCGATCACCAGTATGTAGATAATAAGTCCAAACACCATAATACCCTACTGTAGCTAATACTTGTCCTGGCAATTCATTATCCCATATTACCGATGGAATAGGCGAATACAGACTTCCATCTTCTCTCTGCCAATCAAACATTTCTGTTAACCATTTTTTGGATAATGCGTGCGATGAAACATCCAACGCATAGTAAGACTCTTCGCTTTCCAGTACGGCATCGCCTGTCCACAATGCACGTTCGCGATCAGGGCAATCCATAAAATTATCCCGCATAGTCACATATAAAGTTCTACGCGACTTTTGCCACAACGTATTGAAAAAATCATCAGAACATTGAAATTCACCTGCAAATTCGGTATTATAACCTGTTTCTCGATAAGCGATATAATCAAATTCTATAGCTGGTGGAGCTACAATATAAATATAATGTCCATTCATCCAACCTGGACTTTCATAATACTGCTTTCCCTGCTTAGTGATATACTCTGCACGAACAATATCAGCTCCTCCGTTGTAATGATAATAATTATCTGTAGCCAACACTATTTTTTGTCCTGATGATGTGTTTTTCAGTGCTATTATCGGCGTAAAATGCATATTATATGGAAGTTTGCATTTAATGGTATCTCCCACTCTTATAATATCTCTTTTATCAATCTTTTTGATTCCGTAGTCTTTCCAAAGAGGAATAGAACGTTTTACAAGATTATTCCAAGGCGCACTTCCTGCTCTTCCTAATTCTATCGCCCGAGGCATGGATGAAGAAATTTTATCAAGAGACATGGAACGGTTATCCTCTACACGAGCATCAAATAATAGACTTGATTCTGGTAGTCTGAAATTAGAGAACGGTTTGTCAGCTGTCTTGAATCCTGAAATTCTCGTTGCTTTCCATGTAGAGTCAGATAATACAGTTAATTCTTCTGTTTGTAAATCAAATAATAATCCAGGTATACCGCTGTCATTATGGGAGAATCCTTGTTTTCCAAAATGCCATAAATCTATTGCAATTAAGTTTTTGCCAGATTTCAAATAAGGAGCTATATCCACTTCATCGTAATAAGTATCTCGTATATTGGGACCTCTCTTAATTCCACCTTCAAAAACAACTAATTTTCCATTGATATAAAGCCAATATTTGCTATCCACTGCGATTTTAGCCAATGCCTTTTTAGGTACATTCTCGACATTTATCTCTTTGGCAAACCCTATCCATACATTAGTTTTATCATTTTCAGGCAAGTTCATAGAAATCCATTTAGCTTTCCAATCTTGCGCCCTTAATTCGCATAAAGTACTTATAAATATTAATAGTGATAGCAATAATTTAATAGAACACAAATAATTCATAAAGGCTTAGTTGTTTTTAGGTTATAAAAAATATATAGGTAAAAATTCTTCTGGTAATAGCTAATTTATAAATAATCTATGGAATTAAGTATATAACAATTAAAAACATCTATAACATTTTTACAATTAAAATTACAATTTACGACAACTATCTTCCTGCTTTTTTGTTTGATATGTATACGCACATGCTATAAGCTACTATTTATATTATAACTATGAAAATTGCAATAATATCTACTTATCCAGATCAAAAATGTGGAATTGCCACATTTTCTCATGATTTATACAAAAGTCTATTATTATCTTCTGATGACACCGTTCATATTATTGCTGTAACGGATACTTGTACAGATAATTTTCCAAAAGAAGTAGTTTATAAAATTGCGAAGCATAAGCTCAAAAGTTATATCAAGGCTGCAGATTTTATTAATGAATATGACTTATGTATTATACAGCATGAATATGGTATTTTCGGAGGTGAATGTGGAGATTATATTTTGCAATTAACTAATCTTCTTCACATACCTATTATTACCAACTTTCATACTATTCTTCCAAAGCCTTCTACTAAAGAGAAAGAAGTATTACAAGCAATTGGTCACATCAGCACTATGTTGACAGTAATGACAAATTGGGCTGTGAATATGTTACATTCGATATATCAAATCCCTACTGATAAGATTCAGATGATTCCTCATGGTGTACCTGTATTTGATTATAAACAAGATGAGGCAAAGAAAAAATTAGGTTTAGCGGACAGAAAAATACTTTTAAGTTTTGGTTTCTTGGGCAGAGGAAAGGGATTCGAAACAGCAATAGAAGCTGTGAAAGATGTCAAAGATCCAAATTTTAGGTATATTATATTAGGAATTACCCATCCCAATGTAGTTCGTGAAGAAGGTGAAAGCTATAGAGAACTACTTATGAATCAATGCAAGGATTATGGAATTGACAATAAAGTGATTTTTGTGAATGAATTTGCATCAGATGAGTTATTGATAAGTTATTTAACTGCTTGTGACATCTATGTCACACCATATCCAAATGAAAATCAAATCAGCAGTGGCACTTTAACATTCGCTTTAGGTGCGGGCTCTGCTGTTATCTCTACACCATATCTTTATGCTAAAGATTTACTCAGTGAAGAAAGAGGCTTACTATTTGATTTTAATAATTCAATGCAATTAGCAACACACGTCAATAATTTATTTGAAAATCCCGATTTACTTGCGAAATATAGAAATAATGCACGCGTCCATGGCGAAAAGATGCAATGGCCAAATATAGGTAGGAAATATTCCAGATTGGCACAATCAATTTATAAAAGCAATAAAAAATTATTCAAAAGAGCTTAATTAACCATTTCTATGTTATTATCACATTATAAGTACACATATGCAGATGACATTTGGATTTGGAACAAATTAAAAAATGTGTCATTTGATCTTGCGCATATTGAACGACTTACAAATGAAGTAGGTATTGTCCAACACGCAAAATATGCTACTCCAGATTATTCTCATGGCTATTGTTTGGATGACAATTCTCGTGCATTGATGCTCTCGGGTCTTACGAATGTTATTTTTCCTGGAAATAGCGATAAGCTAATAGATACTTATTTGGGGTTTATTCTTTATATGCAAAGAGAAAATGGTCTATTTGGCAATTTTCTATCTTTTGACCATCAATTTTTGGATGAGTATGGCACTGAAGATGCTTTTGGACGTACGATATGGTCTTTAGGAAGTCTTATGAATAACGATGAAAGACCACATGTCCAATTATTACTAAAAGAAATCATTGATAAGGCATTCCCTCATATAACAGAAATAAAGTCACTACGAGCTGCTGCATATTCACTCTGTGGATTAGTTCACATGCATAAATCCAATAAATACGGTAAAAATTTGATTCCGGAGATTTATTATTTAGCGGATTTTATTTGTAATGAATATGAAAAAGCTTCGGATGATGACTGGCAGTGGTATGAAAGTATTATTTCATATGATAATGCCATTATCCCTTATAGCTTGATGCTTACTAAAAATATTCTTTTTGAGGAGCGCTATCTATTATATAGTATTGAAAGTGCTGCTTTTTTGGACAAAATACTTTTTGAAGATAACAGATTACAATTAATTGGTAATGAGGGTTGGTACCCAAAGAATGGAACAAAATCTTATGTAGGGGAGCAAGCCATTGAAATTCCTTCTTTAATATTAATGTATCAAAAGTTAGCAGAAATAAATAATGCTCCTTGTTATTACGAAAAAGCCAAAAATGTATATGCTTGGTTTCATGGCAATAATCGTTTAGGTTTAGAAATATTTGACTCCTTGACAAAAGGTTGTCGTGACGGTCTTGATAAAAATACAGTAAATCAGAATCAAGGTGCAGAAAGTACTATTAGTTACTGGCTTGCCTATTTATTCTTACATTATGAGGAATATTAGGTCTATAATATACTTAAAAAGGAGTTCAAATTATTTTTGAACTCCTTTATGATAAAATTTAAAATTTATTCCTTCTAAAAGCTATATATTAATTTTTTGCTGTGCTAATTGAGTAAGGGAAATCTGAAGCATTAATTCCTCTCGATTTATTTGGAACTTTATCCATCACAAAATTTAACTTAGTACCTTTTATTAATTCACTATGCTTTAAGTAGTTTTTTGTATAATTTTTACCATTTAGCTGAAGAGACTTGATATATCTATTCTCTAAATTATTATTAATTGATTGAATATCTACTTTCTTTCCGTTTTCTAAATGAAGAATAACCTTATCAAATATTGGTGAACCTATTACATATTCGTCAACAGCAGGTGTCACAGGATAGAATCCCAAAGCGGAGAACACATACCAAGCTGAAGTTTGGCCATTGTCTTCGTCACCACAGTACCCATCAGGATTAGGGGAATACATTTTGTCCATAGTCTCGCGTACCCAATATTGAGACTTCCATGGTGCAGCTACATAATTATATAAATATGTCATATGTTGTATAGGCTGGTTGCCATGCGCGTACTGCCCCATATTTACAATTTGCATTTCGCGAATCTCATGTATTGGAAAACCATAATAACTATCATCAAAAATCGGAGGTAATATAAATACGGAATCCAATTTGTTTTCCATAGCTTTATTACCACCCAATAATTTTGCTAATCCCGCAAAATCCTGGAAAACCGACCAGCTGTAGTGCCAACTATTACCTTCAGTAAAGGCATCTCCCCATTTGAATGGATTAAATGGAGATTGAAAAGTTCCGTCCTTATTTTTACCACGCATAAGACCAGTCTCTGCATCAAAAAGCTTTTGATAATTGTATGCTCTGTCTTTGTAAAACTCCTGATCAGCATTCCCTTTTCCTAACGATTTAGCCAATTGGTAGATTGAAAAATCATCGTATGAATATTCTAAGCTTCGAGCAACATTTTCGTGAATTTTAACGTCATATGGTACATAGCCAAGTTCATTATAATATTCTGCCCCAGCTCTTCCCACAGCAGTTATTGGACCTGCATTTTTAGATCCTTTTACTACAGCTTCATATAATGTCTCAATATCTTTAGATTTTACACCTTTTATCCATGCATCAGCAACTACCGAAGCGGAATTGTTACCAACCATAATATTCCTATAGCCTGGACTTGCCCATTCAGGTAACCATCCACCTTCGCGATATGCATTAGCTAGTCCTTCTTGCATTTTAAGACTCATGTCAGGATACATTAGATTTAAGAACGGGAATAAACTTCTAAACGTATCCCAAAAACCTGTATCAGTGAACATATATCCTGGTAATACTTCTCCGTTGTACGGTGAATAATGAACGACTTGATTATTTGCATCGTACTCGTAAAACGTACGAGGGAAAAGTAGAGAGCGGTATAAGCAAGAATAAAATGTGCGTAGCTGGTCAATAGTTCCCCCTTGTACTTCTATTTTACCTAATTCTTTATTCCAAATATCCTCGCCTTTTTGTTTTACTTGGTCAAATGTTAAATTATTAAGTTCACGAAGATTAAGACCTGCTTGGTCGTGAGAAATAAATGATGATGCTACTTTTAGTAAAACTGGGTCATGCTTACCAACAGTTTTGAACCCAAGAATAGCGCCCACATGATTTGCTTTTACCATATAACGCCCATCTTGCAGAACAGAATCTGCAAATGTCGAGACATCTTGGAAAGGTTTATTGAATTCTAAAACAAAATAGTTTTTAAAATTTGATGGCACACCTCCACTGTTTTTAGTTGTATATCCAATTATTTTGTTTTCTTTTGGAATGACCTCTACGTAAGAACCTTTATCAAAAGCATCGATTAACACATAAGCTTTATCAGTCTTTGGAAAGGAGAAACGAAAATAAGCGGCACGCTCTGTAGGTGTTACTTCTACATTCGTATCATAGTCAGCTAGATATACTGAATAGTAATGTGGTTTTGCAATTTCAGCTTTATGTGAAAAATAACTAGATCTTTTATCTTGATCGAAAGTCTTATTATCAACCATAGCCATGATGCTAAATTGACCATAATCATTCATCCATGGTGATGGTTGATGAGTTTGCTTTATCCCTCTGATTTTCTCTGCAGTATACGTGTACATCCATCCATCGCCCATTTTGCCTGTTTGAGGACTCCAAAAATTCATTCCCCACGGAACAGCTATTGCTGGATAGGTATTACCACTAGAAAGAAAATAAGTTGACTGTGTACCGACTAGTGTACTGACATAATCAATCGGCTTACCTACATTCGAAATTCGTTGCGCAAACGAATCAGAAATGCAGGAGACAAGTGTTATTAATACTAATAAAAACTTTGGTTTCATCTTGGTTGTTTTTTTATGAAAATTAAAGATGAAAATTATCAATGACAAAACCAAAGCTAAATTATTTTAGCACATCAAAGAACTAAAACTAGTTTACCTAAAAACTCACCACTCTCCATTAATAAATGTGCATTTTTAGCGTCTTTAAAACTGAATTCTTTAAAAATTGGAGATGTCAATCTTTTCGATTCGATCAATGGTAAAACTTTCTTTACAATCTCATTAGTCAAGTCCTTTTTGAATTCTAAAGATCTATTACGCAATGTACTTCCAGTAAGTGTTATTCTTTTTTGCATTAATTTGAATAAATTTAGTTCCACTTTCGATCCTTCCATTGCATTGATATAGATCAACCTACCATCTTCGTTTAATACATTAATATTTTTGTCAAAATATCCTCCGCCGATATAATCCAATATTACATCAGCTTTGGAAGAATGAAGCAAAGACTCAAAATCCTCTTCTTTATAATTAATAACTTGGTCTGCGCCTAAAGAACGTACAAAATCTTCTTTCTCGCGTGTACTCACAGTTGTAATAACATATGCACCGAAAAGCTTTGCCAATTGTATAGCGGTAGAACCAATTCCTCCTGCCCCACCATGAATTAAAACTCGCTCTCCAACTTCTAATTTTCCACGTTGAAATAAATTATGCCAAACCGTATAGACCGTCTCAGGAAGAGTCGCTCCCACTTCATAGCTAATATTTTCGGGCAATGGAATTACTGATCCGTAATGCACATTAACGTATTCTGCATAACCTCCTCCCGATACTAAAGCCATTACTCGTTGTCCAACTTCTATTCCTATTACCTTATCACCTACTTTCTCTACAATCCCAGAAACTTCTAATCCAGGAATGTCTTGTACTACATTTTGAGGAGCTGGATACTTACCTTGCCGCTGAAATACATCTGGACGATTTATTCCCGCAGCCTTTACTCGAACCAGAATTTCATACTCAGTGATTGTAGGCTCTTCTCTTTCTTGAACAACAAGCACCTCTGGCCCACCAAATTCACTTATAACAATTGCTTTCATTTTCTATTTTTGCATTCTTATATTTAAAGACAACATAAAATATCTTCCAAGTCTATTTTTACGTTCTTCAAATACATCGTTACCTATATATTCTGAATATATACCCATTTGTTTGTTTTGATCAAATAAATCATATGCTTGTAAACGCAATAATGCAGTACGGTTATGCAAAAATGTAAATTCCATAAAAGCATTCATTAAAGTTTGGTTTACGTTCATGATTTTATTAAAGTATCCATCGTTATAACGCTGTGACATCTCGAATCCTAAAGAAAAATTATTTTTCACATATCCTTTAGCACCAAGCCCCATAAATAGAGTTTCAACATTGATTTTTGTACGATAAGGAATGTCAAAGCTGGCTCTATTAAGTGAATAATTAGCATTGAACATGCTTTCTACATAATCCCCTAAGGTGTATTTCAACTGAACAGCTTTATTGAATATGAATTGTCTGGTGGTGCGTTCTCTATCTTCGATAAAGGAAATATTATTGTAATAATCAAAACCACCAGTCATTTCCAGCATCCAATTATCATTTTCAAATGGTGTGTTGAATATATAATTCCAACGCCAATCGTAATAGCCTTTCGAATTTCGGAAAGTGGTTTGTTGAACTGTTGTATTTTCAATAGGTCTTTTATCTGTTACAATTTTATCTTTTACATAATTGTATGCAAAATTTGTTTCGAGATATTGCATTCGCGTAGGCAAAAACGCACGAAATGTGGTGACCAAACCATGGGAAAATTCTGATTTTAGTTCTGGATTACCCAATACGATATTTCTTGAGTTCGTATTATTAAAAACCGGTACTATTTGAAAAAAACTTGGCTGATTATTCTTACCTCTATAGCTTACCTGAAAATCAACATTATCTGATAATTTATAACTAAAATTAGTCGTAGGTACTAAATTGATATTCTCATAGTTATAGTTTAGCGTATCATTCAAAACTTTACCTACCATGCGAATAGGCTGAACGGCAAAACCAATATTAAACTTAACTCGTTTATTACGTGTGAACTGATAAATAAGCCCTACCTTATTACTATTAAACTTATAGCCATAATCTACAGTCAACGAATCTATAATGTTAGATTGTCGAGCATCTTTCCAATTATATACATAGCGTTCGGCATCAATATTATTATGATCATATTCATACTTAAACTCAAAAACACTATGCGTCATAAAAGGCTCTACAAATGATAATGACAGGTTTGCCGTACCATTTCTGTTATTTTGATCAATAAATTGGCGATTTAGCTCTTCTAAATCCTCGATGCCATTTCTATTAGTAATTTTGAATATCTCGTTTACAAATTGATTATTGATCAATGTATTAGTTTTGGCATTGAATTTACCAACTAATTTCCTGTCCTTTTTAGTGAAAAATTTTGAATATAATACTTCGATATCCGCAATAGGTATTTTGTGACTCGCTGAATCTATGTTCGTTCCCTCACTTTGCTGTTGGAAATTACTAAGATCAGAACGTTTATTGTTGTAAATTGATTTGGTATTGTAGGTTAAATTCCCCTCTATCTTTAATATATCTTTGTTTTGAAGCTTTCCATCTAAAAACAATCTTAATCGATGGTTATCATCTTCTTGTTCCTCATCGTAGGTTTCGTTTTTAGAAATCGTATTTCCTATATAAGTTGATTTCATCAAAGAATACCCACTAATTGATATATTCTTTTTTACATAATTGTATGAAGTATTTAGTCTAGATTGTTTTCCTATTTTTTGGGCCATATTTATTCCTACGGAGGCAGTAGTATTGATTCCATCAATAGGGTCTATAAACTCATCAATATCTAGTGTTGAATTATTTCTTTTTCCTCCAGAAATATCCCCATATGAAAATAAATTGGTATTTGTATTATTAAAAGATCCTAATAAAGACAGTTCATTACCGTCATTAAATCTATTGATTCCAAAACTTCCCAAATATCTACCATTTGTACCAGATCCAATTGTCAATTGTCCAAAATGCAGTATTTTTCTGTCTTCCTTCAAATTAATATTTAATAGCTTTTCCTTTTCCTGATAATCTGCAATTCCGGTTTCTGTTCCATCGCTTTTATTGTTTAATTCTATTAATTGAATATTATTAATGTAATCGACGGGTAGATTTTTAGTTGCAGTAATTATATCTCCGCCAAAAAACTCGTTATTATTGACTTTAACTTTTTTGATATGATAACCATTAAAATAAACAGCTCCATCACGACTAATTTGGAAACCAGGTATTTTTTTTAATCCATCCTCTAATAATGTCTGCTTACGGAATGAGAAAGCGCCAAGATTATATTGAATAGTATCGCCATTGACGACCATAGGAATAACCCTCGTGACCGAAACATCCTGAATAGCGTAAGTACCTCTGTGCAGTATATGGTCTGGAATCACCGTATAGCTTTTTGATAAATCAATCGTATAGCTTTCCAAGTCCGCAACATATCCTAACATATTGAATCCTAATTTAATTTGAGAGGATTCTATAGATTTGAAGCGATAAATTCCAAGAGAATTGGTAATACTTATTGTGGTGTCTTTATCTGTGTATAATCGTACTATAACATCCTTAATCGGATTTCCTACTGAGTCTTTTACAGCACCACTAATCTTTACTTGTGCATATAGGGAACTACTTGCTATATATATAACAAAGCCTATAATGAAGATTATATTCCGCTTAAAAAAAGACACAGTTTACTTCTTGAAATACCGTCACTCAATATACTAAATAAATGCCATTGAATGAACGTTAACGGTAACTTTTATATAAAACGATAAAGTTAAATTTCTAGTATAATAAAAAAGGAGATATTGTAGTTCAATATCTCCTTTTCATTAATACTTAAATATTTATTATTCGCCATCAAAGCAAACTTTTACTAAATGTCTGTCAATTTCCCAACGACCAGTACCTTCTTCACCTATTACATCAAATAATTCTAAGATACGACGACATACAAACTCTTCTTCTACTTGCTCAGATAAGAACCAACTTAAGAAGTTGAAAGTAACATAATCCTTTGACTTAGCACATTTGTCCGCAATATTATTGAATTGCTCAGTAACAAACATTTCTTGCTCTAAAGCCTGCTCAAATACACCGCGAAAGGATTCAAAATCAGATGGGATATTTGTCACTTCTGGAGAAATAGCTTTACCTCCACGGCTACTTACATAATTAAACAATTTTAACATATGCTCACGTTCTTCATCAGATTGTTTTGCGAAGAATTTAGCCGCGTTGTCTAATCCTTGTTCGCCACACCATGCTGACATTGCTAAATAAATTGCAGATGAATGTGCCTCAACTTTGATCTGTGCATTTAATATATTTTCGATCTCTTCTGATAAAGATGATTTTAATTTCAATAAATCTTTCATATATATAAAGTTTTATAGTTACAATTATTTAATAGCTAACTAGCAATAGTTGTACCACTGATTAACTAATACAAATATAAGGCGAGGATTTAGGAAATAGATGAAAAAAGTGTTATACGAATTCAGTCTAAATTAGACTAAGAAATTGTAAGTTGTTTAGAATCAGTATAATTAAAATTAGAAGGCAATTACGGCTCCGCGACGTAAAATCGTCTTTATTTGTGCATTAAGTTCGATCATAAATTTTGCGCCATCTAAGATTTCGCGAAGATTCAAAACATCTTCAACAGATAATATGAAGCAACGATCTGTACGGAAAGGCATTAAAATTTCGAAATCCGAACTTCTAGATGAATCACATAACATCTTTTCGATGTCTATATTGTCAACTCGCTTCTTAAAAGCAAAGAAATCGCTTACGCTAAAAGATGTCGTAGTATCTTGAAATTCTAACCAATAACAGTTTTTTCGGCTGCATTGATATACTGCTCCTACTTGTGTAATAAATACCTCTTCTACGTTAGCTAACGGACAAATCATTTTTACCCCTATTCAAATTAACAGTACAAATATATACGTTATTAAGAATTAATCCAAATAAAATCGATTGTCAAAAAGGTAATTATTATTTTTTTTCCATAATGCAATATTGTAGCTTTGCTTCGAATGAAAAGTTTGTTGATATATATCCTGATACCGATTATGTTGTTGCAGTGCAACATGACATTAGTGATATGCACTTCATTCTATTACAACCAAAACTTTATTGAAAAGTACCTATGTGTGCAACGTAGCATGCAACACAACACATGTCATGGACAGTGTTACCTCATGAAAAAACTCAAAAATCAACAAGAAAAGGAACAACAAAATTTTAAAATAAATCTACAAGAAAGTATAGCTGTAAATCCTACTCAAATTTTATTTCACGCAAACTCATTGTCTGATGTAATTGAAATTACCTACAGCATTTATACTTCTAATTTAAATCCCCGAGAATTTATTTATTCCTTGGATCGCCCCCCTCTTTTCGTTTAATCCATCTTTTCTTATTTAAAATTTGAATACAACTTACTAAGTAGCTAGTCTATTTTGGTGAATTGTGATTATTTAATCATATAAAATATATTTTATGAAAAATTTGCTATTGGGTCTTCTATGTTTGATGACCTTATTAAATGCATGTACAAAAACTGATGATATCAATGTTGATGACAATAAACTCGGTCAAGTCAAAATAAAATTTGATCATATAGTCGGAGCAAAGAAATTGCAATTAAACGAAGGAAATTATTCGAATGAAAGTGGAGAAACATTTAATATATCCCTATTAAAATATTTTGTCAGTAATATTAAATTCACCAAAACGAATGGAGATATAATTACAATTCCAAAAGAAGATTCGTATTTTTTAATAGACGCCACAGACCAAGCGTCATTGCAGCCTATCCTTAATATTCCCGAGGGTGATTATAAAACTTTACAATTTAATGTGGGGGTGGATAGCCTTGCAAATACCATCCCAATTGAGCAAAGAAAAGGCGTTTTGGATGCGTCAGAAAATGGTATGTATTGGGAATGGAACTCTGGATATATACATTTAAAAATAGAAGGTACATCACCTCAATCACCCAACGCTACCAAAAGCTTTAAATATCATATTGGCTTTTTTGGTGGTTACGATACACCTACAGTTAATAATAATCGAACTGTGAAGCTTGACCTATCACAAGCTGGAACCAGTAAAGTACAAGAAAATTTATCTTCCGACATACACATCATGGTAGATTTAGGTAAAATATTCGATGGTTCCAATACAATTTCTATCAAAACTAATCCAGTAGTAATGCATTCTGGGCCTCATTCTAAGATAGCTGATAATTATGCTACAATGTTTAGGCATGATCATACGCACAATTTTACCAAAATAGCATCAAATGAAAAATAAACAAAAGCTGATTGTATTTTTTGTTTTATGTTTTGGTATATGGGCTTGTAAAAAAGCAGATGATTTGAATCTTACAGAGATTGTAAGATTCAAATCTCCTTCGTATTTTCCTGATCCTACCTATAGTTTTGCATTGACACCATTGAGTCAAGAGACATTCGAATTGGGCAGAAAACTGTTCCATGATGGTTTGTTATCAAGAGACAATACGATTTCGTGCGCGAGTTGTCATATTTCCCAAAATGCATTTACACACCATGGTCATGATGTAAGTCATGGAATAGATGATCAACTTGGCATTCGTAATTCTCCTTCATTAGCTAACCTTGCTTGGTCGACTTCTTTTTTTTGGGATGGAGGTGTCAAGCAGCTGGATCTAACCGCCATTGTTCCTATCCACAATCCTATAGAAATGGATGAAAGATTAGAAAATGTTGTGAAGAAATTGCAAGCGCATAAAGAATATCCTTTGTTGTTCGAAAAAGCTTTTGGTGATGAAAATATCAATTCCAATAATATACTAAAAGCACTCTCCCATTTCATGGTTATGTTGGTTTCAGACAATTCCAAATATGACAAAGTCAAAAGAAATGAAGCAAAATTTACTGTTGAAGAAGAAAATGGATATAAGATTTTTCAAGTAAAATGTAATTCATGTCACAGAGAGCCATTGTTCACAGACCATAGCTTTCGAGACAATGGATTAGGTTTGAATGCTGCAAAAGATTTAGGAAGGAATGAAATTACGTATTTGGAAGAGGATAAGTTGAAATTCAAAGTCCCAACATTACGCAATTTAAAGTATACCCCGCCATATATGCATGATGGAAGCATTTATACTTTAGAAGGTGTGCTAAAACATTATCAAAGAGAAATTAGACTTACTGAAAATCTAGATCCTATTCTCAAAGAAAATAAAGGCATTCCATTAGATAATAAGGAAATCAATGATTTATTATCCTTTTTGAATACACTGAATGACGAGACATTCGTAAACAACAAAATATTTACCAAACTATGAAAAAAGCAATAACTATACTAATAACAATACTTGTTTGTAACACAACTTCAATTTTGGCTTGTGAAATTTGTGGTGGTGGCTTAGGAAATAATTATACAGGGCTTTTGCCCAATTTCAATAAACGTTTTATCGGTATTCGCTATCATTTCAATCAAGTCAAAACACAATTGGACATTAATGGCAATGAAACAGCACTAACAAATCACGAGAAATACAAAACCGCAGAACTTTGGTCAGCGTGGAATATTGGCACACAATGGCGCGTAATGGCAATTATTCCATATAGTAATATCCAAAAGTACAATAATGGTACTGATAAATCGGCTAAGAAATCCGGATTAGGAGATATCAATTTAAGTGGCTATTATAATCTTATTAATAAATCAGAAAAATTCAATCAAAATCTTTGGTTAGGATTGGGTGTTAAATTAGCTACAGGACAGTATAATAAAGATGAATTCAGCAGCACAAATACTACTAACATATATCAATTGGGAACAGGTAGTTATGACTTTACGACTTCTGTAAATTATGATTTAAGTAAAGATAATATCGGGATCAATACAAATGTTAGTTATAAGATGAATACAAAAAATAGTGATGAATACCAATATGGAAACAAATTAACCTTGAATGGTAGTGTTTACTATAATATCTTATTAAAAGAAAAATATAGATTTCGTCCAAATATTGGTATCCAACATGATACGCAAGCTAGAGATAAAAGTATGGGCTATAAAATTGATCACACTGGTGGATATAACACCAATATCAATATAGGTTTGGAAAGTACTATCAATAATTTAGCAGTAGGATTTACTTACCAAAAACCATTAAGTCAGTATGTAAGTCATGGTAGAACGGAATTACAAAATAAATTTTTGATTCACCTAACTTTTATGTTTTAAATACAAAACTTATCAATTTAAAAACGTTAGGAAGGAAATACTGTAACTATATAAGTTGATTAATTACTCTCTCAAAAAGAATAGAGTAGCTTACTAGCGAACCTATTCTTTTTGATCCTTAGTATATTTCAACATCCAATCATAAATTCCTTGCTGATGAAATAATCTCTCCACACTGCCATGAGTTCCACCTTTAATAATAGTGAGTTTAGCATCTGCATTATTATTACATTTTTTAATAGCATTATACATTTTTTTTGATTCTGAAGCAGGAACAGCTTTATCAGCGCTTCCATGTTGAATCCACAATGGTACCTCTGCAAGATTGCAAGCGTCACTAACATTTCCTCCCCCACATATTGCTACGGCCGCTGCTATACGATCTGGATATTTTCCAGCGAGATGCATCGTACCATATCCGCCCATACTCATTCCACAAACATATACACGACTAGAGTCACCATTATAATTTTCCAAGACATAATCTATTACTTCCATTACATTATCTGGATCCCACCCCCTATTGGTTTGAGGCGCTACTACAATTGCATTTGGCAATTCAAGGCCTTTATCTTTAGCATATAATACACCATATCGCTTTACCCTATCTAAATTTGTACCTGACAAACTGCGACCATGTAAAAAGACAATAATTGGTAGTTTTTCAATCCTAGTTTCGTAAGTATCTGGTAAATGTAATAGGAAATTATAGTTTGTCTTATTTAAAACAGGAATCGTTTCACCTTTACTAGGGAAAATATTAAAGATTAAAATAAACAAGATTAGTATAGTGCGCATAGAATTAACAAGTAAACGATTTAAGTTTAAAGTCGCTAAATTACAAAAATATAGTTAATAATAAATTTTTGGTGACTTTGCTATGACATTTCGGGTTTAATTCGTAATATTAGGCAAAATCAAAACGATGAAAATCTCTAAGAAAACAGTTATAATTGGTAGCATATTAGCAATAGTAATTGCAATTTCTGCATTTACTAAACAGCCAGCACAAGAAAGCAATAAACCTAAAAATTTAAAAGTACTACCCAAGAATATCTCAGCTGAGGAATTAACTAAGGTTATGCGAGGATTTAATGCTGCTTTAGGTGTTAAATGTGGATATTGTCATGCATCTAAATCCAATGGTGAAAAAGGTATGGACTTTGCAAGTGACTCAAACCCTAAAAAGAATGTAGCGCGTGAAATGATTAATATGACTAAAAAAATTAACAAAAAATATTTCAACCAAGATCGCGATGGTGTTGTTAAAAACATTAGTTGCGAAACCTGTCATAATGGTCAATCTAGCCCAAAAACAATAGAAATCTCTAAATGAATATTCTATTATTGATACTGTTAATAAATTATATGCAGATCTAATTTTTCAATTACTATCTATAAAAGTGTATCTCGATGAAAAGAAGAGGGATTGAGAAGTTAATACTTTCTTAAAAAAGATTAAGAAAATAATTATTGAAAGAATCTTAGAGGCAATTTACGATGATGCCTCTAAGTTCCAATAGTTTTATTATCTAAAATTATAGGTTAGTCCAATTGTTGCAATTCCATTACCTTCAAAGTTATTACCTCCTTTTTCACCATCAAATGAATCCGACATGATATTACCCTTTACATCAATATTAAAATCTAATTTATTGTTTATGCGAAATGTTTGAATTAATCCAAAATTCATAGTCAAATTAGTGGTCTTTTGTTTATTGGTTGCAGCTATAATACCTATGCCACCATATGGGATTAAACTGTACATTCTATTTAAATCTATATCTAACGCGTCATTTGTCCAGTGGAATAATAAATCCGCATGAACATTAATAAAATTAAATTCTTGATCATATAAGAAATGTGGACTACCAATCACCATTTCTTTACTAGTTGCCAAAGGTCCTTCTTTTGTCAAACCTTTCATCTTGAAACCATTAATCCCTGCTCTAACACCAAAACTCTGGTTAAGCCACTTTCCAGCACTTATTTCAAAGTTTGGAGTTAATCTTTTAAACATGCTTTCTTGTTTGTCGTGGTCACCTAAATAAAACTGTGTACCAACATTCACTGAAGAAAACCATTTTGTGAAATTTCTTAATGATCTATATTGTGTTGGACCATCTTCCACTGGTTCATTTGCTGATACAGCAGAGCTTACTAATATTGAAACGAAAAAAGTAAATAAAAATTTATAATTCATAATATCTTAAGTTAGTTTTAAGGAAATATTGTTGCTCAAAATTAGCTTTTTATACAACTTTAAAGATTTTTTTTTTAAGTAGACTTTTCACTACATCAGCTACAATA
Source organism: Sphingobacterium composti (assembly GCF_009829075.1). Taxonomy (GTDB): domain Bacteria; phylum Bacteroidota; class Bacteroidia; order Sphingobacteriales; family Sphingobacteriaceae; genus Sphingobacterium; species Sphingobacterium composti. The sequence continues at coordinate 19,380 of NZ_WUQZ01000024.1, read as the reverse complement.
ATTTACAAAAACCGCTTAACTACACACTCTAGTGAGTTTTTATAAGAAAAATGAGTACATTTATCCTATGCATAAATTTTATTTTTCGTAATGAAAATACTACATACCGCTGATTGGCATCTAGGAAAAAAGCTTGATTTTATAAGTCGTATCGATGAACAACGTGAAGTTCTTCAAGAAATATGCGAACTAGCAGACCAACAACAAGTTGATTTAGTCGTAGTCGCAGGAGATTTATTTGATACTTTCAACCCTCCCGTTGATGCTACCGAATTGCTATATAATACCTTAAAAAGATTAACAGCAAATGGAACACGCCCTGTAATCGCGATAGCAGGCAATCACGATTCTCCAGATAGAATTGACTCTCCAGATCCATTAGCTCGCGCTTGTGGTATTATCTTCATTGGTTATCCACACGCGGAAATTAAACCATTCACGATGAATGATGATTTTCAGATTACTAGATCCGATAAAGGATTTATTGAAATAAAATTGAAGCATATTGAATACCCTGTTAGGATACTTACAACAGCTTATGCTAATGAGCTTCGATTAAAACAGTTTTTGGGTATTGAAAACAAAGGAGAACAATTAAATGAAGTGCTAAAATGCAACTGGAAAAATTTAGCAGATAAGTATTGCGACAATACAGGCGTAAATATTTTAACAGCTCATTTATATATGTTGCAACGCGGAGGGGAAATATTAGAAGAGCCCGAGGGCGAAAAACCTATAAAGATAGGAAATGCTGATATTGTATATACTGATGCAATACCATCGCAAATACAATATACAGCTCTCGGCCATCTTCATAGATTTCAATTTATTAAAGGCCATATAAATCCTGTCGTATATTCGAGCTCACCACTGTCATATAGTTTTTCGGAAGCTGGACAAGAGAAAAAAGTCATAATAGTTAATACTAAACCTAATGAACAAGCCTCTGTCGAAGCCATCCCATTACGTAGTGGCAAACAATTACGTCGTATGACCTTTGACAATGTAGATCAAGCAGTTGCATGGCTTCATGAAAACCCATATACTTTGGTTGAACTTACTATGATAAGTGATACTTTCATGTCTTCTTCGGATTTAAAAAGAATTCATGAAGCTCATGATGGTATAGTACATATTATTCCAATTGTAAAAAATAATATAAGTGATAAAGTAACAAGTGATAATAAAGAGCTAAATCAAAATATTCACTCCTTATTTGGTGATTATTTTAAGAGTAAATATGGTCAAGAGCCGAATGACGAAATAAAGTCATTATTCAACGAAGTACTAACGTATTCTAAAGATTGGGAGGAGTAAAATGCTACCATTATATTTAAGTATAGAAGGTCTATATTCGTATCAACAAAAGCAAGAAATTGATTTTACAAAACTGACAGAAGCTGGTTTATTTGGAATATTTGGGACTGTTGGTTCTGGAAAATCTTCCGTTTTAGAAGCTATTGGTTATGCATTATATGGAGAAACGGAACGATTAAATAGCAAAGAAAAGCGAACTTATAATATGTTGAATTTGAAATCTAATCATGTATTGATAGATTTTCAATTTTTAAATTTTGAAGGTAGAAAATTCCGTTTCGTAGCACAATGGAGACGTAAAAAGAAATTTCAAGACATAACAGATCATGAAAGAAATGCTTACGAATGGAAAGATAATGCTTGGGTTCCATTGGGATCAAATGATGGTGCTACTGTCACAAATCTCTCCTACCCAAACTTTCGAAGAACGATAATTATTCCGCAAGGTCAATTCAAAGAGTTTTTAGAATTAAAAGGAAAAGATCGTTCTGAAATGATGAAAGAGATTTTCTTCTTAAATCAGTATGATTTAGGTCCCAAAGTTTCCCATTTGTTGGCTGATAATAATAAGAAAATTGAAAATATTAAGGGAGCTTTAAGTGCTTATGATGAAGTCAATGAAGAGGTAATCCTTGATAAAACAGAGCAATTCGATGTATTAGCAAAAACATTGGATACAATCAAAGATGATTATCAAGTACTTGAAAAAAAATTTAATGAATTAGAAACTACTAAACAGATGAAACTTGATTTAGTAGCTAAAAAGGAAGAGTTATCATCATTAGAACAGAAAAAAATTCATATTCAAAAAGCAGAGTTGGAAGTAAACGAATTTGAGTTGATTTCTTCAAATTTTAGGGAGCATTTAAATAATTTCACCTCTATAACATCAAGCAAGAATACATTATTAACAAAAATAGAAGGATTAAAAGAGTCAAAAGACAAAACTAAATCCTTATTAATTGAAGTTGAAAAATCTCTTGAAGACATAACGCCTAAATACGAAGGACTTGATGAATTAAAAACTGAAATACAGGACATTAAACGATTAAAAGAAAATCTAACCTCCTTACAAGCAAAAAATGAAAAAGAGGCTGGCATTATAAAAGGACAAGAGTTTCTAAATACACAAAAAATAATTGAAGAAAATTTAGCTGGCAACATCCAAGAATTAGAAAAAGAAATTGAACGATTAAAAAGTAATCAGATTAAATCTTCCGAACTTCTGGAAATTGATACTTGGTATCAAAAAGAACAACAATTTCAGAAAGATCTATCCGAAAAGAAACAGCAAATACAGGAGACTTTGATGCAAATTGAAGATCTAAAAAATAAATTCAAGGCATTAGGTTGCACGGAGACTGACTGGAAAGATGTAATCACGCAAAAAAAAGAACTATTATCACAATCCGAAGAAAATATTAAAAATCAGGAGAGTGAATTACGGTTGAAACAAGAATTAGCCCATTATGCACATAATCTACATGATGGAGAAGCTTGTCCATTATGTGGATCTTTAGAGCATCCGTCCCCAATGCAAATAGATACTTTAGATAAAGAGTTCGTTCAAATAACCAATGATAAAAATGAGCTGATTGCAAAAAAGCAGGAACTGGATAAACAAATTGTTGATCTCCAATTAGCCAGCAGAATTATTGTTGAAAAAGAGCATCAGTGTAGGGATTTTAATGAGAGTGTACTTGGATTGGGCAAACTTATTGAAATACATCATTCATCTTTTAAATGGGAAGATTTTGATAAAACAGATAAAAGCAAGTTTGACAAAAAGAAAAGCGCAATTTTCGAAGAAGAGGAAAAACTGAAACTTCTGGATCAAGATTTGAAAACTAAAAGAGAACAATTACAGAAAACTATAGATACAATCACAAAATCGGAACGTAAACTTAATGAATATCTAAATGAAGTAAAAATATTGGAGGCAAGTATTGTTCAGAATTTACAACAGATTCAAGTTATAGATATTAGTTTGTATAAAGTTTTTGACGAAAATACACTTGATGAAAAGTCGAAACTCATTGAGTCAACTATTAGAGAGACTCAAACAAAATATACTAACTATACTAAACAATTATTAGAATATAGAACAAATTACGCAGAAATACAAGGAGCTTATAATGAGGCTAAAGAACAATATTCAATTTATGCAGCAAAACTACAAGAGACGCAGAATTTATTACATAAACTTTTAGTAGAGTTCAACTATCCTGATATAGCAACCATTAACGCTATTCTCATTAAGAATTTAAATATCAATCTTGTAAGAAAAAATATTCAAGACTTTTATCTGCAATATAACACACTTCAACAAAGGATTCAAGAGCTAGAAGAAAAAACAATAACTGATGGTTATTCAATTGAAAAGCATAAGGAAATAGCTGAATTAGTTCAATTAAAAAAAGAAGAACTGCAACTACAAATTGAAATCTATGGAGCACTAAAAGAAGATATTGAGCGATTGACTATTGATTTCTCGAAAAAGAAAGAATTACTTGCCTCATTCGGATTATTAGAAACAAGAAAGAAGAACCTAGACATATTATTTAATATGTTTAAAGGCAATGGATTCGTTAATTATGTTTCAAGTATTCATTTACAGCGGTTGTGCGAAATTGCTAACCAACGTTTTCATCGGTTGACCAAGAATCAATTAAGTCTTGTTATTAATGAAAATAACGAGTTCGAGGTCGTAGATTATTTAAATAACGGCTATAAACGTTCTGCAAAGACACTTTCCGGCGGACAATCATTTCAAGCATCTTTATGTTTGGCTCTTGCACTAGCAGAAAACATTCAATCACTTAATAAAGCTGATAAAAACTTTTTCTTTATTGACGAAGGTTTCGGAACTCAAGATACAGATAGTATAAATACCGTATTTGACACATTGCAATATCTCCATCAAGAAAATCGAGTGGTGGGGATTATTTCTCACGTGGAAGAACTTAAAGAGCGCATGCCAAGATCAATTACTGTGATAAAAGATCTTGATAAAGGAAGTCAAATTATTATTAATTAAAAAGAGTATATGGCACTTTCTAAGGAACTGTGTAAATTAAAAAATATGGAGTTCAGTTGTTTAGTTACAATTGGACTCTTTTTTCAAATAAAGTTTAAGGGGGTAAAATATGGGTAAATTAATTATAAATACACCCTTATATCAAAATTAAAGGGACTGTCTCACGAACTGTGTAAATTAATTATAATTACACCCTTATATCAAAATTAAAATAAGGACTTTATTACCTGCCTTTCACCATTAAACTCAAAAGACTCTCCTACAGATTTACCGACAAGCACTTTTCCGATAGGTGAAGCTGTAGAAATACTAAAAACTCTCTCTGCTTCGATATGAACCAAGCCAATGCTCGTCGCCAAGAAATAAATCGCTTTGTCGGTTTCGATGATAGAACCCAAAACAGCCTTGCCATTATCAGTCTTTTGTATTTTAATACTATTCAAGATTTCAACTTCTTGATTCAGGGCTTTAAGCTGTTGTTCATAACGATTCAAATCCTGCTGAATCATTTCACGACTAGTTTCGTATTTATCTCCTGCGCTACTTTTCGTGTCATCCTGCAAACTTTGATTTGCATCGTGAATGGCCAAATTGACCTGTTCTACTTTTTCATTCAAAATTACAAAACAAGCTTCGACTATCTTTTCCTTATTCATTTCTCTAAAAAATAAACAAAGCGCCCATCACAGGATAGGCGCTTTATAAAAATTGATTTCGTTATATTAATTTTTTAAAGCTTCTTTAACATTGTTTGCTTTTTCCTTAGTTTTATCAGCTACATCCTTAGCTGCATCACTAACTGCTTTAGCACCAGATTCAATTTTATCGCCAGCTTTATCTGCCGTGTTTTCGATTGCATCGCCGGTCTTTTTAGCAGCATCTTTTGTTGCATCAACAGTATTATCGATTCCTTCTTTAGCACTCTCTGCGGCATTTTTCATATCTGCCTTAGCTTTTTCCCATACAGACTCAGCGTCGGCTAAAGTTTTGCGAGCAGCTTCTTCGGCTTTTTTATCGCCTTTAGAGACAGCTGCATCTAATTCTGCTTTAGCTTTGTTGTAATCTTCTTCAGCTTTGTGATAAGCATCGTGCGCTGCATTATCCAAATGCTCATGAGTATGGTCAACATGTTCACCAACAGAAACTTCTCCATCGGCATTTTTATCCTTTGAAGGTGTATTATTACATGCTGCAAAAGATAATGCTGCAGCAGCAACAGCTAATAAAGCAATTTTTTTCATTTTTATAAGTTTAAAATTATTAAATGCTTTAATAAGCGCAATATTTATGCCAAATAACAATAAATTATTTACTGTAAATAGTACCCTTTGCTGCTTCAAGCGTATTTTTCAATAAGCCCACAATTGTCATCAGTCCTACACCACCTGGTACTGGAGTAATCCAAGACGCTTTTTTCGACACTTCTTCGAAATCGACATCTCCATACAATTTAAAACCAGATTTTGTTTCTGTAGAATTTTCTCTATTGATGCCGACATCAATGACGATCGCACCATCTTTCACCATATCAGCAGTAACAAAATTTTTCTTACCTATAGCCGCAACAATGATATCACCACGAAGAACTTCAGTTCTCAAATCTACAGTACGACTATGAGTCAATGTCACTGTACAATTTCCAGGATTACTATTACGAGCCAATAATATACTCATCGGAGAACCAACGATATTGCTCCGACCTACGACCACCGCATGCTTACCCGAAGTATCAATACCATAATGTTCTAACATCAACATAATACCGTAAGGTGTAGCAGGAATGAAGCATGGCAAATTACGTTGCATACGACCTAAGTTGATCGGATGAAAACCATCTACATCTTTGCGATAGTCGATAGCCTCCGTAATTTTATCAGGATCAATATGTTTAGGCAAAGGTAATTGAACGATTAGACCGTCGATATTCTCATCTTTATTGATTTCTTCAATTTTAGCAATCAATTCAGCTTCTGTAATATCAACTCCGTAACGAATATTAGTAGATTCAAAACCGACTAACTCGCAGTTGCGCATTTTACTTGCTACATAGGTTTCGCTACCGCCATCATTTCCGACCAAAATCGCAACTAAATGTGGCTTACGACCAGCTTGCGCTGTAAATTCAGCAGCTTCCCTCTTAATATCTTCTTTAATCTTAGCGGATACTTCTTTACCGTCTAATAATCTCATTCTTATATAATTTTTATAGGTTGATTGCTTATTAATCTAATTTCAAAACAGCCATAAACGCCGATTGAGGAATCTCTACGTTACCTACCTGACGCATACGTTTTTTACCCTTTTTCTGTTTTTCTAATAATTTACGCTTACGCGAAATATCACCACCATAACATTTAGCAGTTACATCTTTACGTAATGCAGAAATGGTCTCACGCGCAATAATCTTTGCACCAATTGATGCTTGAATACGAATTTCGAATTGTTGACGTGGTAAAAGTTCTTTTAACTTCTCACAAATCTTTTTACCAAAATCATACGCATTACTACGGTGAATCAACGATGATAGTGCATCCACAGGTTCATCATTAAGGCGGATGTCCAATTTCACCAAATCCGATTGTCTATAGCCGATTTGATGGTAATCAAACGATGCATATCCTTTAGAAATGGTTTTTAATTTATCATAGAAATCGAATACAATCTCTCCCATTGGCATCTCAAAAACCAATTCTACACGATCAGAAGTCAAGTATGATTGATTAATGATAGTACCACGCTTCTGAATACAAAGTGACATAACAGGACCAACAAAATCAGCTTTGGTAATGATATTTGCTTTGATGTAAGGCTCTTCAATCATATCCAATTTACTTGGATCTGGCAAGTCAGATGGATTATGAACAACAATCTCCTCTTTATCCTTTGTCATGTAGGCCTTGTAGGACACGTTGGGAACTGTCGTAATTACCGTCATATTGAACTCACGTTCCAAACGCTCTTGGATAATTTCCATGTGAAGCATTCCTAAGAAACCACAACGGAAACCAAATCCCAATGCAGCTGATGATTCTGGTTCGAAAACCAAGGAAGCGTCATTCAACTGCAAACGGTGCATCGATTCACGCAATTCTTCGTAATCTTCAGTATCTACTGGATAAATACCCGCAAAAACCATCGGTTTTACCTCTTCAAATCCTTGAATAGCATCAGTACTTGGACGGTCTTTATGCGTGATTGTATCCCCTACTTTTACTTCACGAGCTTCTTTGATGCCAGAGATGATATAGCCTACATCACCTGTTTTAATCACATCTTTCGCAACTTGATTTAATTTCAATGTACCCACCTCATCCGCAAAGTATTCTTTTCCTGTTGCAATGAATTTTACTTTATCACCTTTACGTATTTCGCCATTCTCCACTTTAAAATACGCCATGATTCCACGGAATGAGTTAAACACCGAGTCAAAAATCAAAGCTTGCAGCGGTGCATCAGGATCCCCTACTGGAGCTGGCACTCGCTCAACTATAGCTCTCAAAATATCAGGAATTCCCAAACCAGTTTTACCCGAAGCTGGGATAATATCTTCACGTTTACCTCCAATCAAATCAATGATTTGGTCTTTTACCTCTTCAGGCATCGCTCCTGGCAAGTCCATCTTATTTAGAATAGGTATGATTTCTAAATCATGCTCCATTGCTAAATATAGATTCGAAATTGTCTGTGCTTGAATACCTTGTGAAGCATCAACGATTAATAGCGCACCTTCACACGCCGCGATAGAACGCGATACCTCATAAGAGAAATCCACGTGCCCAGGCGTATCTATAAGATTCAAAGTATATTTTTCACCATCTTGGATATAATCCATCTGGATTGCGTGACTTTTGATCGTGATACCACGTTCACGCTCCAAATCCATATTATCCAAAAGCTGAGCTTGCGCTTCACGTTGAGAAATCGTATTGGTATATTCTAATAATCTATCCGCCAAGGTACTTTTACCGTGGTCAATGTGTGCTATAATACAAAAATTACGTATATGCTTCATACAGGTGTTATGCCTTCAAATTTAAAAAGCAAATATACTGTATTTATGTGAAGAAATATGCAGTAAAACGTTTAGCATAAGTAGATTTTTTGGAGAATAAAAAAGGGTTATTGATCTTCAATCAATAACCCTCCTACTATATAGAAAGTTTGGTATTACAATTTACTGTTAACGTCAACAGCATTTAATTCTTCAAATGCTTGCGTCAAACGAGCAACAAATGCCTCTTCACCTTTGCGTAACCATACGCGCGGATCGTAGTATTTTTTGTTTGGAGAATCTTCACCTTCTGGGTTACCGATTTGCGCTTGTAAATAATCGTGGTTTTTAGCTTCGTAAGAACGCACACCATCCCACATTGCCCATTGCATGTCTGTATCAATGTTCATTTTGATCGCACCGTATGAGATTGCTTCAGCAATTTCTTCTGGAGATGAACCCGAACCACCATGGAACACGAAGTTAACTGGTTTTTCAGCAGTCAAATTAAATTTCTCACGAATATATTCTTGAGAATTGTGCAAGATAACTGGTTGTAATTTCACGTTACCTGGTTTGTACACACCATGTACATTTCCAAAAGCAGCAGCTACTGTGAATTTATCAGATACTTTTGATAACTCTTCGTAAGCGTAAGCCACCTCTTCAGGTTGAGTATATAATTTTGAGCTATCTACGTCAGAGTTGTCTACACCATCTTCTTCACCACCTGTTACACCTAATTCAATTTCAACAGTCATACCTAGTGGTTTCATACGCGCTAAGTATTTTGCAGATATCTCAATATTTTCTTCTAATGGTTCTTCTGACAAATCCAACATGTGCGAAGAGAATAAAGGCTTACCGTTTTGTGCAAAGAATTTCTCACCAGCATCCAATAAACCATCAATCCAAGGAAGTAATTTTTTAGCAGCGTGGTCAGTATGCAAGATAACAGCAACACCATAATGCTCTGCTAATAAATGCACATGCTGAGCTGCTGAAACAGCACCTAAGATACATGCCTTTAATCCATCGTTATTTAATGTTTTACCAGCATAGAATTGCGCACCACCATTAGATAATTGTACAATAACTGGAGAATTTACAGCTTTAGCAGTTTCTAATACTGCATTAATAGAATTTGTTCCTATTACGTTTACAGCAGGTAATGCAAATTTGTGCTTTTTAGCAATTTCAAATAACTCTTGAACTTGATCACCTGTTAAAACACCTTTATAATCTTTTAGGCTCATTTTTGTATTATTTTTAATGAAGTGATAAAAATATAATTATTTTGTCAATTAAAAAAATATAGTGTAAAAAATACACTATCAAAATTAGATTTCTTTCTCAAAATATAATTTATCAAATTGAGAATCATTTCATTAAACACATTAGCTTATTTATTATATTTGATATACATCTGTAAAAGACAACTTCATAGATCTAGTTTTTTATAAAAAGCTAACATTCGTTAAACTCTTCACTAAAAAGCAAGGAAATAAAAAAATCACTACATTTATAGTATTTATTATTGCAATCTAAAATATATCATGTTGAACGTCTACGGAATTAAGAATTGTAACACTGTTAAAAAAGCATTGGATTGGTTAAATGATCATAATATCCAATATACATTTCATGATTATAAAAAAGAGCCAGCAAAGGATTCAAAATTAATCGAATGGCAAAAATTGGTTTCTTGGGAATCTCTGATCAACAAAAAAGGTACTACATGGAAAAAACTCTCTCCAGAACAACAAGCCGCTGTAGTGGATGAACTGTCAGCACGCGAAGTATTATTACAAAACAATAGCATGATCAAACGTCCGATTGTTGAATTGAAAAATGAAATTATTTTAGGCTTCGATGAACAAATTTACCAACAAAAGCTTTCTTCATTATGATAAATAAAATATCTAAATATCTTTTAGCAGCTTTAGCTATCTCGCTATCAACTCCGCAAATTTCTGAAGCACAAACTAGAGGCGAGTATAGTTATTTAGAAGCTTTTGGTCCAGGATTTTATACTTCGGATGGAACAATTTACCGTTCGGCAAGTGGAAAACCAGGTCCAGCGTATTGGCAGAATGCAGCAAGTTATTCAATTAAAGCTTCGCTTGATGACATAACAGATAGAATCAAGGGCTCTTTGACGATGACCTATACCAATAATAGTCCTGAATCATTAGACTTCGTATGGTTTCAATTAGATCAAAACCTATTTAATTCAACATCAAGAGGTCAAGCAATAGTTCCACTAACTGAAAGCAGATATGGTAGTGCAGGAAATACATTCGATGGAGGCTATGTATTAGAAAATATAAAAATAGATAATAAGGCAACTACGAATTATATAATTTCAGATACGCGTATGCGAATAAACCTTCCTAAGCCTCTAGCTGCTAAAGGAGGAAAAGTCACCTTTTCCATGGATTTTGAATTTTCTATTCCAGAATATGGGGCTGATAGAACCGGAATATTACCAACTAAAAATGGAAAAGTTTATTCTATCGCGCAATGGTATCCGCGTGTTTGTGTATTTGATGACATATTAGGCTGGAATACACATCCATATACTGGCCCAGGTGAATTTTATTTAGAATTTGGAGACTTCAACGTTGAAATAACTGCACCAGCTAATCACATTGTCGCTTTGGGTGGTGAACTTTTGAATCCTGAGGAAGTCTGGACTCCCACACAATTAACACGGTATAATGAAGCTAAAAATTCGGATAAGACCGTTATGATTCGCTCTCTGAAAGAAGTTACAGATAAAAACACAAGGCCAAACAAAAAAGAGCTGACTTGGAAATATAAACTAGAAAATGCGCACGATGTAGCTTGGACTTCTTCTGCTTCATTTATAGTGGACGCCGCAAAAATCAATTTGCCTTCGGGCAAGAAAAGTCTTGCGCTATCCTTGTATCCAGAAGAGAGTAACGGCAAAAATGGCTGGGAAAGATCTACAGAATACACAAAAGCATCAATCGAACATTATTCTAAAAAATGGCTTGAATATCCTTACCCTGTAGCAGTCAATGTAGCATCAAACGTGGGTGGGATGGAATATCCAGCATTATCATTTTGTGGTTATAACGCTAAAGGTGGTGACCTTTGGGGCGTAACAGATCACGAATTTGGACACAATTGGTTTCCAATGATTGTAGGAAGTAACGAAAGATTACACGCTTGGATGGATGAAGGTTTTAACACTTTCATAAATGAAATTTCTACGCAAAATTTCAATAAAGGCGAATACAATCAGCGTTATGGTGCAAAAAACAATTTAACACAGGTACTTTTTAACCCTGCTCTTGAGCCTGTAATGAGTTCACCACAAAATATGCGCGAACGCCATATAGGCTATTTAGCTTATTACAAACCTGCGTATGCCTTAAGATTGCTTCGTGAAGAAATTATTGGCCCCGAGCGATTTGATGTTGCTTTCAGAAAATATATTGAATATTGGGCGTACAAACATCCTACACCTAATGATTTTTTCCGTACTATTGAAAATGAAACAGGAGAAAACTTAAACTGGTATTGGAGAGGGATGTTTAAACACAATTGGCAGATGGATCAAGCGATATCCGAAGTACGCTACGTGGAATTGGATGAAAACAAAGGTGCTCTGATAACTGTTCAAAATTTAGGTAAACTTCCAATGCCTATTGAAATAGAAGCAACAATGGTCAGTGGTAAAAAAATTACAACAAAGTTGCCTGTTGAAGTCTGGGAAAGAAATAGAGTATGGACTTTCAAATTGAACTCGACAGAAAAATTATCAAAAGTTCAGTTGGATCCGCGCAATGTTTTTCCTGATATAAATCCAGATAACAATACTTGGAGCGCAAAATAAATGATAAAATACTTAATATTAGGACTCTTTGGATTTTTGGGCAGTGTATGTTATGCTCAACAAATAAATGGCTATATACATGACTTAGTCAGTAGCCAACCACTGTATAATGTAGAAATAAAAAATCTACGTACAAACGAAGTTGCTAATTCCAGTCGTGATGGTGCGTTCAAAATAGCTGGAGAAGTAAATGATTACTTAGCGGTTCATATTTTTGGATACAGTGCTGATACAATATTTTATTATGATGATGCCGTTCGTCGCATTTATCTCAACAAAGATGATAATATCTTACACATCGACGAAGTATTAGTCAAAAGATTAACAGACAATGTATTGGCTGAAGAGTTAGAAAAAGCTCGAAATGCAGGTAAAATCGTCGAAATACCTCGAAACCAAGGCGGTGTAAAAATATCTCCCTCACGTCTATTGGGACGTGAGGCAAAGATTGCTCGCAATAATGTTGATATTCTTTTCGAAGAGTATCAAGCAAGAAAGATAGATCGTAAATTCACCAAACATCTTATAGCTTCATTGCTACCGTTGAATGATGTCGATATAGCCTTGTTTAGAGAAAGATTCAGACCTACAGTTGAATTTATTGAAAATTCCAGTCCTGAAGATTTGAAAGTATATATTATAGAAAGTTATACTACATTCAAGAAATAATAAAAAAAGCGAATCAATCATTCCTTTTCTTATTATTTCTTTTGTTGATATTTAATTAAAACTAATTTCACCAAAAAAATCTGGTCTATGGAAGTTTGGTTTAGGTAATTCGATGTTATTCCAAGCTAAAAAATGAGGCTGTGGTAAGCCATCTCCGCACTTATAAAAATTGGCATGGTAAGTTTTTCCTTCAAAAGATACGTCACCAAAAATCGTTATTGGAATAATAAGATAAATCTCCCATTCTTTGTTACCTGAAACCTTCTTTAGTTGTACAAAAGCATCTACCTGTTCAATCTTTGTTGCAGAAAGTCTATGGCGTTCACTCTTTATCGCAGGACCATAACCAATTAATCCAGTACCTAATACATTAAATTCAAAATTATAATATGTTTGTTTATTATCGAGCGATAAAAAAAACTCAACACAACTATCCTCCCATACATTTTCATTTGGACGAATATAAGTTGCTTTTACAAACTCTTCTTTTACATCATAATGTAAGAATATATGTTCATCATCGTAGGCAATCTGGAATTGTACATCCGGTGTATAAGGGTATTCAGCTCCCCAAGGAGAATTATTTATTTTGTGCCAATTCAATTCTTTAAATGCAAAGCGCAAGGATTCAGCATTAATAAAGGGAATATGTATTTTACAAACCTGAACTGTATTCATTATTTTTTTATAGATAGACTATTTTTTAAAATATCCAATAAAAGAGCTTCATTCATTTCTAACTCTTGTACAAGTTTAATTTGTGCTCTTGTTCGAACCAAATTATGCTCAAGGTAATGAATTTTATAATATAAATCACCATCTATATAATCCGTTAAAAAACGAACAGCTTGCATATATGGTAATAATAGAACGCCAAAAAACAGTGATTCTATTTCTTTATCTGTTAAGAATTCAACTGCTTCTTCCAAATATCCTTCAGTATAAGCCTGAAATAGTGGTATATTTAAGATAACCTTCGATAAATCTTTTTCATCCTCCGCAGCCGAATTAATGATCGTACGAATGGCATCCCCAAAATCATAAGCGACATATCCTGCCATTACAGTATCCAAATCTATGACGCACTGTACATTATCATTCTCATCCAATAATACATTATTGAATTTAGTATCATTATGTGTAATTCGTAGAGGTAATTCTCCACTCTCAGCCATGCGCAGTACCGTACGCATACGATCTTCGCGAGAATGAATATACGCTAAGATATCTTGGACTTCATCTAAACGATTCGCCTTATTCTTTTTGATAGCCTTTTTCAGGTTATTCAATCTAAAATCGATATTATGAAAATTTGGCAAAACTTCTACGATCTTTCGAGCATCAAGTGTAGACAATTGCTTTTGAAATTGGCCAAAGGCACGTCCCCCAGAATAGGCTTGCTGATACGTCTCTACAATATCATAACTTTTTACGTCTTCCAAAAGAATAAAAACACGCCAATATTTACCCGTACTATCTTGATGGTACAATTTGCCATCAAAACAAGGTATGATAGTCAATGTATGTTTATTTACATCGGACACAGTACCCCTCATCACTAACTTTAAATGTTCCGTCACCAATTTAATATTATGCATCAATCCTTCAATATTTGGAAAAATATGATGGTTTATTCGTTGTAACAAGTATGAAGAATTTGCATTTTTTATGCTTACGCGAAAAGTATCGTTAATATGGCCAGAACCAAACTTTTCGATACTAAAAATTTCGCCAGATATATCAAATTGAGAAACTACTTTTTTGAGCTCAAAATAATCGTCATTGGTTAAATTCATGGAGTTGATTTTCAAAATAATGTCCAATATCTGCAATTCATTGTATTAAATAAAGCTTTTTTTTATATCAAACGTTTGCATCAAATACTTTTGAATTAGAATTATTTATCTTAATTAATTTATTATATTCGTAAAGAAGATTTTTATATTATATATGATAACAGAAATAGTCGTCATTTTAGTGCTTATGGTACTAAATGGTATTTTGTCCGCCTCCGAAATAGCCATAGTATCAAGTAGAAAAGCACGATTACAATCAATAAGTAATGAAAACACAGGCGCGACAAGAGCCTTAAAGCTCAAAGACGATCCTAATCAATTCTTATCTACCGTTCAAATAGGAATTACTTTAATCGGAATCTTAACTGGTTTTTTCTCGGGTGGTTCAATTTCTACTTTTATTGCTGAGTATTTAAAAACATATCCTGCAATAGCTCCTTATAGCGAGACTCTCTCTGTTGGAATAGTAGTATTAATAATCACTTATATGTCTTTGGTTATTGGCGAGCTTGTTCCAAAGCGAATAGGTATGGCCATTCCGGAAAAATATGCCTCGCTCATTGCTATTCCTATGGATACGCTGAGTAAGATTGTCAGACCTTTTGTATGGTCGTTGTCCGTATCTACAGACTTTATTGTCAAGATATTAAACATAAAAACAACTAGTAACGCAGTCACTGAAGAAGAAATAAAAGCTTTGGTGGATGAAGGCGTGACCAGTGGTGTAATTGAAGGCTTTGAGCATGACTTAGTTGATCGTTTACTTGAAATTGGTGACAAAAGAGCCATGAATATCATGGTACATCGCAATGATATCACCTATCTCGATATACAAGATTCTTTTGAGGAAATCAGAAATTATATCCTAAAATCCAATCATACCGAATATCCTGTATGCGATGGCCACTTTGATAATATGAAAGGTATTATCTCCACAAAAGATCTGTTAAAAGCTTTTCTATTGAATGATCATCCTGACTTAGAAAAACTTATTCAACCTGTACCGTTTGTGAATGAAAATAGTGGTATTTATTCTGTACTAGAAGTAATAAAAAGCAGTAAGGTAACACAAGCTGTGGTGATCGATGAGTATGGTTCACCTCAAGGGATAATTACACTAAAAGATATATTGGGTAATCTTGTAGGTGCTTTTGATGAAGAAACAAAAGAAAACAAATCAAAGTTGGTACGTCTACGTGAAGATGGTTCTTACATTATCGACGGACGTTACCAATTAGATGACTTTTTCGAACGTTTTGAAATTAACCTTTCAGAAGATGACGAGGATGAGATTTCAAATATCACTACAGTTGGAGGACTTGTGTTTCTTTACTTAGATCATATTCCTGCAGAAGGAGAATCAATTACTTACAAAGGATACAAACTGGAAGTGATTGATATGGACGGAAATCGCATAGATAAGGTCGTCATGAATAAAATCAGAATTCCGAATATAGATATTACAGATAATATTGATTAAGCAGTATGCTGCTTAATAATTGCTATTAAATCCGTTCTGGTCAATAGACCGCTTTGACGCCAAACCTGTTGACCAGATTTATACAAAATTAATGTAGGCACCCCTTGTACCGAAAAACTTCGCGCCAATGCATTATTTTTATCTACATCAATTTTGATAACACTCAAACCTTCGCCAAAGTGTTCCTTTACATCTTTCAAAATCGTCGCTAACGTTTGGCATGGCCCACACCATTCTGCCGAAAAATCTACCAACACCAAATTATTTTTCTCAATCAATTCTCTAAAACTCGCCATAATAATTCATTTAATTATAAGGAATACTCAATTTTTCCAGATCTTCAACATCCGACTTATACATATTTAGATCAACAAAACCTTTAATTCCGTTAACACTTCCCTTTTCCGAAAACTGCCAAATATCCCAATGCGCTTTGGGTGATTCTACCCAAAAATTATAATTAGCTATCCACAATTTATAATCTTTAAATTCTTTTTCTAAAAAATCGGTAAAATAACTATCCCCTGAATAAACAATTGGGCGCACTTTGTAATGCGCTTCTACTCTATCCAACCATCTTTTCAACCCAACACGAAGACTATCCATTGATTGCTTTCGTGGTCGCTCCTCAATATCTAAAACTGGAGGAAGGTCTCCTGGTTTTAATTTAACTGTTTTTATAAAATTATTCGCTTGCTTAATAGAATTTTCGTTAGGACGAAAATAATGATAAGCACCACGCAATTTATTAATTGATTTTACCCCATCCCAATTCTTTTGAAATCTGCTATCTATTGCCTTCTCTCCCATCGTCGCACGTATGAAAATGAAATCAATTGGCACTTTTTGATTGATAAAACGAACCGAATCCCATAAAATACTTCCCTGATATTGGCTTACGTCAATTCCAAATGATTTATCTGAATGCGCATCCATAAGTAATATATTCCGTGCATCATGCTTGCTTTTTTCAGAATCAGCTTTTTTAATTTCCTTGTCAAATGCTACATAATAATAATAGAGCAAGCTATGTCTATAATTCCATATAGCAATAATAAGAACCAACGCAAAAGGAATAGTAATACTCCATATCAAATAGCGTCGTCTCTCCTGCGCTTCTGATGAAAAATTTTTCTTGTGCCTTTTCTGATATTTCGCCATCTTGCGACTAAAATAAGTTATTTAACAATTTCTATCAATATAGAATGAAAGTTTATAATCCCAAGGATTGGTTTACAACGGTCATACATTTGATCAAATCCCATCATTCAAAAAAAGTATTCCCTATTCTCATTCTAGTCGCATTGTTTTCATGGCTCATCGCCTATTTAGAACTTGAGTATTTCAATTTATCTGAAAAAAGCTGGATTAAAAATATAACCATTGTTCATAGTCTATTGGGATTTGTTTTGTCTTTGATATTAGTATTCCGCACAAATACAGCCTACGACAGATGGTGGGAAGCGCGAAAACAATGGGGAACTTTAACTAACGTGAGTCGAACATTATCGATAAAATTAAATGCTATGCTAAATCCTATGGACAAAGTTAATCGTAGCTTTTATCGTAAATCAATTCCGCTATATGCAGAAACTTTGTTCGATTTCTTGCGATCTGATTATACTAAGTTCATGCTAGACGCAAATGATCATCCTGAATTATTCGATCTGGATGAGAAAAAACATGGACCAAATCAGGTGGCTTCCTTAATATATCGCAAGACAAATGATTTGTATATGGAGGGTAAATTGACAGGCGATCAATTAAGAATTATTAATGAAGAAATAACATCGCTGACGAATGTATGTGGCGCCTGTGAACGTATCAAAAACACACCTATACCTATTGCATATAGTTCATTTATCAAAATATTTATTATTATATACTCCATTACGCTTCCATTTGGATACGTATTTTCAATGGGCTATTTTGTAATATTTGCTGTACCGTTTATATTTTATGTATTGTTGACTATTGAAATGATTGGAGAATCCATAGAAGAGCCCTTTGGTACTGATCCGGATGATCTACCAATAGACAAAATAACATCCAATATTAAAAAACATTGCCGAGAAATATTAGTTTCTTGAATTTGAAATACAGTTCCGCAAGTCAAATAAAATTAATTAACCTCATTTTCAATACTTAAAGCTACAAGGGTCAAATAAGTTTTGTAGATCTAGTTAGAATTTCTACTTTTGTGGCGGAGAGCTGGCAGAGTGGTCGAATGCGGCGGTCTTGAAAACCGTTAACTGTAACAGGTTCGGGGGTTCGAATCCCTCGCTCTCCGCAAATAAATCCTTTCAGAAATGAAAGGATTTTTTATTTAGACTCCTAGCCAAAGAAATAATGGATGAAGGTAAAAAAATCAAACATTTCGACAGAATCCAAGCCCTAAGAATACTTAGATTTTAATTTTCAAATTAGACAACTGCATTTCAAATTCTACGAAGAGAAATTCACTTTTCAGAAACCATCATAAATTAATCAGTTTGCCGAAAAATATTTACCTCGCCAAAATCGACAAAGCTGAAAAAATAATATATTTCATAACTGTCCTAAATAAAATTTGGCACGCATAAAATCTACTTTCTTTAATAAATTAAGACAGCTTTTGTTGAAAAATCCGAATCATAAACTATCTATTACTTTTAGAAGAGTTTAAATTGCCCAATTTTATCAGGAGGTTTGCCAGAAAAGAATGGATCATTAGCCCATTTCCAAAGATCAATTTTCACAAATATATTTAAGCGAATAAAGTTCACCAGATTGGATAAGTTCCATTCATATTTAGCCTTTTTCTGTATGTATTTGAAGAGTAGTATTCCTATTAATGCAGTCCAAATTTGGATGTAGACTGCATTTTCTGAGGTTCCTACAAAACTGGTTACTTTCAAGCGCTGTTTTAGATGTTTGAAGAACGTTTCAATCTCCCATCTTTCTTTATATAAAGACGCCACTGTTGATGCCTTCCAGGTAAAATTGTTGGTTAAGAACTCATATTCAGCATTATTTATGCTGTCCCAAAAACGAATTAGACGCATTTTCTTTCCTTGATAGTGTTTTTTAGCATCCCCATCAAGCTCAATGAGCTGATTCATAATGATGTTATTTTCCTTGAGGGCTTCACTTTGAAATGATCGAACCACTGTATATTTCATGTTGCTTTTACTACGTGTGACAAAAAAGCACTGATTGCTGTCCAAAACATTCATCCAAGCATAA
>NZ_WUQZ01000023.1 GCF_009829075.1 Sphingobacterium composti | reverse complement strand
CTTTTATAATAATAAAAGAATACATTCCGCTATAGGTGATTTAACGCCTAATCAAATGGAAAAATACTTAAATCAAAATCGAAGAATGGCAGCTTAAAATTGTCTCCACTTTTTAGTTGCAATTCCACTGCACGGGTTTTCATTCGGTGGAAGCTGTTATGGATGTCGTTCAATGAAATGCGGAACAGGATTTGGAATACCATGCTTATTTTTCGGATGCCTATTTTCCCGTGTGAAATGGCATCGCAGGCATAGAGCGCATAAATCAATTCGATAAGGGCATTTTTTGTCTGTGTCCAAAAGAAGTCCTTTGTTTCCTCATGTTGGAGCAGTACATCGGGGTTTTGTTCAGGGCTTAGTTTTGTTGTCAGATAGTTATACATTAACTCGTTGGCTATGATTTTCGCCACCTTATAATCAAAGTAGGTAGAAAATTTGGTGTCGATTTCAAATACGAAGCTATTTAATCCATCATAACAATTGATGTTGCCGAGTGTAAAATATTGCTCGTCTCGATCTGTTCTGCCGGAACGGTAGTAGCGGTAAAAATCGGAATTGCAGACATGCTCCGTGTATTCCTGCTTTAATTCTCGCAGGTGCATAGCAAAATAGCCTTCGTAGATATTTCCATTACTTGCAGGGCATGCAGTTTCTATTCTGAATACCTTGTTGTAATAGATGAGCTTGCCCAAGACAGTTGGTTTAATCTGCTTAAAGAAGAGAATTTCGTTCTCCATTGTAGTAAATCCCTCGTTTATTATATCTTCTTTGATGTCTCCGAGAAGCTCTTTCAGATAGACTGTCATCCTGTACGCCTCGTCCATAAAACTCGAAGCCTCCACAGAAAACTTACGTTCCTGTTTCTGTATGTCGGAGACGATTTTGTGTAATAGGTGTCTCATAATACTAATGGTTTAAAATAAAGCCAATATGCCTCTGTAAATTTTAACATTAGTACCGACCTTTTTTCATGAGACAGGACGAAGTAGGGGAAGATTTTTTGAAAAACTGATACTCCAATGATATAATATTTATCTTTATAAACATTGTAATCAGATGTCAATTTCTTGGCCTTCCAAACCTTCTCTTTAAGAATAATAAAGACCTGAAAACATACTTATTACAATATATCAATAATGTACACTATTTAATAATTATATAGATAGCATGAATATCGTATACGAGAAGCCAACAATAGAAAAGGGGACATTGCCTCGTCCCCTTGCATTAGCCAATAAATCATTCCCTTATAATGATATTGCTGACTCTCGGCGATTTGAAGAGTTGCTTTATAGTATATACAAAACAAAAATAGAAAATAATACGTTTGATGGTTTTGATGAGATCAGTTTGATGACAGGCGTCAGAGATCAGGGGAGGGATTGTGTACTAATACGAGATGGCAAGTCATATGGATTGATCCAATGTAAGAAGTATGATAAAAATTATAGCAAGAATGATTTAGGTGTAGAAATAACCAGATTTGTGTTATTCAGTATATTGGAAAAAACATTAGTCCATGATAGATCTGATTTTACTTATTACATTTCTGTTTCTAAAGGATTTACAGCTGATTGTTCAGAATTTATAGATGACTTCAATAAATTAGCACCGGAAGATTCCAGTTTATCAGATTGGATTGCTAAAGGCTTAAGTATGCCTATGTTAAAATCTTTAGCATTGAGCATAGATCACGATGATGTTAAATCTATCCTCTCTGAAATCAAAGTAAAAAAAATCGTACCTCAGGATCTAGATAGGTATCTTAGCACGCCAGCCCTTAACCATCTTATTCCGTTATTCTTTGAGGTTAGAACTGTCACTGACAATGTTAAGCTAGATAATCTGATCCAAAAATTAGGATATGATTTAAGTAAGGAAGAAGTTAGTAAAAAATTAAAATCGGGATCGGTAAGCTTAAATTCTGAGAAAAAAATCTTTGATGATATAAAGGATTCCCATCTTCCACGAAAGGAAACAGGCGACTTATACAATTGGATTATTTCTGAAAAAGAAAGCGAGACTAAAGAAATCCAAAACGTATGTCTATTGGTGGGACAAGCGGGCTATGGCAAGACCGTAATTTTAAAAGATTTATATGATAAATGTAATTTGAATGGTATACCTGTCTTGGGCTTAAAGGCAGACAAACTATATACTTATACTTTGGACGGCCTGCAAAAAAGTCTGGGATTTCCAATTCCTGTTAATGAATTTATTGAAACGTGTAAAAAGTATCATAAGAAAACAGTTATTCTGATTGATCAAATTGATGCTCTTTCACAATCGATGGCATCTGACCGAAAGTATTTAAATGTATTTAGAAGTTTTATTGACCAATTCACTAAGGACAACTCTGTAAGAATAATCATATCCATAAGACCTTATGAACTATATTATGACCCATCCCTACGCATATATAAAAATATGCCCACTTTCGAGCTAAAACCTTTAAGTGAAAGTGAAGTGTTGTCCGTTATATCAAAAATCAAAATTAAAAAAGAAGACATATCGCCTAAGTTGTTTGAACTCCTTAAGATACCCAATCATTTAAACATTTTTATACGTGTCGTTGCAGAGGGAGGTTTAAATTTGCAAGCAACATCCGTTCAGAGTTTGTACTTAGAGCTGTGGAACAACAAGGTCGTAAATCTTCCCAGCAGTGTTCCTGTACAACGAACCAATTTGAAAACCGTATTGTATAAAATTGCGGATCAGATGTTCAGTACACAAAGAATAACCGTTTCCTCTCTGAAATTTGAAGACGATAATAGTGAAATAAAATATCTTGTAAGTGAGAGATTGCTAAAAAGCGAGAATAAGCAGCTGCAATTTTTTCACCAATCTTTTTATGACTTTGTTTTTGCCAAGCAGTTTGTGGAGAACACTCAAGATATCGTAGAATACATTAAGAAGTCTGAGCAATCTATCCACATACGCCCCGCCTTAAAAATGATAGTTTTGTATCTGCGAGACTATGATGAAACACAATATGAAGATACAATAAAACTAATTTTTGAAGATCAAGAATTACTATTCCATATTAAACATGTACTATTTTCTTTATTGATTTCTCAAAATGACCCCTCGAAATCAGAAATAGATTTGGTTAAAGAATTGATTCAAAAATCAATTCATTTACAGCTTATGTTCTTCGAGTTAGCTGTGTCTACAGTTTGGTTCGAGTTAGCCGAAAAAGAGGGTTTGTTGAACGTATTGAAAAGTGAGATAATCGAAGACGCTGATTTCACTGAGGATTTAATCGCATACAGGAGAAAGGTGGTTTTCTTCTTTTTGAGAAACCATATCGTTACACACAACGCTCCTAATGCTTGGCTGTTCTTGAAATCTGTACAAAATGACAAGATTGCCCAAGATCTCTTATATTCAGTTGAAGACTGGAGCAATCCAATATCCTATGAACTTTTTGAAAGATGTAAAGACTTCGAAAAGACTGACCCTTATGGATTTTACCATGTATTGGATAACATTGCAAAGAGAAATGAAGACTATGCTGTCGAAATACTTTCAAAACTACTCCCTGTACACTTTGAAAAATCAAAATCAGATAAAGATTACGAAGAGAAAGAAGTACTGAAAACTCTGGCAAAAAAGTGTCCACATAAACTATATCCTATTTTCTATAATTGTATAGAAATAGATCTAAAAAGGGAGGTTGAATATGAGCAAAGCATTATAAGAGACTGGAAATACAACAACGTGGACTTAAATGACAAGGATACGATATTCGGCTCAGAGTTTATCTATCAATTATTAGCAATTTGCCTAAAGCGAACTGCAAAAAGCTATCCCGAACATTTTGTTCCGTTCTTTGAGAGAGCGAAAAATTCAAAGTATCAGGCAATATTGCAATTGTTACTTTTTAGCCTCAATGGTAATGAGGAGCAACATTATGATAAAGTATTTATCATTTTTCAAAAGCTATTCGAATCTGGATTGATAGGTCAAGATAGCGACATGGATTTTGAGTTACGCACTCTTGTTGAAAAAGCATTCAAATACTTCAAACCAAATCAAAGAGATTATGTGATATTGAAAATAAAGGGATATGTAAACAGGTATGAAATTCGCTTTCATGAATATGGAGAACCACGCAAGAAGCATTTTCATTCAATTTGGGGTTTGGCCAAGTATTATTGGTTACTACGCCTACCAACAGAAGTAGTTTCCGTGGATAAAGAACTTAGTCGTAGTTTACAAGAACTGGAGAGGAGATTTCCAGATCGAAAGGAAAAGCGAAGGAGTAGATCTGCTATGGCAGGAGTTATACATAGCCCTATCAGTGCTAAAGCTCATCAATATATGTCGAATGAGCAATGGCTCAAAGCTTTTCGCAAATATAATGACAACCCAAAAAGGTGGGGTGAAGATTATCTAAAAGGTGGATTGGACGAATTGGTATCGTCGTTTTATAAGGTTGTGCAGGAAGACCCGTCAGATTACAAACTTAAACTTATAGAGAAGGTATTAGAGGATGGTTCAATAAATATCAAATATGCAATTTACGGACTATCGGCTTGGACTGAAAAAAGAAGTGATTCAAAAGAGAAAACTATATCATTGTTTAAAGCAATTTTAAAACGAGAGCTCGGTACAGAAACAAGATTATGTGTTGATATTGCTTCTCATCTCATTGGTGATAAGGATAATGACGATGAGCTGATTAGATTTCTTACTGACCAAGCATTAGATTTTAAAAATTACAAAAGGACGACATTTTTAGATGATCGGGATGAAAAAACAACAACAATTAATGGCCTTATAACAGCTGGTATCAATACCACATTCGGCTCAGCTATTAGAGTCTTATTACACATTAAAGATGACAACTATAAAGATGTCATCTTTAATACAGTGAAAAATGTTTTAGTTCTGGCTCCCCCTGAAGCGAGAGCTGTAGTGTATTGGAGATTTGCTTATCTGTTACATCTAGATCAGAAAAGAGCGTATGAATTGTTTACGGAATATATAAATTTAGAAAATGACATTTATATTATCGCATCATCTCTATGGTCATTACAATACATGAGAAACAATGGACTTGACATCTTGTCGCAACCTTATGAGAAGTTGATTAATTCCAACTTAATGGGAAAAGATGATAGCTACCTATTGTTTTCCATTCTCTACGGTTCATATCTTC
The DNA here is from genome assembly GCF_009829075.1 of Sphingobacterium composti. Lineage (GTDB taxonomy): Bacteria > Bacteroidota > Bacteroidia > Sphingobacteriales > Sphingobacteriaceae > Sphingobacterium > Sphingobacterium composti. Next base: position 47,333 of record NZ_WUQZ01000023.1, on the reverse strand, counting down.
ATGATCAAATTGGCTCACGAGATTTACTGTTAAAGCATCTCCATTCCAGTACAAATATTTCTTCAAGAATGATTGGGGATATTTTGAAATACTATTATGAGGTTCCTAACACTAAAGAGAAGAATGACGAATTGTTGGCTATGATTATTGAACAGGTAAGTGAAGATGATGAAGTGGACATGACGTTGAATTTTATCAATGTTGAACATATCAAAATTGATGACATATACGGCTTCTTAGGAAGGTATATCTCTTCCTCCAAGTTTAAACTATCTGAATATTTCATGAAATATTTAATCCACCAATGCGGTCGTTCTGTCCACGTTGCAATTGATGTATTCAATTTAGCATTAAACAAACAATCTCAAGCTGATGCAAGCAAACAACCGTATCATCATCGTTCTGATGAGGCAGCGATAAAGTTTGTTGTTGGAGCTTATGATTGCCTACATGGAAATGACAGTAATAGTAAAGCAAAAAGGATGCAACTTCTTTTGTCATTCGACCAAATATTAAAAGATTACCGTTTAAGAAGAAGTGCTGATAATGTATTGGAAAAAATCATTTAGTTATCTACAACATAGAACATAAGTACGTATATAATAAAGCTAAGAATGAATATATCTAAATTAAACCTCTTTACAAAAGAAACAGATGCCTCAGCAACTGAAAAAGGTTTTCATTTTCAAAAATTAAAAACTCTCAAAAGCTGGCTTGAAAATAGAATACAGGAAAAAGATGAGGATATTTTTTGCGATTATGAAGAGGATATATTTCAGCGAGATATTTATGCCGGAATAGCGAAATTTAGACAAATTAAGCTATACTCTACAAACTTTTCCTTTTCTAAGGAGGAAATAAAAAAAAGTATTGCACATTTTTTTATGCTCTTTGTAAAGGGTAACTATTTGTTTGATGAGGTGACCTTTCTATTTGAAACCAATTCTGGAATTGCCCGTGAAACCAGAGGTAACGATGCAGGCTTACTATTGGAATGGTATAAAAACCAAGACAATATGAGTAAGGAATTGCTCGAAAAATGCAGGCTTAAGGTTAAAGTTATTCTCGATGAATACATCAATGAAGTGTATGAAAATCGTATGGATTCTATTTCTAAATCTGATTTACAGACTGCCAAAATAATTTACGATCAACTTTCTGATGAGACATGGAGTCGCTTTATAAAGTCAATTAAATGGCAATTTGACGAAATAGATCAAGTTCATGCAATACCAAAAATTGTAGCGGAAATTGAAACACTAATCAGCCAGCTTCCTTTGCCAATTGATAAGTCAAAAAGAACTACCTACATTTCAGTTCTTCATTACGAAATAGCGCAGAAAAGTTTAAATCCAGATGAAGAATCAAGTAAGATAACCAATCAACTTTTAGATATCTTACTATTAGGCACAGGAGATGAAGATCACCAATGGTATGCTGATACCTTGCACAAATGGAAACATGTAGAAAAGGTAAATCAATTTAATATTGGAGTGTTTTTCGAGCTAATTAGCGCGGTTAGATATTGCAGATGGGAAATGGGAAAGACTGCTCATTTGGAAATTTGGTTACCGATTTTGATTCAATACATAGAACATCCTGATATCATTGTAAGCTGTAAACGGAAAGCAATATACGAGTTTTTGTTCCTTTTATTATCGCCAAACCTTGAAGATGGAAGTAACATATATGATTTTGAAGGTCAAGAAGAACTAATCCGTTTCTACTTTGAAAATATTGACTATCGATTATCTCTCAGTTCTATTGAGGAAGATATTACGTTGATGCAACTTCTCGAAGTACAAATTTTAAATGGTACCGTTGAACTAACACTTGAGGATTTGAAAGGTTGGAAAATAAACATCCTCAACACCATAGATCAACAACTATTAACCACAACAAGTATAGATGATAGATGCCAGCTGTTGGAGCTTAAAGGTAGCTTCCATTACCACACGGAAAACCAAAGGCCACTAAAGGATAGAATGAGACAAGGATTGGATTATTACAGGCAAATTATACCTCTTTTACCAGAAACCCATTCTTATTCAATTACCAAGCTGTCTGAAATCATGAATCAGATTCTTGAACAGTGCATAAAAGCAGGAAGAAGTGATGAGGAACTGGAAGAAGTTGAAGTTTTTTTAAACGAAATTGAAGAGCATGCGAAAAAGACAAGTAATCAAAGCACATCCGCGCAAACTTTAGCTGATCGGGCTGCTGCATATGTTGAAAAACCTTCTGTTAAAAATTTTTTAAAGGCCCTCGAATGTCTGCACCGTGCGAAAGAACTGTTTCAATTGAAAGATACCAAAGAAAATTACATTATTGTAATGCTTGGTCTTTCAGAAGTTTATTCAATTCTTGGGTTAAATATAGCTGCCAAACAATATGCCTTAGCCGGGGTTTGGGCTTGTATTCATTTTGGCGAGGCAACAGCTCTTAATCGAATTAGTGATAGCTATGCATATGTGTTTAGAGCTGATTATAATCAAGGAGCATGGATGAGTGCACTGGACGATTTTCGTCAATATATCAAAGTCAGAATTGAATTTAAATCTGATGCAATGAATATTGAGGCTGACGCTGTCTATAGAAATATTCTAATTGAGTTAGCCGTAATTCTGATTTGTTCACCAGTATTATATCCTGAATTGAGCGTTTTTATTGAAAATCAAAAGAAGGAGTTGGGTTGGATTTATACAGAAGAGTTACCACCGCTTTTATTGCCACTGGAAAGAAAATTCTCAAACACAGAGGAAATGAAAAAGATTTTAAGAGGTAAGATAACTGGTGTACCGTTAAGTGATCTTGGACAAGAACGGGAGATTCTGTTCAAATCAATGAATATTGACTGGCTAATTAAATTTAAGAATACGGCACAGTTAAACGCAATTGGAGAAGAATTTTCTGCTACTCTCCAAATAGTTTTAAGCGAGATTAAAGCTTCTGGCAAAGATTTTAAATTTCGTAGTAAATCTGTAAAGATTAAAATTTTGGAATCAGCTGGCTACAGCGAAATTATGAGACCAGATCCAGATAACACGGACTGGTGGACTGCTGGTATACCAGTTTTTGAAAGTACAGATCAACAAAAAATGCGCCTTCATTATGCTTTTGTAGGCGGTAATGTGACAACATTACTGATGGAAAATAGCTTTCTATACCGTGAAGAATTTAATATACTGATTAAGTACTTATATGAAAACAGGAAGTTAGCCGATAAAATCCAATCCATGAATATCTATCAGAAATTGTATTTTAATCTATTGAAGCCTGAAGACTTCAATGGTTCTCAAAGACAATATTTTTCCAAACCAACTTTGGATAATGATTATTACTTACTGATGAATACGCTTAAAGACTTTTAATAGGATTGTGATTCATGTAATAAAGGAAGAAAATATAAAAAATCGTATCACTGTTAAATTTGTTACTATAGAATGCCAAATGTTACCTATATAACCACAATACCTCTTGAGGAAAATGTTTACTGTTGTTTTCAGTATAAAAATTGTCGTGTATCCACCTCTTCAGATCTAAAACCCTTAGGTGTTGATAAAGTCGAAGATGACATAATTGGGTATTTTGTTATATCAATTGATACATTGGTAAAAGATTTTGAGTCAGTAACCGATGCAGCCGCACACGCTAGACCAATGTTTTTAATAATCCTAGATATTCTTTCATTATTTTTGGATCGTCCAATGACACCTTTTGATACTGGGTATCAAACTTCGTTTGTAACAATTAAAGAAGAAAAAGCAAAGAAAATTGAGACAATATTTGTTATAGGCGAGGAAGATATTTCTAATAACTTGACAAACTTCTTAAGGCAATTAAATGAAGTAGATTCCAATAAACAAAAGCTTTTTTATTCTTTAATGGATCGCTGGCGAAAAGCCGTTTATATGCAATATGTTAGCGAGGATAGTCAAGAGTATAATGACGAAGCAGTTATTGCGTATTTCCATGTGCTTGAACTCTTAGCAGAAGAGCATAGTAAGGAGTTGGGCTTATTAATCAAAGAAAAAATTGAAAACTCCTTAATTGATATTTATGGAGGAATAATGCAATTTGAAGGCAATTATTTACACTCTCTGATCACTTCTAAAAAGCAACTTAATAATCAACTTATACTTTCTGATCTACCCGTCGCAGGAAAGATACTTTACGCGCTAGGTAAGTTAGGTTTAATGAGTAAAAGACTAAAATATTTTATTGGAAATTGGATAAAAGATAGAAATAATGTCGCACATGGTCGAAGAGTATATCAAGATAGGATAATTTTCCCCGTTCCACCATTTTTTCCAAATGCTAGGATCAATGATTATACCCTCAATACACTAAGATATCTGACAGCTCATGTAATATGCGTTGCAATAGCTGGTATCGACATATATGAAGAAAGATGGGAAGAAGAACATAACATGCTTATTCCGACTCCTGAGGAAATAAGATCTTTCGTATCAGATAACAGACATAAGGAACTTACGAATGAACAATTTGTAAATGGTGATCTATATAACATAAATCCAGGCTCAATTAGTTGGTATCTGGTTGATAAAAAAATTAAACATCAAGAAGGAATTTCAGTACTAAGGGATTTTCTTATGAATATTGATCTTAATGATTTTGATCAAGTACATCAAATTGTTATTGCTGCAGTAATTTTAGCAGATTTTGTTGATGAAGAATTACGGGCTATTTGTGAGCAAGTTATTGTCGAGGCATATAAAAACAGGTGGCACCCATTTATAAATTTACGTGAACTGCTCAGTTTTCTTGAATATAATAATCATACTCCTAAATTCTTTGAAAATATGATTATTGATAAAAAAGTAAGGTAAGTAATATATGTCATAGAATAAAAACAGCATCTAAATCGTTAAGATGTCTAAATACTATCTTTTTAATTTACTTGTTTTATTGTTGAGTTTGTGTTGTGGAATTTCTGTATCTATATCTGTGGATAGTGAGGTATGTTTAAGTTGATTCAAGCGTCTTAAATCTTCCAATAAAGAGTTCGAGTTTCGTACCAATGGGTTCACAAAACAAAAAGCTCAATCGAAAGATTGGGCTTTTTGTTTTACCCGCGGGATGAGAACCCAAGGGGTCAATTAAAAATATTATTTATATTTAAATACTTTTTTATGACAAAATGTCGCAAAAATAATATGGCATAGAATGTGATTAAGAGTATATGCATAGGTTGCAATAGACCGATGGTGAGATGTTTAACTTTGTAATAGACGACAAACTTTGTGCCATCCCTGCCATTAAGGCAAGGCTTTCTGACAGAGTGTTCGAATAGTAAGTCCCAGTTGCGTAAAGCAATATGCTTGTTAGCTCGAATATGAGTGTATTATAGTGATTCATCTTCTTGATGTTAATTCATTCCTCTCTAGTGTTAAACTGGAAATGCCCGAGAAACTAAAGTTTCGAGGTTTTAGGGAAACAAAAGCAAGGCCAGTTTCTCTTGTCGGTAATCCTAAAAAGGTTGATAATGCTTACTCGTTTGTAATGTTACAATCTGAAATGCCACATTCCGAATGCTTCGGCTTGATTGGCTAAGGGTGGATAAAAAGCTTAATAGGTGTGAATCCTGAGAAAGTTGGAGGAAAACTTTCAGCTGACGCATTTGAAAAAAAGTGCACACTGTCCAGTTAAGTCATAACTGGTATTGCTCACTGGGCAGTGTCCCATTAAAAAATAATAAAGCCAATGTTGACCGAAGAAGAATTTGAAGACTACTGGAATGGTTGGTCCGAACAAGAGTTATCTAATTATAAAACAATCAAAAATAATTCAGGTAAAGAAGCTAGAAAGTATTTAAAAAAAGGATATTTACACTTTGATAACAGATTTTGGTTTCCGGAACGCAGCGAGGAATTAAAAATAATTCTTAAAAATGGTCTACGGTTTTACAACAAAAATCATAAAAAACATGAAAGTTGGGCATTTAGTCCATTCTTAAAAATTCTAATTCAAACTCCTCGTTACAAATACCAGCAGGAAGAAGGTCATTATGACTTAGAGACAAAAATTCGACCTATCTGTTTTGCTTCACATATTGATAGTTTAATTTATGGCTTTTACTCTTACTTTTTAACAAAGAAATATGAATCATATATTGATAAAGTAGGTTTTGGAAATTGTCCACTCGCTTATCGCTCAAATTTAGACGGAAAATGTAATATACAATTTGCAAAAGAAGTTTTTGATGAGATAAAACATAGAGGAAATTGTTCCGCAATAGCTTTAGATATTAAAGGATATTTTGACCACATTGACCATGAAATTCTAAAAGAAAAGTGGATTAAAGTTATTGGTCGTAAATTACCAGAAGACCAATTTAAATTATATAAATCATTAACAGAATATAGTTATGTAAGTAAAAATAGTGTATTGAAAAAATATCAAGTAGATCTTAAAAAGTTAAAAAAGGAAAATAAAAATTTTGAAACTTTTTTAGAACTTATACCTGGAAATAAAAACTACCATAAATTTGAACAACTTCGTACTGATAGACTAATTGTTAAAAATAACAAGCGGAACAAAGCCTCTAATCGAAAAGTTGGAATTCCACAAGGATCTAGTATGAGTGCTTTGCTTTCTAATATATACTTACTTGATTTTGATAAAGATTTATATGAAAAGTCAATAAAAGAAGGATTTTTTTATCGTAGATATTGTGATGATATTTTAATAGTTTGTGATAGTCATATAGCAGAAAGGTTGCAAAATGAAATTATACAAAAAATATCAGACGAATATCATTTAGAAATACAAAATAGAAAAGTTGAGTTTACAGAATTTCGTCCCAACTCCAATGGAGAAATTAGAGCTTTTAATAAGAAAAGGCAAATAAAATCGGGTGTTACTATTACGAACTCAGCCAATGAAAAGTTATTTTATAAATCCCTTCAATATTTGGGGTTTGAATTTAATGGGCAAAATATCTTTATTCGTTCAAGTAGTTTATCAAGGTATTTTAGAAAAATGAAAAGTCGAATTGTTAAGACAGTTGTTATGGCATATGGTCGAAGTGGAAAAGATAATAAAATATGGAAACAACAAATCTTTGAAAGATATTCTCATCTCGGTAAAAGAAATTTTATAACATACGCTTTTAACGCTTCAAATGAGTACTATATAAATAGCAATAAAAAACAAAAGGATGGTTTAAATTCACCATCAATACGGAAGCAGCTATCTAGACATTTTATTGTTTTGCAGAATACTTTAAGATCAAAAAATGATCAAAGATATGAATACAAATCATCTCAAGGAAAAATGAAGAGTCCAAAAACTATTTAATCAATTTATGAATATAATATAACTCGAAAAGTAAAAGATATGTTTAATATTGAATAAAAATAAATCTTCAACTTCTACCTATAAAAAACAATCAAATGAAAATAGCAATCTTTGGTTCCACTGGCAAAACGGGAATTGAGCTTGTCAAACAAGCTTTAGAGCATGGTCATGAAGTGACTGTGATGGTACGTGATCCAAAACGATTACCAACTTTTGATAAAGATATATGAGTTTTCTCAGGAGACTTTAATAATCTCGATGCTGTAAAATCTACGATTCAAGGACAAGATGCTGTAGTCTGTACGCTTGGTTCGAGACAATTGTATAAAAACTCTGGACTAAGAACCTTTGGTACGCTTGTAATTATAGAGGCGATGCAAGAAGTAGGTGTGAAGCGATTGGTTGCGGTGTCGTCCATGGGCATTGGGGAGAGTTGGCATACTCTTCCATTATTCACTAAACTGATATTTAAACTTTTTATGCCTGCTGCTCGACAAGATCATGAAGCACAAGAATTGGCTGTCAAAACAAGTAATTTGAACTGGACGATTATTCGACCAAGTGGTTTGATGAATGATCCGAATGTAACCTCATACGAATACGGCAAGCAAATCAAACCAAAGACTTCTCGGATTTCACGCGCTAATGTGGCGAATTTAATCCTTAAAGTTATTGAGTCAAATAGTCATATCCGCGAAGCTATTACAATTTCAAATTAGAGCTAGAGTATTTAAATTACGCTAGCTTTTCTTGTGCTATGGCAAGAGCTTTTACAAAAACTTAGTTTACTTTTACTGCATTACGTTTAAGTTTTTGACCAATGACGAAATCAGAAATAGCACAAGCTTTCTCTCGTGGAGATTTTGAAAAATCTTTTGTGTACATAACTGACCAAACAACTTGGGATACACTAGGAGAGCAAAATCTAACCGGCAGAAAAGAGATTGAATCTTTCTGTACAAATGTAAGAGCCTATTTTGATAGCGTCACCACAAATTTTCTGCAACTAAATGTTATTGAGAACGCCAATTGCGTGGTTATAAATGGTACGGCTGAATTTATTCGTGAGAATAAACGCGTCTCTTTCGTGTCATCCTGCGATATCTACGTATTTGATGCAAATAATAATATCGCAAGCATTACCTCTTATTGTATAGCAGATAAATCTTAAGCACAATAGAAATTAGAAATTATTAAATCGTTTGAATTCTCCTCAAAAATTATAAATCATGCAAAAGTTAACATTTGAAAAAGAAATAAACGCATCGGCACAGCGAGTGTATGAGTCGATGTTGGGCTTACAGGATAAATCTACTTATGAGTATTGGACTGCGACATTTAATCCGACTTCTACGTATGAAGGAAGCTGGGACAAAGGAAGTAAAATTCTATTTGTAGGTTGTGATGAAAACGGAAAAAAAGGAGGGATGGTTTCAGCGGTTGAAGAAAATCAGCCTGCTAAATTGGTATCTGTTCAACATTACGGTTTTGTGGACGGTGATGAGGAGATCACAACAGGGGAACAAGTAGAGAAATGGGCTGGTGGCTATGAGATTTATAAGTTTGAAGAGCAAAACGGGAAAACAATTGTAACAGTAGAATTGGATACGATTGATGATTTCTTAGCCTACTTTAATGATAAATATCCCAAAGCAATGGATAAGCTAAAAGAAATTAGTGAACAATAATTCACAGTTTTAACTAAACAGTAGTGGTTTTTGATTGTGTGTAAAATTTTCTATTTTTAAATTATATACACTAATTATGAAAAACTTGTATTTCATTCTATTTTCAGTTCTGATTTTTGCGAGTAGTAGTAGAAATTCGCCGGCACACGATCCCGTTCCAGCGCATGATAGCCTACGTGTACAGTCAAAAATACTTGGTGAAGAGCGCGTTATAAATGTTTGGCTGCCTGATCAGTATAAGTCAGGTACAGATTCTTTACCAATTATGTATATGGCAGATGGTGGTGTGAAAGAAGATTTTCCACACATTGCCAATACGTTAGAGAAATTGATAAACGAAAATATGATAGCTCCGATGATTTTGGTCGGTATAGAAAATACACAGCGCAGGCGAGACCTCACGCCTGTCACCGTAGTAGCAAAGGATAAGGAAATAGCAGCTAAAGTTGGAGGTTCATCCAAGTTTCGTGATTTTATAAAAGAGGAATTGTTTCCAGAGATTGAAGGTCGATATCGTACTACTTTAGAAAGAAGTATAATTGGGGAGTCCCTATCTGGTTTATTTGTGATGGAAACTTTTTTCCTACATCCAGATTTATTCACGAATTATATTGCCTTTGATCCTTCCTTATGGTGGAATAATCACTTTTTGAACCGCACAGCGCATGAACATTTGGGAGAATTTCCAATCGATAAAAAACGATTGTGGTTTGCCGGCTCAGATGCTGCGGATATAAATCAATATACAAAGGAGTTGGCAGCTATCTTGACATCAAACAGTCCGTCCAATCTAAAATGGACTTACTCGGATGAACCAAATGAAAAGCATCATACGATCTTCAGAGCAACAAAAGAAAAGGCTTTGATTTGGGCATTTGGCGATTAAATTTATATGCAGTGGTATAAATTCAGCCTTGCCTTTTACTTATTGGAGTCAGACAATCTATATTTATGTTACGTTAAGATGAAGATGTTATAAATATATTTAGGTAGTTTTGTATAAGAACAACTACTATTGGGGTGACGCATCAACAGAAAACAAACATCATAAAAAAGGAAATTATAGCTTCTTATAAAGCGTTAAGAGCAAAATATCCTTTATTAAAATATCAGAACTTTATCGGATTCACCATATTCATTTCTTGTCTATTGGCAAGTGCTGGCTTAGGCTATATGTGGTATGTGGATTTACTTCCTGGTTGGGCATTGATACTAGGAAATGCATTTTTATTTGGCGTTTTGCATGAGTTGGAGCATGACTTAATTCATTTTATCTATTTCAAAAACAACCGTATCGTTCACAATATTATGCTGTTGTTTATTTGGTTGGTTCGTCCACTTACATTAAATCCATGGTTTAGACGTGTATTACATTATCATCACCACAAGTTTTCTGGAACAGTACATGATGTGGAAGAACGTGGTGTGACCAATGGAGAGAAATGGTCATTAAAGAGGTTGATGTTCACACCAGATTTGGTTGTTGGAAATGCATTGCGTGTAATCGGCTTATTTAGTGATATGAAAAAGGAAGTTGATAAAGGAAATCTAAAGTTGCAAACAGCTAAGAGGTTGAAATTAAGCGGAGTTTTCGGTTTAATTCCTTTCACGATTCTTTCCCATGTGATTTTATACATATTCTTCACGGATATACTTTTAGATTTCTTACACGATAAATATCAATTGAATTGGGTTTTTCCAGAGTTGATAAAAGATATTTTAGTTTGGTGTAACCCAATCATTTATATTGTATTATTACCTAATCTATTGCGTCAATTCTGTTTGCATTTTATTACTTCCAACCTACATTATTTTGGTGATGTGGAACAAGGAAATGTTATAGAACAAACTCAGGTATTGACAGTGTGGTGGACCTATCCATTCCAATTATTTTGTTTTTTCTTTGGTTGGACACATGCTATTCATCATTTTGTGGTGAATGAGACATTCTATATTCGCCATATTGCACGTAAAAAGGCACACGAGGTAATGCGTAAACATGGTGTACGTTTCAACGATCTTGGAACTTTCCGCCGCGCAAATCGCTATCACGAAGTTTAATTTTAAAACTTTGAGCTGAGAGAGCATAAAAAACGCTTCTAGATAACTAGAAGCATTTTTTATGCAATGAGATTTCCACGAATCTTAGAAGTTTGGTTTTAATAAATACTTGTCGTAGAATCTGAAGATATGCTCTACAGCTTCTTCTGCTGTATCTACGATTCGGTATAGTTTAAGATCTTCTTCAGAAATATAAGCATTTCCAAGCATTGTCTTTTCTACCCATTCTAATAATCCGCCCCAATAATCTGAACCTACCAAGACGATAGGGAAGCGAGCGATTTTTCCAGTTTGTATCAATGTAATCGCTTCAAATAATTCGTCCATTGTACCAAATCCACCTGGCATAACAATATACCCCTGCGAATATTTCATAAACATGACCTTACGCACAAAGAAGTAATTAAATTCTAATAGTTTGTCGCGATCAATGTATTTATTGTGAAATTGCTCGAACGGTAATTCGATATTCAAACCTACAGATTTACCACCTACACCATGGGCTCCGCGGTTGGCAGCCTCCATAATACCAGGTCCGCCACCAGAGATTACACCATAGCCTCTTTCTGCTAATAATCCTGCAATTTTTACGGTCATCTGGTAATATTTATGCTCGTCTGGCGTACGAGCTGATCCAAAGATAGATACACATGGGCCGATTTTGGCTAACTTTTCAAAACCATCAACAAACTCTGACATAATTTTGAAAATCTGCCACGAGTCCTTCACTTTTATTTCTTGCCAAGTCTTATTGGCGAATGAATTTCTAATTCTGTTTTCTCCTGTCATATAATTTATCTAAGTATATGTATAATTGCAAGATAATAAATTTAACTTATTTTACTATATGGTATATTATGCAACTTTTAAATTAAGCTTTGTGATCGGAATGCCCTAAATTTTTATCTGGAGAAATGTGATCGCGGACCATTTGTTTGATAACTTTTATATCCTTAAATCCACCTACGCGTTTGCGGTCAAAAATGATAATATCATCCGTGCGTATGATGTAGCGACCTGCGATTTCTGAAGGCACTAAAGTTACACCATAGACCTCTTCTTGAAAGGTCGTCAGCAGTTCTTGCGCCATATAGGCGGCACGTAAAAGCCAGCCACATTTAGGACAGTATTCGATTTCAATTGTTGGTTTCATTGACGTAATAATACAAATTTTGTTTCATATAAAGCAGTCAATGGCGGTTATCGTGATGTTCATCTGACAGAAAAAATAATTACCTTTGTACCATGAATTTTTCATCTAAACTATTAGAAAATGCTGTGGAGGAGTTTGGTCGTCTACCTGGAGTAGGGAAGAAGACAGCTTTACGTTTGGTATTGCATCTATTGAAGCAACAGGACGCAGAAGTAACTCGTTTTACCCAGTCATTGAATCTATTAAAAGAGAAAATTCAATATTGCAAGGAGTGCTATAATATCTCCGATGATGAGGTATGTGAAATTTGCCTTTCTGTGAAGCGTGATAAATCTACGATTTGTGTGGTGGAAGATACGCGAGATGTGATGGCCATTGAAAATACCAATCAATATCAAGGTGTATACCATGTTTTGGGAGGATTGATCTCTCCGATGGATGGTGTAGGACCTTCGGATTTGAAAATAGAAGGTTTGTTGCAACGTTTAAAAGCAGGTGAAGTTAAAGAGATCATATTGGCACTTTCTGCAACGATGGAAGGGGATACGACAATCTTTTATCTCTACCGTAAACTTAAAGAATTTAATGTACAAGTGAGTACTATTGCACGTGGTATCGCTTTCGGTGGTGAATTGGAATATGTAGACGAAATAACATTGGGTCGTTCTATTTTAACACGTGTGCCTTACGAACGCAATGTAGGGTAATAACTTGTTAAGCTATATCTTCATTCTACCAATAATCCAATAAAATCCTATTGCGGCTGTAAGTAGAGTCGTACCTGCAACTGTCCATAGTACATTATACCCAAAATGTTCTGCTAGATATGTTCCAAAGTATGGTGAAAATATATTCGCTGCTGCAAATGCTAAGGAATTAAAACCCATGTAAGCACCTTGATTATTTAAACCAGCTCTTTTTATGGATATGGTTGCCATAAATGGCAAGGCAAGCATTTCTCCTGTGGAAAGTATAAACATAGCCATATAAAGCCAAACAATGCCAAAATCAAGATTGAGCATATAATAGGAGATAGCTGTCACTACGGTACCCCAAAACATGATTTGACGTACAGAGAACCTATGTTCTACAAAGTGAACCAATACCATTTCAAATATTACAATCACAAAACCACTAAAGCCAAGCAATAAACCAATTTGCCCTGCATCTAAAGCATATGCATCCTTGTAAAATAGGGGTAGTGTGCTTAATAATTGTAGAAATCCCATCGAAAAGAGGCAACATAGGATATTAAATAGCACAAAAGAACCATCTGTATAAGCATTTCGCTCTTTGGTTTTTGGTTTTGAATTTTCTTCTTTAAGGGGTAATTTGTTGGGTGTTCGATTTCGAAAGAAATATATAAAAACAATAACTGCAACTCCTGCGCCAATAGCATTTCCATAAAAAATCCAATTGTACGAAATTGATGCAAGGAAACCTCCCAAGGCAGGGCCTATTGAAAATCCTAGATTTACGGCCATACGATTCAAAGAATAGGCACGTGTGATGTTTTCAGGTTTTGCATATCTTGCAACTGAAACTGAGTTCGCTGGTCGAAAGATATCTGCTACTAATGTCAATAGAAATATCATCACAGCTAGACTCTCGAAAGTTCGAAATGCAGGTAGTATTAGAAATAACGGGATAACGGCAATTTGGGAAAAAGCTTGTACTTTAAAACTGCCAAATCTATCAGTAAGCCATCCACCTAGCCAAGAACCACAAACCGAACCTAATCCAAAACATCCCAATACTAAACCGATTTGTGTTTTGGAGAAATTCAATTCAGATGACATATACATTCCTAAAAAAGGAATAACCATAGATCCCGTACGGTTGATGAGCATGACTAATGCCAATAACCAAGCAGCGGGAGATAATCCTTTATATGAATTTATATATATCTGAAATATAGACTTCAATGTTTGTTTATATTAATTTTTTATTTATACTAAATCTTGATTCAGAATATAATTATTATAAGCTACTTTCCTTTCCTTAGTAATTGGATTGAAGATAAAATCAATACGTCCTAATACAGCTCCGCCATTTGCAGCTTGATTCACTAAGGTGATTTTTCCCGCAGCATTTTGTACTTCTGTGGGCTTTTCTAAGAAAGTATGTGTATGTCCACCAATTATTAAATCAATATCCTGAGTTGCTGCAGCAAGACGTAAATCAGAAACTTTATCTTCTTTGTAAGAATAGCCTAAGTGCGAAAGACAAATAACAATATCACATTTGTGTTTGCTCTTTAACGTAGGGACAATTTTTTTTGCTACAGCTATTGGATCCAAATAGCGCATTCCAGCGTAATTATTCTTATCAACTAAGCCTTCTATATTTACGCCTAACCCAAAAACTCCAATTCTGATTCCATCACGCTCAAAAATTTCATATTCTTTGGTTTTGCCTACTAAAGAAGTTTCACTAAAGTCATAGTTGGCTGTCAAGAAAGGAAATTTAGCTTTATCAAAATGTTTCAGAAGTCCAGTTATTCCGTTGTCAAATTCGTGATTTCCAAAAGTCCCGGCATCGTATTTTAATTTGGACATCAACGTCAATTCCACTTCACCATCAAAAAGATTGAAGTAAGGCGTGCCTTGAAACATATCGCCAGCATCAAATAACAATACGTTCTTTTCTTTAGCACGTATTTGCTGTATTAAAGTACTTCTTCGCGCAACTCCTCCCAACCCTTGTAATCTTGATCCATCCATAGGAAAGGGCTCAACGCGACTATGTACATCGTTAGTATGTAAGATCGTTATTTTGACTTCTTTGCGAGGTTTTGCTTGAACAATTTCAGGAAGTCCATTTACAGCAAAAGCTCCACTTAATAAACTTAGATTTCTAAGAAAATTTCTTCTATTTAATGATTTTAACTCTTCCATCTAATTGTGTATTGATAGTTATTCCTGCTTTAGTTAATTGCTCTACATAATCGATCAGACCCTTACGTACAATAATACCTGTATCGTTTCTTTTGAGTGGGTGATCTAAACCTTCGATGTAATCACCACCATTTGCTAAATAATCGTAAGTAACGATTTTATAAGTTTTGTTAATATCAAATGGTTCATTTTGAATTACAATTGATTTTGGTTTGTTATCCTCTATTTCCATAGTCATACCAGCTAGAGGTTGACCATTCGTTTTAGCTATGAAATTTGCTAAAGTTTGTAAATCATTACCTGACAATTCCAGAATTGTAATAGCATTTTCAAACGGCATAAGCTCAAAAATATTTCCGACAGTAATATTTCCTTGTTTGATATCTGCACGAATGCCAAATTTGGTAGCTAATGCAATTTGCGCTGTAGGGTCAATTGATTTTCCGATTTCTAGTAAGCCTTCTGCGAAGAAAGTTCCAGCCGTGCTTTCTGGTTGTGATGGGTTACGCATAAGGTTGGTCTCTGAATAACCGATCACACGGTTCATTTCATTTTCCAATTGTTTTTTGAATGGTAAATAGTAATTAACAATGGCTGTATCTTCAGCAATAGTATTGTCAATTTTATAGGTGTGCGTTTCTTTTTGTAGCGTCAAAAGTGGTGTGCTACAGTTTGTTAATGTCAAAACAGCAACAAGTAATGCAAATATCTTTGTGTAAGAGCGCATAGTGGTAGAATTACTTTAGTGCGAAGCTAAGAAGAAAGTATGGATAAGCAAATTAACTTTATGTAAAATTTTAAAGTTTACTGAAAATCAAATTTTTAAAAAAGTATCTTCTTATTTTTAATAAACAAACTTTAAGTCGTAATTTGGCGACTTATTTCTTAAGCGTATTGATTAAGCGCTAAAAGACCTAAACAGGAGGAGAATTAGATATATTATGCCAGTAAAGATACCCGATAATTTGCCAGCGATAGAACTGTTGAAACAGGAAAATATTTTCGTAATGAGTAGTTTGCGTGCCAACGAGCAAGATATTAGACCCTTGCGTTTACTTGTTTTGAATCTCATGCCTTTAAAGATTTCTACGGAAACTGATTTTATTCGATTGCTTTCAAATAATCCTTTGCAGGTGGAGATGGAGTTTCTTCGTCTAGAAACTCATGTTTCCAAAAATACACCACAAGAGCATTTGGAAATGTTCTATAAGAACTTTGATGAGGTGTCTGAACAATTTTACGATGGGCTTATCGTGACAGGCGCACCAGTAGAGATGCTACCTTTCGAAGAGGTAAACTATTGGAAGGAATTAACAAAAATTTTCAATTGGGCACGGACCCACGTTACTTCGTCCTTATATATTTGTTGGGCTTCGCAAGCTGCGTTGTACCATTTTTATGGTGTAGAAAAAGTTCCTTTGGATAATAAGCTTTTCGGTGTATTTCAACATACTGCTTCAGATAAAAAGCATCCTTTGTTTCGTGGTTTTGATGATGAGTTTTTTATTCCACACAGCAGACATACTACTATAGAACGAGAAGATGTACAAACAAAGAGTGGTTTGCGAATTCTATCAGAATCTCCAGATGCAGGAATTGCTATTTTAAGCTCACGAGGTGGTCGTGAATTTTATTTAACTGGTCATTCGGAATATAATCCATATACCTTGCACGAGGAATATACACGAGATGTAGAGAAAGGAGCTGATATCGCTGTGCCTCAAAATTACTATAGAAATGATGATCCAACTCAAGAACCTGTGGTGCGATGGACAAGTCATGCAAATTTGTTGTTTAATAATTGGCTTAATTATTTCGTTTATCAAGAAACTCCTTTTGATCTTCGAGATTTACCTAAAATGGGAGATATTCAAGATCATACTGGATAAAAGATTATAGTTACTATATAAAACAAGGAGGGCATTTAATTATCAATGCCTTCCTTGTTTTCCTATTATTTAAATTGTCTCAATGTTTTGTTGCATATGACCCTTGACTCTGTGCCAAACATCTTTAAACCAATAGGTGAAGTGTTCCGGAGATTCATTCATCCATGCTTCTAATTCGTTAGCACCCATCCATTTAAAATCTTTTACTTCCTCTGGATTTGGACTTGGATTATTATTTGATATTCCGAATAATACAACATCTAATTCATGCTCTATTAGATTGTTTTCTACTTTAGCGTGGTAAATAAAAGAAAATAAAATGTCAAGATCAGCTTTCATATTCATTTCAAAAGCCAATCTATCTTTAGCTGCGACTAGCGTACTTTCTCCTTGCTGTTGATGTGAACAACATGTATTAGTCCACAAATTGGCACCATGATATTTATGAGCTGCCCTTTGTTGAAGTAAGAGTTCACCATTTTCATTGAATATAAAAATAGAAAAAGCACGATGTAAGACACCTTTAACATGGGCTTCCTGCTTTTCCATTATTCCTAATTCGTTGTTGTATTGGTCAACTAAAACGACATGATTTCTTTCTTTATTCATTTGCAGCTGATTTATGTTCAATTATAGTAGAAAATTTTTTGAAAAAATACAGGTTCCAAAGAATCATCACATAGCCATACACAGCATCTTCGATTGGTATAGTGCCAATGCGGATATTCATAAATTCTTGTGGATTGTAATTAACTATTGGTGATTCTAAGCCGGTTCCAGTGAGTACACCATTTACAGGTAAAAATCCAAGCATTAATATTGTATATACTAGAGATGCTTCACCAATCCACTCTTGTTTATCAATGAAATGTAAATAGAGTATTGATCCGATAGTCACTAAAGCTGTGACAAAAGTATAAAGTCTATCATTGTAACTTAGGGCTACTACAGCGCAGACAATGATTGTGACAAATGCAATTATATTATTAAAGCCATTCGCCCAGTCTAAATTAAAAAATTTAGTAAGACAAAAGTAGGTGAATGTACAGCTAAAAGGTATACAAATGAAGAACAGACACTCTTCTAAAGGCAATCCTAGTAAACTGATACCAAGCGTATAATCAGTATTAAACCACCAAACTCCACGAGCTGTAAAAATAGCATCCCAAATTATAAAAGGAATCGCCACCACAATACTAGCCAATATAAAAGGCTTAAAATAACGATTAAACCGTATGCGTTTATCAAATGAAAAGATAAAGCATATGATTATTGTTAAAAAATTAATAAGTATATAGGTTAAGGATATCATGATTTCTTAAAATAGATTTTAAAATACTTTATAGGTACAAATAAGAATCCAAAGCATTCGCCTTCTTCTTTGCCTACATGTTTGTGGTGTTGTTTGTGTGCTCGACGGATTGCTAATAGGTAAGGAGAGTTTGTGTCTCTCAATAATTTTATCCGTTGGTGTATAAAAATGTCATGTACAAAGAAATAAGCAATCCCATATAAAGTAATTCCTAAGCCAATAAAAAATTGGTAGCTCAAACCATTTACAGTCCCGAAATAGAATAAAGCAATCGCAGGTATAGAGAATATAAAGAAGAAATAATCGTTTTTTTCGAAAACTCCCTCATGAGAATGATCATGATGATCTTTATGTAATGCCCATAAAAATCCATGCATGACATACTTATGCATAAACCAAGTAATTGGTTCCATACATACAAAAGTCAAAATTAGAATTAATACGTTCATATTTTCGATGCTTTAAGCTTAACTAATGTTATAATATCAGCCTGTAATGGAGCTGATGCGTTTCTATACTTTTCCTGTAAAAACGCTTTATCTTCATTCAAATTATCCTTGTAACCTAAGAAAGAAGGAATAGAAATTTGGATGGCATACCTGATGTAACGTAGTTCAATGTCAGTGGGAGCAGCATCAATTGCTTTTTCCAATAACTTCTTACCATTTCGGAAGGAACTTAGTTTCTGAATTGGGCTGATTTGATGATTCGCTTTAATCATTGTATAGGCGCCTAAGTATCCTATTTCTTTATTATTATTTTCTTTCTGCTCTAGCGCTTCAAGCATAGTATAACATACTTTTTTATTATTTGGTGCTATAGCAAGGTTTTTTCTCAAAAGATTAAAATCATGTGCTTTAGCTCCTAAACTTAAAAAAGAGAGTAATAGAGCAACTAAAATTCTCATATTCGATCCAATTTTAAGTTAAGATAGCTCTCCATCATCAAATACATTTTTTCGGTATTGGGTACGCTTGTACGTTTTTGCAAAATATCATCACTGGATTTCATTCTTATTTTCTTGAACAAAGACCAATAATATCTATAAGCAAGATAAACACCAAATTTGGAGGAATTAGGTAATATTTTAATTCCTACCAATGATTCTTTAAATTCCCCTTCAATTTCATGCTCTATAATTTGCTTTGTTTCATCATTGAATGCCATAAAATCTAAATTAGGAAAATAAAATCTTCCTAATGTGTAATAGTCGTCTTTCAAATCACGCAAAAAGTTAATCTTTTGAAAAGCACTTCCTAGTTTCATAGCATAAGGCTTCAGTTCTTCGTACCTTTTTAAATCACCTTCAACAAATACATGCAAACACATCAGACCAACTACTTCAGCAGATCCTAAGATGTATTCATCGTAATTAGCTTTGGTATAAATGACTTTATCTAAGTCCATAGACATGCTATGCAAAAACTGATCGATTAGCTGTTTGTCTATTTTATATTGATGTACAGTTTCTTGAAAAGATTGTATGATTGGATTTATGGAAATTTTATTAACAAGTGCTTCATCCGTCTCCTTTATCAGTTGATTAAGTAACGTAGATTGATCGTATCCATGAAAGCTATCCACGATCTCATCTGCAAGACGAACAAAACCATAAATGGCATAGATTGCAGGACGAAGTTTTGGGTCTAATGCTTTGATACCCAAAGAAAAAGATGTGCTGTAGGTTTGTGTAGTGCATTTACTGATTTTGTACGCTAGTTGATCATAAAGTGTTTTCATAGCTTAGTTTTTATATTTCGTTTGCAACTATTTTACCTGAAATGATGGAAGGAGGGACCCCAGGGCCAGGAACTGTTAATTGTCCGGTATAATGTAGGTTCTTTATCTTTTTATTTCGGATAGCTGGTTTGAAGATAGCAGTTTGTTTCAAAGTATTAGCAAGTCCATATGCATTTCCACCATAAGCATTATAGTCGAGCTTGAAATCATTGACACAATAGCTTTTTTTATAAACAATACGTTTGTTTAGATAAGAAGTACCCGTATGCTTTTCGATGCGTGCAATCATTTCTTTAAAGTACTTTTCTCTTGTTGCTTCATCATCAGCAATGTCATTAGCTACTGGCATCAGCAAAAATAAATTCTCGTCTTCTTCTGGTGCGACACTAGGATCTGTTTTCGATGGGCAACACACATAAAATAATGGATTTTCAGGCCATCTTTTGTATGTGTAAATATCATCTATATGTGCATCAAGTTCATTTTCAAAAAATAAGGTATGGTGCTTTAGATTTTCCACCTTGCCTTTCACCCCTAAATAAAAAATCAAGCAGGAAGGAGCAAAGGTTCTAGTTTTCCAGTATTTATCAGTGTAATTTCTGTCGTTTTCGGATAGCAGTTTTTCTGTATGATGATAGTCTATCGAACTGATTATTTCATCAAAAAAATCACTTTTTCCATTTATGTTGATTGTTTGTGCTCGATTCCCCAAAGTTTCTATAGCACTTATTTCTGCATTAAAATGAAACTTAACTCCCAAACTTTCAGCTACATTTTGCATAGCTTTGATCACTTCATAAAATCCACCCATAGGATACCAAGTGCCCAATGCGTATCCACCATAATTCATCATACTATATAATGCAGGGATATTGGAGGGTGCAGCCCCTAAAAAAATGACAGGAAATTCCATAATCATTTTGAGATAAGGATTTTTAAAAAATTTACTTACATAAGTATCAAAATTGCTTAGTATGTCTAATTTGGTCGCGTTCTTTAAAATTTCTAAAGATGCAAATTCTGTCCAACTGTGACATGGTTTAAGTATGAATTGCTTCATGCCAACTTCATACTTGTTTTTGGCAGCAAGCATAAATCCGTCTAGCCTTTGACCAGCTCCTGGTTCATATTTCTCAAAAAGAGTTTTTAAATCCTCGTATCGCTCTGGAATTTGAACTTTATCAGTGTCAAAGATTATTTC
Source organism: Sphingobacterium composti (assembly GCF_009829075.1). Taxonomy (GTDB): domain Bacteria; phylum Bacteroidota; class Bacteroidia; order Sphingobacteriales; family Sphingobacteriaceae; genus Sphingobacterium; species Sphingobacterium composti. The sequence continues at coordinate 26,072 of NZ_WUQZ01000023.1, read as the reverse complement.
AAACTGTGGATTAAGTGACTTCAATGAGTAAAAATCACTTGTTGTATATCCAAAATCTTTGAAAAAATCTTCAAAAACATCCGGCATCCAATACCAACTAGGCCCCATATCGAAAGTAAAGCCACTTTCGGTTGTAAATTGTCTTGCCCGACCTCCTGCAATCGCGTGTTTTTCATATACATGAACCTCATATCCTTTTTTTGCCGCGTAACATGCCGCTGAAAGACCAGAAAATCCTGCACCTAATATTGCGACTTTTTTATTTGATCTATTTATCGTGAGTGAGTTCATTGGTATTTATAAAAACTTAAAATTTTTATAAAAGTATATAATTATACCATTATAAGCAAGGCATTGTATAATATAAACCAATTATTTTAAAAAAGGTTTTGATTGTTATACAATAAATTGTTGATAATAAATTATTTCGGATTTTGTGCTATGGTATAACTATCGTACGCGTCCTGTAGAAGTTTATCCGGGTTGAGATTTTTATTATATATTTTTTGATGGAACTTATCCATTTTCGTAAGAATGCGAGCTAATTCTATCTTTTCCTTTTCAGTTAAGTCTGCTGTAACTATTTTAGTCGCTTTGCGTATATCGTCCATTTTGGAATTTAAATACGATTTGCCTTCCGCTGTGAGCTCTAATATCTTACTGCGTTTATCTTTTGTAGAATTAATTTGAACAATCCATCCACATTTTATTAATCTATTTATGATTTGAATGCCAGATGGCTTATCCATTTTATTGCGACGAATCAATTCCATTTTGGACATGGATCCAAAAGAATTGAGTGTTATCAAGTAAATAAATTCTTCTTGAGTTGAAAACTCCGAGTTGTGAATAGCGGATTTGGAATAACTTTTTGCGTATTTACTCATGTGAACCAATAAGGTGCTGATGAGACTTTCTACCGATCGACCATTTATTTTTCCTTCCCATTCCATTTCTGGTTGGTTAAAATTTTGTTTCGTGTCATTAATCCATTGGCAAAATCCATCCACATTGGCAGGGTATATGCCGTAATTATTGGAACTTTCAAAGTTCTCTAACAAGTCAACTATATCGTGTAGTAAAATGTAATTCATGTAAAATAAAAGTACAAATATATACCAAATTTCAAGTTTTAATCATTCGTAATAAAAAAATGTAATTTTTAAGATCTATTTTAGAATCGTAATAGAATTAATTTGGTGAAGTTTGAGCTTTAGCTGTTTGCGTCGCGGTTGATTTTTTCTGCAAAACGTCATTAATATAGTGGCCTTCTTGAATTGTTCCGTTGGCTAATATTAGCTTGCCAAATCCACTCCTCTGACCGTTTTCAAATGTTCCAATAAATTTTTCTCCATCTGACCAAGTAAACGTTCCCTGCCCGTGAAAATTATCATTTAGCCACTCACCAGTATAAGAACTACCGTCTATAAATTTTTTAATGCCTTGTCCTGTTTGCTTATTTGATGCCCAATTACCTTGGTATATATTGCCATTTGCCCAATAAAATGTACCATGCCCTGTACGTTCATCATTGATGAAGTTGCCAATATATTTGTCTCCTGTATACCAAGTGAATGTGCCCTCACCATGCTGGACTCCTTCCAGCCAGTATCCTTCATACTTGTTGCCATTTGGCCAGTCATAGATACCATAACCCGTTTGAAAACCATTGAAATATGAGCCTGTATATTGCTCACCATTGATCCATTTGTGCGTGCCTTGTCCGTGTTGCTTTCCATTTTTCCACTCACCATGGTATTTGTTGCCATTAGGCCATGTATATTCACCTACGCCACTTCTATTGCTGTGTTCAAAATCGCCCACATAAATACTGCCATTTTTCCATTTAAATGTTCCTTTACCATGAAAGTCATTATCTTTCCATTCTCCTTCATATTCTCCATCGAATTCTCCATCAAGATAAAATGTAGCTTTGCCCAAGCCATTAGCTTTACCATTTTTTATCTTTCCATTATAATCAGCGGTAATGTTTGGATTTGATTTTAATGTGAATTTGATCTTATCCTTTCCATGCACAATTGATGTGATCAGTAAGGTTAATATAATGACAACTAAATTTTTCATATTCGTAGTGTAGATAATCAAATCGATTGAATTATAATAAAATTTAGTTAATTAATACGTAAATTACCTAAAAATTCATCGATTATTTTATATTAAAGCAAATGTAAATAAAAATTTTTATTTGTAGTCGATCGTCTACAAATTAAATGCTAAAAATTTTTATAACGATTTAATTTTTTGCAAAGTGTTGATACAGTAGGTTTTATTTATTCGGTTTAATTTTTTTTATGTGTAGTGATTGTCGTGATTTTTTAATCGCTAAAATCTTTGTTTCAAACGCTTGTTTTTTTATAGATTAAATATTTTTCTTTTTGTTGTTTTGTTTTTCTAAATGGAACATATTAATCTATTGATTTCACATTTTCATTTTTTGAATGGATGATTGTTGCTATTTACAGGATTTTATACGGTAGCTAGGCCAATTAATACTTATAATTTATTTTCTATCAACTATAAGGACTTGCGAAGGTTAATACCATAACACTATTAAAAATTTAACTATTATGGCAACATCAAAACAACAAGAAGGTATGAAAAATGCACATTTACATGAATTATTGGTCGATGGTTTAAAGGATATGTTAGGTGCAGAACGTCAATTATTAAAAGGTCTTAAAAAAATGGTTACAGCCGCACAAAGCGAAACACTAAAGGACGCTTTTCAAACGCATTATCAACAGACCGAAAATCAAATAGAGCGACTGAAAGAAGTTTTTAGCGATTTGAATATTACAGCAAGAGGCAAAAAATGTAAAGCAATGGAGGGATTGTTAGAAGAGGCGGATGAGATCGCAGAAGAGTTTGCAGACAGCCCCGAAGTACTAGATGCAGCTTTGATTACTGCTGCACAAAAAGTTGAACATTACGAAATTGCTTCTTATGGTTGTTTGGTGACATTTGCATCGCTCATGGAGCACAATAATGCTGCGGAGATTTTACAAGAAATTTTGGCTGAAGAAAAGGAAACAGATGAGTTGTTGACAAAAATTGCTATGGGAGAAGCAAATGTTGCTGCTGGCGCAGAATAATCATACTTAAAGTCGCACAAGTTTAAAGAATAAAAGCAGCGTAAGTTTATACGCTGCTTTTTTGGTGAAAATGCACTTCAATACTATTTCAGGCTACAAAAATAGCGCAGTCAACTTGACTACGCTATAATTTATAGGGATAGAATTTATTGACCGTCGGTATTAAAGAATTTCATCAGATGGACGCTCATCTTTTTTTATTTCATCATCTTCAGAGGGTTCAATGTCAAAGTCATCTATCTCTTCGTCTGGTTCAATTTCATCGATGTCGGGAACAGGTTCTTCCATAGGAATTTCTTCAAGATCTTCGTCACCTTGTCTTTCTTCATACTCTTCTGGATCGGGCATATTTTCTTCTTCGCCTGCCGGAAGGATTTCATCTATCGCATCTCCTGGCTCGATCAAGTTTTCCTCGTCTTCCAATCCTTTGTTACCGTCAAGATTACTCTCTTCTGGTCTGCCAGGATAATCGCCTTCGATCATGATACATACAATAGGACCTAGTCTTTTTGTAGTGGATAGTTTATTAGTTTCCATAGTTTTTAAGAATGTAATGTTAATTAAGAACCAGTAGAAAGAGAGATTGTTGGGGTAAATAATACGTTAAATATTAAGGAATAAACACTTGTATTTTAAGGAAATGCACGCGTATATAAACTCAAAATTCTCTAAGTACTCAACCATAAAGTATTTCAAACGTTATTAATATGTATAGATCAAATAAATATGCGCAGAAAAAGAATATACAAGAAAACACTGTTTCGAGTGGGGAGTTTATTAGCACAACGTAATTTGAAGTTAGTCTGTGCAGAAAGTATGACCGCAGGCTTTTTAAGTAGCACGTTTGCATTAGAGGTGAATAGTGGGAATTATTACTTGGGGTCTATTGCTTGTTATGATGATTTTATGAAGCAAAATTTACTGGATGTGTCGCCATCATTGCTTTCTACACACACAGCAGAATCAGAAGAAGTGACTTTAGCGATGTTACAGGGGCTACAATCATTAATACCTCATGCGGACGTTTATATTTCTATTACAGGGTTAGCTTTTGAAAGCCCTAACCCTAATCAGTGGCGTCCAATAGGGCGTGTGTATTATGCGATCTATTACAAAAATAACACACATTTATTCGAAAAACAGTTTAATGGAAATGCAGGGCAAATTATAATTGCTACTTGTAATAGTATTTTTTATGACTTATACAGATTGCTAAATACTGCTGAGAAAATCGAGCAAACATTTTAAAAATTAAAGATATGAAGACATCAACTATTTTATCACTACTTTTTCTATTCGTTGTAATAGGATGTGGGCAGACAAACGATAAGCAATCTCAAGAGACAGATGCTGCGGCGCCTGGTCCAGTGACGCAAGATGATAAGGATCGTTATAATCTAAATACTAATGAAGAGCTGGTGTATGGGTCAATGGATAGCGTAATGCGGGATTCATTGAAAGCAGATAGCTTAAATTAAAGATACTATTTAAGTATTACGAATCTGATGAGCAAATAATCGATTAAAAATTAAAACAAAAAAAATGGCAACAATACATGAAGACAAGCCCAAAGGCAGGGAAATGCATAAAAAAAAGAAAGAAATTCTAACAAAGGATGGGCATAAAGAAATCGATCGTGATATAAAACTAGATGGCGATGCGGAGGCTGGAGTGGATCCCCAAGTAGATCAACTGAATGATATGCCCAACGATCCTACGGATATGCCAAAAGAAAAGAATAGTTAAAACTAAGGCGCTCATTTGAGCGCCTTAGTTTTAACTTGCATATTTTACTTTCAAGCGTTTTTGCAGCGTTTTACGGATGATGTGTATTCTTGATTTTATGGTGCCTTCTGGTATGCCGTACATTTCGGATAATTCTCTGTATTTGTATCCATCGATGTAGTTATTAAACATTTCGCCATGTGCAACTGGTAATTCAGATATAATTTTAGAAATGTCCCCCAACATCATTTTCTTATCCGAACTATCTTCCATATACGGCTCTGTTGATAAGCTATGGTTGTAATAATACATGCTGATATCCTCATAGTTTTGTTGATATCCAAGACGTTTGTATTGATTTATATAAATATTTCGCATGATTACAAAAAGCCATGATACCACACGTGGGTTATTAAAGAATTGATCCATGTATTTCAGTGCACGGATAAACGTCTCTTGTACTAGATCGTTGATTGCATCTTGATCTTTAGTGAATTTCTTCGCTAAGCCTTTAAGTATACGTTGATACTCTAGTAGTTGGTTGTTGAATGCCTTGTCTTTCATAGATATATATTTAATAGTTGCTGCTATTTTAATGACAAAAACAGTGCATTTGTTATTAAATTAAGATAAAACGCGTATTTACTAAGGCATAAATAGTATATACTTCAAGTTCATGGCAATTTAAATACGTGGAGATTGTTTTTTATACGTATTAATACGCAAGAGTTATTGTGCATTAATGTTTGAAGTTTGTTTTTTTACCGCTTTTACAAAATTGTAGAAAAAGGCTTACAACATATATTAACGATAGCTGTTCTATAAAAAAAGCTAAACATTATGAGATTCTTAGTTTACTTAATAGGAAGTTGGATGTTGATATCGTGCGTAAGTACACCGACAAGAGATCGTAAGGAATCCATTGCACTCGAAGAAATCGTTTATCAGCGCACTGAAGGATTGCTTATTTTAGATAAATTATTGAATAATCCAAGTTGCGAAGATAGTCGTATGATTTGCGAGAAAATTCAAATATTTTACATGGACAGTCAAACGCAATTACTTAGCCTATGTGCTAATAAGGACCTCAATCTAAGCATGGCTACGTACAAAGAAATTAATGAAGATGTTGAAAATCTAATCCAAGATAGTATTTCCTATCAGGATTATATGTTAGAGAAGTTATTAGTAAATCTACACGAACAAAAGAACATTTATATGCAAATCTTAGAAGATGAAGATTTAACTTCTATGCATTACTATGCTTTAGACTCCTATCTACAGCTTGGATGTTTCGTGGATGATATGAAATATATGCTAGAAAAAACTTATGTAGCTAAATAGGTATCTATACAATCACCATAAGGGAAAAATTTGTATACGAAACAATTAGCTATTTTATCCTTTTGAATCTGAGGTGTCTAACATTACTTCTGGAAATTCTCTTACTACGGGAAATTTCATAATAACAGTAGTGCCTACTCCTTCCAAAGAGCTTATTTCTATATTGCCATCTAGTCGCTCAATGATACGTTTGACTAGGGATAGCCCTATTCCACTCCCTTTATAGTTTTCGGTGTTCATCGCTCGGCCAAACATTTCGAAGATATGGCTAATATCTTGCTCAGGTATACCTATACCATTGTCTCTTACTTCATAGCATATATAATTATCTACTATACTACTGGATACATGGATTTTTGGACTTTCTAATTGTTGGCTGTATTTGATAGCATTGCTTATCACATTCGTGAATATTTGATAGATAGCACTTTTTTCTCCCCAGACGGGCAGAAGTTTTCCAAATGTTACTTCACATTTGTTGTCTTCATACGCTAACTTTGTCTCTTCCACTATTTTGCGCAATAGATAGTGCAAAGGGACGGTGTCTTTTGTTATTTTATTGACCTTATCCTTCGAAACATTTACTATGTTATCAATAATATCTTGAATGTTTTGCAAGCCTAAAGAAATCGTACTAAACCATTTTTCCTTTTGATTTTCATTGATATTACCGTTTTTAGATTTCAAGAAATCTATCCCCATCTTCAAAACCGAAAGAGGGTTTTTCAAATCATGAGATAAGGTGTAGGTAAACATTTCTAGCTCATTATTAAGTTGCGAAAGATTCTTCGTCAAATCTTTATTTTCTATGAGCTTTTGCATCATGGAATGATTTAGCGTATTTTTCAATCCATCCAATAAATGGAGTTCTTCATCATTCCAAGGAACAGCAGTTTCGTATATAATGTCTTCATACGTTTCAAAAGTGTATGGACTTGTTTCCTTAATCAGCAATTTGCTCTCGTTACTAATCGTCTCTTTGCGAAACCAAATGATATAATAATCCTTGTTAGTATCTACATTATAGGCAAGGATACCTGCAAATGGCAACTCTTCCTTAAATTTATCTTTGTGGCTTTTCTTAAAATTATGATCAATATACACCGTCAAATCATTTTCTTCTTGCAGATAGCGAATGATTTCAAAGCATACTGAGGATGATGGGGTTTCTCCCTTAAAATAAAAATCCCCTTCATTGTAAATCGCAATACCATCTGACTTAAGCATCCAGCGCAAATTTTCCATGCTCTCTACCAAGGCACAGTTAATAGTTTTGTGAAAGGATAAACGTTGAATTAATGTATTTTGGAACTCTTGGACTTGTAAATTGATATTTATTAATCCCTGTTGTATGAACATCTCGTACTTGCTCATTGCATTTTGTACAATAAATGTACAAATCTTTCTGTTTTGTAAATCGACAGGTTTATTCTTAATATTTTGGGCGACTACCATGCCCCAAAATTGACCTTTCAAATAGAGTGGGAAGAATAGTGCTGACTTAATACCGATGTGTTGGTAATATTCAGATGTCACAGAGGGTAGACTAATCAACTGAGTCGAGCGAATATCAATATCTTGATCAATGGTGTAAAAATTTTGTAATGGCTCATCTCCATTCGCCAAAAAACGATAGGGTGAATGTCTGAAATGGTCTATTAGCATTTCTGGTAAGAAATCCTTAGAAAAGTATTTGTTTTCTAAAGGTTCTGTGGGGATGTGGCTATTTTCAGCTATGATGCTGCAATTTCCTGTTTCCAACACTTGCAAAACGAATACTCGATCGAATTGGATGATTTTATTTATGGCTTTACAAACAAGCTTCCAGTTTTTATGGTGGTTACTGTCAAATAGAAACCCTATTTCATTGAGATCACTCGTAGATATATGTTTTTTTACTTGTCGCTCCGCTTCAATATATATGTGATTAGCATGCTTGCTGACTTTTAGGTAATAAGGTTTGTTGTTTATTTTGACCGTAATCAATGACCGCGGAGCATTACCATCTATATAAGACTCTATCAGCTTTTTAACTTTATTATAGGAACTTATGGTGATAAATATTTTCTTGAAAAGATCCTCAGCAGAAGAGTGCAATATATTTTCTACTGGAATGGACAATTTTGAAAATAAATGGTGCGAGAATCCTATAATCTTTAGGTCAAGATCTAATACTATTAAGTGTCCAAATTTCTGAATTCTCGTCGTTTCCAAAGCAGTAGTATAGGTGATGTTGTACTATAAAGGTATTATAATTCAATATATAAATGAAATAACTCCTGGATTTAATTTATATGATAATTTACGGGTGATTAAATATCTATACCGTAGGTTGTAGTGCGATTTATGGTGTAATATTAAGTTTTTGTTTTTTAAGGTATTATTTCTTAAATAAACTTATTGTTAATGATTAATTATTTTCATAAAAAAGAATTATTGCATAAAATTTACCGTATTTATACAGATAAAAACGTGTTTTAACCATTTGGATTTATTAGTAATTTACCGGTGGTTAATTGTTTTTTTTTAGCAAAGAGGTTAATTTGATTTTAATAAAATTACACAGTTGTTTAATATTTTATTTTTAATAGGGGTGTTAAGCTAGGTTATCTTAATTTAAACTGATATAATCATATAAATTGGCAAAATATTTGTAATACGATAATCATCTATGAAAAACATAATTAAGCCTATTTAATATTCATTTTATGATTAAAGTAATTTTAGTTGAGGATCATTTGGTTGTTCGGAATGGTATTAGATTATTACTGGACACCTCTGGGGAGGTAGAAATTATCAGTGAAGCGAAGGACGGTAGTGAGCTAATGGATTTACTCAACAAAGGCTTGCAACCTGATCTAGTAATTTCAGACATCAATATGCCCTTGATGGATGGATTGGAAGTTACATCTTATCTGTCCGCGAATTATCCTACTATTAAAGTAATATTGTTATCCATGCTCAATACGGTCAATCAAGTTATCGATGCTTTCGATCGAGGTGCTAAAGGGTATTTGGTCAAAAATGTGGGGTATAATGAACTTATCTTTGCTGTGAAGCATGTCGCATCCGGAGGTCGCTATGTGTGTGAAGAGCTAACCATGTTGATGCTAAATATACTTTCTTCATCTTCGACTACGAGCGTATTGAAAAAAGAAACTGATTTGGAGCTTGATCTATCCGAACGTGAAATAGAAGTGCTGCAACTTATTAGTGAAGGATATACTAATATGGAAATAGCAGACAAACTTTTTTTAAGCAAAAGAACAGTAGAAGGTCATCGGCAAAGTCTTATTAATAAAGTTAAGGTAAAGAATTCTGCGGAGCTCATTAAATTTGCAGTCCAGCATCATATGGTTAATTAACTATATACAAAAGAATCGCCATCACATTACTTGTAGATGGCGATTTACTTTTTAACAGATTTCGATTAATCGTGTCCTTCAGTCTTTACGATTTTATTATAAATACCGAATAGCAAAAATGGTGCTACCCATTGTCCAACAAATAAGGCGTCTTTTTCTCTGCCTAGGCATTTCAAAGTAGCTGATGCGAACATTGCTGTTACGGCTACGGCCAGATACGTTGTAGAAGGAAGTTTTGAAGTCTGTTGTTCGATTTCTTTGGTCATCTGACCTTCATTTGGTGTTGTAATAGCCATAATAAGTTATGTTTATAAGTTTCCAAAAATGTTTCGTTACTAGATTTAACAGCCTTGTAATGAATGCGTTTTTACTAATTTCAAAATGGGTATAAATGCCCGACATACGTACAAATAACTAATATCTTCCCATTTATGAACCTTATTTAAGTGGACCTCAACGTATTGGGGCAATGCTTGTTCAGTTAGGTAGTAAACAAAATTTCAGTATTTAACTAAAAGAATGACGTATGAAAAATTTAATTTTAATATTCGGAACTGCATTGTTCCTATGCACTGCGGTGGGATGTTCGAATTCATCAAACAACAACAGAGATGACGATGGCCATGCCTTCGATTCTACCAATACTATGCACAATGACGGAATGAGTATTTATGATTCCATAGGTAGAGATACACTATCTACAGATTCTTTAATACCTCCAACTCCTATGAATTAATTGAGTTATTTCATTTAGCTCAATAATTATATTTCATTTACCTATATGAAAGAATATGTACATGTATGCATGTGCATAATTAGACCTACGTAATGTAGGTCTTTTTTTTGGGGCGGGAGCAGAAGTCGTGATAAATACGTGTAGCATTTACTGTAAACACTTATTATTCAGAATTTCACAGCGATGGCTAATCGGGAATGTTAGTTATTGCAAAGCATAAATATTATTCACACTAAAAATTATTGCTTATGTTCTATCATGTGAAAAATCTTATTCATCCTATAGTCATCAGCAGCTAATGCCTTACAAGAAGGATTAGGAGGACAGTTCGGAGAAATGCGAACTATGATGCAGTTCTTATTTCAAAGTTTTAATTTTAGAGGGAATGGAACTCCTTACTTGGATTTAATTCAAGGCATAGGGCTTGAGGAAATCAGTCATGTGGAATTAGTTACTAAAACTATCTCAAAATTACTGGATGGTGCCCCAGGCTATTATGGTGATAAGTTTGAAACACCGAGTGCAGGAGGGATTCCTGCTATGGAAATGGCTAAGGAGCAACAGAATCCTCATCATTTCATTATGGGTGCTCAGGGCGCATTGCCTGTGGATGCCGCTGGTAATCCATGGAGCGGATCATATGTGCACAATCATGGCAATCTAGTATTGGATTTGATGGACAATCTAGTTTTGGAAGCAACAGGTCGTCTTCAAAAATCGCGTATTTATCAAATGTCAAGCAACAAAACATTACGTTCTACTATTTCATTTTTGATAGTTCGGGATGAAGCGCATCAAATGGCGTTTGCTAAAGCTTTAGAAACACTAGGTGTAAATTGGGCGAAAGTGCTACCCGTACCAAAATTCGATGCTTCTCAATTTCCAGAAGTACGCAAACTAATGGAGCAAGGTGTGCATAGAGAACAATACACGTTCCGTCTAGATGGTTCGATGATGGATCAAATATTCCAAGGTTCATCTCCGTCAAATGATGGTACTGAATTGGTCACGTTGGTAGAGCCGCGTGAGTCATTCGCCAATCCTATAGCGCCAGAGCGACCTGAAGAATTTGCGCCTGGCTTAGATCCTGAATTACAAAAATTAGCCGATGCATTCCAAGAGTTTAAAGAGAAGACGTTAAAGGATATGGAAGATAAAGCAGGTCCAAATCCACGAAATCCAGAAGGATAATATAATATGTCTGTGTTTTCAATAATTCCCTTAATTCGTAGGGAAGAACAAGCCCCTGATAATTCAGGGGCTTTACTTATTTATCTTTAGTATTCACCAGAGTTTAATGACAATATTTTTAATCTTTTTAATTTAGTTAGGAATGAAAATTGATAGATAATTACGTACTACTTACTGTCACATTGAACGCAGTGAAATATCTTTTAATTTCTTTAGTTTCGCTCAAGCCGCGAGGGGCTCATACTTTTTTACCTCAAAAAAGAATGCAAAAACTCGTCGCTTGAAACCTTCGCAAAAATGTCGCTTGCTTCCTGCATTTTGCGAAAGTTTCTTAGGCGACATCTTTGATAAATTGTTTGGATGATGCTACTATTCACAAAGAAATAAATACACCATCCTTGCAAATCCTTAAATATCGCCTTAGCGGATTGGCAATAGCAGGAAAAGTGAGCCATTGTGCCATTACGGTATAGCGATGATTTTTTGTTTCTTTTTATAAAAAAAGAAAGAGCCTGTCTGGCGGTGAAGACAAAGAGAACTCTGACATAAATAACAAAATAAAAAATTGCCACGTCGTGGCTTTCCGATATATCGGAACAAGCTCTCCGCAACGACGTAATGAATTATAGTATTAAGCCATTAGCAGTAACCTTACTAAATAGTTGTCATATTGAACGTAGTGTAATATCTTAATTTTTATATTCTCGCTTAAGCCGCGAGTGGCTCTTCATTTTTGTCTTGACACAAAAACGAAGCAAAACCGAAAACTGAAAGCCGAGCTCATGGATACAAAAAACAAGCACATATCCATAAAACTAAGGCTTGGATATTTTAGCTAAAATCATCTCGTTATTGCTAAACAGATTTGAGCCGTTTCACTTCTTAAATCTGTTTTTGACGCTTTCACTTCGCTGATTTCTTCACGCGAAACCGAGTTTACGAGCTCAGCGAAGCTAAACATCCTAGGCCGTTTCTTTAGTTATTGCTAATTGCACATATTGATGTGAAAGGACGTTTTTTGATTCAAAACATCCGCCAAGGTGCTCAAATCGGCTGCCGTGCACAACTCATAGGTCGCAAGAATAGAGTAGTATCCACCAATACCATCAACCTTTACGTCAGTTAGCCTTTAATGTTGTGATTTATAGGGTACCCCTTCGGAATTTTGTTGTTTATTCTGAAGAGGTTAATTGTTTAAGTATCTCTATTCTTATTATAGCAAATTTCAACATCAGAAAGTGGATTTTTACAAATACACGAAACTCAGAAGGATAACAGCATATATACATTTTTTTCCTGCTGATGCTACAAAGTTTAAGAACACTATTTTACTTAGCTAAGCCATCAATGAGAGCTTTCCATTGTGGATAAGAAGCGCCCAGTTTTGCTCCTAGACCTACCAAGAAATTGCGTACATTATCTAGTACATGGTCAGTTTCTGTATTTATGACTTCATTACGACCAGCATATTGCAAACTCACCATATTTCCTTCCTGCTTGATGACAATATTAGATGAGGTATACTTCTTAAAGAAGTGTGCTGCATCATCATCGAGTGTTGTGGGATCTGGACTTGGCTGTAACGAGATGAAAGTTTTTCTTTTATCTTGATGATCGTATTGATCAAGAGCCATTACGCGTACATAATCATACCCATCAGCAGATGGAGTACCAGGACCTGGGATATCAATACGTATAAAATCATTTTTTTTGACTCGACGCATCTGAATTTCTTTCTTTTCATTCACGATGACAAATTCAGCGGATACTCCTATAGCTGTTTCTTGCCAAGCATTTACATCTAAAAGTTTTTTGACAATTTGTCTATATCGGTTGTAAGCTTTGGTTTCGTCCGGGAAATTCAGTTCTCTTGAGTAGTCTAAGGATTTACCTACTACCTGTTCTGGAATCTTGTTCATATGCATAGTGTTTAGTTTATAATTATACAAATGACGAACACTTAGGCTATGTATTCGTTGAAATCGATATCCAAAAGCGTGGATACCCCTATGTCGTATAAATACGGTTAAAAAGAATAATTAATACGTCTTTTACAAAATAGCTAAACAGGGAATGCTTTCAGGCGGTTCAACCAGTAAATCATACACAAGTAATCAAATACACTGTCTATGAAAGCAATGAACTATAGAGGGCCATTTCGTATTCGCGTAGACGAAAAACCTATGCCCGAGATTTTACATCCTAGAGATGCTATTGTGCAGGTAACTAGAGCCTGTATATGTGGATCTGATTTGCATCTATATCACGGAATGGTACCCGACACCCGTGTAGGTAGTACCTTTGGACATGAATTTATTGGAATAGTACGCGAGCTGGGAAGTGGTGTGACCAATCTCAAAGTAGGAGATAAGGTTCTAGTTCCTTTCAATATCGCTTGTGGCGAATGTGTATTCTGTGTACAAGGATTATTTGCCAATTGCCATGAATCTAATTCCATGTCAACTGCGGCAGGAGGGATTTTTGGATATTCACATATTGCAGGAGGATATGATGGTGGGCAAGCAGAATACGTCCGTGTGCCTTATGCGGATGTAGGACCAACAGTTATTCCTGAAGGTATGGACGAAGAAGATGCTTTGCTACTGACCGATGTGCTTCCTACAGGTTATCAAGCAGCTGAAATGGGAGGTATACAAAAAGGGGATACCGTGGTCGTATTCGGTGCGGGACCTATTGGTATTATGGCAGCAAAATGTGCTTGGCTCTTTGGTGCCGAACGCGTTATTGTTATTGACCATTTGGAATATAGACTTGATTTTGTTAAAAAATATGCCAATTGTGAGGTATACAACTTTAAATCCATAGAAGACCCCGTATTGTTTATAAAACACATTACTTACTGGCTAGGTGCAGACGTGTGTATTGATGCGGTGGGATCGGACGCATGTGGTAACGCGATGCAGACTATCACTGGCAAAAAGCTATTGCTTCAAGCAGGAGCTGCAACAGCTTTACACTGGGCTATCAACTCTGTGAAAAAAGGGGGGATTGTGTCGATAGTAGGGGTATATGGCCCTACGGACAACTTAGTGCCTATCGGAAATGTATTGAATAAAGGGATTACCATCCGTGCAAATCAAACTTCTGTAAAGCGGCTATTGCCACGCTTGATCGAGCATGTACAGTCTGGTGTATTGAGTCCTAAAGATATCATCACGCATCGTTTCTCTTTGGAGGAAATTCCAGATGCTTATCGTATTTTCTCTTCAAAATTGGATGAATGTATTAAACCCGTAATTGTTGTATAATTTAAATTTTCAGACTATGAATGTAATCAATAAAGATGCAAGCGTACATGAAGGATGGGCCATCGATGAGAATATAGAAAATGACCCAACATATCCTATGCGCAATAGAGCATATTCCAAAATACCCTCTCGACCTGAGCAACAAATTGCACGCGTAGAGATACTTCATTCTAATGAGCGACCGCATTATTCTTCTGTTTTTGGAGAGATCGTACCGCCCTCTGGATTAAGCGGACAGTTGCGCCGTTATGCTTTCCAGCATAGTGAATCGCGATATAGACATTGGCTGCCCTTGTTACTTGCGGACCGTATTCATGTGGTCGAAGAGCTCATCAATGATGTGAAGCAAGGACATATTCCGAATTTCTTTGTCGAGATGGGAGGGCGAGCATTATGGAAATATGATAAAATGACTTTGTTGAAAAAGACAACCTGTTATGCAGTAGGTACAGTAGCTGTGCTATGGACAATACGACGCATTTTAGGAAAAAAATAAACACATATGGCAGTCATGTATTTAGATACTATACATAGATTTAAGATTATCAAAAGCACTAAGGGGAAGTTTGATTTAACTTTTAATGAAGTGGTGTATCAGGAGTGTACAGATAACGATGAGGTATTATATCTTTTGAAATGTATACAACGTGAATATGAAAATAATCCTTGCTATGAAATGCTTCATGGCATGAAAGACCGTTTATCTGTCTGCTTCCGAAATATATATAATCACGAAGATGTGTGTTTTTACTCCTCTGATGAATAGTCTTTCTTTATATAATCATTATCTAAATCTATAATTGGGAAGATTAGACCGTAAGGTCTAGTCTTCTTTTATTATAAAATCAAAATTTTAGTAATTGAATCGAATACAATTAATTGATTTTATATTAAGTTGTCTACATCTTGTTCATTCGTACCTTTCATAGACTATAAGAACAGGCTCACGGATATGACGAAATTAGAAAAATGATAAAACTAGTGACATTATCTTTAGAAAACTTCATAAACAAAACGCAGTGAAATATAAGGCTATATTTCACTGCGTTCTGCTGTGTGCGGTATTATATAATTTGTTTTAGCGGTTTTACTTTAATCTCGCAAAGGTCTATACGCTTGGGTTGCTGTAAGACGAAGAGTACTACATTAGCAATGTCTTCTGCTGTCAGCATAGTCATTTCTTTTTGTTTTTCTCTTTCTTCATCTGGCGTAGTGGACTGCATATCAGAGCCCACTAATCCTGGCTCTATAAGTGTAACACGAATATTTGATGGATTATATTCTTTGCGTAGAGCTTCGGAAAATCCTCTAATCGCGGATTTAGTGGCAACATAACCAGAACTTTCAGCGTCTTTAGTCGTTGCACTCATAGAACCTATCTGAATTATTTCGCCTTCTATACTTTTTTGTTTCATTTTCTCTCCAACAAATCCCGAGAGCCACATATAAGAAAGTAAGTTGGTGTTGAGTAGGTAGTGCAAATCTTGAATGGATTTACCCTCTACGGCATTGTAACCAATGGCAGCATTATTAATTAGTATATCAAAGGAACCATGTTCAGCATCCCAGTCTTTGATTTGTTGTTCAAATTCGCTTATGTTGGTTAGATCTGTAAGCGAAAAATGAAAGCGATGCGTCAACCCTAATACGGCAATATCTTTCTTGAGATCTTCGAGCTTTTCTTCGCTTCTGCCGATTAAAAATATAGTGTAATCATGTTGAGCTAATAATAAGGCGATTGCTCTTCCAATACCTGCTGTTCCGCCTGTTAGTAATACTTTTTTAGTTTCCATAGTGTTGTTATTTGCTTGTAAATTTTAATGTGTCATACGCTTTAATCAGATAATATTCTTGATGAGGTTGTTGCTTGTTGTTGATTTCGAATTGTATAGATGGATTGGCTGACTTTATCCATAACACGCCTTCCTGCTCAGGAACACCTAATATTTTAAATTGCTGTTTATTTCTAGTCTGTTGTTTAAAAGGAAGCGAAGAAATTACATAACAGTCATCATAGAGTATAACGACATGATGTATACAAAGGTTGAAAAAAGCAGCAGCGCCATAGACCTCTTGACCGACTTGTCCCAAAGCTTCCCATCCATCGCCGATATCTTCTATAGGTATATAGATAGATTTATTTACGTAGCCTGTTTTAGCATTGTCTGCAAATATATCGGAGGGTAGGCTTGGGGGAAAGTAATAAAGTAGTCGATGTAAGGCATACTGCATGTATTCATTTACAAAAAATAGTAGATTTTTGGATAGAGTAATATTATTCTGATGTACCAAACGCACTATTCGATTAAATATAGCTACAGTTTCATGTTCTTCAAAAGCAGCTGTATAAGGGGCTCTTTTTAATGGCAGAAGCCCAAAGAAGCTTTCTCTTTCTTTGGCATTTCCATATTTCATGTCCCAAAGCGCGCAATTGCGAATGATATTTCCCAAGAATATTTCTGCTATTTCAATGTATTTTCTGTTGGATGTCTCTACATACAGTTCTAATAAGGCTTCTGCGGTATAGGCAGCATTATTGGATTGGTATAAAGAATCTAAATCCACAGATTTGAGTTTGTTGGCTGCACGTTTGGCTTCGGCTAAATATGTAGCCTTGTTGTAGAGTTTATAGCTCTTGAGCATGATCTGAATGTATAGACCAGCGGTATCTACTTCTCCAAACACGTCGTGATTTCCTTCCTCCTTTAATATTTCTAAGGTATAGATGTTGAAAAAAATTGGCCAGTCGTAGTTAAAAGTTTTAGCAGTCTTACGGATGTAAGACAGTGATTTTAATAATTGTTGTTTGAGTTCATCATTTTTAAGGCCCTGTTCAAATAGGGAAACTAACTGAAGAAGAGGATAGAGTAAGTACCAACTGTCCATGATGAATGATCGCTTCTGCTCTTCGTCAAAGTCAAGCAAATATGAGTTTGCTGGTAACCACCGGTGCATAATGCCCAATTCATCATCATAAAACCGTGCTATGTTCTTCAACAATTCTTCAATAATGTGTTCTGAGTAAGGGTTACCGAATCGTTGATGGTATTCGTATAGAGGTCTTAATATTGCCATTTGCACCATACTTTCTGGTGGCGTATCATAGCTATTAGTATAAGCATTTAGAAAGGCTGCATCTTGTACTTGCTTCCAGCATCCCTTATAGGTAGCGAGATCGTGCAGTGTTTTATTGGCAATTTCTACAAGATCAATTATTTTGTTTTGCGGTTTCTTAAGATGCGGATAGATATGGTATAATAGTTTGAGGTAAAGGTCAGATGCTTCATGATGACTTTTTGGCTTATTGAAGTGATAGCTAACAAAAGATTGTTGTAGGCAATATGTTCCTTTATTTTTTAATGGTCGCTTAGCATGAGGTAATTTGAATCCTAACTGAGGCCATTCTATCTTAACAGTATCATTATAAGAAACTTGGGATTGTTCAGCCATTTGTTGGATGGCTCCAAGATCCTGAATATACAACAGACATCCTTTAGTCTTCTTTCCAAAATCTACAAAACAGTGACCTGTACGACCTTCTACTTGTTCTATATAAAGTGTTGGGTGCTTTGGAATAGTATAGTCATTGGATAACACTAATACTTCCCTTTGGTCGTTTTGATGGAAATGTTCTTTAGCACAATTTAGATTACTATTAACATGAAGCACAAAAGTGTTCTCTTCGGGTAAATCTAAAGTTACCTCTATATGCACAGTGCCTACTTCAGTCGGAAATGATATTTGTACATTACTATCTTGTTTGTGCTGAAGTTTAATAGATTTGAGGTTTTGAGGTAATGTTCCTTGATGGAGCTTTTGGACGAGCAAATGTTTATTTGGAAGAGTTACTTGTAAGGTCAATTCATTGTTGCAATGCAAGATTTGTAATGGGAAAGCACCATTATTTTGATTAAATAATTCTACATAATTTTTGGATTTTAAATCTGCACTTAATTGAAGTGCTTCCAGCGTTATATAGTTCCTATCCATAGTTGTATTTAGCTTGTTAGTAGAAGTTGGTCTTTCTATTCATTGAACAAGCTTAGTATGGGATAGTTGATAATTTAAATATAGTTTTCAATGGTTATTAATGCATATAAAAAAGCCCTAATATGCAGATATATCGCGTATTAAGGCTAGGTAACTAAGTGATTTATTAAATGAATTATTATTGCGCTGAAGTAAAAGTATTCATTTCTGCGTTTTCGAAAAATGTCGGTTTGTCTAATTTAATGGCAATTCGGTACGCGGCATTCATTAGACCAACATGGCTATATGCTTGCGGGAAATTTCCCCATTGGCTACCATCTTCTTCATTGATATCTTCGCTGAATAGCATGAGGTGATTTCCAAAAGAAAGCAATTGTTTAAATACAGCTTGTGCCTCTTCCAGGCGACCAACACACGCTAACGCTTCCACATACCAAAATGCACAGACAAGGAAGGTCGATTTGGGCTTGCCGAAATCATCTTTGTGTAAGTAGCGATAGAATAAACCGTGCTTACCTTTCAATTCTTCTTCTAAAACTTCTAAATGTTTTTTTGCTTTGTTAGAATTAGGATCCAAATATCCCATCATTATCAATTGTAGGGTGGAAGCATCCAAGTTAGATGAGTCTGTTGAATTGGTGTACACGCCACGTTCTTCATCATAGCAAGCTTCGATATAGGTCGCTGCTTTCTCTTGTAAAGTTACAGCACGCTTTTCAATTTCTTTAAAGCCATTTTGTCGGGCTATTTTCAACGCTGCGGTAGCGCCAGCCCATTGAAATAGGTTTGAATAACAATGCCTTTGTTGGAAATTGCGGAACTCCCAAATACCTGCGTCCGTTTCGTCTATGGTATTTTCGATTTTGGTAAGAATAAAATTTGTCCATTCTTCTGCCACCAATTTGTTTTGGTATTTGAATCGTTGATCTGTAAAGAGGGGTAATAGTGCAATTAGTGCTTGACCGTACACATCATTTTGTATATGTTCATAGGCTTGGTTACCAATGCGAATAGGGGTGTTGCCCAGATAGCCTGTTAGGTGGTCCAAATGAAACTCTTCTAACTTTGTCTTCCCCAGTATGCCGTACAAAGGTTGTAGCCTTCCTGTATCAGTTTGTGTGATATTTGCAATGTATGAAGCGTATTTTTCCATTTCTTCAAAATGGCCCACATGACTTAATGCTGTAAGCACATAAAAACTGTCACGCAACCAACAGAAGCGGTAATCCCAATTACGTCCAGAACCTGGAAATTCCGGTAGGCTGGTGGTACTTGCTGCTATAATAGCTCCCGTGTCTTCAAATTGGTGCAGCTTCAATGCTAGTGCAGAACGAATAACCTGTTTTTGGTAGAAGGATGGGATAGCAGCATTCTTCACCCATTTTTGCCAATAGGCAATTGTACGACGTAGAAAGTCTTCGCAAGTACGCTCAATAGGGGCTTCAAAAGGACTACCAAATGTCAATATCATATGTATTGGACGATCCAATACATGCGGTATATCGTCAAAGAAATGGTTGATAGGCATGTCTGTTGCCAAGCGTAACTTTATATCACCTTGCTCAAATTGGAGATGATTACTTCCTCTATTAATATGAAAAGTTGATTTACCATACTGGTAAACGGGTTCACAGCGCACACGAATACGTGGTCTTCCTTTTAATGGTTCGACCTTACGGATCAGTGTCAAGGGTTTGAAATAGCGTTCATATTGCTCGAATCGTGGTGCAAAGTCAGTTATCTTGTAAGAACCTTCTTTTGTGGTAATCTCCGTACAGAGAATATTGGTGTTTTCGATATAATATTGTTTCGATTCATAATCTTGGTCCACAGGTTTGATATCGAATTTACCACCTTTGTCTTCATCTAATAAACCACCGAAGACAAAGGAATCTTGAAATGTGGGCCAGCACAACCAACTTATATTTGTGTTTTTGTTTACGTGTGCTATAAATGCACAATTTCCAATTATTCCACTGTTATAAATGTGTTTTGTATTTAACATGTTTTACTAGAGTGTTTAAGTTAGTCAACCGTATGGTAGGTGGGTTGAGCAAACTTCTTTATCAGTTTTAATACTTCTTCTTGAGTTTCAATATAATATCGCGCTGCAGACTTACGACTTCCTACTTTGACGGTAATGGAATCAGCTGGTAGCTCTAAGAACATATCCTCATCTGTTGCGTCATCACCAATAGCAAATATGAAGTCAGGTTTGAAATCATTAACAATTTCCATTGCTGCTCGACCTTTGTTCAGTTCGCTATTTTTGACTTCAATCACTTTATTGCCCATTAATAATTGTAAACCATGGTGAGGCAATAAGTAGCGCAGATGATCAACTAGTTCTTGCGCACGCAGGTTGCCCAATCCGCTTTGTACTTTGCGGTAATGCCACGCTAGTGAATAGTTTTTCTCTTCGACCACCGAACCTGCTGTCATATTTGTGAATTTTGTCATCACATGTTTTATAGGGTATTTCCAACGAGTGGAAATGTGTGTTTTAGTATGCCATACAAATTCTGGATAATTACTCCATGCTCCATGTTCTGCAACGAGGTAATATTGTTTGTTTGCAAACCAATCTGATAGTGTATCATGTGGTCGGCCACTGATAATGACGATTTGATTATTGGGATTAGACTGCAAATCTTCCAATACTTCATATAAATCATTGGTTGGCGTAGCTTCGCTCGCATTATTGTTGAAGCCAATCAATGTGCCATCGTAATCTAAGAAGAATAGACATTTTTTGCTTTCGCTATATTTCGTTAAGAATTTTTGAAGTATTTCAGGATTAATTCGCCTTGCACGTTCTTCTTGTTGAATGGATTTAATCTCTTTCAACCTTTTGAAAAATAGTCGAACCCAATGCCTGATATTGAATTTCTTCACTATCTCCAAGCTGTCGTTTAGACGTTTTCTTTGTTCCTCTTCGGGCATATTGATAGCTGTACGAAGAGCTTCACATATTTGCTGAGTAGAATGTGGATTTACTAATAGCGGGCCAATTAGCTCCTTACTCGCACCTGCCATTTCACTAAGGATCAATACGCCATTTTCTACTTCTTTGCTAGCAATAAATTCTTTGCAAACTAGGTTCATACCATCGCGCAGCGAAGTCACCAAACAAATATCAGATGCCACATAAAGTGCCGATAGTTCTTTGATGTCGTAAGAATTATAAAAATAACTTATCGGTGTCCATTCGTTATTGCCGTAAACCGCATTAATCTGTCCTACCATTCGGTTGATTTCGTCATGAAGTTCTTTATATTTTGGTACGGTATCTCGCGAAGGCACTACCAGCATATATAATATCACTTCGTTTTGAAATTCAGGATATGTTTTCAGTAATGCTTCAAAAGCACGAAGACGCTCTATGATTCCTTTGCTGTAATCAAGGCGATCAATGCTCAGTATAAATTTTCTATTGTTGTAATATGTACGTATTTCTTGGGCGCGTCTTTGAATATCTGGCGAATGTGCCATCTCATTAAATTTATCATAATCTATTCCCATTGGGAACACTTCGACATACACACTTCTTCCGCCACTGCGTAAGCAATTATTTTGAATAGGTAGTCCAAGTATATGTGTACATGCATTCAAGAAATGCTGTGTGTCGTTGTACGTGTGAAATGCGATTAAGTCTGCTCCTAATAGTCCTTTTAATAGTTCATCGCGCCATGGAATTCCTCTGAACAACTCGTCAGGAGGAAAAGGGATATGTTGGAAATAACCAATAGATATACGGCTATTGGAAGCTCTAATAAGTTTAGGCAATAGCATCAATTGATAATCATGAACCCACACCTCATCCGTATCGGCTATTTCTTGCTCCATTACGATATCTGCAAATTTTTTATTCACCGACTCGTAGGTGTTCCAATACCACTCATCATATACTGCATAGGAAGGATGGTAATGAAATATAGGCCATAAGACTTCATTTGAGAAGCCTTCGTAATAACCTTCAAGCTCGCATTCTGTGAGGAAAACAGGAATTAAGTTGAGGGATTTAAGTTTTTCGGTAACTTCAATTTTTTCATTTTCGTTTTCAGGGACAAAACCCGGCCAGCCTACCCATATATTTCCATCTTCTTTGTAAATAGAGCCGAGACCTGTAGCCAAACCACCTTCGCTAGGAATAACAAGAAGTTCCCCATTGCTTCTTTCTATTCGTACGGGTAATCTGTTTGAAACGATTATAGTTCTTTTGTTGTGCATAGTAAATTTGAAAACAGTATAAATGAATGTATAGGTTGTGTATGATACTGTCTATATAACTAACAGTTTGTAACGCTTGTAGTTTTAATTATTTTGAATCCGTTGATTCTGCTCAGTTGTTAATTAGTCTAATTTCTCGTTAATTCGTTCTAAACCAGTAGTAGTAGGGCCAGTTAATATTTTTCCATTTATATTGAATCGGGAGCCATGACATGGGCAATCCCAAGACAATTCGGCATTATTCCATCGAACTTCACATTGTGCATGAGGGCAGGTACTTTTCAGCACATGTAATTCCCCATCTTTCTCTGCAAAAACCGCATAGGAGCGTCCGTCATACTTGACTACTTTGGCTTCACCTTCTTTGATTTCTGACAAGGAATGTATACGCTCCATCGCTATTTTATCAGCAATAAAATCTTTAACTACTGTGGCATTTTCTTTCACAAAAGCCGTAAAGCCCGCTGTGGGTTTAAATCTTTTAGGGTTAAATAGTTTTGCATATGGGTTCTCCGCACCAATAATAAGATCCGTGAGTATAGCTGAAGCTATAGTGCCGAAAGTCATTCCATTACCTCTAAAACCCGTAGCTACAAACATTCTTCCATCACTAGAAGGTAATACACCAATCGATGGTAATCCATCAGCCGGTTCGAAATACTGGCTAGACCAAGCGTATTCTACAGTTTCCACGTCAAAATGTGTTCTACAGTAGTTTTCTAATTCTGCAAAACAAGCTCCAGTATCTTCTGCGTGTCCAGTTTTGTGGTCTTCTCCTCCCGCAATGAGTAATTGCTTTCCATCAATTTCATGTGTGCGGTAATAATGGTAGGGATCGTATAAATCATATCCTAGCGCAGTAGGGTAGTTGTCACTCTTCAAAGAAAATGCTATTGCATAGCTTCGGTAAGGTGCTGTTGTAAAATGTAAAATATTAATTCCTGGGGGCGTATGGGTCGCATACACACCTTGTTTGGCTTGAATTTCTCCCAAAGAAGTTTTGAAAATCACATTTTCCTTTTTTTCGTCATGAGATTCGACCAAACAATTTTCTACGATCATTCCTCCAGCTTGTATATATGCTTCTGCCAATGCTTTAACATATTTGATCGGATGGAATTGGGCCTGTTTAGGAATGATAACCGCTTTTTTAAATGGCACAGGAAAGTCTATTTCATCGATATAGCTCATCTCGTAGTTTACCTGCTCAGCACCATCTACAATATCTTCCAATTGCTTTACTTGATCATCATCTACCGCAAATAGATGTGCATTCTTATATTCAAAATCACAATCTATGACATGTCGCGTAACATTTGCTTGAAAAATATGAATAGCTTCTTTTCCTGCTTGAGCAAAAAGTTTTGCATTTTCTAACCCATATTTATTAATAGCTTCTTTGAATGTTGTATCAAAAAAGTCATTAAGATGTGCTGTTGTGCCACCTGTGGTTCCAAAACCTATATTATTAGCTTCAAGTAAAATACACTTTAATCCAGAAAGCTGTAATCGGTAGGCTGTAGAAACTCCTGTTATACCTCCCCCAATAATAGCTACATCAAATAGTTGATCTTGGGTTGGCAAATTTTCGAACCTCTTGGTCTCTGCTTGCCACATACTTTTGCGTGCTCCGTCTCTGAACATATCCTTAATATTATTGTTATACAATTACAGTGATTTGTACACAATGAACAGCTATTCTGCCAAATCGTTGGGCTAAATAGGATAGAAGGTTGTTGTATACAGGTCTACATAAGTTTTAAAGGATATTTTAATATGGAAAAGTTTGAGAAACGATTAACGACTTATAAAGAAAAATATGGTAATGAAGATCGTCAAAGTAAATTTAGCTATAACCAAAGTGCGGAACAGATAATTTACCGTAATGAAGCCTTGCGTACTGGTGAACGTGATTTGTACGCCGATTACCTTCAGTCACATAAGGAGTTGGATGCCGAAAAAGGATTGAAAGTATATGATAGTATTGCTCCACGCGTAATGAAATTGGATAGGTCATCATTTCTGGCTTGGGCGACAGACAAAGGAATTGAATTAGTGGAGAGTGATATTTATATTTTTGATGAGGATGCTATCCTAAAAGGTATTCGGTTAGATGATGCAGAAATGGAAAACTATGATGTAGAATCTAGCTGGGATGAACTTGTGCATAATTTACATAAACCAGAATCTTTAGCAAATGAGCGAGCATATTTTTGGGTATTGGATGAATAATTTTTTAAACACAAATTAAAATATATTCACTTTTGTTATATTGCTCCACAACTGTCCTAAATAAAATTGAGTGCATAAAAAAGCTGGCTTCTTCTATTAAATAGGTAAGTTTTCTGTTTTAAACTCAAATTATACCCTCTCAAACTTTTAGAATAGTTTAAACTGTCCACTTTTATCAGGAGGTTTCCCTGAAAAGAATGGATCATTAGCCCATTTCCATAGGTCAATTTTCACAAATATATTCAAGCGAATAAAGTTCACCAGATTGGATAAGTTCCAGTCATATTTGGCCTTCTTCTGAATGTATTTAAAGAGTAGTATTCCTATTAATGCATTCCAAATTTGGATGTAGACAGCGTTTTCTGAGGTCCCTACAAAACTGGTGACTTTCAGACGCTGTTTTAGATGTTTGAAGAAAGTTTCAATCTCCCATCTTTCCTTATATAAGGCCGTTACAGTCGATGCTTTCCATGTGAAATTATTTGTTAAGAATTCATATTCAGCATTATTTATGCTGTCCCAAAAACGCACCAAGCGCATTTTCTTTCCTTGATAATGCTTTTTAGCATCTTTATCAAGTTCAATGATCTGATCTTCAAGCACTCCACTGTCTTTGAGTGCCTCACTTTGAAATGACCTGACCACTGTATATTTCATGTTGCTTTTACTGCGTGTGACAAAAAAGCACTGATTGCTGTCCAAAACATTCATCCAAGCATAATCAACGTAGCCTCTATCTACAACCACCACACATCCCTTTGGAAAGGTAATGTTCTTGGCTATCTTTGATTCATGTTGTTTACCATCTGTAATATGCACAAAACTGGGCATACAGCCATCATAATCAAGTATAGTATGAAGTTTTACAGCTCCCTTA
>NZ_WUQZ01000022.1 GCF_009829075.1 Sphingobacterium composti | reverse complement strand
CCCATCTTTACTGGCAGAATACAAGCGAGTTCGTGTTACAACTTAGGGAAGCGCCGTATACCGAACGGTACGTGCGGTGCTGTGGAAGGTCGGAACGGGAATTAATCCCGTTCCTCCTATCCGATTTCGTAATCATTTACAACTTAAGGTTGTAAAATTGAGTTATGAGGAAATTATTTTAATCATTTTTCTTATTGTGCCATTCTTTATGAAGGCATAGGTAGGTCACTTTATCCAAGTGCTATTCCTCTTAAAATATACGTTTATATGAATTCTAAAGATGAATAATTGGAATACCTGTAAAAACGAAATTGTGCAGCACCATTCAAATCATTGGCTGGTCAAAAAAATGAAGTTAACAAGGTGATAGTAATAAAAAAATATTCTAATTTAAATTAGGACTTTTGGGGAAGTTAGCAACATGCGCATATTTAGGTCCCAAACTTATTAAGGCTTTTTTCCAAAGATCTTCTCCATCTGTGATAAAGGTAAGTTCTGAACTAAATTTATTGTGTACTGCCCAAGAGTTTTGATTGATTTCATCTAAAAGTTGATGTTCTGCCCAACCTGAGTAGCCTAAGAAAAATTTAATTTCATCAGTCGACAGATAACCATCATTAATCATCGAAATAGCCATGTCAAAATCTCCGCCCCAATATATATCATTATAGATGTGCGTGCCATCTGTTATTTTGTCAATTGCGCGGTGCAAAAAGAAAATAGCATTATTTTGCACAGGACCACCAATGTATAAGGGGAAATCAACTACTTTTTCATCCATCACATCAGATAACAACAATTGAGAGCGATGATTGAGAATCATACCTACAGAGCCATCATTATTGTGCTCACATAGTAATACCACCGAACGTTCAAAATTTGGATCTAGCATGAATGGTTCTGACAATAATAAACTACCTTGTTTTGGATCGTGTGTATTGAACATTATTCTATTTCCTTTTTAATCATAATAAAACTACAAAAAAATAATTATCAAAAAATAAAATACAATTATTTAATCGACTTTGTAGGTAGATATTTATAACGCTTTTAGTAAGTTTGTGCTACACTTTATTCAGAATTAATGGCGATAGAACATAAAGATATAGCAGCAATTCGTGAAGATTATGCAATGGGTTCTTTATCGGAACTTGATGTTTTAGAAAATCCTACCCAACAATTCCAAGTTTGGTTTGAACAAGCGTTATCTGCACAAGTATTGGAGCCTAATGCGATGGTTTTGGCTACCATTAATAATCAGGGCTATCCATCGACACGAGTTGTGTTATTAAAAGATATAAAAGCAGAGGGATTTAGTTTTTTTACAAATTATACTAGTCAAAAAGGACAAGATTTAGCGCGTAATTCTAAAGTAAGTTTATTGTTTTTTTGGGGAGAGTTGCAACGTCAGGTTCGCATTGAAGGAGATGTCGAATTTTTGCCAAAAGATGATTCGGATGAATATTTTGCATCACGTCCCAAAGGTAGTCAGATAGGTGCTTGGTCTTCACCACAATCTCAGATAATAGCTAGTAGATCTATACTAGAAGATAGAGTGAAGGAAAAGGAAATTGAATTTGAACAGATGGAAACAATTCCAAGGCCCTCATTCTGGGGTGGTTATCTTGTAAAACCATTTAGAATGGAATTTTGGCAAGGGAGAAGTTCAAGATTACATGATAGGATAGTGTACCAAAAAGAAAATGATACATGGACGAAAAACAGATTAGCACCATGATAGATAAATTATTACAAGATTTGCAAAACAAGTTTGGTGAATCTATACACGCTGTAGAAGGAGCAAAGCAAGCAACTTTAATTGTCTCATCTTCAATTTTAGTTGAACTATCTAAATATTTAAGAGATTCTTCAGCATATTATTACGATTTTTTAGCTAATATAACGGCTGTAGATTATTATCCAGAAAATCGTTTTGCTTTAGTATATAACCTGACATCTTTGCCTTACCAAACACAATTGACAATTCGTGTGGAATTACCTGTAACGAATCGCGAAGAGAATAATTTGCCTGAAGTGCCATCAGTGAGTTCAATTTGGCGTACGGCCGATTGGCACGAACGCGAAGCATATGATTTAATGGGAATATATTTTACTGATCATCCAGATTTACGCCGTATTCTATTGCCAGATGATTGGGAAGGTTTTCCATTGCGCAAAGATTATGAAGATGCAGAATATTATCACGGTATTCCAATAAAAGGAGAATAATATGCTTGAAAAATATAATCAAGGTTATCAAAAATATATATCCAAAATAGCAAGTGTGGGCTCGACAGAGATGGTTATTAATATGGGGCCACAACATCCATCTACACATGGGGTATTACGATTGGAGCTCATAACGGATGGAGAAATCGTTACAGATGTTATACCACATTTAGGTTATTTACATCGTTGCTTTGACAAGCATGCGGAGTCAATGAATTATGGTAAGTCTATTCCATTTACAGATCGTTTGGATTATCTATCATCCATGAATAACAGTCATAGCTTTGTGATGGGAGTCGAACGAATGCTTGGTATGGAGGATAAACTGCCGAAACGAGTAGAATACATCCGAGTATTGGTATGCGAATTGAATCGAATAGCTTCGCATTTAATAGCTATAGGAACATACGGAATCGATATAGGTGCATTTACACCTTTCATGTGGTGTTTTAGAGATAGGGAGCATATAATGAATATGTTAGAATGGGCTTCTGGATCTCGTATGCTATACAACTATATTTGGGTAGGGGGACTTTTTTATGATCTTCCGGTTGGTTTTGAAGAAAGATGTAAGGACTTTGTTAAATATTTTCGTCCAAAATTGGATGAATTGGATGAAATTTTGACGAATAATCAAATTTTTATTGAAAGAACGGCAAATATTGGAGTTTTACCAGCTAATGTAGCTATAAATTATGGTTGTTCTGGCCCAATGTTGCGGGCAAGTGGAATAAAATGGGACTTAAGACGAGTTGATGGTTATTCTGTCTATCCAGAACTGGATTTTGATATTCCTACAGGATCAGGGGCGATGGGGAGTCTAGGCGATTGCTGGGATAGATACAAAGTAAGAGTTGATGAAGTTTGCGAATCTTTAAAAATTATTGAACAATGTTTGGATCGATTAATGTCGGATTTTGCGCGTTTGCCTGATTTTGACCCGAGGGCACTAGTGCCAAAAAAAATTAATTTAAAAGCACAGTCTTACTATATGCGTGCTGAAAATCCAAAAGGAGAGTTAGGTTTTTATTTTGAAACGCAAGATAAAACTGATGTTCCAAGACGTGTTAAAGCGCGTGGGCCAAGTTTTAACAATTTGTCTGTACTGCCGGAATTAGGAAAAGGTGTTCTTATTGCGGATTTAATCGCGATTTTAGGTTCTATCGATATTGTGTTAGGTGAGGTAGATAGATAATTAATAAAAACGCATAAAAACGCATAAAAAATTTGCATAGTAAACTAAATTTTGTACTTTTGTGTTCTCATAATTTAAGTTTATAATTGGTTAATAGGTGAGTCTATCGCAGCCCTGCGGTAGGCTCATTCTTTTTATATAAACTCTCCTTAATTTTTTTTATATTCATCTGTGTTAATTCCGATAGACTATGTTGCGCTTATTGTTTATCTTCTGCCTAATGATGCATATTCAATTTGTCATCGGACAATTGTGGAATGCCCCTGAAAATAAGCAGCATAGTATTATTCCTTTTGAGTTCGTTAATAATTTGATAATCGTATCTGTTCAGTTGAACAATGAGCCTTTGTCTTTTATATTGGATAATGGTGTAAAGGAAACATTATTATTTGGAGAGGTCGATTCTTTACGGTTAAAAAATACATCATCATTCGTGTTCCAAGGCTTTGGAACTGGCCAACCGATTAAAGGATTGATGTCTAAAGAAAATAAACTTCAAATTGGAAATATTGTGGATAGCAGTCACCATTTATATGTTATTACAGATACGGCGTTTAATTTGTCTAAGAATATAGGTGTGCACGTGCACGGTATTTTAGGAAGTGCTTTTTTTCGTAATAATGTAGTCGCAATAGACTATTTGAAGAAGAAGATTGTATTTGCAAGAGATGTTTCTAAGCTGGGATTAAGAATGTCTAAATTCAATAAATTTTCTATTAGAGTGGAGAACGACAGGGCTTATGCTTTTGTAAATATACAACCACGCGATAAGAAATTGTTTAATCAAAAATTGTTATTGGATTTAGGGAACTCTAATCCCATGATGCTTTTTGAATCGGTAATTCCTCATTATGAAATCGATACGCCATCCATAAGAGATTATTTGGGGGTAGGATTTAACGGGGCCGTATATGGTGTGAAGAATAAAATAGAACTTGTGTCGTTCGGTTCCTATGAAATTCCTTATCCTATTGTTTCCTATCCCGACACTAATAGTTACGATAAAAATAAAATTGCTAAAGATAGAGTTGGATCTATTGGAAATCAAATTTTAAGTAGATTTTATATAGTGTTTGACTATCCTAATAATGTTTTCTATTTAAGACCAAACAGAAATTTTAAGAAAGCTTTCACACTAGACATGAGCGGTCTGGAAATAGTGCATTCGGGCTTTGATTTTGTGCGACATCGTTATACGAATTTTACAAATAAAGGAGATGATGGTGGGGTGAGTATTAATTTTAGTAATGAAGTAAATTACCTCATAGAATTACATGCTAATTATATAATCGATCAGGTAAGACCCAAATCTCCAGCAGAAAAAGTTGGATTGACTGTAGGAGATAAACTCCTAAAGGTAAATGGACGAAGAGTCGGTAAAATGAAATTGCAGGATATCAAAAATAAATTGCAATCAGGTGATGGCAAAATTACACGATTAGAAATTGAAAGAGCAGGTAAGAAAATAGATTTTCAATTTAGATTAGTAGATCCTTTAGCTAAATGAGGGATTAGTTACACATGATTTTTTCCAAGAAAGTTAAATAATATATAAACTACCGAACTAATAATTGCTGGCCATGTATTTTGTCAGATATCTTGTTGATAGGTAACAACTCAACACATTTATAAAAATCCCTCAAAAGCTGTGTGCTGATGAGGAATTTTTCAATCAAATATATGTTGATTACTCGAAGTATTCTTTTATTCTTTCGAAGAATGATTTTTCACTTTTGCCAGGTTGTGGTTTGAAATTTGAAGAACCTTTTAGTTTTTCAAGAATTTCACGTTCTTCCGGTGATACCGCTTTCGGTGTCCAGATATTCACATAGATTAATTGGTCACCTTTATGGTAAGAATTAACTTCTGGAATACCTTTACCTTTCAAACGTAAGATTTTGCCACCTTGCGTTCCTGGGTCGATTTTGATTTTAGCTTTACCGTCGATAGTAGGTACTTCTACACTTGTACCTAAGGCTGCATCGGCAAAATTGATATACAAATCGTAAATAACGTTTACGCCATCACGTTTCAAAGATTCGTGAGGAACTTCTTCGACTAAGATAATCAAGTCTCCAGGAATACCACCACGAGGAGCCGCATTACCTTTGCCACTCATGGACAATTGCATGCCTTCGCTTACACCCGCAGGGATATTGATAGAGATTGTCTCTTCACCTCTTTCCAATCCATCACCTTTACATGTTGTACATTTCGCAGTGATTTCAACTCCTTCACCATTACAAGTAGGACAGGTACTAGTAGTTTGCATTTGTCCCAAAATCGTATTGGTAACTCGTCTTACCGAACCTGCACCGCCACATGTTTTACAAGTGTGGAATGAAGATTTATCTTTTGCTCCAGAGCCATCGCAAGTCTTACAAACAATTTGTTTATTGACTTTGACTTTCTTTTCTACGCCTTTGGCAATTTCTTCTAAAGTTAGTTTAACTTTAATGCGAAGATTCGTTCCTTTTTGCACACGACGACCACCACGTGAGCCTCCGCCACCGCCAAAGAAACTTTCAAATGGATTGCCTCCACCAAAAATGTCACCAAATTGGCTGAATATGTCATCCATATTCATACCACCTCCAGCACCACCAAATCCCGCAGAATTGCCTGCATGACCAAATTGGTCATAACGCGCTTTCTTGTCTGCGTTACTTAATACTTCGTAGGCTTCAGCTGCTTCTTTGAATTTTTCTTCTGCTTCAGCATTACCCGGGTTTTTATCTGGGTGATACTTTATCGCTAATTTGCGATATGCCGATTTTATTTCTGCAGCGTCAGCTTGGCGTGATACGCCAAGTACGTCATAATAATCTCTCTTTGACATTTACTTGTATATTATTGTCCAATCACTACTTTAGCGAAACGGATTACTTTATCATTTAATGTATAACCTTTTTCCACGACATCAATTACTTTATTCTTCATGTCTTCTGACGGAGAAGGGATAGCTGTAATTGCTTCTTGGAAATCAGCATCGAACGTTTCACCAATAACAGTCATTTCTTTCAAACCTTCGTTTTCTAAGATTTTTCTGAATTTGCTGTTTACTAATTCCACACCTTGTTTCACTGATTCTACATCTTGGGCTGTTGCCATAGCGTTTAATGCTCTATCAAAATCATCTAATACAGTCAATAATTTTGAAATCACTTTTTCGCCAGCAGTCGATATTAACTCGACACGCTCTTTAGATGTACGTTTTTTATAATTATCAAATTCTGCAAATAAACGAGCAAATTTGTCATTCGCTTCTGCCAATTGATTCGATAAAATCTCCTCTTGTGATAATTCAGCAGCTTGCTCTTTTGCAGTTTCTTGCTCTTGATTCTTTTCGTTTTGTTCTAAATTCTCGTCTTGAATGTTCTCTTTTTCGTTCATCATCACACTATTTTTAAGATATTTGAATAGCTCAAATACTTTTACCAATAATTTTGCCATTATAAAAATATCCGACACCTTGTCAGTGTTTGTTGTGCTAACACTTCCAAAATGTCGGATTACATAAGTTTTGTCAGTTTATTTAAATGCTTACGTTGTCGTGCAATCCACCATCACCTGTGCGAAGAATGCGTGATGGCATATTACGTATGATTTGATAGTCATGCGTAGCCATCAATACAGCTGTGCCAGATGCCGCAATGTCACGTAGCAATAATACAATTTCTTCTGAAGTAGCAGGGTCAAGGTTGCCTGTTGGCTCATCCGCAAGAATAATTTCAGGGTCATTGAGCAAAGCACGTGCAATTACAATGCGTTGTTGCTCACCTCCCGAAAGTTCATGAGGCATTTTGTGCAATTTAGAGCGTAAACCTACTTTTTCCAAAACATCAATCATTTTGTTTTGGATGAGATTTTTATCTGTCCAACCTGTCGCTTTTAAGGCAAATTCTAAGTTTTTCTCAACTGTTCTGTCATTCAATAAATGAAAATCTTGGAATACAATACCTAATTTACGACGCAAGAAAGGTACATCGTTTTCTTTCAATTTCTTTAAATCAAAACCAGCTACAACACCTTCGCCATCTGCGATATGTAATTCACCATAAATGATTTTTAGTAAAGAACTTTTACCAGAACCCGATTGACCGATTAGATAAATAAATTCGCCATGACCAATTTCTAGATTGACATTGGAAAGGACTAAATGCTTTTGTTGGTATATATCTACGTTTTTAAGACGTATTACTGTATTATTTGCCATTTATTCTAAAGTTCAATTTTTTTTATTTGACCAAAAGGTAACTCTTGAACAATTTTCATGATTTCTTCTGCTTTGTCTTCAAGACCAATTTTCACTAAAGATTTGTCCGGTCTGTCTACTCTGAAATATGCCAATAAAGTAAATGAATCATCACGCAATTGCACATAATCAGGGATTTTAGCTACACCTTTTACTTTTATCACATACATAGATAACAAAGTTAGAATTTTTTACCAATTGCTTATCAACCAAACGTTATTATTTCAATATTATTGGTTGTCCGTCAAAAATTGCAATGTATTAATGCCATCTGCATAATCATCTAAGGCTGGACATTGACTACCGCCTAATGAAAATAGGGGAGTGTCTATGTTAAGATTTGCCATTGATGTCACACATTGTATGTTTTCTTTTCTCTCGTTGATATAAGTTTCAACTTCGGATAAGTCCGTGTATTCTTGGTAGAAAATAACTGCCAAAGGCGACGCAATGTTTTCATCTTGTTTCAACAATAAGAAGCCATTGTCATAATGTTTGTCCCCATTGACAAGGTAAATAGACTTATTATAATCGTAATTGTTATTGTATTTGTAATGGTCTTTTATTTCGCTGTATTTTTCAATCGCTTCAAAAAATGTTGCTATTGGATATTCTTTAGGAATAAATAATTTGGAGACCGAACGACAACCCAAGCCAAAGTAGTCAAAGATATCATCTCCTAAATTCGATAGTTGTTCAGCTGATTCATTGCCTGTCAAAACAGCGATAGAATTTCTGTTTTTGCGGATAATATGTGGTTTTTTGCCAAAATAATATTCAAAATAACGAGCTGTATTATTAGAACCTGTTGCGATAACCAAATCAAAATTCGCTAATCGCTCTACAATTTGGATTTGTTGTTGAAACTGTGGCTCTATTTCTATAAGCTTATTCAAAACAAGCGTACTTAAGCCAGCATCATCCGAAGAAAGTTTGATTTGTGCTGTATAACCTAAAATCAATGTAGATAAAACATCATGAAAACCGACCAATGGAATATTTCCAGCTAAAACTAAACCAACAACTTTTGAAGTATTTGTTACGTTATAAGGAGCCGTCCAGTTTTCAAGCTTTTCAATTGTTAGATTTTGTCCTAAGGCTTGAAATTGTTTCAATATATTTTCTTTCGTGTACCAAGGGTTACGATTTTGTATACTTTCGATGTGCCAAATGGTGTCTTGGTCGAGTTGAAGCATCCATTCTCCTAGCTTCGCAAATGCCTTAATTCTATCGTTCTTTGTCAAAATATGTTATTTAGAATAATTCTGATAATTTTTTGCTTTATCTTTGTTTTGTCAAATAAGTAGAAAGCCTACTAGATTTGTATACTTTTATTATGAAAGTTGGAAATCGATTTTTACTTTTGACATTACAAAATTAGTTTATTTATTATAATTGTGAGGTTATAAATGGCGATAAAAATTACAGACGAATGCATTAATTGCGGGGCTTGCGAGCCAGAATGTCCAAATAATGCGATATATGATGCTGGTGTTCCTTGGAAATTCTCGGATGGAACGTCTTTAGAAGGTGTGATAGACTTTGGTGATGGTGTTACTATTGATGCTTCTGCATCACAAGACGCTGTTTCTGATGAAGTGTATTATATTGTTTCTGACAAATGTACAGAGTGTGTTGGTTTTCATGATGAACCTCAATGTGCTGCTGTATGTCCAGTAGACTGTTGTGTAGAGGACGAAGAGGTAGTAGAATCTGAAGAAGAATTATTAGCTAAGAAAGCTTGGTTACACGCTGAATAGCAGTTAGATATTGTTTTTTTATGAAAGGCACGATTATTTATCGTGCCTTTTCTGTTTGTGTTCCTTAGGTATTTTTCTATTTTTGTTTAGTATTTAAAATTTTACTCCATGTCAAAAAAGAACGTGGGTTATGTAATGCTGATTACGATAACCATTGCCATTATTATTACCTTACTGTACGAATTTAATATTGTAAATGTTGCGCCTGAAGTAATGATGGCGGTTAGATGGGTTACTGCTGCAGTATTAACACTTAATGCTTTAGTCAGAAGAAATCTTACAACTTGGATATTGACTTGTTTAGTTCTTGGAGTTTTTGTCGGATTGGATTTTCCAAATTTGGCGATTTCTATGCAACCATTAAGTCAAGGATTTATCAAGTTGGTAAAAACTATCGTTGGACCAATCTTATTCGCGACATTAGTATTTGGGATTGCAGGACATTCAGATTTAAAGTCCGTAGGACGTATGGCTTGGAAGTCTATGTTGTACTTTTTCTGTGCCACAACATGTGCGATATTTATCGGTCTTGCTGTAATCAACATTACCGAAGCGGGAGTGGGTATTGATGTGGCGAATATGCCTCACGAAGAGCTTCCAACTACATCGGCTGTCTCAGCTGCAGACGAAAAAGCATTGACTCATATTAGTGAAAATGTACATTGGGTGTACAAATTCAATGCTTTCGTGCGTGATACATTTCCAGAAAATATCGTAAAATCTGTATATGAAAACAAAGTGTTACAAATAGTAATTTTTGGTGTTTTGTTTGGTATAGGTTTAGCAATGGTAGAGGAAAAGAAACGTAAACCATTGGTTGACTTCACGGAAAGTCTTTCTGAAGCTATGTTCAAATTTACCAATCTAGTCATGCTTTTTGCACCAATTGGTGTAGGAGCGGCGATGGCGTATACAGTTGGTCATTTGGGGGTGGATATATTGAAAAATCTCTTTATGCTCTTAATGAGTTTGTATATCGCGCTGTTAGCTTTCTTGTTTTTAATTTTATTGCCTATTGCTTTATATTTGAAAGTTCCTCTTAAGAAGTTTATTGAAGCTATAAAAGAACCTGTATCGATTGCTTTTGCGACGACGAGTTCGGATGCGGCATTGCCAAAGGCTATGGAAAATATGGAACGTTTTGGTGTGCCACGAAAAGTTGTTTCTTTCGTTATTCCTACTGGATATAGTTTTAATCTGGATGGTACGTCATTGTATCTTTCATTAGCTTCTATATTCGTAGCGCAAGCGGCTGGAATTGATTTGAGCATTGGTCAACAATTGATGATTGCTTTTACGCTGATGATTACCTCCAAAGGTGTAGCTGCTGTGCCTCGTGCTTCGTTAATTGTATTAATTGCGACAGCTGACCAATTCGGTCTGCCAACATTCGTCATCGCGGCAATATTGGGTATTGATGAGTTAATGGATATGGCTAGAACATCTGTGAATGTAATTGGAAACTGTTTGGCTACAGTAGTAGTGTCGAAATGGGAGGGTGAATTTGATGAAACAGCTTCACAAGACCCTGACTTTTTGACTAAGCCAATGGATTAATCTTAATCTTAAGTTTAAAATATTAATATAGGTCGCAGTTTTTGCGACCTTTTTTTGTAAATTGAGACTTAGAAATTCAAGGAACCTTTATGGGAATTGCATCAAAAAATATACAGCATATAAAAATCGAGGGAGCATGTTCAAAATGTCAAAGTGAAAATTCATTAGTCGTTAAGATTCATCAAAAGTACCTGCAGTACAAATCTCTTTCAATAGTACCGATTGGAAAACGTTTTGAAATAAGTTTTGGTAATTGTTATAATAACCTCACAGTTGAGCAATTAGATAATAATACTTTGACAAGTTATCAAAATTCTATTAAAAATGTAAAGACGCCATTATGGACATTTTCATGGATATTTGTGTTAATTATACTTGTTTTCTGTTGTATTGCATTTGTTTTATATAACAAATCACGAAAGGTAGATCTTATTAAGAATCCTTTAATAGGTGATGTTTATGAAATTAAAGAAGGTAAAAGGCAATATACGTTGTATAAAGTGGTAAGTGTAAATGAAGGGAAAGTAGATGTAATTATAAATGAATATACGGCGGATAATGTGAAAGCAATTGATGATTTGTTTGATAGACCATATTTAAATGATACGATAAGTTTACCCATTACTTCACTACTAAATTTAATTGATGTTGGTAGGTTATTTGAGATTCATCGTAATAAGTAACAAAACTGTTTCATTAATATTTATCGCATTTATCCCTGGTTAATTATCATTATTTTTCGCTTATGAAAAACCTATTTCTAAGTATTGTTATTTTATTGTTTCAGACAGCTCAATTGACACAAGCGCAGGATTTTAATTTGTTAGAGGCTGAATTTTCAAAGTCTACAATATTACCTCGTCATCATTTTGGTTTTTGCTTGTACGATTTGGATAGTAATAAAGTCGTATTTGGAAAGAAGGAAAATCAGCATTTTACTCCTGCGTCTAATACAAAGACTTATACGTTGTTCAGTTCTTTGAAGCATTTGGGAGACTCTATTGCCGGTGTTCATTATGTCGAAAGAGGAGATTCGCTTATATTTTGGGGTACAGGAGACCCGACATTTTTGCATCCTAAATTGGATACACGCAAGGTTTATGATTTCTTGAAGTATAGTGAAAAAAAGTTGTTTTATGTGATTCAAGAAGCGAGTGAGCCAGTTTATAGAAATGGTTGGTCAATAGAAGATTATCAAGAATATTATCAACCTGAAATTGCTCCTTTTCCTATTTATGGGAATATCGTAAATATTCGTGCTCAAGGTCGTGGGCTGGTAGCAACACCAAGTTTTTTTGATAAGCAAATTGGTATTCGTGAGCGTATGCATAGAAGCTTCTGGGTATCTAGAAAATTGAATAGTAATCAATTCGAGATGACTAATCTCAATGTTCCTAAAAATTACAGTACAAATAAGCCTTTTATTTGGTCTGATAGTTTAGTTGTGCAATTGCTTCAAGATACGCTGAAAAGAGAGGTTGGTATGCTTGCAAATTACGAAAGACCACATGATTTGAAGACCGTATATTCGACGAGTAGAAATGTGGTTTTGCGTGAAATGATGTTGCCTAGTGACAATTTCTTGGCAGAACATTTAACGATGTTGATTTCTGATAAAGTCTTTAATGGATTTTATACCGATTCGTTACGCAATCATATGCAAAAGAACTATTACGATAATTTTCAGGATACTATATTTTTGCGTGATGGGAGTGGTTTATCAACTTATAATAAGATTACGCCACGCAATATGGTTGATTTATTGTTAGCTATCAAAGATTTAGTTCCAGATGATAGTCAACGTTATTTATTTTTTCCGGCAGGGGGAGTGGATGGCACATTAAAATCCGCGTATTCGTTAGACCAAGGTGTTCCATTTATTTGGGCAAAGACAGGGACGATTAATTCTGTGCATTGTCAATCGGGCTATATAGAGACGCGAACAGGTAGAAAATATGCTTTTTCATTTTTGAATAATAATTATGCAGTTCCAACATCGTATATTCGAAGAGAAATGGTTCGCATTATGACGTTTATTCGTCAGAATTATTAAAAAGAGTAGCTATTTCCGGTTAATATGGAGGAATTTCAAAAGAACGATAAAAAGTTAATCCGTTCATGGGCAATGTTTGATTGGGCAAATTCTGCTTACAATCTTGTAATCACATCAACCATCTTTCCGATTTACTACATCACGATTACCTCGTCAAGTGATGGTGGAAGTGATTATGTGAATTTCTTTGGTTTTGAGGTAATTAATACGGTTTTGTCAAATTATGCTTTGGCTTTTGCGTATTTGGTAATGGTATTAGCACTTCCTTTTTTATCTTCATATGCAGATGCCAATGGTAGGAAGCTTCAGGTTATGAAACTTTTTACCTATATAGGTTCTATAGCTTGTATGGGATTGTTTTTCTTCAAATTAGATACCTTAGAATTAGGCATAATTTGCTTCACATTGGCGGCAATGGGATACATAGGCGGCGTTGCAGTCAATAATTCATACCTACCGATAATCGCGACACCAGATAAACAAGATGCTGTCAGTGCCAAAGGTTTTGCCTATGGATATGTTGGCTGTGTGACCATACAAGTCATTTGTTTTGTATTTGTATTAAAACCAGAATGGTTTGGAATTACAGACGCATCATTTCCTGCTCGATTATCATTTTTGTTGGTAGGACTTTGGTGGTTAGGATTTTCGATGATTCCATTTAGAGCATTACCTAATAATTCGACTTCAATGGCTGCAAAAGGTGTTACTCTTTTCCAAAGAGTAAACGCCGAGTTTAGAAGTGTATTACAGCAAGTAAGAGCAAATCAAGGTATTAAAAGATTTTTGCCAGCATATTTTTTCAATTCTGTAGGTGTCCAAACCATTATGGTGGTGGCGACAATGTTTGGGCAAAAGGAGTTGGATTTAGAGCAGCAATCGTTGATTATAACGATTATTTTGATTCAATTGGTTGCTATTATTGGTGCATTTATTATGTCTAGATTAGCTAAATATTGGGGTAATATTGTAGTGTTGCTTTTGGTTACATTATTATGGGCAAGTATTTGTGTTTCTGCCTATTATTTGAGTAGTGCGACTCAATTTTATGGATTGGCTGTGATGGTTGGTTTATTGATGGGAGGGATACAGTCACTGTCTCGCTCAACTTATTCCAAAATGCTTCCTGAAAATCTAGAAGACACGACTGCATTTTTCAGTTTTTATGATATTACAGAGAAGTTGGGGATCGTGGTAGGATTGGTTTGTTTTGGTTTGATTGAGCAACTAACGCACAATATCAGATACTCCGCTTTATCGCTCTCGATTTTCTTTATTTTAGGATTTTTACTATTATTGAGGGTGCTAAAATTTAATTCAACTCTTAAAACAAGTGTCAATGCGTAGAAAGGTGGAATTGTTTATCCCTTGTTTTATAGATCAATTGTATCCGGAAACAGCTTTTAATACCGTAAAATTACTGGAGAGAGCAGGATGTGAAGTGGTTTATAATACAGAACAAACATGTTGTGGACAGCCTGCGTACAATGCAGGTTTTTGGGATGATGCCAAGGAAGTTGGAACTAAATTTTTGAAAGATTTCTCGACCGAAAATTACATTGTATCACCATCAGCATCATGTGTAGGTATGGTAAAAGGTGGCTATGATGATTTGTTTACAAATTCAATAGAGCATAATACATGCCGAAGCCTACAACGCAACATATTTGAGATATCAGATTTTTTAGTTAATGTGTTGAAAAAAGAATATTTCGGTGCGGAATTGGTTGGTACGGCAGTATATCATGATTCATGTTCTGCTCTTCGCGAATGCAAAATAAAGGATGAACCGCGCAAATTGCTTTCGCAAGTCGGTGGACTTGATATTGTAGAAATGAAAGACCAAGAGAGCTGTTGTGGATTTGGAGGTTCGTTTGCGGTGAAATTTGAAGGTATATCGAGTGCCATGGCAGAACAAAAAGTCTTAAATGCGCAAGCGGTCAATGCGGATTATATTATTTCTACGGATTCATCGTGCTTATTGCAAATTCAAGGTTACATAGACAAACACCATATTCCCATAAAAACGATGCATTTGGTCGATGTGCTGACATCAGGTTGGGCAAATATTTAACAAAGATATAAACACTAATACTTTATAAACATGAATACTAGAAGAGAATTTCTAAGAAACTTGGGGTTGGTTGCTGCAGGAGTGACTGTCGCTCCGTCATTAGACTTACTTGCAGCAAAGAAACCTTGGTTTGAGATTTCGTTAGCACAATGGTCATTACACAAAACTTTGTTTAAGGGTGATTTGAAAAATATTGATTTTCCTCAATTTACTGCTGAGAAATTTGGTATTTACGGCGTTGAATATGTCAATCAATTCTTTAAGGATAAAGCGCAGGATATGACTTACTTGAAGGATTTGAAAAATCGTGCAAAATCAAGTGGTGTTAAGAATGTGTTAATCATGGTCGATGGTGAAGGAAATTTAGGTGATGAAGATAATTCAAAAAGATTGCAAGCTGTAGAAAATCATTATAAATGGATTGATGCTGCGAATTTTCTAGGTTGTACTTCTATTCGTGTCAATGCAGCTGGTAAAGGCTCAAAAGAAGAAGTAGCTAAGCGCGTCGTAGAAAGCTTATCTACCTTAGCTGATTATGGAAAAAAAGCCAAAATCAATGTAATTGTTGAGAATCATGGAGGTATTTCATCACATGGTGATTGGTTAGCTGGGGTATTAAAATCTGTTGGTAAGAAAAACTGTGGTTCTTTACCTGATTTTGGTAATTTCTATGAATATGATCGTTATCAAGGTGTTATCGATTTGATGCCATATGCCAAAGGTGTAAGTGCTAAAGCCAATGTATTTGATGCGAATGGAAACGAGCGTAATATAGATTACGACAGAATGATGAAAATTGTTAAAGACGCTAAATATA
Source organism: Sphingobacterium composti (assembly GCF_009829075.1). GTDB lineage: Bacteria > Bacteroidota > Bacteroidia > Sphingobacteriales > Sphingobacteriaceae > Sphingobacterium > Sphingobacterium composti. Next base: position 41,252 of record NZ_WUQZ01000022.1, on the reverse strand, counting down.
AAGGTTTCGTAGGTATCGAGTACGAAGGCTCTGAATTAAGCGAAATAGATGGTATTATCGCTACTAAAAAATTATTAGAAAGATATAAATAGGCGAGTATGCTGAAGAATTGCTTTCTTATTGTTTTTCTTCTGGTCTTAACGAAGGTGTCCTCAGGACAAAACCTTCAAAAGATGCAAATATGGCAAGACAGCTTAACTAATTTAGGTAAAGCAATCTATGCACATAAATCAGATGTGGAACGGTTAGAAAGCAATTTTTTATTCGTTAAAACATTAGTTTCAGCTCTAAAGGAAACAAATTCGTATTTTTTCAATTTTGAGCAGTTGAATATGATATCGGCTGTAAGAAGTCCCGATGATAGTTTTCGTGTTTTTTCTTGGAATATTCCATTGCAAGATGGATCTTTTTTGTTCTACGGCAGTATTCAATTCAAATCGGGTACACTCAAACTTCTACCATTACTTGATAAAACATTTGAAATTTCTGATGTAAATAAGAACATTGTTGATTCTAAAAATTGGTATGGAGCACAGTATTATGATATAATTGCTTTAAAACCTAATCAGTATTTGTTATTGGGATGGAAAGGGCATAATGCTTCTGTTAGCCAAAAAGTAATTGAAGTATTAAGTTTAGACTCTAGTGGTAATGTGAAATTAGGTCAAGGTATTTTCGATGATGATTCTACTATAGTGCGCAAGATTTTTTCTTATGCAAAGGACGCTACTATGCTTTTACGCTTTAATAAACAGGAAAATAGAATTGAATTTGATCATTTAATTCCATTAGATGGCGGAAAGAAAGATCAGAATGTGCCAGATTTGTCTCATGATGCTTACAAGTTGAAAAATAATAAGTTAGAGCTATTGAAAAATATTACTATATTAAATTTAGAAAACTAAAATATAAATTATTAGTGACAGATAAAGATTCTGTCTGCTGAAGATTAGGCTGTAATTTTTTTGAGAGGTTAGGTATATATTCAAAAAAAATCTTTTCTTTGTCGCTGTTAAGTAGTGAAATTTTTCATTTTAATCAAAAATTATGATTCAACAAAACGAAGAATTATTAGAACCGCATTTGGATAAATTGGGTGCTAGCAATAAGAAGGTGTTTGGTCATCCTGCCGCATTATTTGTATTGTTCTTTACAGAAATGTGGGAGCGATTCAGTTATTATGGTATGCGCGCCTTATTGACTGTATTTTTAATCACCGAAATTACTAAAGGTGGATGGGGATGGACAAATGCAGATGCAATGAGTTTATATGGTTGGTATACAGGTTTAGTGTATGCAACACCAGTGTTAGGGGGGATAATAGCTGACAAGTTAACTGGATTTAAGAAAGCTATTCTTATTGGTGCTTTATTGATGACATTGGGTCACGCATCTATGGCTTTAGAAGGTTTTGAGAAAAATTTCTTTTATATCGGTCTTGGGTTAATGATATTAGGTAACGGTATGTTCAAACCAAATATATCTTCTATGGTTGGACAGCTATATCCTGACAAAAGTTCTAAAAAAGACGCTGGATATACCATTTTTTACATGGGGATCAATGCAGGCGCTTTTTTAGGTTCATTATTGTGTGGTTACTTAGGGGAAAAAATTGGATGGCATTATGGATTTGGTTTAGCGGGTGTCTTCATGTTCTTTGGTATGTTGCAATTCTATTTTGGTCAAAAAATATTTGGGGTAATTGGGGATAAACCAAAAACAGCAGAAGAATTAGCAGCAGCTAAAAAAGATGATACTGAAGAAGAACTTCCTAAAAATGTAGTTCGTGATAGATTATTTGTGGTAGCGGTATTGATGATTGCAAGTATATTTTTCTTCTTGGCATTCGAACAAGCAGGTGGTTCACTAAGTATATTTGCTAAGGACTTTACACAACGTGTATTAGAAGGTAGTGCAGCTACATCTTTCAAATGGATTGATGCAATATTAACTATATTTCCTATTGTGGTTGTAACTTACGTGTTGTTATCATTAGCTAAGAAAATTTTTAAAGACTATCCGTTAACAATTTTATTTACACTAATATCTTTTGCTTCAATCGCAGTTTTAGGACTTTGGAAAGTACAAAGAGAGTTTACGTCTTTAGAAACAGAAGTAACGGTGTCGTGGTTTCAAATTTTAAATGCTTTCTTTATCGTAATGTTTGCATCTGCATTCAGTAAGTTATGGGAACGTGTGTGGAATCCTTCTGGTCCTATTAAATTTGCATTAGGATTGTTCTTAGTTGGATTTAGTTTTGTTGTGGTTGCATACGGAGCTATGGATATCCCTGCTGGCGCTGCAGCGGGAGCTGTGCGTGTTAGTATGGTGTGGTTGATTTTGGCGTATTTCTTCCAAACAATGGGCGAACTGTGTTTATCTCCAGTTGGATTATCCTACGTAAGTAAACTATCTCCGAAAAAATTATTAGGACTAATCTTTGGTTTTTGGTTCTTAGCTTCTGCGATTTCAAATAAAATTGCTGGTGTAATGGGAGGTATGATCGATAAAATTTCAGCAGAATATTCGTTGTCAACATTCTTCTTAATTATCGCTATCATGCCAATTGCTGTAGCGTTAATTTTGGTGCTTATGAATCCAATGCTTAAAAAGAAAATGCACGGAATTAATTAATACACTTCATTTTTAAATAATAACGCCCATTGTTTTAAAACAATGGGCGTTATTATTTTTAGATTACTGTTCGTTATCAAATTTGATAGTTGTACTTTTGAATTAAAATATAAAAAAAATAGTAATGAGTCATATTACAGACGAAAATTTTGCAGAACAGCTCAGAAAGGATGGTATAGATGACAGTATGGTGCTAGGTCATCCATCTGGATTATTTGTATTATTTTTTACCGAGATGTGGGAACGTTTTTCATTTTATGGAATGCGTGTGTTATTGGTGTTGTTTCTAACAGCAGCTATTACGGGAGGAAATCCAGGATTAGGTTGGTCAGCTGAAAATGCTGGAGCGTTGTATTCTACCTATGCGATGTTGCTTTATATTACTCCAATATTTGGCGGTATCATAGCAGATAGATTTATTGGTTACAGATGGGCGGTAGTGATTGGGTCTATCGTTATGACGTTGGGACACGTAGCGATGTTCTTTGATGGACAGATACCTTTGTATTTGGGATTAGGATTGCTTGTAATAGGTACTGGTTTTTTCAAACCTAATATGACTTCAATTTTATCGGAGATGTACAAAAAATTCCCGCAAAAGAAGGATGGTGCTTATACTATTTTCTATATGGGTGTGAATGCAGGTGCATTTTTCGGTATGATGCTTTGTGGATATTTAGCGAGTAACTTGGGTTGGCATTATGGTTTTGGTTTGGCGGCAGTTTTCATGGGATTGGGTACGCTTCAATTTTGGTTAGCAAAACCTTTGTTTGGTACAATTGGTGAAGTGCCTAAAAGAGCTTCTGAATCAGCTGTAACGAATTCTGCTGATAAAGAAGATGATGGTAAAAGAAATCCTTTTTCTACACTTGACTACATCTTGATTGTTATTACGACTATTGTCGGTTTATTATTTGCTTTTGATGCTCCTTTATATGTAATTGGTCAAATAGATTTACTTCCAGCTGTTGATATGTCTTTCTTGGGGCTTGATACATTGAGGGGTATGTATGTGTTGACTATTGCAGGATTATTACTTTTCATCGGTTTGATAATATCACGCTTAGCTCGATATGAAAAAGTGGTGAGAGATAGAATGATAGCAGTAATCATTTTTGCATTCTTTACTATCTTCTTTTGGATGAGTTTTGAACAAGGAGCTTCTTCATTGGTAATATTTGCAAGAGATAGTGTTGATCGTTCATTAGCAGGAACTTCTTTAACTATTTTCAATACGATTAATACGTTATTGACAGTCGTTCCTTTAATTCTGATTTCATATGTTTTGTATTTATTGGCTAAAGGTACTTGGAAAAAAGCGCCTTCTACAAATATTGTTTTAGCTATTACATTTGCTTTTGTATGGCTCGTGGCAGGATGGATGTTGTACAACGAGTTCACAAAAGAATCATCAGAAATTGATCCCTCATGGTTCTCAATTTTAAATTCCTTTTTCATTATTACATTCGCTTCCTCAGTTTCTAAAATTTGGGATTCTAAATTTAATCCACCAGCAGCAGTAAAATATGGATTAGGGTTAATCATTATGGCAATAGGTTTTGGCTTGTTGGCATATGGAGCACACGGTATAGCTGAAGGTATTAAAGTATCAATGGTTTGGTTAATTTTAGCATACTTATTCCATACTTTAGGTGAATTGTGTTTGTCACCAGTAGGATTATCTTATGTATCTAAATTAGTTCCAGCACGTATGATAGCATTCATGTTTGGTATGTGGTATTTGGCGATTGCAATTGGTAATAAATTAGCTGCCTTATTAGGAGGACAGATTGAAAATATAACTGAAGCCTATTCTTTAAGTACGTTTTTCTTGATATTTACTATAGTGCCAACAGTAGCCGGTATTTTAGTAATATTACTGCATCCAGTACTCAAAAAATTAATGCACGGCGTTAAATAATATTTAATAAAAAATGCTCCAATATTGGAGCATTTTTTATTTGCAATATGAACAATCAAAGCAACAAAAATGACTTTTGTTAGTTGTTTATTTTGTTATTTTTGTATTTCATAGAATAGAAATATAGTGGCTGATAGTATAGTAATAATTCCAACCTTTAATGAAATTGAAAATATTGAGAATATCATTCGAAAAGTTTTTTCATTAGATGTAGAATTTAATGTTTTAGTAGTTGATGATGGTTCTCCTGATGGTACTGCTGATGTGGTCAAAAAGCTGATGCAAGAATACGATGGAAAGCTATTTATTGAAGAAAGAAAAGGCAAATTGGGATTAGGAACAGCGTATATTCATGGTTTCAAATGGTCTTTAAAGCGTGACTATACGTATATTTTTGAGATGGATGCTGACTTTAGCCACAATCCAGAAGATTTAATACGATTGAGACAAGAAGCTCTTGATGGTGCTGATATGACAATAGGGTCACGCTATATAAAAGGAGTGAATGTTGTCAATTGGCCGATGAGTCGCGTTCTGATGTCTTATTTTGCTTCTGTGTATGTACGTCTGATTACTAGAATCAATATACAAGATGCTACAGCTGGATTTGTTTGTTTTCATCGTAAGGTTTTGGAAACTATTAGATTGGATGAAATAAAGTTTGTTGGTTACGCTTTTCAGATTGAGATGAAATTTAAGGCTATACAATATGGTTTTAATGTCGTAGAAGTTCCAATCATCTTTACAGACAGAACATTGGGCGAATCCAAAATGAGTACAAAAATATTTAGAGAAGCTTTTTTTGGTGTAATTCAATTAAAATTAGAATCTTTATTCAAAAGTTATAAATAATGAACGAAAATCTTGATCCAAATCCAGAAAGATTGAATCCAACCGACAAGGAGATGGAAAGAGTTTTGCGTCCGCAGACTTTTGATGATTTCACCGGTCAAGCCAAAATTCTAGAAAACTTATCTATTTTCGTTCAGGCTGCAAAACTTAGGGGAGAAGCCTTAGACCATGTTTTATTACATGGGCCTCCAGGATTAGGTAAGACTACATTATCGCACATCATCGCCAATGAAATGGGGGTAGGAATAAAAATTACTTCTGGACCTGTATTGGATAAACCTGGTGATTTGGCAGGATTGTTAACGAATCTTGAAGAAGGAGATATTTTATTTATAGACGAAATACATCGTCTTTCGCCAGTGGTTGAGGAGTATTTGTATTCGGCTATGGAAGATTTCAAAATTGATATCATGCTGGAGACTGGGCCTAATGCCCGTTCGGTACAGATTACCTTGAATCCTTTTACATTGGTTGGGGCAACTACACGCTCGGGGTTATTGACATCTCCATTACGTGCACGTTTTGGGATAAATGCTCGTTTGCAGTATTATGATGCGAAACTTTTAACATCAATTGTACAACGATCATCGAGTATTTTGGGTGCTGCTATTAGCGAAGAAGGTGCTTACGAAATAGCTCGCCGTAGTCGAGGAACACCTCGAATTGCGAATGCATTATTACGTCGTACGCGAGATTTCGCACAAATCAAAGGTAATGGTGATATTGATAAAGCTATAGCTAAATATGCATTAAATGCGTTAAATGTTGACGAACATGGTCTAGATGAAATGGATAATCGTATATTGTCAACAATTATTGATAAATTTAAAGGCGGGCCAGTTGGTTTAAAGACAATTGCGACTGCTGTAGGTGAGGATGAGGGAACGATAGAGGAGGTATACGAACCTTTCTTAATTCAAGAGGGGTATATTATGCGAACCTCTAGGGGAAGGGAGTGTACAGAAAGTGCCTACAAACACCTAGGAAAAATAAACTATAATAAAGGTAATACTTTATTTTAGAAACTATATCTACATCTATGAAGTTACGTTTTGCAATGTCTCTAGGGATATTATTGCCCTTTTTTGCTTTTTCACAGTACTGTCCGCCTACATCAGGTAAATTGGGTGAATACAGTCCATTTCATGTCACCGCAGGCTATGGTATTACTAAAATGTATGGTGATATTAATAATAATTCAGCTATTGGTGGTGCAGGAACTATTCAGTTGGATTACCAATTTATTCGAGGCCTATATATTGGTGTTGAGACACAGTTTGGTTCATTGAAAACAGAAGTGAATTCTAATGCAGAACCAAGACAATCCCATAACAGTTATTTTGCAGGTGGTTTAGTACTTACGGCACATCCATTCCAACTGGTTGCGAAGCGAAATTATATGCATAGGAAATTAGCTGATGATATCTTGGAATCTTTCTTTGTTGGAGTAGGATCTTTTTATCTTATAAATAACTATGATCATATTTATAGAAATGTGAACGATCCATCAACTTATGGTCCTATTGAAGATTTTGATGAGAATCAACAACCTATTTTCAAAACAAGAACTCGGACTTTGATATTGCCATCACTTAATGTAGGTTCGGTAATTCCTCTGACTCAAAGATCTTATCATAATGCAAATATTTTGAGTTTAGTTGTTAAAGCTCAGTTCAATTTTGGTCAAAATGATTTATTGGATGGATATACGCCATATAACTCCAACGGAAGAGTGGTTGAGGCAGAGAATGACGTATACAATTTTTATTCTTTAGGTCTACGCTATTCGTTCTAATTTCTTTAAGACTCTTTTAGCGCGACTTTTGAGTGCGGGTGTTTCATTTATGGAAATATCAAAATGAATGCGTTGTCTGAGTTCAGGTATAATCCAAAGTTCATTTGTAGAAAGTAAGCAAAGAATATCATAACAATTACATCTAACAGCAATAGGACATTCGGTATTTTCTAATATATCGAATGTCTTATTCAATAATAGTTCGGTTTCTTTTTCGTCTATAGATGAAGCAACAACTTCAAGTGTTTCCATTACTATTTTAGAAATACTTCTTAATACACTCCAATTATTTGAATTAGAATAAACCTGTAAAGTGCTATCTTTTTTATTTATTAAAGCTAATTTATCGCCATTTAATAATACATGCTCCAAGCACCATGCTGCACGAAATGCTGTTCTTTCTACAGGATACAAAGACAATTCGTATAATTGTTCAATGGTGGCGTACTGAAGAATTCCTTCTTTAATTACAGAAGCACTATTGGTATATAGTGCTTCTGTGATTTGATTAATTCTTTTTTGTTGCATTAAAAATACTATCGTGTCAATGGTCTTTCTTTATTAATTTCGGTAATGTCGACCTCATTCATTTTAGAATCTCCTAATAGATGTTCACTAAAATAGTCAGCCATCTTCCAAAAGAAATATTCTGTCATATTACCAAAAGCATGTGCTTGTCCAGGTAATAATAAGAAATCAAATCTTTTGTTGGCTTTGATTAATGCGTCCACCATACGAATAGAATTTGCAGGATGTACATTGTTGTCCACATCACCTGTCGCAATTAACAAATTTCCTTTCAGATTTTTAGCTAATTCTGTGTTTTTTGCAATATTGTATGTAAAAGTAGTATCACCTTTATCCGAAACTACCTCTTGTACACCATGATGACGTTCAGACCACCAGCGGTTATAAATATTGTTTTCATGGTTACCAGCGCCAGAGACAGCTACTTTGAAGAAGTCTGGATATACCAGCATTGCGGCAGTAGACATAAAACCACCACCAGAGTGTCCTGTGATACCTACGCGATTGATGTCAATAAACGAATGTCTATTTGCTAATTGTTCTGCTGCAACTTTTTTGTCTTCCAAACCGTAATCACGAAGATTACCATAACCATATGTATGGTACCACTTCGAACGAGCTGGATGACCACCACGGTTTCCGACAGACACGACGATGAATCCCATTTGCGCTAGTCGATCAATTCTGTCCATGCTTCTACCGAAACTTTTGTTTACGGCTTCGGTTTGTGGTCCAGGATATACATATTGTACTAATGGATAAGTTTTCGTAGAATCAAAGTCATATGGTTTGTACATTACTCCATATATATCTGTTATTCCATCACCCGCTTTTACTTTGAAAGGCTCTGGAAATTTATATCCTGCAGCAAATAACTGACTTAAATCTGCTTCCTCAAGCTTCATAACCAATTGGCCAGTTGAAGAATATAAATTGGACTGCGGTACTGTATTTACACGAGAGAAATTATCAATGAAATAATTGCCATATTCATTTCCTTCTAATTGATGATCGTAGTCTCCAGGTGTTAGTAATTTAATAGCACCTCCATTTTTATTTACAGCATACAAGAAGTTGTAATACGGATCTACATCTTTTTCTTTACCATTAGCTTGGAAGAAGATAGTTCCAGTAGATTCTTGATAAGCGGACAAATTATTGCAATGAAATTCTCCTTTGGTAATTTGATGGACCAATTTACCACTGATATCGTATAAATAATAATGTCCCCAGCCATCACGCTGTGACCAATGAATAAATTGTTTGCCACCGTTAATGAATTTTGGCTTTTCGATATCTTGGTATACATTCATTCTTTCTTCTACCAAAACACGTGTCGAACCGTCAATATTCACAGCTACAACATCTATTCTTTTCAAATCACGGGATGAACGTGCGATGTAAAACTCTTGATTATTTCCCAGCCAGTAGTTAATGTAATGTTTGCCTTTAAGATTTTCTTTACTGAAGTCTTTATTCCAAAGAGACAATGTTTGGTTTTTGAAAGCTGCAATATTAATTTTACGCGGTTGATGGTTTGTGCTATCAAAAATGTATAATTCAGCTTCAGTAGAATCCACTTCACCTGGCATTAAATATTTATATGTTTCCAATTCAGGACGTTTTTTGTCAACGTTATGAATCACCCAAAGTGCAGATAAATCTCTATTATCTTTACGTGTCAAAACAAAATGTCTTCCATCAGGCGACCATGTTAAGCGTAATGGTTTACGTTTTGTCTTTTCTTCCAATAAGGATTTACGATCACCAGTAGTGGTGCTGTATTGATCACCACCCCAAGCATAATATTGTACGCCATCTTTTGTAACCTGATGTTCAACAATGGTCGAATCTTTTTCGTCTTTTACAGCTTTTAAGTAGTTGTTGTAATCCATCCAATAGATGTTATAATCCTTGGCAAAATACACTTTTGTTGTATCTGGATTGAAAATGGCCCAATTTGGTTTAGTTTTTTCTTTTGTTGTATCGCTAATTTCTTTTAATTGTTTGGATACGATATCGTATTCGAAATGGAAAACTTTCTTTTTGAGTGTATCCCTTTTGTTAGTTAGTTTTTTAATTTCTTCTTTACTTTTTACTGTGTCCTTCGTACTCTGTACTTCAAAACGTATTATTTGGTCACTATCATCTTTGAATCGTAAGTTTTGAATAGGCAAATGCTGTGCATCAAATGGGTTTTTGACGATTGAAGTAACTTTCGCTGCCATCTCTCCATTTTCAAACAACGGACTTTTTCTACGAGCAGCAGGATCTACAATGTACCAATTCTTGCCTGAGGAAGTCGAATATTCGTACCAAAACTTGTCAGAATAATTGATGTAATTTGGTTTCACTTCAGTAGAGAAAATTATATTTCTCAATTTTGCAGGGCTAAATTTTGCCGCTAAAGAATAATTGGGCTTTACATCATTTTTCTTTTCTTGCGCTTGCGTAAAGAAAAATACTAGAGTCATTAAACCCGTAAATACGTATTTCATGTAGGTTATTATGTAATAAATTAATTTACTGCAAAAATACCTTTACTATTTGGCTGATTTAGATTTTACATGTAAAATTTTAGATAGAGTATTTGTGAACACAATATAGACTCAATTGTTAAACTTAAAGTGATGGTTCAATAAACATGTATTATGAAGAAGAAAAAAGAAGAGAATCCAATAAAAAAATATCCACAGCCTCCATTTCCTAAACAACCACAAGATGCACCAGGAGTCACCTCATCTATGGAACCTGTACCAGATCATGGTGAAAGGACATATGTGGGTAGGCAATTGCTACAGGATAAGGTATGCATAATCACGGGTGGAGATTCTGGAATTGGCAAGGCAGTGGCAATAGCTATGGCTAGAGAAGGAGCGAAAGTAATTATTAGTTATAAAGAAAAAATCGAAGATGAGGATGCAAAAGATACATTAGATTGGGTTCAGAAAGCCGGTAGTGAGGGGTTTGTAATACGTGGTGATATACGCAGTGAAAACCATTGTATGAAAATTGTGGAACGTACGCTAGCTAAGTATAATAAAATTGATATTCTTATTAACAATGCTGCCTACCAAATGACATATGATAATTTGGACGAGATTGACACGACAGAGTGGAATAAAACTTTTGATACGAATATAAGGGCAATGTTTTATTTGGTGAAATATGCCAAACCACATATGAAACCGGGTAGTTCGGTTATTAACACGACATCAGTCAATGCTTATGACCCAAATCCTTCGTTACTTCCGTATGCAGCAACAAAAGGAGCCATTCAAAATTTCACAGCAAGTCTCGCACAAATGTTTATGGAGGATAAGTCTGGGATTCGTGTAAATGCCGTAGCACCGGGACCAATATGGACACCACTAATTCCAAGTACAATTCCTGATCATGAAAATTTTGGAAAGGATAATTCACCTATGGGAAGACCTGGACAGCCAGCAGAGATTGCACCTATTTATGTTTTTCTAGCTTCAGAAGCAGCATCGTACATTTCTGGAGCGACTATTCCCGCTACAGGAGGAAGAGTGACAATTTAGCTTTATATACAATTTATAATATACAAAGGCGACTTATTAAAGTCGCTTATTTTATACTTTCCAGCATTCTTTTAAATTCATTATTCACAGAAAAATCTTGAATATTTTCTGCTTTCTGTAAGTGCTTTTTTGCTTCGACTATGTCTTTTTTATAAAAATAGCTGATTGCGAGCATTTCGTATATTTTTCCATTTATACTGTCTAATGCCAAACCTGTTTTTAGTTCTTTAATTATATCATCTAATAGTTTTTGGTCTTTATTAGACTGATAGATATGTGATTGAGCAGAAGCCATTGAAAGGTGAAAATTTGCACTTGAAGGATTATATTTTTTTGCCAACTCGAAATATGTTAAAGCTTCAGTGGGATTGCCTTTAATGCCTATTATGTTAGCAAATCCCCAATAGGATTCGTAATACGTGGAATCAATGAGCCATGCTTGGTTGAATCTTTTCATAGACGTTTCATAATCTTGTTTATAAAAATATTCCCAAGCTAATTTAGTATGTTCTTTTGCAGCCTCGACTCTAGATTTAAAACTTTTATCAATCTCATTTATGAATTTAATGTCAGAATTTATTTGTTCTTGGCATTTTTCAATTTTACCGTACATGGGCAATTGATTAATATTTTTGGGACAATCTTGAGAATGACAATTAGTAAATAGAAAAACTATAAGACCTAGTAAATTTTGTTTATTCATGATTTGATAATTGTTGTTTAAATATACTAATTAATTAGGTTATTTATTTTAACTCGTTATTTTTATTTGTTGGTAATTATGTGGTTTGTAAATATTTTGTTATTTAATATTTCTTAAATATTAAATATTTTTATTTCAAACGATTTTGTTTATGTTTGAAGGATAATCAACTAAACTAATTCATGAGGTTACTATTATCTGGCGTAGCATTATTTTGTACTGCCTATGCTTTTGCTCAAGACATACCCGATTGGGAAAATCCTAAGGTATTCGCGATTAATAAAGAACAAACGCGAAGCACTTCCATACCATATGACTCAGAAGCTAAAGCCTTAAAAAATCACTTTACAGCTTCTCCTTATTACAAATCACTAAATGGAAATTGGCAGTTCTATTGGGTAGACAAAATTTCTGATGTGCCCAAGGATTTCTATTTAGAAGAAAATTATACTCAAAATGTAACCCAAAAATGGCAAAAAGGAACACCGAACCAAATTTCAGGACAGTCTGGATGGACGCTGATGCCTGTGCCAGGCAATTGGGAGTTTAATGGTTATGGTATTCCGATGTATGTGAATATTGGTTATGGCATTCCTATTAATCCTCCATTCATAGACCGCAATGATTCGCCGACTGGCGCGTATAGACATCAATTCGAAATTCCTAAAAATTGGGATGGCAGACGTGTGTATTTGCATTTTGAAGCGGGAACTAATTCGATGTATGTATGGGTAAACGGTAAGAAGGTGGGGTATACCGAGAACTCCAAAAGTCCTGCTGAATTTGATATCACGGATTATGTGCGTACAGGAACCAATATGGTGGCTTGTCAAGTGCATAAGTTTAGTGATGGATACTACATGGAAGACCAAGATATGTGGCGATTGGGAGGCTTCAATCGAAGTGTATATCTGTATAGTACGGTGCAGACACGTATTCAAGACTTTTTTGCGGTGGCTGATTTGGATAGTAAATATAAAGATGGGCTGTTCAATGTAGATGTGAATGTGCAGAATTATTCCAAAAATGCGATTCCGCAAATGGTAGAAGTAAGTGTTTTTGATAAGGAAGGAATGAAAATCTTTACGCAAATTAAAAAGGTAAATGCTGAAGCTAGTAAAACCGTAAAAGTAAATCTTGGTGGTGTGGTCAAAAATCCGTTGCAATGGACTGCTGAAACACCAAACTTGTATAATATGCTGATTACGCTACGTGATGCTAAAAATAATATTATCGAAACTACTTCACATCGTATTGGATTCCGAAAAGTTGAAATTAAAGATGGTCAGCTATTTGTGAATGGCAAGAGAATATTAGTGAAAGGGGTGAATCTACACGAATTTGATACTAATTCAGGCAATGTGGTGGACTCTTTGACATTTATTCGAAATATTCAATTGATGAAAGAATTGAATATTAATGCTGTTCGTATGTCGCATTATCCGCAGAATCCATTGTGGTATAGAATGTGTGACGAATACGGTTTATATTTAGTGGACGAAGCGAATTTAGAATCGCATGGATTAGGACAAGGCGAATCCAATATTGCTTATTTTGATGAATGGCAAGAGGCTCATTTGGACCGTATGATTCGATTGGTGGAGCGCGATAAGAATCATCCTTCTATCATTATTTGGTCTTTGGGAAATGAAGCAAGTAATGGAAAAGCGTATTATACGATGTATGATTGGACAAAAAAACGAGATAAAACTCGTCCAGTGCAATATGAGCAAGCTTTCTCTGCTCCAAACACCGATATTATTTGTCCTATGTACCCAAGTTGGGATGAAATGGTCGCAATCTCTAAAAAGGACTTAGGAAGACCATTCATTATGTGTGAATATGCGCATGCAATGGGTAATAGTATGGGTAATTTCCAAGATTACTGGGATTTAATTCGCAGTAGCAAAAATATGCAAGGTGGTTTTATTTGGGAATGGTACAATCATGGTTTCAAAACCAAAGACGAGCAGGGGCGTGAATACTTTGCTTATGGTGGTGATTTGTATGGCTATAATAAGCAAAATGATGGTAATTTCTGCATGGATGGTATTGTTACACCAGATTTGCAGTACTTGCCACACACCTATATTGTGAAGAAGGTGTATCAAAATATTTTATTTGAATCAAAAAATCCTAATTCAGGTAAAATCACGGTTATTAATGATTTCAAATTTATTCCTATTCAGGCGAAGGATTATACCTTCAAATGGGTGTTGTTAAAAAATGGAGAACAAGTAGGTACGGGTAATTTTGAGGTAAATATTGCTGTTGATTCACGTCAGGAAGTTCAGTTAAATTTGCCAAAGATTAACCAAGAAGTGGGTGCAGAATACTTTTTACAAGTATTTTCTTATACCAAACAAGCTACACAGTTTATCGATGCGGGATTTGAAGTAGCGAAAGAAGAATTTGCATTGAGTGGTGGGAGTTATTTTGCAGCGGTTCAGACTGATGGTGCACCTGTAAAGAAATATGAAGAAGACTGGAAGCTAACTTTTGTAGCGAACGGTGTGACTTATGAATTTGGTAAAAATGATGGCTTTAGATGGGTAAATGGTCCTGGTAAAGATTATATCACTAAATTTCCAACACCTAATTTCTGGAGAGCACCTACAGATAATGATTTTGGTGAAAAAGCGCAAAAATCATTACGTGTATGGGAAGCTGCTTCATACACGCAGAAATATCAATTTGATGGTATAGATGAACGGAATGGTACTTATACCGTTAAGTTTACAGTAAAACCAGTTGGGGTTGAAGCAGAGGTTAAATTACATTATACGATTAATAAAGACGGAAGTTTGACAGTAGATGCAACTTATAAAGCATTAGGGGATAATTTGCCAGAATTACCTCGATTTGGTTTAAACTTCGAGTTGCAAAATCGTTTCCACAATTTCACATGGTATGGTAGAGGACCTAGGGAAAATTATGTAGACCGCAAATTTGATACCTTTATGGGTATTTGGAAAGGCGATGTCAAAGACCAAGCTCATGCCTATTATCGTCCGCAAGAAACAGGCAATAAAACGGATGTGCGTTGGTTGACATTGACGGATGATAATGGAAAAGGTATTCGTATTGAAGGGGCACAACCTCTGTCCGTAAGTGCGACAAATTATAGAATTGAAGATTTGGATGCAGGCTTAACCAAGAAACAACAACATTTTGTGGATGTCCTGCCAGCCAAAAATGTCATTCTGAATGTGGATTTATTCCAACGTGGGTTAGCTGGATTAGATTCTTGGCAGTCTCCACCATTGGATAAGTATAGATATTTCGGTAAAGAGTACCGTTACCAATTCACGATTAGTTATATCAAATAATCAAATAGTTTAATTTTTGCAGAAAGCCATGTCATATGATGTGGCTTTTTTGTTAATCGTCACTTCGACGTCAGGAGAAGTCTGTGGTTGATGAAGAATTGATAATTGTGTTTAGATACTTCTTCGGTCGACATGACAACTCCTTAACATTGTCAGTTTAATAAAACTTCTCATTAAAATTAACCAAGAATAGTTCCTTAGTAGCACGTGTGATGCCTGTGTACAACCAGCGCAGAAATTCTGTATTGAGCATTTCGTCGGTCATATATCCTTGATCCACAAATACCAAAGGCCACTGTCCACCTTGTGCTTTATGACAAGTGATAGCGTAAGCGAATTTTATTTGCAAAGCATTGTAATAAGGGTCTTTTTTGATGGCTTCCATACGGTCTTTTTTCGTGGAAATATCTTCATAATCCTGTGCTATAGATTGATAAAGTTTTTGTTGATCCTCATAAGGCAATTGCGCAGCATCCACATGTAAACTATCGAGTAATACCCGACAACGAATAGCGTCCCCTTCATTATTATCCATGAATTCCAGATACAAATCTGCAAAGCGATAGCCATGCATTTCGTGGATATTACTTACCTTCTTGATAACAGCCATATCACCATTGGCAATGAAACCTGTATGTTTTTCATCATGCTGCTGTAGCCAATAATAATTGTTTTTTACAATCATTATCATATCGCCACCTGTGATTTCTTCTTCTCGAAAAAGTATCTGATTGCGGATATGCTTGTTGTATAGGTTAGCGGATTTATTGGAACGACAGATGACCATACAATTTTCGATATCATACTTGTCGTAAGCATAATGTAGTCCTTCTATAAGACGATCTCCATTCATTCTGAAAATATCTTTAAAACCTTGTGTTACGAATTTTGGAAAAGTATAAGTTGGTGATTCATCATCGAGTTTTATCTCATTACGTATTTTGGTCGCATTGTATAGAATGCCAGAACCTTTATCTTGGCGAACAACATCCGTCATTTCGTAGGTAAAGACTTCAAGGTTAAATTCCGTATTGATGTACTCAATATCAAGCGCAGGGCTATAATCCAAACCTACAGGCGGTAACTGTGCAGTATCGCCGACCAACATTAAGGTGCAATTTTGTCCAGATTTAACGTATTGTATCAGGTCGCTTAACAGTCCATTTGAATAAAGTGTAAAACCTTCGGTCGTAATCATGGACGCTTCATCGACAATGAACAAGGTGTCTTCGTGCAGATTTTCACCTAAGTCAAAATCCATTTGCAACGATGTCGCATTTTTTTTTCGGTATATTTTTTTGTGGATGGTTAAGGCTTTACGACCCGAATAAGAACTCATTACTTTAGCTGCACGACCTGTAGGTGCCAATAGGACAGCTCGTTTATTCAATCGAGATAAGGAATTGACTAAAGCAGAAATAATAGTGGTTTTACCAGTGCCTGCATAGCCTTTCAAGATAAAGCAGGATTGAGGGGAAAAAGTGTGTAGGTAATCAGCCAATAACCTAAAAACTTGCTCTTGTTGGGCAGTGGGTGACCATAAAAATTGTTGTAATAGTAAATTTTTTATATGCACATTCAAAGTTATTCAAAAAGGTTTGTCAATTCAATTCTAAAAGCTAATTTTGTTCTGAGGGCACACTGTTGGAGTCTGTTTCATAAGCACTTTTATACATGAACTACATATCGGGAGATTTTCATTTACATTATATACCATCATATACCTTGTATGTGCAGAGTGATTTATTTAGAGATCATTTAGTCGTAATAGGTCCTGAAATGGATGTGTTGGTCTATATCACTTATGATAATGAAAAGCCTTCGTTGGAAGCTACAAAAATGCTAAGTATGCCTTTTGAGAGGGTGTATGTTAGTTTGCCACATCAAAGTTTGATTTGGATCCCGACAGAGGTATTTGATATTAGAGAGTTGGATTTATATAAGGATTACTTTTTAGATACGCGAGAAGAAAGGATTGAATTTACTGAAATCGAAAGTCAAGGTGTGACTGCATTATATCAAATTGAATCTACTTTACTAAATCGATGGAAGAATATATTTCCAATGGCTATTATATTGCCAAGTTTTTCAGCGGTATTAGGTCAAGCATTTAGAAATATTGATTATGCATTAGAGTTGCTTACTGTGCATATTTACGGTAATCAAGCTGATATTTTTCTTTTTGTGAATAGTGAAATTCGCATCTATAATACATTTGAAATTCAAAACCCTGATGACTTGGCATATTATGTTCTTTGTATCATGAAGAATTTTGCGATTGAAGGGAAAGTTCAAAAAATAATGTTGAGTGGTGCAACAAAAGATTCTGAATGGGGAGTGAGATTATCAAAGTATACCAAACAGTTGGAAGAAATGAATTCAACCTACAATTGGAAATCACATAATAGTAAAGTATCGCATGCCATAAAGAACTTAAATACACTAGCCGATTTATCGATATGCGAATAATAGGAGGTAGGATTGGTGGTATTCGATTACATCCACCCACAAATTTGCCAGTTCGCCCAACTACTGATATAGCTAAGGAAGCATTGTTTAATATTTTGCAACATCAGCTAGATTGGGAAGATATTAGTTGTTTGGATTTGTTTTGTGGAACAGGAAATATTTCCTTTGAATTAGCATCGCGAGGCGTGAAAGAAGTGGATGCGGTAGATATTCATAGCAAATGCTTGTTTTATGTAAAGGATATTGCAAAACAATATGATTTGAATATTTCAACTCGAAAAGCAGATGTTTTTAAATTTGTGTCTTCTTGCAAAAAAAGTTACGAATTTATATTTGCTGACCCCCCTTATGATGTAGGACAACTACCTCAGTTACCGCAGATGATTTTGGATAATGGATTGTTGAAAGAAGGTGGTATATTAGTAGTAGAGCATCCATCCATGCGTCAATTGGTCGATCATCCTTTCTTTGTAGAAACACGCAAATATGGAAATTCATCATTTAGTTTTTATCAAAACAAATAGATTATGAAAATAGCAGTTTTTCCAGGTTCATTTGACCCTTTTACCCATGCACACAAGGATTTGGTGGATAGAGCATTGACACTTTTTGATAAAATCTATATTGCCATTGGTGTCAATTCTGCTAAGAAAGGCTTAATGGATTTTGAAACGAGAAAAGCTGCGATAAGCGAATTATATACGAATGAATCCAAAATTGTTGTTGATACGTTTACGGGGTTGACAGTGGACTATTGCCAAAAAGTTGGGTCGCAATTTATTTTGCGCGGACTTCGTAATGCCACGGATTTGGATTTTGAAAATGCTATTGCACAGAATAACCTTATTCTTGCACCTGAAATTGATACTTATTTCTTGTTAGCTCGTACAGGATTATCACATATTTCTTCGACTATAGTTCGGGATATTTTGGCAAACGGCGGAACTGTTGATACTTTAGTGCCTCCGGAAGTTTTAAAGTATATAAAATAAAAAAATAAAAATATTGATATAAAGCGTTTTACATAAAGTAAGATGCTTTTTTTATTTTAATTGTAACCTTCTGCATTCTTAATGCAACTAATCTAATAAAAAGAAGAAGTTATGGAAAAGGAAACTATGGTCGCCCTCATATGTTTAGGGTTTTTTACAATGATTGTCTTATCAATTTATTTTATTATGAAATATAAAACATTGATGCAACCTAAGGTTTATGATATTAATGAGAAGATAGAAAAATCAGATTGGCAAAAACCTGGAATAGTGATGTTGGGTACAGGAATCGGGGCTTTAATTGTAGGTATTTTAAATACTTTCCAAAGTTTAAATATAAATGGGGTAATTGTAGTAGGAGTTATAGTTATTTCAACTGGGATAGGATTAATAGTAGCGCAACAATTCGACAAAAAGGACTCTATTGAGGAATAATATAATGGATAAACTTTACATCGAAAAAGTATTAGCTGGGGATTTACATGCTTTCAAATATTTTTTGGAGACATATAAAGACATGGCGTATTCGGTGGCAATATCCATTGTCAAGCAAGAGCATCTTGCTGAAGAAATTGTGCAGGATGCTTTTATTATTTGTTATCAATCTTTGAAAAATTTTAAGAACGAATCAAAATTTAGTACTTGGCTGTATCGTATAGTCGTAAATTGCGCATTTGGTGCCTTGCGAAAGATAAAAAGTAAAGTGCAGGAGTTTGATTTGGAAGTACATGATTATGCTTTTGATGAGACAGCATTTCATATTTTGGAAAAGAAGGAAAGAGAATTCTTAGTGCAGGATGCACTACTAAAAATTCCCGCAAATGAAGCTTTGACTTTGCGATTATTTTATTTAGAGGAATTAAGTTTACAAGAAGTACGACAAATTACAGGCTGGACAGAGACGAATATTAAGACTATACTTTACCGAGGACGCAAGCATTTATATGCTGTTATGTCCAAAATAATGAAAGGAGAGCATTATGGAATTGCAAGATAATAAAATGAAAGAATTGCTTTCTTATAGCAAATTAGAATTGCCCTTTGCTGATTTTGAAGACAATATGTTGCAAAAAATTCAGGAAGATGAAATAAAGAAAAAAGCTGCTGAGAAATATAAATTTTTTAGTCACGTATGTTTTCTTGCAGGAATTATCCTAGGATTTTTAATCAATTATCTGATGTCTAAGAATTTGAATGAATTGATTCCTAATTCGGATTTGCAGGAGAAGCTAAATTCTGGGATACAATTGTTTTATGTAGTTATGATTGTACTTTTTGCCAATAAATTATGGGGTTTGTCAAAAATGGATCTCAGGAATATTTTTAAATAATTCAATTGATTATCATGCTGATTGTTGATGAAGTATGGAAGAATTGACTTCGAATGTTTCGTCAAGTCTCAACATGACAATTTAATATCTTCTTATGTTCGGATAAATTTAATTTTATTGCCTTTTATCTTTCCATTGCTACCATCTTTAATGATTATAGAGGCTACATGTCTTTTCACAGCGATATAGGCGTCTTTATCCTTAACTTCAATGACACCAATATCATCTTTTTTCACGCCATCCAATTTTAAGATATAACCTACGATATCAATTTTATTGACTTTATCTTTTTTACCTGCATTAATGTACAAAGTGGAATAGGGTGTGTTATTTGGAAGATTCAAATTCTCTTCAACCTTAATTTCTTCTGTGTTTTCTGGTAAATAAGGGAAATCATCGTCAGGTTTGAGTATTACAATTACTTCTCCTTTGGCATGCATACGTGCGGTACGGCCGTTTCGATGAATAAAAGCATCTTCTTTACTCGGTAATTGATAATGAATAATCACATCAATTTCCGGAATATCCAATCCGCGGGCTGCCAAATCTGTAGTCAATAAGATTCGGTTGCTATTATTTCTAAACTTTAATATCGATAATTCTCTATCACGCTGTTCTAATCCTCCATGAAAGACATCATGTATCAAGTCTCTGTCATCAAGGAGTTCTGAAATATGATCTACTGCTTCTCTATGATTACAAAAAATTAGAATTTTTTGTTCTCCCAGCATACATAATAAATTAAAAAGTGTCCTCAACTTATATTGAACAGGAGAAATCACCTTTTTATAGGTAAGTGAGGGTTTATTGTCTTCTGAGTCTAAATTATCTAGCTTAATAACATTTTCTAATGTCACAAAGTCAGGTAATTCTGCCAAATCTGTTGCCGATGTCAGTATCTTTTGTTTTATATTAGGATGTGCATCAATAATTTCTTTCAGTTGATCTTGAAAACCAAGTTCTAATGATTTGTCAAACTCATCCAACACTAAGGTGTGCACATCAGCTGTAGAAATGTAATTGCGTTCTAAATGGTAAATAATACGCCCTGGAGTTCCAATTATTATAGTTGGAGTTTCCTTTAGTGCATTTCTTTCTATCTTGGTATCATGCCCGCCATAGACGCACAGAATTTTGTAGCCTGTAATTACTTTTTTAACAAAAGATTCGATTTGTAAGGCCAATTCTCGTGTAGGCGCGATAATCAAAACTTGTGTTTTTAATGATTTGTCGCCCTGAAGTAGCTTGGATACTAATAAACTAAATGCAAGAGTTTTTCCAGAGCCAGTAGGTGACAATAAGACAAAATCTTGGTTGTTTTTGAATTGTTCTAACGTGTCTCGTTGCATGCTGTTCAATTCATCTATTTTTAGTTTTTTTAGTATCGATGTGATTTCCATGACGCAAAAGTAGGTAATTAATATTCGGATGAGGGGAATTGTTAAAATTTTGTTAATAACAAGCTGCCATATTGAGTTTGGCACAAGGATTGAATATGTTTTAGTAATTCATAATTTAGGTTAATAATTGGTTAGTTAAGAAGCCTTCAATCTCCCCGGTTGAAGGCTTTTTTAATTTTATTAAGTTGTGTATTTAATACTTATTAATATTTAGTTATTTTTGAATTAAATAGTATTATTACTATATTAGTGTCCGAAATACACTAAGTGTATATTAAATAGTCATAAACCCAATTAAAATAGAATGAGTTTAATTATCGATGTTAAAGCGCGTCAAATTTTAGATTCGCGCGGTAATCCAACAGTAGAAGTTGATGTAACTACGCAAAATGGTTTTGTAGGTCGTGCAGCAGTTCCTTCAGGAGCTTCAACAGGAGCTTACGAAGCAGTAGAATTGCGTGATGGTGATAAATCAAAATATTTAGGAAAAGGCGTTCTTAAAGCTGTTGAGAATGTGAATACTAAAATTGCAGAAGCTTTAGTAGGTGTTGATGTTTTCGAACAAAATGCTATTGACAAGATCATGATCGATCTTGATGGTACAGAAAATAAAGGTAATCTTGGTGCTAACGCAATTTTGGGTGTTTCTTTAGCTGTTGCTAAAGCTGCTGCTCAAGAGTCACGTCAACCATTATACCGTTACATTGGTGGTGTAAATGCAAATACATTGCCTATCCCAATGATGAACATCATCAACGGAGGTTCTCACTCTGATGCTCCTATCGCATTCCAAGAGTTTATGATTATGCCTGTTGGTGCACCTTCATTCTCTGAAGCATTGCGTTGGGGAGCGGAAGTATTCCACACATTGAAAAAAATATTGCATGACCGTAACTTATCTACAGCTGTAGGTGACGAAGGTGGATTTGCGCCTACATTTGATGGCACTGAGGATGCAGTAGAAACTGTATTGAAAGCTATCGAACAAGCAGGTTACAAAGCTGGTGAAGAAATTTGTTTAGCATTAGACTGTGCTGCTTCAGAATTCTACAAAGATGGTAAATATGATTATACTAAATTTGAAGGTGACAAAGGTGCAGTTCGTTCTAGCGAAGAGCAAGCAGCTTACTTAGCAGAATTATCAGAGAAATATCCAATCATCTCTATCGAAGATGGAATGGCTGAAGATGACTGGGCTGGTTGGAAAACATTGACTGAAAAAATAGGTGATCGTGTACAATTAGTTGGTGATGATTTGTTCGTAACGAACACAGTACGTTTACAACAAGGTATCGATGCTGATACAGCAAACTCTATCTTAGTAAAAGTTAACCAAATTGGTTCATTAACTGAAACTATCAACGCCGTTACATTGGCTCAAAACTCTGGTTATACTTCAGTAATGTCTCATCGTTCGGGTGAAACAGAAGATGCTACAATCGCTGACTTAGCTGTTGCATTGAACTGTGGTCAAATCAAAACAGGTTCGGCTTCACGTTCTGACCGTATGGCTAAATACAATCAGTTGTTACGTATTGAAGAAGAATTGGGTGTTAATGCTCGTTTCATCGGTAAAGATTTCAAATTCGCAATCAAAAAATAAGTTTAACTTATTTTAGAATATCAAAAAGGAGAGACGTAAGTTTCTCCTTTTTTTCTTTGCTGAAAATTGATATCTTTATTAGAAATATAAAAAGTTAATACTATTTTTGTGTCATGGAAAGAGCCGTATCATTAGTAAAAAATAAATTCCTAATTGCGGGAGTAGCATTCTTGGTATGGATGTGTTTTTTTGATCGATATGATTTTGCTACGCAATATGGTTATCAGAAAGAGCGAAATAAGCTTGAGTATGAAAAAGAATTTTACACTTCTGAAGTTATTAATCTAGAGAAATCCATAAAAGATGCGCAATATAATCCCAATGAAATACAGCGTATCGCTCGTGAGAAATATAAAATGAAAAAGGATAACGAAGATATCTATGTGATATCGGAAGTTGAGCCGAAAGAATAAAAAACTTTATATAAGATTGTCTGATAACATCTTGTCTAGCTAATAATTAAAATCCCTTTCTTAATTTCTTTTTACAATATTATACGTATTTCTATTTACTAATTCGAAAATCGTAAATATATACAATTGATTATATTTAATATTTAAAATGGCTCTATGACAAAGTTTGTGGAAATAAAAAAATCCTTTCAATACTGAAAGGATTTTCTGCGGAGAGCGAGGGATTCGAACCCCCGAACCTGTTACAGTTAACGGTTTTCAAGACCGCCGCATTCGACCACTCTGCCAGCTCTCCGCCACAAAAGTAGAAATTCTACCCTGATTTGCAAAATTTATTTTAAAATAAAATCCCTTTAAAGCCTATAAGAGGATTATTTGTTTGTAAATTAAGATTTTACAAATTGTAAATCCGCTGAAAACTTAACTTCCTCTGAAACCATTACACCACCCGTTTCTAATGCAGCATTCCACGTTAAATCAAAATCAGTTCTATTTAATTTACCGCTCACAGTATAACCAATTTTATCATTTCCCCAAGGATCTTTAGCAACACCCCCAAATTCTACTTCTAAAGAAATAGGTTTTGTAATTCCTTTAATAGTTAAATCACCTTTAACTTTATACTCATCATCGTCTTCTTTACTAATCGACGTAGACTTAAACAAGATATATGGATTAGTTGACGCATCAAAGAAGTCAGAACTTTTTAAATGTTGATCACGTTGTTCATTTTTTGTATCAATCGATTCAACTTCGATTTTAACTTCTACTTGTGCACCAGTCAAATCATCGGATTCATTTTCAACATTTACTTCAAAAGTTTTGAATTGTCCTTTAACAGTTGAAATCATCATGTGACGAACTTTAAATTCTAGCTCGCTGTGTGCTGTGTCTAATTGCCAATTTGCCATAATTACGTAGTTTTTATATGTTGGATAATATTTATTTCTAACAATTACAAAGATAAATGTTGCCTACTATTCGATTTCTTAATCTAGATTAAGAAATTAAGAAATTTTATTCAATTGTCTAGCAAATAGTTATTGAAATAAAGGTAAAATTTAGCGTTGATATTTTGCAAATAATGAACAAAACACTACTTTTGTATTACCGAAAGGGAGGCGCCAATAGCTCAGCTGGATAGAGCAACGGTTTTCTAAACCGTCGGTCAGGGGTTCGAATCCCTTTTGGCGTACGTCTTTCAAAGCTCTTCATTTTTTTTGAAGAGCTTTTTTTATGTTTTTTAAGTTCTGCTAATTGGGAAAGTGTGTTGAAATTAATCTAGGCAGTATTCTTCCTGTTTAACGGGTACTGTTGCGCCTTTCATCTCTACTTTTACTAAGAATACATAGGTCAAAATTGCTCCAATACTAGCCATTACGACCCCTACCAATGAAGGGTAATTATATGTAAACCCATATATAATTGGTATTGCGCCTAAGTATGCGCCTATAGAATTACCAATATTAAAAGCTGCTTGTCCAGCAGATGCCGCAAATGTTTCAGCGCCTTTCGCATTATTAATAAGCATCATTTGCAAAGAAGGAGCGATACTAAAAGCAATCATTCCTGTGATAAATGCCATTGGATAAGCTAAAATAGTAATGTGAGCAATGAAGAAAAGTACAAGTAGACACGTAGCCATAGCTAAGAAGCAAGCAATAGCTGCTTTGCTAGGGGAAAGGGTGTCTGCCACTTTACCCCCAAGAAGGTTCCCTACACACATACCAGCTCCAATCAATATCATTATTATAGATACATTTCCCTCTGCTAGACCAGAGACAGTAGTCACTAATTTTGCAATATAACTGATCCATGCAAATAAGCCTCCAGTACCTATAGAAATGATCGCAATAATTAACCAAGCATCCCAACGCTTGAAGTAACTGATTTGTTTCTTAATATTACTGTCCTTATTGGCTGGAAAATTTGGCATCCATAGATATATAGTCAAGAAAGTAAGTAATCCTAACAAACTAATAACTCCATATGTAATGCGCCAATCGTAGTAGTGTCCTATATATGTACCCAAAGGTACTCCAGCCAAATTGGCTAATGTCATTCCCGTGAACATAATAGATATGGCCTGAGCTTCCTTACCAGGTTTTGCTAGTTTTGAGGCAACAACTGATCCGATACCAAAAAAAGCCCCATGTGGTAGTCCTGATACAAAACGTGAAACAAACAAGCTCCATTGATTAGGTGCTAATGTGAATATAGCGTTGAATACGAAGAACAACAACATTAAAAAAAGTAAAACATTCTTTGCAGGATATTTCGATGTAGCGGCCACAAGGGTAGGAGCTCCGACTACAACTCCTAATGCATAGAGTCCTATTAAATTACTAGCTGTTGGAATATCGATGTTAACATCTTTCGCTATATCGGGCAAGATTCCCATCATGGTAAACTCTGTCATTCCAATGGCTAAACCACCAAAAGCAAGAGCTATTAGTCCTTTATTTATTGACATATATACTATTTTAGACAGTGCAAAGGTAGGGATTATATCTGAAAGATTTGTGTTACAATGGTTTACTTATTGTAAAAAGTACACTTAGTTGTCATTTGATTTTGTAGTTCATTAACCCAGCTTTTTAAACTTAATAAATGATAATTTACGATAGTGTCTCTAAAAGTTAAATTTAGTTATTAATATTGCTGTTTAACAGAATACTAAATATGTCAATTAACGATATTGCCAAACATCTTAAAGTTTCTAAATCTACAGTTTCATTAGTAATAAATGGTAAAGCTGAGCAAGGACGTATAAGTCAGTCATTAGCTAAACGTATTTTGGATTATGTTGAGGAAATAGGTTATAAACCAAATGCTTTGGCAAAGAGTCTTGCTACAGGAAAATCTCACACAATCGGACTCATTGTTGAGAATATAGGTGATTCTTTCTTTGGACCAATCGCACTCTATATAGAGGAGAAATTACGACAATATGGTTATCACGTTTTTTACAGCAGTACATTAGGTAATCAAGATAATGCAAATGAAATCTTGAATATGATGCTTGAAAAAAAAGTGGAAGGAATTATATTATCTCCTACATTAGGACAAAAGTCACCTATTGAAAAAATTCTTAAGAAAAAACTACCCTTAGTTCTTTTTGATCGACGGGTTGAGGGTGTCGAAGCAAACTATGTAGGAACAGATAATTATGTTGCAAGTAAAAATGCTGTTCAACATCTATTCGATAATGGATTTTCTAGAATTGGATTCATAACAATTGAATCTTCACAACCTCAAATGCTAGATAGGTTAAAAGGTTATGAGGATGTAGTCAGTGATAATTCTGTTGAATCAATTATAATTAAGTTGCCATATCAAAGTTCTATCGATGAGTTTACGCTAAAAATTCAAAGTATGTTTAAAACATACCCAAATATGGATGCACTTTACTTCAGTACAAACTATTTGTGTGTGAAGACTTTGAAAATTTTACAAAATATTAATTACACTAATAAATTCGGAATGGTCGCATTCGATGATCATGATTTATTTGAATTATATACTCCGACTATTACTTGTGTAAGTCAGCCTTTGGAAGAATTAGCACTAAAAGCTGTAAATAGTATTATATCGCAGCTGAAAGAGAATACTGGAGAAGTAGAAGAGTTCATTATTCCCTCAAAATTGATAATTAGAGATAGCACTAAAAAATAAATTTGGATATATTAAATATATGCTATAATTTTACTTCAATTGCAAAACCGGTTTTGCAAAATTTTATAACCAATATAAATCATTATGCACAAACTAAAGTTATACATTATACGGATAACAGCATATGCCTGTTATATTTCTGTTAGTGTCTGGGCCCCAGTAATATACCTCTATGGGGAAGTAGATGATTCAAGTAGACACATTAATTTTCAACAACAAATCTACAAGGGTAAAGTACTAAGTAGCGAAAGTACTCCATTATCAGGAGCATCAGTTCGAAATACTAAAACCAATGTGACAACATTAACGAATGCTTTCGGTGAATTTTCCATTTCAGGTAATATTGGGGACGAGTTAGTTGTTACTTATACTGGATATACGTCTGGATCAATGGTGCTTTCATCATTATATAATCTTGAAATATCCCTCAACAGTAGTATTAAGGATGTAGAAGAGGTAGTAATAGTTGGATACAATAGTTTGAAAGAGTCCAATATTTCTGGAGCAGTGAGTAGGGTGGATATGCAAGTAGCGCAAAAAAGACGTGTACAAGATATAGCGCAAATGTTACAAGGTCAAGCATCTGGTGTAAATATTACCCAATCTACTGGTCAACCAGGAGATGCCATTGATATTCGTGTCAGAGGTATCGGAACAATTGGTAATAATTCTCCTTTGTTTGTTGTCGATGGAATTCCAACTACCAATTTTAGTTTTGTTAATCCTGCGGATATTGAGTCAATTACTGTTCTTAAGGATGCTTCTTCAGCGTCTATTTATGGGTCGCGTGCAGCAGCAGGTGTAATCTTGATTACGACGAAGTCTGGTAAGATAGGTAGTGCAAAATTTGAAGTCAATGCATTTACAGGAATTAATTCTGCCGTGAATCTTCCTAAGATGATGAACACTTCGGACTATTTAAATACTTTGGAAAAAGCTTGGAGCAATACATATTCATCGGGAACAAATCCATATATAAGTCAGAAGGGCAGAACGGATATCGCTAATACCAATTGGCTGAACGAACTATTCGAACAAGGCAAAACAAAAAGTTTTCAATTATCAGCATCTGGAGCTACTGACCGTGTTTCTTATATGTTCTCAAGTGGTTACTATGACCAAGATGGTATTGTTATCTATGACAATGATAAGTATAGACGTATAGAGCTAAGGTCAAATGTGAAGGCCAAGTTAAGCGATAGAGTAGAAATTAAAAGTAATATTTTGTTGAATCATCAAGATAAAATGGTGGTATCATCGAGAGGTGATGTGCCGGGA
This sequence comes from Sphingobacterium composti, assembly GCF_009829075.1. Classification (GTDB taxonomy): domain Bacteria; phylum Bacteroidota; class Bacteroidia; order Sphingobacteriales; family Sphingobacteriaceae; genus Sphingobacterium; species Sphingobacterium composti. Next base: position 12,784 of record NZ_WUQZ01000022.1, on the reverse strand, counting down.
ATTATACGTCATGCACTTCTCAGACCTCCTGTATTGAGTGTTTTTAAAGACCCTAGTGATCCAACTTATAGCGTTGATAATCCATATACTGATTTACCATTTTATGTAAATCCCAGAAATTTTCAATCAAACTTATATGAATGGACTCAAAACCCAATAGCCTTAGCTAATTATTCGGATAATAATCAAAGACAATTCAAGTTGTTTGGAAATGTAGAAGCGGCATTTGATTTAGTGTCAGACAAATCATTACGATTTAGATCTAATGTAGGGGTAGAGCTTAATTTTAATCATAACAAGTTGTTTATGCAGAATTTTGGTGATGATGAACGTGTCGATCCTACTGTTGATGTGGGGCAAGGGCGTCACAACAGACCTAATGGATTAAATGAGGATCGTGGAGAAGATTATATCATTACTTGGAATAATGTATTAAGTTATGACAAAACATTTGGCGATCACCTTATAAATGCTTTGGTAGGGTCAGAATTCATTAATAATCAAAGTAATTCAATAAATGCTTCACGTCGAAGATTTGAATATACGCTAGACAGATTTCAATATTTAGATTTGGGTGGAACTGGACAGGATCTATGGAATGGTGGGTTTGCCCAAGAATGGGCGCTATTCTCCATGTTTAGCTCTGCTACTTATTCATATAAAAATAAATATAGTGTAACAGGGAATGTGCGTGCTGATGCTTCCTCAAGATTTGGTACTGACAATAAATGGGGGTACTTTCCATCCATTGCATTAGGATGGACTTTGAGTAATGAAGATTTCTTTCCCGAAAATTCAACTATCAATTATTTAAAATTTAGAGTAAGTTCAGGTAAATTGGGAAACCAAAATCTTCCTAATTATGCCTATTTATCACTTTTCAGTAGAGAAGGCAACATTACCAGATATGGAAATCCGCAGCTAAGATGGGAGAGCACATTGCAAAATAACTTTGGGTTAGACTTACGTTTGCTAAACAATACACTAGAGATATACGCCGATATTTACCATAAAAAAACACAAGATATTCTTTTGGCAGTAAGCTTACCTACATTCATAGGAAATGTGGATGCTACTTATGTAAATGCCGGACAAGTCGACAATAAGGGGTTTGAGTTAAGTGCAAAATATAGAAATAAAATTGGCGACAGTGGCTTTTATCATTTTGGAGGGAATATAAGTAGTGTAAATAACAAGGTTGTTGGTTTGCATGAAAATGTACCACGCATTATTGGTACTTATTCGCGTGCGGAGATTGGCCATCCTCTAGATGTTTATTATGGTTATCAAATGGAAGGTATTTATCAAAATAGCGCTGAGATTACTAGCCACCTACATGCTGTAGCAAATCCAACTAATAAGCCTGGTGACATTAAGTTTAAAGATATTAACGAAGATGGTATAATCAACGATATGGATAGAACATATATTGGAAATCCTATACCAAAATGGAGTTATGGTTTTTTTGCAGGATTTGATTACAAAAAAATTGATTTGAATATCTTTTTTCAAGGAGTAAGTAAGGTAGATCGTTACAATGATGGTATGCGTATAATAGATTTTGATACTCGTCCATTCAATTATAGTGAACGAATGTTAGGGGCCTGGGACGGAGAAGGTTCATCAAATACCTTACCGCGGGTAGCTTTTGAAGACACTGGTATTAGTAAATTTTCATCTTTATATATTGAAGATGCATCCTACTTACGACTTAAAAATGTGGAGTTAGGATATTCCTTTAGTGATTATGTCAAAAAATTAGGCATTAACAATGCGCGATTATACGTGTCAGCGCAGAACTTATTTACATGGACAAAATATGGGGGTTTAGATCCTGAAACAACAGATTTGATAGATCGAGGCACCTATCCGCAATCTAGGTCAGTATTATTAGGTCTTAATTTTAACTTCTAAGTCATGAGAAAAATTAATTTATTACTTGTAGTGATAATACTATTATCTACGAGTTGTTCTAAATATTTGGAAAAAGATCCAATTGGTATTCTTACAAAAGAACAAGTGCAAGTTGATCCTACTGAGGGTACAGTGCGCACTGGTATCGAAAATGCTTATCGACCACTGTCTTATACATTAAATATATATGGCGACTGGGATTGGAATGGAGGACTAGTTATACGTCCTGATTTTTTGTTAGAAGATATTGCGTCTGGCGACGCTATGAAGAAATGGAATCCTGATGGAGATCAAGCATGGATGGATGATATTGCAAATTACAATTTCACTCCTGAGAATGGTGCTTTCGCTGGAATTTGGAAATACAATTACGAAGGAATTTCCAGAAGTAATACAGCAATTTTCCAACTTACTGATGAGACTACTTTGGCCAAACTAAATATTGCAGAATCACAACGCATTCGATTGTTAGGGGAAGCATCATTTTTACGTGCTTTTTTCTATTTCGATCTTGTGAAATTATTTGGTGACGTTCCATTATTGCTCAAGCCACTATCAAATTTTAATGAAGCTTACGAAGTAGCAGTACGTTCGAGTAAATCTGATGTATATAATCAAATAAAGGCAGATTTGAAAAATGCAATTGATGGATTGCCGAACACAAAATTTAGTAATGATGCTGAGAAATGGAGAGCATCCAAGGGCGCAGCGATTGCATTATTAGCGAAAGTTGCTTTATTTGAAGAAAATTGGAAGGAAGTAATCACTCAAGTAAATGCTCTTGAACAATTAGGTTTTTATGACCTCAATGCTAATTATTTTGATGCATTTGATGAAACAAAATCATACTTAGAAAAAGAAAATATTTTTATTTATGACCATCAGACTGGTTTGCAGCCTAGCAGGGGAAATGGTTTTACCGCATTAATGGGCTGGGGATTTATGGCTCCATCCACTAATTTTTTAAACTCATTTGAAAATGGTGACCCAAGAAAGGAATTAACGGCAAATGTTGCCGATACTGTACGTGCTGTTTTCAAACTTTTAGGCGCCAAAGATATTGGTTTTAAGGGTAATGATAATTCGCCTGTAAATAGAATTTATATTCGATATGCTGATGTATTGTTATGGAAAGCTGAAGCATTAATCAAGGATGGACAAATTCCCGCAGGTATTGCTATTATAAATCGAATACGTCAACGTGCGCGCGGAGGTAATAATTCTATATTGCCTGATCGTCCTACGAGTACTGATGCTAGCCAAGCTATGACTTGGCTTCAGCAAGAAAGAAGGGTAGAATTAGGTATGGAGAGTCATAGATTGTCCGATTTAAAGCGTTGGAAGATTGCGAAGCAAACATTAACAGGAATGGGAAAACCATTTGCAGATAAACATATGTTATATCCTATTCCTCAAGCGGAGGTAGATAAAACAGTAGGTAAAATATCACAAAATCCAGATTATTAATCAATTTTAAACTATTTATAGATGAAGTTACTTAATTTAATATTTCTAATACCTGTCATCGGTGTTTTGACAAATTGTACGAATTCTTCTTCCGTGAAGAATGATGACCCGAAAGATACTATTTGGTATTTAGGCGGCTTTGTACGTCCAGCAGATGTTAATCCTATCATGAAGCCTGATTCTACAACTACATTTTTTGATCCCATGTCAAAAAAGATGGTTCGTTGGGAAGAGAATGATACATTTAATCCTGGTGCAGTTGTCAAAGATGATACAGTATTTATGTTATATCGTGCAGAAGATAAATTTGGAATAGGGATAGGTTTTCGTACGTCTAGACTCGGTTTAGCTTATAGTTTAGATGGTATTAATTTCACAAGGTTTCCTGAGCCTGTTTTATTTCCTGATGAAGATGAGCAGAAGAAATACGAATGGCCAGGCGGTATAGAAGATCCACGTGTAGCGGTGACAGATGATGGTACTTTTGTTGTTTTCTATACGCAATGGAATAGGGATACACCAAGACTAGGAGTCGCTACGTCTAAAAATCTTAGGGAATGGCAGAAACATGGTCCAATATTCCAACATGCTAAGTATTCAAAATTTATGACCACGCCTCATAAATCGGCTTCCATCGTGACAGAAGTTAAGGATAATCGACTTGTTGTTTCTAAGGTAAATGGTAAATATTTTATGTATTTCGGAGAACATGGTGTTCATGGCGCTACCTCGGATAATTTAATTGATTGGGAGCCAGTATTGGATTCTGTCGGTAATCCAGCAAAATTCATTGATGTACGTGAAGGTTATTTCGATAGTGCACTAACAGAGTGTGGACCTCCTGCGGTAAAAACTGATAAAGGAATATTATTGATTTACAACGGTAAAAATCATAATGAAACTCAATTTGCAGACAAGCGTCTACCTACAGGAACATATAGTGGCGGTCAAGTATTGTTCGACAAAGAGGACCCATCAAAAGTATTAGAAAGAATGGATATTCCATTTATGCGACCAATGGAGGCTTTTGAGAAAAGTGGTCAATATGCAGATGGTACCGTATTCTTACAGGGCTTAGTGTTTTATAAATCACAATGGTATATGTATTATGGATGTGCCGATTCAATGGTAGGAGTTGCTGTGTATAATCCGAAAGTACAATCATCATTTGATCCAATGCCAATTTCATCTGAATAGTTATATGAAAAAAAATATGCTTTGTTTGGATATAGGTGGGTCGCATATCTCTTCAGCAGTGGTTAAACAATTGAATGATGCACGCATTGCTGTGGCGTATAATAGATCGGCAGTAGAGAGCATGGCTGATAAAGAAAGTATTCTGTCGCAATGGAAGTATGGTATTATGAAATCGATAGATAATATCTTAGGCGATATTGAAGCTGTTTTTGTTTCAATTCCTGGGCCATTTGACTACGAAAATGGAATTTCTTTGATGGATGGAATGAATAAGTATCAATCCTTATTGAACATGGATGTCAAGTCTTACTTGAGCGAAATATGTGCTGTGGATAAGGAACATATTTATTTTTACAATGATGCTCAGGCTTTCTTGTTGGGAGAGATTTATCATCACAAATTAAAGGATACTAAAGTGGTGGGTTTGACTTTAGGTACAGGATTAGGATCTGCTTTATATGAAAATGGAATAGTTAATGATCTTAATTATGGGTCAGCAAATTTTCGAAATGGTATCTCAGAAGATTATATCTCTACACGAGGTATAATCTCCTATGTGAATAATAGATTTGGTGTAAAATTTAACAATGTCAAAGAGTTGGTGAGTAGTAATCAACATGAGAAAGAAGTAGAAAATTCTTTTCGTTTTTTGACTGAGGCTTTGGCTGAGTTTATTTCGATATATGTGCTACCACTAAAAGCTGATTATATAGTTATTGGCGGAAGTATTGCAAAGTCAAGTCATTTATTCTTAGAAAACTTACAAATAACAACGAATATTCCAATTAAAATAGCTTCTATGGACGACCTTAATATATTTTATGGGATGATCTCTACTACAGAAGTTTAAACTAAAATTATAATCACTAATATATGAAAAATGTTTGGAAATATGCCCTTATAGCATCCTTAGGAGGTTTTTTGTTTGGCTTCGAAACAGCCGTTATCTCAGGTGCAGAACAAATTATTCAAAAATTGTGGCAACTCGATTCCTTTTGGCATGGGCTTACTGTTTCAATCTCTTTAATAGGGACCATTTTGGGAGCAGTATGTGCAGGTAATTTTATGAATAAATATGGTCGTAAAAAAGTATTGCTATTCATAGCTATATTATATTTATTGTCTGCGGTAGGGTGTGCTTTAGCAAATTTTTGGTCTATGTTTTTATTTTTTCGATTCATTGGCGGAGTTTCAGTAGGGATTAGTTCTGTTGTAGGTCCAGTTTTTATTTCTGAAATATCTCCATCCAAAGATAGGGGAAAACTCACAGGTTTATTTCAAATAATGATTGTAAGTGGAATTTTTATTGCTTATCTGACAAATTTCCTATTTGCAGGTATGGGTGAAGACGCTTGGCGATATATGCTAGGAATTATGGCGATACCATCTGTATTGTTTTATCTGCTTTTGAGAAATACTCCCGAAAGTCCGCGTTGGTTAGTGTTGCAGAACAGAAAGGAAGAGGCAAAAGTGATTTTTGATAATTTGGGTATTGAAAATCAAATGGTAAGTGATCAGTCAAAATCCACTACATCTTTATTTCAAGCAAAATATTTCAAACCGATTAGTTTCGCAGTTTTATTGGCTTTCTTTAATCAAATGACTGGCATTAATGCCATTCTATATTATGCTCCACGCATTTTCGATATGGCAGGTTTTAGTGCGGATTTGAGCTATTTACAACCTATCTTTATTGGCGGTACGAATGTGTTTTTCACACTATTGGGTATGAGTATCATTGATAAAGTAGGACGTAAAAAACTATTATTATCAGGAGCTATTGGAATGTTTATTTTTTTGATGTTGACAGCTTTCGGTCTTAAAGGTGATGCTTCTAGTTACTTGTTGTTTTATATTCTTGGATTTATAGCATCGTTTGCATTATCACAAGGAGCAGTAATATGGGTGTTTTTGGCAGAGATATTTCCAAATGAGGTACGTGCGCAAGGATCTTCATTAGGTAGTACTACGCATTGGGTATTTGCAGCATTGATATCTTGGATATTTCCAGTTATCGTGGAAGGAAATGCACAAGGAGGTTTTTATATCTTTTTGTTATATGCAATAATGGTAATACTCTCTTTCGTATTTATTCTATTTCTTCCCGAAACAAAAGGAAAGTCTTTAGAAGAAATTTAAGATATTTTTTATCTACCTATCTATTTATTAAAGCAGCGACGAATATCATCGCTGCTTTTCATTTGATTACTATTTTCCAAACATTCCTGCTAAGGAATCTAAAATAGAACCTTTTTTGTTGTTATCATTTCCTTGATTGAAGAATTCACCCGCTAAATCTGTTAATCCTCCTAAATCGCCTTGAGAAGATGATTGATTGCTATTTCCGCTGCCTCCCAATACACTTCCAAGTATAGAACCTATAATTCCACCACCACCAGAAGAAGTTGATTGACCACCACCCAACACACTTCCCAGTAAATCGCCAATGCCACCACCGCCGGATTCTTGTTGTTTTTGTTTTCCTAAATATCCCATTACGATAGGAGCTAGGATAGCTAAGGCACCTCCAATTTTGTCCGCAGATAAGCCGGTTTTTGAAGCAAGATTGTCTTTTACTACCTCTGTATTCTTCCCGAACATATGATTCACAATCTTGTTATCGTCTTCAGATGGACCATTTCCAAATAGATTTCCGATTTGATCGAATATTCCACCATTATGCTTTTCTAAAGCCTTATTAATGCCTTCTTCTTTTTCTTTGCTTTTCTTAGAATTATAATTCAAAGCAGCAATCATTAAGGGTACGGCAGCTGCTACCACCCATTTTGCCTTACTTTCATCAATGTTTAGCGTTTTAGCAACAAGGCTAATAGCTTTTGATCCTATGCCTCCAGTAATCAAATCAGTAATATTCATGTTTTTAGTTTATAAAATTGTTTATACTTTTATTATTGTAATTAACACATAAATCTAACAAATGAAATTTCAAGTTGTTTCTATTTTTGTAATTGCATTATCATTATCTTTTTGGAGTTGTAGTGATAAATCTGCAAATAGTAATACTACTTCCAATCCCTCAGACACAATTCAACATTTGATGTTAACGGAAGCACAAGCAAAGGGTATTTTTGAATTGCCTATTCACTGCCTAGAGGTAGAATATCCTAATAAATTAGGTCAAGTATTAGGCTCAGATGCGGATTTGAAATCTCCTAAACAGCTACGGCCTATTTTCTATGGTTGTTTTGATTGGCATTCTTCGGTTCATGGATACTGGTCTATTGTCGAGCTAATGCAAAAGTATCCTGATTTGGATTCCGACGGTAAAATAAGAAACATCCTCAATAAACATATTACTCCTGAAAATGTGGCGGTTGAATTAGCCTTTTTCAATGATGAGAATAATAAAAATTTCGAACGTACTTACGGATGGGCTTGGCTGTTTAAACTCCAAGAAAGCCTTTCAAATTGGCAAGATGAAGATGCACAACGTTGGGAAGCAAACTTACAGCCTCTAGCTGATTTACTAGTTAAGCGTTATATAGAATATTTACCAAAACTTATTTATCCTATTCGTGCTGGACAACATGATAATTCAGCTTTTGGTTTGTCTTTGTCTATTGATTATGCGAGATCAGTCGGGAATAAAGATTTTGAGAACGCAATAATCAAACACGGAAAACGGTTATTTCTGAATGATATTAATTGTGATTTGGCTTATGAACCTAGCGGATATGATTTTCTTTCACCTTGTTTGGAAGAAGCATATTTGATGTCTAAAATTTTGGAGCAACAGGAATATAAAACTTGGTTAGGGAATTTTATGCCAGGTTTATTTAAAGTAGATTATAGATTGGATCCCGCTGTTGTAAAAGACAGATCGGATGGCAAATTAGTGCATTTAGATGGTTTAAATTATAGTCGAGCTGCTTGTTTGTACGGCATTAGTAGCAAAGAGTCTGAATTGAATCATTTGAAAAAAATCGCAAATGAGCATATAAAATTCTCTTTGCCTAATCTATCAGTACAAGATGATTATATGGGTTCGCATTGGTTAGGGACATTTGCATTGTATGCATTGTCGCATGCGAATTAATAATTGGGCGATAAATAGGTAGCAAATTGCAATGACCAAAATGCTAACGTCATCGACGAGGAACGAGGAGAAATCTAAAGTTATGTTTTTAGATTTCTCATTGCGTTATATAAGAGTCGATGACGAAGTAATTTTCATAAACAGTTATTCATTCTCAATAGGACAAAGGAATAAGAACATTATCCTCCAATCGTACAGGAATGGATTTCACTGTTGTGAATCCATCATCTTTTGAAAGAATCTGCGACAAGTCGATTCCTTTGCGAGAGAAAGCTGTGATAATTGCTGTGCGGAATGTTGCTTTAGCTGAACCCCAACCTTGGCCTTTTACAGTTTCATTGTTTAGTTGGATAAGTTCTTCAATCGAATAATTACTGAATTTTTCGATAAGGTGCTGGTACAAATGTGTTGTGTTTGACATACAATTTAAAAATTTAAAAGGTTAAACTATAAATTGTATCCAGAAACTTTAGGGGAAAATAAGCGTTGTTTAGGACGTTTATTTTGGTACAAAACCCGTATTATTTTACCACCGCGGTGTCTACACTCGGTTGGTATTGCACGATGCAATTCTGAATACTCTACAAATATAGTAGACTTTATTTTGTTTTCAAAAAAAATATTTAGATTTAAGAATGAAAAGTTTTCTTTTATTGGGTGTTATGTCATTCCTGTTCTTTAATGTTTTTGGACAGAGGGTTAAAATTGATACGATTACAAAGATGAGTATTGAACATCCTCCACAGCCGAAGGAGGGCCTTCAAAATTTTAAAAATTACATGCTTAAAGAATTTAAGATATCAAGGGAAATGGATAATAGAGGGCTTAAGGGGAAGATAATGTGTTCTTTTATAGTAGAAAAAGATGGTAGCTTTTCAGATATTAAAGTATTAGAAGATCTAGGTTGCGGTACAGATAAAGAAGCTATTCGAGTATTACAAAAATATTCGTCAAATTATAAATGGATCCCTAGAATAATAGGAGGTAGATACGTTAGAGATTTAAAGGAAATAGCGATACTATTAGATTTAAAAAGCAACTAATCCCATTCTGACACTTCCTCTGTCAAAATGTCCTGAAAAATCCTTTTGGAACGTGCATTGATAAATATTCTGTGTAAAATTTAAACTGAAAAATTTAAAATATATGAGCACAGAAAAAGGCACTATTTCGATTCATACCGAGAATATATTTCCGGTTATCAAAAAATTCCTTTACTCAGACAATGAGATATTCCTACGTGAGTTAGTTTCAAATGCAGTAGATGCTTCTCAAAAAATCAAACGTCTTTCTTCATTAGGTCAATTTAATGGCGAGGTGGGAGAGTTGGTTGTTGATGTAAAATTCGACGAAGAAGCAAAAACAATTACCATTTCGGATAATGGTATTGGAATGACTGCCGAAGAGATTAAAAAATACATCAATCAAATCGCATTCTCTGGTGCGACTGAATTTATGGAAAAATTCAAAGAGGCTAATGATGCAAATGAAATTATTGGTCGCTTTGGTTTAGGATTCTACTCGGCATTTATGGTTGCTGATAAAGTCGAAATCGATTCTTTGTCGTACCAAGATGGGGCAGAGGCTGCACATTGGGTTTGTGATGGTAGTACATCGTACGAAATTTCAGCAGGTACACGTACTACACGTGGTACAGATGTAATATTACACATTAATGAAGATTCAAAAGAATTTTTAAGCAAATTCAGATTGCAAGAAATCTTAGACAAATACGCTAAATTCTTGCCTGTACAAGTTCGTTTCGGAACGAAAACATCTTCTGAACCAGATGGCGAGGATGAAAATGGTAAACCAAAATACAAATCAGTAGAAGTTGATAATATCATCAACAATACGAATCCAGCTTGGACAAAAGCGCCTTCAGAATTAAAAGACGAAGATTATTTGGCATTCTACCGTGAATTGTATCCTAATACTTTTGACGAGCCATTATTCTGGATTCACTTGAATGTAGATTATCCATTCAATTTGACAGGTATTCTATATTTCCCTAAAATCAAGAATGAATTAGAAATCCAACGCAATAAAATCAAATTGTACTCGCGCCAGGTGTTTATCACGGATGAGGTAAAAGATATCGTTCCTGAATATTTGATGTTGTTGCATGGTGTGATTGATTCGCCAGATATTCCATTGAACGTATCGCGTTCATTCTTGCAAGCGGATGGTAATGTGAAGAAAATTAGCAACTACATCACGAAGAAAGTTGCTGACAAATTGCAAGAAATCTTCAAATCTGACCGTAAAGGTTTTGAAGAAAAATGGAATGATATCGGCTTATTTATCAAATACGGTATGTTGAGCGAAGAAAAATTTGCGGAGAAAGCAAATGAATTCTGCTTGGTTAAAAATACAGAAGGTGAAAATTATACCATCAAAGAATATTATGAAAAAGTAAAAGATATTAATGTAGACAAAGACGGTAATATCGTTTATTTATATACTTCGGATGCTGCACAACAAGATGGATTTATATCGAATGCTAAAGCAAAAGGTTATGATGTATTGGTATTGGATGGACCACTAGATACACACTTCGCTTCGTACCTAGAACAAAAAGGTGGCGAGAAAGTACAATTAAAGCGTGTGGATTCGGACGTAGTTGATAAGTTAATTCAAAAAGACGAAAAAATTGAATTAACATTAACCGAAGAAGAAAGCAAAAAAGCTTCTGAATTATTTACGAAAGCTATCAGCCGAAATGATATGAATGTTCAAGTAGAAGCTTTAGCAGCGGATGAATTGCCTGTGTCAGTGACTTTGGATGAGTTTATGCGTCGTATGAAAGACATGGCAAAAACTGGTGGTGGTATGGGCTTCTATGGCACATTGCCAGACAACTACAAAGTAACGGTAAACGGTAATCACCCTTTAGTAAAGCGCATCGTAGAAAGTTCAGATGAAGAGGCTGAAAAATTAGCAAAACAAGCTTTTGATTTAGCTTTATTATCACGTGGATTGTTGACAGGAGCGGATTTAACCTCTTTTGTGAAGCGTAGCGTAGAGATGATTTAATATTTATTAAAAAATAATTCCTTAATCCTCATTGTGTTATTTCATAATGAGGATTTTTTATGTAGAAATATTTGCATAGAATGGGGTTTTCTACTACTTTTGTAGCACAAACACGGTAGGTATAGCTCAGTTGGTTAGAGCACTAGATTGTGGTTCTAGGGGTCGTGGGTTCGAGCCCCATTACTTACCCGCTTCTAAAGGCTTCACAGTAATGTGAGGCTTTTTTGTTTTATTATTTTAATTTTCATAGAAGGTAGGGATCATGGGGATCATACGGATCAAGCAAAAAAGGGATCATGTACAAAACCTGTGGACTAAGCAAATAACTTAGTCAATCTGAATAAGAAAAAATTGATATCACGAACCCCTCTAAACTGACTTCTGAATGCTTTTATTTTTGCATTAAAAGATTCTGCTGAAGCATTGGTACTTCTGTTATCAAAGTAGTTTAGAATCTTTTTGTGATGCGTATTTATAGTTCTTGACACGGTATTGAAAGACTTGAACCCAGCTTGCTCTACCTTCTCAGCCCATTTAGCTAGTCGTGTAAAAGCATATATTTTATCTACAGTTGTTTTGTATATCCAAGATAGTTCTTGGCATAATTTGTAAGCCTTTTGAATTTCAGTATAGCGTTCAAATAGTAAACTAGCTCTTTCCTTTTGTTCTACTGTCCATTTATGTTCACTTTTATAGAGTAAATAGCGACTTCTAGCTAGCATTTGCTTTATAGTATCACCATTTGATAGGATTTCTGGACAGTAAGTTTCTTTCCTTTTTTTAGCGTCTTCAATGGCCATATTTTCTTCATCAATAGCTTCCCAACGGTGTTTTATCCGGATTTCTTGAAGTGCCTCAGTTGCCAATTGCTGCACATGAAAGCGATCAATAACCTGCACTGCATTAGCAAAACACTTCTTAGCTATAATCCCCATATTACCAGCTAAGTCAAGTGTTATTTCCCGTACTTTGTTGCGTAATCGAGTGGAATTTGTTGAAGCACAGGGATAATACTATCGGATTTAGTTCCTTTGAGAATTGCAACTATAGTCCCTTTCTTTCCGTGAGCTTCTTTATTAGTTACCACCGTATAAAGTTCACCATGAGAAAGAC
>NZ_WUQZ01000021.1 GCF_009829075.1 Sphingobacterium composti | reverse complement strand
TAACGTTTCATACTAAGGCTTTAGTTTTTATCCCTCCAGCCTATATTTACAAACAACAACATTATTTTTATAAAATTATCTTTGTTATACCAAAGGTGAGTTCGGTTTAAGCAGCAAGGAATAATTGATTTTCCTGCTGTTCAAATTGAATATTTAATGAAGGTTTTTTAGGGAAGAAAGCATAAGCGGCTAATGCTCCTAAAATATTCAATAAAAAGTTACTTACAGACCTATGTCTTGTATTTTGTAGCTTACAAATGTTTTTAAGTTCATCATTGACACATTCAATAATTGCTCGCTTTCTGAGCATTATTTTATCCGTTTGACTAAGGTTTATTCCTTTCACATTTTTTCTTGGTTTGGTCACCATTTGTACTCCGTTTCCCCATAATATATCGGCCATTGCTTTTGAAATATATCCCTTACCCCCATAGAGTTTACCAAAAATATCTTTAGTCATATCCATCATATGTTTTAGATTTCTGTCATCTACATTCCCCTTTGTGAGATAAAAAGACAATATTTCACCTTTATCATTGATGATCAGGTGCAGCTTGAAGCCATAAAACCAGCCAATGGAGCACTGACCTCGTTCTGCAGTTCCCTTAAAGACTTTGTGCTGATGTATCCTTCTATTATGACATACTTTGATATGCGTAGAATCTATAAAATTGACACCTTCACTTTTGCCAAGACAGCACATCTTTACAAACAACATAAAGGTGACGGCACACCTAGGCTGGAGTTCAACGAATCTATTGTAGGAGGTCAGTCCAGGAAAGAGATCCTTTAGATGCGGCAGTGCATAATGAACATAGAATGACTTAAGATTAGTAAATTGACCTGAATGAAAAAGAACCATCAAGCTGATTATTTCGCTATCACAAAGACCTGTTTTTCTATTGCGCTTACCCAGTTTTCTGTCTTCAATACGATTTTCTTCAAGAAGGGGTTGAATTTCTTTGCAGAAATCATCGACCTTAACAAAAATTTCTATAACTTTATCTCTTAACATAAGGCTTGATTTATATTTGCAACAATTTGATTGTCAACTAATTATACACATAAAATCAAGTCTTTTTTTGTTGAAATAATATATAAATTTCACTTTTTTCTTATCCCGAACTCACGTTAATTATACATTTTATTAAAAAATGGAACTTATTCATTTCAGCAAATAAAGTAGGTTCAGCACTATGAAATCCACACTTTAATTTTTACCTTTGCTGCTCCAAATAAAAAACAATGAATCATCCTGTTAAGATTAAAAATGCATTAGTTTCTGTCTACTACAAAGACAATCTAGCCCCACTTATTCAACTATTAAACAAGTACGGAGTTACTTTCTACTCTACAGGCGGTACGGAAGCTTTTATCCGTGACTTAGGAATTGGCGTTGAGCGCGTTGAAGATTTGACGGGCTACCCTTCTATTTTAGGTGGTCGTGTGAAAACATTACACCCAAATGTATTTGGTGGTATCCTTTCGCGTCGTCCTTTGGCAGAAGACAAACAACAAATTGACGAATATAACATTCCAGAAATCGACTTAGTTATCGTGGATTTATATCCATTCGAAGAAACTGTTGCTTCTGGTGCTTCAGAGCAGGATATTATTGAGAAAATCGACATTGGTGGTATTTCATTAATCCGTGCAGCAGCTAAAAACTTCAACGATGTAGTTATCATTTCTTCGAAAAACGACTATACAGAATTAGAAGAAATCTTAGCAGCACAAGAAGGTGCTACTTCATTGGAACAACGTAAGTCATTTGCAAAACGTGCTTTCAATACATCTTCGCACTACGATACAGCAATCTTCAATTACTTCAACCAAGAAGAGCCAATCGAAGTTTTCAAACAATCTGAGCAAAAAGCACAGGTATTGCGTTACGGCGAAAACCCACACCAAAAAGGAGTTTTCTTCGGTGATTTGGACGCAATGTTTGACAAATTGAATGGTAAAGAATTATCATACAACAACTTGGTAGACGTAGATGCGGCAGTAGCTATTATCGACGAATTCCAAGAGCCTACTTTTGCAATCTTAAAACATACAAACGCTTGTGGTGTTGCTTCGCGCGAAACTGTAAAACAAGCATGGATAGATGCTTTAGCATGTGACCCAGTTTCTGCTTTCGGTGGAGTATTAATCACTAACCGTGAAGTAGACGGCGAAACAGCTACTGAAATCAACAAATTGTTCTTCGAGGTGTTAATCGCTCCTTCATATTCGGAAGAAGCGGTAGCTATCTTGACAGAAAAGAAAAACAGAATCATTTTACGTCGTAAAGAAGTGAAATTGCCTACAGAGCAATTCAAAACTTTATTGAACGGCGTCATCTTACAAGATAAAGACAACACGGTAGAAGGTCCTCAGCAAATGACTACAGTAACGAAAGTTGCACCTACTGCAGCACAATTAGAAGACTTGTACTTCGCAAACAAAATCGTGAAACATACAAAATCTAACACAATTGTATTTGCGAAAAACGGTACATTAATCGCTTCAGGTGTGGGACAAACTTCACGTGTAGATGCATTGAAACAAGCTATAGAAAAAGCAAAAGCTTTCGGTTTTGACTTAGTAGGTTCTTCTATGGCATCAGATGCGTTCTTCCCATTCCCGGACTGTGTAGAAATCGCTGGTAACAACGGAATAGCTGCCGTATTGCAACCAGGCGGTTCGATCAAAGATAAATTGTCTATCGAAATGGCTGACGAAAAAGGTCTTGCCATGGTTACGACGGGTGTTCGTCACTTCAAACACTAATCTTAGTTTTACTAGTATATAGAAAAGCTCAATCGCAAGATTGGGCTTTTTTGTTTTTATTGATTATTGAGATATTTTGTATATTGGATTTTGAAACCAATTATCATACTTATATAATAAACATATGGATACATCCTTACTTTTAACCATAATCGGATTAGTTGCAACATTTGTTTTTGGTTTTCTAAGCATAAATTTATTTAAAAAAAGCGATACCCTGGCAGAATAACATTTCTCAAACAATCAAGTATTAGTTTATTTAATAGTATTGTGAAAAATTTCAATGAGATTGCCATTTTATTTGAAAACAAACCAATTAAAGATAATTTGATTTATATTAAAGGATGTTTTATTAATGATGGAGAAATTGATATAGAAGGCGAAAAAATTGAAAGACCAATTAATATATCAATACCCGAAAATTATAATTGGATTAATTGCAAAATTACCGGTACCTCACCAGACTTAAAATGCAGTTATGAAATTAAAGATTCAAAAAACTTACAATTTGATTTTGGATTATTTAGAAAAAATGAATTTTATCAAATAGAAGCAATAATTGAAGCAACTGAAGAAATAGAAAAACACAATAATATTTTTGATGAACTGAAATTCACACATAGGATTTCTCAAACTCAAAAAATATTTGTGACAAACTTACTTTCTGAGAATGAAATAAAAAGAAAAAAAGGTAAAATTAAAAGTAACTTATGGGTAACGGGTCTTCAGATGTTAATTCCAACTATACTATCAATTGTTTTTTTTGTTTTTTTAAAATCCGCTGAATTACATTATAGAGAAGTCGGAAATAATAATGAAATTACGGAATATAAAGTTACTCCAAAAAGAGATAATACTATAAAGCTTGAAAACACTGCAACAGGAAAAGAAAAAAACATTTCTATTTTTGAGTTGCAAGACAAGAATAAATATACACCATTTATTCCCTCAAAGACTATTTTACAACGAATTCTTGAAGGATGGTATATATTTGTATTCTGGATTATATTGGTAATTTTTTCAATTGGATTTGATTATTGGGAACTGAGAAAAAGTAACAAGATTTATGACATTCTAAAAAATAGTGTATAAATTATTAAAAAAAGTTATACTATATACAAAAGCAGCCAGATTCATATGATTTGTTCTTCAAACAAATAATAAAACAGCATAACTAAAGGGATACAGCAATAAAAAGAAATAAGCTAATAAGGGAACTTTGAACATAAAACTAGACGTTTAATTTAAAAGGCACGACATTCAATTTAAAAGGCTCAACATTCAATCTAAAAGACTCGCCGTTGAACCTAAAAGGTAGAACATCCTAGCTAAAATGTAGAACATTGAACCTAAAAGATAGAACGTCGAACCTAAAATATAGAAAATCCTACCTCAAAGCTTGAACATCCCACCTCAAGGCTTGAACGCCGAACCAAATTAATATTTTAGGAAAATCAAGAAATGCTCCTTCCTGCTAAAGACAATATAAATGAATAAAAATAATTGCCCAGCTGGCATATGGACTTAAAATCTCTACACAAAAACACCAAAAGCTTGTTGTACAGAATTAGCTAATTCCTCCACAGGTATAGATGGTTCTGGACCATCTGTTGTCTTCCAAGTTCTGGATGTGGGGTCAAATTGTAATTTGTATTGCACTAGGGTATTTTCCGTCACTGTGAAATGATGCGTTGTCGGGTCATACTGCACTTCAAATAAGGTTGTTTCTCCGTTTATTTCTTTTGAAAATTGTCTATTAAAAAGGTGGTTCATGTTGTGCTCTAATTTTTCAGTAAGTTCTAATGTCACTAATTTAAACGAATAATCCCTCTTATTGTTTTACAATTTGAGCTTCATGGAATAAAAATATCTAAGATAATTTTGCTATTTTAGGTTCAGTCAAGAACAATTACCATTATAAACTTCGTATACCATCATGCTTAGACTATCTGTCATCCTTATACTTATCATATCTACTTTTACTTCGTTGAAAGCACAACAATCACCTATTCGTTATGCCATAGTAGGCTTGACACATTCGCACGTACATTGGATTTTGGGTAATTTAAAGACAGATGCGTATGAAGTTGTCGCTATTGTAGAACCCAACAAAGCATTGGCGGACAGATTTGCGAAGCAATACAAATTTCCTTTGGAAATGGTGTATGAGACAATGGACGAGATGATTCAGTCCAAATCTCCACAAGCGGTATTAGCCTTTGGAACGGTTTACGAACATTTGGAAGTCGTAGAAAAATGTGCGCCAAAAGGGATTCATGTGATGGTCGAAAAACCTTTGGCAGTAAGTTTGGCTCATGCCAAAAAGATGGAAGCGTTAGCGAAGAAAAACAACATTCATTTACTAACAAATTACGAAACGACTTGGTATCCGACCATGCATAAGACCTATGAATTCCTGAAAGCAAATAAAATCGGAGAATTGAAAAAAGTAATCATTCGTGATGGACATAAAGGACCAGCAAAAATTAATTTAGACCCAGAGTTTTTCGAATGGCTCACTGACCCCGTACAAAATGGTGGCGGCGCAATTACAGACTTTGGATGTTATGGTGCTAATCTGATGACTTGGTTTATGGATGGCAAAAAACCGGTATCTGTTACAGCAGTTACCCAACAATTGCAAAAAGAAAACAATCCCAAAGTTGATGATGATGCCACGATAATTCTGACTTATGAAAATAGCAATGCCGTACTTCAACCCTCTTGGAATTGGACTATTGGTCGCAAGGATTTAGAAATGTATGGCCTCAATGGCGTAATATACGCAGATAACAGCCGACATTTACGCATTAAAAAGTCAGAAGGTTATGATGGTTTCAAAGAAGAAAAAATGGATTTAAAAACATTGGAAAAACCATTTAATGACCCTTTCTACTTTTTTGCTGCTGTCATCAACAATGAAGTCAAGCTAAACCCCTATGATTTGTCCTCGTTAGAAAATAATATGATTACAATGAAAATCTTAGATGCCGCAATTCGTAGTGCTAAAAGCGGAAAATCGGTGACTTTGAAGCAGTAGCTGTAGTCTTCCTAACATGTATCAAATAAGAGAACTGTCCATTGTTATGCTTGAATGTCACCTTAGTGAGTTGCCAATTGTAGGAATGTCGAAACGTTGTGGCAACTCGGTACAGCGACGAGTTTATCTTCGATGAGCTCACTATGTTTCGGTTTTGGTTACTTTTTGCCGAAAACCACGAAGTGCTCATTCATACTAAAAAACAACTCGAATGAATAAAAGCAACTGCCTGCCCGGCATGAAGGCACTTATATAACCCTATCTCTTACTAAACACAATAAATCCTAATGTCGCTACCCCTGTCAAGAACGGATAATACAGATACGAAATAAGTTCTAGAGGAGAAATATTAGGTTGAGCAGTTTCTGCTAAGACGATAGACGAAGCAGCAAGAGCTGCTAATATTTGTGCGCCATAAGGCAATATACCTTGTACAAAACAAGACACCGTATCTAAGATGCTGGCAACACGTTTTGGGACTAATTCAAATTTGTCCGATATTTCCTTTGCTAAAGGACCAACAATTACTATCGTAATCGTATTATTTGCTAAAGCAAAGTTCACCAATGCTGTTAATGAGGCGATACCAAATTCTGCTCCACGTTTGGTTTTAATATTTTTCAACACAGAATTAAGCAAAAAGTCAATTCCTCCATTATAACGGATTATGCCAACTACACCACCAATTATCAAACACAGCAAACTCAATTCAAACATACCCGCAAATCCAGCATTGACACTCTGTATAGATTCCAATAGCGTAATGGAATTTGTCAAAAGACCAATGAACAAAGTAGTAACAATTCCAATTCCTAATGTCCAAATCACTTGCACACCCAATAAGGCAAGTGTAAAGACGAGTATATACGGCAATACTTTGATGAATTCAAAATCCCCAACTGCTACGTCTCCGACATTTTCTGCGAAAGCAGCTCCTTGGAAATAATAAATTATAACTACTAAAATAGCGACAGGCAAAACGATTCTAAAGTTCATCTTAAACTTGTCACGCATGCTTACATCTTGAGTTCTTGTAGCAGCAATGGTGGTATCAGAAATGAAGGATAAATTATCTCCAAACATGGCTCCTCCTACGACTGCAGCCAAAGCAATCACAGTTATCCCAGGAATATAGGTTTCGAAGCCCACCGCAAATGGTGCTAGGGCTACAATAGTTCCCACAGATGTTCCCATCGAAATAGAAACAAAACAAGCTATCATAAAGATTCCAGAAAGGATAAATTGGGGAGAAATATAAGTCATTGCAAAGTTCACGGTAGAAGTCAATGCTCCTATTGATTTCGACAACTCACTGAAAGCACCAGCCAATAAAAATATAAGAATCATAATCAGGATATTCTGGTCTCCAGAGCCATTCGCAAAACTCATTAACTTTTCTTCGAAACTTTTCTTCGGATATTGAAAAAAAGCAACAAATAGGGAAATTACAAACACCACCAAAACTGGTAGTGCATAAAAATCTCCTAAATACAATGAGCCAGAAAAATAAATGAAAACAAAAATGATCAAGGGTAGTAACGCCCAAAAGTTACCTGTACTATTTTTCTGACTCATATATATTCTTTTATTTTAACTTACTAACCTACTGTTCGGAATAAGAAAATTCAAATTGTTGTATGCCCATTGTTTCACAGCAGATGTCGCCTTAGCGAGTTGCCAAATGCAGGAATGCCAAAACTTTGTGGCAACTCGGTACAGTGACGAGTTTTGCCTACTTTTACGGTCAAAAGTAGGATGCCAGCCCGGCAAAGAGGGCTATTAAATAATTAACTTTATTTATTCTCTTCCCAAAAATCAGCATTTTTGATTCCTAATTTTTTAGGCTCAAAAGTTGGGTCTTCGACACCTTGCTTACGTTGCGTCACATAATCCTTCCACACCTTCATTCCTATTTTGCTCAGCAACAAGATTGCAATTATATTAACCCATGCCATCAAACCAACCCCAATATCGCCTAAATCCCATGCTTGTTTAGCGGTCTTAATAGTTCCATAATAAACTGAAAACAAGAATACAATACGTAATACCCAAATAACCAATTGATTTTTTTTGCCTTTGAAAATATATGCTACGTTAGTTTCAGCAAAATAATAATAAGCCATAATCGTAGTGAACGCAAAAAAGAATAATGCAATAGCGACAAATTGATTACCTATAGCAGGAAAATGATGCGCTACTGCGGCTTGTGTAAAACCTTCTACACTCACATTTGGAACATGATTTACCAAGAAACTAGTAGCCTCACCTTTTGCATTAAATTCAGATACAACATTAAACTGATCCGTAAACAAAATCATCAAAGCTGTAGCTGTACAAACAAATAATGTATCCACATAAACCGAAAATGCTTGCACTAATCCTTGTTGAGCTGGGTGATTCACTTGTGCGGCAGCGGCTGCGTGTGGTCCAGTACCTTGTCCAGCCTCATTTGAATAAATACCTCTTTTGACTCCCCAAGCAATTGCTGTCCCAACAATCCCTCCAAATGTAGAATGCATACTAAATGCAGATGAAAATATCATGGAAAACACATCAGGTATATGGGTAATATTCAGTCCAATAATAATAAGTGCCATCAGAATATACGCCCCAGCCATAAAAGGAACAATAAATTCTGATACTTGCCCCAAACGTTTTACGCCACCAATTATAATGACTGATAACAATGCTATAATAGCTAACCCTACATAACTAATCGTCCAATCCGTACCTGCGAAATGCACAACGTCATTTGAATAGCTAAATGCATTTGTGATAGTGCCATTGATAGCATTACTTTGAACACCAGGAAGTAAAAAACCCGTACTTACGACCGTAATAATAGCAAATAACAAGGCGTACCATTTAACCCCTAAACCTTTCTCTATATAAAAAGCAGGACCACCCCTAAAATTATTGCCTTCCTTTTGCTTATAAACTTGGGCTAAGGTTGACTCAATAAAAGCCGAAGAGGAACCAAGAAATGCAATTACCCACATCCAAAATACAGCTCCTGGACCACCCATATAGATTGCTGTGGCTACGCCAACTATATTACCAGTACCGACACGTCCTGAAATTGCTAATGCAAAAGCTTGAAAGGACGAGATGCCACTATTGGATTTATTTTTTGCAAAAAGCAATCGCAACATGTCTTTCAAATATCTGACTTGTAGAAAGCCAGTTCGAATCGAAAAGTACAATCCTGTGCCTAAGCATAAGTATATAAAAAAATCACTCCAAACATAACTAGATATCGTTGATATCAATTTTTCCATAAAAAAGGTCTTAATAACTATTTATAATGTATAAATAACGTGTTTTTTAAATAAAAAAAGAAGATATTTATCAAAAACAAGTCCCAAATCCCAGTCTTTTGCTATACTAAATAATAGACGGGCAAAAATAAGAATTCAATGCAGTAAAAGAAGAAAGGAGCTGCAATTTAACTTTGCAACTCCTTCCTCTATAATTGTCCTTAAAGAATAGCTTGACGAATGCGCGTCAGCTTGATTAATAACTCTTCTAATAAATCTAAATGCAACATATTCGCTCCATCAGATTTTGCATTCGCTGGGTCAGGATGTGTTTCGATGAATAAGCCATCAGCACCAACAGCAATAGCTGCTTTAGCGATAGTTTCAATTAATTCTGGTTTACCACCTGTTACACCCGAAGTTTGATTCGGCTGTTGTAAGGAGTGAGTACAATCCATTACAGTAGGTACGTCAAACGAACGCATTGTTGGCAAACCTCTAAAATCTACAATCAAATCTTGGTAGCCAAAAGTATTTCCTCTATCCGTCAAAAACACTTTATCATTTCCAGAGTCTTTCACTTTATCGACTGCGAATTTCATTGATTCAGCGGACAAAAACTGTCCTTTTTTAATGTTCACCACTTTGCCTGTATTAGCAGCAGCTACTAGCAATTCTGTTTGACGACACAAGAATGCTGGAATTTGCAACACATCCACATAAGTAGCAGCCATAGCAGCCTCATGACTTTCGTGAATATCAGTAACCGTCGGTACTCCAAACTCTTTACCTACTTTTTCCAAAATTTTAAGTGCCTTTTCATCACCAATTCCGGTAAAAGAATCTACACGAGAGCGATTGGCTTTACGATAAGAACCTTTGAAAATATAAGGGATATTTAATTTATCCGTAATCGTCACAATTTTCTCTGCTATTCGTAATGCTATTTCTTCACCTTCAATAGCACATGGACCTGCCATCAAAAAGAATTGTTCGGATGAACCATTCTTTATACCAGGTAAATATTTCTGTATCATTTTTTGTTAATTTCCTAATTCTGATAAAAATTTAATACGCATTAACTGTATATCTTCATACGTATAATCTTCTTCTCCCAATTCTGCTAATGCATTTTTGATAGAATCTTCCTCTGCCGCTCTAAAATATTCAAACACCTCATCTTGTCTATCTTGGTCAATCATTTCGTCAACGAAATATCCTATATTAAGTTTCGTGCCGGAATAAACAATAGATTCCACCTCTTTCAACAAGTCCTCGTAACTAATTCCTTTAGAACCAGCTATATCATCTAGACCTATTTTTCTATCTATATTTTGAATAATACTGACTTTGAGTGCCGATTTATTTGCGGTACTTTTTACCACTAAATCTTGTGCTCTTTCAATATTATTTTCTTCGACATATTTTTTAATCAATTCTACGAATGGTGCACCAAATTTCAAAGCCTTACCCGCACCTACGCCATGGATTTGTTTTAACTCCTCGATACTCACTGGATAATGTGTACACATCTCATCCAAGGAAGGATCTTGGAAAATTACAAAAGGAGGTAATGATTTTTGCTTTGCAATTTTCTTACGCAAATCTTTAAGCATTTTCAATAACTCGGCATCCAATGCACCCGAACTTTGAGCAGCTTCATCGCCATCCTCGTCATCCGCCAATTCAATTTCTTTATTCAAAATGAATTTCAGACTATATGGATTGGTTAAATACTTTCTTCCTTCATTTGTTAATACTAACAAACCGTAGTGATCTATGTCTTTCTTCACAAAATCAGCAAGTTCGGCTTGTCTAATTAAAGAATTCCAGTAGTTAACACCTTTATCTTTTCCATAACCAAATAAAGCATGTTCATCGTGCTTATAAGCAGAGACTGGTTGATTATTTTGTCCGATAAAGACATTGATGATATGCTGATCGTCAAATCGATCACCTTCTTCTTTAATAAAATTTAAGACTTTTACTAAATCTTCTTCCGCATCAAAATATGTTTTTTGTGCGCGACAGTTATCACACATATTGCTACAACCTGTCTCATCAAACTTCTCACCAAAATAGTGTAAAATTTGTTTACGACGACATACAGATGACTCCGAATAATCGATAACTTCTTTTAATATTTGTGTACCTATTTCTCTTTCCGAAACAGGTTTATCTTTCATAAATTTAATAAGCTTGTCGACGTCCTTTTTAGAATAAAACGACAAGCAATACCCCTCTCCTCCATCACGTCCTGCACGACCAGTCTCTTGATAATACCCTTCCATTGACTTCGGAATATCGTGGTGAATAACATAACGAACATCAGGTTTGTCAATCCCCATACCGAAGGCAATAGTCGCTACAATGACTTGCACGTCTTCCATCAAGAATTTATCTTGTGTATCCGCTCTCGTCTTGGCATCCAATCCAGCATGATAAGGCAATGCTTTGATCCCATTTATGTTTAGTACTTCTGAAATTTCTTCTACTTTTTTACGACTCAAACAATAGATAATCCCAGTTTTACCTGCATTATTGCGAATAAACTTAACGATTTCTTTAACTACATTCTTTTTCGGTCTTACTTCATAAAATAAGTTTGAACGATTAAATGAAGATTTGAATAAAGTAGCATCTGTCATTTGCAAGTTTTTGCGAATATCAGATTGTACTTTAGGCGTAGCCGTAGCTGTAAGCGCAATTATTGGAATATTTGTTCCTATTTCGTTAAGAATAGTTCTGATTTTGCGGTACTCTGGTCTAAAATCATGTCCCCACTCTGAGATACAGTGTGCCTCATCAACCGCTACAAAAGATACTTTTATCGATTGAAGAAAAGCAATATTATCTTCTTTCGTCAAAGATTCTGGTGCAACGTACAATAATTTCGTTTGCCCCGAAGTTACATCAGCTTTCACACGAGTGATTTCTCCCTTTGTAAGAGACGAATTCAAGAAATGTGCAATACTGTCCCTTCCGCCAAAAGCGCGCAGTTGATCCACTTGATTTTTCATCAAAGCGATGAGGGGCGAGATTACAATAGCTGTTCCTCCACTCATCAAAGCAGGAAGCTGGTAGCAAATAGATTTGCCCCCGCCTGTCGGCATTATAACAAAAGTATCTTTTTTATTGAGAATGTTAGTGATTATTGCTTCTTGATCTCCCTTAAATGCATCAAAACCAAAGAATTCCTGAAGATTATCGTACAATGATTTTTCTATTTCCATCAGCGCCATTACAAAAATATAAGTAGACTATTGACCATCTAAAAATTAAATACTTTATTTTTGTCAATTAAAGAATAAAAATAAGGAGATTTTCCGTGAAAAGCAATTCAGAAATAAAAAAAGAGGCGATTGAGGTACTGCAACTGGAAGCAAAGGCACTAGAAGCGTTGACCAATAAAATAACAGATGACTTTGCTGAAGTTGTCAATATTATCTTGAATTTAAAAGGCAGAGTAATTGTATCAGGAATTGGAAAAAGTGCAATAATTGCACAAAAAATTGTAGCGACCTTAAACTCAACGGGTACGCCATCTATTTTTATGCATGCAGCAGATGCTATTCATGGTGACTTAGGGATTATACAAGAAGATGACTTGGTAATCGTCATCTCCAAATCGGGGAATACTCCCGAAATAAAAGTGTTAATTCCATTCTTAAAACAAGCTAAAAATAAATTAGTAGGTATAGTCGGAAATCTAAACTCTTTCTTAGCACAGCAAGCAGATTATGTACTTGATACCACTGTAGAACGCGAAGCTTGTCCAAATAACTTAGCTCCAACAACCAGCACTACTGCACAACTTGCTATGGGCGATGCTCTTGCTGTATGCTTACAAACATTAAGACAATTTACTGACCGTGATTTTGCAAAATATCACCCTGGAGGTGCATTAGGCAAACAACTATATCTTAAAGTTGCAGATCTATCAGCTAATAATGGTAAACCTTTAGTTTTGTCTACAGATAATATTCGCAGTACAATTATTACGATCACAAAGTACAGATTAGGAGCAACTGTCGTAACAGAAAATGACAAAATTATCGGAATAATTACAGATGGTGATATTCGCCGCATGCTTGAAAATCATCAAGATACGTCCAAACTAACAGCTAAAGACATCATGAGTGCGAGTCCAAAGCAAATTGATGAAACAGAATTAGCTATAAATGCGTTTCAAAAAATGAAAGACAATAACATTTCACAATTGGTAGTAACTGCAAATGGTGACTATGCTGGAATCATTCATATTCAAGATTTGTTAAAAGAGGGAATAATCTAACATCATGTAAAAATATTGTTGTTAAACGCCAATAAAACTGCCAGAGTTTTATTTTGGCAAAATAATTGAGTAAACTTGA
The DNA here is from genome assembly GCF_009829075.1 of Sphingobacterium composti. Taxonomy (GTDB): domain Bacteria; phylum Bacteroidota; class Bacteroidia; order Sphingobacteriales; family Sphingobacteriaceae; genus Sphingobacterium; species Sphingobacterium composti. The sequence goes on along the minus strand of NZ_WUQZ01000021.1, from coordinate 47,936 downwards.
TTATTAAACAGAAACAGACAGTAAAGGTAAAGAGAGAAAAAATGAAAAAAATTTTAAGTATAGCGACTGCAGTTATTGCATTTATTACATTAACAGCAATGGTGCAAGTAGGAGAGTTTAAGTTTGAAACTGAATCGCATGATTTTGGAACTATTGCTTACAATAAGCCTGCTTCTTATGAATTTACGTTTACAAATGCAGGTAAATCGCCAATCATTATTTCAGAAGTTGCACCTTCTTGTGGTTGTTCGGTAGCTGATTTTTCAAAAACACCTGTCAAACCTGGTGATTCAGGAAAAATCAAAGTAACGTACAATGCTGCTGCAAAAGGCCCTTTCACAAAATCTTTTATTGTGAAATCAAACACGAAGACACCAGTGAAAACTTTGACAATCAAAGGTAATGTAGAATAATTTATACATATACGAGAATACAGATGCCCTATCAAAAATCATTTGATAGGGCTTTTTATTTCAACTATATTTGTTCCGAAATAATAACTCTATAATATGCCAAAAATTTCGCAAAAAGGCATCGAAATGCCTGCATCACCTATTAGAAAATTGACTCCATTCGCTGATCAAGCAAAAAAAGATGGAAAAAAAATATACCATCTAAACATTGGCCAACCAGACATTGAAACACCTGAAATCATGCTTAATGCATTAAAAAACATTGATTTCAAAGTATGGGCTTATACGCCTTCAGAAGGTACAGCCTCATACCGCGCCAAATTAGCAGCGTACTATAATAAAATTAACTACAATATTACTCCAACAGACATATTAGTAACTAATGGCGGATCAGAAGCCATTACCATTGCTATGCAAGCATGTCTTAACCCAGGAGAAGAAGTTATTATTCCAGAACCATTCTACGCCAATTACAATGGCTTTGCTTGTTCTTCTGACATCGTCGTAAAGCCTATCATGTCCTATATCGACAATGGATTCGCTTTACCTTCTATAGCTGATTTTGAAAAGGTAATCACAGACAAAACAAGAGCAATAGCGATTTGCAACCCTAACAATCCTACAGGTTATTTATATTCTCGTGAAGAAATGGAAGCTTTAAAGGAGTTATGTTTGAAATATGATTTGTTCTTATTTTCTGATGAAGCGTATCGTGAATTTTGCTATGATGGAAAAGATTTTATTTCTCCGATGCATTTAGAAGGATTAGAAAATCATGTAGTTGTTTTCGATACAGTTTCTAAACGTTATTCTGCTTGTGGAGCTCGTATTGGTTGTTTGATAACTAAAAACAAAGAACTGTATCAAACAGTTTTAAAATTTGCACAAGCACGCTTATCACCTTCACTCGAAGGTCAGATCGCAGGTGAAGCTGCTGTGGATACTCCAGATTCTTATTTTGAAGCCGTTTCTAAAGAATACACTGCGAGACGCGACACACTTGTAAGTGGATTAAACGCTATTGAAGGTGTGTTTTGCCCTAATCCAGGAGGTGCTTTTTATGTAGTAGCTAAATTACCTATTGACAATGCAGACAAATTCTGCCAGTGGATACTAGAATCCTTCTCTTATGAGAATGAAACTGTAATGATGGCTCCAGCTACAGGATTTTATAGTACACCAGGAGCAGGAACAAACGAGGTCCGTTTAGCGTATGTACTTAACCAAGATGATTTGAAAAAAGCAATCATTTGTCTAGAGAAAGCACTGGAAGTTTATCCAGGAAGAACAGTATAACACCATTAATCCCAAATAAAAAAAAGAGGCATAAAAGCCTCTTTTTTCGTTAAAAAGCACTAAAACACAATTCAATTTTTATTGCTTTTACTTGATAAAAATCATATGTATCTTTGCTTATAATGAATGTAGATAATTTACTTGAGAGAGCATTGAACTTTGAGTTTTTGACCAAAGAGGAAGGTATTTTTTTATATCACAATGCATCTACGACGGATTTAGCCTATGTGGCAAACGAACTTCGAAAAATTCAAGTTCCTCATGGAAAAGTTACTTGGCAAATCGATAGAAATGTCAATACAACGAATGTCTGTATCGCTAACTGCAAGTTTTGTAACTTCTTCCGTCGACCTGGTCACGAAGAAAGCTATATCACCGATATTGAAACGTACAAACAAAAAATCGAAGAAACTTTCAAATACGGAGGTGATCAGTTGCTGTTGCAAGGCGGCCACCATCCTGATTTAGGCTTAGAATTTTATGCAAATTTATTCCGTCAATTAAAAGAACTTTATCCTATCCTCAAACTACATTCATTAGGCCCTCCTGAAATTGCACATATAGCAAAATTAGAGGGAATGTCACACATTGACGTTTTGACAAAATTAAAAGAAGCAGGATTAGATTCTTTACCTGGTGCTGGTGCAGAAATATTAAATGACCGTGTCAGACGTCTAATATCAAAAGGTAAATGCGGTGGTCAAGAATGGCTTGATGTCATGCGTGCTGCGCACAAAATTAACCTTCCTACTTCAGCAACAATGATGTTTGGACATATTGAAACGATTGAAGAGCGATTCGAGCATTTGGTTTGGATTAGGGAAGTTCAGGCCGAGAAGCCAGCAAATCATTATGGTTTTGTGGCATTTATCCCTTGGCCTTTTCAAGATGATGGCACATTATTAAAACGTCTTCGCGGAATCTCTAATAATGTAACTGGTGATGAATATATACGTATGATTGCTTTGAGTCGTATTATGCTCCCTAACATCAAAAATATACAAGCTTCTTGGTTGACAGTCGGTAAATCCGTTGCACAATTATGCTTACATAGTGGAGCCAATGACTTTGGTTCTATCATGATCGAAGAAAACGTCGTATCCGCTGCAGGTGCACCACATCGCTTTACTTCCAAATCTATTCAAGATGCGATAAAAGATGCAGGGTTTGAGCCACAACTACGTACCCAAAAATACGATTTTAGAGAATTACCAGACTCGATGGTTGAACAAGTAATTAATTACTAAGTGAAAGACATCTTACTCAATATTGAAGCACTAATTTTCGCATCAGAAGACGGGCTTTCAGCTAACGAAATCAAGCACATCTTACAAGATGGATTAATGATCACGATTAATAAAGATGAAGTCTTATCTTTTATTGACCAAATCAAGATAAAATATGAAGGCGAAGATCAGGTTTTCTCTTTAAAGACCTTTAATAATAAATATCTGTTTCTTACCAAAGAAAACTATCACGATGTAATCAATCAAATGCAAGCACATCGTGACCGTAAGAAGTTGAGTCAATCTGGATTAGAGACTTTAGCTATTATCGCCTACAGACAGCCTATTACAAAACTAGAAGTAGAGCAAATTAGAGGTGTTAATTGTGACTATTCAATACAAAGACTTTTAGAAAAAGATCTTATTAAAATTGTGGGGAAAGCAGAAAGCATAGGAAAACCATTGTTATATGCGACTAGTGAAACCTTTATGAATCACTTTGGCATAAACTCTGTAAAGGACTTGCCACAACTAAAAGACATCATAAACGAAGAAAATAGTATAGGTGAAATCATAGAATAATTTTTCATTATTCAACATATTTTTTAAAATTAAACAACTGTAAATCAGTAAAATATTTTTAAAATAAAATTTTTAGTTTAAGTTTTCTTGTATAATTTTACGCTATAATAATCAACAGAAAGTAAGTATTGCTATGATGAACGAAACTATCGAAAAGTTGGAAATTGATGAGAATTTAATCAATTTCAACGGGCCTGAAGATGATGAAGATGATTTCGATGAAGATGATTTTAACATTGACATCGATACTATTGGAGGATTCGATGACCTTGATGACGACGATGATGATTTCTAGTAAATAGAAAACCAGTAATAGTCTAGCCAAAAAATAAGGGCAATTTTAATATTAAAATTGCCCTTATTAAGTAATTATTTTTTGTGCAATTGCTCGTAAAGATCAATCACCTTCTTTTGCAAGTCGATAACTTCTGCCTCACGAGTTTGCAGTCTTTGATTCAATTCGTTAATCTCTTCAAACTTCTCTTTCTCTTCATTTGCATCTGAAGTAGACAACNTTTCTCTTCATTTGCATCTGAAGTAGACAACAATTGAACTAATGATAAATTGAAAAGTTTAGCAATTTGATTTAATCTTGAAAGATTAACATCTGTAATGCCTGTTTCAATTTTTGAAAACGCAGGAATAGAAATATCCAAGCGTTTTGCTACATCTTACTTGACTCCATCCCTTTTGGTNTGAAAAGTTTAGCAATTTGATTTAATCTTGAAAGATTAACATCTGTAATGCCTGTTTCAATTTTTGAAAACGCAGGAATAGAAATATCCAAGCGTTTTGCTACATCTTCTTGACTCCATCCCTTTTGGTGTCTTAATAATCTAATTTTTTTCCCTAAAGTATTCATTTGGTAAATGTTTTTATTATTTAACGCGCAAGTTAAAAATAATTTATTAATTTAAAAACTATCTAATCAAAATTTTTTGACTTCTTTAGACAAAAATTTATCCGCATAACTTAACACATTTACACCTGCATTATTATCCGAACTCATAAATAACAAATTAAAGCCCTGACTTTCAAAATTTTCTAAAAACATATTCAGTTCAGTCGCATTGGTAATCACTTTCATATGACTATGGTTAAATGTGGAAATTACCGTATTTATCACATTGCTTAAAACTATATTTTTTTCTTTTATACTATTTTTATTTACATAAACAATAGCAACGTCAGATTCGCTCATACTGTTGCGATAATACTCTAATTTGTTGTTATTCAATATATCGTATGGGGTTAGCTCTATTATAGTAAGTAACTTTTGATTTGAGAACTGTTCTTTTACAGCATGAATACTCGAGATAAGCTTAGCAGGTGTATGGGCAAAGTCTTGATAAACAACAGAGCCTGCTTCACTTTTTACAAATTCTAAATATCTAATAGAACTCTTAAAGGAAGATATGCTCTCATAAAAATCAACTCTTTTTATACCCAGCCACTCACAAACCGTATATGCACCTGCAATATTTGATAGATTTTGCTTCCCAATTATATGCAGGGGAATATGCGCATCTCCAACTTCGATATATGTGATTCCTTTATTAATTGTATAAATAGGCATTTTGTAGCCATGCCTATTTATTTTGCAATCTTTGGTATCTCCTACTATCTTTACGACGTTTGCGTCTTCTTTATTGTATACTAAAGTTCCTTTCTGCTCTATCGTATCTATAAACTCTTTAAACTGTTGAAAATAAACAACTTCAGACACCTCAGTCTTAAATTCATCCCAAACGACATTGCTTATTAAAGCGATATTCGGGTGATAGTAATGGAATTTAGAGTGATCATCGATGGATGAAGCATAATATTCATCACCTTCAATCAGAATTATCGGTGCCGAAGACGATAATTTGATTAATGATTCAAATCCTTCTAATTGCGCCCCTATCACATAATCAAAATCCTTTCCCAGTTTCTTTAGCACATGCATAATCATACTAACAATAGTAGTCTTGCCAAATGTGCCTGCTATAACGACACGAATCTTTTCTTTTGATTGTTCGTAAATGAATTCTGGGAATGAATAAATTTTAATTCCGAGCTCTTGAGCTTTTATTAATTCTGGATTATCAGCCTCTGCATGTTTTCCTAAAATTATAGCATCCAATTCTTCTGTAATACTGTCTGTATTCCAACCAATTTGGTTAGGATACAAACCCGCTTCCTTAAGATTCGATTTAGAAGGCTCTACTATCTGATCATCAGATCCAGTAATTTGATGTCCTAATCTTGCTAAACTAATGGCAAGATTATGCATTACGCTACCTCCTATTGCTATAAAGTGAATACGCATAGCTTATTTTTTAATGAATTTTGCTGCACACCACTTATCTAAAACTTTGTTACTCACAAAAGAAAAAGATAACTCTTCACAAAATTTTCTTAGAATTGGAAGATCCTCCTCTTCGTAAAATCCGCTGATATATAATTCTCCATTAGAATCAAGGTTATCTGCATACGTAGACATTTGATCCAACAAAATATTTCTATTAATATTCGCTAATATGCAATCAAATTTTTGACCTTCGATCACTTCTTTAGATCCTAATAGAGGCTTAACATTAGTTATGTTATTTAGTTCAGAATTTTCTTTGACACTATCAACGCAAATGGTATCATAATCGACTGCCAGCACAGATTTTGCACCTTTTTTGGAAGCTAAGATAGCTAATATACCCGTACCACATCCCATGTCAAGTACGTTTTTACTTTGAAAATTATTTTCCAAAATATAAGATAACATCATAGATGTCGTTTGGTGATGACCTGTACCAAACGACATTTTAGGATCAATTACGATTTCATATGTATACTCCGGCTTTGCTTCATGAAAAGTAGCACGAACATAACAAGTATCATCCACCACTATTGGATTAAAATTGCTTTCCCAAAGCGCATTCCAATTCTCTTCTTTTACATCTTGTACTTGGTAGTCTAATGAATAATCTACTACCTGATGCAACAAAAGCGTCTCTAGAGCCTGTAAATCTAAATTTGAACTTGGAATATAAGCCGAGAATCCTTCTTCTGTATCTTCAAAAGTATCAAAGCCTATATCTCCCAAATCAGCTATTAACAAATCCTTCTGCCAATCCTGTATATCCGCACTCACAAAGTTAACCGCAGTATATTTCATTATTATAATTATGCATTAAATACCTTAACAATATCTAAGAAATCTCTTGATTTCAAAGAAGCACCACCTATCAAACCACCATCAATATCCTTTTGAGAGAATAATGTTGGCGCATTAGATGGATTACAGCTACCTCCGTAAAGGATTGTCGTGTTGTCTGCTGTTTCTGCGTCATATTGATTTGCAATAGTCTCACGGATGAAAGCATGAACTTCTTGCGCTTGCTCTGGACTAGCTGTTAAGCCTGTACCAATGGCCCAAACAGGCTCGTATGCCAATACCACTTTAGCAAAATCTTCTTTACTTAAGTGGAACACGCCATTAACCAATTGGTTTTTGATTACATCAAAGAATTTACCTGATTCACGCTCTTCTTTGGTCTCTCCAATACAGAAAATTGGTTTTAAACCATGTTTTAAAGTAACATTTGTTTTCTCAGCTAATAAAGCATCTGTTTCTCCAAAATAAGCTCTTCGCTCAGAGTGACCCAAAATCACATATTCTACACCTACAGATTTTACTTGTGAAGCAGATACTTCACCAGTGTAAGCACCAGATTCAGCTTGGTGAACATTTTGAGAACCAATATTTACGTTTTTAACGTTTTCTGACATTTTTGCAACTGTAGACAAATGAATGAATGGTGTACATACGATTACTTCTTGATCGCCCACCACCTCATCTTTCACCATATTTACAATTTCTGAAAAAAGACTTACGCCTTCTTCAAAATTCAAATTCATTTTCCAGTTTCCTGCTACAATTTTTTTACGCATAGTTTTTAATATATTTAAGGTTGATTAATAATTTCTTAACGACTCTTTTTGTCTGTATATGTATTCAAATATTTCTTTATCTTCAGCTGTCAAATTCTCCTTTTTGATCTGCGCTTTTCGGGTAAGCATTTCAATAAACTTGGTAAACATATAACTTTCAGATTTTGCATCTGTGATCCACGAAAAATCAGACACAAATTTGGGAATAAAATTTGACATTGCAATCTGCGCACCTACACCTATCACAGTACCTGTATTAATCTTTGAAGAAATTGCTAACATACTATGATCACCTATGAAAACACCGCATTTTAATAAACCTGTATTTCGAAAATCATTGCTTTGATAATTATACACCTTCACTTCACTCCAATCATTTTTCAAATTGGAATTTGACGTACCTGCACCCAAATTACATCCCTCACCTATCACAGCACAGCCTAAATAACCATAATGACCTTTGGAAGAATTACCCCAAATTACGGTATTATTTAATTCACCACTAATTGTACAATTAGGCCCAATTGTCACATTTGGATATATTACAGTTCCTGATTTCAATCTACTTCCTTTACCAATATATGCTGGCCCCTTTATAATAACACCAGGCTCTATAATCACATCCTCTTCGACATAAACAGGCCCTGTACGGGTATCCAAGGTAACTTGTTCAAATTGTATGGAATCATGTAAATACAAATCATCGCCATAAAATATCGAATTTTGATAATCAATAAATACAGATTTTTGAAGTTTCAAATGCTCAATATCAACAGCAATCTGCTTCTCATTTAAAAGAAATACATCCTCAAGATATTTTATCCGAGGAATATCTCCGATAAGACAAGTTTCTGGATAATCCAACCTCTTTCTTTGCTGAAGCAAGAGAAAATCCTCTTTCATAACTTTAACGGCCAACCACTTGCCTTGTTCGTCGACTAAATTGCAGTTGAATTCTAGATTAAGAAATGTTTCTAATAAATCCTTTGTCGGTAATATACACGCGTTGACTAATATAATGACAGGTTGTAGAGGATTACAAGGAAATTTCTCTTGAAGATAATCTACAGTGAGGTAAGAAACATCCTGACTTGACAAAACTTTCCATTTTTGATTGATAGTTAAAGCTCCAATACGCAGATTGCCTATAGGACGAGTCGCAACTAAAGGTAATAAATTCGCTCGCTCTTCAAAATTATCAAATAAGACAATGGAAATACTCATTCGCTAAAAATACAAAAATCCCGATAAATACATATCGGGATTTTTGAATATATAATCGTTAAATTATAATTACTTCTTGTTGTAACGGCTACGGAATTTATCGATACGACCTGCAGTATCAACCAATTTCATTTTACCTGTATAGAATGGGTGTGAAGTGTGAGAAATCTCTAATTTCACTACTGGATATTCGTTACCATCTTCCCAAGTAATTGTCTCTTTTGTCTCTACACAAGATTTAGTTAAGAAAGCATAGTCATTTGACATATCTTTGAATACAACTAATCTGTAGTTTGATGGATGTAAATCTTTTTTCATTTTATCTTATGATTACTATATATGCTAACATTTGAGGTGCAAAGATAACTTATTTTAAAATTAATTCCAAAATAATATTTATCAACACTTCTGTATTTTTTCACCCTCTATAGGTAAGAATTATATTAAAGCACAAAGCTACATTATTTTGGCATATTATATAGACAAAAAATCAATTTTATCTACTCTTTTTGTTACTTTTGCTCATTATTTGAAAATAGATAAAAACATGAGTATTTCACTATCCGAACAGGAACTACAACGTAGACAAAACCTACAAGGTATCATCGACCTAGGTATAAACCCTTATCCAGCTGATGAATACAAGGTGAATGTAACTGCGGCAGATATACTAGAAAATTACGAAAGAGATAAAATCAACTATAAAAGTATTCGTATTGCGGGTCGTATTATGAGCCGTAGAATCATGGGTAATGCATCATTTATTGAGCTACAAGATTCTACAGGACGTATACAAGCTTATGTAAAACGTGATGATTTGTGTCCTGGTGAGGATAAAACTTTCTACAATACAGTTTTCAAAAAATTGCTTGATATCGGTGACATCGTAGGTATTGAAGGATATGTTTTTACCACTCAAACCGGTGAAATATCTATTCATACTGAAAAATTAACCGTACTAACTAAATCTTTACGCCCACTTCCTATTGTAAAAGAAGCTGACGGAAAGACTTTCGATGCTTTCACTGACCCAGAACAACGCTATAGAATGCGTTATGTGGATTTGATTGTGAATGCTCAGAATAGAGATATATTCGTAAAACGCACGAAATTATTTAATGCAATGCGTCAATTCTTCAATGACGCAGGTTATATGGAGGTTGAAACACCAGTATTACAAGCGATTCCTGGTGGTGCTGCAGCTCGTCCATTCATAACACATCACAATGCATTAGATATCCCATTGTATCTACGTATTGCTAATGAATTGTACTTGAAACGTCTAATCGTAGGTGGTTTTGAGGGTGTTTACGAATTTTCAAAAAACTTCCGTAATGAAGGTATGGATCGTACGCACAATCCAGAATTCACTGCAATGGAGATTTATGTAGCTTACAAAGACTACAACTGGATGATGGATTTCACAGAGCGATTATTAGAACACTGTGCAATTGCTGTAAATGGTACATCTAAAGCTACATTTGGAGAGCACGAAATAGACTTCAAAGCGCCATATCCTCGCGTGACGATGGCTGACGCTATTAAACAATTTACAGGTTTTGATATTTCTGGAAAATCAGAGACAGAACTTCGTGAAGCGGCGAAAAGCATGGGCATCGAGGTGAATGATACGATGGGCAAAGGCAAGTTGATTGATGAAATATTTGGCGAGAAATGTGAAGGAAACTTTATCCAACCTACTTTCATCACTGACTACCCTATCGAAATGTCTCCATTAACTAAAAAACACCGCGACAATCCAGAATTGACCGAGCGTTTTGAATTAATGGTATGTGGTAAAGAGATCGCGAATGCTTATTCAGAATTGAACGACCCAATCGACCAACGTGAGCGTTTTGAAGAGCAAATGAAACTTTCGGAAAAAGGTGATGATGAGGCGATGTTCATCGACCAAGATTTCTTGAGAGCATTGGAATACGGTATGCCTCCTACTTCAGGATTAGGTATCGGTATGGATAGATTGATTATGTTCTTAACGAATAATGCATCTATCCAAGAGGTTTTATTCTTCCCTCAAATGCGTCCTGAAAAAACAGAACCTGTTGTTGAACTTTCGGAAGATGAAAAAGCTATTTTAGCAATCTTATCAGAAGAACAACAAACGTTATCAGAAGCAAAAGATAAATCAGGTTTGTCTGGCAAGAAATGGGATACAGCGACAAAAAGCTTACGCCAAAAAGATTTGATAAACATCATAGTAGACGGTGATAATAAATTCATCACTTCTAAATAAAACAGAAAGGATTGGTTAAAATAAACCAACCCTTTCTTCATTTTAATATAATTCCTCAAGCCTTTCACCAATACTATCTACCTCAATAGCTTTCGGCACACGTTGCCATGTCATATATGCGTGAACCATTTGACCATTGGATGAAATCGGTTCCACGGATTTTTGATATAATATATCTGCTTCAAAATCTAGCTTACGAACTTGTGTAATTCCCTCCCAATTTGGATTTAGTGATGTATCAATATGATAAATTACATGACACAATACATTATCAATTGAATATTTTCCAGTAAATGCTATATACTTTTTGGATCGTGCAGCTATTTTTTCATCTGTTTGTGATAAACGATCCTCAGTATCAAATTTAATCGGATTTTTAACAGAAATTTGTACAGACATATACCCGTCTGGACTGAAAATCAAAATTCCTTTCGGATTAGTTCCTATTGGAAAAACATATTCTTCGCCTCCTACAGGAACCTCTATATACGATAAAAGTTTCCACGTCCCAATAATTTCATTTTTCAATGATCCCATACTGATTGATTTTTATATTAGAACGGTTTTTTACCTAAAATAGTTTGTCACATTTTCAACATAAAAACCGACAAAATCTCTGGTGCTACTTTTGAGCAGAAAACGTAAGTTTGCAAAAAAAATATTTTAATGTCACAACATGAAAATTGCCCTTGTGGTAGCGAAATAATTTATGACAACTGCTGCCTTATTATTCATCGAGATTTTACTACAGCATCGAGCGCAGATCAGTTAATGCGTGCGCGATATTCTGCATTTGCAAAGAATAATATAGAATTTATATACAATACTTTTCATCCAAATACCCGAAGGTTTCAGAATAAAAAAGATATAGAAAAGTGGGCAAAAGAAAATAAATGGATGTTTCTTGAAATTATAAAATCAACATCTGGTACAGTCGAATTCAAGGCTCATTATTTAGATGCTCAATTGAATACTCAAGTACATCACGAAAAATCAACATTCAAGCAAATTCAAAATTCATGGTATTATGTAGATGGACGAATATTAAGCAAATACCACTTAACACAAAGTTAATACTTACTACACTCTACTCTAATAATCACATTCTATATTTGAGTAATTAAAATTTAAGAATATGATTAAAGATTTAGAAATCACAAATTTAGAAATTCCTCAAAATGCCGAAGAATGGCTTTATGATGGAGATGATTTTGTCATAATCGAGGATTAGGCACAAAATTATAACTCAAACATCAATGTTTGAGATTAATTAGAAAGTTAGTTTATCATCATTATATAAAAAAAGCTAATCGATTACTCGATTAGCTTTCATTTTTATATAGGATGTATTAATTACTAAAGTAAGCTCTTACATTCTTTCCTTCCACCCAATTCATATAGGCACGGTTTACAGTTTTATTACCTCCAGGAGTTGGGTAATCACCTGAGAAATACCAGTCCCCCTTATGATTAGGACATGCCACATGCAAGTTGTCTAAAGTTTGGAAAATAATTTCCAACTCAGCATTAAGATTATGTGGTTTTACAATACGTGCAATTTCTTGTGAAATTTCTTCGTCTGTAAAAGGTTCATATATTGCTTTCACATAGTTTTCAACTTCATCCTTTGGCAACACAATAGATGCTAAACATTTCTGATACACTTCATCAATAATATGAGACATACCATTTTTCTTTAGTAAATTGATCGCTGCCTCGAATGCTACAAATTCTCCCATACGAGACATATCAATACCATAACAATCTGGGTATCTAATCTGTGGAGCCGATGAAACGATGATTATTTTCTTTGGATGAAGACGATCAAGAATAGTCAAAATTGATTGTTTCAGAGTTGTACCACGTACAATAGAATCATCAATCGCTACAATCGTATCTTGATGATCGCGAACGATTCCATACGTCGTATCGTACACATGCTGAACCATATCCTGACGATCTGCATCCTGTGTTATGAATGTGCGTAGTTTGGCATCTTTGATATTTAATTTTTCGAAACGAGGATGCAAACTCAAAATCTCGTTTAATTCTTCATCAGAAATCTTTTCATCGCGATTTAACAACACTTCCTTTTGATAATCACGCACATATTTGTTCATTCCTTCCATCATACCATAGTAAGATACTTCTGCAGTATTAGGAATAAATGAAAACACAGTATTTTTGATATCGTGTTTCAATGTTTTAAGCACTTGATCACATAATAATTTACCAAGTTGTTTACGTTCTTGATAAATATCAGCATCCGATCCACGAGAGAAATATATACGCTCAAACGAACACGACTTTTGTTCTGTCGGTTGTCTGAACATTTCCTCAGTCACCGTACCATCTTTTTTCGCAATAAGAGCATGACCTGGCTTGATTTCCTTCACCGCGTGCAAAGGAATATTGAAAGCTGTTTGAATTACAGGGCGCTCAGATGCAACGACAAGAACTTCTTCGTCTTGATAATAGAAAGCTGGACGAATACCAGAAGGATCACGCATTACAAAAGCATCTCCATGCCCCATTATTCCAGCAATAGTGTAACCACCATCCCAAGTCTTAGCTGAACGAGTTAATATTTTAGCCACATCAAGGTTTTTACCTATTTGCGCTGAAATCTCTACATTTGAATAACCTTCTCTTTTGAACTGATCAAAAAGTTCTTGGTTTTCATCATCTAAAAAATGACCAATTTTCTCTAGAACAGTTACCGTATCAGCTTGCTCTTTGGGATGTTGTCCCAAATCATAAAGTTGTTGCAATAGCTCATCAACATTCGTCATGTTAAAATTACCTGCAACTACTAAATTCCTAGTCATCCAATTGTTTTGACGAAGAAAAGGATGACAACTTTCAATACTGTTTTTACCATGAGTACCGTAGCGCAAATGCCCTAATAATACCTCACCCGTAAAACTAACATTGTCTTTTAACCATTGCGTATCCTTCGATTCAGCAGGATAAGCTTTTTGAACCGCAGCAAATTTCTTTTGAACGTATTCAAAAATATCTGCCACAGCTGTAGAACCCATTGCGCGATAGCGGCTGATATACCTATTTCCAGGCTTTACATCAAATTTGATAGTAGCAATACCCGCACCATCTTGCCCACGGTTATGTTGCTTCTCCATAAGAAGATACAACTTATTAATCCCGTAGTAAGGCGTACCATATTTTTCCTGATAATATGAGAGGGGTTTTAGTAGTCTGATCAGTGCGATACCACACTCGTGTTTTATAGCGTCACTCATAGTTTGAATTGATGACGCAAAGGTACAAAAATTACAAACGCCAACTACTACACGTTTTATTTTTATCGTAAAAAAATTACTCGGCCATTACCAAAGGCCGAGTAAAACACAATTTAGATAATATTAAGGAGGGATTCTTTATTCTATATTAATTACTTAACTAAAACTCTTTTTACAATTTCTCTCCGTGCTGAGAAAGATCAAGACCTTCTTCTTCTTCCAATTCAGTGACACGAATAGGTGTAATTGTATCCACAACTTTTAATAAGATAAAAGCCACAACCAAAGTAAACACTATTGCACCTACTAAGCCGATAAGATGTGCCGTGAATAAACCAGTCTCCCCGTAAAATAGTCCATTAGTTTCTACCACGCTATTGATAGAGCTATGTGCAAATACACCGGTTAACAACATACCGACCATACCACCTACTCCATGACTTGGAAATACATCTAAAGTATCATCCAAATTTGATTTAGTTCTCCAAGCAATACACAATCTACTTACAATCGCCGCTACCGCACCGATAATTAAAGAGTGAGGAACCGTCACAAAACCAGCTGCTGGCGTAATTGCAACAAGACCTACTACAACACCGATACACACGCCCATAGCCGATGGTTTAATACCTTTTGCCGCATCAAAGAATATATAAGTTAATGCTGCTGCTCCAGATGCTGTTGATGTAGTTGCTAATGCGGTAGCCGCTAATTGAGAAGCTCCAAAAGCTGATCCAGCATTGAAGCCATACCAACCGAACCAAAGCAAACCTGTACCTAGTAACACATAGGTAATACGCGCAGGAGTATGTTCTTTAAATTGCTTTCCATGCTTCATATAAATTGCAGCTGCTAACGCTGTCAAACCTGCTGACATGTGTACTACTGTACCACCTGCAAAGTCCAATACACCTAATTTAAACAACAATCCATCTGGATGCCATGTCGCATGCGCTAATGGTGCATATATAAACACGAAGAATAAGCAAATAAATAACACGTATGAGGTGAACTTAATACGTTCGGCTACAGCACCAGTGATTAATGCAGGGGTGATAATTGCGAACTTCAATTGATACATCGCGAATAAAGTAAAAGGAATCGTTGGAGCTCCTGCCCACGGCTCACCATCTACAACACCTCTGAACATAAAATATTTGGTAGGATCGCCAATAACACCTCCAATAGAATCACCGAATACTAAAGAGAAACCAAACACCACCCACAGCACAGCAACGACTGCCATACAGATAAAACTCTGCAACATGGTAGAGATTACATTCTTTTTCTTGACCATGCCACCATAGAAATAAGCCAAACCTGGCGTCATGATCAAAACTAGTCCAGTAGACGCTAACATCCATGATACATCTGCACCATTATATTCGTAAGTTTTACTAACACCTGGAACTCCAGGAAAGAATAAACACAAAATCACTAAAATTACTATAATAATTAGTGGAATGAAGGATTTTTTTTGATTAGTTTGCATATTATTTTTGGTTAATTTTCAATTCTAACCCAAATTAAACACAAAATTTTTATAAAAACAAGTTAAATATTAGTTTTTTATCACATTTTCATTAATAAAAATATTAAAAACATCACAAAACAACACATAATAGAAATGAAAACCTATTTTTAAATAAAAAAATAACTAAAAAAAACCAAAACAACATAAAATAATTGTTTTTTGAGATCTCAAATCAAAAAAGTACCTTTATATATGCAGGAATTGTTTAGTATTTTCAGAATTAATGAAAGTTTGGTCGAAAATATTTCCTCCAACCCTAATAATCCACATCAACACGATTATGAAGAACTTATTGTTGTGCTCAAAGGAAAATTGACTCATTTTATTGATTATAAAACTCAAAATATAGATGCTCCATGCATATCATTTGTAACTAAAGGAAAAATTCATCGTGTATCTCCCGAACTCAATAATAATGAGTTCGAGGGCTGGGCCATTCGCTTCAAAAGTGAGTTTATTCCAGAAATAACTTTTAAATTATATGACTATTACCATGAAAAGGCGAATTTTAAACTAATAAATAGCAAAAGTGCCTCACGACTTAATACAATTTGCGAACTTATCTATGATGAACATACAAATCAATCATCCGAATTATCGATAATCCGCGAATTATTATCAGCCTTATTTACTATTATAGAGAGCGAACGCAAAAAAGCATATAATGACGATCAAAACATTACAAAAAATCAAAACATTACCTTTCGTAATTTTCTCCAAATTTTAGAAGATAACTTTCGAAGACCAGAAGGTGTAAATTACTATGCAGAAAAACTATTTATGAGTAGCAAATCTTTAAATACTCTTACACAGCAAGTGTTACATCTACCAGTTTCTGAGATTATAGAAACACGTAAGCTAATAGAAGCAAAAAAACTACTTTTTACTACAGACAAAAGTATTGCAGAGATTGGTTATGAATTGGGATATAATGACAAAGCCTATTTCACGAGTGTTTTTAAAAAGAAAGCCGGACAAACCCCATCTGAATTTAGAGAAGAGATGAACAAACTACTTTCCTAAAATCACAACTTTTTTTCCAAAAACTCATACCCACCCCTATTTCTATTTTCTGACCTTTGCATTAGTAATTGAGAAAGGTACTATGCAAGAAGAAATGAATAGAAAACAATTTTTAGCCGCTGCCGCTGCACTCCCATTATCAGGAGCTGCATATAAACTGAGTAAATTACATAATTTCTCAACAGAACTAGAAAACACTAGCAAAATGCCCGTACTTTTCCTCGGGCATGGAAGTCCAATGAATGCAATCGAAGAAAATGAATTTGTCCAAGGTTTTCGAGACATTAGTAAGAAGATTGAAAAACCCAAAGCTATTCTTGTTGTATCGGCCCATTGGGAAACACGTGGCACCTACGTAACTGCCATGGATATGCCGCAAACTATTCATGACTTTGGTGGATTTCCGCAAGAGTTATTTGATGTGCAATATCCTGCACCAGGAAGCCCTGAATTGGCTCAATTTACTAAAGAAATCATCACATCAACAGATGTTCATTTAGACGACAAATGGGGTTTGGATCATGGTGCATGGTCAGTAATCAAACACCTGTACCCCTATGCAGATGTTCCTGTTATTCAAATGAGCATTGACTACACAAAACCGCCAGCATATCATTACAATTTAGCTAAAGAACTGGCTATCTTACGCCACAAAGGCGTGTTGATTGTTGGAAGTGGCAATAATGTACACAACCTCAGAATGGTTTCTTGGAAACATCTAAATAGTAGTGGATTTGCTTATGACTGGGCTAAATATGCAGACGAGACTATGAAAACATACATCAGAGATCGTAATCATACACCCTTAATAGAGTACCATAAGCAAGGAAAAGAATTTGAATTGGCGATTCCTACTCCTGAACATTATATACCAATGTTATATGCTTTGGGACTACAAGAAAAAAATGAAAATATAGACATTTTTAATGACGAGGCCATTGGTGGATCACTGACCATGACTTCATTAAAAATTGGTTAAAATATTCTAATCTATCTATCTAAACAAAACGGGAGTTTAATTCAATTTAAACTCCTTTTTTATTTTCAACAAACATTATTCTTTTAGTATATTTAAAGTATAAACTTTTATTATGAAATATATTATAATCATAATTTTCTATTTCCTGGTATCATGTCAACAAAGCAATGATAAATCATCTAAACTCAGCACCACGAACAAAAAAAATGACAGTATACCAAAAAATGAAGTTGCACCTGTTTCATTAGACATTAGTGCTGCTAAATTTTGGCTTTCCAAAGTAATATCCGAACATTTTGACGGCTCCAACCCTGACATGCAAAACATAACTACCCCCGAATATTTTGAATTCAAAATGGACGCCATGAATGTAGGTTTAGACACAGAAGTTAGTCTAACCGAAGAAGAATTTAATAAGAAATGGGGAAACAAATATGAGGTTAATACCCACCCTATTTACACTGGATTTCTAATATCCGGACAAGATTGGGGAAAGATAGTAGTAAAACAAATTGAAATAAAAAAGATAAACACAGAAAGTAGATCAATAGTCTTCGAAACTTTAATTCGTGATAATGATTTTGGAGTAGATTACGATAGAGACATTGTAGTAGTAGAAAAAGATGGTAAATTCCTTATTTCGGATGTATTTGAATACGACTAAAAAAAAGTTAACTTTATAAGAACTAAGCGTTTAAACCATGAAAGACAATTTTTCAGTTTCACCAGGGCAATATGCCAAATATAGACCTGACTATCCGCAAGCTATGTTTGATTTTATTTATCCGCTGTTGAATGAAAAAGCAAAAGCATGGGATTGTGGAACGGGAAGTGGTCAAGTTGCATTGGAATTAGCCAAAGATTTTCATGAGGTTGAAGCAACTGACATAAGTGAACAACAGTTAAAGTATGCTTTTCAAGCAGATAACATCCATTATTCTGCCCAACCTGCCGAAAAAACAACATTTGAAAATAATACCTTTGACCTGATTACCGTAGCACAAGCCGTACATTGGTTTGATTTTGATAAGTTTAATACTGAAGTAAAACGTGTAGGAAAACCTAATGGAATAATTGCATTGATCGGCTATGAACTAAATAATATTACACCAGAAATCGACACCATTATACGTCGATTTTACACAGATATTATTGGAAATTATTGGGATGATGAAAACAAACATATCCAAAATAAATACCAAACAATTCCTTTTCCTTTTAGAGAATTGGAAACACCAGAAATAAACAATATAAAACTATGGCGTTTCGATCATTTGATAGGCTATCTCAACACGTGGTCAGCTGTTCATAACTTTATTGAGAAGAACAATTACAATCCAATATCTGAAATCGAAGATGATTTACGTGTAGTATGGGGCATTCAAGAAGTACGTCGTGTTATTTTCCCGATCATATTTCGAGTAGGCCGTATAAAGTAGCATTGGTTTGTTATTTCCAGCTAATTTATCTACTTTTGTAGTCCATAATCATAATGGGGTCGACCGGAATTGACAGGATAGCGATGGTTATGTAAGCATGTAGTGCGTTGTTAGTAGAGCACTTTAATCTGAACTTTCACACTTATAACTGGCGAAGAAAACTACGCCTTAGCTGCTTAAGTTAGACTTAACATAGCTATTTGTCCCGTTAGATCCTGTTCTTTGGTTTAACATTTGGGGCATCGAACAATAGAACTGGTCACTGCGATTTTGCTAAGTAGTGACGAGACACAGCAAATACGGAGAACGGTATAGGTAAGCGACTCACCTTCCCTCTCTCGACAATCAAAGAGAAGCTAAACATGTAGAAAGCGTAAATCATACTATGTTTGGACGAGGGTTCGAATCCCTCCGACTCCACAAGAAACACTGATTATCAGTCAGTTGCAAAATTTACACCACAAAATGCACCACCTTTTAGATGGTGCATTTTTATTTTGTGATAATTTTTATTGTTTGTAACAAGATGTATCATATATTAGCTAATTAGAGGTAGCTTTACACCTACTTATATACCTTGTGATAAACCTTAATTGGTTCTCGCTTATCTATTATATTGGCCAAAGAAAAATCTTCAATTCCATTATTTATAACAGGATAGATAATCAAATAAACAATATTTTTTAATCCCATTCAAACAAATTACCCTTTCTATTGATTACCTCAATACTTCTTAAATATTCAATTTTCTTTTTTATGTAATCATCTTCAAATAAATTGCCAAGTGGTAAATTGTGAATCATTAAAAATTCCGTAAAAAATTGATTCTCATCATTCTCCCATTTGAAACCGATATTTCTATCATGTAATCCAGCTATCCAATTATAGAATAGCATCACTTGTTCATCATTTGATAATTGTCCTCTCAGAATCTTCAGATAATTTATAGAAATGTCATACGTTAACAATCCTTCTGTAAATTTAGTAACAACAAATTTAACCATTTGGTATAAATGCCTGTAATAATGTCCTAAAAATTGAATATATCCTAAATTCGGAAGTCTTTCATACATTTTATGAAATTGAGCATACTCAGCATCTATAGTATAATGTATAATTTCAAAACCATCAAAACAAGTTGGTTGACTTTTATTAAATCTAATATAGAATTTAGGAATATTATTCTTTATTTCATTCGTTAATTCTTCATAAAGTCCTGTAAAAAAAAGTCTATATAAAATAGCAAAATTTTTATCGTTAAACTCCTCTCCCGATTCAATTAACATTCTAAGAAACATTTCAAATTCTAATTTATAAATAGTAAACGAAGTCCTTCCTTTAGAAATTAATTTAGTATTACCTTCATTCCAAATTTCCATCTCATTTACATTTTCCTTATGTAGCCGAAGCATTTCATAAAATTGATTATCAAACTGTTGTAGTTTAAACTGATCCTGGACCTGCTTATTAGCTTGGTACTGTGCATAAAAAGCTAATCCAGTACCAATTACAGCTGCTATGCCAATAAAAGGATTCATTAATCCACCTATTGCATCTCCTACTGAACCATATTTCACTACTTTTTCACCATCAAAAATGTCAAAATTTGTAAAAAAAAATGGAGAAATGATTGCTAATAATAATGCTATTGATATTAGAATAATAGATATGAGTAACAAATATTTACGAATGAATTTACTATTCTTAACTTCCTGAAATAAAGAAAAGTACAAGCATACAAAAACCGTCACCAGACCTACAACAAAGCCAACTATATATGGATTAAACATAATTCAGGTTAATAAAATAATAATTTAATTAGTCAATAATATCATCTGAAGCTAGCTGTTACTAGAATAGGATGTTGTAGCTAATTATTTAGCTATATTAATTTTGTAGCTCCGAAGAGCTTTCAGTAAATTGTACTTTCATTTACATATCTTCAATACTTGAAATAACATATCTATTAATCGTTTTTATTACTTAGCTTGGCACTTCTCTAAATGATGACATAAATAATAAAAAAAGTTAATAATTCTTCTTTATTAGAGATAAAAATATACTTTAATACTAATACCTATTTACGATTCTTTTCCTTTTCCAAATATTCAAATAATTCACATAGAACATCAATTTCTCGAGCGATTGTATTGTTTAGAAACACAAGCTTTTTATTGATTTCATCAAAATTTAAACGAGATTCATCATATTTATATGGCAGAAATTCCTGCATAATAAGTGAATTATTATGAGCAAGTTCATTCCGATCCAATGAATTCAATGTTGAATTAATATCTAATACATACTTAAATGGGCTAGACTTTTCAATTCCTTTAAACTCTAATTCTAATTTTTCTAACAATCTTTGATTAAAATAAATCTGCCTTTTACCGAATGGTTTCTCGAAATAGAAATTGATAAAACCAGCTACTCGATTCCAATAGGCATATATTGCATGAACAGTGGATTCAACAAAGAAACCGTAACGGTGATTATAAAGATTTGGAAATCCAATTCTCTTGCTTCTTAATGAATCAAAGAATAAACAGTTTTTTAATCCGAAATGTATTTGACTGCTTAGTCCTTGAATTTCGTATAGAAAATGATAGCCATTCTCTTCCATATTTTTACTGAAGATAGATAAATTTCCTATCCTGTTCCAATAGGAATTTTCAGCAAATTTTTCATCTTCAGTATGAAGGTCTGTAAGTGAATATTCCTTTTCAATTTGAAACAAGGAGTCATTATATGACTCCAACCAATCGATATTATTCATAATTTAAGTCAATTAATTACGAATTTTAACAATGAGCTCCAATATTTTTTCTGTTTCAATTCTAGAAAATTTTTCAGCTTTAGTCTTATATCCTTTTTGCTCAATCTCCCAATTTTCCATAGCACCATATATGGTTTCGATGTCAGTTACACTTAAATCATTCATTATTTTCAGCACCGTATTGAAGAGTTCTATCTGATCAGATTTTTTTCCAATAATGGGTAGAGAATAGATTTCCAAAAGATTTGTAAGTGACTGTATATAATCTTTGTAGATAGGAGTCGAAAAGGCATCTAGTAATGCTGAGTTATGTTGCTGCTCTATACAGATTACTTTACCTTTTTCTGTTGATTTTGTTGATAGATATGGATTAACCTCAATGTCCTTTCTTAATTGTACAGAAAATGCACCGTGATTAGAACGCTGAAAATCATATTGGAAATACTTTGACTTGTTATGGTTAAGATGATCTAAATTATATGCTGTTTTCTGCATAATGACTTCGCCATAATTGATACCTAAGTTTTGCTTAAACATCATCTGCATCAATGCTAGTTGGATAGATCTATCCATTTGAACAGATTCCGCCAGTGCTTTTTTACTCTCAAACGATTCTTTAAGAACGGCTTGCATTAGTATATTTGCATATTGCTTACTTTGGGCTATTTCTCGCTCCAAAACGGTGCATTTTGCCATCAAACTTTCTACTTTTTCTACAATAGCTTGTTGTTCTGAAAATGGAGGAAGTGCAAAAACAAAATTTCGTAAATATGTTTGACTAATATTGGGTTGAGACATTCCCCAAGATTCCTTAATCATTTGCGTTCTATGAGCAAACAAATAATTAAATAAATAGCGTGTAATAATATTTTTGTTTTCAAAAAAACCACAAACAGCTTGGTTAGTTGTTGCTTCACTATTTAAAATAGCCAACTTACCTGCTGTAGCTCCATACATAGCAATTAATAACGTTCCTTTAGGAAAAAGTGTAGCCGAAGATTCAATTAATCCTTTCTCAGTTATATATTCTTCTGAATTATCAACTAATAGACAGTCATTTAATTCGCCTGATTTATACCACTTAATATCTCCATTCCAATAGGACACATTGTTACGAAGTGGAGTTCCCCCTGAAGTTGTTTGAAATAGCTCTCCCAATCTACACCACACCCAATTTTCAGGAATTTCAAAAGGTGTTTCTTCTTTTGAAATAGGTGCTAATTCTTTTTCTTTCTTTATTTTTTTCTCTTTGATGAGTTGTGTTTTTTCGGCTTTGATGCGTTTTAATAATTCCGAAGCTGGCTCAACATTAGGATTTTTAACACGCCAATTTTCTGTCAATTTGCCTTGTATGGCTTCTTGTAAAATGGCCTGTTTGAATTGAGATAGTAATTGTTTTTGATACTCAATTTCTTGTTTAAGAATGTTTGACTTTCCCTTAATTGTAAGAATTTTTTCAAGCAACTGTTTTTGTTCATGCTTTACTGGTAAAACAACTTCTTGATTGAAAAATTTGTCTTTTTGAAGTCGTACTCTGTTTGTCGTTCCATCGCTACCTTTATTGCATAACTCATCAAACCAAGTTGTAGCTGTTAGCTCCAAAAAAAGTTCTTTGGAAATTACATCCTCATTGATTTCCAAACACCAAAAATCATTCGTAATAATTCCACCATCTAATTCCTGAGGGATTATTCCAAACGCTCCATTTCTTGCATCAATACCAGATAACACAAAATCACCAGCCTTTACTTCATACATATTGGATTTTATTAAACTACCTTTTTTAAATTCACGTAGTTTAATTCCTCTATGTTTAGAGCTGATAGTAACTAACTTATATTCTTTGTCAGGATTAAGTTGAACAGGTCTTTTAATCCTTTTTAGAAAATCTTTGATTAAATATTTCCTTCCCATTTAGTTCAATAAATTTTCTAATTCATCGATTACTGATTGAGATTTTGTAAAGGAAGCTGATAACTTCTTAATTACTTCATCAGTAGTCAAACTTATTTCTTCAATATTTGAATTTGGATTCTTAATATCCAAATCCCAATCTTTTAAATCTTTAACATTTACTTTCCAAGCTTGGTCGTTTTCTTTACGGTTGTTCCACCATTGTATTAATGGTTCAAACTCTTCAAATTGTATGGGTTTGGTTTTACTGTAGCTTTTTTGCCCTTCTGGTAGTTTGTGTTCGTAATACCAAATATCGTTGGTTTTGCTACCTTTTTCAAAAAACAACAAGTTGGTACTTACCGTAGCAGGGAAGAAAGTACTTTGTGGCAAACGAATAATAGTATGCAAATTACAATCGGTCAATAATTTTTCACGGATTCGGGCTTTTACACCTTCGCCTGTAATAGAACCGTCGGGTAAAACAATAGCTGCTCTACCGTTTGATTTTAATAGTTGTAACATCAGAATTACAAACAAATCTGCCGATTCTTTGCAACGATAGTTTGCAGGAAAGTTGGTTTCTACACCATCAGCAATACTCGCTCCAAATGGCGGATTGGCAAGAATAACGTCCACTAGATCTTTTCTGCTAATACTGTTGTATTCTACTTTTAAACTGTCGATATAATGATAATCGGGAACCTCTATTTCGTGTAAAATAAGATTAGTCAATCCCAATACAAACGGAACAGGTTTAAATTCCCAACCTGTAATACTGGTTTGTAAAATGCGTTCGTCTGCTACCGTTTTTACGTAATTATCCCGAACGTGGTCTATGGCTTCTGTAAGGAAACCGGCAGTCCCAGATGCGGGATCGAGTACACGTTCACCCAATTTGGGGTCAGTCATCATCGTCATCAACTTGGTAACGGCTCTTGGTGTATAATACTCACCTTTGTTACCAGCATCACGCAACTCTACTAAAATACTCTCGTATATCGTTCCGAAAACTTGTTTGTCTTTGGAGCTATTGAAATCTATTTTATTGAGTTCATTAATAACTTTACGCATTTCATAACCCGACTTCATAAAGTTGTTCGTTCCATCAAAAATCTGCTGAACAATGCTCGCTCTTTTCGGATTTTGGGGATTGGTCAAAGTGCTTAAAGTAGCAAAAAGTCCTTTGTTATCGCTTGCGGTACTGTCTATAAATGCTAATAACTCATCACCTGTAATTCCTTCGGGATTGGAAGCCCAATTTCTCCATTGAAATTTTTCGGGAATAACCGATGTGTAATCATCTTTTAATATTTCGAGTTCTTGGTCTTTATCGTCAATTATTTTCAAAAAGAGCATCCAACCCAACTGTTCTAAACGTTGGGCATCACCAGAAATACCTCTGTCTTGACGCATTATATTTCTGATACTCGAAATTACTGCTCCTATATTTGCCATTATGCTATACTATTGTATAATTCTGTTTCTAATTCTTTTAAAGCCTGCAAATATCGTGATTTTCCACCAAAGGCGTTAATGAGTTCGATAGGAGTTCCTAATTTATTTAATGGGTCTAACTTCAAAACTTCTGTGCTTTCGATAGTTAGCAAACCATCTTTTGCATATTTATCTAACAAACTATTTAAAACTTCTTGTGCTTTTTCTCCATATTTTGTGAAATAGTTGCGTTTTTTCACATTGTTTGCTCTTTCTTTTCTTGTTAAAGGTTTCGCTTCGAAAGCCAAATGACAAATCAAATCGAATGGGTCAAAATCTTTTCCGACTTCCTCTTTCAAAGCGTCAAAGAAAATACCTTGTTCTTCTAACTCTTGAATGATGGCTTCTTTTTTCTCTGCATTGTTCCAACGCAATAAGAATGTTTCTAAAGTTTGGTATTGTTTGGTAACATTCGATTTTGTATAATCCTTTAAACTTTCGGTTATAATCTTTCCGTCAGCTCCCAAATATTGAATACGCTCGTTTACAATTTTGACTTGTACTCCATCTACTCGAATTTTTTCTCGTTTGGTATTTTCTTCAATTTCTCCACCGCCTTCAACTTCGGGAAAATCTACAACTTCGCCATCTAAAATGTCCGTAATTGTTTCATCATTTGTTTCTTCTCCAGCATCACTTAAATCCTCATCTTCATTTACTTGCTTTATCATTACAGGATCGCCGTCAAAATCTGGGTCGGCAAATAAATTGGTAACATTTCGGAAATCCATAATGGTAAAATATGTTTTTCCGTATTCTTCATTAATGCGAGTACCACGACCTATTATCTGTTTAAACTCCGTCATTGAACCAATATTGCTATCCAAAACAATGAGTTTGCATGTTTGAGCATCGACACCAGTTGTCATTAGTTTTGAAGTAGTTGCAATAACAGGATAGCGTTCACTTGGATTGATAAAACTGTCCAATTCTCTTTTGCCTTCTTCATTATCTCCTGTAATTTGCATTACATACTTATTATTTTGAGCAAATAAATCCGCATTGGCGTTAGCCAATGCAGTACGCATTCCTTCTGCATGCTCAATATCAATACAGAATACAATAGTTTTAGCAAATCTGTCGTAACCTTTTAGAAATTCTGTAATCTTTTTGGCTACTAATTTCCTTCGTTCTTCAACGATAATATTTTTGTCAAAATCTGTTCGGTTATAAATTCTATCTTCAACAGGATTTCCATTTTTGTCTAAAAATCCTTGTGGTGGTCTCCAACCTTCCGCATCAATGTCTAATGTGATTTTTACTACTTTGTATGGGGCGAGAAAACCATCATCAATTCCTTGTTTTAAGGAATAAGTATAAATAGGTTCACCAAAATAGTCAATGTTAGAAACTTCGATTGTTTCTTTTGGTGTTGCTGTCAAACCAATATGAGTAGCATTGTTGAAATACTCAAGAATTTCTCTCCATTTGCTATCTTCTTTTGCACTTCCTCTGTGGCACTCATCAATAATGATTAAGTCAAAGAAATCTCGACTGAATTGTTTGTAAGCATCTTCTGATTTATTATCAGACAAACCTTGATACAATGCTAAATAGATATTATAGGCAGTATCAATTTTTTTATGTTTGATGATTGTTAACGCATCTTTGAAATGTCTGAAATCTCCACGAGCTGTTTGGTCAATCAATGCAGTTCTGTCAGCTAAAAAAAGAATTCTTTTTTTAGAGCCACTTTTCCATAATCTATAAATGATTTGAAATGCGGTATACGTTTTACCTGTTCCAGTAGCCATTACTAATAGAATTCTATCTAATCCTTTTGCAACTGCTTCGATCGTCCTGTTAATTGCAATCTGTTGGTAATATCTTGGGCTACGTCCAGAACCATCTTGGAAATAAGCTTGTTTGGCAATTTCTTCAACCTCTGTTGTTTCAATGCCCTTATATTTTTTGTATTTCTCCCAAAGAATTTCGGGGCTTGGAAATTCTTCTAACGATATTTCTTTTTCAATTTCTCCGTCAATAGCTGTTTTGTCGTGAAAATAAAATCCATCACCATTACTGCTAAATACACAAGGAATATCTAAAGTATTGGCATAGTTAAGCGCTTGTTGAATACCACTTTTTAAAGTGTGCTTGTTATCTTTCGCCTCGATAATTGCAATCGGGACATTTGGTTTGTAGAAAAGAATATAGTCAGCAAATTTTCGTTTACCTCTTGCCGTCAGTTTTCCTTTTACATAGATACGTCCGTCTGTAAAGAAAATTTCACGACCAATTTGAGTTTGCTCATCCCAACCTGATTTTAAAATAGCAGGTGTGATATATTTTGCTTTTATGTCAGATTCAGATAAGTCTTTTTTATTCATATTTAGGCTAATTGAATTTCGAAAACGCTTTAAATATACTTAGAAATACCTTAATGATATGTATTTAAGTAAATTTAAGTCTATAATATTTTTAGTTTAAACCTAAATAAATATCCTAACTCTTTCCTCAACTAAAGTTCTATATGCTTGCTTATTATTTTCATTTAAGAAAGAGTTTTCAATAAGCTGCAAAGCCTTAGGTTTCCATACTTGAATGCGCATAAAAATCGTTTGTATTTGCTTCTCATTCAAGCCTAAAAC
Organism: Sphingobacterium composti; assembly: GCF_009829075.1. GTDB lineage: Bacteria > Bacteroidota > Bacteroidia > Sphingobacteriales > Sphingobacteriaceae > Sphingobacterium > Sphingobacterium composti. The sequence goes on along the minus strand of NZ_WUQZ01000021.1, from coordinate 20,019 downwards.
TTCTGCCAAACGATTAAAATAGCCTATATTAAAATTTTGCTTCTTTCCACCCAACATTAATGCGGTATCGTCTTTATCTGATGATAAAATAATCTTCACATTCAATAGATCATAAGCAGCTGATAACACCCAACCAAAATGGTGATCCTTGAACATGGAGAAGTTTTTAAGATGCATATCATTATTGCCAATTATAAAATTGAAAACCGCAAGTTCAAAAAATCGGCGTTTATCCAATACCGTATTACTAGAAAGCTCTCCTATTTTCTTACCAACTAGCTCCATACTTCCTTTGTACTTATGCTCTAGCTCCAGAATTTGTAAAAAATCTATCATATGATTTTTCGAACCAGCTGCATTACGATCTATTCTCTTGGTGATATAACACAATTCACCTGTCAGTAATCGAATCATTGCCGACGGTACAGTCTTAATCTTGAATAGTTCAGCCAATTTCATTGAGAGATACTCGTTTTCTGGCATTTGACTATACAATGTATTTTGAGGCTTTAAAATATAGTAACCATCCAATGCATCTAAGATGGTTAGACGACCTTGATGACCATCATTTAAAACATCTTTTATCCAGCCTAAAGATAATTTGGGTTGAACCCCAGGAACAGTAATGGAATTTTGAACGGACTCCTTTGCCAAATTTTCCATTTCATCTAATCGATAAGGCAGTATTGGTGCATTATCCACTCCATAGAATGTTTTAGCACATTTCTTATGATAATCGACCTCTCCTTTAGCCAATTCCTTATAACAGTATAGACATCTACTCATTATCATTCGAAATTAAAGGGTGTACAGAAACTGCTCCAATACTATTTTGACAACATGCTAACAATAACCCCATGCGATCTTTTTGATTTAATTTCCAACTCTCTGTCACAATAGTCAATAACCAGCCTTCAGGAATCAAACCATCAAAAAATGGAAACATAGATACACTATAATAAGGATTAGTCCTTACAGGCATCTGAAAAGTTAGAAACTGATCAGGAAAATGTACACAATACGCTTCATCATATTGAAATATGTATGTACCCTCTGTGGTTTCTGTCAATATTCCTGCTAATGTATCATTGTATTTAACTATTGCCTTTCTCATAATCTCTAACATTTACAGGCCCCAAAACATGTCCAAAAAGCATTAATACTTGATTAACCTTAATCAAACTCAGATTATCTTTACCTTGCTCGATCTTTCGAACTACAGTTAAAGCAACACCAGCATTTTCAGCCAAGTCTTCTTGTGTGAGACCAAGTTGCTTTCTTTTCATCTTTACAAAATCTCCAATAACATTCATTTTATATGCCTTTACATATAAAAGTACACAAAATATTTAAATTATATGCACAAACATATAAAAACTTAAAAACAAGCTATTTTATACGCAAAAGCATATAGTTAGTTATTATTTAATTTCTATAAAAAGTTCAATTTTCCTTATCTTTACACAAATAATTTATATAAACGAAAAGCGTAAGCTGTAGTTAGGTTTAACTGAAAACTAGGAATCTTCAAAAAAGACCATTTTACTACAGACTTACGCCTGTGCCTGATATTGGGCGTGGGCTAAGTCTGTCTGGTCTTTTGGGTATCCTAGTACCTCAGTTAAGGACATGATTTTAGTTTCACGCCTTTTTTATTTCTCAAAATAAAATAAATATGGCAGACATTCCACTTAAAACCATTTTACCCCACAAGATTCAAACAACAACGACCACTCAATATTTATGAAATGGCTATTTTGGTTCTTTGTTGTAAACATAATCAGCTTTGTTGCTCTAATGAAATCTTTAGAGACCGATTATGGAATATTTACAGGTGCTCCGATAGCACTTTTAGCGTGGACAATTTTTATCTTTAAATCAATAAACAATGGCAAAAGAAAAAACTATTAAAGAAGAGTCAAATTTCCCAACTTATCAAATCACTAAAATAAATGGGATAGATATTAGAGATATCAGAGATCAACATGATCTTAAACGAATTCTTCTTGATCAAGGAAGAGTAGTCCCAAAAGAAAAGAAATAAACAATAAGGGTAAGTGCTTATTGGCACCTACCCTTCAAATGAAGTATTAGATCTTAGCCAACTTGCTATACATTTTTCTTATTAGCTCATTTGCGTCATTCATTAATTGAATATAATCTTTCATAAAAAGATGAAAAACATTTATAGTTCCTGAATCAATAGTTTTAAATTTTTCAGCTCTATTTACATGCCTTGCTAGTTGATTTATGTTAGCTCCAATTTTATGAATTTCAAAATTAAAGTTTCTTAAATCAGCTTGATATTCTATTCTCTTAGCGATGAATTTTTGATTAAGCGCTAAGTATTTAATATAGTCTGTAACAGTTAATCCATCATTTTTAGCATAGGCCTTTATTATTTCTTTCTCATCATCAGTCAAACGTATTTCAATTTTAGCTGATGATTTCTTTTCAATTTTTCTTTCCATAATTAAATAATGAGTTTCGAATTATTTGGCCCCAACTCTGTGGGTAAGATATTTTTGTCATGACAAAAGTACATCTTGCATATATAAAAAAATCAAAGGTAAAGCCGACAGAATTACAGATTTTTAATCCATTTACAATATGTAAATTTAGTGACCCTTTAGGGTCACATTTGAGTGTTAGTAGAGTGAAAAAAATTAACAAAAAATCTTGTTTTTAAAATTCAAATAAATAGAGCCGGCATAATAACGTAACATTATAACAATTTAGCAATATAACATTATAACAATGTGGCAATATAACAATGTAACAATGCTTTGTTGTTCTAAATCCTCCCTAAATAACAAGAATTTGTGACCCAAAGGTCACATAAAGAAATCAATTTGAATACCCGATATTTGGTTGCCAATAATTAGGTTTTCTATATACTTCCCTTTCTTCAATACTAAATTTATTTTTACTATTTTTCAGCTGACTGATGATTTCGTTGAATTTATTGTCCAAAACAGATATTGAAAAATTTTTCGAAAAGAAAGGATTATTTAATGCCCAAATATTTTTTAGAAAGTCCTCAAAAAAAATAATTAACTCCCGACTATCTTTAGTAGATTTTCTAAATTGATCCAATTTTTCAGTAAGAGACGCTAGCTTTTTTCTTTCATCATCACTATCAATATAAATTGTATTATTCTTCAAAAAATAAAACTCTTGAAACATAAAAAAATAAGAATCTAAGTATATATAGTTTTTATTAGTCTTTATAGTCTTTATAGTTTTATTATACTCAACCTGCTTTGTCACATGCTTATCACCTGCTTTATCATTTTTTGACAAAGCAGAACCAAAGCAAGTATTTAGCTCAATAACCAAAGATGTATACTGATTTTTAGAAAATTCAACAATTCTAATTGCACCAAAATGTTCCAAATCCAATAAATACTTTTTATAAGTGTTGTAGCTCCCTAATGATAAAACATGCATAGCTTTATCGGTAGGAACACCAAATTGGGATGGCCAATATAAATTATTGCATAACTCTACTAGGAACAAATAAAGACTTATATGATATGAACCAAATTTATGATTACGGCTAGCTTCAGCAAAAGTGTTTTTGATAATTCTAAAAATATCATTTTCCATTACACAATTATTTGTGTACCTTTAAGGTACTAGATTAATAAACTAATTAAGTTGAGCAGATACGGTCAGGTATCTGCTTATTTTTTTAGAAATTTTCTTTTATTTCTGTCGCTATAATTTTTGAATAATTTCATTGCCAATTCCACATCAACTATTATTGTGCGTTTATCTTGTTGGACAGCATCTTTTATAATTCCGTTTTTTAGCTCTATAGCCTTACTTCTGCTAACTTGAAAGACACTCATAATACCAGACAGCCCTTTCACAAATTCAGGCGCTCTAGGAGCCTCTTTTAAGCCCGACAATAATTCCAAATCAAAAGAAACTTTATGAATAGCTAAAAACTCTTCTCCTGTCATGGCTGAAATTGGTTTTGATAAAAGTGATTGAATACTTATGCTCATATTAAAAATTTTAAAGTGTTAAACATTATACCGTGTACATCAGTATTTTATATCGTTCGAACATTTCAAAATTGCATCTGATTTCGAGTGGAAAAAAGTGGTAAATAAAACTAAAAAGCCCTTTAAAAAACTTTAAAAGGGCTTTTGTACAAAAAAATGTGCTGGTTTGTGTTATTTAAGTTTGATGTAGTCTTTTTAATTCCAATTTATCAAAACTTTTTATTAATACTAAATCATCGTCATCAGTTATGTTTTTTTCAGATGACTTTTTGCTATATAAATTTTCAAGATCAAATTGCTTTATTATATAATCTACCCACCTCTTTTGTAAATCATCATTATTTCTAATTGATAAGGAAATCTTTTTGATTAAAACGCATAAAAGCACTTTTCTGCCTGAAATAAATTTTAATTTCTTATTATCAAAATTGATGGTATTAAATATCTCATTAAACGATAAAAGATCAATATTTTTAATAATTGAATTATTTAAAAATTGATAAATTGCCTGTACAGAACTCAAATCAAAAACTGAATTCTCAAACCTAAGCTTCCAATCAATTTCTTTCCAATTTTTTAAATCCTCTTTTAAAACATCAGTTAACGAACAAATTAAAAAATAATTCTTATCACATATAATTTTCATGGGATTCACGTATGTCTTTATCCCATCTACCATTTCGTAGACTTTAAATTTTAACCCATCTACCTTAAACCCTTTTGAATCAGACAACAAAGCAGATAATAATTCAATTTTCTCAGACTGTTCGCTGTAAAAGTGTTTTAATCTCTCATTAGTAAAAAATTGCTTGGGGTAGTTATTGTATTTAATGGCTTTTATATTTTCACTAATTTGCGAAAATTCATGATATGACATTTCAATCTCATTACCTTCCAACAAAGAGACAAAATCCTTGATAGATTCGTATCTAAAAAGTGAATCAACAATTAATGCACCACCAAATTTCCTATCATACAGTTGTAAATCCATGTGTTTCCCTTTAAAATTTATAATTCATTAAATTTTTCCATTGCTTCCGAACGCATACTATCTACTAGGTCTATATAAGGTTTCATCGAATCGTAGTCAGAATGTCCAGTCCATTTCATAATAATGTGTACAGGAATGCCCAAATACAAACCATTACAAATAAAACTTCTCCTGCCAATATGCGAGCTCAATTTCTTAAATTTAGGTACTACTTCATCATAACGTTTGTTACCTTTATAATAAGAAAATTTAATTGGCTGATTTAACCCAACTAGCTCACCCAACTCTTTTAGATAATCATTGTATTTTTGGTTACTTATCACTGGTAATGCCTTATTATCTGGAAACTTTGAATCTTTATATTTTACGAGGATTTCTCTACTGTATTTATTAAATTCAACGACAATATTATCGTCAGTTTTTTGTGTAATAAATTCTAGTGAATTATCACCAATATCTGCTTTAGTTAGTTTGAAAATATCAGAATATCTTAATGAGCTGAAGCAACTAAAAATCAAAACATCTCTTACCCTATCCAGATATTCCTTTTCTTTAGGCAATGGAAAATTCTTGATTAGATCAATCTCTTCTTTAGTCAAGAAAATAACTTTTTTAGCTACATTTTTAATCTTTGGCGAAAAAGAAACGTAATCGGCATTTGAAATGTATTTATATGTAACACCCCATTTAAGAAACCATTTCAAATATTTAAAATGCTTTTGAAGTGTTGTGTTTTTAAATTCACGTACTTTTAAAAGAAATTCTAAATAATCTTGAATTTTATCATGTGTAAAATCATCTAGCTGAATATTAGGGTCAAATTCATTTATATGAGACCTTACAGTACTTAGCTTTTTAATTGTACCTTCTGTCCAATTCTTAAGCCTTCTACCTTCCTCCATGAAAATATCATACTTCTCAAAGAAATCATTTTTAATTACTGGAGCTTCCTCTTTTTCCTTTGGCTTAATTTGTTCGTTAATTTCATCACGTAGCTTGGAGACAGTAGGAACTTCTCCAATTACTTCATAATGTTTAAAAATATCATTTATAATAGTCTCCTGTTTAGACAAAGCTGTATTAATATCACTAGCCGATTGTTTTTGCGCATTCGTAGTGCTATTCTTTACTCTTTGCTTTTTATCATCCCATTTCTCTATATCCACTCTAAAGCCAGAATACAGATCCATCTTATTACCAAGAAAACTTAGTCGAATTTTTATAGGGACATTTTTTGTAATTTCGATTCCGTTGCTCTTTCTTTTTTCAGGTTTAAAATTGATATTTCTCTTTATAATCATACGTGGTGTATTTCAAATTTACAACACAATTTACACCACTTTTTTGATATATCCTAAAAGACTACAAAAAGCTAAATAAAACCAACAGACTAAAAACCAACAGATTACAAACATTAAATAAACTTAAACAAACACTAAAAAACCTTATAAAAAGAGCCTCCGACTCCACAGAAGGGTGAATTAAAGAGGTGAATCACAACGATTTACCTCCTTTTTATTTTACTTGGTCACGATTTTGGTCACGATTTATTTTAATTTCCTACCAATTATCATCAATTGATACATCTTTTACAATCTGAAATTGAGCTTCAATAGCATTACTAATAAACCCCAATAAAAGCAAGTTTTTAGAAACTAACTTAGAAATAATTTGCGGAAATGACGATTTACGTCCTGCAATGCAATGCGTATATTTTAAGGATGGATTTGTATACGCAACTAACGCATATATAGCAATAAAACAACATTTATCCCTTCATGGATTTAATGATGAAGAAATAAAAGCTTTAGACGACAAACTACTTCATAAAGACCATTTAAAATTTATGAAGAAATGTGATTATTTCGAAATACTTCCAGAGGGTATAAAGTCTAGAAAGGGTTTTTTATCCACCACACATCAATTTTTTGATGATAAATATCCAAACGTAGAAGCTGTAATACCTACAATAAAAGATTACCAAACAAATAAGTTTTCTGTAAGAGCAAACCATCTCGATTTATTACAGAAAGTTATGTTTCATAATCACGAACCTTTTATAAAAATTCAATTTACGGCACCAAATAGACCATTATTGGTCACTTCTGAAATTGAAGTTGATAAGCAAGTGGCAATTATTTCACCGGTATCAAATCATGAATAAACACCTAGAGAAATTTAAAGAGCTATTTGGATATGGCTCCTTTAGGCCTTATAAGAATGGAATAGAAGTACGAGTATCAGACTTAGACGCTTCATTTCATCAGGCACAGCAATTAATCATTAAACAAAAGCTTAAACTGAAAGTGTCCGATAAGGATGTTCAGCTACGAAGCTTTGTCGCATCACCTAAATAGCCATGAAACAAATATTCTACCGAGTAGGCACTACAGACCAAAGTGGTATGTGGTACGACCAAAATGGAAACTTTCACGGAGCAATAAACAGTCCTGCTTTTAAGATGCTAAAATGTAATCAAGTTCAGATGCCTTTTTGTAAAGAAACAGTTGGTTACTTATCAGCTACGAAAAATTTAGAAGAATTAGAACAATGGTTTCCTAAAGAAGATATGGCAGTACTTGAGCCATTAGGATTTAAAATATTAGCCTATGAAGTTACAGATTACAAATTTCATAAAGCAAATAACCATTGGCTTATAAATCAAGAATCAAGTGTATTAATTAAACAATCATCAATGCTCAGAAGGGCTTAAATAGAAAGAAGGAAATGGCTAACTACTGTGAAGATTGCGGTTGCAAAGTGTATTCAGGAAGATGCACCAACTGCCACGAAGAACTATACATTCTTGATCAATACTATGAGCAAGATATGGAACTACCTGATGAAGATTCAGATTTCATGAAAAAGGTAAGAGATCAACAAAATCAAATCAGCCACTCAAATTAAATAGCCAATGGAAAACACCCTATTAACCGAGATAATGGTATTGAGAGAGAAGAATACCGAGTTGATTGAAGCATTACATAAAGCTAAATATGAGTTAGAGCAATTCCGAGATGCGTTCGGTCAAGGCTCTTTGCTAATAAATGAAATCGAATCCTTAATCAATTCAAATATTACGGAATGAGAAATTACCTACCACCTTCTATAACTGTACAGATAGTAGAGTTAGAGGGGATATTTGATTACAATTTTCTAATAAAATCATAAAAGATAAGACCAAGGATAAAAATACCAAATGCTACAAGGGAATAGAAGTATGTATTGATTTTGAAGCTGTCTACATATATACCAGGTTTAATAATCCTCTTTAAAATAAGAGCAATTAAAATAGTAGATAAACCCATTACTATACCTATAAGTTGATTTTCGTCCATCAATCTAAATTAAATAAAAAATATATAACTGAAAGGAGAATAAAATGGAAAACACATTAGAAAATAAAGCGAAGTTCTTTGCGCTGTATTTTGGCATTCATTGCCTTAGACATGAAGAATTACCAAACATACCTGCGTTACCTATAACTAACATAGATCTATGTCGTCCAGGGCTTGAAGCGGAATACCTCGAACTCAAACCTCTACCCTCAATAAGTGATGAGGATGCAATAGAAGTAGCTAAGGTTATGAAAGTTGATATTTACGATCAATTAAAAGAGCAAATAATCACGTATATACATGGGTGTATTGCTCACTTCAATTGCAAAGGTGATATGAGTTTTAGAATATCTGACTTCCTACGTTCAAAAGGCTACGCTCTACCGTGGATGGGCTTATCAGTTGAAGAATTAGTAAACATAGGTTGGGTTAAACTGAAAGGAGAAACTAAGTAATTAGAGAGATTCAAGGCTTCTCCATAGTAAAACACAAGTACATCAAAATAAGTGCTGTTATTGTGAGTATGATTACAATAATAGCCAATACCTTTTCAGTTGAAATTTTTGCTCTCATAACTTTTCATTTTTAATTGGTTCAAAAATAAACTACAAGAGTTAGAAAAGTATTAACAATTAGTTATTAAAAAGGTTTGATGTCAACCAATATTGACGCAATCGATTGAAAAAAAATGACACCCACCGAGCAAGCAAACCAAATAATAGCATTCCTCAGTGAGTTTGATTTAACAACTGAGGAAAAGCTAGAAGTAATCGCCAACGTAAGGAAACAGATAGAAGCGATGAAGCAAGAAGAAGAATTAAACAAACCTTGTAAACAGATAAAGTTAGAGTTATGAAATACAAAGAACATTTTCAAAACTTAAAACTTATCCATCAGGGTGAAGAAAATCTTTCACCCCCATTCACTTACATGAAAATTCCATTTTGGATAAGTTGAAAGAAACATTAAATTATGATAACTGTAAATAGTCTTTCTGGAGGGAAGTAGCCTTATGTTCCAAAAGATGAACTATGTATTTATTATTGCCATTTATGCTGCACTCTTTATTGCCAAAAATGCTGCACCATTCTTGCCATTTTTGCTGCACTCATAATTACCAAAAGTTGTGTATTCTGAATTACCGATTACAGGGTATTAAATGAGCAAGTTAGATCTAGATTATATGTAAATTGTTGGCATATTAATGAATATGAATCTGCTGCAATGTGGCAGCTATATTCTACCATAGATTCGGGGATTGCAATTAGAACTACAATTGCTGACTTAATGGAGTGTGTTGAAGATGATAACGTACAAATAGGGGAAGTTAGGTATATAGATTATGATAGTGAATATATGGATGAAGGAAATCTTTTTTATCCTTTTTTATATAAAAGAAAATCCTTTGTCCACGAAAAAGAAATACGACTACTATGCAGGGACAACAGCATTATTTTAGGGCAACTACCCGAATTTGAAAATGGATGCTTTAAAACAGTTGATATTGAAAAATTAATTACCTCTGTTTACTTGAGCCCTTTAATGCCTGAATGGGAAGAAAATACTATAAGGAATGTTCTTAATAGTCTTGGTGTGAATTTTGAAATTATAAAATCAAATTTATATAACATGATATGATATTAATACATACAAGAATAACGATTTTAGCCTAACCTAACCGTTAGGCTTTTGTATTGAAAAATGAAAAGTATAGTTAACTGACATCGGTCTTTTTGAAAAATATTTCGAATTTGATATTAAAATTTTTCATTACCACTTCGGCGTCTTTTTTTAAACTAGATAGATCATTGCTTGATGAAATGATTTTTTCGTCCCTCATATTTTCAAGCTTTTCTAAGGTTAAATCAATTTCTCCTTTCCATCCTTGTAGATCTACCAAACCTTCAGGCCAATATTCTAGTATCGTATCGCGGTAGTTTTTAAAGCTGATGTACAAATCTCCTCCTGTTTTTGCTTTCTTGACGTTAGAACTTAATCCCTCAAGTTTTGCTATTATATCGTTTTTTGTTTCCATAACTAAGATAACCTTATAATTCTAATACCAGTATCTCCTTCATCCTTACTTGAAAACAATATTCAAGTTGTTTAGTTTTGTCTATATGAAAGAATGGATTGATAAAATATTAATAGTCCTCAACGAGTGTAAAGATCCAATCAATAACTTACAAGCTCGTAATCTTCGTGATGATGCATTGGATGCTCTTAGTCGGGTAAAGCATTTATCAAGAAAAGAATTTGAATCTTATGCTAAGAATGATAAAGAGCTTCATGATTTAGCGTGGTATTATACGAGGTTTGTACACAATAAATACTTGACTGCAGGAGCAGGAAGAAGCATAACTGAAAAGTAATTTCATGAAGCAATAAAACATGTTCAATTACGTTATCAATATATAGAGTAATTTTTTTTCATAATTGAATAAAGGATAACCTACTCAACTCTTTGGGTAGGTTTTTCTCCTAAATAAATTTCCTCCCCTCTTGATTCTTCAAACTTTTCATTTATATATATTTGAGCAGACTTAAATGATCTCTTGAAATTATATCTTGAACGTTCATCCAACAAACTAAAAATTTATAAAGAGAAATGATGTGTTTTTTTGTTAGAGTTCTTGGGGAGAGCTTAAAACTCTCCTTCATCTCTAAATGAATAATAATTATCAGCAGTAAGTACAATATGATCTAATAGCTGAATATCTTAGACTTTTCCTGCTTCAATGATTTTTTTAGTTAACGTTCAATCTGCGCTACTAGGATTAAGTGATCCAGAAGGATGATTATTTACCTAACATAATGCGCTACAGCAATTCTGGTTGCATTACATAATAAAGCCGATGACATAATCAATCTCATATCTACCATTACGCCATCTAATCCTCCATCAGCTATTTTTCGATATCCTACTACATCTAATTTAGTATTGAAATATAAAGCATAAAAACTTTCTCTAATCTCAAACTCTTCCATATCCCAATACTTCCTCTGGAATATCAGCATCATTAAATTTCGCATAATTCACAGAAGCATCGCCAGCCTCAATATAGTCAGTAAAATTCTCACTAATAAAACGATAGAATAATGTTCCTAAAACAAAATGTTTGAAATCCCATCCATCTACCGAGCCACGAACTTCATTGGCTATCTTCCATATTTTATTTTGCAGTTCTGCTCTTTGTGCTTGACTTGTCATTTGAATATTTGTATACTTTTTGAATCTATATTTGAAACAAAAAATAATAGTTTACGTGTTAATAATTGTGACTAATATACTTAGAAAAACCTTAATAAACTTACGGAAAACCATAATCTAATATGCATAAGGTAATTTAAGCGTTCCCTATTTTGAGTTTAAAAGCTAAATAAATAGCCTAACCCTTTCCTCCACTAAAATTTTATATGCTAATTTGTTATTTTCATTTAAGAAAGAGTTTTCAATAAGCTGCAATGCTCTAGGTTTCCATACTTGAATACGCTTAAAAATCGTCTGTATTTGCTTTTCATTCAAGCCTAAAACTTCTGCCAAACGATTAAAATAGCCTATATTAAAATTTTGCTTCTTTCCACCCAACATTAATGCAGTATCGTCTTTATCTGATGGCAAAATAATCTTCACATTCAATAGATCATAAGCAGCTGATAACACCCAACCAAAATGGTGATCCTTAAACATGGAGAAGTTTTTAAGATGCATATCATTATTGCCAATTATATAATTGAAAATCGCAAGTTCTAAAAATCGGCGTTTATCCAATAATGTATTATTAGAAAGCTCTCCTATTTTCTTACCAACTAGCTCCATACTTCCTTTGTACTTATGCTCCAGCTCCAAAATTTGCAAAAAATCTATCATATGATTTTTCGAACCATCTGCATTACGATCTATTCTCTTGGTGATATAACACAATTCACCTGTCAATAATCGAATCATTGCCGACGGTACAGTCTTAATCTTGAATAGTTCAGCCAATTTCATTGAGAGATGCTCGTTTTCTGGCATTTGACTATACAAAGCATTTTGAGGCTTTAAAATATAGTGACCATCCAATGCATCTAAGATGGTAAGACGACCTTGATGCCCATCATTCAAGACATCTCTTATCCAGCCTAAGGATAATTTTGGTTGAACACCAGGAACGGTAATAGAATTTTGGACGGACTCCTTTGCTAAATTTTCCATTTCATCTAGTCGATAAGGCAGTATTGGTGCAATATCAACTCCGTAGAATACTTTCGTACATTTCTTATGATAATCGACTTCTCCTTCAGCCAATTCCTTATAGCAATATAAACATCTATTCTTCATCATCCGTAATTAAAGGGTGTACAGAAACAGCACCAATACTATTTTGACAACATGCTAACAATAAGCCCATGCGATCTTTTTGGTTTAATTTCCAACTCTCTGTGGCAATATTCAATAACCAGCCTTCAGGAATCAAACCATCAAAAAACGGAAACATAGATACACTATGATAAGGATAATTCCTTACAGGCATCTGAAAAGTTAGAAACTGATCAGGAAAATGTTCACAATATGCTTCGTCGTACTGAAATATGTATGTACCTTCTGCGGTTTCTGTCAATTCACCTGCTAATGAATCATTGTATTTAACTATCGCCTTTCTCATAATCTCTAACATTTACAGGTCCCAAAACATGTCCAAAAAGCATTAATACTTGATTAACCTTAATCAAACTCAGATTATCTTTACCTTGCTCAATCTTTCGAATAACAGTTAAAGCCACGCCAGCATTTTCAGCCAAGTCTTCTTGTGTAAGACCAAGTTGCTTTCTTTTCATCTTTACAAAATCTCCAATAATATTCATTTTATATGCCTTTACATATAAAAGTACAAAAAATATTTAAATTATATGCATAAACATATAAAAACATAAAAAATGACAATTTTATACGCAAAAGCATATAGATTAGGTAGACTTCCCTGTTTTTTTCCGCATTATTCAAAAACCAAGCGTGTAGGATTACCTGAAAATAATTTTGATCATGCAGATTATTATCGAGAATTACCGCTTCGTTATGTAGCTTTTCTACCCTATGAAGTAATGAAAAGATTATTGCCAATACAGAATGTGAAAGATATTAGAAACATCATCATTCAAGATTTCCTAAATAAGGACAAATCTGAGCATAACATAAGCCTTATTAAGCTTTTGTTGAATGAAACTCCATCAGAATTAAAATAATGCTTTATATTTCTGATAGACTCGCAAAGCGTTTTCCTACGATTACCAATAAGCTCAACTAGGATATACAAATAATAGCAATCCCGAACACCCAAGATATCTGGATTCCAAATCACGAATCTCAAAATCTATTTATTACTATTATAAACCATTGCCACATATAAATTGAATAAGACATCAAACCTATGAAAATTAAAAACTTAGTCTATAAACAGACTATTACAAGTAACTTTGTTTAATTAATGACAGTTTGCTATTTTTAATATTATGAAATGGCATAAAATTCCATCAAATGCTATTAATTCCAAACAGCCAATACAATTGTTGAAGGGAGATGGACAAAAATATTGCTTAATTTACCATCAGGAAAAATGGTACGCGACTTCAGCCAAATGTCCGCACGCGGGAGCTAATCTTGCTGGAGGAAAGTGTGAAGATGGTAAACTCATTTGTCCTTTTCATCGTCATAGTTTTGATTTGATAAGTGGAAAAGGAGCTGAAGGGCAAAACAATTACATTACAACTTATCGGATTGAAAAACGTAATAATGATCAATATGTCCAACTTCCCCAAAATTTATTCAAAAAATATTTGGGCTTTTAAAAATTATTATTTTTTTGCATTCCTTATGAGACTGTAAATTCTGCTTAATAGAATATTCACTTAATATCGGACTATATTTACAAACATGGAAGAACAACATAGAAATCCCTATCAACTTTTCACACAGACAATTTTAGATAATTGGAAAAAACAAAATGTAGCCTACATCAAGGTGGAAGAACTTTCGACGATTGATAATATTACTTTTTTTGAAATTATACCTGACTCCGTTTTAGTTGACTCGGCAAACGAAATGCTTTATCCTATCGAATCTGATAACGTTGATGATATGCTAATTCCTAGCAAAAATGCTCGCTTTTTAGTGCATAAAATTTATCTAGCCGATGAAGACGAATAATTCTAATATATTATTTTGAAAAAGTTTTGATATACAATTGTTCCACTTTTTCTCTTGCCCAAGGAGTTTTTCGCAAGAAAACTAAAGAGGATTTAACACTTGGGTTCTCATTAAAACAACGAATTACGATTCTACGTCCCATTTCTTCCCATCCATAATGAGCAACCAAGTCTTCAATTATGACATCTAATCTTTTACCGTGTAATGGATTATTTTTTTGTGTTTCCATAATAATCAAAGATACTAATCTTCTCTATTTAAAAAGTATGATCTTCTCTCACAATTCAAATTTCAATCGACTGAAGATCCCATCCATTAATTTGTAATCTCTTCAATAAAATAATAGTAGCAGCATTGCGCTGCTACTATACTATCAACAACTCATATAACTACGTGCTAATACAGTCCTGCTTGAACTTTCACGCGTGGTTCATCCCATAATTCCAAATCTGGTAAATCGAGAAGAGTCTTTAGATGAACAAACCAATGGCCATAAATCTCGTCATGAAGTTGGAGCATAGTTGGCTTATAACCTAATTTTTTCATCCAGCGATTTATTCGAATAGAATCAATTATCCTAATATATTCAGGATGTGGAGAAAATTGTAAAAACTTATTAATACTACCACGCAAGGAAGATGTCTCAAAATACATAGGTCGACGTATAAGCAAATTCCTATGATTAAATTTATAGAATTCCAAAAGTCTAACCAAAATAGGATCTGTCATTGAACCTATTATCAACGCTTCATTGGAAATATATTTTAAGGTTTGATGTATAATATCCCTATTGAGAAATTGAATATGATATGCTTCACCGCTTAAGTTTATTATACGTACATCAATTGGTATAAACATAAAATTCTCTGATATATCATCTCCATTCATATCCAGAAATTTATTTAATGAAGAATGATAAAAATATCCTACCCGAAGATGTGGATAAGCAAACTTTAATTGGACAAGGATTTCAAATCCTTCTAATCCAACTGCAATAACATTAAGTTCTGCTAATAATTTTTGGTAAGAGCATGATTTCAACCATTCCTCGAATAGCTGCGCTTGTGTAAATTTGATCAGGTTTTCCATATTAAATAATTTATTGCATAGGGTCTGCCCGATGTTTACACGCCATTTTTTTTATAATAGAAAAGGAACCATTAAGTTCGCTTGATGGTTCCTTTTAGACAATAATTTCAGTATATGTAAGTTATTTGTATTTACATAAATAAGATGTCGCTATATCTGCACGCACTTTAAAATAAGCGTTTGCAGCTACCTCAAATTGTTGTCCTGCTTCAAAAGTTTGCCAATCTGAATTTCCGGGCAGCAAGACTTTCAGTTCTCCTTCAATCACCAACATAGTTTCGGGTGTAGATGTTCCAAACTCATACTCCCCTACATCAATAACACCAACAGTAGACTTTCCACCATTTTCATAAGCCAATGATTTTACGGCTCCCTCAAAATATTCATTTAAATTGATCATAACACTAAAATAATCATATGAATTCAATATACAATAATACTCGGATGATATTTAATTACAATTAATTCATTAATAATCATTAAGAAATGCAGTTAATATAAATTATAAGATAGCAATGAGGTTTAGGATATTTGATTGGGTGTAGAAATTACATGCCAATATAGAGCTTTTTCATATTAATTATATCAGACGAATTCTTTATATAATTTAACTTCTGTCTTTTAAAAATCATATACGAAGCTTTTTTTTCGCTGGCTATTATAAAGCTATAGAATTGTTTGAAATACTCTCGTCTCAATTTTTTATCTTGAGTTTTGTTCTCTTCTATATATGATATCATTTCATTATTAATGCATAATCTTACATCTTTATTGGGATATGCTACTAATTCAATTAATGCCACATCCATATTCTTAATGAAAATGGAATAAGAGACTATATTATCTCCTTTATCAACGATAAAACCTTGAAATGAAAATTTGCCGATATCAGCACTTTCTACGAAAATTATTTTTTTCATTACGGAGATAATTATAATTGGTATGTAGTGCGGAGGATATTAGCCTCATTAATTGATTTAAAGATAGAAAAATAAATATAAAAAGATCAACATCTAATAAAATTATTATTGAAATTCAGTTAATATCCATCTATTATACACTCATACATTTAATTAAATAAAACAAAAAATGTGGTAACATTATTAATACAAGAAAGCTCATTTGTTTATCAAAAAGAAATTTATTTGTACTATTGAAAATATTTTTACGCAATAAGAAAAAAATAAACCAAACGAACTCAATAATTTTCAAAATATTAAAACAAATACGACATGAAAAATTATGCAATTGCTTTATTCTTCTTTGTAATATATAATATAAGTATTGGTAATGCTCAAGAGAAATTTACATTCAAAGATACTGATGGAAAACACATCAATGCTCATGGTGGTGGCATCTTAAAACATAAAGGAAAATACTATTGGTACGGTGAAATAAAAGAAGGCGAATCATTCAATTCGCCATCAGGATCTAGAAGAGTTGATGCAGGAGGTGTTTCCTGTTATTCTTCGAAAGACTTAAAAACTTGGAAAAATGAAGGTGTAGTATTACCTTCAAATAAGACAGATCCCAATCATGATTTACATATTTCTAAAGTAATCGAAAGACCAAAAGTTATTTATAACAAAAAGACTAAGAAATTTGTGATGTGGATGCACATTGACACAGACAACTATGCGCTAGCGAGTTCAGGTGTAGCTGTGAGTGATTCGCCTTCTGGACCATTTACCTATATAGAAAGTGTTCGTCCTCACGGATATGAAGCAAGAGATATGACTATTTTCGTAGATGATGATGGCAAAGCATATCATTTTTACTCTTCTGAAGGCAATAGAACTATGCACGTCGGATTATTAAGTGATGATTACTTGAAGCATACAGGGAAATACAAAAGAATATTCATTGACATTGCAAGAGAGGCTCCTGCAGTATTCAAATACAAAAAGAAATATTATATGGTAACATCAGGTCTGACTGGATGGTATCCGAACGAAGCTAATTTTGCTGTATCAGATGAGATTATGGGCGATTGGGAAAACAAAGGAAACCCATGCAAAGGAAAAGATGCACATATTACTTATTGGGGACAAGGAACATTTGTTAGTCCTGTCAATGCTAAAAAGAATAAATTTATTTTCATGGCTGACAAATGGAATGAAAAAGACTTAAAATCCTCAACCTACATATGGAAAAATTTATATGTAAATAAAAATAATGAAGTAGTAATAGGCGAAGATGAAGAATAAATTTAAAGTTTAATTATCAGTGTCATATGCAGAGATAGATTTAGTTTTCTCTGCATTTTTTATATTTTTTTGTGTCAAAATTTGTTAAAATTCAAAATATATAATTTGAAATGAGTACATTTAATAAATTAATATTGGAAGAGACTAGCCATCACAGAAATTAGTCAATAATAAGAATGACACAAACAATAAAATTCAACCAAAAAAATTCGTTATTTTCGAAAAGCCTAAAGCAAAAGACAAACAATTACTTCAGCAACACATTTACTAAAAAAACAGGAAATAGAAGAATCTTCATAAAAGCTTCTGTTTTACTAATTTCATTTTTTACTATATATAGTATTCTAGTATTTGTACAGCCTCATTGGGTAATAAGCTTGGTGCTATGCCTAATATTCGGCGTTAATCTTGCTGCAATAGGTTTTAATATTATGCATGACGCAGGGCATAATTCATTTTCCGACAACAAAACATTAAATACAATCCTTTCCTATAGCTTGAATCTTTTAGGAGGTAATATTTATTTTTGGAAATTGAAACATAATATTGCACACCATACTTATACAAACATAGATGGTGAAGACCATGATATTGAAGTGAAGTTCATGCGTATTCATCATGACCAACAATTAAAGAAACATCACAAATATCAGCACATCTATTTTTTGGCATTATATAGTATATCCTATTTAGCATGGATATTTTATCAAGACTATGAGAAATATTTTAGACAAAAGATGTCTGCAAGCTCAACTGATAAATTTCATTTTCCTTTAAAAGAAAAGATAATTTTTTGGTCATCCAAAATCATTCACTTTCTACTATTCATCGTCATTCCTATTTATATGTTGGGGTGGATTCCAGCATTAGTAGGCTTACTAATATCAGCTATCGTATGTGGTTTGTGTTTAGCAATTGTTTTCCAATTGGCTCACGTGGTGACTGGAACAGAGTTCAAAACAATTGATAATTCGAGGGTAGAAGAAGAATGGATGATTCATCAATTGCAATCAACAGCAAATTTTGCAACTAAAAATAAAATATTGACATGGCTATTGGGAGGACTTAATTTCCAAGTAGAACACCACTTATTTCCCAAAATTAGTCACGTACACTACCCTGCTCTTAATAAAATTGTAAGACAAACCTGTGAAGAGTATAATATTACATACATAGAATATCAATCTTTTTGGCAAGCTTTCCTTTCGCACATCAAAGTGATTAAGTTGATGGCTAAACCAAATTATAACTAAGGTTATAAAATACAAAAGAGGCAAAATATTAAAAATCTTGCCTCTTTCGGAGACTGTAAAATAAACTGTGTCAATGATAATAAATAGAAGTATTATTTTTGACATAGTTATTATGAGTATCCACGAGAACGATTTTGATTTTGAGTCCATGAAGGACAAAGCCTTAGAGCAATTACGCAGTGGCGAATCGCTTTATGGCAAGAATGGCGCTTTTGCTCCTTTAATGAAAAAAATTTTAGAAGCAGCGCTAGAAGCTGAGATGGAGAGCTATATGGATGAAACCCAACGCTCCATAGGTAATCGGCGTAATGGCAAAAGCACCAAAGCTATTCGTACTTCCGATGGTACGATTGACATCGATACTCCGCGAGATCGTCGATCTAACTTTGAGCCCCAGTTGGTTAAGAAACGTGAGACGATTTTAGCCGAGAGCCTGGAGAAGAAGATTTTAGGCATGTATGGTCTAGGCATGAGTCTGCGAGATATTTCGAATCACATCAAGGTAATGTATGACACAGACATCAGCCACAGCACACTTTCTTCCATTACTGACAAAATCATTCCTGAGGTCAAGGAGTGGCAGTCAAGAAGTCTAAACTCTGTTTATACGATTGTATGGATGGACGCCATGCACTGCAAGGTTAAAGAAGACCATCGATTTGTTTCCCGGGCTGTATACAATATCCTAGGTGTTGACCGAAACGGACATAAGCATCTGTTGGGTATGTATGTTTCGGAGAATGAAGGTGCAAACTTTGGACCATGTACAAAACCTGTGGAGTAGAAGAAAAATAATCGGATATTTGCATTATTATATTATTCAGATGCACGATTCATTTAAAGCTTTAATGCCTCTCATTATTCCAGAAGGGGTTTCCGATTATTTTGAAATGACCCATTATTCAAAAGGCGAATGTCGCTTGGATATATTTTTGGAAGAG
>NZ_WUQZ01000020.1 GCF_009829075.1 Sphingobacterium composti | reverse complement strand
TCTCCGAAGAAGATTGTTTTTTGGAACAATGATATCGTACAATCCTGAATAAGAACTGAACTGTATTTTTTGTTGGGTAGAAAGCATCCTGATATCCGTTTAAGCTTAATTTAAGATACAAAAAAAAAGAGTAGAAAATGCATTTTCTACTCCTTTTTTGGGGCCAAATATAAAAGGGGACTTTTTCAGTGCCCTCCAGAATGTCGACCATTTTTTAATCTTCTAAAAATTCTTCCTTTTGGAAGGAGTTTTCTCTTTTATTGTACTTTCCAGTATTTTTGAAATAGATATCGTGGAAACTTACTGTATTAATTGCATCCACTTTTCTAAAGAATTTTTCCGCTTTAATATCGTCCATTGTTTTGAAGCCGCAGGCTTCCATAATTTCAACTGTCGCGCGTAATGTATTACGGTGAAATTGAGCTACACGTACATGTTTGTCAGCAACGTCTAGACCTTTGTATAAATGCGGCTTTTGTGTCGCAACCCCTACTGGACAAACGTCTTCGTTGCATTTCAAAGCTTGGATACAGCCAAGTGCAAACATCATCCCGCGTGCACTATAACATGCATCCGCTCCTAATGCTAAAGCTTTCATTAAATCAAAGCCTGTTACGATACGGCTGGAAGCAATTATTTTTATGTGTTTCTTCAATCCATAATTGATAAGCGTAGTTGTAACAAATGTCAATGCATCATATAACGGCATACCAATATTATCTGTAAACTCAAGAGGTGCAGCACCTGTTCCGCCTTCCGAACCATCTATCGAAATAAAATCAGGGAAAATTTGTGTATTCTGCATCGCGTTACAGATGTCGATAAATTCTTGCTTATCTCCAATACAAATTTTAAAACCCACAGGTTTGTAGCCAGACAATTCACGAAGTTTTTGGATGAAGTACATCATTTCTTCAGGGGTACTAAATGCACTGTGTGCTGGCGGAGACATGACATCAGTACCAGGAATTACGTGACGAATTGCAGCCACTTCTGGAGTGTTTTTAGCTGCAGGTAGTATACCTCCATGTCCAGGTTTCGCTCCTTGAGACATTTTTAATTCAATCATTTTTACATTAGGACGACTTGCTTTTTCAGCATATAATTCTCCATTAAAATATCCATTCTCGTCTCTACATCCAAAATATCCAGTACCAATTTGCCAAATTAAATCGCCTCCATTCATGTGGTATTCTGAAATACCCCCTTCACCAGTATTGTGTGCAAATTTTTGTAGAGCAGCACCTTTATTCAATGCCGTGATTGCCGTTTTACTCAATGCTCCATAACTCATGGCTGAAATATTGAAAATACTCAAGCTATACGGCTGTTTACAAGCTGCATTTCCAACCATAGTACGTAAGTCGTGATTTTCAATGTGAGTAGGGAAAATCGAATGTGCTACCCATTCATTACCAACAGCTTGTGGGTCTGTTTGCATACCGAAAGCTACAGTCTCGCGTTGGTTTTTTGCACGCTGGTAGACAATAGAGCGTTGACGTCTATTGAAAGGTCTACCGTCAGTATCAGATTCCCAGAAATATTGTCTTAATTCTGGTCTGAAAGATTCAAAGAAATAGCGGAACGCCCCTACAACTGGATAATTCCTAAGAATAGCATGATGCGTTTGTAAGCTGTGATAAATTGCAACAATCAATAAAGGAATTGGAATGATCAATAAATAGAACCATCTTGGAGTAAATATCAATCCAAAAGAGATGATGATTAGGTTTATTAATGTAATCGTGATAAGAATTAGTTTTCTAACTGCCATGATTTAATCTGAAGTTACTATATATACTAATATAACTGTGCTTTTGTTTTTTTTCTTAGCAAAATTAGTAAGTAATTTCAGCATTAAGACGGTTTGCTGTACTTTTACTTATTTTGTAATCAAAAGGTTAATTACGATATCTTTTGATAATAAAATCTGTTAATATTTGATATATTTTGTGTTGCTCTGGTGATTGAATTAAGAATTCTAAATGCTTATTAATAGTATTATAATCGCCACGACGAGCGGGACCTGTCTGTGTAATGGTCGGTGAGTGGTCTTGAACTTTTAATGCGGTTTCCAAAATGATTGGTTTTAGTAGTTCGAAATCAAGGTTTTCTTTTGCAAGAAGTTCTTCAGCTACTTGATATAATGCATTACTAAAGTTGTTTGCAATCACAGCTGATAGATGTAGGGTAAGACGCTGTTTTGAGGTGCACGCGAATGATTTAGGAGCAATGTTCTGTACAACAGTAAATAATACATTAAATACTTCAGCATTATTACCCTCAATACCGAATGGAATTAATGATAAATTGGTTTCGATTTCTTTATTGATACTTTGGGGAGGATAAATAACTCCGTATTTGTCAAATTTTGAGAGTACTTCCATTTGTGTAGCACCCGAAGTATGTATGACTATACCATGATTTGGTTTTGGTAATTCAGTAGCAATTGAACTTATTGCACTATCCGATACTGCAATAATGTATAAATCAGCATCTATGTTAATAGCTCGTAGCTCGGTTGTTGCTTGGCTATTTACAACATTAGCCAATGCTTGAGCATTGGCTAATGTACGGCTGTAAATTTGAGAGATATTATGCTGGGATGCGTATAAAGCTTTAGCTAAATGCGTCGCGATATTTCCGCTGCCTAAAACAACTATTTTCATATTAATCTACTATTTGTTCTTTTGATTTTCCTTCTCTAACACGTCTTACGATAGCCATGATGAAACCAATAGTCATGATAATCGTTCCTGCCCAGAAGAAATTGATGTAAGGGAATTTAATCGCTTTAAACACAATCCATTTTTTTTCAGGCAAAGGTTTTTGATAAACCATGATTTCTAATTTATCCTTATCAGGAATAATATTGGTAAACCTAAATTTCAATCCTTGCTCTGCTACATCTTTGTTAAAATCAAATACATTTCCATCCTTTAACAAGAATACTGGTTCTGCATTAAATTCTTTCTGATCTGAAGCTATGACTTTGATTTTAAGACCGACAATGATATCATCCGCTTTTAAAGGAATATTTTCAAGTTTAGCTTCTTTATTTACTCCTTCAATGACGAAAATACCATTGCGGTAGCGTAATGTATCCCCAATATTGACTTCGTAAGTAGCTGGTTCATCGTATTCTTCAAAACCTGTTTTTTCTTCTTCTTTGATTTTGCTCAATGGTGCGTGAGAATCAGCAGCAGCGGCAGTAATCAATGTATAGATGTCGTGTGTAATATAGTGACGTGTGTCAGGCGTGCCAATCAAACCTCCCATATCAGGGTTGTTTTGTGCGAAAGGGCTTAATACAAAAGACTCTTTTACTTTACCGCTTTCTTCATCAATTTTTTCGTATTTGATATGATAATAAACATTTGGTGCGGCTACACTATCACCAGTATATGTGATACGGTATTCACCCATTTGTACTGGTTCACCTTCTGTCAAGAATAAATTCTCTCCTGGGTCTGTAAATTTATCACCTTCTTTACCGAAATTTTTAACGCCGATATAACCACTTTGATTGACAGAAATAACTTCATTTGTCGCAGCTGCTACTAAAGCGCCAATGACTAATAAACCAAAGCCGATATGTGATACAGCAGACCCCGTTAACTTCCATTTACCTTTAACTGCGTCACTCAAAATACGTACATTGGCTACGATACAGAAAATACCTGTAAACATAATCAGGATGTACATGACGTTCGTGTAGGTTTTGGTTAAATAAATCGCTCCAGCAGCTAAGACAATGGATACAATTAATGAAGCAATTGTAGATGCCCAAAATTTACGACCGTCAGTGCGTTTGTATTTTAAGAATTGAGCGATAGCCGTCAATAATAAAATGACAACAGCAAATGCACCTTGCCACTTATTATAGTGAGCGATTGGATCAATAGGAGGGGCTACTTTTGTGCCGAATAATCCATTGAAAACTGGGATAGAAGTTGTTGCAATCATTTGAACACAAGCCACTGTAAGGACTAATGCACCGATGAATAACCAAAATTCCCTTGAATAAATTTCTTCTTCTTTCTGTGTGCTAGGTAATTCTTTTCTTCTCCAGATCAACAATCCAATCATCACAAATAAGAATGTTATGTTGAATATTATCAACTGTCCTGACATACCTAAACTTGTGAAAGAGTGTACCGAAGTCTCTCCTAAAATTCCAGAACGAGTCAAATAAGAAGCATAAATTACTAACACAAAACTAACAAGTGAAAGTAAAGTCGCTGTAAAATATCCGTGTCCTGAATGTTTGAACGCTAAGATAACGTGTACCGCAGCTATTAATGTAAACCAAGGTATGATGGATACATTCTCTACAGGATCCCAAGCCCAAAATCCACCAAAATTTAACGCTTCATAAGCCCAAAAAGAGCCCATTATAATACCTGCTCCTAAAATCATAACAGCAAATAATGCCCATGGCAATCCAGGGTTAGTCCATTCTTTGTAACGACGAGTCCAAAGCCCTGCCGCTGCATACGCAAAAGGGACAATCATAGACGCGAAACCTAAGAACAAAGTAGGTGGGTGAATAACCATCCAATAATTTTGCAGTAATGCGTTAAGGCCTTTACCATCAATCATAGATAGATAATTCGGGTCTTTGAATATTGGGGCATCCATTGCATCACGTAATAAAATAAATGGTGAGCTACCAATTCTGCTACCGAAGATCTCAATGCCAATAAGCATACTTGCCAAGAAAGTTTGGCAAAGCATAACGAAGGTCATGACTGGAGCTTCCCACGTTTTGGCACGGAATAATAAGACAATACCTATGACCATTTGCCAAAACATCCACAACCAAAAACTACCTTCTTGACCTTCCCAAAAGGAAGATATAATGTAATGTGTAGGAAGTGAAGTGTCTGAGTGTGACCACACATAATAATACTCGAACATGTGGTTGTATATCATGTAGAACAATAGTGAGCCTATTGTTACTACCGAAATAGCATTTAGTATAAATCCAATACGACCCATTTTTTTCCATGATTTCTCATCAGGGTTGTTAGTCGCAAAAAAGTAACTTATTAAGGAAAATAATGCCGCTCCAAATGATAGAATCACAAAGAACTGACCTATCTTACCAGGTAACAGCTGTTCACCTACGTAGTTGATATCCATTGAAAATTAATTACTGAAAATATGATTATAAGGAAGCGCTAGTTGCTTCTTTGAATTCCATTTCGTCCTTGTTGTATTTTGATGGACATTTCATCAAAATTTTGGTAGCGTGAAAAGTATCACCTTCCATTTTTCCAGTCAAGACAATTTGTTCTGATCGTTCAATATCTTGAGGTTTTGAACCATTAAATACCACTTTGCATTCTGTACTGTCATTGTCATACATGTAAAAAGAGAAGTGGTTTGCATCTTGAACTGGATCATAGAACAAATCTTTTTCTTTATTCAATACACCGACCACGTATAATTCTGTGTTTTTTTCTTTTGCTTCCGCAAAGGTTGAATACGTGCTAGAATCTGTGTAAATAACCAAAATCATAGCTATCGCTATTGCTATGATTGCAATCAGAATGATTGAACTTTTTTTCATACTAAAATTTCACTAAACCAATTACAAAATTACGAAATGCTAAATGAAAGAATGAATTTACAAAGACAACCTATTTATTTAGAATCATTCTCAATAAAAATAATGTTTTTTCAATTTATTGATAGTATGCTAGTTATAGTTATCTAGTTGTATTAATGTTTAAAATCAGTTGTTGGCAACTGCAATTTTACATTTATGTCGATAGGTTTCTGTCGCTCGAGTCATTGTGAAACTTTTCACCTGAAAACTTGGTGGCTAGCATAGCGGCAACTGTATCCCCCGTAGCGTTCAATATGGTAGCGAGTGGGTCGACTAGTGCTCCAATAATCATAATGGCAGGAACAGCTTCATTTGGGATGCCATATATTGAAATCATGAGCATTTCGCCAATAAATCCACCATTAGGGATTCCTCCAGCCACCATACTCACCAATAAAGTAATTCCGACAGCCATAATCATCGTGCTAGGTTCAAAAAAATTCCAATCCAAAATAGCAAAGGCTACATATATTTTTAATATCGAAGAAATCGAAGAACCATTTTTATATAAAGTATTCCCTAAAGGAACAACTACAGATGCAATAGAATTTGGTATGCCCATTTTCTTTGCAGCCAACAAATTAGCGGGCAAGGTTGCTAAACTACTGCATGTACTTACAGCAGTCAATGATGGTGTAATATTGTAACGCCAATAATCTTTAACGCCGGAATTGCCATTCGCGAGGAACGCATAGGTTGTATAAACGATAAAGAAAAATAGTGTACCAAATATGTAATAAAAAGCCAAAGGTTTAGCGTAAAAGCCAAAAAGTTCAGGACCTAAAGATTGAACCTGATAGGCAAAATATGCACCTAAGCCAATTGGACCGAGTTTCATTACCAAGGTCAATAAATTTTTCATCACCTCATTTCCAGCGATCAGGAAATTGAGAAATGGCTTTCCTACATCTCCACTTTTTCGGACTGAAATACCTATAAGAAAGGAAAATATTACAAAAGCAAGGATATTTTGGCGAGATAATAGGTTGACAAATTCACCAACACTCACAAAACGGACAAGTTTGTCTCCCCAAGTATCTTGTGGATTTGTATTTATCGCTTCTGAAATAGCATTTCCGTCTTTTAGCGCTGTGACCGGAAAAGCCCACAAACCCAATATTGTGAGTATGGCAGCAATAGCGATGGTGCTAATGAAAACTGCGGTCATTACACCGAGTATTTTCCCTAATTTTCCATTGCTTTCAATATTTGCGATAGCTGATGATATAGCGAAAAAAAGTAAGGGAATAACAGCTACAAAAAGCAGATTCAGAAAAATATCTCCAATAGGTTTTATGTACTGTACCACATCTGGAAAAAGTAATCCAACTAGACTACCAAACATTATTCCTACTAAAAGCAATATGATACTCTTGTAATTTTTGAGAATAGTTTTCATGTGGAGATTATCTAAGGCTAAAATAGTTTTTTTGTTTTAGATTTGACAAAAAAAAATGGATTATGGATTTTGTGACGACAGGAGATGGTTCTAAAACTATATTTAATGCCCAAATAGGTGAAAATTATCACTCTAAACATGGTGCTTTGCAAGAGAGTAAACACGTGTTTCTGAAAACAGGGCTTCAATATTATCTGGAGAAAGAAAGTATAAGTAAAGCATCAATACTTGAAATTGGTTTTGGAACAGGGTTAAATTTTATATTGACAGCTGATCATTGCTTGACTGAAGACATTAAACTAGATTATTGTGGGATTGAAGCTTTTCCATTAGAAAAGCAGGTCATTGAAAGTATTGGATATAATGAGTATGTATCTAAGCCTCTTTGGGAGCAATATATTAGTAACTATGATTCAGCATTGAAACAAGAAGTTCAACTTACCGAAAAGATAAATTTAGAAATAGCGCATGCCAAAGTTTTAGCATTTACATCTCCAAAAATGTTTGATGTTATTTATTTTGATGCATTCGCCGCTATACATCAGCCCGAAATGTGGTCGGATGAAACGTTAGCACATGTAACAAGCTTTCTAAATCCTGGAGGCGTATTTGTGACTTATGCGATTACAGGAAATTTGAAACGGAGCATGAAGGCTTTAGGTTTTGCTATTGAAAAAGCGCCTGGAGCACCTGGTAAAAGAGAGATGTTGAGGACTGTGAAGTTGTAGCATTATTCGTACAAACCACTTTTTTAAAAGTGGGAAAGGAGGTAAATATTCATTTGTTAATTTATATTTACTAGTATATTGACTAGTTATTTAAATATGAAATTAAAGTTTTTCGGATTACTGGCTATTTTCTTTCTATTTTCAATTTCTTGTGATAAAGATGACTATAGCTCTGCAGATATCAAGAATGAAATCGATAAAGGTATTTCGGATAATAGCATTTTAGGCGAATGGGAAACAGTATCATCTTATTATATTGCAAAGGAAGGAAATGAGATTTTAATCGAGGAAACAGAAGAATATGTTGATGCTAAAGATAAAACTAGTTTTTTGTTTAAATCTGGAAATGTTGGTCGAATTAAAGAATGGGATGGAGATTCTGAACAATGGCAAGAGTATCTATTTAATTATACTGTTAAGAATAGAATTATTGAATTTTCTTTTGAATTTCAAGATGAAGGACCTTTGATCGCAATATTCATGGAAAATTTTCCTTTCGAATATACTATTCAAGATGATGTTCTAAAATCAGGGTCTGAATTTACAGATGAAGATGGCATAAATCAAAAGCAAACTTTAGTTTTAAACAATAAAGCCGATTCTTAAAAATCGGCTTTATTGTTTATATACTAAGATAAATTAGTGACCTTCAGTACCGTCGATACCATGAGCATGTCCGTGAGACAATTCTTCTTCAGTTGCAGGACGTACATTTAACACTTCGATTTCAAAGCTTAAAGATTTACCAGCCATAGGGTGGTTTAAGTCTGCAACTACCGCTTCTGGAGTTACATCTACTACTACTGCACGGAATTGATTTCCTTGATTATCTTGTAATGGTAATACTTCACCCAATGGAGGTAATCCTGTTTCTTGAAACATATCAGCAGGTAATTGAGCGATAGCTCTGTCATCTCTTTCGCCATATGCATCAGCGGCAGCTAAATCGAAAGATGTTTTGTCACCTTCGTTAAGACCAGCGATGTTTTCTTCGAATTTAGGTAACATCATACCTACGCCATATAAGAATGTTAAAGGATTTTCTGTAGTTGTTTGCTCAACAAATGTTTTTTCACCGTTTTCTTCGATTGTGTGAAGAATGTAATTCAACGTTACTACGTTGTTGTTTTCTATTGCCATTTTGTAATTGTTATGAAATGCTAAGCATCTCGTTTTTATTTGATTAATTCTAATAAGTCAGTAATCGACTGTTGAGGGAGACTACATGTCTTATTACGACAAAGGTATGCTTTTGACTCCAATTGTTCCTTATTTATTAACAAAGGAAGTGTACTTTTTGTTCCTCCCAAAAATATTTTATTCGGAATATATTTGACTTTATCTATTTCACTACGCCATTTTTGAGCTTCTGTTCCAGTCAAAGCTATTTCATTAGTGCCATAATGATGCTCTAGAAGTTGTATCGCCCAATTCGAATAGGCTGAACCGTAACTTTTGATATGCGGGAATACATTTGCAAAAACTTGGTCTGCTATCGCTGTGAAATTTTCGTTATCAAGTAATAGTCCCAATTTATACAGTTGCCGAACAATCGTAGACGATGAAGCAGGAATTACATTGTCCATAATCTCACTTTTTCGTGCGATGAGTTCTTCGGCTTGAGCAGAGGTGTAATAAAATGTCTTTTGCTCCGCATCGTAGAAAAGGGCAATAGCTTTTTCCGCTAATTCTTTAGCTGTATAAACCCACTCTTCCTTAAAAGTAGCTTCGTATAAAGCGATATAAGCTTCAATCGTAAAAGCATAATCATCCAAAAATGCATCTATTTTGCGGTTATTATCTGCTGGTTGGTGAAGCAGATTTCCATGCGAAGTACAGTGTGATTTAATAAATGATGATATTCCCAATGCTAGTTCTAGATGTTCTAATTCGCCAAAAACTCGATAAGCATCGACCAAACCTTTTAATAAAAGTGCATTCCATGTTGTCAATTGTTTGTGATCTAATCCGGGACGTACACGTTGGTTGCGGTATGCTAAAAGTTTCGTTTTTATTTCCTTCAAATATATATCCCATTCTTCTGCTGTGAACCCTGCTTCTGTAATGAGATTGTTATTTGAACCATTGACAAAAGGTATGTTGATTTGCTCTTCTGACCAATTCCCATCTTTTGTGATATTAAAATACTCTCTAGCTAGATCAGCATCTTCACCTAGAACATCAAATTCGCTATAATCAAAAGTGTAAAATTTACCTTCTACTCCTTCGCTGTCGGCATCCAATGCAGAATAAAAGCCACCATTTTTAGCAAGCATTTCACGTTTTGCCCATTCTATTGTTTCAAAAACAACATTCTTGTAAAGTATATTTGGTTTCTGCTGATAGGCCTCACTATATAGACTGATTACCTGTCCATTGTCATACAACATTTTTTCAAAATGGGGAACATGCCATTTTCCATCAACTGAATATCGAGCAAAACCACCTCCAATATGATCGTAGATACCACCGTTAGCTATTTTTTCTAAGGTAAAGTGTACGTGATCAACGGTTTCTTCATCATGAGCCAAAGAACCATAGCGAAGGAAAAATAACCAATTATTTGGCAAAGGAAATTTAGGTGCTCTGCGATAGCCCCCATCACGCAGGTCAAACTGCTCTTTCCATGGTAATACGACCGATTTAATGTCTAATAAGGTATATTCTTCAGGAATAGGTGCGATAGGAAGTTTTTCGGCTTTATTTATTCCCGCTGTCAGCCTTTCGGCATAATCTATAGTTGTTTCGGGAGTTTCTTCCCACATTTGAGCAATTTGTAGTAATACATTTTGCCAATCATGTGGTTTGAAATAGGTGCCTCCGTAAATCGGTCTCCCATCAGGTAAACAAATAACATTCAATGGCCATCCTCCAGCATTTGTCATCAATTGAACGGCTATCATATAAATCTGATCGATATCTGGTCTTTCTTCGCGATCAATTTTGATGGAAACATAAAATTGATTCATAGTTTGTGCTATCGCCTCATTCTCGAAACTTTCACGTTCCATCACATGACACCAATGACATGCCGAATATCCAATACTAATAATGATTAGCTTGTTTTCATTTTTTGCTATATCCAATGCTTCTTGACCCCAAGGAAACCAATGCACAGGATTGTTTGCATGTTGTTTTAGATAGGGAGAATGTTCATTCTGAAGTTTGTTTGCCATATCCTACGAAGGTACAGAAATTTATCCTGTGATAACAGTTTCTAAATGACAAGTGCCGCCTGAAACTTCACTGAAATTAAAACCTTCTGGCAATATAATTTTAGCTACGTGAGAGGTATTAAGATTAATACAGGATTCGCACAAATAGTTCGCTAAGTCAGATAAACCAGGATTGTGACCAACAACTATTATATTGTCTATATCATTATTTACAAGATTAATAACCTTCAATATTTCGGTATGGTAAGCTTCATAAATACTTTTTTCAAGTTGGATATCTTGTATTGGATAAGCGATTTTCTGACAAAATATCTCAGCAGTTTGTAAAGCTCTATTAGCAGTGGAGCTAATGATTAATAGATTATTTGAAGATAAATCATCTTTAAGTTTAGTTGCTATAGTTAATGATTTATAACGACCTTTCTCTACGAGATTACGTTCATAGTCTCTTTTTAATAGTGAATGATCCTCTGCTTTACCATGTCGAATAAGATAGAGGTTTTTTGATTTCATAGTAATAAAGATAACATATTTACTATAATAAATAATTATCTCTTGGAGATATGTAGCTTTTGTTTATTTTTGCGAGCAGACACAGAGAGGTGTCCGAGTGGTTGAAGGAGCTACCCTGGAAAGGTAGTATACGGGTGACTGTATCGAGGGTTCGAATCCCTTCCTCTCTGCTACTTAAAAGTTCCGTTATGCTTAATATTGGAACTTTTTGTTTTTATAGTGGTTAATAAACATCGTTTACAAAGGTGTGCAGAAGTATCTTTTTATTTCCTATAGGAATTATGTGGGTCTGTTTTAGAAGTTTTTAATTTTCCCATTTTTTTTCTAAATCTCTTTAATACCCAATTAGCTAAAGGGCTCAATTTTAAATTCATTAATTGACTATATAATTTAGCTTGTTGGTGGTTTTTACGGATATTCTTTTCTTGTTGGGAATCCCATATTTCAAAGGTGACATAATGATAGCCCATATCTTTTAAAAGTTTAAGATCACCGTATGAAGGGTTAGGAGAGAAAAGCTGCGTACCATTTCGATATGTCTGTAGTGAATCGCTTTGTTCCCGTATAAGAAAGGAAAGATGATGTCTATCTAAGACAAATGTACCGTAAGTCTCGTATTCAGAGAAACCAGATTTGGATAAATCCTCAGTGCTGACTGCATCTAATACTGTTATAGGCCAAGGTTTTTGCGAGTTATTTGCCTGAATATCAGCAATCAGCATCTTCATTACAGCAGTATCCACAAGCATATGCTCTGTAATAAACGAACTTTCTATTTTTTTATCGAGTGAGAGCAGATTATTTAGCGTTTCAAAGTATGGCTTATGATATTCCGAAGAAGTGTGCATAAGTGGTTTGTCCGCTTTAAAGAAATTTATTCGTTTTAGAGGAATAGTATCAGCATCCCATATTAAATAATGTGTAGACTGGCAGTGAAGACTCAGGCTCATTTTTAGAAATTGCTGATAATACCAACCGGCACGCGAAGGTTGAGCGTCTCTTCTTTTAAAGTATTCTTTAAGCTTTTCCAGACTAACTTCAGGAATGATTTTGTCTTCTTCCAAATAAATTAGCTGTTTGTTGAAAGGAAGAGTAAGCTTAAGTTTATTCAAAGTCATTGGATTGGATATTATCCATATGTTGGCATAATTAAAATAAGTGAGTATGCCCAATACAGTCTTATACGCAATCTCCGCATGTTGAGGACCTACACATAGGACGATATCGAAAGGCTCCTCCCTCATAGTTTTACAAATTCAGGTAATAATAATGCCTTTGGATCAGCCTGCTCGTCTTTGATCCAAGATGTAGGAGCTATTACCATTTTATCAGATTTTGTATTTAGCCACGCAGCCCACCAGCTAAAACTGCTGTTAGAGATAATATGGTGATGACACAGAGACATCATTTGCATATCTCTAAAACTGTTTTCTCCCGTGTTCCAATCGACGAATATCGCATTTGGAAAATTGAAATTTTCTTTGCACCACGGAATATCATTCGAGAAAAACACATAAATGGGACCTTCAATATGTGAATTTATATGTGCAATTGCTCTTTCATAAAAAGCTTTGTCGCAAATACCATTCAAAGTCGGATGTTGCAAATAATCACCTCGTCTTACATGTATAGATACTGTGTTTGGTGTATTTTGTAATATAGCCTCCAATTCTTGGTTGCGTTGTCCGGTAGTGGGGGAGAATATAAAATTAGTACGAAGTTCATCTTCAACGAGGTCTACATAACTATGGTGTTGCCAATATCCACTTAAATAGGCGTGTTTTTGATTTTTGAGTGTATCCTCCGAGAAGCTAAACTCCGGTTTTTCTATATAAAATGCATTATTGGTATTAAGAAGAAAACGTAATAAACGATAACCAATACGTTGACGGCGGCCATAAAATAGTTTTTGCTCCATTTTCGTAATATGCGTCATGTGAATATTAAAGGCACGTCCTAATTCATATCCATTGTGGATATTATATACTTCAAATTCCGAAAAGTCTATTTTTACCTTGTGACCAAATTTTTGCAAAGCCTGTACCAATGCATATTGAAACATTTGGTTGCCTAGCCCAGCATGTATTTTAACAATTTTCATAGTATTAATAATGGTCTTCCACATTGGGATTCACTAATGAATTATCTTTCAAAAATGCATCCAATCTCGCTATACATTTATTCCTGAATTTTGAAGAAGGATATAAAAAGCCCATTAAAACTTTGTTACGTTGCTTCTTTGCTTTATTCAAAGTACAAAAATAGCGTAGGAGGGTCATTATTTTTAATCGTTTCTTTTCAAAAGGATTTTGATATTTTTTACTCAACAACTTACTCACACCGTGGTATAAGTCTATTATTTTGAAAGAATTTTCAATCTTTTGATTTAAATTCCGACAATATTCATAGCTTAAACGATCATTTGGTACAAAATGTTTAATTTTTAAGTCAGAGTAATAGTGTAGTTCGTATTTTTTTAGAATTAAGCGCAGGCAATATTCGGTGTCCTCGGCAACGTAAATATCCTCAATATCATTGTCAAACAAGAGGGAGGGATGCTGCGCGAATAATTGTTCATAAAGATCTGTTCTGGAAACCATACCAGCTCCCCATAGATGTTTCCGAGAAGTGACGTTACCGTCCTTTCCTTGTTCACCTACAGCATAACGTTCTTTATTTTTGGTAAACCATTTAGGAATTTCCTGTGGTACATTTTCAAATACAGCTTCGCTGTAACTGCCTATTGCACCAATGTTTGGATTAGCATGTATATGTTGGAAAGCTTTCTCGACGTAATCTTCAGCCAACCAATTGTCATCATCTACAATAATAAAATAGCTATATTTTGCTTCCGAAATACCTTTCTTAAGAGCGTGAAATTTCCCTGCCCTATTTTCTTTTAAGATATGTAATGGAATTGCAGATTGAGAAAAAAGGGTTTGATGCTCGTGAACAATTTTGAGCGTATTATCTGAGGAATTATTATCCACAAAAAGTACTTCCCAATGGATGGTATGGGGTACATTTTGTTGATAAATAGCCCTTAATGTCGGCAGAAGTTTTTTTTCTCCGTTATATGAACATAAAATAATGGATATTCCGATTTCTCTTTTCAAATTTACCATAGATTACATTGACACTTCTTGAAAACCAGGAGATCGATGCCAGATTTTATTTTTTACTGTTTCTTCGTATATCAATTCATTGGGACGAAAATTCGCCCGTGAACTCAATTTATGGAATAGGTGATAGCCAACTGCAGCAAATTTCAATCTTTTCTTTTTAACGCCAGAGTTTATAAGGCGCTCTGCAAATTCGTAATCTTCCCAACCCCAACCTTCAAAGCCATTAAAGTATCCATTAATGCGAACATAATCTTCGCGCCAAAATGCTAGGTTACAGCCTTTCACATTGTGGGAAGAATAAGGATTTGTTTTGAAAATAAATGATAAGCCAGGAAAACGAATTGCATTAAAGCGTGTAACCATTCCTTTTGTGAATGCACTAAAATAAGTTTTTCGTAAGCTCAATGCTTTTTGACTTAATTCTTCGCCTAACATAGCTCTACATCCCTGCACAAAATATCCTTTTTTAGCAGCATTAAGATGATCTTGGATAAAATGTTTATTTAAAATTATGTCACCATCTACTTCAATTACATAGTCTGAAGTACAAGCTGCAATAGCTTTATTCAGAATTAAGGTTTTTCTAAAACCTTGGTCTTCTTGCCAGATATGTTCAACAGGAAGTATATGTGAATAATAATCTACTAGAATTTTAGTACGTAAATCCGAACCATCGTCCGCTATAATAATTTGATCAGGAATGTGTGTTTGAAGTACTACACTTTCTAAAACTAATTCTAAAGCTTCAGGCCAGTTATATGTAGAAATAAGTAAAGATACCGTCATACAAAATATTTTCGTCCGTAACTGCAACTATAACGTTGATAAATACAACAATGTTACACTTCAAAAGTTTATAGCTATAACTTATGGTTATAAAATGTTATATATATCTTTTTGATTAAATTTATTTCTAAATATAATCATTTTAGTATATAAATTTGATAA
The DNA here is from genome assembly GCF_009829075.1 of Sphingobacterium composti. Taxonomy (GTDB): domain Bacteria; phylum Bacteroidota; class Bacteroidia; order Sphingobacteriales; family Sphingobacteriaceae; genus Sphingobacterium; species Sphingobacterium composti. The sequence continues at coordinate 52,776 of NZ_WUQZ01000020.1, read as the reverse complement.
TCAATAATTATTGGAGACTACTAATGTAAAGTTTGCGATAAACACTTATTTATTATGTAAACATTGAAATGGGCTATAAACTATTACTTTATTATTTGATTCTTATTGGCCTAATGTGAAAAATCACAAATGGCAACAAAATCCGTTTAATAGTCTAATTGTGTAGCGAAAATAGGTTATTTTTTTCGTTTTACGTACTTTTACTTGCAAAATCATCCTCTATGCTCAATCTTAAACGGATTCTTGGTAATAAAAATAATAAGCTTTGGTATTATATAAAAGCATTGGTACGTGGTCTTATACCTGGTAGCGTTTACAGAAGTTATAGAAATAGATTTTTGAATGATAGTCCAAATGATAATTATTTTCTTTCTCGCGTCAATTATTATAATAAGTTAGGTTCAGAAAGATCCCTATCTTCGTCTGCCATACAAATAAAAGATTATAAAATACCTAAAAAAATTCGAGTATATTATTTTGACAGTATAGAATATTTAAGATATTTCAATCGGAATAATAGATTTGAAATCATTCCTGGTGATGTTACCCATATTCCCAGTTTTCCAGCACTAGTAAAAAGCAGACCAATTGATGGCGATAACGCTAATTCTGTGCTTTTAAATCTAGACAAAGCCCGACATTTTAATTTCATAAAAGACGATATTTCTTTCGTACAAAAGAAAAATATGTTAGTTGGTAGAAGTGGTTTTGGACAGGCACATAGAGCAAGGTTCTACGATTTGTATAAAGATCATGCGCTGTGCAATCTGAAAAAGGCGGCTCGAAAATCCGATAATGATTTTCTATCTATCGCGGGGCATTTAGAATATAAATTTATTTTGGCGTTAGAAGGTAATGACGTAGCCACTAACCTCAAATGGATTATGTCTTCCAATTCTATTGCGGTCATGCCAAAACCAAAATTTGAGACTTGGTTTATGGAAGGCAAACTAATTCCTGATGTGCATTATATCTGTATAAAAGATGATTATTCGGATCTGGAAGAAAAATTAAAATACTATATTGCTCATACCGATAAAGCTCTGGCAATCATTCAAAATGCACATCAATATGTGGAACAGTTTAAAGATAATAAGCGCGAGAAATTAATTTCTTTAATGGTCTTGGATAAATATTTCAAATTTACCCAATAAGATCGGTATATACTTTATTCCACTGTGAAGCAATTTTATCATCGTTGAATTTTTGAACAAATTCCATTCCTTTAGTAATCATTTCTTGTCGCATCGATGTATTGTTTAGTACAGCATTAATAGCGTAACGTAATTCCTCAATGCTTTCTGGATTGACATAATAAGAAAATGGCCCACCGGCTTCGGGAAATACACCAGAATTGGACGTGATAACAGGGGTGCCACTATATAAAGCTTCGATAATTGGGATTCCAAATCCTTCATATTTAGACGGGTACACAAAAAGCTCAGCCATGGAATAAATAGTTGATAATTCCTCCATCGTAAAGCCTTGAAGCATAAAAACTTTATTTTGTAGTCCTTTCGAATGTATGTAGGCTTTGATTTCGTTGGAATATTTTGTTTCTTTTCCTATTATAACTAAGGGAATATCTAAAGTTTCAATAGCCTTAACTATTTGAAAAGCATTTTTACGAGGTTCAATAGAACCAACATTCAGAACAAAATTTTCAGGAAGATTATACTTATTTCGCAAATACGCTTTTTCAATAGCGGATTTCTTAATTTTAAACGCAGGATGACATCCTTGATAGATGATATCTATTTTTTCAGCAGGAAAGTTGTAAAATTCTACTATATCACGTTTAGTTTGTTCGCTAATAGCAACAACTTTATCTGCATTAAATATCGCATACTTAAATTTACGATTGTAAATTACTCTATCTAATCGTTTGTAGAGTTCCGGAAATTTTAAGAAGATTAAATCGTGAATAGTTACCACAGACTTTATACCTTTTTTGGATAGCCCTATAGGTATTTCTCCGGATAACCCATGAAAAATATCTATTTTGTCTTTTACCAGGTCATTGACAATCCAGTTATTCCTCCATACGCTTGGAAATAAATTATGAAGTCTACTTTTAGGAAGTTTTATTGTTTTATCACCTAAACTAGGTCCCTTAATTTTTGGAGTGAATTTGATATACTCGTTTTCAGGATAGTAAGTTTCTAGAATGCGAACCAAATCACGACTGTAGTTTCCTAATCCCGATTTATTTAGGAAATATCTTTTAGCATCAAAACCTATACGCATATTTCTTCAATTCGAGTTACAACCATTTCCGAAGATACTAAATCTATAGCCTCCACACCATCGCAATCGCATGGTTTGTTTCCATATACAGAGGAAGGTCTGTTTGGATGTTCTATTTGGATACAATCGTCATAGGACTGTCCAAATCCCAAGAAACCAGCAAATGGATGAGTAGCTCCCCAGACAGAAAGACACCGAGTACCTACCAAAGATGCCATATGCATTCCAGAACTGTCCATACTAATCATTAAATCAAGGTGAGAAATAATATCTAGTTCTTGAGAAATGTTGGATGTTCCTATGGTATTATATACTTTAGGAAACTTTTTACTCCATTCAGCAGCAATTGTCTTTTCAGATTCTCCTCCGCCAAAGATAAAAACTTCGTATTCGCCACTTGTTGAAAGACGCTGGATTACAGCCTCCATTTTGTGCAATGGAAATACTTTATAACTATGTTGTGCGAAAGGCGCTATTCCAATTTTCTTCTTATCCGAAGCTAACACAGCCAATAATTGTGTAGGAATAAGACGGTGTTCTTTCACTAAAGTGTGACTTAGATTGAACGAAAAACCTAGTTTTCTTAATACATCCGCATACCTTTCGGTAGTCAGTTTTAGTTGTTTTTTGACCTTATTTTGAGGACGTGTAAGTTCAGTTTTCTCTTTTCGTCCTTTATCTATTGATTGCGTTTTGTAGCCCGAAATTTTGAAAAACAGACTTAATGTTCTACTCCGGATATTGTAGTGTAAATCTGCTACGAAGTCAGTTTTATAAGCTTTGAGCTCTGTAAATAACGTATAGATTCCAGTTAGTCCTTTGTGCTTATACTTAGGGTCAAATACGTGAAACTTGAGACGAGGAATATGTTCAAAGAATGTAGAAAACGGCTTCCGCGACACCATAATAATTTCCGTGTCGGTATGTTGTTGCTGAAATTCTTTGAGAACCGAAGCGACCATAGCAACGTCTCCCATTGCTGAAAATCGAGTTACGATGATACGCTTCATAGTGTTTATTTTTGTGTGCCGTAAAGTACAGGATTCAAGTTTGGGTCGTTGTACATTTTCATCTGTTTGTACACCTTCATATATTTCTTTCCCGATTCGATATCTGTCAATAACTCATCAATGCTTTGTGATAAATCATTACGTTGTTCCAAAAGCACCTCTAATTTTTGTTGACAAGCATCAATATGTGATTGCTCCACATCTGTTCTGTGTGTTTCTTGCTCCATATGATAGATTTTCAACGCCAATATTGATAATCTATCAATAGCCCAAGCTGGACTTTCGGAGTTGATTCTAGCATCTGCTAAAGGTTGTACGTCTGCAAATTTTTGTAAATAGTAACTATCAATATACTCAACTGTATCCGTGCGCACTTGATTCTGTTTATCGATACGTCTTTTCCAATATAACCCTTCTTCAGGATTAATTTCTGGGTTACGTACCACATCTTCCATATGCCATTGCGCCGTATCAATCCAGCATTTCAAATACAACAAATGCTCCAATGAGCTAGGCTCAAAAGGATTTGAAATCGGATGGTCAATGGCGTCATAAACGTGATAATCTGCTATAGCACGTTGAAAAATAGAATTTGCTGTAGTACTAATCATATGGCAAATATACGAATTAAGACAACCTAAATCGTCCTATCTGAATAGAGATAGTAAAATTGAAGGAAATATTCCCAATACCAACGTGGAAACACCTAACAAAATAGCTGTAATATACACGATTTGTGTAGAAGTGGTAGGCAAAATCTTTATTTCATTGCCTTTTCGCAAGAAGGCAAACAAAGGTATTTTGAAATAATAAAATAACGAAATTACCGAGGTTAAAGCTCCTACTACCAATAAAATTAAATAATAGCGATTATTGTTGAATTGGAATAAATCGAAGATAGAAGTAAAGACAAATAGTTTACCGACAAAACCTGCGGTAGGAGGTAAGCCCACTAAGGAAATACCCAATAGTGTAAGAATGCTAAATAATATTGGAAATTGTTTACCTAATCCTTGGTAATTCTCCAGTTGTGCTGATCCTGTTTTTTGTTCTAATATGTCGATTAAGCCAAAAACTGCCAAGTTCATAATCGTATACACTGCGATGTAAAACAATAATACTTGAGGTTCAGAAGCTAAGTTTCCAACCAATGCCATCAGTAGAAAACCTGTATGACCAATGGAAGAATACGCCATCATACGCTTGATATTCGACTGACGTAAGGCAATTAAATTACCAGCTAACATGGTGACAATGGCCGCCACGCTTACCAATACCAATACCAATTCGGAGAAGAAGAATGATGTAGATGTCCATTCTTCAAAAAGGCGTGCTAATAAAACTAAAGCACCAATTTTAGGTACTGTAGATAAGAATGTTGTGATAGGAGTAGGCGCACCTTCATACACATCTGGCGCCCACATGTGGAAAGGCACAAAACTCAATTTGAAACCTATTCCCACAAACATAAACAGCAAAGCTATGGATAATAATATTTTCGGTGCTTCTATTAATCCTTGAATATGTTCGAACGAGGTAAAATCTAAATTTCCAGTAAATCCATATATCAAGGATAAACCGTAAAGCATAACAGCTGCCGAAACAGATCCGAAAAGCACATATTTCATCGAAGCTTCGGATTGTTTTTTGTTTTCCGAAAAATAACCCACCAAAATATAGGAACTTATCGAAACAGTCTCAATAGCAATAAACGCCAACAACCAATTGCTCGTCATCGTCAAAATATTCATTCCTAAAGCTGCAGCTAGCAATATACTGTACACATCACCTAAGTTTTTGCTAAATTTTTTATGGTGAAAATGCTGTTGTATAAAGATGACACAAATCAATAATGCAACTTGAATAATTCCTCTAGCGTACACCGAGAAATCATCAATTATGAGCATTCCAAAGAATCCATTCTGCGGTGCTCCTAATTGTTGTGTAGATAGAATTAATGAGGCTACAATACCGATTATTGTGATAACAAAAGAACTTTGTTTCCAAATTTTGTCCAAAAACAATGTTGCGAGAATACTTCCCAAGAAAGCAAATATCAAAGCTAATTCTGCTTTGAAGGCCGGAATAGATTGGATAACTTGGTCAAGTATGCTCGGTAATTGTATGTTGATATCTTGCATTATAGATACTGTGTAACCAATGAAACTAAATTAAGAACCGTTGCATTCATTTTGTCAAAAACCAATGAAGGCATGATTCCTAATAATAACGCTAACGTCAAAGTAGGGAATAAGATGGTGCGTTCACGTGCACTGACATCCGTCAACAATGTAGCCCAATCTTCGCCACCTTTGAAACGTGTTTGTCCAAAAAACATACGTTGCAAAGTCCATAATAAATACGAAGCACTTAATAGAATACCTACAGAACCCGCAATCGCCATCCAGCGAGAAACACCAGTTCCAACTGACTCAGCATTGAATGTTCCGATAATCACAAACGCTTCACCGATGAATGCAGAGAAACCAGGTAAGCCTAATGAGGCAAAGAAAGCTACTGCAACAAATCCTGTATAAGCTGGCATATGAGTTGCCAATCCACGGAAATTATAGATATTTCTGTCGTGTACACGATCGTAAATGACTCCCACTAAAAAGAATAAAGCTGCTGATAAGAATCCATGCGACAGCATTTGGAATAATGCACCTGAAATACCTTCCGCAGTTAAGGAAGCAACACCCAATAGTACAAAGCCCATATGTGAAACAGAAGAATAAGCTATTAAACGCTTTAAGTCTTTTTGTGCTAGGGCATTTAGAGCACCATATAAAATAGAGATCACACCAATTAATCCTAACCACCAATTGGCGTCAACCGCGGCATCTGGAAATATACTTAAGCAGACACGGATAATACCATATCCTCCGATTTTTAACAAAATACCCGCAAGTATAATGGAAACAGGAGTAGGCGCTTCTACGTGAGCATCAGGTAGCCAAGTATGCAATGGAACGATGGGAATTTTGATGGCAAAAGCAATAAATAAAACGATAAAGCCCAACATACGTGCTGGTATTCCCAATACTTCGTAATAATTATTCAAGTAAGCAAAGAATGAACCATCCACATAATTGTTCGGATTCATCATGTGCAACATGTTGAATGTATTTGCGCCCGTTTCTGGATTAATAACCGAAAAATATAAACCTACGATGATTAGCAGCATGAATACTGAACCAAATAGGGTATAGATAAAGAACTTAATGGCTGCATATTCACGATTTACACCTCCCCAAATTCCGATTAAGAAATATAATGGAAGTAACATCACTTCGTAGAAAATGTAGAAAAGGAAAAAGTCCAATGCACAGAAAATCCCCATTACCGCCATATTTAAAAGCATCAGCAGAGAGAAATAGCCTTTTGTACTCTTCGTGACATTCCAAGATGCCCCAATAGCCATTAGCATGACAAAAGCACTCAATACCAATAATGGAAGCGAAACGCCATCTACGCCAAGAAAATAATCAATTTCTAATTGCCCTAAACTGCCCAAATCCAAACGTATCCAAGGAAGTTGTTCCACGAATTGAAAGCCATTGATTTGATTAATTCCTGAAGCAGCATTATCAAATTGGCTATACAACCAACCCGATAGCGCAAATTGCACAACCGTAATTCCCAAAGCAATATACTTATAGCTTTGGCGCATAGTCGCAGGCAACAATAAAATTAAAGCAGTTGCAAGCAAAGGCAAAAATATGAGTAGTGAGAGTAATCCCATTTTATTTTAATATCAAATAAATTATTCCAATCAAAACCACAGTCATGGTGAGTCCCAAGTAACTTTGCAAACGACCATTCTGAAATGTACGTAATGCGTTTCCAAGTTCATAAGCTAAGCTGGCTACGCCATTCACGATACCGTCGACAATGTATTTATCAATCCAAGTTATCAAGGCACTGACTTGGCGAGTAATATAAGCTGAGCCATTCACGATGCCATCCACGATGTATTTATCAAACCAAAAGCTGATTTTTCCGATTTTGAACGTAGGATTGACGAAAGCTCTCATCATCCATTCATTCATATCAAATTGATTTTGTGCGAAATCAATCCAACTGCTATTCGCATTCAAAGGATATTTACCTTTTACATACCAACTATAGCCAATAACCCAGCTAATTAAAGCGGTAGCGGTCAATACAATTGGAATTATTGTATGTAAAGCGTGAATTTCAGGGAACGTATAATTAACGACTAATCCGTTTAAAATCGCAGCATTAGCATACGAAAAGGGATTCCAAGAAAATACAATAAATAAAGAACAAACAGCTAAGAAAGCCATTGGGATCAGCATTGTTTTTGGCGCCTCATGCAAATGTACTTTATCACCAACATCAAATCGTAAGGTTCCAAAGAATGCTTTGAAAATTAATCTTCCAATGTAGAATGCTGTTAAAATGCTGACAATCACTAAAACAATGGGAATCACAATTGTTAACCCACCTTGTTGTATTGCCCATTCGAAAGCAGAAATCACGATAGCGTCTTTCGACAGAAATCCTGAAGTCAATGGAAAGCCTGCCAAAGCCAGTGAAGCAATTGCCATCATCACGAAGGTCTTTGGCATATATTGACGAAGTCCGCCCATATTACGCAAATCTTGTGGGTCAAAATCTAGATTGGTATGTGCTTTCAAATGTGCCATTTCGTGAATAACCGCACCTGCACTCAAGAATAATAGACATTTGAAAAAGGCGTGTGTTGCTAAGTGAAACATTGCAGCATCCCATGCGCCAATACCTACAGCAACCATCATATAGCCTAATTGCGAAATAGTAGAGAAAGCTAATACTTTTTTAATATCGTATTGTGCTACCGCAAAAAAAGCTGAGGTTATAGCTGTTATAGTGCCTATGATTGCGATAATAAGTAAAACCGTTCCGTTGAATAATGGGAAAATAGAACTCAGTAAAAATACCCCTGCAGCAACCATTGTCGCTGCGTGGATCAACGAAGAAACAGAAGTTGGACCTTCCATCGCGTCAGGCAACCATAGATGTAAAGGAAACTGAGCTGATTTTGCCATAGCTCCTAAAAAGAAACAAATTCCAGCTGCGGTGATTAACCCCGAATTAATATCAATGATACTTTGGAAGAATAAGCCGTCTTTTCCTACTATCTCCACTAAATCTAACGTTCCAAAGGTGCTGAATAGAATAGCAAGACCGATTAAAAATCCCAAATCTCCAATTCTATTGATTAAAAAAGCTTTTTTATTCGCTTGTACAGCAGATTCTTTTGTAAACCAAAATCCGATTAATAAGTATGAAGCGAAACCCACCAATTCCCAGAAAATGTACATGACAAGTAGGTTTTTGGAAATCGTCAAGCCCAGCATCGCAAAGCAGAATAAACTTAAATACATCCAATAGCGATGCAAGCCTGAATCACCTTTCAAATAGGATTTGGAATAAATATGTACGGGCAATGCTATAATGCAGACAATAAACTGCATTAAAACCGTCATATTATTCAGTAATATCCCAATATTGAATGTTTTCTCACCAATTGTAAACCATGTATAATCGGCGTGTAGTGGCTTGCCATTCCAAACTTCGGCAAATACAAAAACTCCCGAAAGAATTGTACTCAGCAGGATAGCGACCAACGAAAATATACCGGAAGTTGACTTCTTACCCAATATTGCCTGGATGATAAAGGCAACAAAAGGCAAAAGTACAACTAGCATACTTGCTACAATAGGCGATATGTTCAGTAGATAATTCATTAGTCTCTTAAGTCCGTAATATTATCTGGATTAATGGTTTTGTAATGTCTGTATACATTTAAGATAATTGCCAATCCTACAGCCACTGAAGCTGCCGCTAACACAATAGCGAACAAGGCAAATACCTGACCACCGTAATTGATTTTATCATATTTGCTGAAAGCTACAAAATTCAAGATTGCTGCGTTAATCATCAATTCGATGCCGACAAGAATCATAATCGCATTGCGTTTAGCTAAAACCGTGTATAACCCAATGCAAAAAATACAAGCACTTACCACCAAAAAATGAGTCAACGTAATCATTGGGTATCCTCCTTTCTGGATAAATGTGCTGCGCCAATAAGCGCCATCAGCAAGAAAATAGAAATGACCTCAAATGGCAATACATATTGTGTCATGAACTTGATACCCAGTTGGTGTATATTGTTATCAGTAGGTGAGATGATATCACCGGATTTGATATTACTCATTATCCATTCGGGCATATCATTATTCCATTCTTTCAAGCCTAGTAAAATAACGGTAAAAAACCCTATGGCAAGCAATAAGGATTGCCAGCTAGGCATACTTATAAATGATCCTGAAATATGTTGTAAATCTGCCAATAGCTCTTTGTTTGAAAGCATGAAAGCAAAAATCATTAAAATCAAAACCCCACCAACATACACCATGATTTGCGTGATTGCCACAAAATCTGCTAAAGCAAATAAGAATAAGCCAGCCATTGCGAATAAGGTGATGAAGAATAAAAATAAAGCGCGTGCAGTATTTTTCAAACTCACCACTAAAAGCGAAGAACCTATTGCTAAAACTGCAAAAGCATAAAAAAGAAATACTTCTAGATTCATTATTTCTTTTTAGCTGCCTCCTTATCAGCTTGGAAACGTGTCCATTCTTCTGAGCGTTTGGCTATTTCTTCATCCGTCATTTCGCCAAAATCATAGATTAAGTCCGTTAATTTTGTCGTGCTGCGGTCGTACTGATTGGTCATGGTGATGCATTCAGTTGGACATACTACCGTGCATAAGCCACAATACATACATTTGGCCATATCAATATCAAACTGCGCGGCATACAGACGTTTTACACTGCCGTCCGATGTTTTTCCTATTGCCTCAGGTGATTTGATAGATTCTATAGTTATACAATCCACAGGACAGGCTTTTGCGCACAAATCACACACGATGCAATCATCTATTTCGACGTCTAATTGATAACGTGCTACTTCAGGAATTGGCATTGTCTCGTGTGGAAACTGTACCGTCGTTACGCCTTCTTGTTTCTCAAAATAATCAGCTTGACGAATGTCGCGTGTTTCACGTGATTTTTTAGCACCAAATAGATGCCTCACGGTCAAAAGTAATCCTTTTACCGCAGTTGCAAAGCCGTGTATGGTTGTTTTTAAAATCAACTTAATTCATTACTAATATGCGCCACAATCCTGATATTGCCATGCAGGCAAAAGCAATTGGGATCATGACTTTCCAACATAAGTTCATTAGTTGGTCTGCTCTGAAACGTGGCAAAGTCCAACGTATCCACATTTGAACACCTACAATGGTCAATGATTTTGCAAAAGTCCAAAAAATACCCCAAACCAAACCTGTTGTCCAATCTGCTAATTTTAAAGCGCCAATATTGGGTAAAGGTGTATTCCATCCCCCTAAAAAGATAACTACACCAAGCATGGCCACCAAGAACATCATGGCATATTCTGCTAAGAATACAAAGGCAAAGCGAATGCCACCATATTCTGTATGAAAACCACCAATTAATTCGGATTCAGCCTCTGGAATATCGAATGGAGCTCTGTTACATTCTGCTAGCGTTGCCACAAAAAATATGACATAAACAACAATCAAGTGGGGAGCTTGAAATATATTCCAAGCGAATATTCCGCCGATTTCGGAAACATCCCAAAATCCTAGAAAATGAATTTTTTCTGTACTGAGAATTCCTTGATTAAATGCTATTTCGTTCAGATTTAAGGTTTGTGTAATCATCACCGCAGCGATCAAAGATAATCCAACCGGAATTTCATACGAAACCATCTGCGCAATTGCGCGAATTGAACCTAGTAAAGAGTATTTGTTATTTGATCCCCATCCTGCCATCAAGATACCCAAACCATCTATGGATACAACAGCCATGATGAAGAAAAGTCCTGTATTTGTATTTGCAGGTATAAAATTAGGTGCCCAAGGTACTACGGAATATCCAATAAATACAGCTACAAAAATAACGACTGGTGCAACGGTAAATAATATTTTATCCGCAGCAGAAGGGTTAATGAGTTCTTTTTGAAGGAGCTTAAGAATGTCGGCGAATGTTTGAAGTAAACCGTATTTTCCAGTTTCCATCGGGCCTAAACGGTCTTGTACAAAACCCGCAATCTTGCGCTCTGCATATACCGCAAATAGCGTAAACAAAGCAATAAAGCCAAAAATGACAAGCGGTACAAGAATATGAAGTAGAATATCGCCCAATGTACTCTTTAGATTAATTCTTAACTAAGTACAAACATACGCAAATCATAGGAATTGCCCTATAAAAAAAGAAAATATACTAAGTTGGTAGATTATTTGATTTTAGGTTGGAATATTGAATTAATTTATGAAAAAAATCAAATCTTCCGATAAGTTATATTGTCGGATAATTGTTGTGCATCAGTAATGAACTTTTGGATGTGCTCCATTTTCTCCATTATTTTAGAATACTCAAACTCATCTTGCACTTTGTTGATATTTATGGCTATCCCAATCAGTAAAGCATTAATGCGATAGGCTAAAGATTGAAAATGATGAATGTTTGATTTGTATTTTTTGCCTATTATTGGATCTTTTTCTAATTGTTCGAGTGCATCAAAGCTTTGGGCTAAAGTGTTTTGGGTCGATTTTCTTAATAATCGAAGCTCATAATAATTTACATCTTCACTATTAATGTTTTCTTGAATCTTATTCAAATAAGTATTGAAGTTTTTGAGAAGAATCTGTGTTTGATTTTTTATAGTTCTGAAATAATTAATCGGAATGGCTAAACATCCTAAGACTGCTAAAATTGCTCCTAATAAGGTGAAAGCAAATCTACTGCTCAAAATAATCGGCGTATTCCCTTCGTATAAACTTTGAAAGATAACTATCCCAATGGTGATAAAAATGACACATACAAGATAATTTGTTCTGGAAAACAAGAGATACAGATATACGCTAATAGTTGTAAAGAATAGGAGAGCAATATTATTTTTAAAAACTAACAACAATCCAATACTTATACATAATCCAATCACAGAACCTACGATTCTTTGATAATTTCTCTTTTGGGTGATATTGAAAGTCGGTCTTGCGACTAATATTACTGTTAAAATAATCCATGACGCATACCTAAACTCAGGTAATATATATCCAATCGCTCCAGCAAAAGCCAATAAGAGCGACATGCGTACAGCATATAGGAATATAGTTGAATTGAATGTTAGGTTTTTTAATATGCTTTTGAAAGTTGCTTTCGGTGTGATAAAATCTCTGTAGGTCGAATTGTCAATCCACGTATTAGTTTGTGTAATAGTATTTGATTTAATTTTTGAAAGAAGGTCTAATATCTGCGTAAGTTGTGAGGATATTGAGTCAATTAATTTTTTTTGGTCTTTGCTTAGAATGGTGTTGATACTATTAAGCTGAGCTATAATAGCAAGCAGTTCATCCTTCTTGTTGCTTTCAAAGCTTGGAGCCGTATTCGAGAGATTTATTTTTGCTGTTTCATCAGCTAATATTTTTAAGGCAATACGAATTAGTGGTAACGTATGTGTTGGTTTTAAAAGCTCTCTTGTGGTTTCGTAGTCATGGTCAATTGCCATCAATTGCTCATACAAGTCCACAAGACAGTATAATTTGGACAACCACACTTGGGTGGTCTTGTTCGCAGAATTTAAAAGTTGATTTTCACGTAGTAATAATGACCTTATTTGTTCAAGTTTATCACTTACTTGGATATGAACAATACTCAGTTTTTTGTAAGTCGCATTTAAGTTTTTTGTTTCATCGTAGCAATCAACTTTTACCGAAATCAGATTCGACATATTGGTAATTCCATCTTCAACAGCATATTTGAGCGACCTATAAGGATAAATATGTGCGAATATCAAAGAGAAAGTAAAATAGATGAGACACCCACTACTAACTGCAATAGCGTAAATAATTGGGTCAGATGGTCTTAATCCTATTGTAAAACTTGCTACGATAAGTCCAATATTACCGACAATACCTATTCTAGCTCCAAAAATCGTGATAAATGTATAAATGAATCCAATAGAAGCTAATATGAATAGGATGATTTCACTTTGGCGGTAATTAGCAATCGCGACTGAAAAACTCGTAATTATAAATATGGATATGCACCAAATGGCTGTACTAACTTTATCTTGTCTATTTCCAGGTAAATCAGTCAAACAAGAAAGAAGTATTCCTACGCCAACAGCAATCGTCGTTTCTTTTTCGAAAAAAATATAGCTAATACAACAAGAGACAACAAGAATCAAGATGTTGTACAAAGCATCAAAACTTGATTCTTTCTTCAGAAATGTAATTATGTCTTTTGTATTGCTCAATTACTGACGTTGTTTATAAGTGATATTTTGCGCAAAGATATTAAATATCATTTATTTTCTTAATAATAATTTTGTTGTTGGTGTTTATTGTGAAATAATATTTTGATAAAATAAATCATAGGAATTCTATATGTCACTTTTGCGCAATGAAAGACAATTAAGTTTTCTAAATCTATGTTGGTATTAATAAAAAAAACCTTCTTGCAATTCACAAGAAGGTTCGATTGAAAAATATAGATGATGATTAGTTGCTATGCATGTGTGTAGACAGCTTCTTTGCTTTCTAATACGGTAGAACCCATTAAGAATTCATCCACTTTGCGTGCGCATTCACGACCTTCAGATATCGCCCACACAACTAGAGATTGTCCGCGACGCATATCACCAGCAGCGAAATATTTGCTTGCATTTGTTTGGTAAGAACCTTCAGCAGCTTTTACATTTCCTCTTTCATCCAAAGCAATGCCTAATTGTTGCAATAGGCCTTCGTATTGAGGATGTAAGAAACCCATAGCTAGTGTTACCAATTCGCAAGGAATTTCACGTTGTGAACCTTCTACTTCTTTGAATTTCGTTGGTCTGCCCAAAGCATCAGTTTCCCATTCTAAATCTACGACTAAAGCAGCACGTAAATTTCCATTATCGTCACCTAAGAATTCTTTTGTACTGATACTCCAATGTCTTTGACATCCTTCTTCGTGCGAAGTCGTAGTTTTTAATAACATGGGGTAAGTAGGCCAAGGCATGGCGCCAGTACGGGTTTGAGGCGGTTGAGGCATCAATTCAAATTGAGTGACAGATTTTGCACCATGTCTGTTTGACGTACCTACACAGTCAGAACCCGTGTCACCACCCCCGATTACCAATACATTTTTGCCTGTAGCTAGGATTTCTTCTGTTTCGATAGGCGAGTTGCCCACACGCTTGTTTTGTTGTTTCAAAAACTCCATCGCAAAGTAAACGCCTTTTAGTTCACGTCCAGGGATATTCAAATTACGAGGAATTGTAGAACCGCCAGACAATACAACTGCGTCGTATTGGTCTAATTCTGATGCCGGAACATTCTTTCCTACTTCAGCATTCGTGCGGAACTCGATGCCTGATTCTTTCATCACTTCCACACGTCTGTCGATAACAGATTTGTCTAATTTGAAATCAGGAATACCATAACGTAATAATCCGCCCACCTTGTCATCGCGTTCGTAAACGACTACGTCGTGACCTGCTTTGTTTAATTGTGCTGCAGCAGCAAGCCCAGCAGGACCACCGCCAACAACAGCTACTTTTTTACCTGTTTTGATTGCAGATTTGTTCGGTTGAACATAACCTTTTTTGTAAGCAATCTCAATGATATGTTTTTCAATTTCCTCGATAGCTACAGGGTTTTTGTTGATACCCAACACACATGCTGACTCGCATGGTGCTGGACAAATACGACCTGTGAATTCAGGGAAATTGTTTGTCGATGACAAAATATTATATGCTTCTTCCCATTTGCCGTCATAAACAGCATCGTTGAATTCAGGAATGACATTACCAAGTGGACATCCTGAGTGACAGAATGGAATACCACAGTTCATACAACGTGCAGCTTGGTTGTTTAGTTGCTCGTCAGAATAAGTGTGTACAAATTCTTGGTAATTTTGTTTTCTATTTTCTACAGCCTCTTTTTGAGGAAGTACTCTATCAAATTCTAAAAATCCAGTTGCTTTTCCCATGATTTTATTTCCTCTTTAAATTAAGCTACAACCATTTTTTTCTTCAATAACACATTTTTATATTCACGAGGGAATACCTTGATGAATTTGTTCTTTTCGGTAGCCCAATTTTCTAAGATAAATGAAGCGCGCTCACTCTTCGTCAAGTTGATATGACGTTTCAATAATGCGATGATTTCGTTTTCATCTTCTGTATCTAATGGGTCAAGGTCTACCATTTCTTGGTTGCAGTTATCCTTGAAATTACCACTGATGTCGTAAATCCAAGCAATACCACCGCTCATACCAGCCGCAAAGTTTCTTCCTGTATTACCCAAGATTAAGGCACGTCCACCTGTCATGTATTCACAACCGTGGTCACCGATACCTTCGACTACAGCCGTAGCACCTGAGTTACGTACAGCAAAACGCTCGCCCGCCATACCATTGATAAATAAGTGACCTGAAGTCGCACCATAAAGGGCTACGTTACCAATGATGATATTTTCGTGCGGAGTCAATGTGCTTGATTTATCTGGATAGATAGCTAATTGAGCACCTGAAAGACCTTTACCAACATAATCATTCGCTTCGCCTTCTAATTCGAAAGAAATACCTTTGGTGTTGAATGCACCGAAAGATTGTCCCGCTGAACCTTCGAATTTGAAGTTAATCGTGTTGTCAGGTAAGCCTTCCGAACCGTAGATTTTTGAAATTTCGTTAGAAAGTAAAGTTCCGATTGTACGGTCTGTATTTTTCACTTTGAACGTGCCAAATACAGGCGTTTTATTTTCTAAAGCTTCTTTAGCTTGTTTTAATAATCCCCAATCTAAAATCATGCTCATGCCGTGGTCTTGCTCTTCTGTATTGTAAAGTGATTGACCAACTTCATTGCGTGCTACGTGTAAGATGCCTGAGAAATCAACTTTAGCTGCTTTCCAGTGGTTGATATCTTCACGTTTTTTCAAGAATTGGGCACGACCTACCATTTCGTTGATGCTACGGAAACCTAATTGAGCCATAATCTCACGCATTTCTTCTGCTAAGAATTGGAATAGGTTGACGATATCTTCTGGTTTCCCTGAGAATAATTTACGTAATTCAGGGTCTTGAGTAGCTACACCTACAGGACAAGTA
This sequence comes from Sphingobacterium composti, assembly GCF_009829075.1. Taxonomy (GTDB): domain Bacteria; phylum Bacteroidota; class Bacteroidia; order Sphingobacteriales; family Sphingobacteriaceae; genus Sphingobacterium; species Sphingobacterium composti. The sequence continues at coordinate 36,324 of NZ_WUQZ01000020.1, read as the reverse complement.
TTCAAGTGACATTTACGCATCATGATACATCCACCAGCCACTAAAGCTGCAGTTGCAACACCCCATTCTTCAGCACCTAATAATGTAGCGATGACTAAGTCACGACCAGTTTTCATTTGACCGTCAGCTTGTAATACCACACGGCTACGTAGTTTGTTTTGTACCAAAGTTTGGTGCGCTTCAGCCAAACCAAGTTCCCAAGGAAGACCAGCATGTTTGATTGAGCTGATAGGCGAAGCACCTGTACCACCATCGTAACCTGCGATTAAGATTACATCGGAATGTGCTTTTGCTACACCAGCAGCAATCGTTCCAACACCAGCTTTAGAAACTAATTTCACGTTGATACGAGCATCGCGGTTGGCATTTTTCAAGTCAAAAATCAACTGTGCCAAATCCTCGATAGAATAAATATCGTGATGTGGAGGAGGAGAGATAAGACCTACGCCTGGTGTAGAGTGACGAGTTTTTGCAATCCAGTCATCTACTTTGTGTCCTGGTAATTGACCACCTTCTCCTGGTTTAGCACCTTGAGCCATTTTGATTTGAATCTCATCCGCTTGTGTCAGGAAGTTGGATGTTACACCAAAACGTGCAGAAGCAACTTGCTTGATAGCCGAACGCATAGAGTCTCCGTTAGGTAATCTTTGGTAGCGGATTTCGTCCTCACCACCTTCCCCTGTGTTGGATTTACCACCGATGCGGTTCATCGCGATAGCTAATGTGCTATGCGCCTCGTGCGAAATAGAACCGAATGACATGGCACCTGTAGCAAAACGTTTTAGGATTTCGCTTGCTGGTTCTACCTCGTCGATAGGGATTGCATTTCTATGTTTTGCAAAATCTAATAATCCGCGAAGCGTAAACATTGCTTCTTTTTGGTTATTGATTAATGCTGAATATTTTTTGAAAGATTCGTAGTCATTGTTACGACACGCTTGTTGCAACAAGTGTACTGTTTGTGGATTCCACAAGTGAACTTCACCACGACGTTTCCATTGGTAAATACCACCTTCTGGCAATAATGGTTTTACGTTGCGTGGAGCTTCGAATGAACGCCAGTGTTTAGTCAATGCTTCACGAGCGATATCATCTAAGTTCAAACCGCCGATACGGGATACTGCACCACAGAAAAATTTGTCAACAACAGATTTGTCAATACCCAATACTTCGAAGATTTGAGCACCATGATAAGATTGAAGCGTCGAAATTCCCATTTTAGAGAATATTTTCAACAACCCGTTACAAACGGCTTTTACGTAGTTTTTACGTAAATCTTCCCATTCTAGTTCAGTGTCTAATTGACCTTCAGCTTTCAAAGTACGGATACTTGCTAAAGCCAAATAAGGGTTGATTGCCGTAGCTCCGAAGGCTAATAAACAAGCGAAGTGGTGTACTTCCCAAGCATCACCAGCTTCAACCACTAGACCTACAGCACCACGGTTACCTGTTTTGATTAAGTGGTGGTGTACTGCAGAAACAGCTAAGATAGAAGGTATAGCTGCGTGTTGTGAATCGATAGCACGGTCAGAAAGGATAATTACCTCAAAACCATCACGTACCGCATCATCTGCATAACGGCATAATCTTTCGATACCTGCTTCTAATGAACCTGGTTTACCGTCAGCACGGAAGTATGATTGTAATGTTTTCGCTTGGAATACACCAGTATCGATAGAACGTAATTTCTCTAACTCGCTAGAAGTCAAGATAGGATGTTCTAACGTTACGCAGTGACAAGATTTTTTATCTTCAACAAGAATATTTCCTGAGTTACCAATGAAAGTAGCCAAACTCATCACCAAACGCTCACGGATAGGGTCGATAGGTGGGTTTGTTACTTGCGCAAAGAATTGTTTGAAGTAACTAGAAATATGTTGTGGTTGGTCTGACAATACAGCTAACGGAACATCCGTACCCATTGAACCGATAGGTTCGTAACCTGTTGTCGCCATCGGCGTCAAAATCGTTTCAATATCTTCTCTCGAATAGCCGAAAGCTTGTTGATATTTGAAAACAGAATCTTTTGACAAGTATGTAAACGTAACACGTGGGTCTGCTAATTCTTCTAATTTGATTTTATAGTTGTTAATCCATTCGCCGTAAGGTTGTTGACGAACTAATTCGCCTTTTACCTCTTCGTCAGTACGGATTACACCTTCTTCCATGTCTACTACGAAGATTTTCCCAGGTTGTTGACGGCCTTTTTTGATGATGATAGACTCATCGATAGGTAATGCACCTGCTTCAGAAGCAACTACTACACGGTCATCCGAAGTCACCGCAAAACGTAATGGACGTAAACCATTTCTATCTAAGGTAGCACCAATCATTTTACCGTCCGTGAAACATAATGCAGCAGGACCATCCCATGGCTCCATTAAAGTCGCGTGATATTCGTAGAATGCTTTTTTCAATGGGTCCATCTGCGAGTTTCCGTCCCAAGCTTCAGGTACCAACATCAACATCACATGTGGTAAACTACGTCCGCTATGTAATAATAATTCAACAACGTTATCTAAACAAGCCGAGTCAGATTGTCCTTTGTCTACTACAGGAAGCAAAATTTCCATCTCTTCTTCTGTGAAATATGGAGAAGAAAGAGAGCGAACACCTGCATAAAACCAGTTCAAGTTACCTGTCAAGGTGTTAATTTCACCATTGTGCGCCATCATGCGGAAAGGCTGCGCCAATGACCATGATGGAAATGTATTAGTAGAGAAACGCGAGTGTACCAAACCGAAAGCAGATACGACACGTGAATCTTTTAAATCTTTATAATAAGTACCAACTTGATAAGTCGTTAATTGGCCTTTGTATATAATTGTTTTGCAAGAAAGCGAAGCGATGTAGAGTGGAAGAGGGTATTCTTGGGTTGATTTGATTTTTTGGATTATGAGTCTTCTTAAGACATACAATTTGCGTTCGAAATCCTCAGTATTTGTAACGCCATCTGGTCTTGCTACAAAAAACTGAACGATCTCGGGTTCGGCGCTCAAGGCTGTAGGTCCAATACCTTCTTTATTTACTGGAACTACTCTGAAGCCTAAAAAATCCATTTTTCTATCTTCTGCGGCTTCTTGTATTACTTGACGACATAGTTCGTTTAAAGGTTTTTCTTTTGGTAAGAAAACCATACCTACACCGTAATAACCAGGCTCTTGAAGTTGTATGCCTAAGTCAATACATTCTTCCCACAAAAATTCATGTGGTACTTGAATCATAATTCCCGCACCATCACCACTTTCAGGATCACATCCGCATGCTCCGCGATGTTCCATGTTTTCTAGCATAATCAAGGCATCACGTACATGATCGTGCGATTTTCTTCCCTTTATATGTGCTACAAAACCAACACCACAAGCGTCGTGTTCAAATTCTGGGTTGTAAAGTCCTTCTTGCTGCATTCTTATATAAATTATGTTAAGTCGATTAAGAGTTTGCTAATATAAAAATTATATCACAAAAAAATTGAAATATTTTCAATAAAAAATATAATATGTTGATTTATTTTTAATCTTGTAGCTTTTTTTAGAATCAAATTGTATTTATTTCGTAGTTTGATAGGTAATATGGAATTTCATTCGTTTTTTTGTCCTTCTATACAAAGAATTATGAACATCACTGAAATACAAATCTACCGACTAAGTATTCCGATGGAGCCATTTGTCATTGCCACAGGTACCATGGATTACGCTCAAAACACTTTTATTAAGGTAATTACAGATACAGAACATTATGGTGTGGGAGAATGCTCCGCATTTCCGATGATAGTGGGTGAGACACAGAATACTTGCATTGCTGTGGCCCAAGATTTTGCAAAAATTTGGAAAGGTAAGAATGCTTTAGCGTTGGAAGAACGTTTAGCGGAATTACATTTATATATTGCTGGTAACGCTACTATAAAGTCAGCTTTTGATATGGCACTATATGACTTGAATGCAAAGGCCGTGGGTTTACCACTGTATAAGTATTTAGGAGGTGAACAAAAATCGATTGTCACAGATATCACGCTGGGGATTGCTACTCCTGAAGAAATGGCACAAAAGGCATTAAAATTAAAAGAAGATGGGGCATTTGCGTTAAAAGTGAAGTTGGGTAAAAAGCCGCAAGATGATATTGCTCGAATAAAAGCAATACGTCAAGCTGTTGGTTTTGATATTCCAATCCGCATTGATGCCAATCAAGGTTGGTCTTACGAAGGCGCAATCGAAGCTCTTCAAGGTTTAGAGGCTTATAAAATTCAATTTTGTGAACAGCCAATGCGTACCTATAATGATCATCTATTGCCAGAATTGCGTACCCAAACTATTGTGCCGATAATGGCTGATGAATCGGTGTATTCGCATTATGATGCAGAAAGATTGTGCAAATCTGATGCTTGTGACTATATTAACATCAAATTTTCAAAATCTTCGGGGATAAATGAAGCGTTGAAAATACAAGCAGTAGCATCTGAATACGGTATACCGTGTATGATAGGTGGTATGCTAGAGTCGCGTTTGGCTTTGGCTGCTAAAGTGCATTTTGCATATGCATCTCCAAATGTAAAATTTTATGATTTGGATACTTGTATGGTTGGGCATCTCGAGGATCCAGTCATAGGTGGGATTCAGTACAGTGGTTACGAAATAAATATTTCGGATGATATTGGTATTGGAGCAGATATTAAGCAAGAATTCTTAGATAAATGTGAAAAATGGGTGATTTAATCACCCATTTTTTGTTTTTTCATTTTTCTAACCCTTCCATTCTCTTCTACGGCTATCCAATGCATTATGGTAGAATTTTTAAGAGAGACTTTATATTTTTCCACATTCTTATTTTCATTTATAGAAATTCCTTCAAATATGGTTAATATACTATTATCCGGATCTAAGGCGTATTTTTTGAATATTGTTGTGTCTGTTGTGTAATAATATTTATCTCTAAGAATAAAGATGTGACATTCATTACTGTTTTTATGAAAAATATAGGAATAGTAATTTCTATGGGTTTGGAATTCTTCTACTTCCTCATTCCATTTCCCTTGTAAAAAATCAGGGGTTAAATTTTCGTCTTTTTTGCAGCTGATTATTATGAGGAATAAAAACGCGTATAATAAAAGTTGATTTTTCATAATTTTATAATGGTTATTATTAATGAAACGAAAGTTTTGTATTTCTGCTACATTATTTAAATCTAATTATGCATTTAATAATTTTATCAACCGTTTTTTTGCTTACTTTGTTTTCCTAAAATATTATAATTCTAAAATTATGAGTAAGGTAGATATTATTTCCATAGCTAAAGCTTTGAATTTGTCAAAGTCTACTGTGTCTCGTGCATTTCAGGAGAAAAGTGATATAAATCCTAATACTAGGAATCGGATTTTGGCTTATGCTAACGAAATTAACTACCGTCCTAATCATTATGCTAGTAATTTGCGTGAGCAAAAGAGTAAAACCATAGCGATTGTGGTTCCCGAATTGGAAAACAACTATTTTACGCAAATCATCAAAGGTGCAGAAGAGATTGCTAAGCGTGAGGGCTATCATATCTTGATTTATGCAACGGATGATGATATAAATAAGGAGCGAGAGTTTATCACAAGTATTTCAAATGGCAAGGTTGATGGAGTCTTAATGTCTGTTGTTGGCGAGAGGGATAACCACAGCTATCTAGATAATATTGATTTAGTAAAAATGCCCATAGTATTTTTTGATCGTGTATACGATGATGTTAATATTACAAAAATTGTCACAGATGATTACCAGAGTAGCTTTGACGCTACAGAGCACTTAATTCTTGGAGGATGTAAAAGAATAGCTTATTTAGTGGTAGACAAAGATCATTCTATAGGTAAAGAAAGAGCTTTTGGTTATAAAGACGCTCTTGTAAAATACAATATCCGAATACAGGAAGAGCTAATAGTAGATTGTTCGAATTCATACGAGGAGAATTTTAATATCATCAAGCAACTTCTGATAAATCATAAGCCAGATGCAATATTTGCTTCGGTAGAGAGATTAGCTTTTTCTACCTATTTTGTGTGTAATAAACTTGGGTTGAGCATTCCGCAAGACTTAAAAGTTGTAGCTTTCTCTAGTTTACAGATTGCTGAACTTTTGGCGCCAGCATTGTCAACAGTCACTCAACCAGCTGAAAAAATAGGTAAAAAAGCAGCAAAAGTGTTGTTGTCAAAATTAAAAGGAGAAGAACAGCATTTGGATTCTAATACAATTGTGCTTAAATCCGAATTAGTCATTCGAAACTCTTCACAATTTTAGAGATTTTCTAAAAAGTAAAGCTGATAATCCCGCTAATATTAAGGCTGTACTTCCCATTAAAATGGCAAAAATTGCTTTACCACCAAAGTGATCTTGTATAAGCCAACCACCAATCAGACCTATTACGACTTGTGGTACAGTAATGAATAAATTGAAAATGCCAAAATATAAACCAATTTTTTGTTGAGGAATAATCCTGCTTAAAAGCGCGAATGGTGATGCTAATATACTACCCCAAGCTATTCCTACACCTATCATCGGCAGATATAAATCTTGAATAGATGTGCTGTAGAATATTCCTAACAATCCTAATGCACCACAAAACAAAGAGATTAGATGCACAGTTATAATGGTTGTCTTTTTGTATAAATAGGGTAATACGAGTGAAAAGATACTTGCGGAGAGGTGGTAGCAGCCAAACAAAATTCCAGTATAATTAGCTGCTTTGGCATACAGTACTGACTCAGAAGTATAATCGTATTCACCATATATATGTTGTGCTATTGCAGGTGTCATAAAAATCCAAATCAAAAAAAACGCAGCCCAACTAAAAAATTGTATTAATCCCAATTGCCACATCTTTTTAGGAATTTTTGGTATATAAAAAGTTGTGGTTAAGCTTGCTTGAGGAACGGATAGTATTTTAGTGTTGTATTTTTTGATGGCTCTAGCTGTGATAAGAACCGCTATTAATAATAATGACGCACCAATATAAAACGACCACTTTACATTATCTGGAATTTGATTGCCTGTGGATGTCGAACTTAACGATAGAAACTCATGTAATATATGAGGTAAAGTAGAACCTAATATAGCACCTAGGCTAATTAGAAATGTTTGAATTGCAAATCCTTTTGGTTGCTGAGAAATAGGTAAATAATCAGTAATCGCAGTCCGAAGTGGATGCATACTTACATTGAAAGACAAATCAATTATTATAATAAGCCATGCGCCAATCAATAATGGTGACCATAGCGCGATGAGAAGATTTGAATTCGGTAGAGCAAATAAGGATATAGTACATAAAATTCCGCCTGTCAACAGATAAGGAATTCTTGTTTTCCCTGTTCTTATGTTCTTGTCGCTCAAATACCCAATAAGTGGCTGAATTATCGCGCCAGACAAAGGAGCTATGAGCCAAAATAATGATACTTGGGTAAGATCAGCCCCAAAATTTTGAAGTATTCGTGTAACATTGCCAGCTTGTAGTGCAAAACCAATTTGTATTCCTAAAAATCCAATACATAATGAAGTGATTTGTGAGGTGGTCTTAGCTGGCTGTTGTTTCATGAACTTTCTTTAAAGAAATGAAAGATAAGACTTCTTCCTATATTTTGAAAAATCTTATTTTGAAAAATATTTTGGTCTGAAAAGAATTTTTTATTATCTTTATGTAATATCATTGGGAACGTTCCCAAATGTTATGGTAACCAAAATAAGGAAAACAAAAACTATCGAATGCTTGTTCTTTTAATAGAAAAACCATTCAACTTATCTTAATATAAACCAAAAACTCAAATTATGCAAAATTTTACATTTCGTAATTCGTTGCTGTTCTATTTGTTTTTGCTACTTAATTTCATCACTTTGTCGAGTTATGCTTCGTTTGCTATGCAGACGAATTCTATTGCAGGTAAAGTTACAGATGGAAATGGAGGGGCAGTTGTAGGAGCAACAGTAAGTATTCAAAATTCAGCTATTGCTACGTCTACAAATGCAAATGGGGAGTATCTGCTGAATAATGTGCCAGCTGGCAGACAAGTTGTAGTCGTGAATATGATTGGTTTTGAGAAGTCTGAAACCAACACTAATGTAATAGCTGGCGCTAATACCTTGGATATAACACTAATTTCAGCTTCTGATGAACTGGAAGAAGTCGTAGTTATAGGCTACGGTACAGCTAGACGTAAACAAGTTACAGGCTCAATTTCTAGCGTAACTCCAGAAGAATTTAACAGAGGTGTAGTGAGCTCCCCAGATCAATTATTAGCGGGTAAAGTCGCAGGTCTTACGGTGAACAGGTCTGGTGGTGATCCAACTGCCGGGGCGACGATGCAATTGCGTGGACCTTCTTCTCTAACAGCAAGTTCTTCGCCATTATATGTCATTGATGGAATTGTAGGCGCTAATATTGAACTGATTGCGCCAGATGATATTGTATCGATGGACGTGATGAAAGATGCATCTTCGACAGCAATTTACGGTTCGCGTGCAGCCAATGGAGTTATTTTTGTGACGACCAAAAGAGGTAAAGCAGGCGCGCCTGTCCTTTCTTACAGCGGTTATGCTGCATCAGAAACAGTTTCTAATCGTGTGAATGTATTAAGTGCTGCAGAGCATAAGGCTTTTGTCGAAGCAAATGGACTTGCAGTAGCGCCTACTGAAACAGGCTACGAAACGGATTGGCAAGATGCTATCACAAGAAATGGTGTATCGCACAACCACAATTTATCGCTGACAGGTGGAAGTGAAGGCACACGATACAATGCTTCTGTGAATTACTTCAACAATCAAGGTATTGTGAAGCGTAGTGGTGTAGAAAAAATTGTTGCGCGTGTAGGCGTTGATCAAAACGCTTTTGAAGACCGATTGAAACTATCATTTAATTTAGCGAATAGCATCAATACATCTACGCATATCGATTATGGTATTTTTAATGGCGCAGCACGTTTTGTGCCGACTTCGCCGATTATGACCGATGATCCAGGATATGCGCAATATGGTGGCTATTTTCAAGTCGTAGGCCGTACAGGTTATATGAATCCAGTTTCGATGTTGAACCTTCGCGATGAAAACAGAAGTAATAACACGTTGCTTGGAAACTTCAAAGCAGATTTGAAGCTTGTTGATGGCTTAGTTTGGTCGAATGTCTTGTCTTACCAACGTACGCATTGGGACAAGAATTATTATATGGCGCGTACTGATTTTGATTCTTTCGCTTTAGGAAGAGGGTTTGCAGATCGTACTGCCTTAAAACATATTGACAAAATTTTAGAATCTTATTTGAATTATTCCTTCACTGCTGATTTGCACACATTTGAGGCGATGGCAGGTTATTCTTACCAAAAAACTAAGAATGATGATGGTCTTCGCGGGAGTACTGTTGGATTTATGTCGGATGATTTAGGATCTAATAATCTAAATTTAGGAGCATTACCTGATGGTTATAATCCTTATGCTGAGTTTAGAGGAGAAGGTTATCCACACATCAAAGAATCCTTATTAATATCCGGTTACGGTCGTTTGGGTTATAATTACGATGAGAAATATCTGTTAAGTGCTTCTATTCGTCGTGATGGTTCATCCAAATTTGGGGTGAATAACAGATGGGCAACATTCCCGTCCATTTCTGCGGCCTGGCGATTAACACGTGAAGATTTCATGCAAGACCAACAATTATTTTCTGAATTGAAAATAAGAGCAGGTTATGGTGCATCGGGTAACCAAAATATTGATCCTTACCGTAGTATTATTTTGTTTGGACCACGTGATGGACAATTTTTCTACAATGGTAAATGGGTAAATGCATATGGTGTAAGTCAAAATGAAAACCCAGATTTGAAATGGGAAAGCACATCCATGTTTAATGTAGGTTTGGATTTCGAATTGTGGAGAGGTCGTATTGGTGGTACAATTGAGTATTACAATAAAGAAACCAAAGACCTATTGTATGAATACGATGTACCTTCTCCTCCTTATCAATTCAACAGATTATTGGCAAATGGTGCAAGTATGAGTAATAAAGGAATAGAAGTGGTGTTGAACGCTAATGTATATTCCAATGAAAATTTCCGCTATTCCACTACTGTGAATTTTGCAAGAAATGTAAACGAAGTTGGTTCACTTTCTTCTAACATTGAGAATATCGGTGTGTCACAACGTTATGAAGGTGGTATAGGTTTGGAAGGATGGACTGGGCAAACTGCATCAATTGTATTGCCAGGTCAACCTTTAGGAACTTTCTATGTGGCTAAGTATGTAGGTTACGACGAAGTTGCAAAGCGTACAATTTATCAAAAACCATCAGGCGAATTGGTAACACAAGACCAAATTTCTGCTCCAGACGATTACCAAATTATGGGTCATGCGCTTCCTAAGTTTACCTATGGCTGGAATAATAATTTCAGATACAAAAGTTGGGATTTAAATATCTTCTTAAGAGGTGTTTACGGCAATCAGATCTTCAATGCTACACGTGCAGATTTATCAAGATTGCAACAGGCGAATGTGACGAATATTTCTAAGGACGCGTTAGAAGAAGGAATTTTTGAAACACCATTGATCGCGTCGAGCAGATTTTTAGAAGATGGTTCGTTTTTGCGCCTAGATAATATGACTTTAGGTTATCGATTCAACACAAGTCAAGCTAAATATTTTAAACAAGCGCGATTGTATTTGACTGCACAAAACTTATTTGTATTAACTAATTATACAGGTGTTGATCCTGAATTAGAGTTAGGTGGAAATTCAGCATTATCTCCAGGTATTGATAATAGAAGCTATTATCCAAAAACTCGATCATTCGTTCTTGGTGTCAATTTCACATTTTAATACGTAAATAATATGAAAGCGAAAAATAATAAACTACATATATTTCTGTTGACTGGACTTACTTTTTTTGGCGCTTCGTGTACCAAATTCGATGATAAAGTTTATTCAGCTTACACAGAAGATACTTTCCCAAAAACGCCCGAACAGTTTGTTGCGGTAACAGGACCTGTTTATACCTCGGCTAGGGGATATTTTGGGGATTATTTCGATTTACAGACCGCAGGTTCGGACGAAGTGGTAATTCCGACACGTGGTGGTGACTGGTTTGATGGTGGTAAATGGCGGGATATGCATTTTCATACGTGGTCTCCATCGCACGAGGTAGTAAGAAATGCTTGGAATTGGGGCTTCAATGCTATTGGTACATGTAATCGTGTGTTGAGCGTGTTGGAAAAATCTGAGGATTCAGAACAAAAGAACCAAACATTAGCAGAAATTAAAACCATGCGTGCTTGGTACTATTATTTGATGATGGATGCGTATGGAAATATTCCTTTAGTAACATCTTTTGATACAGGTACAGAATTACCAAGTACAACACCTCGTGCGCAGATTTTTGATTTTGTGGTTTCCGAATTGGAAGAAAATTTACCGTTATTGAGTGAAGAGAAATCTTTAGCAACGTACGGAAGACCAACAAAGTGGTTTGCACACGCATTATTAGCTAAAGCTTATCTCAATGCGCAAGTTTACACAGGTACAGCACAATGGAATAAGGTCGTTGAAAATGCAAATGCGGTAATTGCTTCAGAGAAATATTCCTTAGAAAATGATTTCTTAGCACAATTCAAAGCAGATAATGGAGCGGACAGTCCAGAACCAATTTTTTCTATTCCATTTGATGCATCAAGAGCAAAAGGTAATGCCTTGTTCAATAAAGTATTGCATTATGCGCATCGCCAAACATTTGAATTGAATGGTAATCCTTGGAATGGTTGGAGTGCGCAGCCAGCTTATTTCAATTTATTTGAAGACTTAGATAATCGTAAGCAACAATGGTTATATGGTCAACAGTACAATGCGACTGGTCAACCTTTGATAAATAATGGGGTGAATGTTTTTATTAATCCAGAAGGTTATAATTTACTGCCAGGTTCTGATTTTGATATTGGTGGAGCAGATGATGGAGGTCGTTTGGCGGGTGCACGATGTGTGAAATACCAACCAGACAAAAATCATATCGGAAGCGATGCAGGTAATGATGTGGTGGTATTTAGATTAGCTGATGTTTTATTAATGAAAGCAGAAGCTATTCTCCGTGGTGCCACAAACGGAGCGGCTGCAGATGCTCTGGAAGCAGCAAATCAAGTTCGTAAAAGAGCATTTCCTGTCAATCCAGAGAAGCATTTTACAGTAGCAACATTGAATTTGGATGCTATCTATAAAGAGCGCGCATTGGAATTTACTTTTGAAGTTACTCGTCGTACGGATATGATTCGTTTTGGGAAATGGGAAGATGCTATGCTATTCAAGACAGCTAATCCTAGTGAAACACATAAGCGATTATTCCCAATTCCTGCGACTGCATTGGCTAATAATAGTAATCTAACACCAAATCCAGGTTATTAAATAAGAAGAATATGAAAACAATATATAAATTTATAGCAATTAGTTTATGTTGTCTGCTTTTCTTTGGAATCAATGCATGTAAGAAAGTTGAACATACTATCGACGATCAAATTGTCTCCATAAATGAAAATACAGTTTCAACGATACAGATAGGAAAAAAACTAAAGGTAGGTTTCATCGCATTAAATATCAATACTTTCGATTTTAGTATTGAAAAGGACGGAACAGTATTACTGAATGAACAAATTTCAAAAGAATCTAATCAGAATATTATTGAAAGGGAATTCAGTATTCCCTTAGACGAAAGCTATATCGGTGAGGCAACTTTAAAAATTACGTATCAGGCAGGTGGACAGACGGTAACTAAAACTCAACCCATAACATTTGAGGAAAGCAATCCCCAAATGTTTGTAGTCGGTGGGTCAACCGGAGCGGGTTGGGAGCCAACGAATGCTGTAGCCATGACTTTGTATGGTGAAGATAGTAAAACTACATTTGAAACATTTGAATACTTGACTGCTGATGGAGGTTTCAAGTTTTTGCCAACTAATGTAGATTGGGAAGGCGCATATGGTCTCGGATCAGCAGCTGGTGTTTTACTACAAGATGAAGATGCCGAGAATATAACTGTAACTGAAGACGGATTCTATCGTCTTCGCATGGACTCAGATGCATTAACTTATTCTGCATTAAAACTTGATATGGGAGTGATCGGTGATGCTACGCCAGGTGGATGGGACAGCGATACGGATATGACTTTCGAAGGTGGAAAAGGAACTTATGTATGGAAAGTGTCTCTGAACTTAAAAGTGGGAAAGATAAAATTTAGAGCCAACGATGATTGGGCAATAAATTTCGGAGGTACTCCAAATGAAATTACGCAAGGTGGAGCCGATATAGAGATTACCTCAGCTGGTTTGTATGATTTAACATTAGATCTTACTCCAGGTGCTTATAAAGCCATAATTGAGAAAAAATAAAAATAGCTTGTAAATGAAAATGGGTGATTTTAAAATTAATCACCCATTTTTTATACCTTAGTCCTATGAATACAATGTCTTGGGGCGTGGGAACGCAAGAAACAATTATTATTCTCGTACTAATCTTATTTTTAGTTTTCTTCTATATTTTTTTTTCAAAACTATTAAAAAGAAAATAATTAGTCTACAAAGTAAGCTTGTTCGATTCCTTTTACAAGTAGAATGTCAGTAAAATATTTCAATTTAGCATCTTGGAAAGCAATTTCTTTGGCTTTTTGTTCTGCATTAAGCACAAATTCTTGGAAAATTTTATAATGCTCTTTTCGCTGTTCAATATCTTTTGATTTAAGCAATTGTAGCTCCTCAACTAATTGTTGATTTATTTTTATTTCCACTTTATGATCGTTTGAAATTTGTTGGAACAATACCAACGGATCTTCATTTTGTTGAAAATAGATGGCAAAAGCTTCTAAATTATTTTCGTCTATTATTATGTAAGCTTCAAACTTTACATCTCCTATTTGGATAGTGTCAATTAATTGTTTTCCTGTCATTATTGATCTGGTTAGTAATGTATCTTGCAAAATTAAATTTATTTTTTGATTCTACATCTTAGTTTTATCATATCTACTTAAGGGGGTACAATTTATTCTTTTAACATTTGTTAAAAAATGAATTAGGATTCTAGAATAAACACTACGAAATTTTTAAATAAATATAATTCAGTACCTTTGTGCTACTTATTAAAAATAGAAAAAGATGAGTACACAAAAAGGTCCAATTAGTCAATTTATTGAGCACAATTACCGTCACTTCAATGCTGCTGCGTTAGTCGATGCAGCAAAAGGATATGAGCAACATTTACTAGAAGGTGGTAAAATGTTGATTTCATTAGGTGGTGCAATGTCAACAGCTGAATTAGGTGTTTCTTTAGCGGAAATGATCCGTCAAGATAAAGTACATATTATCTCTTGTACTGGTGCAAACTTAGAAGAGGATGTGATGAATTTGGTAGCGCATTCGCACTACAAACGCATTCCAAACTGGAGAGATTTGACACCAGAGCAAGAACGCGAATTATTAGATACGCACTTCAACCGTGTAACGGATACATGTATTCCAGAAGAAGAAGCTTTCCGTCGTCTTCAAGCACATTTAGAAGATGTTTGGCATGCTGCTGAGGCAAAAGGTGAGCGTTACTTACCACACGAATTTTTGTACCAAGTTGTAAATTCTGGTGTATTGGAGCAATACTACGAAATCGATCCTAAGGATTCATGGATTGTTGCTGCAGCAGAGAAAAACTTACCAATTGTGTGTCCAGGATGGGAAGATTCTACTACTGGTAATATCTTCGCTTCAAATGTGATCAAAGGTAACTTGAAAGCGTCAACAGTAAAATCAGGTATCGAATACATGATTTACCTAACGGAATGGTACCGTGCTAACTCAGGTGGTAAAGGTGTTGGTTTCTTCCAAATCGCCGGTGGTATTTCTGGTGACTTCCCTATCTGTGTAGTGCCTATGATGTATCAAGATTTAGAATGGACGGATGTTCCTTTCTGGTCTTACTTCTGTCAGATTTCTGACTCTACGACTTCATACGGTTCGTATTCAGGTGCTGTTCCAAATGAGAAAATTACTTGGGGCAAATTAGATATTGATACACCTAAATTTATGATCGAATCAGATGCTACTATCGTAGCGCCATTGGTATTCGCTTATATTTTGGGTCAATAGTTTTATAGACATTAGTATTTAGATATGAGATATGAGATTTTTCTTGTATCTCATATCTTTTTAAACTTTTATATACTAATCTAAAATCTATTGTCTATTATCTTTTAATCATAAATAATATGAGCAACCTTCTTACATATAATCCTATAGCACTTCAGACTTTGATGAATGAAACTTTGTTTTCGACAGGATTTGCTATGGAGGAAGTTCAGTCACAATCTCTAGACGTGGATTCTGCTGTTAATTGGGATTCCTCTGCTGAAGATTTTGTATACAAAGGAGATAAAAGCACGGGCGTATTATTTATTCTGCGTTATCCGTCATATCCATACTTCTCGCCAGCGGCGGAAGAAGCTTTTATCAAAACTATCGGAGCTTTGCAGCTTACTCCTGAAAATGTAGCTGTAGTCAACTTGGCTAACCCTCAAAATCCAAATGACTTTAAGCGTATTATGGCTTTCTTTGAGCCAAAGAAAATTACCTTGCTAGGTATAGAGCCAGCTTCTTTAAAACTTCCCGAAATCGCACATAACTCCTATATGAAAGGTCGTATAGCAACCGTGTTCAATACTTTTTCATTCGAAGAAATGTTCGCGGATGTCAACAAAAAGAAACTTTTCTGGGGAGAATTTAAGACGTTTATTTCGAATTGATAATTGTCAATTGTTAATTTAATTGAGCATGTTTTGTTTTTTGAAGCCTGAATAATAATTCTTAATATCTTCTTATTTCATTTTGACTTCTCCTTTTTTACTTTTTACTTTTACATCATGTTAGAACTAGTATTTGCAACAAATAATGCGCATAAGCTTGAAGAAGTCCAAGCTATAGTAGGAGATAAGTTTGTGATTAAATCCTTGAATGATATTGATTGTCAGGATGATATTCCAGAGACTGGAGTAACTTTTCAAGAAAATGCCCAACAAAAAACGGACTATTTAGTGAATAAATATGGTTTGTATTGTTTTGGAGATGATTCAGGATTGGAAATAGATGCTTTGAATGGTGAACCAGGCGTATATTCGGCACGATATTCCGGTTCACGTGATATGGAAAAGAATATTGACTTGGTATTGGAGAAATTGGGTGATAATTCAAACCGTACTGCAAGATTTAAAACAGTAATTTCTTTATATTTCAACGAACAACAACATTTCTTTGAGGGAGCTATCGAAGGTCAAATTATTAAAGAAAGACTTGGAGAGAAAGGTTTTGGATATGACCCGATTTTTATCCCAAATGGCTATGATAAAACTTTTGCGGAAATGTCAGCTGAGGAGAAAAACGCTATTAGTCATCGTGCTATTGCAGTTGGGAAATTGGCAGAATTCTTGAAAAGTTATTAAATTATCAATTGATAGTTTTCCTTTCAAAAGGATACTTCCCTTCGGTAGGTATGTCGCAAAAAGGGTGCCTTTTTTTAAAAGTGATCAAGTCATTATGACTATAGGAGAAATCTCGTAAGTTTAGATTTCTCCTATAGTCAAAATAACATCATAAATCATGGCACTATCGTTAATACTTTGTTTTCCGAACGAGCATATACCGAAGGTTCGTACATACATTCCACAGTTGTAATTCCTGAATTAAATATACCGACATTATTTGCTTTGACTTCATATTCCAATTCGGTCAAGCCTTTCTTCAAATTGTCGTAGAAATAATTTGTTGAAGCATCTTTGATCGTGAAATAATAGCCTTGCCACCACTTATAACCTGACGGTTGGTAGATTGGTTCTACTCCCGAAGGACGCGCATCTTTGATATGGACATATTGCAACGGATTGTCATTCACCACTGTGATTTTGACTTTGATGCGTTCGCCTAATTTTGCTTCCGAAGTTTCTACCCATTTGCCATTTCTTTCAACAAAGTACTGCTTGTTGACTGAAATCTCTTTTAATGTTTTTTGAATAACTTCTAATGGACTAAAATATTGGTGCACAATATTTCCAAAAATTGTTCTATCGTTATAATTTTGAATCTTGACTTGTTTGTCTGTCGTTAACTCTGATTTATTTAAAGATTTTGTAAATTGACCAAGAACGGATTTATTTTGCTCAGATTCTTTGCCATCAATCCAAATCTTGACTGTATTTTCAACCGAAAAATCTTGAGGATTATTCGCTAATAATAGCGCATACACCGCATCTACAGTCATCCAAGTGGTTTGCCAATGGTTAGCTTGTTTGCTGTAAAATAACCATTGCGTGATTTCATGCAATTTAGTAGGATTATGCAATTTGTACGCTTCCACCATGTAGGATTGTAAACTGTTACTGTTGTAATAGCGGCTGTTTGATTCCCAATACATCCCTCTGTCTTCGTCCGAAATCGCTTCTTGCGTGATGCGGTTTTTCAGTTCATTGGACGTTTTACTCGTTCCAAACAACTGACTCGATACCCAAGCTTTTGCGGCTAAGCCAGCTGGTTGGTTGGCTGTAGTCAAAGAAGATTTTTGTATGATAGTTTGAAGTTTTTCTACTTTTTGTTTATCCAAAGAATGAAAGCCATTCCAATAATGACGCGCATACAAATAATCTAAAGCATTATGGTAAGTGTATTTTGGGTTAAAAATCGTGGTGTCATTATCCAAATACGTAACCAATTTTTGTGCAACGGCTTTGATATTAGTATTGACTAATGTATGGTCAAGCAATAAAACTTTACCCATGATTTCCAAGATACGAGTAGAAATGTATGTATTTTCTTTACCACCATCAAACCATGCATAGCCACCCGAAGGCATTTGATTTTTGCTGATTTTTTGTTCTATGCTTTTTAATTCTTGTCGAATGCTGGAATTAAATAACTGCGCTATGGATTTTAGTTTGGCTTCATCATGCTGAATATCCCGAAGCCAAGGTATTTCTTCCAACTTCAGTTGAGACAAAGTCGCATTTTCTTCTAATTTTCCACTAGCTTCCTCTGTATTTAAGGATTTGAAATAGGTTGCAATAGCTGGATAATTTTTACCCATATATTCTACCATTTTTAATCCAAACCATTTACTTACTATTTGCTCATTGCATTCGTAAGGATAGTTTTTCAAATAATCCAAAGCCGAAATAATCTCTAAAATCGGGTTACTTTGAACTTGAATACGTGCTTGCAAATTGTCTTTTTTGGAAGCATCAATTTTATATTCTTGCGTCTGATTCGACTTTAATACGATTTTTTCGGTTTCCGAAACTAAAATTCGATTAGGAAGAATTGCTAATTCTTGTTGTTCGCCATCCGAAAACTCATCACTAGCGGCTACTATTCTGATTTGTATCGTAGGGAAATCTTTTGGTACAATTACTTCCCATTCTACAATAGTGTTTTTCGAAGCGTCAGCTTCAAAAGAATTGGTGCTATTTTCTTTTATAAATTGCGAAGTGATATTTTCGTTTGTTTCGGGATTAATGATTTCAATACGTGCATTACCTTTTTGCAATTCTTTGCTTAAGTTTTGAATTTGAGCTTTCAGCGTTATTTTATCACCTTCACGAAGGTAACGCGGAAGATTTGGTCTAACCATCAACTGCTTTTGAGTTTTTGTGAAGAAGGTAGCTGAACCTGATTGCAAATTCTTGCTATGTGCAAATAGAAGCAATTTCCACTTTGTCAACGCTTTTGGCGAATCAAATTCAAAAGATACATTGCCCTCCGCATCGGTATAAAGCGTCGGGTAGAAGAAAGCTGTTTCTTGTAGGTTGGTTCGAGCTTGTACGTTGTTAAGTTGTTCTTCTTTTAGTTTGCCTTCTTTTGTGGTAATAACTATAACACCATTTGCTCCACGAGAACCATAGAGAGCAGTTTCTGCTTCATTTTTTAAAACATTTATATTGTCTATATTACTTTTATTTATCGTGTCAAAAGTTTGTTTATCTACAATTTCACCATCTATGATATATAATGGTTCTGTAGATTGAGTAGTTGAAGCTCCTCTAATTGTTATTTCTTCTACTCCATTGGTTGAGCCATATGCTGAACCTGAAACTTTTGCTACTGAAGCAACCATTGATTCTTTTTCAGTAGGGCTAAAAGCTGTAACCACAACTTCATCAAGGGTACCACTATCATCACCGAAATTCCGTCTTAAATAATTGTATTCTTGCGGAGTCCATAAATTATATCTTCGCGGAATGGATAAAGCGTTGGTTATTTCTGCGTAATTAAAAGGTTTATTAAATAATGTGTGGCTTACATCTACGTGATTGAATTCTCTTAAAAGGTGGTAATACGAAATTCTAGAATAATCTTGATATAATGACAACTGCGATGGAAAAGTATTACTAGCAAAAGCATCCAATGAGCTATCATACATAGTCGCTAATAATTCGGCTGAAAGGTTGCTCTCCTTAGCTTTCAACGTAAAGCGCCATTTCTCTTTTTGTCCGGGTGTTATTTTGTCTCTGAATGTATGCGTTGTAATCTCTATATTTTTATTGTTCTCCGTAATCGGAATACGAATATCTAAAGTTTGCGCTTGATTGTTATTAACAAATAACGCTGTGAAACTAATAACTGGGGAAATCATTTTGTCTGTCAGAATAAATGAATAGGTCGTTTCATTATTCTTCCATTTTAAGACCTTTGTCGGTTGTTTCTTACTTCCTACGCTTTCAAATAAAAATAGATTTGCTGGATTTTTTACATCAGTCTGGAAAGTAATTTTTACAAGGTCTCCAACAGTATAATTACCCTTGTCATAGTAATAAGATAGGAAATTGTTATTGGACACTTTACGTGTAATAGCGTCATAAATATTTACAGTTGCAGCACTACTTATAGTGTCATTTTTTTGAATACTCACTGCTTCAATCAAGTAACTACCTTTTGTAAATAGCGTGGAATCAATTTTAACTAAAGAAGTATCTCTTGTGTCAAAATTATAAGAGGTCACTAATTTTTTTGTCTCATTTTTTATTGTTTGTTCATCGAAATAATGAGGAAAATACTTTTCATAATCTTGATTATCGAGTAAATGGTAGTTAGCATTTTTAAAATAGTTGTAATATTTTCTCGAAATCGGCTTTTTAAGTACATCGAGTTTATAAATATTTACTTTCCCAGCGAATTTTAAAGGATGACCATGTTGGTTTTTGGTAAACACTTGTAGTTGTGACCATTTCCCTTCTTCTACATTTGTCGTGGTATAGATGCCTATATTCCAAGGCTTCGTCGTGAATCTATAATAGCCAGCAGCTTGTTGCATTTCGCCCGTTTGATTGGTTACTTCTACCGAATAGTTCAATGTAAAATCATCCAACTTGTTAAATGTACTATCTGATAAAGGAACTTTAATGAAGAACTTACCTTCTTGATCCGTTTGAATCAGCGAATCCACATAATTAATAGTTCTGTAATTTTTAGTAGAATAAAAATCAATCTTATATCTTACGGAAGCATCAGCTAATTTGGCGCCAGCTAAAGATTCAACTTTTCCTACAAATATCGCGGTATCTGCGTGTGTATAGGTTTCTTTATTTTGCTCAAATTCTACTTTGAAAGTCGGCCTTTTGTATTCTTCAACCCGAAAATAATGATTGGCAGATGCACGGTTTTTTGTGCTCACATCAATACGAAAAGTACCCGCCAATGTCTGGGTAGGAATTTTAAACTTTCCGTTTATGGATCCAAATTCATTGGTAGTTAAGCTTAATGAATCAATCTTTTGATAATTAGCGTCGATTAGATACACACTCACAGCTTGGTTGGTCAATACCTTGCCCTTAATTTTGTGATTGTTGTACAATATTGATTTGAAATAAATATCTTGTCCAGGTCTATAGATTGCTCTGTCAGACATGGTTTGAAAGCTGATGTTGCCTTCATTATCATGATCTTCTACCAAATGTTCTGGGACATCGTCCAAATCCATTAAGTCAATAAATTGATTTTCTTCGGGAAGGTATAATTCTAAATCATCTAATTTATTATATCTTGTAGAGGAATAAGATTTATAGATAAATTCACCTTTATTGTCCGTTTTTAGTTTCTTTAGTAGCTCAATGTTTTTATTTAATGTTTTATATTGATGAACCGACTTTTTTGCATATGGCGAGCCTGTTTTGCGATTAATTAACAAGATTTTATATATGTAGTAATCATCGGTTTCTACGTCTAATGAAGCAGATATAAAGACATCCGACACGGTTAATTTGGAAATGCTCGTCGTTTTCTCTTCTCCATCATTTTTGAATTCTGGATTATTTGAGACAAAAATTGTGTAATTACCATAAATTAGAGGGTTCAACTTGTAAATCGTATTATGACTTTTGAAATCTTCGAATGACTTTAAATTCTTTTGCTCCTCATAAATCAATGGCGCGTCAATACTTGTCACAAAAGTCAGCGAATCGTATTTTGCATTCCACTCTCTGTAATCTTTTGGCGTATTTGTGGTTTTGTAGACCCTAATAAATACTTTATCAGCATTGCGTATAGATAGTTTAACAGGAATGTAGGTATTTGAGGGTTCGAAGACATTATGTTCAATTTTTAACTCTACTTTTTTAAGCTTCTTTTCTAATTGCAAACAATTATCAATCCAAGGGGATTTGGGATATTTTGATTTGGCAGTTTGGATGTATTGATAAGCTTTTGCTTTATCCTCTTGGAAATAGATGTTGGCTATTTGGTAAAGTAAAAAGGCATTATAATCCGCGGTGTGTGAATTTATGATGTCTTCAACTTTGGAAATCCAATCTTTATTCCAATAGTAACCAATTTCTAAGTCACGTGTTAGTAAATATACTGTAGCATCATCATACTTATTTTTATTGTTTAAAATCAGTAACGAATTACGAATAGAATCGTGTTCTTTCGTTTTAGATACTTGTTTCAGAAAATCTAAATATTGATAAGACAAGAAATGATAGATAGTTGGGGTAAGAGTAAGGTTCTGAACTTGGCTAAATAAATCAATGAAGTTGTCTGATTTTTGTTGAATAAGTAGTGACTCATTTTTGATAGATTCTCTGAAGATAGAATCAATAATCTGAAGTTTTGAAGGACCTGTAGCTTGTAGAAAATCATCCGTACTTTTAGTTTTAAAAGTATTGGAATTTGACCACAAATACATGGCGTAATAATTATTTAAAATGGATTTCTCTATCGGATTGCCTTGTGCTATACTTTCTTCAAAATGCTTGCGTATGCTGATGAAGGACTGTTCTCCCGTTTTATTTAAAGTCTTTGCTTGTGATTCAGCTAAAACTGCTCTAATCCATTCTGCCGAATTATTCTGCTTTTTTGCATGAGATTTTATGACAGCGAGATACGGTAGTGTTTGCTCATAATTTTTCATAGCCAAAAGGCTTTCAACTTCTTTCCATTTTTGTGCAATAAAATTTGAATCGAGCGCTTGACCAAATAATCTCAACGGCAATAGGAAAATTAGTAACCAGTATAGTTTTTTCATAAAAACTCTATTAAATAATATCTAATATGCGAGGGATGCACAAAACATCAGAATTTCATAACAAATTATTAATTATTTTTTAATTTCTTTTAGTGTATCAATAAAAGTCTGTATTCCAGGGTTTCTATTTTGTTGATTCCATGCTAGATAAAGTGTTGTTCGTTGCGGAATTTGTGTCAATTCAATAAAATTTACATCTGCATTATATCCTTTTTTGAGAGAAGAAGGAACAATCGCAATACCCAATCCTTGGGATACTAAATTGAAAATAGATAGTGCATTGACTGTTCGAAGGGCTACTTTAGGTTCGAATTGGTGGTCTCTGAAAATACTCATGACCAAATCGTAATAGGAAGCGCTGTACTGTTTTGAAAATAGGATGAATGATTCGTCTTTAAAATCCAGCAAGTTGATTTTCTTTTTCGTACTGAGTGTATGATTTTTGGGAACAACCAATGCAAAATTTTCCGTCAGTATAGGATGTGTATTAATGGCTGTTGGAAAATTCTCTATGCGTACAAAACCAAAATCAAGCTCATTTTTTAATAACATTTCCACTTGAATTTCATTGCTAAGTTCATTTAGTGTAACATCAATCAAAGGCTGTTTTGCTTTTAATTTCGCTAACAATTCAGGAAGAATGGTTTGAACAGCAGACCCGATAAATCCAAGCTTCAAGTTTGTGATTTTGCCTTCGCTGATTTTTTCTATGTGAGTTTGGATATTGTTGAGTTGGTTGAATATTAAACCTACTTCCTGCTTAAGGAATTCGCCTGCCTCAGTCAATTTTACAGAGCGTTTTCCTCTCTCAAACAGCAGGGTATTGTAGATTTCTTCCATTTGTTTGATTTGTCGAGTCAAACCAGGTTGGGATATAAATAGTCTTTCAGCAGCTTTTCTAAAGTGCAATTCTTCTGCTAATACGCGAAAATAATGAAGATGACGTAATTCTATTTCATAATTCATGGTTATCAATTATTGATGTAATTGGTATTATTAGTTATCAAAAGTAGCGAGTAAATTTGATATAGTAAGCGAACAGACTATGAAAACTTTTAAATACGGTGAAGATTACTTGAAAAGCTCAACTGCAATTTCTATTGCAAGGGGCGAAATTCAAGGTATTTTGTCACAAGAAACTATAGAAAATATCAATCGAAGTGCGGCATATGTACAAAAGATTGTAGATAAGGGCGATGTGGTATATGGTATCAATACGGGCTTTGGTCCGCTTTGTACTACATTGATAGATGCGGATGACACGAGAAAATTGCAAGAGAATATTCTAAAAAGTCATGCCGTGGGTATGGGAGAACCGATTGAAAAGGAATTGGCAAAATTGATGCTAATTCTGAAAGTCCATGCGCTGGCAAAAGGATTTTCGGGAGTTCAACTAAGTACGGTAGATCGTATTATTTGGCATATTGAGCATGATGTAATTCCTGTTGTACCCAAACAAGGTTCGGTTGGCGCATCTGGAGATTTAGCTCCCTTGTCGCATCTTTTTTTGCCATTGATTGGATTAGGAAAAGTAAATTATCAAAATGAAATTCGAAATACCGCAGAAGTATTAGCAGAGTTTAATCTAAAAGCAGTTGAATTAGGTGCAAAAGAAGGCTTAGCTTTAATAAACGGTACACAATTTATGGCTGCTCATGCTGTCAAAGCGGTAGTTGAAATGAGTCGTGTATTGGATACAGCTGATTTAGTGGTTACATTGATGATTGAGGGGTTGAATGGCTCGATTAAACCATTTTATAAAGAGTTACACCAATTGCGTGATTACAAAGGGAACTCGTATGTCGCTTCAAAGATTTTTAATCTTTTATCGGGGTCAGCTATTTTAGAATCCCATAAAAACTGTTCACGTGTTCAAGACCCTTATTCCTTGCGTTGCATTCCACAAGTGCATGGAGCTTCCCGCAACGCTTGGTTGCATCTGAAAGAAATTATCGAAACTGAAATTAATGCGGTGACGGATAATCCTATTATTATCAATGATGAATTGACAATTAGTGGTGGCTCGTTTCATGGACAGCCCATAGCGTTGCCAATGGATTATGCGACATTGGCTATTTCCGAAATTGGAAATATCTCGGACAGACGGGTGTATCTTTCATTGGAAGGAGAAACCAATGGGGTGCCGAAATTGTTGATGAAAGTGACGGGTTTGAATTCGGGCTTTATGATTTTGCAATATACAACTGCCGCTATAGCTAGTGAAAATAAGGGTTTGTGCTTTCCATCAAGCGCTGACAGTATTCCTACATCATTGGGACAAGAAGACCATGTGAGTATGGGTTCGATTTCCGGTAGAAAGTTATTACAGGTTATCGACAATGTGGATAAAATATTGAGTATTGAATTGCTTTGTGCTGCTCAGGCAAAAGATTTCCATTATCCATTGACTTCAACACCAATTATTGAGCAAATTCATCAACATATTCGTACGCAAATTCCACATTTGGAAGAAGACCAACCGATGGAAGAAATTTTAGGTTCGGCTTTAGCGATGGTGAAATCTGGTGAATTGTTGGCGATAGCTAATCAAGTAGAAACCCAAGAAAGAGTACGTTATAAAGAAACTTACACGGATTATTTTGATAATTATTAGTATGAAAAGAAAACTTATAGGTCCTTTTACAAAACTTTTGACAATGCGGGATTTGCCACTAAAAGGTGCTTTGTCTGATACGCAATTGGAAATAATTACGCAGGCAGGGCTTTATTTTGAGGATGAATATATTGTAGAAGTTGGCGATTATCAGCAATTGAAAGAAAAGTATCCAAATGCTGAACAGATAGTGCTATCAGGCGAACATGTGTGTCTTCCTTCTTATGTAGATTGTCATACACATATTGCATATGCGGGTAATCGTGCGAATGATTTCGCTTTGCGGAATGCAGGAAGTTCTTATTTAGAAATTGCGAATGCAGGTGGTGGTATTTGGAGTACGGTACAGCATACTCGAGCTTGTTCGGAAGACGAATTAGTTGATTTAATTGTTGGACGGGCAAATGAATTATTAAAGCAAGGTGTTACAACAGTTGAAGTCAAGAGCGGGTATGGATTAAATGTTGAGCAAGAGTTAAAAACGCTACGCGCGATTAAAGAAGCGAATAAACACACGGCTGTAGATTTAATCCCGACTTGTTTGGCTGCCCATATGAAGCCACGTGATTTTGAAGGATCTTCAGTTGAATATTTAAAATATATCCAAAAGGAATTATTCCCAATTCTAAAAAGCGAGAATTTAACAACTCGCATCGATGCTTTTATAGAGCAATCTGCTTTTTCGGAGGATGAAATTCGAAATTATTTAGATAATGCGAAAGAATTAGGTTTCGATATTATTCTGCATGCAGATCAGTTTACCACTTCGGGATCCGCTTTAGCGGTAGAAATGGGAGCTGTTTCGGCAGACCATTTGGAAGCATCGACAGCAAAGGAAATTCAATTATTAGCTGATTCGGATGTGGTTGCGGTGGCTTTACCTGCTGCTTCGTTGGGTTTGGGTTGTGCTTTTACGCCCGCTCGTCGATTATTAGATGCCGGTGCTTCTTTGGCTATAGCGACAGACTGGAATCCAGGTTCTGCTCCGATGGGACACTTAGTTGCATCGGCGAGTATTTTGGCTACGATGCAAAAGTTAAATAATGCTGAAGTTTTATCGGCTTTGACTTATCGAGCTGCTCATGCTTTACGCTTGGATGATAGAGGACGTTTAGTCACAGGTCAATTAGCGGATTTTACCATTTACTCGACAGATAATTATCAAAATATCACTTATCAGCAAGGTGCTTTACAACCAACTTCAGTTTGGAAAAATGGTCAAGAAGTGTATTCAATTAAAGCTTAATTAAATCTTATGACAACATTTCAACAACAGATATTACAAGGAATTCCAAATATACTGCCTGCGAAAAAAGAACGTGATGAAAGTGTAAGTCATGCACCAAAGCGAAAAGCTATTCTTTCTTTGGAAGAGGAAAAATTAGCTATTCAAAATGCTTTACGCTATTTTAAAGCTGAATGGCACGATGAGCTAGGCGCTGAGTTTTTAGCTGAATTAAGAACTTATGGACGAATTTATATGTATCGCTTTCGTCCAGACTACGAAATGTACGCGCGACCTATTTCAGAATATCCTGCCAAATGCCAACAAGCAGCGGCAATTATGTTGATGATTCAGAATAATTTGGATCCAGCCGTGGCACAACATCCGCACGAATTGATTACGTATGGAGGGAATGGTGCAGTTTTTCAGAATTGGGCACAATATCTCTTAACGATGAAATATCTAGCCGAGATGACAGAAGAACAAACATTGCATATGTATTCTGGCCATCCGATGGGATTATTTCCTTCTTGCAAAAATGCACCACGTGTAGTCGTGACAAATGGCATGATGATTCCAAATTATTCCAAACCTGATGATTGGGAACGCTTCAATGCTTTAGGGGTGACGCAATATGGTCAAATGACAGCGGGTTCGTATATGTATATCGGGCCGCAAGGCATTGTACACGGGACGACGATTACAGTGATGAATGCTTTTCGCAAAGTCCTAAAAGTTGGCGAAGACATTAAAGGAAAAGTTTTTGTGACGTCGGGTTTAGGAGGTATGAGTGGAGCGCAACCGAAAGCAGGAAATATTGCTGGATGTATTACGGTGTGTGCTGAGGTAAACCCATCCGCTGCGGTTAAAAGACATGAGCAAGGTTGGGTGGATGAGTTATTTTATTCCTTGGATGATTTAACAGCACGCGTTCAACAAGCCATAAATAATAAAGAAGTAGTCTCTTTAGCTTATGTGGGCAATGTAGTAGACGTTTGGGAAGAATTTTATACCCAAAATATTCAAATCGCAGTAGGTTCTGATCAAACTTCTTTGCACAATCCTTGGTCTGGAGGCTATTATCCTGTGGGATTTTCTTATGCAGAATCCAACGATTTAATTGCAAATCAACCCGAAAAGTTTAAAGCTGAAGTTCAGAAAACTCTTGTAAAACATGCGGAGATCATTAATAAACATGCATCTAGTGGAACTTACTTTTTTGATTATGGGAATGCCTTTTTATTAGAAGCTAGTCGTGCGGGTGCTGATGTTATGGCCGATGATGGCATTAATTTCAAATATCCTTCCTATGTGCAAGATATTTTGGGACCGATGTGTTTTGATTATGGATTTGGACCTTTCCGTTGGGTGTGTACTTCAGGAGATGCAGAAGATTTGCGTTTGACAGATGAACTAGCATTAGAAGTTTTGTTGGAATTGAAAGCCAATGCTTCTGTGAATATTGCGCAGCAAATGGATGATAATATCAAATGGATTCGTGAAGCAGAGCAAAATAAAT
The DNA here is from genome assembly GCF_009829075.1 of Sphingobacterium composti. Classification (GTDB taxonomy): domain Bacteria; phylum Bacteroidota; class Bacteroidia; order Sphingobacteriales; family Sphingobacteriaceae; genus Sphingobacterium; species Sphingobacterium composti. Next base: position 8,446 of record NZ_WUQZ01000020.1, on the reverse strand, counting down.
TAGTTGTAGGTTCTCAAGCTCGGATTTTGTACGCTGATGCTTTAGGGCGTATGCGTATTGCGGCAGCATTCAATAAGGCTGTGCGGGATGGAAAGTTAAAAGCTCCAATAGTTTTGGGTCGTGACCATCACGATGTAAGTGGAACTGACTCGCCATATCGCGAAACTAGTAATATATATGATGGAAGTCGCTTTACGGCAGATATGGCAATTCATAATGTCATTGGCGATAGTTTCAGAGGTGCTACATGGGTTTCTATTCACAATGGCGGTGGAGTAGGTTGGGGAGAAGTGATTAATGGTGGATTCGGAATGGTCTTGGATGGAACGGCTGAAGCAGATGGAAAATTGAAACAAATGCTGTTCTTCGATGTTAATAATGGTATAGCACGTCGTGCTTGGGCGAGGAATAAGGAAGCGATGGAAGCGATTCAGACAGAGCTAAACCGAAGCGATACCTTGAAAATCACAAAAGCCCAATTGGTTGAATCATCTGTGTTGGATAAAATTTTCGAATAATGGACACATTTAAGAAATTATATACGAAATCAGATTCTTCATTGTGGCAAGGCAGAATAGATGGTGAAGAACGAGAATATCTACGTTGGCATCAGGTTGTAACTTGTGTTGACTTACAAGAAGAACAGTTGCATTTAGATAATGCAGTTGTGTTTTTAGGTTTTTGTTGTGATGAAGGTGTTCGTCGAAATCAAGGTCGCGAAGGTGCAAAATCTGCGCCTGATTATTTGCGCAAGATACTAGCCAATTTACCCGTGCATTTCAATGAAAAACTCCAATTAGTGGATGCTGGAAATGTGGAATCAAACGGTTATGATTTAGAATCTGCACAAGAGGCATTGGCAATTGTTGTTCAGAAAATCCGAAGTAGTGGAGGCTATCCACTTTTAATTGGCGGGGGACACGAAATTACTTACGCACATTACAAAGGATTGTATAGTTCTGGTCGAAAAATTGGTGTGATAAACCTTGATGCGCATTTAGATATGAGACCTCTGTCCGATGAAAAAGGGAATTCGGGAACGAGTTTTTATCAATTAAACCAAGAATTATTTGACAACGGTGAAAAACTGAAATATTTAGCTATTGGTATACAAGAAATATCTAATACGACGGGTTTGTTGGATTATGCAAAAAGCCAAGGTGTAGAGATAATTTACAATTCAGAATTATCATCTTCGAATATTTCAGTGGTTCAAGACAAAATAGCGGAGTTTGCAGAGCAAGTGGATGAACTCTACCTTACAATAGACATGGATGTATTTGCAGGAGCATTTGCTCCTGGAGTAAGTGCAGTTTCTTATCAAGGTATTGTACCTGACCACAGTTTTTATGCATTGCTATCTTTCCTTTATGCACATCCAAAACTTCAAAGTATAGATATAGCAGAGCTAAATCCTAGATATGATTTGGACGAACGTACCGCTCGTTTAGCTGCCAATTTAATCTTTCAATACCTACAGAAATTTTAGTAATTTTAGGTAAAAATTACGAGTGCTATGTCAAACATTGATTTCATAAGAGAAGAAACTGCAGCTAATATTGGGAATTTTTTGGTTGGGCGATTGTTGCCTTTTAGACAAAAGCGTTCAATAGGTCCATTTGTTTTTATTGACCATATGGGGCCAGCATGTTTGGCGGACCATGAAAATTTGGACGTCGGTCCACATCCACATATTGGACTTTCTACGTTGACTTATTTGTTTGAAGGCTCAATATTTCACAGAGATAGTTTGGGGACGGCTATGGAAATTATGCCAGGTGCCGTGAATTGGATGACAGCAGGTAAGGGTGTTGTACATTCCGAACGTACTCCCGAACATTTGCGTCAACGTGATAAATTTTTGCATGGTCTACAAATTTGGGTGGCTTTGCCAAAGGATTTGGAATTTATGGAGCCCGAATTTCATCATACCGAAGCTAAAGATATTCCAGCTTGGGAAGAGAATGGCGTAGCGTATAAGTTGATTGCTGGTGAGGCTTTTGGAAAGAAATCTCCTGTTCCAGTATATAGCAAATTATACATGATAGAAATTAAAAGCTCAGTAGAGGCATTGATTGATATTCGTGGAGAATTATACGGGGAAAGTGGCTTGTATATTTTGGAAGGTGAAATCGAGAGCAATGGACATGATTATGGTTCAAAACAAATCTTGATTACTAAAGATGCGCATTTGTGTTCATTCACAATGAAAGCGAATACTACCGTATATATTTTCGGTGGAGAACCATTTCCTGAAGAAAGATTTATTTATTGGAATTTTGTGGCAACAGATAAGCAAACTATAGAAGAAGCAAAAGTACGTTGGCGAAATCATGAATTCCCGAAAGTGCCAGGTGATGATGGTTATGTGCCATTGCCGGGGTAAAAATTAGAAATACTAGAAGTGTTGTCGTTTGGCAACACTTTTTTTATGGAAAATTGAAAGATTATTCATCTTATCTATTATTATCTTATGTTAAAAGAAGTTAAAAATAAAAAAATTAACTTTTTTTAATAAAAATTAATAACTAAATAATTAGTTTTAATCATTAAACTTAATAACCAATTTGAATGAAGTCTAATCAATTTTATGTGTTATTGACATTTATTCTGTTTTTTAATGTTTCATATTCATTTTCCCAAGTAAAACTTATGGGTACAATTACTGATGGGTCAGACAACGTTAAACTACATAAAGCAACAATAGCCTTATTAAACCCTAAAGATTCCATCCTCGTAAATTTCGCTAGAAGTGGTGAAAGCGGAAATTTTGTGATATTAAAATTGGATACAGGATTCTATAAACTCATCGTATCTTATCCACAATATGCCGATTATGTGCAAGATTTGAAGGTCATGGAAGATCACAATATTAGCACAGTAAAATTATCTAAAGCTTTTCTTTTGTTGGACGAAGTGGCTGTAACAGGCAAAATTCCTGTTGTTATTAAAGGCGATACTGTGGAGTATAATGCAGGCAGCTTCAAGGTGGATAAAGATGCGAAGGTGGATGATTTGCTTAAAGTTCTTCCAGGGATAACGGTTGATGCAGATGGGAAAATTACCGCTCAAGGTAAAGAAGTAAAGAAAGTTTTATTAGACGGTGAGGAGTTTTTCGGGAATGATCCTACGCTGATTACAAAAAATATACGTGCAGACATGGTGGATAAGGTGCAAGTCTACGAGAAAAAATCAGATTTGAACGATAGAACAGGCGTTGATGATGGAGAACGAACACAGACTGTAAATATTACACTAAAAGAGGATAAAAAGAAAGGAACTTTTGGTCAAGTTCAAAGTGGATATGGAACTGACAACTATTATGGAGTGAAGGGGATGGTAAATAAATTCAAAGGTGCTCAAAAAATTGCTGCTTTCGCAATCGCAGCAAACGATGGTATGGTAAGTCTTGGCTTTGAAGATGGTGAAAAGTATGGTGCTTCGGATGGGAATATTCAGATGATGGAGGGGGGAGGAATTATGATAACTTCTTCTGGAAGTGGAGATGGTATGGATTCTTGGTCGGGAAATTATAGGGGGAATGGTGTGCCAAAAGCATTAAATATGGGCGCTAGCTTTTCAGATAAATTTAAAGGAGATAAACACAAGTTGAATGTGAATTACCGACGCGGGCAGATGGAAGTGGAAAATAACAGCACTAATTTTATTCAGAATAATTTACCAGAGTTAGCGAGTATTCAGCAATCTTCAGGTTTTAGTTTGAATGAAAATAAATCTCATAATGCAAATATACGTTATGATTTGAAAATAGATTCCACTTCGGATATGACCGTGCGGATAGGTTATAATAATACAAATAGAGATAATTCTAGTTTTAGCACCACCACAGAGAAGAGTTTGGAAGAAGAATTGTTGAATGACACAAGAACCAGCAATACAGGTCAAAATCTTAATGAAACTTTAAATGCGAGTGTTATGCTAACCAAAAGATTCCAAAAGTTACGTAGATCCTTAACATTAAATACTTCTGTGACGAACAACACAACTGACGGTACTTCCAATTATTATTCGAATACCAACTTCCGTCAGCTTACTGATTCACTACTGATTGATCAGTTTAAAAATAATGTTTGGGATAATACCAATTTCAACAGTACATTAAATTATACCGAGCCACTTACAAAATACTTGACCGGAACTGTGGGGTATACTTTGGGTACAGAATCTGCATATACGTTAAATCAGTCTTTTAATAAAAATGAGATTACAGGAAATTATGATCAACTAGATCAAGGCTTATTAAATGACTTTAATAATTTGACCTTAAGAAATTCGGTGAATACTGGGTTTAATTATAAAAAGAATGCAATTACGGTTAATGTGAGTAATTCATTCTCATTTGAATCTTTAGAGCGAAAATACAATAATCTAAATCATAAGCTTACACGTGATCAAGTATCAATAGCGCCATCTTTGTCAGTTAATTACCAAATTACAAAAAGTAAAAGTATGTATCTAAGTTATTCTGGACGTACTACACAGCCAGATTTAAATCAGTTAGAGCCACTTAAGCAGAATGATAATCCTTTGATTAATTACATGGATAATAAAGATTTAGAGTCGGGTTTTGCAAATAACATGTACTTGTATTTTAATTCATATAAACAGCTTAAAGATGTAAGTGTATACCTTGGAGCGAATTTAAATCAGTATATTAATTCAGTAGGTAGTACGGTTACCTTTGATCCCGCAAGTGGACGACGAGATATTCAATTTGTAAATATTGATAAATCAAATATTTCAGCGAGTGCATATGGGGGCTATAGAAGGCCATTGTTTAAGAAAATCGCATTAAGTATGAATATAGGAGGTAATGTCAGCTACAATAATAATTATAACTACCTGTCATTGACAAATCTAGAATCTCAGTTAAATAATAACGAAAACTATTCACTTTCACCTTCATTGGGATTTAGCTCATACAAAGCCAATAAATGGTCTTTCCATTTGAGGATGAGTCCTGGATATAGAATTAATAAATCTACATTGCAACCTGATTTGAATACCAATAATTTTATTTTTAACTCTAATACGAATGTCAGCTACACTTTCCCTAAAGATTATCAAATTGTGATAGGTATGGAACAATCACATGAAGCAGCTACTGTGACGCTACCTGCATTCAATGTCGTGAATGTGACAGGTTATGTTTCTAAAAAATTCTTGAAGGATAAATCATTAGAGGCACAATTTTTTGTAAATGATTTATTGAATAAAAATACTGGTGTGCGAAGAAATCAATATGGATATACATTCTCCCAATCTACAAACGATGTGTTGCGAAGATATGGCATGTTTAAGTTGATTTATAATTTTACTACTATGAAAGGAGATAATTAATATGAAGCAACTATTTTATATATTACTATTTGTTTTTTGCGGAAATATAACTTTTGCACAGTATACCTATTTCCCGAATAGTGGAACAGTAACCTATGAACGTAAATTTCATTTACAAAACTTTTTGAAACGAACCATGGGTGCTAAAGTTGATCTTGATATTTGGGACAAGAGCTCTTTGGAATTCTTACAAAAGAATGGTCCTGCAGAATTAGTGACGCATCATACATTAAAATTTAATGGGATGGAAACTTTGTTTGAGACTGTAAAAGAAGATTATCCAAGTAATTACAGAAATGCGATGTGGTATATTCCGTTAATGAGTGATTCAAAAACATATGTGGATTATAAAAAAGGAACGTTTAACAAACTATTAGTTTTTGGAGATGAAGAATTAATTTTGACGGATACTATTCCGAAGGTAAAATGGAAATATACAGACGAATACCGAAATATCGCAGGCTATGATTGTCGACGTGCTAATGGATTAATTCAAGACTCTATTTATGTGGTAGCTTTTTTTACCAATCAATTGGAAGTTCCCGGAGGACCTGAGTTAATCCAAGGTTTGCCAGGTACAATCCTTGGTGTCTCCATTCCTTCATTGAATATGAATATGTTTGCGACGAAGGTTGAGCTGAATAATGATGTAATATCCTCTACATTGACCAACAAGAAAAAGGTTGTACCGGAATCGAAAGAGGCTATTATTCAAAAATTGAAAAGCTCGGTGTACGATTGGATGGACGATAAACAAATTCAAAAAGAGTTAAGTAAAGTCTTTTTTTAGACTTTACTTAACTCTTTTATTTTATATAATAGCTCAAGCCAAAGCTGATATTCCAGATCTCGTGAAAATCTACTGCACGTGAGCTTTTTACAAAATTAATTACACGTTTGTCTGTAGTACCAAAGTCGTAATATATTCCCCATTTACCCCGTTTCAATTCGCTTCCTATTGTAAGTCCCAAATTGGCTGCGGTTGGAAAATAATAATACCCAGCATCATAATATACGGGAAGTTTGTAGAAATATTTTTCCCCATATGCGTAGTTGAACCACATTCCTACATTTACCCATTTGACCTCTGCAGAACGATTATAGGTTCTCATTAGCGGAATATAGCGCGCTTTGATTGTTGTCGAATGTATTGTTCGGTCACTGTATTTTTGCGGCACAACCCCATAGGAAAAATTCCCTTCCCAATGTTTATTTGGTGATATATAATTAACTCCTGCCGAAAACATTCCGGTATTTCCCGCAAACTGAATATTGACACTATTGGGCATTATTCTTTTCCATATGGAGGTGCTATCTGAATTGTTCGCAGATAAGATATGGCAATTAAAAATCAAAGTAATGAATAAAATGTACCGCATTAGAAGAATTTTTGTTTTATTTCTGTTTTATCTCCAGCTATTTTAACCTCTACATATTGTCTTTTGTTGATTGTAGGAGCAACAAGATATTGAAAGTTATTATTTTCAGATTTTTCAAGGCTAAAACTGTGAGAATGACCATGAATGGAAAGTAATGCGTAAGGTGTACTTTCAATCATATGTTGGAAAATTTCTGACAAGTGTGGGTCGAAGTCAGATGAGAAAGGTGAAACATGTGAAAGGTAGATTATGTTTTTGTCAGAATTTAAAATCAATTGATTATGAAGCCAGTCAATGTTTGGTAATTCTTGATTAAAATTTACTTCCCTACCATTCGTATTAAGCCCTATAAATCTGTAATTTCCAACCTCAAAGTCGAAATTTTCTTCGCCGAACATTTTTTGGTATATAGTTCGTCCATTCCCCAACATATCGTGATTCCCTATTGTGGCGATTATTGGAAACTTAGATTTTTTTACTTCATCATAATAGAGATTATACTCGAAATTTGCACCATAATCCGTAATATCACCTGCATGCAAAATGAAGTCTATTTCATTGGATGCGTACTTCGAGTTGGAATAACTTACAAAATCTTGCAGTTCATCATATGAAACTTGCGTATCGGAAATAATCAAGAAATGAAGTGAGTCACTTAGTTGTCTTTGTTGAATTTCGGCAATAGCTCTTGCATTTAAGTCTTTGGCAATAGGTTTAACTTCGAGAACAGAATATTGGAAATTTCTTTTACACGAGGTAAATAGAATTATGAAACAGAGTAAAATGTATAAATGCAACTTCATAGATATACCCAATGATGGGGAGTTGCAAAACTAGTCCTTTACATTTTGAATAAAGTAATCAAAAAGTCAAAGTGGACATAATAAGATAGTCCTTTAGTGTAATACTAAAGGACTATTTGTTGTGCGCCCGGCATGGGCGATAACTCTAGGGTGCAAGTCCCGAACACGCCATTACAGTTGGAAGTGTTAGCCGAAGGCAAGGGTGTCCACACCGTGAGGTGGAATCTGAAGGAAGCCTCAGGCAAATTCTCGGTCTGACGGACAGAAACTACATATAAGGCCTACGATGCTGGATGAGGTTGCAACACAAACTAAAGTCCTATACTGTACAGAAGCATCAAGGTAAATGTAGCAGACACATGAGAGGAAAGTTATCGTTTTTACCCGGGGAGATCTCACAGACTTGTGGAAGTTTTTTTTTCAGAAGCAAGGAGTAAAGCTAGCTGTGAGAAGTCAGCCGATTTCGTAGTACTTGCTTACGGCAAAGCAAGGAAGGAATGAACCTTAAGTTAGTGGGCAATACATTAAAATTACCTAATGAGAGTAAGAATGCAGAAAATTGATAAGGTTTATCAACCTGGTCACAAAAGAATAGGGCGGAACCCGAAGGCTATGTGGGAGGGCAGACTTTTATTGGGATGATTGAAAAGAACCTCACCGATACAAACACAAAAGTAGATGGACTTTTAGAACAACTCCTTGACCGCCAGAACTTGAATACTGCCTATTTACAAGTGGTTGGTAATCGTGGTGCTTGCGGTATCGATAAGATGTGCGTCGAATCCTTAGGGGATTATCTTAGAGAGCATAAGGAGAAACTTTTAACATCCATCAAGCAGGGGAATTATTCTCCTTGTGCAGTAAGACGTGTCGAAATTCCTAAAGACAATGGGTCAACGCGAA
>NZ_WUQZ01000002.1 GCF_009829075.1 Sphingobacterium composti | reverse complement strand
TCACTTGAACTTTTGTTGGATATCCCATATCTAGTTGTTTAACTAGATGTTAAGTTATAAAAAAAATGCGATAAATCAAAAATCACCGCATTTTTTTAAAATATCTAGTAAACAGCCAAAGTCAAGAGACCAATAAATATTAAAAGCTTATCATAGATAAGCTTTTAATATTTATTGGTCTACTGTTTCTATTTCTTCAGCTTTAGTTTCTAAAGTTTTAGAATCTTCTTGTTTATTACTTTCTTTAGGAATTTCGCGTTTTCGATTTAGCAGATCTTCTTTGGAAGTTGGTCGATCTTGCGGTCGCCATATGAAACCAGGAAGAATTTCATTTTCTTGCGTCACCATCGCAAAAGGATAAACTTTTTGGTCAACTTTCTTAATTGTTATATAATCAATTATCTTGCGATTCTCCATCCTAACCTTGATTCGTCCTCCTCGATCGTGAAACATTTCGGTGATTACTTTGGTTTTCTCATTTTCTGAGAAAACAAGATTTTCCGCATTACCATCCACAAAAAGTCTTTCTATATTGTTATTAGCAAAAAATGCTGTTATTTTTCGCCCCTTCAATTGATTGAACTTAGTAGAATCTGATAAAGCATTCACCATAAATGCATTTTCTTTCAGTAATGCATTATCCATTTTTTGGTTTACGATTTGCATAAATATAGTGTCCGCAGATATTTGGGAATCTTTTGCCCATATCATTGGTCTTCCCATAAATCTAAACATCGAATCTTGCATACCATAGTATACTGAATCTGCTACAGCTTGGAGGTCGGATTTGAACAGACGAACATTGTAGTAGGCTTTGACTATTCGAGTGCGAGAAGTGTCAGATAAAGCTTGTTGCGTAGAATCATTTTGTCCATCATTTATATTTGGTTGCTGTGCAATCTTTAAAGCTTTATTTATCGCGCTATCGGCATGTCCTGCAATAGGAACAACAGCTCGTTGACGTAGAACTGAATCTGCTTTTAAAGTTTTTTCTATGTGGTGTCTTCCTTCACCGTTATTATTAATAGACTGTTTCTGCGTCTGCTTTGGAGTGGATTCGGAAGTTGTTTTGTTTGCTTTCTGTTTTTGTTGAACTGTATTTCCGACACTTTCTGATTCAGTTTTTCCCGTGACATTAGTTTTTGTATCAACTAATTCGTCCCCACTTATTTCATCATCACCATAGTCTTGTTCATCTTCTTCCAGCATTTGACCACCATTACGATCTAATTTTAAGTCCAAAGGCCTATATTCTTTGGCAAGGATCATTCTTGAGTAGAGCGTGTCGGCAGTCATAAATACTGAATCTATTTTAGGTTCAGGTTTTATAGTCAGCGTTGATCCCTCATCAATATTCTTAGCTTTACTTTCTAGATTGTCATTATCAAGAGCTAATTTCTTCTCTTCTTGTTTTTTTTCTTTTTTATCTTCTTTACCTTCTTTGCCAATAATAGGAGGTCTTACAGCAGTAGAATCTGTAGCAATGCTATCCGAATCGTTTTGCACCACTGTAATGATAAATGGCTTATCAGTCATCAAGATGGATTCTTCACCTTGGTGGTATTCCCCCTTACCGCCATATGCGTAGAACTTGTCTAATGTATCTACGAATACGACATTTCGAAACGCTTTGCCTATGCCAAATTCACGCTCGTAATGTAGACTATCACCTTTAAGAAAACGACTTCCTTCTGTATATAAATTGTTCTTGTTGAAATTTGCTATTCCTGTTGCAGTATTATAGACGCCTCGCTCGGTATATAGGTTCTCTTGCTGATTTCCTTTGATATTCGTAGGACCATAAAAGTAAGTGTCTTTGCTTATGCTGTTGTAGCGCATAGAGTCCGTGTATACTTTTACGGAAGGATTTCGTACAATTACTTTGTGACGAAAATAAGCATCTCCAGTATTCTCGAAGTAAAATGCATTACGAGAAGTAATAGTGTCGGATTGTGTTACGATTCTTCCACCGCCTGTATAAGTTCCAATTTTAGAACGCATATTGTAGGTCAAGAAATTAGTAGTAAGAACGGAATTTCTATCGACTAACCTCACATTTTTAGTCAATTTAGCGAGCTGCACTGCCGCATCATAATGCAGGTAGTCAGAATATATTACTGTACCAGATGGTTGTGTAATGACTACATTACCAAATGCTTCAAAAAATTGTTGTTTGATTTCATTCTCATAAATATATCCACTGTCCGCAGATAATGTATTTCCTTTGTGCTCATAAACAGGGTTATAGAATGTCATATGCCCTGTTTTGGCGTTGATACGACCAGAGCTTGACGACACTAGATTCATGCGGTTCGCTTCACTTACTTGCGCAGGAATTTGTCCGAACAATACTTGTACGGTTAGGATAAATAGGAGTAATGATATATACTTCTTCACGAAGGCAAAAATAGATAATTAAATAGCAAAAAAATGTTAAGACATTGATTTTTCGTATTAAATAAAATCAATTTTTAATGCATAATTTTGGTAGATGGAACTTATCAAGCGATTTGAGTGTTATGTGAAAGAAAATGAGCTGTTTAGCCAGGGTGATAAAATCCTTGTTGCGGTAAGTGGTGGTCGTGATTCTATGCTCTTATTATGGTTGCTTCATAAAGCTAATTTTTCAATCGAAATAGCACATTGTAATTTCCAACTTAGAGGCGATGAATCAGATGCTGATGAAAAATTAGTTCGTGATTTTGCAGAAGAGCATTCCATTGCTTTTCATGTCAAAAATTTTGATACTATCAATTACGCTGAATCCAACAAAATATCAATTCAAATGGCAGCTCGCGAATTACGTTATGCGTGGTTTGAGGAATTGCGAGCAAAACGAAACTGTAAAGTTATTGCGGTAGCACAGCATATAAATGATGCTGTCGAGACCGTATTATTTAACTTGTCACGTGGAACAGGTTTGCAAGGGCTTCAAGGGATTCTTCCAAAGCGCAATGATTCAAAAGTCGTGCGTCCATTGCTTTTTTTGCAAAGCAAAGAAATCACCGATTTTGTTCAGCAACTAGGAATTCCTTTTCGAGATGATTCATCCAATTTTTCTAATAAGTATGCCCGTAATAAAATTCGGTTAGATATTATACCAGAATTTGAGAAGCTGAATCCCGAATTTGTTACCATTATGGATGACAACATCCAACGATTTCGAGATAGCCAACAAGTTTTATATTCTTTCATAAGTCGCTTGAGAAATGAGATACTTATACTGCGTGGAAAAGATTCTTGGCAAATGCTGAAATCTGAAATTCAAAAGCTTTCTATGAACGAATTGTATTTTATGTTAGAGCCATACGGTTTTAAAAAGAATGTACTACAAGATTTATTGGGTAGCTTAGATAAAGAATCGGGTAGACAATTTGAATCCGAAAATTATATTCTAGTTAAGGATAGGGAGGCGGTTATTCTATCAAAAAAATCCGAAACGGATGAAGGTATACAAATTGAGGAAACAGATACTAAAGTTTTGTGGAATGATTATCAATTTAATTTTGAAATCTCCGAAGATTTAAAAGTTTTATATGATAAAGGAGTTGCGCAAGTTGATTTTGATGAAGTAATATATCCATTGACGATCCGTTCGTGGGAAGAAGGTGATGTTTTTCAGCCACTTGGGATGCAAGGGAAGAAAAAGTTAAGTGATTATTTTATTCAAAAAAAGATTAATATTTTGGATAAAAAGCAAGTTCCTATATTAGTCAATGGGGATGGGCGCATCATATGGGTCGTAAATTATCATTTGGACGAAAGATTTAAGATTAGGGATAATACACAAAAAGTCCTTAAATTAGTTTGCAATTTACGAACGATATGAGTCAAGAAAAGCATTTTGTAGAGCGACAATTTTTGGGAAGAGACATGACGTGGATTAGTGTGCGCATGACTTTGGCCTTGTTTTGTTTTATTGTATACTACTTGAATGTAGACCATCTACCGTCGAGACAACTTTTCTTCATCGTAGGGAGTTGTATTATTGTGGTGTCCATCGTGATGATGTACTTGGTGCATTACAAGACTGATGTATACAATGGCAATGTGGTGTTAAGTGGATTGTGGTCTACCAGATTGGTAAAAATTGATTTGTCTTCGATAGTTTCTGTCGAAAAGAAACCATATAGCACATATATCTTTAATAATCCAGTGTACAACTTACACAAAAATGGCAAAATAAGATTCTATTCGGGAGGAAAAGACGCTGTGTGGCTGACAGATAAAGATGGGTTAACGTACATCATTGGTACGCATCGTCAAGAAGAATTGTATAACGCTATCCAAAAGTCGAAGTCTTAAATAATGTTAAGAGATTTCAGTCTGACATTATGTTGACTTAAGTTTTTGACGTTTTTAATATATTTGGTTAAATAGATAATACAGATGACAGCTTTATATTTTATTTTAGGAGTAATTACCTTTTACTATGTTTTCAAATTTTCGATGCGTTTATTATTACCATTCGCAATGAAAAAACTTGCGGAGCGCATGATGAAGAAAGCACAGCAAGGACAAGGCGCATTTACTTATACGTATACTTCAGGTAATCCTTTTGGTCCACAATCGACATATCAAGATAATAATCAAAGAAATACAAATTCAACTGGTGAATTGCATGTTGATTATGTCCCACCAAAAGAAGAAAAGCGTAAAGTAGCTTCTAATGCTGGTGAATTTATTGATTTTGAAGAAGTAAAGTAGGTTTTCATATTCGATTTGAGAATAGGTTGGTTAGTGTCTAAAACTAATCAACCTATTTTTTTGACTTGTACTTTTTTAGTTTTTACTTTGTAACATGTGGTTGAAACAACTTTCTGTTTTAAATTTTAAGAATTACACTGATTCGAATTTGACTTTTTTGCCTGAAGTGAATGCATTCACGGGTGCAAATGGTGCAGGTAAGACAAATTTGTTGGATGCGATTCATTACCTATCGCTTTGCAAATCTTATTTCAACCCGATTGATTCTCAACATATCAAAAAGGGTGAAGAATATTTTATGGTGCAAGGTGAATTCGAGCGGGAAGAAAGACCAGATGTTATTTCTTGTAGCCTTAAAAAGAATCAGAAAAAACAATTCAAACGCAATAAGAAAGATTATCCACGTTTGGCAGACCACATCGGTCAATTTCCATTGGTGATGATATCGCCAAATGACACGTTGATTATCCTAGAAGGCTCGGAAGAGCGTAGAAAGTTTGTTGATAATGTCATTTCACAAACGGATAACCGTTATTTAGATACCCTGATTTCTTATAATAAGATTTTATTGCAGCGTAATACTTTGTTGAAGAACATCAAAGAAAAGGGTGTTTTCGATATTGGACTTTTGGAAGTTTTGAATATGCAATTGGTGGAAGTAGGAGAGGTTATTTACCACAAACGTAAAAAGTTTATGGAGAATTTTACACCTTCTTTCCAACGTCATTATCAGTACCTCTCAGAAAGCGCAGAAGAGGTTACTTTGTTGTATGATTCTCAATTGGATGGAGCTGATTTCAATCAACTATTGGAATCTTCTTTAGAAAAGGATAGAATACTAGAACGTACAACACAGGGTATTCATAAAGATGATTTGCTATTTACGATTCACGGCGAAATGCCTTTGAAGAAATTTGGTTCGCAGGGACAGCAAAAGTCTTTTTTGATAGCCTTAAAATTAGCACAATACACATATTTGCAGGAGCAAAATAAGTTTAAACCCTTGTTGTTATTGGATGATATCTTTGACAAGTTGGATGATAAACGTACCAAAAAACTGATGCAGATGGTGTCGGACGATGAATTTGGACAGATATTTATTACCGATACAGACGCTAGCAGAATTCAAAAGATATTCGACGAAATCCAACAACCTATCCGTATATTTGATATCGAAGGAGGACAAGCGCATGTTATATAAGAAGAAAGTGGATGAAATACCGACCCGTGATGATATCAGCATGAAGCAAGCGGTAGAAAAGTGGTTGGAAGTATACCGCTTGCGTCGCAAATATGAGGAATCATCGGTCGTAACTTTCTGGGAAGATATTATTGGTCCATACATCGCAAGAAGAACGCAACATATCTATATCAAAGACAGGAAACTGTACGTGAAGGTGGAATCTGCAGTCGTAAAACACGAATTAGCTATCAACCGTAGACAAATTATCGGTCGTGTCAACGAACATGTCGGGCATGTGATAGTTGAAGAGTTTGTTATACTTTAACTTTATAATAAGGCTTCTTTAAGATCAAAGTTTTTAAATTTGAAATGAATGCAATCACTTCTCCTTCTTCAAATGTCGCTTAATAAAATTTTGCATTGGAAGGAATGATATAACGTTGTGCAAAATTTTTCAGCGACGAGGTTTTGATTACTTTTTTCAGAAAAAAGTAATTGCCTGCTCGGCAAGAGGGCATTAACACATTTTCTTATCCACTCTGAATAACCTACTTTCATGCAATTCAAATATTACGCTGCTGCACTATTTTCGTTTATAATATGGGGTGTTTTCAGTTTAGTGCTTAGACCATTAAGTGATTATGCAGCACTTGATATACTTACTTATCGAATAGCTTTTGCTGCTATCATTATTGCCTTTATAAGTTTTATTTTTCGATATAAGGTTACAAAGGAAAATATAAATATTATCGTTTCTTTAGCCCCAAAAGAACGTTTAAAAATCATTTCAGCGACAGTTTTTAGTGCTGTAATACTTGCTCTCAATTGGTATTTGTATATCTATGTGCTGAATGCGGTGAGTGTAAATGCTACTTCGTTGGCTTATCTCATTTGTCCAATTCTCACCACTGTATTGGCGAGTTTATTTTTGAATGAGCGATTAAATATGGGGCAATGGATAGCGGTAGGTATGTCTGTGGTAAGTTGCTTGATATTGTCTTATGGACATTTTATGGATATGCTGTATAGCGTTGTGATAGCATTCTCTTATGCCATATATTTGGTGGTTCAGAAGGCCAGTACAAAGCTAGATAAGTTTTTCACATTGACTCTTCACATTCTGATTAGTGCAATGTTTTTACTTCCATTGGGAATGACTGCTAGTGAATTAGTGGAGCATTCTATGCTATTTTATCAGTACGTGTTGTTGATTGCCGTATTTTTTACCATTATACCCTTATTCTTGAATATGTACGCACTGAAAGGTTTGGATTCATCGGTTGTTGGCGTATTATTATATATTAATCCGATTATTTCTTTCTTGTTGGCTGTATTTTACTTTAAAGAAGATATTACGCTTTTGCAAGGATTAGCTTATGGCTTAATCTTTTTGGCGGTTATTGTTTTTAATGTAGCTTATCTGCAAAGAAAATCTAAAACAATATCATAATCAACATTAAAATAATTATTTAGAACACTTCTAATATTCTCTTGTTGCTCGATTATGACAATTAGGGCTGTTTTAGTGTGCATATATTTCCTATGTTTGTGCCATTTGTAATTTTATTAAAATATTGAAAATAAGTGATTTATCATGATTGCTAATTTGGAACAAAAGGACAATAGTCATCTTTATAAAACGGGTATAATTCAACAGACCGCCTATTGGTCAGCTGTCAAGAAACTACAGGGAATAGATTCTTTAGCCTATAATTTTAGAACAAAGGCAGAGGATATATATTGTCAGGAATCGGATGAAGTATTCGTTGTTGGTGATTTTCTCATTATGCTTCAATATTTGGATAAGGAGAATTGTATCGCTTATGTGCCTTATGGTCCTGAAACTGAACCTTCAGAAGAACAACAAGGCTATTTTTTAGAGCAGCTTTCCGAAGCGCTTCGTCATTATCTACCTAAAAGTTGCATTATGATTCGTTATGATTTGTCGTGGCAATCACAGTGGGCAAATGAAGACGATTGCTATGATTTGCACGGAAATTGGATTGGACTTCCTTCTAAAAGAGTGCAAGAAATGCGCGTTAATTTTAATACAGAATTTGGAAATTTAAGGAAAGCTAATACTGATATTCTACCATCGAATACCATATTTATGAATTTGCGTGAAAGTGATGATATATTGTTGGGTAATATGAAATCAAAAACCCGATATAACATTAATTTGGCTAGACGTAAGGGTGTGCGAATTGAATCTCTGGGATTAGAAAGTTTGGAAATTTGGTATGAACTTTATAGGCAAACGGCTAAACGCAACAATTTCTTTCTGCATGATATTAACTATTTCAAAATAGTTCTTTCTGCAAGGGCTAATAATTCGGATTCTCCTGCTGATGTGTATATGCTAGTGGCCTATATGGAAGATGAACCATTGGCAGCTATGTTTCTAGTAATTTCTGCAAATAGAGCGACATATTTATATGGAGCCTCTTCGACAGAGAACCGCAACTATATGGGAACGTATGCGTTGCAATGGAAAGCTATGCAAGTAGCAAGAGAAAAAGGTTGTACAGAATACGACTTTTTTGGCATTTCGCCAGATGCAGACCCTGCACATCCTATGTATGGATTGTATCGGTTTAAGTCTGGCTTTGGAGGCCAGATATTTCATCGAATGGGGTGTTGGGATTACCCGCTAGATAAGCGTAAATACGAATATTATTCGGCTATGGAATTTCAAAATCAAAGTTATCACATATAAAGAAAATGGCTTGCAGTCTACAATTCTACAAGCCATTTTTCTTTATAAATATTGATCTAAATCACCTTTTCCTTCACGGATTACTTCAAAGTCACCGTTGGTGACATCCACAACGGTAGAAGCGACATTGCCTCCATAACCACCATCAATTACTAAATCCACGCTTTCTTGATATTTTTCGTAAATCAATTCTGGGTCTGTAGAGTATTCAATGATTTCATCTTCGTCATGAATTGATGCTGTGACAATTGGATTTCCTAATTGTTTGACGATCTCGCGAACAATATTGTTGTCCGGAACACGAATACCAACAGTTTTCTTTTTAGAACTCAATAACTTTGGAACTTGCCCACTTGCATTGAAGATAAAAGTAAAAGGTCCAGGTAAAGCCTTTTTTAATACCCTAAAAACTGTCGTATCAAATGGTTTTGTATATTGTGAAATGTCTGTAAGGTCATAACAGATAAAAGACAAATTAGCTTTATCAGGTTTTAAACCTCTTATTTGACAAACCTTTTCTATAGCTTTCTGATTCGTAATATCACATCCAATACCATAAACCGTATCGGTAGGGTAAATGATTACTCCACCTTTTTTGAGTACTTCAACAGCCTGTTCAATGGCTTTTGGATTCGGATTATCGTTATATATTTTTACAAGCATGTACTAAAGTAAAAAAGTTAAAATTAAAAGTAAAAATCCTATTTTACAATTATAAAAAAAGAGTTGCTATAATAACAACTCTCTCTGTATAATGTTCTTTTTTAAAACTCGGCGTTTTTCGGTGTACGTGGGAAAGGAATCACGTCTCTAATATTCGTCATACCTGTTGTAAACAACACCAAACGCTCAAATCCGACACCAAAACCAGAATGTGGTACCGAACCAAAACGGCGTGTGTCTAAGAACCATTCGATTTCTTCTGGCTCGATTCCAACCTCAGCCATACGAGCCAATAGTTTTTCTAAGTTTTCTTCACGTTGAGAGCCACCAACCATTTCGCCAATACCTGGGAACAAAATGTCCATCGCACGTACCGTATGACGACCTTGTGCATCTACTTCATTTTGTTTCATGTAGAATGACTTTATCTCACGTGGATAATCCGTTAGAATAACTGGTTTTTTGAAATGTTTCTCTACCAAATATCTTTCATGTTCAGATTGCAAGTCTGCTCCCCAACCTTCAATCAAATACTTGAATTGTTTCTTTTGATTTGGTTTAGAGGCTTTCAAAATATCAATAGCTTCTGTATAAGTTAATCGCTCGAAGTTGTTTTCCAATACGAAGTTTAACTTCTCCACTAAGTTCAATTCCGAACGTTCGGCTTGAGGTTTTGATTTCTCTTCATCCAATAAACGGTTTTTCAAGAACTCGATTTCTTCTGGACAAGTATCTAAAGCATATTTGATAACATATTTTAACAAATCTTCTGCTAAGTCCATATTATCTTCCAACTCGTAGAACGCCATTTCTGGTTCAATCATCCAGAACTCAGCTAAGTGACGCGTAGTATTGGAGTTTTCAGCACGAAAAGTAGGTCCGAATGTATAGATATTTCCAAATGCTAAAGCGGCTAATTCACCTTCTAATTGACCAGAAACGGTTAAGTTTGTTGATTTGCCAAAGAAATCTTCTTTGAAATCTACTTTACCATCTTCTGTCAACGGTGGATTAATAGGATCTAAAGTTGTTACTCTGAACATTTCACCAGCACCTTCGGCATCCGAACCCGTAATAATAGGGGAGTGGAAATATAAGAAATCACGCTCTTGGAAAAATTTGTGAATAGCAAATGACAAGGCATTGCGTACTTTGAAAATCGCGTTGAAAGTTCCGGTGCGAACACGCAAATGTGCGATTTCGCGTAAGAATTCTAAGCTGTGTTTCTTAGGTTGTAATGGGTATTTTTCAGGATCTGAATCACCAATAATTGACACTTCTGTAGCTTTTACTTCTACACGTTGCCCTTTACCTTGTGACTCTACCAAGTTTCCTTTTACACGAACTGCAGCACCTGTAGTGATTCTTTTTAAGATATCTTCTGGAGTATTTTCAAAATCTACTACAGCCTGGATATTATTAATTGAAGAACCATCGTTAATCGCTATAAATTGATTATTACGAAAAGTTCTAACCCAGCCTTTT
The DNA here is from genome assembly GCF_009829075.1 of Sphingobacterium composti. Lineage (GTDB taxonomy): Bacteria > Bacteroidota > Bacteroidia > Sphingobacteriales > Sphingobacteriaceae > Sphingobacterium > Sphingobacterium composti. The sequence continues at coordinate 268,626 of NZ_WUQZ01000002.1, read as the reverse complement.
ACGATAACCTCTTTTCCAAATTCTTCGGATTTTAATAATTCTTTAATTCGTGTATGTTCCATTTTTATGTATTAGGAATTTTATAATGCTATTTTTAGAGTTACAAAAATACGCTATTCCATCGTGTAATAAAAGGTTAATTTTCGTTGTTCTCAAATAACTTTTAATTAACTTCAAAGCAGGAGAAAACAGGAAAATTTAATTGATAAAAATCTACCATGGAATTTAGGAAAGCATTAGAATCTGAAGTGGAAGAAATTTGGGAAATTCTTCAATACGCAATAGAGCGACGAAAACAAGATGGCAGTAAGCAATGGCAAGATGGATACCCAAATCCTGATACCATTCATCATGATATTGCTAAGGGGTGGGCTTATGTGTTAGCTGATGAAAAGGGGGTATTGGCATACGGAGCGGTGATTTTTGAAGATGATCCAGATTACGCAACTATTACAGGCAAATGGCTTACGGAGCGAGATTATGTGGTCGTTCATCGCGTTGCGGCTGCGGCACGCGCCAAAGGTATGGGCATTGCCACGCAACTATTTCATCATATAGAGACTTTAGTAAAATCAAGAAACATCTTTAGTATTAGAGTAGATACTAACTTTGACAATATGGCCATGTTGCGAATTTTAGAAAAATTAGGTTATCAATATTGTGGTGACGTGATAATTAGAGATTCAGCGCGTATGGCTTTTGAAAAATGTTTGGATTAATCTTTGCATAGTGAAAGATAGTTTCGGAGAATAAGATACATTGTATAAAATCAGCAAGTAATACATTTTTAAGTTTCCTATATGAATTCTACAATTTGGGTTGTTACATCAATAATAGTCATACTTAGTATTTTACCATTTATTCGAAATCAGCATTGGGTATTTCGTGTTCCTGATTTTGTACGTCCACAATTGTTGTTTTTACAATTACTCACTTTGATAGCAACTATTATTTGCTGGAAGGATGTTTCTTACCCCATTTTTATTCTATTCGCGTTGCTAATATGTATTGCATACAATTGCTATATTTTTATACGATTCACTAAATTTTGGCGCAACAATAAGTACGAAGTATCAGCCGAGCACTCAAAAAATGTAAAGATAATTTCTGTAAATGTCTACCAATTTAATAATGAATATCATCGATTGGTCGACATGATACGCAGAGAACAACCTGATGTCTTTCTCACAATGGAAAGTAATAAAGACTGGGAAAATGCATTTCAAGAATTAAAAGATGAATACACCAATTTCAAGGAAATCGCCTTAGAAAACACCTATGGTATGCATTTTTATACTAAGCTGAAAGTGCATGACATCAAAGTACATTATTTTGTTTCAGATGATTTGCCAAGTATAGAAGCTGAGTTAGAAACAGAGGATGGTTATCGGTTTATTTTTTTTGGTGTGCATCCACCACCACCAAGTCCGACTGAAGAAGAAACTTCCAAAGAACGGGATGGTGATTTATTAAGCGTAGCTAAACGTGCGAAGAAACATTCACTACCTGTTGTAATCACTGGAGATTTTAATACAGTTGCTTGGTCGCGAGTTTCTATTTTATTCAAAAAAGCAAGTGGCTTAATTGATGCACGATACGGTCGCGGATATCTAGCTACTTTTCATGCGAATTATTGGTTTTTCCGTATTCCTTTGGATTTATTGTACCACAGCCCAGATGTTTTTATTGATGACTTGAAGATTTTACCGTCAATAGGTTCCGATCATTTTCCGATGTGTTGTACATTCTATATCGATAAAAATAATGATGACCAAGAAGACGATGTTAAAACATTGGATATAGAAGAAAAGAAAGAAGTTGAGGAATTAATCGAAGAAGGTAAAGAAGAGGAAAGTGAAAATAGAGATCAATAGGAACAAATAAGCTGAGAATTTCTCGGCTTATTTGTCATTATTATTTGAGATACTCAAAAACACTTACTTCTTTGTATTTTGGTGAACGCCTTAAAAAATCTTTAAAAAATGCGGTATGCGTAGCTCCCATTAAAACAAAAATTCTATCATCTTTATTAACAGCAATATTATTCATATTTGCGAACATCATTAAATTTCTGTTATAAAATTTTGATGCTTGTCAGCACCAATTTTATAATTACTGACTGATATGGTTGTCAGCAAATCAGCATTAATATTTATTAAAAAGTCTAAATATTCTGGTTGATTATTTAAATACAAGAGTTCTTTAACATTCTTGTTATTTGGATTAATGTTATTTAAAGATAAATTTTCGTTTACTAACGCATTGTATTTTTTCAACGTTAAAGAGTCTTGTTGATTCTTTAAGTAATTGGCTATGGAATAAAAATAATCTAGTTTGTAATCTATTCCATAAATCTTTTGCGAATTACTCAATCTACCTACTTCAAAAGCTAAGAGCTCAATTTCTGATGGATTATTAAAGTTATGTTTGGGGTTTTTTAAATAAGTATTGTATTTTTCTTTTAAAGTAGGATTAAATCTAGGCTCTTGCTCGACCATTATAATTGTTGGTTTAAAGGCAGCAATTTGCTTGGCAATTTCATGAATTTGTTTGATATTATTTTGGTCATTTTCATCAAATTCAACTTTGCTTGCATCTGATGTATTCCCCATATGGAAAGTACCAAGATTCAAGACTGGAATTGCATTGTCAAATTTAGTTTTAAAATTGAAGACTTGTTGTCCAAGAGAATTATTGCTGATAAAAGCAATGAAGACTATTGTAAATAAATATTTCATAATTATAAAAGGTTTAATAAAAAAAGGATCAATTAAAAAATTTGACTTGATCCTTTTAAGTAGGTTTAACTTAGTAGTAATAAACTGTTTTTTTATTACCCTTTAATACTTTTTATAAAACCATGAATTTTATCTAAATAATTTTCTTCGGCTAGAAGTTTAACAAAAGCAGTTCCGACAATTGCGCCGTTAGCGTAAGTGGTAGCTTTTTGGAAGGTTTCTTTATTTGAAATACCAAAACCAATAATAAATGGATTTTTCAAATCCATATCTTTTATGCGTTTGAAATACGCTTCAGCTTGATCTTTTACTTCTAGGTTTTTACCAGTTGTCGCATTCGACGAAAGTAAATAAATGAAATTGGTAGACAAATCATCGATTTTGCGAATACGTTGTTCCGATGTTTGAGGTGTCACTAAGAAAATATTGCTGATGCCATATTCTTCGAAAACCGTTTGGTACAATTCTTCGTACTCATACATCGGCAAATCAGGAATAATCGTTCCGTTTACGCCAACTTCCTTACACGCTTTACAGAAATTTTCCACGCCATATTGCAATACAGGGTTTACATACCCCATTAAATACACAGGAATAGACACATGTTTGCGTAAATCTTTCAATTGCTCGAAAAGAATTTTTAGCGTCATGCCATTTTTCAACGCTTCTTCAGAAGCATGTTGGATGGTTGGACCATCGGCTACTGGGTCAGAATACGGAAATCCAATTTCTAGGAAATCTGCGCCAGCTTCTTCCAGAGTTTTGGCAATCTGCACGGTACTTTCCAAAGTTGGGTATCCTGCAGTAAAATATATAGATAACAATCCGTTTGAATGTTTTGTTAATTGCATGATTATAAATTGAAATACTTCATATAATTATCTAAATCCTTGTCTCCGCGTCCAGATAGACAAATCACAACAGTTTCATCACCTTTGAAATTCATTTTTTCCAAATGCGCTAACGCGTGCGAACTTTCAATAGCAGGAATAATACCTTCCAATTTTGTCAAGCGTAGTCCAGCTTGCATTGCTTCATCATCTGTCGCCGAAACATACTCACCTCGACCTGATTTAAACAACCAAGCATGTTGAGGGCCAATTCCAGGATAATCTAATCCAGCAGAAATTGAATAAGGCTCAATAACTTGACCATCTTCTGTTTGCATCAATATCTGACGTGATCCGTGTAAAACTCCTTCTTTTCCTAGAGCTGTCGTAGCTGCAGATTCCCCAGAATCCACACCATGACCAGCGGCTTCAACAGCAACGATTTTTACGCCTTCTTCATCCAAGAAATGATAAAACATACCCGCTGCATTTGAACCACCACCTACACATGCCATCACGATATCAGGTGTTTCTTTTCCAGTCTTTTCTAAGAGTTGTTTTCTTGTTTCGAAAGAAATAATAGATTGAAAACGAGCAACCATATCGGGATACGGATGCGGTCCCACTACCGAACCAATGATATAATGCGTATCTACGGGATTGTTGATCCAATCGCGTAACGCTTCGTTTGTAGCATCTTTCAATGTTTTACTACCCGAAGTCGCAGGAACTACCGTCGCACCCATCATCTTCATACGTGCCACGTTTGGTGCTTGGCGCTGAATGTCGATTTCACCCATGTACACCACACATTCCAAACCTTTCAACGCACATACTGTCGCTGTTGCCACACCGTGTTGTCCAGCTCCAGTTTCAGCGATAATACGTTTTTTACCTAGGCGTTGTGCTAGCAAAATCTGTCCAATGGTATTGTTGATTTTGTGTGCGCCAGTATGGTTCAAATCCTCTCTTTTCAAGAAGATAGTAGCGCCATAGCGTTCCGACAAACGCTTCGCGTGATATAATGGTGAAGGTCTGCCGACATAATCTTTTAGTAATTGCTCAAACTCTTCTTTGAAAGAAGGGGCATCCATAATCTGCAGATATTGATTTTGCAATTCTTCAACATTTGGATACAACATCTCAGGGATGTAAGCTCCGCCGAATGGACCATAATATCCTTTGCTATCTACTTGATATTTACTCATTTTATAATAGAGATTGCTTGTGTTAACGATTGTATATTTTTTAATGCAGGTTCGATTTCAAATTTAGAATTTAAATCCAAACCATATAATCTGTTGTCTTCAAAACTTGCAGCTTCTTCGATATTGTCTAACGAAATTCCACCACTTAACCAGTAAGGTGTTTGATAAGGATAATCTTTTAATTTCTCCCATTTGAAGGTTTGACCTGTGCCGCCATATTGTTTGCTTTTGGTGTCAAAAAGAAAATAATCTACTTTGTCTTCATAAGCAGCGATAGTTGTCCAATCGAAATCTTCATCTATCCCAAAAGCTTTGAAAGTTTCAATACCTAAATCTTTTATTTCTTGACAGAATTCTGGCGACTCATCGCCATGTAATTGTACAACTTGCAAGTCAAATTCTTTAGTTTTTGCTCTTATTTCTTCCTTAGAAGAATTGACAAAAACACCAACTTTTTTGATAGAATGGGGGATATTAATCTCAGGGTTTTCTGAAACAAATCTTGCAGACTTAGCATAAAATATAAAACCAATATAATCAATAGGGAAGGTCACAAGTTGACGGATATTATCTGCATCTCGCATTCCACAAACCTTTATTTTTAAATCTTTTTTCATGTATTTAACTGTCATGCTGAGCCTGTCTAAGAATAAGCTATTTTGTCAATTTCTTCAAGCTATCCAAAGCTTTTAATCCTAACAAAGATTCTTCGGCTTCGTAGTAACAATCTCCAAACGATTTTTCTGGATGGAAAGTTTTAATTGCAAAAGCTGCATTCGTCAATACGACATTATTTTGAACGGTATTTCCTTTACCTTCAATGATTGTTCTGAATATTCTCGATGCTTCTTCTACATTATCACCTCCAGCTAAATCTTCTGCTTTTACAGCTTCAAAACCAATTTCATCTACCGAATAATAGTTTTCTCCTTGATTATTGATGACTTTAAAGTCTCCTGTTAAAGATATTTCGTCATAACCATCCAAAGCATGAATTATACTATATTGTTTTTCAGTATTTTGAAATAAATAGCCGTATAAACGAGCTAATTCTAACGAGAAAACCCCAACAGATTGAAATTTCGGATTTGCTGGATTAGTCAAAGGTCCCAACATATTAAAGAACGTTTTAATTCCTAAAGCACGACGAATCGGCGCTACCGTTTTCATCGCAGGATGGAATAGTGGAGCATGCAAGAAACAAATATTTGCTTCGTCCAATTGTCTTTGTAAGGTTTCTTTGTCGTTAGTAAATTGGTAACCTAGATATTCCATCACATTTGAAGAACCACAACCCGATGATACGCCTACGTTACCATGCTTGGCGACTTTATAACCTGCCCCAGCCACAACAAAAGAAGCTAAAGTCGAAATATTAAAGGTATTCTTGCCATCACCACCTGTACCGCACATATCAATCAAATCATAACCTTGAAAATCCATTTTCAGACACAGGTCGTACATCGCATCGCGAAAACCACCCAATTCTTCTACACGTATGCTTCGCATGCCATATGCCGTCATAAATGCAGCAATTTGGTGTGTGTCGTATTTTCCAGTCGCAATATTCGTTAGGATCTCGTATGCTTCCTTACGTGAGAAAGATTTGTATTCAAATAAATGCCTTAATATTTCTTTCATACTGATTCGGTCTGAATATTTGTTTTTTATAAGTTTAGGTTATTGCCAAATAAAAAGGCTCACCTTATTGGCAAGCCTATTATATTTTGATTGTATACAAATTTATGCAATAGGGGATTGCCACAACGTTAATTGTTGTGCCACCACCATGCTTTATTTGATACAAATTTATTCATTATTAAATTGTTGCTAACAAATCTATATTATCTTTTTAATAATGTCAAGAGTTTTTGTGAAAAATTAATTTTAATACAACACAAAATGTGCTTTGTTATTTCCTTTGGAAACCAGCGTAAATGACGCGATTTTATCTTGTTCTAAGTAGATGGCCGCTACTTGCCGATTTCTATAATACAAAAAGTAAATTCGTGAACTGTCAAAATCTTCCAAATCAATATCACGTACATCTTTGCGTGGCATTTTAGCATAAGGAATATATTGGATATCTTCAATCTTTTTACTCATCAGATTGATGCGTATTTCATCCAAACTTACTTCTAGGTAATCGTACAATTCTTCATTAGGATTTTCAATAATCACGTATTTACTCAAGATCACATCAACTCTAATATCATCATTAGCCAAGTCCTGGATAAACTCTTTTATGATCTCTACATCATCTTTTTTGATAGAGGTTGAATCTTGTCCAAAAACAAAAATACTTTGAAAAGAAAAGAGCAGTATAAACAGTATGCGCATATTTTGTTTTTTGGATTCGACTTAGATAATGGTGAAAAGATTAATTGCCAAATGGCAAACTGTAGCGTAAGTTCAAGAGAAAAGAATGTTTTGTTTCATTCGCATCGTTTAGTCTTGTTCTTTTTGTACCTTCCGAATATGTATAAAGATAGTCTTTACCATTTTGTAAATTGAAATGTCCAAAACTATATTGCATACCTATTCCTAAATTTGGCGATAGTGCATAGGCAAAACCAGCAGTTGCGAAGAACTTTTGCCCATTCCCTTTATGTTCATAACTAATAGGCTTCTCGAAATCTTCAATCAAATTCCAGTTACCATATGCGTAATATTTGGAAATATAACCTTCAACGGCTATTTGTGTAGACCAATTTTCGTTAATCCCATAATCCATTGCCATACCTACACCGTAATTAGGGAATTTATATTTATAATACGAATTGAGTCCAGGTAAATAGTTTCTATCATTGCTTCTCCGATTCTTATCGTTTAATAAATACAAACTACGACTGGTATGATTAAAACTTAAGTAGGTAACAAAGGATAGGTTTTCTTGCGTACTCCAGTCAATCCCAGGCTGAACTTTGATGGAAAGACCTGTGCCTTTATGATTACTTAGGTATAATTGTGTGTAAGGTTGTGTACGGTTATCACCATCGTAATCAAAGTCTGTTACGTTGCCACTCAAGTTTTTATTTAAAAGGATTTCCCCGTTTAAAACGAATTTTTTATGGGATAATTTCATTTCTAGCCCAAATTCCAAAGCATTTGTAGGATCCCAAATCAGTTCTGAAAGTATATTAGGATTCTTGCCAAGTTCATTACCTGAAATATTAAATGTAGTCTTTGAAATTGAATAGCCTACTTTGGGTTGGATGCTAAGAGTAGAATTGTTGAGCTTTTCATTAATGGGAAAATTTTGTGCATACGTACTATTTGCAATCAATAATATGAAGAAGCTAATCCAAACTGACTTTTGCATACCTTTTGTTTTCTAATAGAGACAAAGGTAATCGAAAATCGTTTAACAGAAATATGAAATACTGTAGTTTAGGACAAAATAAAAATCGCACTACTTAAAGAGTGCGATTTTTATACTTGATTAATACTCGTCTTCATTGAAAAAGAAGTCATCTTTCGTTGGATAATCTGGCCAAATCTCTTCGATATTCTCGTAAGGCTCGCCATCATCTTCCAAAGCTTGAAGATTTTCTATTACTTCTACAGGAGCACCAGAACGAATTGCATAGTCGATTAATTCATCTTTTGTTGCAGGCCATGGTGCATCTTCTAAATGTGATGCTAATTCTAGAGTCCAATACATAGTCTTACAATTTTAAATTTCACTTTTCGCAAAAATAGTATAATATTTAATATAAACAAGTCAAATATTTATCAAATTGTTTTAATCTGTAAAGACAAGCTTTTTATTGATTTACACGTCGTTAGATTCAAGCCAATGCTGTTGCATTTTTTCAAAGACAACATGTTGTAATTCATCAAGTTGTAGAGGTGTAAGTTTTTCGGTGTCAATAGGTTTTGAAACTTTGATGTGTACTACGCCTGGTCTTGAACCATATGTCATTCCGCCATCCCATAAAATTCGCCAAGCGTCTTTTATGACGACAGGTAGAATTTGAATCTTATTGTCAATTGCTAATCTGAAAGAACCAGACTTGAATTCATGTAGGCGAGGAGGGTATTCGTCATCAATTTTTCCTTCAGGGAATATGACTATTGATTTACCTTCTTTCAATCTTTCATCTGCTTTTTTAAATGCCTTGAATGCGGAAATTTTGCTTTTGCGGTCTACAGTGATGTCGATGCTTTTGAAAAATACAGCTGTTACGGGATTTTCCAGAAGTTCAACTTTTCCCATAAAAGAAAAAGGTTGGGGGCATAGAAAAGTAAGCGCAGTAATATCTAATATCGAGGTGTGGTTAGGGCAAATGATATAGGGTTTGCTCCAGTCGACTTCTTCTTCTTCATATTCCACATGAAAACGGATACCTACAATACCAGTTGATAATAAACTAATCCATTTACGGCAGAATACAATCTGATTGAAATATTTATTAGGGTTTTGTGTGAAAAAATAAAGAAAGGGATAGAAAGGGATAAAAAACAGAAGAACTGCACCTAAGTATAAGTATGTATGCGCTTTTCTAAGAATTCTTATCATATAAAAATTTAAACTTCAAGTTTGGATTTATAAACGAATATATAGAAAAATAATAGGTCTAGAAATTTTCTAGACCTATTGCTTATAATATTGTGTGCTGTTTACTATTTGCTTAATTCAGCGTAGTATTTGTGAAACAATGGAATAGTTTCGATACCTTTCAAATAGTTTTCGATGCCGTATTTCTCGTTTGGAGAGTGCAAATTATCACTATCTAAACCAAAGCCCATCAATACAGTTTTGATTCCTAATTCTTTTTCGAATAATGCTACGATTGGAATCGAACCACCACCACGAGTAGGAATAGGTTTTTTATTGAAAGCTTCTTCTAAAGCTTTCTCAGCCGCTTTGTATGCAATGCTATCTGTAGGCGTAACAACAGGTTCGCCACCATGATGCGGTTTTACTTCTACTTTTACCGATTTCGGAGCGATACCTTCGAAGTGATTTTTGAATAATTGTGTAATACGTTCTGAATTTTGATTAGGTACTAAACGCATTGATATTTTAGCGTAAGCTTTTGAAGGTAAAACCGTCTTAGCACCTTCGCCAATATATCCACCCCAAATACCATTTACCTCCAAAGTAGGACGTATACCTGTATGTTCGATTGGTGTAAAGCCTTTTTCTCCCCACAATTCACCAACACCTAAATCAGATTTGTATTCTTCAATATCAAATGGAGCTTCATTTAATGCTTTTCTCTCTTCTGGAGTCAATTCTAACACATCATCATAGAAACCAGGAATAGTGATGTGATTGTTTTCATCGTGAAGAGAAGCAATCAATTGTGCTAAAATTGTAGCTGGATTACCCACAGCACCACCATATACACCTGAGTGTAAGTCACGATTTGGGCCTGTTACTTCTACTTCTACATAAGAAAGACCACGAAGACCAGTTTCTAATGAAGGATTCTCCAAGCTGATCATTGATGTATCAGAAATAACGATTACGTCAGCTTTCAAACGCTCTTTATTTGCTGCTACAAATATTCCTAAGTTTTCTGAACCCACTTCCTCTTCACCTTCGATCATGAACTTCACGTTACAAGCTAATTGATTCTCACGAACCATGTATTCAAAAGCTTTCACGTGCATGTAGAATTGACCTTTGTCATCCGCAGCACCACGTGCGTAGATTTTGCCATCACGTACTGTAGGTTCGAATGGAGGGGTATCCCACAGTTCTAATGGGTCTGCAGGTTGTACGTCGTAGTGACCGTATACCAATACAGTTGGTAAAGAAGCGTCAAAAATTTTCTCCCCATATACAATAGGGTAGCCTGCTGTAGGGCAGATTTCTACATTATCCGCACCAGCATCTTTTAATTTTTGAGCTACGAATTCAGCCGTATTTAACACGCCTTCTTTATATTGAGGGTCAGCACTTACTGATGGAAAGCGCAATAATTCAAATAATTCTTCTAAGAAGCGATCTTTGTTCGCTTCTACATATTCTTTGATGTTTTGCATTATAAAAACGTTTTTACAAAAGTAGGGAATATTTGCGTAATAACCTTTCATTGCCAAAGTCTAATAACTTAAATGGTATTCAACAATTAAAAAGGTTTCTTTTACCGATTGAAATTCGGGTTTTACCGATGATTATAATTAATTAACAAAATTTCATGCAAATAAGTCAATTAAGAATATTTTCTTTGTAAAGAATATGCAAAAACACCTAATTTTTTATTTTATAGTAAATTTTTCTAACTAATTATTCTATGAAGGGTACATTCCTTATTTTATTGACGTTTTTTGGATTCATCTTCAATAGTTATGCACAAAGTAAAATTTCGGGTCGCGTACTTGATATTACTGATAAAGTAAAACTAAAAAACGCTACGATTATGCTTGTGCAGGCTAAAGACTCATTATTGGTTGATTATACGCGTGCGGATGGAGATGGCTATTTTGAATTTAAAAAGCCTTCACAGGGCGATCACCTTGTAATGGTATCTTATCCTAAATATGCAGATTTTTTTCAAGAGATTAATGCCTCTGATAGTAACACTGATTTAGGTGAAATATTACTTTCTAGTGTTGCTCATTTGATCGAAGAGGTGGTAGTGAAAAGACGTGCAGCTATTACTATCAAGGGGGATACAACAGAATATGATGCTTCGCAATTTACCGTAGAAAAGAATGCGAAAGTAGAGGACTTGTTGAAAGTATTACCAGGTATTACGGTCGATGCCTCAGGAAAAATTACCGCACAAGGAAAAACTGTACAAAAAGTATTAGTAGATGGGGAGGAATTTTTTGGCAATGATCCAACATTAGTTACACGTAATATCCGATCAGATATGGTGGACAAAGTGCAGGTGTATGAGAAAAAGTCTGATCAGTCAGAACGTACCGGAGTAGATGACGGTGTGCGAGAACAAACGATTAACGTACAGTTGAAAGAAGACGCTAAGCATGGCATGTTTGGTAAGGCTTTGGCTGGAGCTGGTACAGACGAGTATTATATGGGACAGTTGATGTTGAATAGATTCAAAGGTTCGCAAAAAATCTCTTTATATGGTTTATTTGGAAATAATGGAACTACTTCATTGAATTGGGAAGACGCACAGAAATTTGGTGTGGATGTGGATGCTTCTTTCGATGGAGGAAGAATGGTTGTGAATGATCCATTTTCTGGTCAAGGAGTCGTAGGTATTCCTCGTGTAATTAATTCGGGTGTAAATTTTAATGATCGTTGGAAAAGGGATAAATACCAGTTGAATCTAAGTTACAAGTATGGGAAGTTGCAAGCCGATGGTAATGAAGAGACAATCATGTCAGGAGTAATTAATAGTATTACAAATAAAAAAGTAGACACAGATAACGATCAACATCGCATCAATTTCAGATTGGATACAAAAATTGATTCATTGAATCAATTACTTGTGACAGGTAGAGCAGCCAAGAAAATGTTATGGAGTAATGATATTGTTAATTCACAAAATTTCACCGCAAATCAAGATCTATTATCAAGTAATATGAGCCAGGAAGATAAAGATCATAAGATAAATGACATGGGCTTTACTGCGCTTTATACTAAAAAATTCCTAAAGGCAGGAAGATCTTTGTCTTTGAATATAGGTGCAAATAATGAAGAAACAACAGGACAAGGGTTTTTAAATTCTACATTAATATATACGGATAATGGTATTAAGGATACAATCAATACTGATCAATTTAAAGTAACAGATCAACGCTTGAGTAATATTTTAGGAGGTATTACGTATACAGAGCCGCTTTCCAAAGTATTTAATATGGCTATTGGTTATGATTTGAATCGTATTTCTAATGAATCGTTGATAGAGTCATTCAATAAAGGTGTGGCTAATGCATATAATGATTTGGATGAGAGTTTCAGTGGCAATTACGATTATACCAGATTTAGTAATAATTATAAACTTGCGCTTATTTATAATACAGAAAAGTTAAATGTGAATTTGACTAACAATTTTAATGACGATCAGTTGCAACAGGTAAATAATTATTCTAACAACTCGATAAAAAGAAATTTCTTTACCTATAATCCTAGTTTGGAGACACGTTATAAAATCTCGAATTCTAAAAGCTTGCGTGTAACATATAATGGTAAAAATCAATTACCAACGCTAAATCAGATCCAACCAATTCTGAATAACTCGGATCTGTTAAATCAATATATTGGAAATGAAAATTTGAATCCTGCTTTTACTAATTCAATTGATGCATTTTACCATAGTTTCAATATTTTGTCCAATCAATTTAAGTATTTGGGAAGTTCATTTAGCTTGACCAAAGATCCCATAGTACAAAATATTACTACAGATGGTGGCGTAAATTATTACCGTTGGGATAATGTTAATGGAAAAAATAATTTGAATTGGAGCGTATATTCAGGATACTTTTTCAGATTGCATAAAGAACTTGCCGTAGAAAATTCTATTTCTCCAGCATTCACCATCTCTAGAAATAATAATTTTGTGAATGGTGAAGCCAACGAAATAAACTCGCAAAATTATTCTTTGGCGTATGAAATCAAGAGAGAAACAAAAACAGGATTTAACTTCTCTACACGTTTCACCCCGCAATATCGTCAAATGACTTCGAACCTAAGTCCAGATCAAGATAATAACGGTTTTGTCTTTACTTCTGGTGGAAGTGTAGAATATTTCTTCACAAAGACATTTAAAGTTTACACGAACTATGATTATTCTTATGAGGCACCAACAGCAGCTTTTGACCAAAAAATTGAACGCTTCTTGATACACCCAGGTGTGAGTAAGAAATTCTTGAAAAATGAATCATTGATTTTAGATTTCGTGATAAATGATGTACTTAATAAAAACATAGGTTATTCAAGAATGCAGACAAATTCTATTTTCATGCAGAGACGCTACGATACGATTCGTCGATATTATATGTTGAAATTGTCGTGGGATTTTACCAAAATGCTCGTTAAATAATTAAAAGAAGAAAAATGAAATATTTATATATCATCACCCTATTAATACTTGGTTCGAGTTTTACAGCTAGCGCACAATATGCTATGTTCGCTGAAGAAGGTACTGTGCATTACGATAAGACAATGTACACTAAAAATATTCTTCGCAAACAATTTATTGAAAAGGCTGAAGAGGCACAAAAGGGTTTTATGCAAGGAATGTTGCCAAGAACTCCTGAGAATGTAGTTTTGAAAAAGACGATGAAATTTAAAGGAAATGAGACATTATTTGAATCTCAGAAGCAAGACCTAGATCCCAATATTAAGCAAATAATACAAATGTTGGCACTAGATTTTGAAGCCTCAACGTATTCTAATCTTAGTACAAATGAGTATAAACGTTATAATGATTTAGTGGGGCAAAAAATCATTATACAAGATACATTGAAGAAAATCAAATGGACTATTACAGATGAATATCGCGAAATCGCAGGGTATAATTGTAGAAGAGCTAACGGCATTACTGAAGATTCAACGTATGTGATAGGATTTTATGCAAATGAAATTCCAATTGATGGTGGCCCTGAATCAATTAACGGTTTACCAGGATTGATTTTGGGATTAGTTGTACCAAGTCAACATGTTTCATTCTTTGCAACAAAAGTGGAAATTTCGAATAATGTTGTATTAAATAAAGCGGCTGTTGAAAATCCAAAGGTAAAAAAGATGAGTCGTGCAGAAATTGCTAAGATGATGACCGATGCATTCGGTAATTTTTTGAATAAAGCTACTGTAGATTACGTGGTGAAATTAGCCTTAATGTAATAGAGTTGATTATATCAATAATTAAAAAAGGCTCACAATATGTGAGCCTTTTCTGTTAAAACAGTATACAAAGATAAAGATTATTTACCTTCGTTTTTCTTAGCTGTGATTTCGTTACGGATATCTTGCGCTAAAGTTTTAATTTCTTGTAAACCTTTACGTACACGTGTACCTGCAGCTGAGTTACCGTTGTTGTAAAATTTTTCAGCATCAGCTTCGATCGAAGCTACTAGATCTTTTAATTTAGTGTAGTTTTCCATTTTTATTAAATATAATTTAGTTTCTATTATATCTTACTAAGATGTAATAAATATACAAAACAAAAAAACATAATAACAACAAAATCACACTTTTTAGCAAAAAAAAGGTGATTTTGTAGTGCTTTATTCACTTATTGTTAACTCATTTATGATATTTTGAGCGCCTGCGTACTTATCAATGATAAATAACACGTAACGAATATCTACTGAAATAGTACGTTGCAATTTCGGATCGAAGATAACATCACCTGCCATAGCTTCTATATTTCCGTCAAATGCAATACCTATTAATTCGCCATTTCCATTCAATACAGGCGAACCAGAGTTACCTCCTGTGATGTCTTGGTCAGACAAGAAATTCACTGGCATATAACCAGCTTTATCGGCGTAGCGACCATAATCTTTTTTCTCATGAAGCTCCATTAATCTTTTTGGTAAATCGAACTCTTCATCATTTGGCTTGTACTTCGCAATAGTTCCTTCCAATGTCGTGTAGTTGTTGATTTTGGCATCATTACGAGGATCTTTAGGTAATGCACGAATAGTTCCGTATGTCAATCGCAACGTACTATTCGCATCTGGATAATATTTAGTTTTTGGATTTTGAGCCAAGAAACCAGCAATGTATTTACGGTGAGCCGCTTGAAAATTATCTTCTGATAATTGTTGTGCTTCTGTTTTTTCGCGGTATTTAGTCGCTAACGAAGTAGAAATTTTGTACAATGGGTCATTTTTTAATGTAGCAGCATCTGGGTTTGCAATAAATGCTTCTAACTTATCTTTCGAACCAAAAATGCTATTCTCAAAAGCTGATTTCACAACATTACCAAATTGATTATTATTAGCTATTGCCAATTCAGCAATATATGGAGCTATATCATTGCCGCCTTTAGTCGCATAAAGATTTAATTCTTCAGCCAATACATCAATTTCTAATGGCATATACACTTTCTCATAATTGCCCGCAATGAATGCTTCTAAACGAGGAGCAATATCTTTGCGCTTAGCCTCATTTGCATCTGCATATTGCAATAAACCGTTACCTAATGTATATGGAAGCATAGCAAAAGTAGAAGAACGAATCATACCGATTAAGTAGTTATCGTGTCTAGCTTTTAGATTAGTCGCTGCATAATAATCGTTGATGATTTTGATGACATCACCATATTGTGCTTTGTTTGCAGCTTTATTCGCCCATTTTTTGAATTTATTTTCAGCCTTACGTTTGGTAGCAGCTGTTTTGTGCTTTGTCAAAGCGTCAATCATTCCTTGACGATTTTTCCAATAATTGGCTACGCCAGAATATTTCGAAGCATAATTGATATTTACTGTTTGGTCTTTATCCATATGGCGCTTCATCGCATCCATTCCAACTTTAGATGCTTCTACCCACGCTGGATATGCGTATTGTACATTTTGGTCAATACCAGCAGCTGGCATCCAACGGTTTGTACGACCTGGGTATCCTAATATCATTGAAAAATCACCTTCTTTAAATCCTTTCAAGCTGATAGGTAAGTGGTATTTAGGTTTCAAAGGCACATTCTCTTTTGCATAGGCAGCAGGATTACCGTCTTTGTCCGCATATACACGGAATACAGCAAAGTCTCCTGTATGACGAGGCCATTCCCAGTTGTCTGTATCACCACCGAATTTACCAATGCTATTTGGAGGTGTTCCTACCAAACGTACATCATGGTAATCTTGGTATACGAAATAATAAAATTCATTGCCATTATAGAACGAACGTACATTAACTGCGTATTTGCCATTTTCTGAATTTTCTTTTTCAATTTTGGCAATTTCTTGTTGAATAATGGTGTTACGCTCTTTCTCCGACATATTATCGTTTACTAAACTCAAAATACGTTTAGAAACGTCGTCCATGCGAACGAAAAATCTTACATAAAGAGATTTTGGTTTTAATTCTTCGGCATGATTCTTTGCCCAAAATCCATTTGTCAAATAATCATTTTCTTTAGTTGACAATTCAGCGATAGCTCCATATCCACAGTGGTGATTGGTGAAAACCAAACCTGTCGCTGATACGATTTCTGCTGTACAGCCACCATTGAATTGCACAATAGCATCTTTCAAACTGGAGTTGTTGATGCTATAAATTTCTTCAGCTGTTAATTTAAGCCCTTTTTTCTGCATGTCGGCCTCGTTGAGACGTTTCAAATGCATCAAGAACCACATGCCCTCATCTGCCATAGTAGCCAGACTCGACACACATAGTACTACTAATACTACTAATCTTTTCATCGAATTTTTCATTTTATAACAACAAAATTGGTTTTAATCATTGGTAAAACAAAATTTGTATTATGTGAAACTTTACTTTTTGTAGATTTTCAATAACTCACATAGTCGGAGCTTTTGCCTATCTTTGTGGAATGCAAGCATCATTCGAAGATTTCAAACTCAATAAACAAATACTTAATGCAATAGCCGAGGCTGGGTATGAAGTACCT
Source organism: Sphingobacterium composti (assembly GCF_009829075.1). Classification (GTDB taxonomy): domain Bacteria; phylum Bacteroidota; class Bacteroidia; order Sphingobacteriales; family Sphingobacteriaceae; genus Sphingobacterium; species Sphingobacterium composti. The sequence goes on along the minus strand of NZ_WUQZ01000002.1, from coordinate 251,344 downwards.
ACCGAAATTCAGCAAAAAGCTATTACACCAATCCTTGCGGGGCAGGATGTGATGGGGATTGCACAAACAGGAACAGGTAAAACTGCCGCTTTTGTGTTGCCTATGTTGATGAAGTTGAAATATGCACAAGGAAATGACCCACGTGCACTGATATTGACGCCGACACGTGAGCTCGCCATGCAAATCGAAGAAAGTATCAATACCTATTCTACCTATCTTGATTTGCGTACTGTATTACTTTTTGGTGGATTAGGTCCTAAAACACAAAAAGAGCAATTGGAAAAAGGCTGTGATATTATTGTGGCAACCCCAGGGCGTTTTCTAGAATTGTATTTAGAAGGTCATATCAATACGAAATCGCTGAAATTTTTGGTGATGGACGAAGCGGACAAAATGATGGATATGGGATTCATTTCTAAGATACACCGTATTTTGGAAGTTGTACCGCGCAAACGTCAGAATTTACTGTTCTCCGCTACCATGAGTGAATTGGTTCGCAAGATAGCGGGAGACTTTTTAGCTTTTCCGACTGTAATAGAAGTGACGGAACAGGCTACCCCTGCTACAAATGTTACTCAGGTTTTGTATCATGCACCAAATCTCAAGACTAAAATTAATCTTCTACAGCATTTGTTCCAAAATGATGAAGTGTTTCATCGTGTAATTATATTTTGTAAAACAAAAGAAGTTGCGGACAATGTGTATGCTTTTGTAGAACGAAAATATGGTGTTGAAAATGTGCGAGTAATACATGCTAATAAAGGTCAAAATACTCGAATTAATTCTATTAATGCTTTCAAATCTGGAGAAATTCGCTTTTTAGTCGCTACAGATGTGGCTGCACGAGGATTGGATGTATCGAATGTGAGCCATGTGATTAACTTTGATGTGCCGATTATTATCGAAGATTATGTACACAGAATTGGCAGAACTGGACGCGCATTCCAAAAAGGCGATGCCATTACATTTGCTAATGAAAGTGAGTTGTACTATGTCGCTAAAATTGAAAAATTAATAAGACAATCAATTCCTGTAGCAGAATTGCCTGAGGATGTTTTTGTAGAAAAGACACCTTATGAAGAGCGTCAAGCTATGGCTCGTGAGATTGATAACCAAAAGAAAAAGGATAATCCAGATTACCAAGGAGCTTTCCACGAGAAAAAGCATGCCGCTAAGATTGAGGAAACTAGACGTATCAATGCAAAGAAAAAGGCAGGTAAATTAAAGCGTCAACCTGTAAATAAGGATGGTGTGAAGAAAAAGGGTAAAAAATTTAAAAACACATAGTCTTGAAACTTACTCCACTAAATATCACACTAGCTGTCATATTGGTTTGGGTCATTTCAGAATGGCAATCTGACGAAGAAAGGATATTTTCCTTGGGATGGTTATTGTTGCTGGTAGTGGTAATTAGTTTGGTTGATTTGGCCTTTAGGCTGATTTTTAAGGAGATGAAACAAATTTGGTTCTTACAAATCGCTTTTATACTGATTGTAGGAATGTTGATGATAATATTGAAATTACAGTAAATGAAAACAGCAGAAATAAAATTGAATGTAGCATTGGATGAAAACAATGTTCCTGATACTATTAACTGGTCGTCTACAGATGGTCAAAATGAAGAATCTTTACCAGCAAAGGCAATGTTTTTGGCTTTATGGGATGCGCAATATAAAAACTCTATGCGTATAGATTTGTGGACGAAAGATATGCCATATGACGAAATGAAGCGTTTCTTTTATGAGACATTACAAACGATGGGCGATTCTTTTTTGCGTGCTTCAGGAGGTGACCCAATGGCAGATAAAGTAATCGGTGATTTGCGTGATTACTGCGCGCATTTTGCCGAAAAAATGGAAGTTTTGGAACAACAAGGTTAATTCATAGTATTTTCTAATTTTGATTTCTAACTTTTTACTTTTTTGAAATGAATTATTTTCTTGTAAAATCAGAACCATTCAAATATAGCTGGGAACAGTTCAATAAGGATGGACAGACATTTTGGGATGGAGTTCGCAATTTTCAAGCGCGCAATAATATGAAAGCGATGAAAGAAGGAGATTTGGTTTTATTCTATCATAGTAATGAAGGTAAAGAAGTAGTGGGAATGGCCAAAGTCGTGAAAGAATTTTACCAAGATCCTACGACCGAAGACCCAAGATGGGTGGTGGTTGATTTAGCTCCTGTCGAAACTTTCAAAAGACCTGTTACATTAGAAATGGTTAAAGCAGACGAATTACTGCAAGATGTAGCTTTAGTCAAACAAGGTCGATTATCCGTCATGCCACTGAAGCCAGAAGAATTTGACCGTATTGTCGAATTAGGCAATGGATAATCATAAAAAAATCCTTAGTTGTATAGACTAAGGATTTTTTTGTTTACTCTCCCCAGTATACTGTTCACTCATTCAGTGTATTTGCTTGCTAATTCAATTTTATAATTTCTTAAATTAATATTAAGTTTATATTGATGTATACTTTAATTTAACCAATTATGATAAGAGCTGTCGTATTAGATGATGAAACCAAGGGTAGCTCTTTGCTCGCACATAAAATTAATGCATTAAATGAGTCGATTGAAATAGTCAGAATATTCAACCAACCAGAATTGGCTTTGCATGAGATCAAAGTAATTGAGTTAGATGTATTATTCTTGGATGTTGAAATGCCTAAAATCAATGGTTTTGAATTTTTAGAACGATTGGGGAGTTTTGATTTTGAGGTAATTTTTGTGACAGCATACAATGAATATGTACTTGAAGCACTTCGTGCAAATGCATTAGACTATTTATTAAAGCCCGTAAATCCTAACGAACTACAAATTGCAATTGATAAATTGAAAAGGAGAATTAATCAAAAGAATTTGATACGTAAAAGCAATCTACTCAGAGAGAACAATAATTCAAGCTCTAAATTAGCACTCCCTACTGCCGAAGGCATTTATTTCGTAAGAAAAACGGATATTATAAAAGTGGTCGCAATGAGTAATTATTCTATTTTTCATCTTGATGAAAACTCATCGAAAATAATAGTTTCCAAAACGTTGAAGGAATTTGAGTCTTGTTTAGAAGATGGTAATTTTCTTCGCGTGAATAGAGGTTCTATAGTCAATCTTGATTTTATCGTTAGATATAAAAAAGGAGATGGCGGAACATTGGAATTGGTAGATGGATCAGAGATCGAGGTTTCACCGTCAAAAAAAAAATTATTATTGGATAAACTTTACACCCAATAAAATGTAGTATGTCACTATTATCTCGTCTAATAATCTATTTGATATGTCTGCTATATACACCTAAAGTTTTTGCACAAGAAGTTATTTATAATTTCAAATATTTTGGTAAAAGGGAAGGGTTACCTGTTGAGAAAATACGTGATGCAGTTCAAGATTCACGTGGAATATTGTGGATGGCAACCGACAAAGGATTGATAAATTATGATGGATTTCGCTTTCATCATATGCAATTTTCACCTCCTCATAATCAATTTATAAATGACCTTAAAGCGATAAGTTTAGATCCAAATAGCTCAAAAATTTGGTTGGCGACACATAATGAAGGATTAGTTTGCTATGATAGAAATAAACCTCTTTCTGAAAGTATACGTGTCTTTAAGGCAAAGGTGGGGGTGAAAAAGCTTATTAAAAATGAATTGTATGCAGTATTTGCCTCAAAAAATGGTATTGTCTATTTTGGAGGACAAGAGACTGGATTACAGTATTATGATCCAAAAGCAGATTCTGTACAATATGTAAGACTATCTTCTAGAAATATCTATGAGACAATATATAGTATTCAGGAGGATAATAAGGGATTAATCTGGATAGGGACAAGGTATGATGGATTTTATGTGTACGATCCCAAAACGAAGAACATAAGAAATATAAATCTGTACAATAAAGGAGAGAACAGCGCCACAAGCTTTGCTTTTGTCGGAAATAAAGTTTTTTTAAATTATTATGATCATAATTTATCAAGTCTAGAATATAGTTTGGATAAAATCTCCAATGTAAACTTGTTAGGAATAGGTTCGAATAATACCCATTTTGACAATGCTATATCGGATATTTGTTATTTAGAAAGAAAAAATAAACTACTAATTGGACATATTACTAAAGGTTTATATGAGTATGATATAAGTTCTAGAACTAGTAAAAACATTAGATGGGAAGATATATCTCCAGACCTACCTCGGCCCACTAAGATCAATCGTATAATTCCTACCTCTAATGGTGCTTATATTGCTACCAATGATGGCTTATATTTTTATGCAGATGAATTAAATTCTGTTAATGAATTAATTCGCTTAAGTGTTGAGGTAGAAGAAATATTTACCTTAAATAATGAACTGTGGTATAGAAGTAAAAATCAATTAGGTCGTTTGAGCGCAGACTTAAAATCAATACTATATACTATTTCGACCAAAGGACTTAATATTAGTAAAGTTAATGTAGTTAATAATAGATTATATTTATCTACCTATGATAATGGAGTCTATACAGTCGATATACAAAGTAAGCGCATACATCCTTTACTCATCTTGGGAAATCGATATAACTTCGATTATGCAGATTGTAATACGATATTGGGAGATAGTATTGAAGGTTTAGAATACTTGTGGATAGGTTCATGGAATTCAGGGGTGTATAAATACAATGTTCAATCTAAGGAATTGCAATTATTTAATACATCTAATGGCTTAATTGATAATAAAGTCATTACCATCGGGAAGGATAAGTATGATACCCTGTGGCTTGGTATGGATGGATATGGTTTGATCAAAGTCAAAGATAAAATCAATGGTGTATTTGAAAACTATCATCATGATCCTTCTAATTCAAAGACTGTTAGCTCTAATTCTATACTTTCATTTCTCTTAGACAAAAACAATAATTTTTGGTATGGGAGTAGTACAAATGGTATAGGCAAAATAATAACAGAGGATATTCCACAATTCATACATTATCATGATCCTCATCCTTTAAAAAAGTTATATCCTACGGAATTAGTTTCGGATTCTTTTGGCAGAATTTGGATGAAGACTGCTGATGGAGTAATGATTTTTAATACCTCAGTTAATCGATTTGTACATTTAGAAGAAGGTGATATGATATTTCCAATAAATAAGTACAAGCCTAAAACTTTCTATTTGCATGATAATCAAATAATCTGGATTACAAAATTAGGTTTGATAAAAATTGCTATAGAAAAATTGCCTTTAGTAGACATTAAAAAGCTAAAACCTATAGTAAGTCAGTTTAGAATTCTTAACAAAGATTACAGTTATAAATTAAATTCATCAAATATTGTTCTTGAGCCAGATGAAAATTCATTTGCATTCTATTTTGCATGCCCAGATCTCCTCAAAAATGCTAATATTCGTTTTGCTTACAAATTAGTAGGAATACATAGTGATTGGGTTATTGCCGATGACTCTCACCAAGCGATATTTACCAATATTGCCGAAGGTAAGTATAAATTTGAATACAAAATAGGTGATCTGGAAGGTAATTGGTCCGATCATACATCTTCATACACAATTGAGGTAAAAGCATTTTGGTATCATTCTAAGCTGTTTAGAGTTTTAGTTGCATTAATTATATTTATGTTAATCATAGGATTTCTTTTTTATCGAATTATTCAGCATAAAAAAGTAAATAAACTACATCATGATTTTAATGAAAAGCTAAAGCAGGAGCTGCGAGAAAATGAGAAAAAGATAATGGAGCAAACAGAGAAAATTGAATTTGAACGGCAGGAAAAGCTTGAAGCAGATTTTAGGAAAAAACTCTATGAAAGTGAATTGAAGGCTATTCGATCTCAGATGAATCCACATTTTATCTTTAATATTCTCAACTCAATAGAAGCCTATGTAGTGGAAAATAATAAGATTAAAGCCAGCAAGCTCATTCATAAATTTGCAGCATTAAGTAGAATAGTATTAGAGAATTCTCAACATGCGCGAGTAAACATTGATTCTGAACTTGGGCTTGTTCAATTATATTTGGATTTGGAGAGGGAAAGATTTGACAATATGTTTGATTATACAATCGAAATAAAAAATAATATTAATACCTATCGCGACAAAATACCTTCAATGCTTATACAACCAATCGTTGAGAATGCTATTCACCATGGAATTAGGCACTTAAGTGATAAAAAAGGATTCATCAAAATTCGGATAGAAGAATCGCAGGGAAATATCATTATTTCAGTATCTGACAATGGCGTAGGATTTGATTATCAATCCAATTCATCTATTAAAAAGACTTCATTTGGGATCAAAGGTGTAGAAAATAGGCTTAAAATGATGAATAAGGAAGGGTATAATATTCATAATGGAATATTTATTAAGCATAATTCTGATGAATCTGAATTTAAAACCGTTATTACCATGGTCTTTCCTTTAGCTTCATTTTCTTAATGAATGATAAATATATACAAAGTAATCAGTTATATGAGTAGACAATTCGTGTTGCAACTGCTTTGAACGAAGGTAAAGCTGATTTCAGACATATTATTCGTGGAAATGAACGATATTCTTTATGAAATTTTAAACACAGAATCTGTTTCGGTTGGTTTCAATTAAAATGGGACATCGATGATGTCCCTAGTATTTTATCCTTTATGGTCGAAAAGACCAACTACATTTTTCAATTCTGTGGCGTTTTCAGGTTTTAATTTTCCTGCCAAAATTAAACGAAGTTCACGACGTTGTTGTGCTTCATCATAAAGTTGTTTTTCTTTATCTGTCTCAGGAATAAGTTGAGGAACCGCTTTAGGCTTTCCTTCAGCGTCTAGCGCAACGAAAGTGTAATACGCTTCGTTACTTTTTTCTTTTGTACCTTTTGGTAGGTTTTGCGCAAAAATCTCCATACGAACTTCAACCGAAGTATTAAAAGCACGAGTTACTTGTGCTTGAATGGTTACGACCTCGCCCAATTTGATGGAACGCTTAAAGGACACATTATCCACAGAAGCTGTTACGACCACATTGCTGCAATGCTTTTGTGCTGCCATCGCCGAACAAATGTCCATCCAATACAATAATCTGCCTCCCATCAAGTTTCCAAAAGTATTCGTATCGTTTGGCAATACCAACTCATTCATTTCGGTATAGGATTCGTGTGCTTTTTTTGCTTCCATCTAGCTATTGTATTTTTTTAATTGTTCTTCAATCTTTTGCAAAGATACAATAAAAGGAGTTGGCTTATAGTTTAATGTTTGTTCGGCTTTGTCTAAGATGAAACCTGTCTTAAGTGGACGGTTTGTCGCTTGCCCAATTTCTCCTGCCGATATAGGGTTGATAAGCGATTTGTCTAACTTCCACGTGTCAGCTATTACTTCTACTGCTTCTAAAATACTCATCATTTCATTGCCAGAAATATGAAAAATTCCTGATGCTTGTTTTTGCATAGCTGAATAACAAGCATCAGCTAAGTCATCAACCCAAGTCGGCATACGCCATTGGTCAGAAACAACTTTTATGGCAGCACCATTTTCTAATTGTTTCTTCGCCCATAGTGCTAAATTACTTCTGTTCTTATCTGGGATTGCTCCATATACGAGGATGGTACGTAAAATAGCCGATTCAGGATTGCTAGCTGATATTAATTTTTCTGCATCAATTTTTGTTCGACCGTAATTGTTTGTAGCATTGACTTCGTCAGTTTCTTGGTATGGGCCATGTAGTCCATCAAACACAAAATCTGTAGATAGAAAAGTATAATGGATATTTTTTTGTTGGGCTATTTTCGCAATATGTACTGATAAATCAACATTGATTTTTTGCGCTAAGTCAGGTTTTTCTTCACAAGTTTCTACAGCAGTAATGGCTGCGGTATGTAAAATATGAGTAGGTTGGAAATTAGATATAACTGTTTCCAAAGCCTCGAAATTCATCAAATCAAGCTGTTGGAAAGTATTCTCATGCAAATAAGGGTTTCTATTTTCAGATTTTGAAATGCCTAAAACAGCATTTATCTTGGGATATTCCGAAAGTTTTTCACAAAATTTTTGTCCTAAAAATCCATTAGAACCAGTAAGTAGTATGCGCATAGTTAGTTTGTCCAAATAAAATCCATTTTATCTTTCAGCATAGAATTGTTTATGACTTTGATTTCTAATTCTAAAATTGCTTTTAAAGCTTCATAATCAATTTTGTTTGCATCATCTGTAGCTTTGTGGTAATCATCATGTCCTCCAGTATGAAAGAATAAAACAGGAATGTTTTTTTTGTAGAAAGAAGTCTGATCTGAGCCGCCATTGCCATCTCTACTGGTGTTAAATTTAATATTGCTAGTAATGCCGTGAAAAATGGCTGGAAACTTAGAGCTTGTTCCATAGCCAATAATTGCTAAACCATTTTCAGGATTATATCTCCCTATCATATCCATATTGAGCATCCAATGAATTTTGTCCAAAGGAAGAGTAGGATTTTCTGTCCAATACTTGGATCCAACTAATCCTAATTCTTCCGCTGAAAAGGCAATAAAAAGTATATTAAACTGCTCTTTAATCTTGTTGGAGCTATAATATCTTGCTAGTTCCAAAAGACCGGCAACGCCAGAAGCATTGTCATCTGCACCATTATGAATATGACCAATATGAGAAGTATCCCGAGTACCACCAAAATCACCGTGTCCCAAGTGATCGTAATGTGCACCCACAACGATTGTGTATGGAGCACCATTATCCAAAAATCCAATAATATTTTCTGCTTGACGGATACTATCGGGTACTACCACACGTCTTACTTTTGCTTCAAAAGCTTGTCTATAACCTTTCGTCCCAACTGGCTTTAACCTGTATTTCTTAAATTCTTTTTCAATATACGTAGCTGCTTTCGCTAATTCTCTTGAGCCAGTAACGCGTCCTTTCATCTTGTCATCGGCAAGAAAGTAAATGTGTTTTTTCAGACGATTTATCTCAATTTCTTGCGCACTAAGTCTGAAACTTAAAAGGAATAGGAGTGATGTGAATAGAAGAATATGTCTTTTCATAACATTATGTAGTGAGTCGTAAATATAACAACAAAGGGCTAGATTTCAATGTCTAGCCCTTTGTTTAGTCTTCGCGTATTTCGCTATGCGGTGTTTCCTTTTCTTGGTGTTCTTCTTTAAAATATCTTTTTTGAAAGATTAAAATTAAAAATACACCCACCGAAATAGCAGAATCAGCTACGTTAAATACTGGTCTAAAGAATAAGAAATCTTCACCACCCCAAATTGGAAACCAAGTGGGAAATGTACCATTAATTAATGGGAAATAAAGCATATCCACTACTTTTCCATGAAACAGAGAAGCATATCCTCCAGCCTCTGGGAATAAAACAGCTTTTTCAAAATAAGTGCTTTCACTGAAAATTATACCATAAAAAACCGAATCAATAATATTTCCAACAGCTCCAGCTAATATTAAAGCTACATTTAAAATAAAACCACGATTGTATTTGTTTTGAATCATGTAATGTAAGCCGTATCCGATCCCACAGACAGCAATAATGCGGAAAAGTGTTAAGAACAATTTACCATATTCACCACCGAACTCCATGCCATATGCCATCCCTGGGTTCTCAATGAAATGAATCATGACTTTTTCGCCAATTATCTTAAAATCTTGGCCGATTGTCATATTCAATTTTACCCAAAACTTAGAGATCTGGTCTATTAGTAGGATTATCGTTATTAGAATTAAGGGTTTCGTGTAGCCTTTCATATTATTTTCATAAAATAGCCTTTACAATATAAGCATTGCAAAGGCTATCTGTCGCTTTTAAATTTCGTTTTAGTATTGTTTGTTTTTTGCCTCAATACTTAAGGTAGTATGAGGAACTGCTTTCAAGCGTTCTTTTTGAATTAATTTTCCAGTTTCTCTACAGATGCCGTAAGTTTTATTCTCAATACGTACAAGAGCAGCTTCTAAGTTGTCAATAAATTTCTTTTGACGAGCAGCTAATTGGTTTGTTTGCTCTTTTTCCAAAGTCGCCGAACCATCCTCTAGGGTCTTATAAGTACCTGCGGTATCATCTGTTCCGTTGGCATTACCTCCACTCAATGTTTTGGTTAATGCATCAAGTTCTTCTCTAGCAATTCTCAATTTCTCAAGAATAATACCTTTGAATTCTTGAAGCTCAACGTCACTGTAACGTGTTTTCTCTGTGTTTTCTCCCATAATCTAATATTTTTCGATTAATACCTCAAGTTTATTTTCGTCTATTTCAATTGAATCTCCATTGTTTACAATATCCACGAAATCAATTGAATCAGCTAGTATTTCGGTGCAAATATACGATAAATTATTTTTGGCAGCTTCTTCGATCTCATTATTTCTACTTACTTGTACTTTGATCCTGTCAGTTACCTCAAAATCTTTGTCTTTACGCAGGTTTTGTAAACGATTAATAAGCTCACGAGCGATACCTTCTTGCTTTAATTCTGCTGTGATATTGATGTCTAAAGCTACTGTCAGATTGCCCAAATTAGCCACTTGCCATCCCGCTACATCTTCAGCGATGATTTCAACATCTTCTAATCCGATTGTATAGCCCGTATCTGCTAATTCTAAAGTGCCTATTTTTTCTAATGTTGTAATATCATCAGAACCAAGAGCCTGAATAGCCGTACTCACGACTTTCATATCTTTACCTACTTTCGCGCCCAAAGCTTTGAAGTTAGGTTTGATTTTTTTCTTGATAATACCAGTTGTATCAGTGATAAATTCGATGTCTTTAATATTAGTCTCCGACAAAATCAAATCCTTCACTTTCTCTACTTTCTCTTGGAAAGCAGCATCCAACACAGGAACCAATATCTTGCTCAATGGTTGACGTACATTAATTCCTACTTTTTTACGAAGTGACAAAGTCAATGAAGAAATATCTTGTGCTAAAGCCATTCTTTCTTCTAACTCTTTGTCAACTAAATCTGTATGATATACTGGGAAGTCAGCCAAATGAACTGATTCGAAGTTTTCTTTATTTGTTGCTTTGTTCAAGTCCAAATACAATTGATCTGCAAAGAATGGTGAAACTGGAGCCATTAATTTAGCAATAGTATCCAAACAAGTATATAAAGTTTGATAAGCCGAAATTTTATCTTCTGTATATTCACCTTTCCAGAAGCGACGACGACACAAACGTACGTACCAGTTACTCAAGTGCTCATCTACAAAGTTTTGAATAGCACGAGCTGCCTTAGTTGGTTCGTAATCGGCATAGAATTCGTCCACTTGTTTCGTCAACGTATTTAACAATGAGATAATCCATCTGTCGATTTCCGGACGATTTTCAAGTGCAATTTCTGGTTCAGCGTAGCTGAATTTATCAATGTTCGCGTATAAAGCGAAGAATGCGTACGTATTATATAATGTGCCGAAGAATTTACGACGAACTTCGTCCAAGCCTTCTTCGTTGAATTTCAAGTTGTCCCAAGGAGATGCATTGCTGATCATGTACCAACGAGTTGCATCGGCTGAGTACTTTTCGATTGTAGCGAATGGATCCACACCGTTTCCAAGACGTTTAGACATTTTATTACCATTTTTGTCTAATACCAAGCCATTAGAAACAACATTTTTGAAAGCTACAGAACCACGAACCATTGTCGAAATTGCGTGAAGGGTAAAGAACCAACCACGAGTTTGGTCAACACCTTCGGCGATGAAGTCAGCAGGAAATGCTGAATCGTAATCAGATTTAAATGGAAGCGGATCGCCAGCCGCTAATTTGTCGTAATCTAATCCCCATTGTGCATATGGCATCGCACCTGAATCAAACCACACGTCGATTAAGTCTGGTTCGCGGAACATTTTTTGTCCTGATTCGGATACTAATACAATATGGTCTACATAAGGACGGTGAAGGTCTAAATTATCCGAACCGAATTTGTCTAAATATTCTTTGTTAACAGCTTTTTCTTCTGCTGAAAGTACATCAGATTCCAAAGAAGCTTCTAATAATCCTTTCAGTTCTATCATTGAACCGATACAGATTTCTTCGTTCTCGTCTTCGGTTCTCCAGATTGGTAGTGGTGTTCCCCAATATCTCGAACGTGATAAGTTCCAATCAACTAGGTTTTCTAACCAGTTGCCGAAACGACCTGTACCTGTCGCTTCTGGTTTCCAATTTATAGTTTTGTTTAATTCTACCAATTGTTCTTTCACTGCCGTAGTTTTGATAAACCAGCTATCCAAAGGATAGTACAATACTGGCTTATCTGTACGCCAACAGTGTGGGTAGGTGTGTTCGTATTTCTTAACGTCGAACGCTTTGTTATCTTCTTTTAATTTGATAGCGATTAATACATCCGTCGGACGGAACTCTTTATCTGCACGCTCTTCTGCTGAATAGTATTCTTCTTTTACAAAACGACCTGCGAAGTCAGTTACTTCTTTTACAAAGCGACCTGTGCGATCAACTGTTGGGATTTCTTTACCGTTTTCATCAGTTACTAGAATAGCCGGAACACCAGCTTCTTTAGCTACTCTAAAGTCATCACCACCATAAGTAGGTGCTATATGTACGATACCTGTACCGTCTTCTGTCGTCACGAAATCACCAGGGATTATACGGAAAGCTTTTTCCAATAATTCCTCCGAAGTGATATAAGGCATCAATTGGTGGTAACGTAATCCGACCAATTCAGCACCAGTGAATTCAGCTACTTGTTCCCAAGGAACGATTTTGTCGCCTACCTTGTAATCTTGGAATGAAGCGTTTTGTCCTTCTGCTTTAAAATGTTTGCTGATTAGGTTTTTCGCCAATATAACTGAAACTGGAGAGCCAGTGTATTGGTTGAAAGTTTTGATTTTTACGTATTCGATTTTAGGACCTACAGCCAAAGCCGAGTTACTTGGTAGTGTCCAAGGCGTAGTCGTCCAAGCGATAAATGCCACATCTTCATCAGCTGATTCGACCAATGTATTTATCAACGGGTGAACTTGCGATTTGTCCAGACGGAATTCAGCGACGATAGTCGTGTCTTTCACATCTTTGTAGGTGCCCGGTTGGTTCAATTCGTGCGAACTTAAACCTGTACCCGCAGCAGGTGAATACGGTTGGATGGTGTATCCTTTGTACAAAAGACCTTTTTTGTATAGGTCCTTTAACAAAAACCACAATGTCTCGATGTATTCGTTTTGATAAGTAATGTATGGATTTTCTAAGTCAACCCAATAACCCATTTTTTCTGTTAAGTCATTCCATACGTCTGTGTATTTCATGACTTCTTTGCGACAAGCATTATTGTAATCTTCAACAGAAATTTTTGTGCCGATGTCTTCTTTGGTTATGCCCAAAGATTTCTCTACAGCCAACTCAATAGGAAGACCGTGTGTATCCCAACCACCTTTACGTTTTACTTGGTATCCTTTCAAGGTTTTATAGCGACAGAAAATATCCTTAATCGTACGAGCCATTACGTGGTGAATGCCTGGCATACCATTCGCCGAAGGCGGACCCTCATAAAAAGTGTATGGTTTGCTTGCAGGACGATTCGAAATACTCTTCGCGAAGATATCCTCCGCACCCCAACGTCTTAAAACTTCCTTGCCGATTTCCGGTAAATTTAACTGCTTATATTCCTTGTACATCACGTATTTTATATCAATTTTTCAAAGGTCGCTAATTTAACGAAATAACTTTGAAAATGGAAGGTGAAAATAGTGGTTCAAAGTGAGTGGAAATTAATATTGGTTTGTTGTTATGCATTGTTAAATATTTTTAATTAATTTTAGGTTAAATAAGTTTTTTAATTATGTTAAATAAAATAAACCTAAAGTAATAAATGAATCTTTATAAAAGTGTTTTATCTATCCTGCTGCTGTTATTTGTTGTGTTGAATAAGTCGTTGGCGCAATCATTTCCTCAAATTTATGTGCATACTGATCGTGATATCTATTTTCCTGGAGATATAGTTTGGTATAAAGTCTATGTTTTAAGAGATGGATTGTTGGATCATTCCGACCGGAATCTATATTTCGACTGGGCTGACGAGAGTGGAAAAATAATTAAATCCAGTGTAGTGCTTGTAGCAGAGGGGGGTGGTGTTGGTGATTTTGATTTGCCTATAGAATCAAAAGCTAATCATTTATTGCTAAATGTATATCCAGCACCATTAGTTGATAATCGAGAGTTGGCTTATTATAGATCTTTTGCGGTAGCTCAAAGTTCTTATACTCCTGATAGTAATGATAGTCCAGAAAACGTAGATCATATCTCAAAAAGAATAAATAGAATTATTAAGATCGATCAAAATAATCCAGATATTCTTAATGTAATACTGAATGGTGCAGATAGTAAGGAGTTGGTTATAAAAGCACGGACTAATAATGATAATTTATTTGAACAAAAAGTAATGTTGGAATCAAATAAAAAGTTGAAAATACCTATTCCAACAAATGATATTAGAAGTGGAGTTTTTCAGGTTCGAATTTACGATATGATTGATAATGAAATAGAAAGAGCATCAACATTAATTGGTTTAGATAATATTTTGTTGGAGCCTAAAGTTTCTGTTTCAAACCAAAGTTTATCTATTCAGCTTCCTCCTGAAGAAGTTGCTACATTGTCATTTTCTGTAGTCCAAGAGGTATTACCCTACGATACCGTACACAATATTTGGAATGATATTGTTTTAAAAAATAATGCTGTAGGAAAATATCCTAATACTGTAAAGGCTTCGGCCGACAAAGTGAATCAAGTGGAGTGGCGATGGGAAAATATTCCAGCGAACTTACTTGAAGTAAAACAAGAAGACATGCTGACACTGAAGGCAAAAATTGATATGAAGCCCTCCGATAAGAAAAGGTATGACAAAAGAAAGGCCGGTATTTTGTCCAGTGGATCGATAATTCGTGGCGTTTCAGTAAGTTCACAGGCAGCTAATTAAAATGATCCTAAATATGCATTATTTCCTCTGAATGATAATTTTGAAATCGTAATTCCTAATATGTCTTTTTTTTGGTGACTTGTATCTCAAGACAAGAATGGCAGATCCTGAATTGGACAAACTAAAATTTACGACTGCATATAAGTTTAAAGAGATAACTACACCAAATTCTATATATAAACCCAATTGGGAAGATTTCTCGATAAGTAAGCAATTAAAGGCAAAATGGTTGCCTATATACGATGATTATGCTTCTTATCTTGAAAATACAATAGATACAGTGACCGTAAAGGGACAAAGAAATCTTAATTTGGTGCGTAAATATGATCCAATGAATCAATATCTCAATAATGATTCTGAAATTATAGCTTTACAGGAAGATTAACGTGTGAGAAAGTATAGTGTTTCTTTTGCTGATTATTTACCGATGATTAATACAAGAAGAGGTGCTATTGGAAATTATCCTAATCGGCTGCTTTATTTTATAAATAGTAGACAGGCTACATATGAAGAGGTAAGCCGTTTATTCATGAGTAATATCGCGTATGTTCGGGTGTACCATAACTTGAGTGCTATAGGGGGACTTATTAATGATCAGAACTATTCAGATCATATAGCAGGAATTCAACTAGTTGAAATTCCCCCAGATGAATTGAAGAAATATCACGCTATTGACGAAAAAATAGAGGGTTATATAGAACCGAAAACTTTTGATCAGATTGGAAAAATGACACTCTGGTGGAGTCCTTTTTTGATTGTGAACGGAGAAACTGGAACGACCCAAATAAAGTTGCCTTTTGAACTTAAAGGTAAACGTATAAACATTCAAGGCGTTACAAATTCAGGTAAGTTGGTTTATTATAATCAAATTTTGAATTAATCATATACAAGAAAAGCACTTCAATCGAAGTGCTTTTCTTGTATGTTAAATAAAAATAATTAGGCCGAGAAACTAGATCCGCAACCGCATGTACTCGTTGCATTAGGGTTGTTGAATGTAAATCCACGTGCATCAAGACCATTCTTGAAATCTACTTCCATCCCAGCTAAATACATTCCGTGCGCTTTATTCATAAATACACGAATGCCTTCGATTTCATATTCTGAATCGCCTTCTTTCTTTTGGTCAAACCCTAGAATATAGCTCATGCCCGAACAGCCGCCGCCTTCTACACCTAGACGTAAACCGAAATCTGGACCTAACTCTTGTTGATCTATTAATTTTTTTAATTCTGCTACTGCACCACTAGTTAAAGTAACTGGCGCTGTTGCTATTATATTTTCAGTACTCATAGTAATATCCTTTCCGAATTGATTGTTAAACAAAATTACATATTTTTAGGCGTTTAAATAGAACCTTAATTTTTTTGACAATTTATAAACACATAAATATATGGAATTTGTTGAGTTGCTAAAACAATTGTTTGTAATCACATTTGGGGTGTTAGTTGCTTTAGTTTTGGCTTTCTATGTCATATGGCCTAAAGTCGAATATCTATTTCTTAAAGTAAATGATATAGGTCAGAATAAAGAATTATTAAAAAACAACCAACAACTTAAGTTTGCAGCTTACGAACGCCTGATCTTGTTTGCGCATAGAATCTCTCCATACCAAGTGATGCTACGTAATCACAATCCAAATATTTCTATAGATCAATTCAAGCAATTGTTAATTGCAGATATAGAAAATGAATATCAACATAATTTTACACAACAACTGTATGTTACGGATGCATCTTGGACAATCATAAAGGATTTGAAAGATAGTACTATTTCTTTGTTGAAAAATTCAAGTAGAGTCATAGCCTCGGATGCCTTAATCGATCAATATGTGGCTATAGTGCTCAAGCATGTGTCTGAATTGGACGTTAATCCATATGAAGCTGCGCAAGTTATTCTTAAAAAAGAGCTTTCTGCCTAATTAAATTTTACTTTTTTAAATATTTGAATCATATTAATGAGGATTTTTTTGACTCTACTTCCATTTTAAAAAGAAGTGTTAAAGAATTCATCAAAAAGATAAGATAATCGTATATTTGCGTCAAAATAAAATATTACGCATATCCACAATAATATAAGTAAAATGGAAAGAGATCAAGCCATCTTTAATCTAATCGCTGACGAGCTAAAACGCCAAGAAGAAGGTATCGAATTAATTGCTTCGGAAAACTTTGTAAGTAAACAAGTAATGGAAGCTGCAGGTTCTGTGTTAACAAACAAATATGCAGAAGGACTTCCGGGAAAACGCTACTATGGCGGTTGTGAAGTAGTTGACGAAATTGAAACTATCGCTATCGATAGAGCAAAACAATTATTTGGTGCGGAATGGGTGAACGTACAGCCTCACTCAGGTGCTCAGGCGAATGCAGCTGTATTTTTAGCTACAATCAAACCAGGTGATAAGATTTTAGGTCTTGATTTATCTCATGGTGGTCACTTGACTCACGGTTCTCCAGCAAACTTGTCTGGTAAAATTTACCAACCATTATTCTACGGTGTAAAAGAGGATACTGGTCTTATCGACTACGAATCTCTAGAAGAAACTGCATTACGCGAAAAACCAAAAATGATTATTTGTGGTGCTTCTGCGTATTCTCGTGATTGGGACTACGCACGTATTCGTAAAGTGGCAGACGAAATAGGTGCATTAGTAATGGCTGATATTTCTCATCCAGCAGGTCTTATTGCTAAAGGATTGTTGTCTGATCCTCTTCCTCATTGTCATATTGTGACTACAACTACCCACAAAACTTTACGTGGTCCTCGTGGTGGTATGATCATGGTAGGTAAAGATTTTGAAAACCCTTGGGGTATTAAAACACCTAAAGGTGAAATCCGTACTATGACACAATTGTTAGATTTAGCCGTATTCCCAGGTACACAAGGTGGTCCATTGGAACATACAATTGCAGCAAAAGCGATTGCTTATGGGGAAGCGTTGACTGATGAATACTTAGAATATGCTAAACAAGTACAAGCTAACGCGCAGACTTTAGCGAAATTCTTTATTGACCGTGATTACAAAATCATTTCGGGTGGTACAGATAATCACTTGATGTTAGTTGACTTGCGTAATAAAGATATTTCTGGTAAAGAAGCAGAGGCGGTATTAGGAAAAGCAGGTATAACTACTAATAAAAATATGGTTCCTTTTGATACACGTTCACCATTTGTAACATCAGGTGTTCGTTTTGGTACAGCTGCGATTACAACTCGTGGTGTCAAAGAAGGGGAAATGGTTCAAATCGGTGAATTAATCGACGAAGCATTACAAAATCGTAGTAACGACGCGCAGTTAAATTCTATTCACGATAAAGTGAAAGAATTAATGGCTAAGTTTCCTTTATATAATTAAGAATATTGTAATTAAATAATTTTTTGAAGCGCCAAAGTCAACTTTGGTGCTTTTTTTGTTGTTCTCATTATACAAAAACTTGGTTGTGAATAAATGTTAAATCTATATTAACCTCTTTGAATTTGTGTAGGATTTGCAGTAATTTTATACCATTGGTAAATAAGTTTTAATAAATAATTACATAAGATAAATTAAATAAACGCCTATCGAAACACGCTTACTCTAAATTTAATTTTTGCTGTAACTTAAATAGGAAATTGTTATGAAGAATTTAAATAACATGACCGATCAACAACTTATTCATCTGTACGCAAGTGGTGACGAGAATGGGCTAAAGATGTTGATAGATCGATATAAGAGTAAGATATATACCTCCATATATATGCGTGTAAAAGATGAATTTGTCGCTGAAGATATTTTTCAAGAGACCTTCATCAAGGTAATCAATACAATTAAATCTGGTGGATATAACGAAGAAGGAAAGTTTTTGCCTTGGGTAGTTCGTATTGCTTATAATATGGTTATAGATTATTTCCGTAAAGAAAAGCGTAGTCCTACAGTTGTGACTGGTGATGGGTATGATATTTTCGAGGTAATGGATTTTGCGGATGATGATGCAGAGCGTAAAATGGTGAGAAATCAGATTGATGTAGATTTGAAAAAATTAATTCAATTATTACCAGATGACCAAAAGGAAGTGCTTATAATGCGTCATTTTTGTGATATGAGCTTCAAAGACATAGCAGAGGTGACAGAAGTAAGTATCAATACAGCATTAGGTAGAATGCGATATGCATTAAGCAATTTGCGCAGATTGATCGAAGAGCACAATCTTACTTTTCAGTTCACATAGAGATAAGTTTGACTTTCGTTATATAAAAGGTTTCTTTATTTAATGTAGAGAAGCCTTTTAATTTTGTGGAATTTTTGACTGAATTTTTTATATTTGAGATTGATTTTTGTCAATATGACATGCATATATGCTGTTTGCTAGCTTTGGAATTGCATTTGATAGAGGTAAGTAAATAAATAGAAACACTAATATTATAGAAAAAGATATGGGAATTTGGGTTTTATTAATAGGTATTGGAATCATTAGTATGATTGTCCAAACAAGATTTAAGAATAAGTTTAAGAAGTATTCAGAAATGCCCCTGTCTTCGGGTCTTTCGGGTGCAGAGATTGCACAAAAAATGCTTCACGATAGTAATATATACGACGTAAAGATTATTTCGGTAGAAGGTCAATTGACAGATCATTACAATCCAGCAGATCGTACCGTAAATTTAAGTCCAGAAGTGTATCACGGACGTAGTGTCGCTGCTGCTGCGGTATCTGCGCACGAATGTGGTCACGCAATCCAACATGCTACAGCCTATTCGTGGTTGCAATTCCGTTCGTCAATGGTTCCAATGGTGAATATTGCTTCAAAAATTACATCCTTTACATTAATGATTGGGGTTATTTTGGCTTTTTCTGCTGAGAATTATTTGTTGCTACAGATAGGTGTTGCGGCATTAGCGGTCAATACAGCATTTAGTTTTGTAACTCTCCCTGTTGAGTTTGATGCATCTAAAAGAGCATTAGCTTGGTTGAACACAGCAAATATCACACATAACGTAGAAGAACATGATGGCGCGAAAGATGCGTTGAAATGGGCAGCGATGACGTATGTAATTGCAGCATTATCAGCCTTAGTTACTTTATTATACTATGCAAGTATATTGCTAGGTCGTAGAGATTAATACATTTTGTAAATAAATAATAGAAAGGGATAAATATTTTATCCCTTTTTTGGTGATTTGTGTTTTGCATGAATATCCTTTCGAAGCAATTTTGTAACTTTGTTGCTTAGCATAAGAATTTCAAAAGATTAACTATGTTTTCAAATCTTCAGGATAAATTAGACAGAGCCTTTAAGGTATTAAAAGGACAAGGAAATATTACAGAAATCAACGTCGCTGAGACGATGAAGGAAATTCGCAAGGCTTTATTGGATGCCGATGTGAATTATAAAACTGCCAAAAGCTTTACTGATGAAGTAAAACAAAAAGCGCTTGGTGAAAATGTATTGACTAGTATTTCTCCAGGTCAATTGTTGACAAAAATCATGAATGATGAGTTGACAGCTTTAATGGGTGGTACAGTAACAGATCTTGATTTATCCAAAAATCCTACTGTGATCTTAATCGCTGGTTTGAATGGTGCGGGTAAAACTACTTTCACTGGAAAATTGGCTAACTATCTAAAAGCAACTAAAGGTAAAAAGCCATTATTGGTTGCGGGAGACGTTTATCGTCCTGCGGCTATTGACCAATTGGAAGTATTAGGTGGTCAAGTAGGCGTTCCTGTATATACAGACCGTAATTCTACCGACCCTATTGCTATTGCTAAAGCAGGGATCGAAGAAGGTAAAAAAAATGGTAATAATGTAATCATCATCGATACTGCAGGTCGTCTAGCGATTGACGAAGCGTTGATGAATGAAATAACAGCTGTTAAAGAGGCTACACAACCTAACGAAATTCTTTTCGTAGTGGATTCAATGACTGGTCAAGATGCTGTGAATACGGCTAAGGCATTCAACGACCGTTTGGATTTCACGGGTGTGGTGTTGACGAAATTGGATGGTGATACACGTGGTGGTGCTGCCTTATCTATCAAATCTGTCGTGAATAAACCTATCAAGTTTATTGGTACAGGTGAGAAAATGGAAGCATTGGATGTGTTCTATCCAGATCGTATGGCTTCTCGTATCTTGGGTATGGGTGACGTGGTTTCCTTAGTGGAGCGTGCTCAGCAACAATTTGATGAGAAACAAGCGGCAGAACTTCAAAAGAAAATTCGTAAAAATAAATTTGACTTCAACGACTTCCGTTCTCAAATCCAACAAATCAAGAAAATGGGTAACATGAAAGATTTGATTGGTATGATTCCAGGAGCTGGTAAAGCGTTGAAAGATGTAGAAATCGAGGACGATGCTTTCAAACCAATCGAGGCGATTATCGATTCTATGACGCCATTTGAGCGTGAAAATCCAGATGCAATCGACCAACGTAGAAGAAATCGTATCGCTAAGGGTTCAGGTACAAATATTGATGAAGTGAATAAATTGATTAAACAATTCATGGATATGCGTAAGGTGATGAAGCAAATGTCAAATCCAGCTATGGCTGCCAAGATGATGCGCAATATGCCTAAAATGCCTGGAAAACCTTTTTAATTCAGATCTCTAATCCAAAATATTAGCAAAACCAAGTCTATTTATGACTTGGTTTTGTTTTTATAAATGATTTTTGTTGCTTAATTTTAAGGGTATAGAATTAATTGTTAATTTTGCGCTATGGATGATCACCCCACACAGTTATCTGAATACGGTTCTATTCTACTTATAGGAGTAGTTGGGATTATTTTGGTTTGTGTGACGATGTTTATGGCTAAGTTATTGGCACCAAATAAACCTAATCCTATCAAGTTAAGTACCTACGAATGTGGTGAAGAAACCACAGGCAGTTCTTGGGTACAGTTCAATCCTCGATTTTACGTTATCGCTTTAGTTTTCCTTCTTTTCGATGTGGAATTGATTTTCGTGTTTCCATGGGCTACGGTCTTTGGTCAATCTGAATTAATTGCTGCAGATGCACGTTGGGGATGGTTTACCATGGTAGAAATGGCCATCTTTTTAGGAATATTGATTCTGGGATTAGTGTATGTTTGGGTACGCGGTGATTTGAATTGGATAAAACCTAAGCATATTATTCCTAGCATTGATACGGGTATTCCGGCTAGTGCTTATGAAGCATTGAATGCAAAGCAATATGCTGTAAAGGATTACAAAGCTGTCGAAGTAATCGAGGGAAAGAAGGAAGAAGTCGGTCAACCTAAAGCATCTATGGGCTTCAAACCTAGATTTAAAAAACCAAACGTATGACAAATCTTGAGCAACAACTTAAATCAGATGGTGTCGTCGTCGCTAAGATAGATGACTTGTTGAATTGGGCTCGATTATCATCGATGTGGCCTATGAGTTTTGGTATTGCCTGCTGTGCTATCGAGATGATGGGCGCTATGGCATCGACTTATGATTTGGATCGTTTTGGGGTATTTCCACGTCCTTCGCCTAGACAATCTGATGTGATGATTATCGCAGGTACAGTGACCTTTAAAATGGCCGATCGTATCAAAAGATTATACGAACAGATGCCCGAACCACGCTATGTGATTTCGATGGGGTCTTGTTCGAACTGTGGTGGCCCATATTGGCAACATGGTTACCATGTGGTAAAAGGAGTGGACAAAATTATTCCGGTGGATGTATATGTGCAAGGTTGTCCACCGCGTCCAGAAGCTTTGATAGGTGCATTTTTAGAATTACAAAAGAAAATAGAAAGCGAACAGATCTTTCAAGATAAATATTTTGAAGAGACAGTTTAATACTTAAAATATAATATGGCAAAAGATTTTTATGGTGAGTTGCAGTTAGGTATTCTTGGTGGTGGTCAGTTAGGCCGTATGTTAATCCAAGAAGCTATCAATTACAACGTGAATGTACATGTGTTGGATCCGGACAAAAACGCGCCGTGTCGTAAACTATGTAATCATTTCGAATGTGGCTCATTAGGTGATTATGATACAGTGTACAATTTTGGTAAAAATCTAGACATGATCACGATCGAAATCGAGAAAGTAAATGTGGATGCACTTGAAGCTTTGGAAGAAGAAGGTGTTATCGTATATCCGCAGTCTCGTGTGATTCGATTGATTCAAGATAAAGGTTTGCAAAAGCAATTCTTCAAGCAAAATGATATCCCTACTTCAGCGTTTCAATTTATCTCCAATATTGATTCCTTGAAGACAGCAAATTTATCTATTCCGTATGTCCAAAAATTACGTAAAGATGGTTACGATGGTAAGGGGGTAAAAATTATTCGAACTGAGGATGATTTATCGAATGCTTTTACAGAACCATCAATAATCGAAGAGATTGTTGATTTTGAAAAAGAAATCGCAGTTATCGTAGCGCGTAATCATAAAGGAGAGGTCAAGACATTCCCTATGGTCGAAATGGAATTCAATCCAGAGGCTAATTTGGTAGAATTCTTGATTTCGCCATCGACATATAGCTTCGAAATCCAGCAAAAGGCAGAAGAATTAGCGAAGAAGATTGCTAATGATTTGCAGATAGTAGGTCTTTTGGCAGTCGAAATGTTCTTGACTAAAGATGGTCAGATATTAGTGAATGAATTGGCACCTCGTCCACATAACTCTGGGCACCAAACTATCGAAGGTAATTTCACATCACAATTTGCGCAACATATGCGCGCTATTTTTAACCTACCATTAGGTGATACAGCTGCACGTACCAATGCGGTGATGATTAATCTATTGGGTGAAGCAGGCTACGAAGGATTAGCAAAATACGAAGGTGTAGAAGAAGTATTGGCTATGGATGGAGTATATATACATCTTTATGGTAAAAAATATACTAAGCCATTCCGCAAAATGGGACATGTGTGTATTGTAAATGATGATAGAGAGTTGGCGATTAGCAATGCACGTAAAGTACAAGAAATATTAAAAGTTATTGCATAATAAATTTATGAGTTCACAAGCAGTTCAGGTAGGCATTATTATGGGAAGTAAATCAGATCTTCCTGTGATGCAAGATGCTGTCAATGTTTTAAAAGAATTAGGTGTTGGTTTTGAAGTAACTATCGTATCCGCTCACCGTACACCTCACCGCATGTTTGAGTATGCTGAAAATGCTGCTGAACGTGGATTGAAAGTGATTATCGCTGGGGCAGGAGGTGCTGCACATTTACCTGGTATGGTAGCTTCGATTACACACTTACCAGTAATTGGTGTTCCTGTGAAATCATCGAATTCTATCGATGGCTGGGATTCAGTTTTGTCAATCTTACAAATGCCAAATGGTATTCCTGTTGCGACTGTAGCGCTGAATGCTGCAAAAAATGCAGGCATATTAGCCGCACAAATTATCGGAACAAATGATACTCAAGTTGCTGACAATCTATTAGCTTTCAAAAAAGGATTAAAAGAAGCAGTCGAAGTGACGGCCTCGGATGTCGAAAGTATGAAATTTTAAATAAAAAAATGGGACCGAAGTCCCATTTTTTATTTAGCTAGAAACTTCTGAACGTAGTCGTAGCTTTTCTTAACACTTTCGAATTTATTCGGAAGATAAATATCATCTTGTTCAATATAAGCATGCACTAATCCTGATTTGTCAGCGGCTTTTACGATATTTGCAAAAGCAATGTTACCAGATCCAACTTCAGTATATTTTACTTCTTTGAATATAGAATCTAAAGGCGCTTGATCATAATCTTCGCCCACGACAGTTTTTGTAAACTGCTTATCCATATCTTTGACATGCCACATCTCAAATCTTCCAGGATATTTATCAAAGTATGTTAATGGGTTTAAACCGGCCTTTTCAATCCAATAAAGATCCAACTCAAAAGCAACTAAATCTTTTTCTGTAAAAGCTAACATGATATCCAAACCTCTAGTGTTATTTGCAAACTCACGGAACTCCCAAAAATGGTTATGATAGCCAATTTTGAGGCCGGCTTTTTTTGCTATTTCGCCTGCCTTGTTCAATTGTTCAGCAGCATATTGATAATCTTCTACTTTCAAATTATTCAAATCGTGCATCGGATTAACTGGCGCAATCACGTATTTCTGACCTAACTCTGCAGCGATTTCAATGTATTTTTCAACACTTTCTTTATCATTATTATTGCGATCCAAATATTTGCTTAAGTCATAATGACCACTAAAAGTTGACATGCCATTATCACTCAATATTTTCTTCAAATCTGGAACTTTTAATCCCCAAAAAGAATTATTAACCACATCAACTCCAAAAGTTTCGATATGTGTATACCCTATTTTTGCAACAGTTTCTAGTGTAAGCTTCGGATCTTGAGTTAGTAAATCTCTTAACGAATAGATTTGTAAACCAATATTATGTATTGGGCCTTTAACAGCTGCTGACTGATTGATAGTGGTACATGCAGAGAGTAGAGAAGAGCCAAAGTAGGCGCTAAAAGCTCCAATGCTTACTTGTTTTAAAAAATTTCTTCTTGAATTTTCCATGTTTATATGGTTGTATTGATGAGTTCTACTTAATAACAAATTGTTTAGAATAAGGTTTTTGGTATAAAGTACGCTGTGAAATACAATTTTGTCTACTCAATTAAATGTATTTCAGAATCAT
Source organism: Sphingobacterium composti (assembly GCF_009829075.1). Lineage (GTDB taxonomy): Bacteria > Bacteroidota > Bacteroidia > Sphingobacteriales > Sphingobacteriaceae > Sphingobacterium > Sphingobacterium composti. The sequence continues at coordinate 225,860 of NZ_WUQZ01000002.1, read as the reverse complement.
AAATATAATAAATATCATTGTAAAACAAAGGGTTTCCATGATATATGGAAACCCTTTGTTTCTAGAAAATATTATTACTTAAACAGTCATAATATCTTTTTCTTTCAATTCAGCTAATTGGTCAACTTTAGCGATATACGTGTCCGTTAATTTCTGAACTTCTGCTTCACCTACTTTAATCTCATCTTCAGAAGCACCGTCATTTTTCAATTTCTTGATAGACTCGTTTGCATCTTTACGAATATTACGTACAGCCACACGACCTTTTTCAGTTTCTTCTTTCGCTTTTTTAACTAAATCACGTCTTCTTTCTTCTGTAAGAGGAGGAACTACCAAACGAATAACTACACCATCATTTTGTGGGTTCAAACCAATGTTAGAATCTATAATTGCTTTTTCAATTGTACCTAACATATTTTTTTCCCATGGTTGAATAACGATAGTACGTGCATCTGTTGTATTCACGTTAGCTACTTGAGAAAGTGGCGTTGCAGAACCATAATAATCTACATGGATGCCATCCAACATACTTGGAGAAGCTTTACCAGCACGGATTTTTGTTAGTTCTGACTCGGTATGAGCAACTGCTTTATTCATTTTTTCTTTGCAGTCGTCCAATTCAATAGAAATCAGTTCGTTCATATGTTTTAATATTTTATACTTAACTTACTACTGTACCAATATGTTCGCCATCAGCTAATTTTTTCAAATTACCTGGTTTGTTCATATCGAATACAATGATTGGAAGATTGTTTTCTTGACATAAAGTGAATGCCGTCATATCCATTACATTAAGACCTTTTTGATACACTTCGTTGAATGAAATGTGCTCAAATTTTGTTGCTGTAGGATCTTTCTCAGGATCAGCAGTATAGATTCCATCCACACGAGTTCCTTTCAATACAGCATCTGCATTAATTTCAATAGCACGTAATGATGCTGCTGTATCTGTCGTGAAATATGGGTTACCTGTTCCAGCACCGAAAATTACAATTCTTCCTTTTTCTAAATGTCTTACTGCTCTACGACGGATAAATGGTTCGCAAATCTGTTCCATTTTGATTGCCGTAAGCAATCTAGTTTTCAATCCTACTTTTTCTAAAGCATCTTGCAAAGCCATGCTGTTGATTACTGTGGCCAACATGCCCATATAATCTGCTTGTACTCTGTCCATTCCAGCTTTTTCTGCACTCAAGCCGCGGTAGATATTTCCACCTCCGATGACAATTGCAATTTCTAAGCCTTGTGAATGAATTTCTTTGATATCGTTTGCATATTGAGCTACGCGATTGATGTCGATACCATAATTTTGCTCACCCATAAGGGCTTCGCCGCTAAGTTTTAGTAGGATACGTTTATATTTCATATAGTTTTTTCTTTGGAAGATTTCCAAAAGACAAAGATATAACTTTTTTCCTGCTATCTAAGATAGACAATGTTTTTGTTTTATTTTTTTGAATTCGATATTGCCTTCTGATAATATTCTTCATAAAGCGGCAAAATTTGACTTATTTCAAATTTTGTAGCATGCTCATAAGCTGCCTGCTTAAACACTTCAAGTCTGTCACAATCTTCTAGTATATATATAGCATTATTGGACATATCTTCGATATCACCTACGTCACTTAGAAAACCTGTAATGCCTTGTACATTCAACTCCGGCAAACCACCAATATTAGAAGAAATCACGGGAACACGACATGCCATAGCCTCCAAAGCTGCTAATCCAAAACTTTCGGATGAAGAAGGCATCAAGAATAAATCAGAAACTGATAAAATCTCTTCAACTGCGTCTTGCTTTCCTAAGAAACGAACAGAATTGGAAATACCCAATTGGCGGGATAGTTCTTCAGCATTACTACGTTCGGGACCATCGCCAACCATTAATAGTTTACTCGGGATGACTTGCGATACTTTATGGAAAATTCGAACTACATCTTGTGTGTTCTTTACCTTACGAAAGTTGGATGTATGTACTAATATACGTTCATTTCCTGGCGCAATAGCCTTCTTAAAATGTTCACGATTTTTGTTAACGAATCGGGTAAGATCGATAAAGTTGGGTATTACTTGTATGTCTCTTGTAATTTCAAAAGATTCAAGTGTTTGACTTTTTAGGTTTTCCGATACTGTCGTTACACCGTCTGATTCATTGATAGAGAATGTAACGACTGGTTTGAATGTTTTATCTTTTCCGACTAATGTAATATCTGTTCCGTGCAATGTAGTTACGACAGGGATATTAATTCCGTAGGTTTTTAGGATTTGCTTAGCTAGATAAGCTGCTGAAGCATGCGGTATCGCATAATGCACGTGTAAAACATCCAATTTTTCAAAACGAACGACATCTACTAATTTGCTAGCTAAAGCAGACTCGTAAGGTGGAAAATCAAATAAGGGATATTGCGATATAGAAACTTCATGGTAATATAGATTTTCTAAAAAGAAATCTAACCGTGCAGGCTTGTTGTACGTGATAAAATGCACTTCATGTCCTTTTGAAGCTAGACCTTTACCTAATTCTGTCGCCACGACGCCAGATCCGCCAAATGTGGGATAACAAACAATACCTATTTTCATGAAGAAATATTTATAATTTTATAACAAAACAAATGTAAGTAAGGTTTTACATACGTTTTGCAATAAAAACGTAATCTTTATGTGATGATAGTTAACCCTGAAGAACTTAAAAGAGAAATAAAATATAAAACTTCCCGTTCTTCTGGAGCTGGCGGGCAAAATGTAAACAAAGTAGAGACGAAAGTTTCTTTGCTTTGGGATTTTGAAAATTCAACGTTAATAAATGAAAATCAAAAATCTATTATTAGAATTAAACTGTCTAATAGAGTGCAAGCCGAAGGCTTGATTCAAATTGATTCATCAGAAAGCCGAAGTCAATTAGCTAATAAAGAGATTGCTTTAGAAAAGTTGGTGCAGCTCATTGAACAATCATTAAAAACTGATAAAAAGCGTATTCCTACAAAAATTCCTCGTTCGAAAATATTAGCGCGCCTTGACCGCAAAACTAAACACGCGGAGAAGAAATCCAATCGTCGATGGCGTTTGGATTGACGTATTCTTTGTTACAAATACGCTTAAGGTTTTATTATTCAGAGGGCTAATAAATCCTTATTTTTTCGAAAACTAAAAAAATAGTTGTATAACTAAAAAATTAGTTATACGTTTGTTTTAGTAATCGATTATAGGCAGACGTGCCATTTTATTTTTAATAAACAGAGTAATGGACGAAATCAAAGAATTGACAAAGGCGGAAGAGCAAATCATGCATGAATTGTGGGAGATGGGCGAGGGCTTCGTAAAAGAAGTTATCGACCGTTTGCCCGAGCCAAAGCCTGCATACAATACTGTTTCTACGATAATTCGTATTCTTGAAACCAAGGGTTTTGTGAATCACGAGGCTTACGGTAAGAGTCATAAATATATTCCAACGATTAGTAAAGAAGACTACAAAAAGGTGGTTGCTGATAAATTGCTAAGCGGATACTTTGAAAATTCACCCAAACAGATGCTTTCTTTCTTTTTGGAAGAAAACAAATTGGATGTCAAAGATTTGGACGATATTTTGAGCCTTATCAATAAGCATAAATAAAATTATAAACTACTTATAAACTTTCGTTATGATAATTTATCTGCTATTGGTCAATATAGCTGTCATCATAAGTTATAGCTTATACTATTTCAGCTTTCGGAAATTAACTTTTTTCCATTTGAACAGAGTTTATCTTCTTATTACGACCTTTTTTGCTTTACTCATTCCGATAGGATTATTTATTGACTTGTCTTCATTTTTTGAGGATGATATTATTATTCCTATGGTCAATGTACACGATTATATAGATATTCCTATTGTGTTCTATGCGCAGCAACGTTCTTCATTGTATCTGATGGATGTGTTAAAATGGATTTATATCGTTGGTTTGCTTGGAAGTATTTCCATAATGCTTTGGCGATTGTGGCATGTGCAAAAAATGTTTATAAGCGATGCTCCATTTTTAGGTTTCTCCTTTTTCAACAAAATGTATTTAGGAAGAGAAGTCAAATCCTATCAAAGCATCGAGCGCCATGAGCAAATTCATATTGAACAAGGGCACAGCTATGATGTACTATTTATGGAGGTGTTCAAGGTATTGAATTGGTTCAATCCTCTGGTGTACCATATGAGTAAGGAAATCAAATTCCAACATGAATGTATAGCGGATGAATTGAGTTCGGACGATAAAGTAGCTTATGCCGAGTTATTAGTAGCTCATGCGCTCCAAGTACCAAAAAATGTACTGGTGAATGAGTTTTCCAATCAATCATTTTTAAAGAAAAGAATCATGATGTTATTTAAAAATAAATCATCAAAGAATAAACGATTTTTGTATTTGGGGATAATTCCAGCCGTATTGGTTGTTGGATTGTCAACTGTAGTATTTAACACGTCAAGAGCAAAGAGTGTAATAGCGAAGGTGGAGTCAAGAATGGAAAATACACAGATACCATTAGATTATAATAATGAAAATCCTACTTTAATACAGCCGACACAATTAGAATCGATTAGAGTAGTTACTAACAATGTGACTAATGATACGATAAAGGAAGGGGGGGATGAACTTTTTACAGTTACGGAAATATTACCAGAACCTCCAGGTGGTATGAAAGAATTTCTTAAATGGATTGGGAATAATTATGAATTCCCACAAGAAGCAATTGATGCTGGTGTGAAAGGAAGTATTCTTACATCGTTTATTGTTGAAAAAGATGGTAGTTTATCCAATCTAAAAGTAACGAGAGATCTTTCATACAATACTGGACGGCGTGCTATTGATGTGTTGAAAAGATCACCCAAATGGTCTCCTGCAATCCAAAATGGACGTAAAGTGCGCTACGAATTCAACTTGCCGATAAGGTTAGATTTGACGGGTATGAATGATAATTCAGGAAGTTCACAAGATACACTTGAAGGTAAAAGGGGAGGAAAAATTACAAAAATAAATGAAGGTAATGAAATCTTTTCTCAAGTAGAAATTCAGCCAGAGCCGCCAGGGGGAATGAATGCTTATCGCAAATGGATTGGAGATAATTATCAATATCCCAAAGCTGCAATTGATGCCGAAGTAAAAGGTACAGTCCAAATTACCTTTGTTGTTGAAAAGGACGGTTTGCTCAGCGATATCAAAGCAGTAAGGGATTTAGGTCATGGAACTGGAGAATCGGCAGTTAATGTGTTGAAAACATCACCGAAATGGTCTCCTGGTATTCAAAATGGTAAACCAGTACGTGTAGCATATGTTTTACCTATACGTATTGATTTATCAAAAGGTGGAAAAGGTAGTCAAGAAAATACTAGAGTAGAAATTATTGCTGAACCTAGTGGAGGCGTGCCTAAATTTAGGGAATTTTTAGCAACGCATTATGAGTATCCTAAAGAATTATTTGCAAAAAAGACTTCTGGTAATGTTGAGGTAGAATTTGAAATCGATACAGAAGGTAATCCTATTAACATTACAATTCGCAAAGAAACCCATAAAAATATTGGTCAACAATTAGAATCTTTGATAAAAAAGAATGGTACTTGGCATCCTGCAATTCTCAATGGAAAAAAAACAAAATTTGCATTTAGTATGACAATAAATCTAAAATATGCAGAAGGAGTAGGTACGATTGAAGTTAAAAATTTAAAACCATTAGGGTTTATTAAATCATAACAAATAATGATAAAACAGGCTTTATGTTTTACTTCAGCTTATTTAATATTAGCCATATTATTATCGTGCTCTTCTTACAAGTTTGCAAAGGATAGTGTATTCGTGGATGATGTAGATGAATATTTTAATCCTGCATTGAAGATGAATGTGTGGACATATATGAACTTTTATCCGTATCGAGGAGGTGAAACTGGGGTTCGACTTGATGATTTTTATCCCATGGATAAGGAAGTGTTAAAGAAAATTGGTTTGAAAAGGAATGGTGCGAATATGCTATTTTCCGCTGTGCCAAACAATAAGCCGAATTATCACCTTATGGCAATATTGCATCAAAAGAATTTGCCAAAAATTGATGGTTTTGAAAAGAAAGAAGTGGATAAAAATCAATTTTATTATCAGAAGGATTTTGAATTAGGAAGATTAGATATTCGTCAAGTATCGATTCTCTTTGATAATAATACTAAGATGTTAAGTTTGGTTTATTATATCAGTAGTGAAGAGCATCTCGATTGTAAATTTTGCAAATTCGATTACCTCGCCAAGATTAATACAATAAATCTACAAGACAGTATACAACAGCAATTTCGAAGAAATTGGGTGATAGCAGAGAACAATACAGATGATGCGGTACATACAGAAATTGTTATTCCATCAGCCATTCAAAATACCAAAAGGAAAGTTTATTTAAAACTTTTTGCCGAATATGAGACTGAAACTGGAATCAATTATTTCCATCTTCTGGACGCAAAACAGAAGGAAGAAAAAATAAAAGTCAAACTACTTCCTAATCGATATTTTTTGGATTACCAAGATGAAATGTTTAAGACAATTCACCGAGATACATTACAAGTAAAGATCTAAAAGAATAAAGCTAGAATTAATTTAGCTTTATTCTTTTGTTTTAGAAATATTGAATTTGTGGATATAGCCTAACAGAAAATATTGTCTTAATACAATACTGTTAGTAAAATGCGTTCTATTTCCAAATGTTCCCCAATATGTTGCATTATTTTGATTTAAGATATCGAAGCCTGTAAGTTTCAATTGTGAATTATTTTTAAGATTGTAATACAATGAAGTATTTATAATATGGAAGTTATTACGCTCATTCATCCCACTTGCTCTATTTTGTAAAGAATAACTTGTTTCTAGGTTGAAACGTTTTACTCCAGTAATATTTAACCCAGCGCCAATTTCATGTGTTACATAAGTAGAATTTCTAAAGTCAGGATTGTCCCTCACAGTATTCGTGTTTTTGCGAATATCGAGCTTATATTTGGGAGCAATAGCTATTGTGTTTTTCCAAGTAATAGAAACTTCTTGATTATAATATGCACCAAGTTGAGTTATTTTGTTATCTATATTATTTATTGAGTTATAATTTTGATAGGTATATGCATGAGGTGAAGAAGAAATGTAATATTGCCAATTCTTAGAACCTTTGAGATTATATCTAAAATAAAAACTACCATTAAAATTATAGGTCGAACCACTTTGATATGCCTGAGTGGTATAATGTCCTGTATTTGGAACCATCCAAGAGCGATATCCCACAGATTTATCTACATAGTTCACATTCCAATGGGACCCAAATTGAATTTTTTGATTGTATTTGTTAAAGTTTAATGAAATGTTTTGGGTCACTTCTGGATCAAAATCAAGTGATGGCAAGTGTGTTGAAGTAGGATGAAGATTATACGTTTGTGTACGAATATTATCATTTGGATCTCTTACATCTTTGGACCAGCTAGCGTTTATATTTTTGTATCTAATATTAATGTTTGGAAGCCAATAGCTATTCTTTATATTTCTTTGGCTATTGATTGAGATAAAATCAAAATCATTGTATTTGATTTGATACGCTGTACCAAAATTTATGTCTAAATCTTTTATTGGTTTATAATAAAATTTTATGCCTGATATATAATCACGTGTACTAAGTTTATAGCTATTCTCTAAATCTTTACCATGTATTACGCCAACATTGTTTCTATTATAATATAGTATTTCTAAAGGTCTTCTTGTAATTCCTCTCGCAGTAAAATAGGTGTCAAAATTCAGTTTTTTAATCATTTTATTTTGATAGCTAGTAGTGAAATAAATATTATTTTCTAATCGATTTTCAATTAAATTGTTCCAAATACTTGTATTCTCGTCACTTTCTTTGAATAATCTAGTGAGGCTTTCATCGGTATTATTATTCGTATTCGAATTATAATCTATAGAATTTGTAAATGTAAAAAGATGTTGAGGATTGAGTTGTTTTTCAAAGTATAGATTATGTCCATAGGAAATTCTTTTTGTATTCACATTGTTATTGGACGAATTGCGATTTAGTGAATCAATAGCATTTAAAGTGTAACTATTTCCGGTATTATGGGATGAATAATTGCTAAAAGTAATCCCTGGTTTGAATTCTACAAACATCGTCGTATCAAATCGATGCCTAAATAAGGAGTTAATATCGTGTTGATTCTCTTTTTTAGTATCGTTACTACTATATGATGATGTTTCTTCATAATTATTAAGCAGCATATTGCTTAATGAATTATAATCAGTATATGTGTTGTTCCTTTTGAACATATACATCACATTGAGCTTGGTTTTCTTCCCCCAATCGTAGTTTAAATTAAAACCTAAGCCAGTATTATTCCCCAGTCCAAAATAATTTTGTCCTCCAAACTCATTAAATCCATAATTCTCAGATCTACCTAACCCAGCATGTTGATTCAGTTCATTATAGTCGAAACTTTGTCGATTAATGTTGTTTCCATAACCTATAAAGCTTAATTGTAAGGTATCTCTGAAAGTATTAAATAACGCGCCAGCTTCATACCTATCGCGAGTTCCTCCGCTTGCGTACGCTTTTCCAAAATCTGTTTTCAATAATTCCTTTTTGAATTTCAAATTAATAGTAATTGGTAGATTATCTTCATTTTCAACGGTTTTTTTCGATTCACCACGATCACGGTATACTTGCACTGTTTTCACTAAGCTTGCGTCTAGATTACGCGTCGCTATACGCAAATCACTTGCGAAAAAATCTTTACCATTTACTTTCACTTGACTTACCTCTTTCCCTTGGTAATATATTGTTCCATCCATGTTGACTTGCAATCCAGGCAATTCTTTTAATAATTCTTCTACATTGGCGTTTGGTCTTGTTTTAAAATAGTCTGCATTATATTCCAAAGTATCGTTATTCATTCTTACAGGAGGAGCAGCTATGATAACCACCTCATCAATAGATTTTCCACCCAATAGAATATTACCAAAATCTATTTCCAGACCGTTGTCAATTTCAAAATCTTTTTGAAACGTTTCGGCATTGATATGTGTAATGAATAAATTTAGTTTTGTTTGAATTGGTAGCTTTATAAATTCAAATTTTCCTTTGTCGTCCGAAAGTGAATAAGACAACACAGTGGAATCTTTAGTATTAATAATAGAGATAGTTGCTTTGGATAAGGGCTTATTTTCAGCGTCTAAAACATGCCCTGTAATTTTACCTTTATTTTGTGCAACTAGTTGCCCAATCATCAAAAAGGAGATTAGTGTTAAGAGAAAATGCCTCATAATTAATCGGTTAATAACACTAAAATATTTTTATTAAACGTTAAAATATGTCAATAAATGTTTTTTAACTTTTAATTAACATAATAAGGCTTTGTGTGAAAACGGAAAAGTCCATTTGAAATAATTTCAAATGGACTTTTTACTATTTATATTTAATACTATCTTCCTGTACCTTGTGCTTCTTCAAGAGACATATCAACTATAGGTTTTTTATCTCTATTCGCTATTTCCCAAGTTGTATAGAAAATCAATTTTTCACGTTTTACCATCATTGGGAAGTCAATCTTGTCAATTGTATCTTCTGGCGTATGGTAGTGTGGGTGCAATCCAGAGAAAAAGAATAAGGATGGAATCCCATTCTTCGCGAAATTATAATGATCCGAACGGTAATACAAACGCATTGGTTCTTCTGGATGATCATAATCGTAATCCAATTTCATTTTCGTATCCGTGTTTGCTTTTTCTACGATTGGTTTTAAATCTGTACTTAATTTATTCACACCAATTACGTGGATATAGTTATGGTCACCGTTCAAATGCTTATCATCAATACGACCAATCATATCAATATTTATACAAGCAACAGTTTGTGTCAAAGGAATAATTGGATTCTCAACATAATATTGTGATCCTAATAAGCCTTTTTCTTCTGCGGCCAATGCAATGAATAATATGCTACGACGAGGACCTTTACCTTCTTTTTTGGCCTTAGCAAAAGCTTTAGCAATTTCTACAACACCTACTGTACCCGAGCCGTTGTCATCTGCGCCAGGGAAATATGTTCCATCAGGTAAAATTCCATCGTGATCCCAGTGTCCACATACGACCACTACCTCATCTTTAAGATCAGTACCTTCGATATAACCAATAACGTTAGGATCGCTAATTTTGACACTGGTAACGCCCATAGAGGCATTTACTGTGCTTTTGATAACTTGTGGTTGACCTGGGTTAGATATAGTATTCGCTTTGAATTTTGCTACTGTTGTGTTTGACTGTGCCAACAGTTGATCCGCCAATGAATTTTTGATATGAACGACAGGAATCGAAACGCGTTGATTTTGATTTGCGATGCCTTTATCCAAGGATACACGACCCATCATTCCACGATTATTCATGCGTTTTATCATTTCCTCATTTTGTGATCCTGCTGCCAGAATTAATTTTGGATTTAACTTCATCAGCTCTTGGAGTCTTTTGAAACGACTTGTAGACCACGTAGATTTGGTAGCAGTTCCCGTAATTATTGAATTACCTTGCGCATTTACCGGTTCACCTTCGTTGATAACTAAAACTACTTTGCCAGAAATATCCGTATTCTTTAATTCGTTGAATTTATCATCTTGAATACCATAACCTACAAATACTATCTCATTCGCATCGAAAGTAGAGATGCTATTATCTCCTTGCACATAAAAATTTTGACCATATACCAAATTTTGATTTCCTAACGAAAATGAATCAACTTTGTACAATGTTTGTAATAAGGGTACATTTTGGTAATAGGAACCATTTACTATGGGCTGAAGACCAAAAGATTTGAATTGCTCCTCAATATATTTTACGGTTTTTTTGCCACCCTCTTGACCAGTTCCTCTACCAGCAAATTCTTTGCTTGCTAGTGTTGTCAAATATTCTTTTGATGATTCTTCAGTGATTAAGTTCGCATACTTGGTGGGATTTTGCGCTACTGAACAACTGTAAGCGTAGGGCAAAATAAAAAGTAAGGATAAGATTTTTCTCATAGTATGGTTTATTATAGTTATGCACATGAAATTTTGTTCACACGATTTGCGTGTCTACCACCTTCGAATTCAGTAGTAATAAATGTATTCGTAATTTTTTTAGCTAAGTCTAAATCAATAAAGCGTGCTGGAATACATAATACATTTGCATTATTGTGTTGACGTGCTAACGCAGCAATTTCATTCTGCCATGCGATAGCTGCACGGATTCCTTGATGTTTGTTAGCTGTAATAGCTACACCATTTGCACTACCACAAATCAAAATGCCTAATTCGTTTTCTTGATTTTCAACAGAAGAAGCTACTGGGTGTGCGTAGTCGGGATAATCAACAGAATCAGCTGTAGATGGACCAAAATCTTTTACTTCATGTCCTTGTTTTTTCAACATGTCCACTAAAGCCGCTTTGTATTCTACACCTGCGTGATCGCTACCTATTGCAATTTTCATAGTATTATATATTAGTTATTATAAAATTGTTTTTCTTTTAATTCTCTTTTGCGCTGTACGTTTGCCGATACCGAGATGCTTAATTCATACAAGATAAACATTGGCGCACTTACTGTTAACAATGTAATAATATCAGCAGTTGGTGTTATAATTGCTGCAATAATTAATATAATGACAACAGCATAACGTCTACTAGCGCGCATAAATTGTGGAGTCATTAATCCTAATTTTGATAAAATAAAGATCAAAATTGGGAGTAAGAAAATAATTCCACACCCTAATGTTAAAGTTGCTATCGTAGAAAGATACGAATCAATTTTAATCTGATTAGTGATCTCTGCACTTAAAGATACATTGGCTAAGAAGTTAATCGATAAAGGCACAACTATGTAGTAACCAAATAGGGCACCAATAGCGAATAATATAGTAGCGTAAAATACAAAACCACTAGCCGATTTACGTTCTACCTCTGTCAGCGCAGGCTTAATAAAAAGCCAAATCTCAAACAGTAAATATGGAAATCCCATTGCTACAGCCATCAATAGACAAGAATTGATTTGCAGCATAAATTGTCCTGCTATTTCGGTATTAATAATATTGAAGGGAATTTTCTCAACACAAAAACCATCTAAATTCATCAAATCACCAACCTTGCACATCATACGGTATGTCCAAAAATCTAAATTCTTGGGCCCCATAATGATTTGGTTGAAAACAAAATCATAGAATGTAAAAGAAAGTATTGCAAATACAAAAATTGCGATTACGGATCTAATAATGTGCCACCTCAATACCTCGAGATGTTCGAAAAATGACATTTCTGCTTCTAAAGTTTTCCCTTTATTCTTTATAGCCTCTATGAGTTTTTTATTTGACATATGCATTTATAAGTAACGTAAACAAAAATACCATTCTTTGGGATAAGAATGGTATTATTTAATATCAAAACAAAATTTTTACGCTTCGTCTTCTTCCGGGTATTCCGAAAGGTCAAAAGTTTCCATAAATTTTGTCGTAAAATTACCTGCTCTGAAGTTTGGATCACGCATCAATCTCAAATGCAATGGAATAGTAGTTTTAATACCTTCTATTACAAATTCGCTTAATGCTCTTTCCATTGTCGCAATAGCTTCTTCACGAGTCTGTGCAGTACAGATTAATTTAGCTATCATGGAGTCGTAGTTTGGTGGAATAGTATATCCAGCATACACGTGTGTATCTACACGAACACCATGGCCTCCTGGTGAGTGAAAATTAGTGATTTTACCTGGAGAAGGACGGAAATTATTAAATGGATCCTCCGCATTAATACGACATTCTATAGAATGCATAGTAGGCTCGTAGCTTTTTCCTGAAATAGGAATACCTGCAGCAACTTTTATTTGTTCTTTGATCAAGTCGAAGTTAATAACCTCTTCCGTCACTGGATGCTCAACTTGAATACGTGTATTCATTTCCATAAAGTAGAAGTTGCGGTGTTTGTCCACCAAGAACTCAATTGTTCCAGCTCCTTCGTAATTTACGGCTGTAGCACCTTTTATAGCAGCTTCACCCATTTTCTCACGCAATTCTGGTGTTATGAATGGAGAAGGAGCTTCTTCAACTAATTTTTGATGACGACGTTGGATGGAACAATCACGCTCTGAAAGGTGACATACTTTGCCATATTGATCTCCTATTACTTGGATTTCAATGTGGCGAGGTTCTTCAACGTATTTTTCTAAATAAATACCATCATTACCAAATGCTGCAGCTGATTCTTGGCGTGCCGAATCCCAGTTGGATTCAAAATCTTCATCTTTCCAAATGATGCGCATTCCGCGACCACCACCGCCTGCAGTAGCTTTGATGATCACAGGATAACCAATTTCGTTAGCCAATTTGATACCTGTTTTTACATCTGGCACAAGACCATCTGATCCAGGTACTGTAGGTACTCCAGCTTTTTTCATTGTTTCCTTAGCTGAAGCTTTATCACCCATTTTCTCGATTTGATCTGCAGTAGCACCAATGAATTTGATACCGTACTCCGCACATATAGCAGAGAATTTAGCATTCTCAGACAAAAATCCGTATCCGGGATGTATTGCATCTGCATTTGTCAGTTCTGCGGCCGAGATGATATTAGGAATATTTAAATAAGAATCTTTACTTGCTGGAGGGCCGATACATACCGCTTCATCTGCAAAACGAACATGCAAACTATCTTTGTCTGCTGTAGAATATACAGCTACACTCTTGATACCCATCTCACGACATGTGCGGATGATTCGTAGAGCGATTTCCCCTCTATTTGCTATTAATATTTTTTTGAACATATGTAATGACTTAATACACCAATTGTACTATATAAAATAGTATCTAATTAAACTCAAAAAGCTGCACAATGGCAGCTAGAGATTAGTTTGGATCAACTAAGAATAAAGGTTGATCGTATTCAACTGGTTGTGCGTCGTTTACTAATATTTTAACGATTTTACCAGAAACTTCTGATTCAATTTCATTGAACAATTTCATTGCTTCAATAATACACAAGGCTTTGCCTGTTGAAATTTCGTCACCTACATTTACAAAAGATGGCTTATCAGGACCTGGCGAGCGGTAGAATGTACCAATCATAGGTGATTTGATAGTGATGTATTTAGAATCATCTGATGCAGGAGCTGCTGACGTTACTGGTGCAGTAGTTGCAGGTGCAGTTGGAACTGCTTGTACAGGTGCTGCTGCAGGGATAGCTGCAGGAACAGTTGCTGTAACATAAGTTGGTTCTTGATTCGTTTTTATCGTGATTTTGAAATCTTTCTCTTCAATCGATACTTCATTCACACCTGATTTAGATACGAATTTAATCAAGTCTTGAATTTGTTTAATGTCCATACTCATGATAGTAGGTTTTGTCAAAATGTTAATTATTAAAAATTAGTCGATAAATATAGCAAAAAAATGATTTAGCTTAATAAGCCCATTTTAAATAAACGGATCCCCAGGTAAATCCACCTCCAAAAGCAGCCAATATTAAATTATCTCCTTTTTTTAGTTTATTTTCCCATTCCCATAAACATAATGGGATAGTACCACTAGTGGTATTACCGTATTTATGGATGTTTATCATCACTTTTTCTTCTGGCAATCCTGCTCGCTCTGCAGTCGCATCAATAATTCTTCTATTAGCCTGATGAGGAACTAACCATGCTACGTCATCAGCTGTTAGGTTGTTGCGATCCATGATTTCGTGTGCAACATCAGCCATATTTGTAACAGCAAATTTGAACACTGTACGTCCTTCTTGGTATGCATAGTGTAGGCCTGCTTCTACTGTTTCATGTGAAGCTGGGTTTAATGATCCGCCTCCTTTAATATTTAGGAATTGACCACCAGAACCATCAGTTTTCAAAATTGTGTCTTGGATACCATTCCCTTCTTCATTAGGTTCTAATAACACTGCACCACATCCATCACCGAATAGAATACATGTATTGCGATCAGTATAGTTTACCACAGAAGACATTTTGTCTCCGCCAACTACTAACACTTTTTTATGTTTACCTGATTCTATAAATTGTGTTCCTGTGGTTAAGCCAAACAAAAAACCTGAGCATGCAGCTTGAAGATCGTAACCCCAAGCGTTTTTAGCACCAATTTTATCTGCTAAGATATTTGCAGTAGCTGGAAACAACATGTCTGGTGTACTCGTACAAAAAATAATTAAGTCGATTTCTTCAGCAGATATACCTCTTTTCTCTAACAATCCTTTTACTGCGGGTACAGCTAGATCAGAGGTTGCTAAACCTTCTCCTTTTAATATGCGACGTTCTTTAATTCCAGTACGAGTGACAATCCATTCGTCATTCGTGTCTACCATTGTTTCGAGTTCCTTATTCGTTAACACGTAGTCAGGAACATATCCATGTACCGCCGTTATAGCTGCGTGAATTTTAGACATATAATAATGTTAGTTAAAAGCAGATTTCATCTTATCGATAAATTTCGATTCGATCATATCTTTAGATAGTAATACCATATTTTTAATAGCAGTAGGGGTAGAGATGCCATGCCCAATAAGAACTGGTGCATTGACTCCTAATATTGGACTACCTCCATATCGCTCATAGTTAAACCTATCAAAGAAATCATCTTTAAAACCTTTTTTCAATGTAACAACATAAAATGATTCGGCTAATTTAAGTACCACATTACCTGTATAACCGTCACATACGTATACATCTGCGTGATCCGAAAATAAGTCGCGGCCTTCGGCATTACCAATGAAATTAATTTTAGGGTTTGATTTAAGTAAAGGATAGGTCGATATTGTTAGTGCATTACCTTTTTCTTCTTCTTCGCCAATATTAAGCAAACCAACTTTAGGGTTTTGAATATTGTAAACATGTTCCGCATACAAACTACCTAAGATGGCAAATTGATTTAGCATTTCAGGTTTACAGTCTGCATTTGCGCCTACATCCAATAAAATACCAAAGCCTTCTTTTAGTTTGGGAACATTGGTCGCTATGGCTGGACGTATTACGCCAGGAATAGTTTTTACACTAAACATTGCGCCTACTAACATAGCTCCTGTATTACCTGCGGAAGAAAAAGAATCTATCTCACCATTTTTCAATAATTCAAATCCTTTAGCGATGCTTGAATTTGGCTTTTGTGTAATAGCTTTTGTAGGATGCTCATGCATAGAGATAGCCTCGGGTGCGTGTACATAATCAAATAATGATGGGTCTGCACCTGCTTCTTCTATTGCTTTTCTGGTGTCTTCTTCGTGACCAATCAACACAATGCGCTGGTCTGATGAAAGATTTTTTTGTGCTTCAATAGCACCTAAAATATTTGATTTTGGGGCGTAATCCCCTCCAAGAACGTCTAATCCTATCTTCATCCGTTATTATTTTTCTACTTCAATAATACGCAAAAACATCCCAAAGTAAAGCAAAAAAAACTATTTTTCGCTTATTTTGGGATGTTTTATCTAAAGATATTTTTAGACAGCTGCTGTTCTTTCAACGATTAATTTACCGTTGTAATATAAGTTGCCATCAACTTCGTACGCTTTGTGTGGTACGTGTACAGCACCAGTTTCTTTACATACTGTCAATGTAGGTTTTTCAGCCTTATAGTGCGTTCTTCTTTTGTCTCTTCTTGATTTTGAAGTTTTACGTTTTGGATGTGCCATCTCGTATTATGTTTTTTTTAATTGTTTTTAATATTCTTTAATGCGGCCCAACGCGGGTCAATGTTTTCTACTTCTATATCCGATTCCTCTTCTTCTGTACTGATCTTAGCTAACATTTCTGGATCACAAGAGATGTTTACACCTTGCTCAGTGCATTTTGCGTAATAAGGTACTTGAACATTGATATATTCGTACAATAAGTTCGCAATGTCAAGTTCGTGATCTGTTTTGTTCAGAATGATAACTTCATCAGTTTCGTTGTCCCATTCTTCGTTTACAAACTTAACAATAAGTTTCTCTTGAAAAGAAACAGGAGCATCAAATTCAGTTAAGCATACGTCGCAAGTAAGTTTAATCGTGCCATTAATATCAAAATTGACAATTAACATCGTCTCTTGTTTTTGAAGAGACACATTGGCTATAAGATTACCTTTTTTAACTAATGAATGCTCGTAGCAGTCAAAGAACTTATCGTTTATCTCAAAGTCAAAATCGTGCTTTCCTGCTGCTAATCCCGAAAATGGAATTTTATATTGTTTTAGATACTTCACAATCTTGTATTTGAGCCTGCAAAATTAATGTTTTATATTTAAGGATGCAATTATTTTGTGAAATATTTATTCGTCTTCACCATAAAATTTAACACCCAATTCTATTTTATCGCGACCGTTGGCCATGCGCCATTTGTTAGTGTCGCGAAGCGAATATGCACAACCACAGTACTCTTGCATATAAAATTTTTCACGTTTACTAATTTCCAGCATACGTACGCCACCACCTTTTTTGCGCCAATTAAATGTCCAATAATCTATATTTGGGTGACGAGAAGCTGCGCGAACACCACAATCATTTATCTGATCCATGTTTTTCCATCTAGAAATTCCTAATGAGCTAGATATCACGTCAAAACCATTAGCTGCAGCATACTCTGCAGTCTTTTCAAAACGCATGTCAAAACACATGGTGCATCTTATCCCTTTCTCAGGTTCATTTTCCATTCCTTTTGCTAACTCAAACCAATGATCAACATCATAGTCTGCATCAATAAAAGGAATGTTGTGCTTTTCTGCAAAGCGAATATTCTCTTCTTTACGAATGTCATATTCTTTACGGGGATGAATGTTAGGATTGTAAAAGTATATAGTAAATTCAATATCAGAGGCAATAAGCGCCTCCATCACCTCGCCTGAACACGGAGCACAGCATGAGTGTAAAAGTAATTTTTTTCCTTGATTAGGTAATTCGAGCTTTTCTCTTACTAATTCTTTTTTAGTCTCCATAGCTTTTTACTAAGATAGTCTCAATCGTATTCGCCTACAATTTTACACAAATCTATTGGCTTTTAAAAGTTATTTGAAATTTGTAACGTTAGGATTGCTATTTTCGTTTAAATACTTACTAACAAAAATTTATACATTTGTAATTAAGAAATCGATTTAAAATATATGCGCAAAATATTGTTTTTATACTTGATACCTACCTTATTGTTAGCTGCTGTTTCCTGTCAACGTGATGATGATGAGCCACCAGCAAGACCTGAAAAACCTATATCCAGATTATATGTTTCTACTTCTGATTATCAAGCAGGAGCGTCTTCGAATTTAGAGAATCTTTGGGTGATTGACCCAGCGGATGATGATTCTTTTGGGGATGCGAATAATATTAAAGGGATAGTTTCAGGTGCTAAAGGAGGCAAGACTATTCACTATTCTCCTCTTAACCAAGGAATGGTGTTTCAGTCTAGTATAAATTCATTTGGAACAAATGATACAAGTGTTCAAGTATTGTCAATAAATCTTCAGGGTTTGCCTACCTATCGTGCAAAATTATCGAATAGGAGATTGGATAATGTGAGGGGGATGAACTATGTAGTGGTGAATAATAATGAGGGGACATTGAACCAAGATTTTTTATTAGCCTTACAAAAATCTGATACTGTTGCAACGCCTTATTTGTTTGCGTTTTACAGACCAGTGAATTCAGGTTTTTTAGCGAAACCTCGTTTTCAAATGCCCTTAGATTTCATTCCTTGGGGATTGAAAATTCAGGATAAGGATATGTATATTGTTCGTACTGGTGATGCTGATAATATGGGAGCTGTAGTAGCGTATAAAGATTTTACACAAAAGTTAATTGAAAGAGTAGATAGTACCTTGACTAATATTAAGCCTTCGTATACTTTATCTATTGCTGGCGCACATAATTTGAGGGGCATAGCATATTCCAAAGAGAAAGATATTATGGTGATCACTGATTATAATGTGTCAGGCAATACAGTTAGTAACGGTAGAATACTTATTTTTGATAATTTTTCAGCTAATAATACTGATAAGTCTATTTCACCCTCTCGCGTAATAACTGGTGCTGCTACCAAATTAGTGCAGCCAATGGATGTGGCTATGGATGAGCGTCCAGATGGGAAATATATTTACGTTGCAGATTCTGGAGCAAAGCGAGTGTTTCGTTATATGATCGAAGATTCAGGAAATGTTGCTCCCAATGGAGAGTTGAATCTTAAGAATCGTACACCTGAAAGTATATCTTTAGATTCACGTTAATCTTCAATAATTTTTAATAAGGAGTCAATTTCCTCTCTTTTTTGAGGGTTTCCAATATTTTCATAAGCCGTTATCAAATTGCGTAGTACACGTTTGATAATGGCTTTATTTGTACAGGGCATTGTATATTCATCAGTCGGGGGTAGATTCAATTGCTTTAAAAATGAGTTGATGTCATTTTGTTGCATCATTTGCCCCCTATTGAATGCGTTAATGTAAAATAGTGGAGGGTGTTCTAAATCTTCCATATAAGCTACCACAAAATGCTTGGGTAGATTGATGCCATATATAGGAATATCTAGCTGTTGTGCAACGATACTGTATATACATGATAAAGAAATGGGATTCCCTTTTTTGGTCTCTAAAACTTTATGAATAAATGAATTTTGAGGATCATGATAGTTACTCGTATTGCCTGAAAGTCCAAATTCACGAAAAAGGACATTATTAAGTAATTTAACTTTTTCTATCGGACTCATGTCATACATTAATAGAAACCATGCGTTTCGTTTCAATTCTGAAATGGTAAGGATTACATTGTTTTCATCAAGATTGGGATACTGATATCTGTTTACAATGAGTAATCCTTCTAATAGATCTTCACTGTTTTTAAGATTCCAAAGTTGTAATTCATGTTTAATCTGATCGAATTGTATTTTATGAATTATATTTTCGATGCGAGATTGCGATAGCGGATCAAATGAAGACTCCCAATTCTCTTCTAATAATGGAATTATCTCTGGTCCTGAAGTTATAAGATGTTGTTCTATTTGATTGAAGACCTCTGTATCAGGGTCATCTAATAAGGATATTATCGCTTTTATCTCTCTCTCATTCATACATAAATTTAGTAAAATCTATTTGAATTCTAAAAGTAAACTGTTATAGTTATGTAAATCTATCTATAAGTGTATTTTTGCATTATGGTTTATTTTCTAAAGAAATTAACACATTATATAACGGCAAATAGCAGGCATGGTACACATTCGCCATTTGTGTACGCCCTTGCTGATGAGCTGATTTACAATAAGAACATAAGGCGTAGCAAATCGTTGATAGAAGATGTGGTTCAATATTATGTATCTAGGGGTATTTCTCAAGACAAATTCATTATAACAGATTTTAATTCTCAAGACATAGTTGATTTAGCCAAATTGCAAGAAGAATACTTTATGCTATTTGTGAAAAATATTCATCATACTGACACAGAGCACAAGTGGGAGCAGATGCAAAAAGACGAAAGGTTCGTTGTACTAATAGATTTATTTGAATTCGGAATCGTATGTAAAAGAAAAGAACAGCCTAAAGAATATTTTAAGTTGCGCTATCCGTATTTTTTATACTAAAAAGTTTCGCTTAGACTGAGGTAAAATCCCGATTGTCTCTGTTCTCCAGGTCTCTTTTCTCCAAAAGCATAATCCAAACGAATACTGCTGCTGTGTTCTATACTGAAGAAATAACGAAAACCTCCTCCATAGGTTGGGACGAACCGTGCCTTATTTTCTTTTGAAAAAGTTGTTCCCGTGCCGCCAAAACCTACAATGCCGAAGCGGGGATGAAAACGGTAACGTAGTTCAGCTTGAGAAGCGAGATAATTATTGTCTTTATAGCGTCCTAAATAATATCCGCGCATGGTCATGTCACCTCCCAAATCGCGAAGGCTATAAAAAGGTGTATTATTACCGTATGTCCCACGATAAACTAATTGCGCCGTTAGATTGACTTTCTTATGGATAGGATAGAAGCCTCTAATATCAGCTTCAAATAATGAGCCTGAAAAATCTGTTTCTTTAAATAGTCTTGGTACTACTGCATATTTTATACGACTGTATATGCCTTTGTTAGTGTATGTAGTGACGTCTCGTGTGTCGTAGAGAGCTGAAGCGCCCACACTTGCATACTGTCCTCCAGATTTACCAAATATATTATCATCTAATTCGAATACCCCCCCCGCTTCCTTGTCTTTAAATTTGAAATTGTCATAACTTGTATTAAAACCCACATAGAATTGAGAGGCAATTCGCTTTTCGATATCTACCTTGATTCGATACAGAGTTTGGTCTATAGGATCCTCATCTACTTCCCACGTGTCATTTCCAATACCATAAAAATTGAAAGGCCAATCGCGCGCGCGCAACTCTACTAAAATGTGGTAATCATTGTCTTTTGTCCACAGATCAGCGTTTAGATTTATTTTTTTTTGTTTTTTTGTGGTTATGGTGCTTATTAATGCTATGTTTGATGTTCTACTTTTGATATTTTCTTTGTCTAAATAAAAATTATAAGTTCCTGCTATTCCAAATTCTGCACCAGTTTCTTGAGCATAAGCAAACGCAGGTAATAAAAAAAAACTTCCTTTGCGAGTACTATCATGTTGAGATGAGAGTGTTTTCTGGATTATCCTCTTGATAAAATTTGTAGAATCTTGAGCTTGAGTGGAGCAAGTATAAAGTGAAAATAGAAAAAAAAATAGTTGTTTCTTCATATAGAATATGCTGAAAATTGATGTTTCAAATATAAATCAAATCAATTAGAATAGCCTAGAATAATTTTTGAACTAAAAATTATTACACTGCATATCAGGATAATGACTTTTTGACTTAAGTTTTTTCGTTTGAAAATTTTTGAAATGTGAATCCTGTGTATATCTTTGCATCATCAAAAACGAAAACAAATGTTGATTTGAGTGCGTTTTTAGGTTGTGTTCTTTTAAGAAATAAATAAGAAAAAGTTTTTAAAAATTCTCTTGCAAGTTTGAAATGAATTTTTCTATCTTTGCACAGCTACTCGGAAGAGTAGATGTTCTTCGAGAGTTTGATAAAACAATAAAAATAAAAAGCCTCCTTAGCTCAGCTGGTAGAGCAACTGACTTGTAATCAGTAGGTCATTGGTTCGATTCCGATAGGAGGCTCTAAATGTGAGACATCACAGGTCTGGAGGGGTTCCAGAGCGGTCAAATGGGACGGACTGTAAATCCGTTGCTTCGGCTTCGAAGGTTCGAATCCTTCTCCCTCCACACTAATATTGTAAGTTTACAATTGAGGTTCAATATTAGAGATTGTAAACAAAAGCGGAAGTAGCTCAGTTGGTAGAGCGATAGCCTTCCAAGCTATAGGTCGCGAGTTCGAACCTCGTCTTCCGCTCAAATTTTCAAGGTTTTTCAGTCTCTATCTTTCATGGTTCAAATGTGTAAGGTGGAGGCATAATTCCGTAAATAAGCTTTTTGAATAAAGCCGAAGTAGCTCAGGGGTAGAGCACTTCCTTGGTAAGGAAGAGGTCGTGGGTTCAAATCCCATCTTTGGCTCGATAAAATAAGTTTATTATTTTTGTAAAGAATTTAATAAAGAAATATTTAATAATTACTAATTCGCATAAACATGGCAAAAGAGAAATTTGACCGTAGTAAACCGCACTTAAACATTGGTACTATCGGTCACGTTGACCACGGTAAAACAACTACAACTGCAGCTATCACTAAAGTATTAGCGGATGCAGGTTTATCAGAAGCTCGTTCATTTGATTCAATTGACTCTGCTCCTGAAGAAAAAGAGCGTGGTATCACGATTAATACAGCGCACGTTGAGTACTCAACAGCTAATCGTCACTATGCACACGTTGACTGTCCAGGTCACGCCGATTACGTTAAGAACATGGTAACTGGTGCTGCTCAAATGGACGGTGCTATCATCGTTGTTGCTGCAACTGATGGTCCTATGCCTCAAACTCGTGAGCACATCCTATTGGCTCGTCAAGTAGGTGTACCAGCGTTAGTAGTATTCTTAAACAAAGTTGACTTAGTAGATGATCCTGAGTTATTAGAGCTTGTAGAAATGGAAGTACGTGAGTTATTATCATTCTACGAATTCCCAGGTGATGATATTCCAGTAATCAAAGGTTCTGCTTTAGGTGCATTGAATGGTGAGCCTGAGTGGGTTGCTAAAGTAATGGAATTAATGGATGCTGTAGATAACTACATTCCAATTCCTCCACGTTTGACTGACTTACCTTTCTTGATGCCTATCGAGGACGTATTCTCAATCACAGGTCGTGGTACAGTAGCTACAGGTCGTATCGAAAGAGGTGTAATCAACTCTGGTGATCCAGTTGAGATCTTAGGTATGGGTGCTGAAGATTTGAAATCAACAGTAACTGGTGTTGAGATGTTCCGTAAAATCTTAGATTACGGTGAAGCAGGTGATAACGTTGGTTTATTATTACGTGGTATCGAGAAAACTGATATCAAACGTGGTATGGTTATCGTTAAACCAGGTTCAGTAACTCCACACGATCACTTCAAAGCTGAGGTTTACGTATTATCAAAAGCTGAAGGAGGACGTCACACTCCATTCTTTAACAAATACCGTCCTCAATTCTATTTCCGTACAACTGACGTAACAGGTGAAATCATGTTACCAGAAGGTACTGAGATGGTTATGCCAGGTGATAATGTTACGATCACTGTTAAATTGATCGCTCCTATCGCTATGGAAAAAGGTCTACGTTTCGCTATCCGTGAGGGTGGACGTACAGTAGGTGCTGGTCAGGTAACTGAAATCATTTAATCTTTGTAGATTATTAAAATAAGAAATAAGCTAATTGGCTGATGCTGATTAGCTTATTTTTTTCAAATAGAAAATAGTTCTTTAAAGCATAAAAAAATCGAAAAAATATTTGGTCTAATGCTATTAGAACACTATATTTGCATCACAAAATAAGAAATACACGGGCATAGTTTAAAGGTAGAACGAAGGTCTCCAAAACCTTTGGTCTGGGTTCGAGTCCTGGTGCCCGTGCTAAGTAACTTAAATAAATAATCAAACAATGGCTAAAGTACTTGATTTTTTTAAAGAGTCGTATCAAGAGGTAACAGAGAAGGTTACTTGGCCTACTTGGTCTCAATTGCAAAATCATGCAGTTGTAGTACTTGTAGCTTCGTTGATCATAGCTTTATTAGTATTATTAATGGACAAAGCTTCAAGCAACATTTTGGAGTTGTTGTACGGTACTAAATAAGGTTTTATCTAGAAAGATATTATGGCTGATCAAAGTTTAAAGTGGTACGTAGTACGTGCTGTAAGTGGTAAAGAGAAGAAAGTAAAACAATACGTAGAGGCGGAAGTTAATAGATTGGGTATTCAACATTTAGTGCCTCAAGTATTAATTCCAATGGAAAAGTATTATCAAATGCGTGACGGTAAGAAAGTCGCAAAAGAGCGTAATTACTATCCTGGATATGTATTGATTGAAGCTGCTCTAGATGGGGAGATTGAACACGCTATCAAAAATTTGAACAGTGTAATAGGTTTCTTAGGCGATAAAGCTGGTGTAGCAATTCCTTTGCGTCCTTCTGAAGTAAATAGAATCTTAGGTAAAGTAGATGAAATGGCTGAACAAGGCGAATCTATCAATGTTACTTACTATGTTGGCGAGTCTGTAAAAGTTACTGACGGTCCTTTCAACGGGTTTACTGGTGAGATTGAGGAAGTTCACGAGGATAAGAAAAAATTAACTGTAATGGTTAAAGTTTTTGGACGTAAGACTCCACTTGAATTAAATTACATGCAAGTAGAAAAAGAGTAAATATTATTTTTTAAAATATGCTTAAGGCTTCTTATTAGGATAAGAAGCCTTTTTTTGTTTTTTTGTAGCTTTAATAGCTATTGTCTATATTTATAAAACCTGAATTATCTACCATGTCCAATTTAAATACTAGACTGTTGTCTATAGATATCATGCGAGGAATTACCTTATTTCTAATGCTATTTGTCAATGACCTATATATTAAAGGGGTTCCAAAGTGGCTTTTGCATACGGAAGCGCATGAAGATGGCATGGGTTTGTCTGATTGGGTTTTTCCAGGTTTTCTATTTATGGTGGGTGTTTCAATACCATTTGCAATTGCTAATCGTCAAAGGATAGGAGATAGTTTGTATGCCATTATTGGGCATATATTATTCCGGTCGGCCAGTCTTATTGTTATAAGTTTGTTGATTTTTAATAAAGGAAAATTATATGAGGAATATGTAGGTATAAGTAAATTTGTATGGGCAATAATACTATATTCTGCTATATTTATGGTGTGGAATAATTACCCTAAAAAAGTTGAAAGGGATATATTGTTTAAAGCTCTGCAGGTTATAGGAGTGTTATTGCTGCTATTTTTGACCATTACTTTTCGATCAGGTGTGGAAGGAGAGATAGGTTGGTTAGTGAGAGGCTGGTGGGGAATTCTAGGCTTAATAGGTTGGGGGTATTTAGTAGGAGCGTTGAGTGCTTTATGGTGTAAAGATAATATACTCAAATGTGGAATTTTATGTTTATTCTTTTTGGGTTTAAATATCTTTTATAGTTCCAATATGTTGGATTTTCTGATGTTTCTTAATCCAGTATTCAATGTCGTATTAGAAGGTAATATCCCATTTATAGTATTGACTGGCGTATTGATTGGTATGCTTATTCGGCAGTATAAAAATGTTCCTTCCATATTGATTAGAAATGTATTGTTATTGGCTGTTGTTAGCTTAGTGTTAGGTTTTTTTCTACGTAATTGGTTTATAATTTCAAAAATATACGCCACCCCCAGTTGGGGTTTGATATGTAATGGTATTAGCCTTCTTTTATTTGCTTTAATTTATTATATAGTAGATATTCGAAAATTAAGTAATGGTCTTGGTATCTTTTTGCAAGCAGGTCAAAATTCCCTAACTACCTATATTATTCCTGATGTGGTTTACTTAATAATATGGACATATAGTTCTCCAGTTTTCTTTTATAAGTATGTTGGTAACCCTATTTGGTGCATTGTAGGTTCTTTAGTATGGGCGTATGCTATGCTTTGGTTAGCAATCCTCTTGAAAAGAATTTATGTTCAGTTGAAATTGTAAAATCGTAAATGCTTTTATAAAAATATTTCTTTCATACTATTTTGGGATTCAAATATTCTTATTATCTTTGCACCTCGTTTAGTTGTGAAAACTAATGTTTTAACGCTATTCGATATAAATGTTACAAGTATTGCTTCCAACTTACTAACAAACATTTAACAAATTAAATTCAAAACAAAATGGCAAAAGAAGTCAGTGCGTTAGTAAAATTACAAGTAAAGGGCGGTGCAGCAAATCCATCACCTCCAGTAGGACCTGCTTTGGGTGCTAAGGGTGTGAATATCATGGATTTCTGTAAGCAGTTCAATGCTCGTACGCAAGACAAACCAGGTCAAGTATTACCAGTAGTGATTACTGTTTATGCTGACAAGTCATTTGATTTTATCATCAAAACTCCACCGGTGGCAGTTCAGTTGAAAGACGCTGCTAAATTAAAAAGTGGGTCAGGTGAGCCAAATCGTAAAAAAGTTGCTGCTATTACTTGGGAGCAAGTGGAGACGATTGCAAAAGACAAAATGACTGACTTAAATGCTTTTACTGTAGAATCTGCAATGAGCATGGTAGCTGGTACAGCGCGTAGTATGGGTATCACTGTTACAGGTGACGCTCCTTGGAAAAATTAATTAACGAAATCAGTTTAAGAAAGTGGCTAGATTAACAAAAAATCAAAAAGCGGCACTATCCAAAATTGAAGCTGGTAAAGCGTATACTTTGGCTGAAGCTTCTGCTTTAGTGAAAGAAATTACTACAACAAAATTTGATGCTTCAGTGGATATCGACGTACGTTTGGGCGTAGATCCACGTAAAGCGAATCAAATGGTTCGTGGTATTGCGACGTTACCTCACGGGACTGGTAAGACTGTTCGCGTTTTAGCATTAGTTACTCCTGATAAGGAAGAAGAAGCTAAAGCTGCAGGTGCAGATTATGTAGGTCTTGATGAGTACATCAGCAAAATTGAAGGTGGTTGGACTGACGTTGACATTATCATCACTATGCCTTCGGTAATGGCTAAAGTAGGTAAATTGGGGCGTATTTTAGGTCCAAGAAACTTAATGCCAAACCCTAAGACTGGTACAGTAACTACAGAAGTAGGTAAAGCTGTAACAGATGTAAAAGGCGGTAAGATCGATTTTAAAGTTGACAAAACAGGTATCATCCATACTTCGGTAGGAAAAGTGTCTTTCCCAGCAGAGAAGATTTACGAGAATGCATTAGAAGTATTGCAAGTAATCGCTAAATTAAAACCTTCAGCAGCTAAGGGAACATACTTCAAGAGTATCCATATCTCATCTACGATGAGCCCGGGTATTCATGTAGAAACTAAATCAGTAGCAGGTATTTAATCATGAGAAAAGAAGAAAAACAAGAAATTGTTCAAGCTTTAGCAGAGCAGATTAAATCTTACGGTAACTTCTATATTACTGACACTGCTGATTTAACTGTTGAAAAAATCAATGGAATCCGTCGTAAATGTTTCGATGCAGGTATTATCATGCAAGTGGCTAAAAACACTTTAATTGAGAAAGCTTTAATCGAAGCGGGTATCGAATCAGAAGAATTAGTAGGCGTATTGAAAGGTGCTTCTACATTATTATTCTCTGAGACAGGTAATGCTCCAGCGAAATTAATCAAAGAATTACGTAAAGCAGGTGACAAGCCCGTATTAAAAGCAGCATATATTCAAGAAACTGCTTTTGTGGGTGACGATCAATTAAATGCTTTAGTAACTCTTAAATCGAAAGAGGAACTTGTTGCAGATATTATTGCGGCTCTTCAATCACCAGCGAAAAACGTTATCTCTGCTCTTTCATCGGGCGGAAATACAATTTCAGGTGTGTTAAAGACTTTAGAACAAAGAGGTTAACGAACTCCTTATACATAAAGAAAAGTTCGTAGTTTTATTAACAATATTTTTAAAGAACATTCAAAAATCAAAATAAAATGGCAGATTTAAAACAACTTGCTGAACAGTTAGTTAACTTAACGGTAAAAGAAGTTAAAGAATTAGCTGATATCTTAAAAGACGAGTACGGTATCGAGCCTGCTGCTGCTGCTGTTGCAGTTGCTGCTGCTCCAGCTGAAGGTGGCGCTGCTGCTGCTGAAGAGAAAACATCATTTGACGTTATCTTGAAAGAAGCTGGTGGTCAAAAATTAGCTGTAGTTAAATTAGTAAAAGACTTAGCTGGTTTAGGATTGAAAGAAGCTAAAGATTTAGTTGACGGTGCTCCTAAAGAATTAAAAGCTGGTGTTTCTAAAGACGAAGCTGAAGCTTTGAAAAAACAATTAGAAGAAGCTGGTGCTGTAGTTGAAATTAAATAATTTCAAATACCACCAAAACGAGATTAGACTCTGATAATTTATCAGAGTCTATTCCCGTTTTAATATAATATTAGTCTTTTCATACGTGTGCTGGCGTATGAATAATCACACAAACAGCAAAATTAAGTTCAGTTTTTTTAAACTAAAATCTTATTCCCTTGGCAAACAATAATATTCAAAACGAAAGAGTAAACTTTGCTACAAGTAAGAAGGTAATTGATTATCCGGATTTCTTGGACGTGCAATTGGAGTCTTTCAGGGAGTTTTTTCAATTAGAAACTACTTCTGATAATCGCCATCAGGAAGGGTTGTACAAGGTTTTCGCGGAAAACTTCCCTATTTCTGATTCAAGAAACATATTCGTGCTAGAGTTTTTGGATTACTTTATTGATCCTCCTCGCTATGATATTCAAGAATGTATTGAGCGTGGCTTAACGTATAGCGTGCCTTTGAAAGCAAAATTGAAGTTGTCTTGTAATGACGAAGAACACGAAGATTTCGAAACTATCGTACAAGATGTTTACTTAGGTACAATTCCATACATGACACCAAAAGGTACTTTCGTTATCAATGGTGCAGAGCGTGTAATCGTATCTCAGCTACACCGTTCTCCTGGTGTTTTCTTTGGTCAGAGTAGACACACAAATGGTACAAAACTTTATTCAGCAAGGGTAATTCCTTTTAAAGGATCTTGGATTGAATTCGCTACTGACGTGAATAACGTTATGTATGCGTATATCGATCGTAAGAAGAAATTCCCAGTTACTACTTTATTGCGTGCTATCGGTTACGATTCGGATAAGGATATCTTAGAATTGTTCGATTTAGCTGACGAAGTAAAAGTTAGTAAAACGGGTCTTAAAAAATACGTTGGCCGTCGTTTAGCGGCAAGGGTATTAAATAAATGGACAGAAGATTTCGTAGATGAGGATACTGGTGAAGTTGTATCTATCGATCGTAACGAAATCATCTTTGAACGTGAAACTGTACTAGAAGAAGATCACATTGATTTGATCATCGAGGCTGGTGTTAAGTCTATTATCTTAGCAAAAGAAGATGAGGCAAACAATGCAGATTATTCAATTATATATAACACTTTACAAAAGGATACTTCTAACTCAGAGAAGGAAGCGGTAGAACATATCTATCGTCAATTACGTAATGCTGAACCACCTGATGAGGAAACTGCACGTGGTATCATCGATCGTTTATTCTTCTCAGACAAACGTTATGATTTAGGTGATGTTGGTCGTTACCGTATCAATCGTAAGTTGAAGTTAGATACTGATCCTGAAACTAAAGTCTTGACTCGTCAAGATATCATCGCTATTGTGAAGTATTTGATCAACTTGATCAATTCTAAAGCTGAAGTGGATGATATTGACCACTTGTCAAATCGTCGTGTACGTACTGTTGGTGAGCAATTGTACGCACAGTTCGGTGTTGGTTTGGCTCGTATGGCACGTACTATACGTGAGCGTATGAACATTCGTGACAACGAAGTATTTACACCTACTGATTTGATCAATGCTCGTACATTGTCTTCGGTAATTAATTCGTTCTTCGGTACGAATCAGCTTTCTCAGTTCATGGACCAAACAAACCCATTAGCTGAGATTACGCACAAACGTCGTCTATCAGCATTAGGTCCTGGTGGTCTTTCACGTGAGCGTGCTGGTTTCGAGGTTCGTGACGTTCACTATACGCACTACGGTCGTTTGTGTACTATCGAGACTCCAGAGGGACCAAATATTGGTTTGATTTCATCATTATCTGTTCATGCTAAGATTAACAACTTAGGTTTTATCGAAACTCCTTATCGTAAAGTAAGAGACGGTAAAGTAGTAGTGGATGAGCCTGTGGTATATTTATCAGCTGAAGATGAGGATGGTAAAACAATAGCACAAGCGAATGCTTATTATGACGATAAAGGTAACTTTGAGGATCCAAAAGTAAAAGCAAGATACGAAGGTGACTTCCCAATTATCGAACCTGAGAAATTGGATTACATGGACGTTGCTCCTAACCAAATTACATCAATCGCGGCTTCATTGATTCCATTCTTAGAGCATGATGATGCTAACCGTGCGTTGATGGGATCGAACATGCAGCGTCAAGCTGTACCATTGTTGCGTCCTCAAGCTCCTATTGTAGGTACAGGATTAGAGGGTCGTGTGGCCTCAGATTCTCGAACATTGATCAATGCTGAAGGAAATGGTGTTGTTGAATACGTTGATGCGGAAGAAATCAAAATTCGTTACGAGCGTACTGATGATGATCGTTTAGTTAATTTTGACGATGATATCAAAACATATAAATTAATCAAGTTCAAGAAAACCAACCAAAATACTTGTATCAACTTAAAGCCAATCGTTAAGAAGGGTCAAAAAGTGACTAAAGGTCAAGTGTTGTGTGAAGGTTATGCAACTGAAAATGGTGAGTTAGCATTAGGTCGTAACTTAAAAGTAGCCTTCATGCCTTGGCAAGGATATAACTTTGAGGATGCGATTGTAATTTCTGAGAGGGTAGTATCTCAAGATATTTTCACTTCACTTCATATCGAAGAGTTTGAATTGGAAGTACGTGATACAAAACGTGGAGAAGAGGAATTAACGGCTGATATCCCTAACGTTTCTGAAGAGGCTACTAAAGACTTAGATGAAAACGGTATTATCCGTGTAGGTGCAGAGGTTGGCGAAGGTGATATCTTGATTGGTAAAATTACGCCAAAAGGAGAATCAGATCCTTCACCAGAAGAGAAATTATTACGCGCGATCTTTGGTGACAAAGCTGGTGACGTAAAAGATGCTTCTTTAAAAACTCCTCCTTCAATCAAAGGTGTAGTGATTGATACTAAATTATTCTCTCGTGCGAAGAAAATGTCTAAAGAAGTTGAAAGAAAAGCTTTAGAGAAATTAGAAGTAGCTCATGAGAAAAACTTAAGAGTATTAAAGGAGCGTTTGGTAGAAAAATTATTCACTATCGTGAATGGTAAAACAAGCCAAGGCGTTTATAATGTATACAAAGAGTTGTTAGTGGCTAAAGGTGCTAAATTCACTCAAAAAATCTTAACAGATTTAGACTATGCGAACATTAATCCGTTTGGATGGACTACTGACGAAGATAAAAATGAGTTGATTAAGTTGACACTTCACCACTACAATATCAAATTGAATGAAGAGTTAGGTGCTTTCAAACGTGATAAATTTGCAGTTTCTGTAGGTGATGAGCTTCCTTCTGGAATTGTTCAGATGGCTAAAGTTTATGTTGCTAAGAAGCGTAAGTTGAAAGTGGGTGATAAGATGGCTGGTCGTCACGGTAACAAGGGTATCGTAGCACGTATTGTTCGTGATGAAGATATGCCTTTCTTAGAAGACGGTACTCCAGTAGATATTGTATTGAACCCTCTAGGTGTACCTTCTCGTATGAACTTAGGTCAGATTTATGAGACAGTTCTTGGATGGGCTGGTCAAAAATTAGGCGTGAAGTTCGCTACTCCAATCTTCGATGGTGCTGAAATGGATCAAGTAGAAGAGTGGGTAGAGAAAGCAGGATTACCTAAATCAGGTCGTACATATTTGTACAACGGTTTGACTGGTGATCGTTTCGATCAACCAACTACTGTGGGTGTTATCTACATGTTGAAATTAGGTCACATGGTTGATGACAAAATGCACGCTCGTTCTATCGGACCTTACTCGTTGATTACACAACAACCATTGGGTGGTAAAGCTCAATTCGGTGGACAACGTTTTGGTGAGATGGAGGTTTGGGCGCTTGAGGCATTCGGTGCATCTAACATCTTACAAGAGATCTTAACTGTGAAATCGGATGATGTTGTAGGTCGTGCTAAAACTTACGAAGCTATCGTAAAAGGTAACAACTTACCAACTCCATCTGTCCCTGAATCATTCAATGTATTAGTACACGAGTTGCGTGGTTTAGGTTTAGATATCACATTAGATTAATCAAGTAAAATTCAAGCATAAGAGGTGTTGAGCCTCTTATGCTCTAACATACATCTTTAAGTTATACAACGTATGTCTTACAAAAAAGATAATAAAATTAAAAGTAACTTTACTTCAATCACGATTAGCTTAGCTTCTCCAGAAACTATTTTGGAGCGTTCAAGTGGTGAGGTTACTAAACCAGAAACGATTAACTATCGTACTTACAAACCAGAGCGTGACGGTTTATTCTGTGAGCGTATTTTCGGTCCTGTAAAGGATTACGAATGTCACTGTGGTAAATACAAACGTATCCGTTACAAAGGTATCGTATGTGATCGTTGTGGTGTTGAAGTTACGGAGAAAAAAGTACGTCGTGAGCGTATGGGACACATCGCATTAGTAGTTCCTGTTGCGCACATTTGGTACTTCCGTTCTCTTCCTAATAAAATTGGTTACTTATTAGGTCTTCCTACTAAGAAATTAGATATGATCATCTACTACGAGAGATACGTAGTTATCCAAGCGGGTATTAAAGAAGATGATGGTATTTCTTACATGGATTTCTTGACAGAAGAAGAGTATTTAGATATCTTAGATACTTTACCAAAAGAAAACCAATACTTAGACGATAACGATCCTCAAAAATTCGTTGCAAAAATGGGTGCTGAGGCGTTAGAAGAATTGTTAAAACGTATTGATTTAGATCAATTGTCATACGATTTGCGTCACCAAGCTGCTAATGAGACTTCTCAACAACGTAAAAATGAGGCTTTAAAGCGTCTTCACGTTGTGGAAGCTTTCCGTGGTTCTAGAGACCGTATCGAAAATCGTCCAGAATGGATGATCGTAAAAATCGTTCCTATTATTCCACCAGAGTTACGTCCATTAGTTCCTTTAGATGGTGGTCGTTTTGCTACTTCGGATTTGAATGACTTATACCGTCGTGTGATTATCCGTAACAACCGTTTGAAACGTTTGATCGAGATCAAAGCACCAGAGGTAATCTTACGTAACGAAAAACGTATGCTTCAAGAGGCTGTTGATTCGTTATTTGATAACTCACGTAAAGTTAACGCTGTGAAAACAGAAGGTAACCGTGCGTTGAAATCTTTATCTGATATTTTGAAGGGTAAACAAGGTCGTTTCCGTCAAAACTTATTAGGTAAACGTGTGGATTACTCTGCTCGTTCGGTAATTGTCGTAGGTCCTCACTTGAAATTGCACGAGTGTGGTCTTCCAAAAGATATGGCTGCAGAGCTTTACAAACCATTCATCATTCGTAAGATGATCGAACGTGGTGTTGTAAAAACTGTAAAATCGGCTAAGAAAATCGTGGATCGTAAAGATCCTATCGTATGGGATATCCTGGAGAATGTATTAAAAGGACACCCAGTGTTACTTAACCGTGCGCCTACGCTTCACCGTTTGGGTATTCAAGCTTTCCAACCTACATTAGTAGAAGGTAAAGCGATTCAATTACACCCATTAGTGTGTACAGCGTTCAACGCCGATTTTGATGGTGACCAGATGGCGGTTCACTTACCATTAGGTAATGCTGCAATTTTGGAAGCCCAAATCTTAATGTTGGCAGCACACAATATCCTTAACCCTGCAAACGGTTCTCCAGTTACAGTACCATCTCAAGATATGGTATTAGGTCTTTATTATATTACTAAAGGCCGTAAATCTGATGAAAATCGTAAGATGAAAGGGGAGGGAAGTACTTTCTATTCTCCAGAAGAGGTAATTATTGCCTTAAATGAAAAGCAAGTAGATCTTCACTCTTGGATTAAGGTAAGAGCAAAAGATTTGAACGAAAATGGCGAGTTGGTTCAAAAAATTATCGAAACTACTGTAGGTCGTGTAATTTTCAACCAAATTGTTCCTGAAGAAGTTGGTTTTATCAACGAAATCTTGACGAAAAAATCATTACGTAATGTAATCGGTGATATCGTGAAGAATACAGGTATGGCTCGTGCAGCTCAATTCTTGGATGATATGAAGGAATTAGGTTTCCAAACAGCATTCAAAGGAGGTCTATCGTTCAACTTACAAGACGTTCAAATTCCTGCGGCTAAAACTGAATTAATTGCTCAAGCTACTGCTGAGGTAGAAGATGTAATGAATAACTATAATATGGGTTTCATTACAAACAACGAGCGTTACAATCAAATTATCGATATTTGGACACGTATCAACAATAAGTTGACTGCACACGTGATGGATATTCTTTCGAATGATAA
The DNA here is from genome assembly GCF_009829075.1 of Sphingobacterium composti. Classification (GTDB taxonomy): domain Bacteria; phylum Bacteroidota; class Bacteroidia; order Sphingobacteriales; family Sphingobacteriaceae; genus Sphingobacterium; species Sphingobacterium composti. The sequence goes on along the minus strand of NZ_WUQZ01000002.1, from coordinate 191,239 downwards.
TCAAGGTTTCAACTCTGTATATATGATGTTGGATTCAGGAGCGCGTGGTTCGAAAGAGCAGATTCGTCAGTTGGCAGGTATGCGTGGTTTGATGGCTAAGCCTCAAAAATCAGGTTCTTCTGGTGGTGAAATTATCGAAAACCCGATTTTGTCAAACTTCAAAGAAGGTCTTTCGGTATTAGAATACTTTATCTCTACTCACGGTGCGCGTAAGGGTCTTGCCGATACAGCCTTGAAAACGGCAGATGCTGGTTACTTGACTCGTCGTTTACATGACGTAGCACAAGACATGATCGTAGTTGATTTTGACTGTGGAGGTTTAAGAGGTATTTATACAACGGCATTAAAAGACAATGATGATATCGTTGAGCCATTATACGATCGTATCTTAGGTCGTACACCATTGAATGATGTGTACCATCCAGAGACTAACGAATTAATCGTAGCAGCAAACGATGATATCACTGAAGAAGTGGCTGAGGCTATCGATGCAGCAGGTATCGAAGGTTTAGAAATTCGCTCTGTATTGACGTGTGAGTCTAAACGCGGTGTATGTGCATGTTGTTACGGCCGTAACTTAGCTTCTGGTAAACGTGTTCAATTAGGTGAAGCTGTCGGTGTAATTGCAGCTCAATCAATTGGTGAGCCAGGTACTCAGTTAACACTTCGTACGTTCCACGTGGGTGGTACAGCTTCTAACATTGCTTCTGATTCAGCGATTATTGCTAAATACGAAGGTACAATCGAATTCGAAAACGTACGTACAGTAGAAAAGGAAGGTGAAGAAGGACCATACCAAATTGTATTAGGTCGTTCGGGTGAGATCAAAATCGTTAACAATGGTAAAGTTCTTTACCAACAAATTATCCCTTATGGATCGAATTTATTCGTGAAAGAAGGAGAGAAGGTTGAAAAAGGTGCAAAACTTGTTGATTGGGATCCATATAACGCGGTAATTATTTCTGAATTTGCTGGTAAGGTTGAATTTGATGCGATCATCGAAGGTGTTACTTTCCGTGAGGAGTCAGATGAGCAAACTGGTCACAAGGAGAAAGTAATTATCGAAACTCGTGATAAAACGAAAAACCCTACTATCAAAGTTCTTGATAACAAAGGTGAAGTAATTCGTTCATACAACATTCCTGTTGGAGCTCACGTTTCAGTATCAGATGGTCAGAAAGTAAAAGAAGGTGCTATCTTAGTTAAGATTCCTCGTTCTACAGGTAAGACACGAGATATTACAGGTGGTCTTCCTCGTGTAACGGAATTATTCGAAGCACGTAACCCTTCAAATCCAGCTGTTGTAACAGAGATTGATGGTGTAGTAACTTTAGGTGGTGTAAAACGTGGTAATCGTGAGGTTTCTATCGAATCTCGTGATGGTCAAATTAAAAAATACTTAGTTCCACTTTCGAAACACATCTTAGTACAGGATAATGACTTTATCAAAGCGGGTATGCCATTGTCAGATGGTCAGATAGCTCCTGGTGATATCTTGAATATCAAAGGTCCTGCTGCAGTACAAGAATATATCGTTAATGGTATTCAAGAGGTATACCGTCTTCAAGGTGTAAAAATTAACGACAAGCACTTCGAAACTATCGTTCACCAAATGATGCAAAAAGTTCACATCGAAGATCCAGGAGATACTCGTTTCTTAGAAAAAGAAGCAGTAAACAAATGGGATTTTATGGAGGAAAATGATTCATTATTTGATAAGAAAGTAGTTGTAGATGCTGGTGATTCAAACAAATTACGTCCAGGTCAGATTGTTACTTTACGTGCTTTGCGTGAAGAAAATTCTAACTTGAAACGTCAAGATTTGAAATTGGTTCAAGTTCGTGATGCTGTTCCTGCTACATCAAGTCCAATGCTACAAGGTATTACAAGAGCTTCGTTAGGTACTAAATCATTCATCTCAGCTGCTTCTTTCCAAGAAACTACTAAAGTATTGAATGAGGCAGCTATCGCAGGTAAACGTGATAACTTATTAGGATTGAAAGAAAACGTAATTGTTGGTCACTTGATTCCATCAGGTACTGGTTTACGTTCGTACAGCAATATTATTGTTGGTTCTCGTGAAGAGTATGATCAATTATTAGCTTCGAAAGAAGAAGATTAATCTTCTTCTCATGATAAATACGTAAGGCTTTCCAAATTTTGGAAAGCCTTACGTATTTTATATCTAAATCGCAATTATTTAGCCCATTCAAGTAATTTGCTGCATCGTTCTACCAACCAATTATCATTATAAGAATTTGTTGGTTCCAAAAATAATTTAGACCCCAAACCAACGGAATAGACACCAGCATTTTTCCAAGATTTAATGCTTTCTTCTGTAATATCTACTCCTCCTGTCGGCATAAATTTTAAATTGGGAAATAAGGGTTTTATTGATTTTAAAAAACTGGTACCTAATGTTTCGCCAGGAAATAGCTTTACTAATTTCACTCCCAGTTCTTCTGCTAAAGCGATTTCTGTAGGTGTCATACATCCGGGTATCCATTCTAAACCATATTCTTTCGCTAAAGACGCAATTTCTGATTTTATAATTGGACTTACAAGGAATTCTGCTCCTGCATCTACAAATTCTTTTGCTTGTTGAATTGTTTTAATTGTTCCGATACCTAGTTTAAGATCGATAAAATGTTCATTCTTGTATGTCAATAAAGCTTTAAAATTTTCTAAAGCTTTATCTCCGCGATTCACAAATTCAAATACTCGAATTCCACCTTGGTAACAATGTGTTAATGTATCTATACATTCGTCTACATCGTCCTTATAATATACTGGTATGATGGGAAATTCTTTTATAGTTTCAATTACATTCATATTTTATATCTTACCATTTCCAAAATCACCTTCTACAAATAGTTTTTCAAAACCTGCCGAAGTCGCTGTCTCAATAATTTCTTGTGGAGATAAGTTTCTTATTATTGCATAAATTAAGCCTCCCATAAAAGCATCTCCACTTCCAATACGGTCTACGACTTTAAAAGTTTCTTTTGTTTCTGAAAACACATTCAAATTAGGAGTATGATATGTTCCATAAAATAGATTATGGTGAGAGGTATCCATGAATCGGAATGTGTTTGCAATATGCTTTGCTTTTGGAAATTTAGCCATAAGCTCAATGGCAACTTTATTTGCATACTGTACATATTCTTCTTTCGCAGTATTTCGGTCTAAAGAAAGTTCAATACTAGTGCCTAACATTTTATGAGCTGCCCAAATATTACCCATTATTATATCAGCATATCGAACTAATTTGGGCATGATTTCAATAGGTTTTTTTCCATATTGCCATAATTTACTTCTGTAATTTAAATCTACAGAAATTGTAATATTTCTTTTCAACGCTTCATCTAAAGCGAGTTCTGTCAATTCTGCTAAATTTTCACTTAATGCTGGTGTTATCGCACTAAAATGTAACCACTCAATTCCATCATAGATACTATCCCAATCTGTACTTTTCACAGTTAAATGACTAAAAGAAGAATATTTTCGATCATAAATAACTTCTCCATTTGTCAACCCATTCGCTGATAGTAAATAATATGTTCCTATGCGATCACCCGCATGTAATATTTTAGAAATATTAACTTGATTTTCTACTATAATATTTTCTATTTCTTCGGTAAGTTGATTTTTTGGTAATACAGTAAAATATGATGTGGGTACACCTAGCTTAGCAAGAGTAACAGCTACATTTGCTTCAGAACCTCCAGGATAAATTTTTACCTTATTATCGTTAGCAGTAAAAAGTGAATTAGCGGACGATTGTAAACGGATTAATAACTCCCCAAAACATAGCACTCTATTATTAGGTTTATTCATAATATGCTCTCATAATTATCCAAAATACGAATACTTTGTAAAATAATCTAAATCGGGTAAGTCTAATTCTGCGAAATCGTTATCGTAAAAAAATGCTTTTAATTGTTTTTTATTATACATGGATATTAGCACCTTTATGATAATTATAAACCACATTACCTCACATCTTTCGTTCACGATCACAACTTTTTAAACAAAAAGTATTGAGGATAGTATTAGTAGATTAAAATTTAATGACACAAAAAAGATTAGAACAATGCTGGCGGTGGTATGGCCCAGATGATCCAGTAAGTCTGTCGGATGTAAAGCAAGCTGGAGCTACAGGTATCGTTTCAGCACTACACTATATACCTCATGGTGAAATCTGGCCGATAGCAGATATTTTGAAAAGAAAGAACCAAATTGAATCCGCAGGCTTGGTATGGTCTGTCGTAGAATCAGTCCCAGTACACGAAGCTATAAAAACGAAATCCAATAATGCTATAAACTATATTGAGAATTACAAACAAACACTTCGAAATTTGGCTGAATGTGGAATTTTTACTGTTTGCTATAATTTCATGCCTGTGCTTGATTGGACACGTACTAATCTTGAATATCAAATGCAAGATGGATCTAAGGCATTGTATTTTAATTGGGCTGACTTAGCATTATTTGATATCCATATTCTGAAGAGAATGGATGCGCATAATGATTATTCTGATATTGTGCTTAGGGAAGTGGAGAATAAAATTGTAAATCTTTCAGAAGCTGATAAAGATGTCTTAATCAAGAATATTTTAATGGGAATCCCTTCGGAAAAGGATATTTCAATACAAGACTTAATCAATAGTATTGATATCTATAAAGATATAGGCGCTGAAGGTTTGAAAAATAACTTAATCTGGTTTTTGAATGAAATAGCAAATACTTGTGAAGAAGTTGGGGTCAGAATGGCTATACATCCAGATGATCCTCCATTTCCAATACTTGGATTACCAAGAATTGTTTCTCATCAGGAGAATTACAGAACTATTTTAGAAGCTGTTGATAAGTCATTTAACGGTTTTTGCTTTTGCACAGGATCTTTAGGTGCAAATTCTAATAATGATTTACTATCCATTTTTGAATTAATTAAAGAGCGGGTTTATTTTACTCACTTGCGAAATGTAAGGAAAGATGACGTAGGTAATTTTTACGAATCTGATCATTTGAATGGGGATGTAGATATGTATAGTGTGATGCGTGTAATTTTGGAAGAAAACCAAAAAAGAGATATAGCTATTCCATTTCGACCAGATCATGGCCATCAAATGTTAGATGATTTAAAAAAAGTAACCAATCCGGGATATTCAGCCATTGGGAGATTAAGGGGACTCGCTGAATTGAGAGGATTAGAATTGGGAATCTTGGGTAGATAAACTAATATTATACAACAACCAAATTATAAATTTTGAATTATGGGGAATATTGGAAAGTACAGGTGGACAATATGTGTCTTGCTATTTTTTGCAACAACAATAAACTATTTGGACAGACAAGTATTAAGTCTATTGCACCCTACTCTTGAAGAGGAATTTGGATGGAGCAAATCGGATTACGCCAATATTACTGCAGCTTTTCAATTCTCATATGCAATTGCAATGTTATTTGCTGGTCGTTTTATAGATAGACTAGGAACAAAAAAGGGATTTGCATGGGCAATTATTATTTGGTCTATTGCAGCTATATTACATGCGTACGCTGTTCAAATTGGTGAATTTTCTGTAACAGTATTAGGTGTTTTGGGCATCACAGGACTTTCTGTGTCAGTTGTTGGTTTTATGGTATCGCGAATTCTTTTGGGATTTGGAGAGTCTGGAAATTTTCCTGCAGCTATCAAAACTACAGCTGAATACTTTCCGAAAAAAGAGCGAGCCTTAGCAACTGGTATCTTTAATTCAGGTACTAATGTAGGAGCTATTTTAGCTCCTTTGACTGTTCCTTGGATGGCAATGAAATGGGGATGGCAGTCAACTTTTTGGCTTGTAGGTGTAGTAGGTTTTCTTTGGCTAATTTTTTGGTTTATATTCTATGACAAACCTTCCAAGCAAAGGAGAATGTCCCTAGCAGAGTTGGAATACATTAATAGTGATACAGTTATTCAAACTGAAGATGATTGTGGGAAAGAGATAAAACCTACAATTTCATGGTACAAATTATTAAGTTTTAGACAAACTTGGGCATTTGCCATCGGGAAGTTTATGACAGATGGCGTATGGTGGTTTTTTCTATTTTGGCTTCCATCATTCCTAAAAGATCAATATGCTATGACAGGAACCCAAATTATGCTTCCTTTAACTGTATTGTATAGTATGACTATGTTTGGAAGTATTGGAGGAGGGTGGTTTCCAATGTATTATATCAATAAGGGTTATAATGCCTATGATGGTAGAATGAAAGCTATGATGATTATCGCTTTATTTCCTTTGGTAGTATTATTAGCACAGCCTTTTGGAGAGGTTTCGTTCTGGGTACCAGTCCTCTTAATTGGCATTGGAGCGTCTGCACACCAAGCTTGGTCCGCCAATATTTTTACCACTGTGTCCGACATGTTCCCAAAAACGACAGTTGCGTCAGTCACCGGAATAGGAGGAATGGCTGGAGGAATGGGAGGTGTGGTTATGTCGAAGTTAGGAGGATATTTATTTGATAAATATGAAGCCTTAGGTAACATTGACACTGGGTATACAATTATGTTCAGTATATGTGCTGTATCCTATATTCTGGCTTGGTTTATTATGAAAGCTCTAGTTCCTAAGATGAAAGTTGTTGATGTATATTAGTAATCACATAATATTATAAACAACAAATGCTAGTTCAGTACTAGCATTTGTTGTTTTATCTTAAATCTACGATTTCGTAGTCTTTATATTTATCTTTTGAAAAGGAAAACATTTGAGGTCCAAAGTTTTTCCCTAAATACAAAGTATTGATAGTATAGATATATTTATTGCTTGATTTATCAAAAATCGTCACATCTTGAATATGGTTGTTTTTGTTGATACGTAATTTGATTTTAAAATAATTTGTCTTTGTATCTTCTGGAGATAGTTCAATTACTTTAGCCATTTCTGACTTACCTTGTCTAATGATTTTTTCGTCAGGCATCAACACATACTTATAACCTTTTTGATAAAAGTTGAATAAATTGTTGGGGCCAATCGTTTTATCATTATTCTCATTCTCTGAAATTTGAACCTCTTTAATGTCTTTTGAAATATTCCAAACAGACTTGCCATCAGAAATAATTTCTTGATCAGGTAAAGAAATTGCATACTGATTTTTTGGCTTATTAAAATACATTACACCATTTGTTGTATGTGTTTTCTTATTAGCGTCTTGAATACTCAAGCTAAAATCCGATTGAATAGTTTTGTATGAGCTGTATTTTTTAGATACCTCATTTAAAATCTTTTTTGCGGCAGCATCTGTTTGTCCAAATGACAACAATGTGCTACCTAATAATGCGCATGATAATAACAGTTTTTTCATTTTTAATTATCTTTTCTCAACGTTTCTAAAAACTGTTCTAAAGAATACTCATCAGGATATAAAACTTCCCTTGCTTTACTTCCTTCAAATGGACCTACGATACCCGCAGCTTCCAGTTGGTCGATGATTCTTCCCGCTCTATTATAGCCTAATTTCAGCTTGCGTTGAATAAGCGACGTAGAGCCTTGTTGATGCATGACGATAAGACGAGCAGCTTCTTCGAATAAAGCATCTCTATCGGACATATCAAAATCCATGGAACCCGATCCTTCACCAGACTCATCTACATATTCTGGCAACATAAATGCAGAAGGATAGCCACGTTGGCCGCCGATGAAATCAGAAATATCTTCCACTTCGGGTGTATCTACAAATGCACATTGGATACGAATCAAATCAGAGCCCGAGGACAACAACATATCACCACGACCAATTAATTGGTCTGCACCTCCTGAATCTAATATCGTACGTGAATCTATTTTAGATAACACCCTAAATGCTAGACGTGCAGGGAAATTAGCTTTGATGGTACCCGTAATAATATTTACCGAAGGACGTTGTGTCGCAATGACTAGGTGAATACCAATTGCACGTGCCAATTGTGCTAGGCGTGCAATAGGTGCTTCGACTTCTTTACCAGCAGTCATCATCAAATCCGCAAACTCATCAACAATAAGAACTATAAATGGTAAGAATCGATGACCCTCCTCAGGGTTTAATCTGCGATTGATAAATTTTGAATTATATTCTTTTAGATTACGAACTTGCGCGTTTTTTAATAAGTCATAACGTTGATCCATCTCGATACAAAGTGAATTCAATGTATTGATTGCTTTTTTTGTATCTGTAATAATGGCTTCTTCTTCGTTTGGAAGTTTTGCCAAGAAATGCCTTTCTACTTTCTTGAATAGAGAAAGTTCTACTTTTTTAGGGTCAACTAAGACAAATTTTAATTCTGCTGGATGCTTTTTATAAAGCAAAGAAGTCAAAATTGCATTAATACCTACGGATTTACCTTGACCTGTGGCACCCGCCACTAAAAGGTGAGGCATTTTTGCTAAGTCGGCAATATAGACTTCATTGGAAATGGTTTTTCCCAACGCTATAGGCAAATCCATATCCGTTTTTTGGAATTTCTCTGTTGCTAATACCGAACGCATCGATACCATTTCTGGAGAACTGTTAGGAACTTCTATACCAATAGTACCTTTGCCAGGCATCGGAGCAATAATACGAATACCCAACGCGGCTAAACTCAATGCAATATCATCTTCTAAGTTTTTGATTTTGGAAATACGAACACCAGGTTTCGGGATAATTTCATACAAGGTTACCGTAGGACCGATAGTAGCTTTTATATGCTCAATTTCGATATTGTAATTGCGCAAGGTTTCTACAATACGGTTTTTGTTTGCTTCGAGTTCTTGTTGATTAATTGTAATCTTACCCGTACCATATTCTTTTAACAAGTCTAAAGTTGGATATTGATAGCCAGAGAGATCTAATTTAGGGTCGTATTCACCAAATTGTGCAACTAGATCATTAGCGGTAATTTGTTTTTCTTCTCTAACTTCCTCTACAGCTAGAGACACTTCTTCTGTGATAGTTTCCTCAGCTGGAGTTTCTATTTGTAAAGGTGCATCTACCGAAAGATTAATGGAATTTTCAGCTTCTACTGTATTTGTTTTATTTTTTGTTTCAAAACCTATACTTGAAGTATTTTCATCCTCATCTAAATCTAATTCCTCTTCCTCAATAGGTGTAGTGCGAAGATTTGCATACCTGTCATTGACAGATGTATGATTGCTATCTGAAGTTACATTTCTCAAAGTATTGGAAACTTCAATGACTGCACCATCTATGTTTTCTTCTTGTTCAGTTTCTACTTTAGCAACTGGAGTTGTAATTGTGTTTGATTTACTTATTGGTTTGTCTTCAACTAAATCAAAATCTTCCGCATCATCTTTCGATGGAGCTAAATTACTTAAAGCAAATTTGAGATCTAAGTTGTATATGAGAACCAATGCTGTCAAATAGGCGAAAATAATGATACCGCCAACACCAAATTTACCTATTTGTGCATTTAGCAATTGATTCGTCCAATACCCAAATTTTCCTTCAAGGATATGTGGAGTATCTAATATATAATCTTGAATAAAGCCCAATGTAATGGAAAGAAATATAATACCAAGTATAGAATATAATACAGTTTTCCAAATAGGAAGTAGAGATTTTTGGTATAAAAATTTGTAGCCTAATACAAAAGCTAATAGTACAAATAGAAAGGATGCAACACCAAACCATTCGAATATGAATTGATTTGCAAGTAATGCGCCTAGTTTCCCTAATTTGTTTTGAACTACGGGCGCCTCTAAGCCTTCATCAGCTAACTCTTCACTCGTACTAAATAAGGTGCCCCAAGAACCATTTGTTGCGCTAATGTAGCTTTGATCTTCTTTCCAAGTGAATAAATAGGAGGTAAAGGCTACTGCTAATAAAAAAGCACATAAGATTAAGAATAATCCAGCTATTTTTAATGCTTTGCGTTGTCCTTCCGAAAAATCTATAGTGTTAAATGGCTTCAGGATCGGCTCTCTTCGTGCGCTCGATGGCTTAGCAGCATTTTTAGATTCTCTAGAACTCTTATTTTGCGTATTATTTTTAAATGAATTGCCCTTATATGCCATGTAAATGTATTCTATTCCAATACAAACTTATTAAAAATATCGCATAAGATTTGTTGATTTTTAGTATTACTTCATCCTTGTAGATTTTACTTCAAGAACTACACTTATACTTAAATTTGAATAGCCTTTATATGGCGTTATATATTGAAAAATTAACTAGTCGAAAGAAGGGTAAGTTCTGTTAACATTAATTGGAATTTAGGTTTGATTGCTTGAAATAAAGTTTCTATCTCAGACAAAGGAGCATCTTCTCGAGCTAAATTCTCTAAGGCTTGAAAATCTTGAAGTAAACCTAATGCACCAATATATTGCATTGTTGGCTTTATATGATGGGTTCTTTCGCGAATCAACGATTTATCACCCGTCGCTAAAGATTCTTCTAATGCATTAAAATCAATTGGTGATTGTACGATGTATAGATTAACTAATTCCTTAATCAAATCTGGATTTCCAAGCATGGATTGGTTGATAGCATCCAGATTAATAATTTGAAAGCTCATTATTTATTAATTTTTTTAACATTCAGGTTATCTGTGCAATTTAATAATAATTGTTCATTAGTAATATTTAATTTTGGGTGTTTGTAGCTTGGAGCAATCTCAAAAAGTGGCTCTAAAGTGAATTTTCTATCTTGAATATATGGATGAGGTATAATTAGACCTGGTGTATCCATGATTTCTGAATTAAAATAAAGTATATCAATGTCTATTTTTCTTGCTCCCCACTTTTCTTTTCTAATTCTACCCAACTCCTGTTCGATTTCTTGGCATATATCCAAGCACTCTTGGGCATTCTTATTTGTGGTCAAAATTATAACTTGATTTAGAAATGCTGGTTGATCTTCTACTCCCCAAGCTTCAGATTCATATAATGAAGATGTTTTTGTGACACTGCCAAGTCTTTTATTGAGCAGATCTATGGCTTTCAACAATTGTTCTTCTGGATTGCCAAGATTTGCTCCAAGCAAAATATAGATGGTATTCATTTAATTCGTGTATATGATAATTTTTCTTTGTTTTCCGTTTTAATGCAGTAAATTTATTACTTAAATAAATTATAATATATGAATTTTTTCAAACAAGTACTTGCTACTATTACGGGAGTCTTAATTACAGGTGTGCTTTTGTTCTTTGCATTTATATTTTTTATTGCGGTGATGGTTTCTACCGCATCAAAAGAATCCAGTATGCCCGCTCCAGCTAATTCTGTTTTGGTTCTTTCAATGGACTACAATATTACTGAAAAATCTGAATCAAATCCATTTAGTGATTTAGATTTACCATTGGGAATATCTTCCAATGAAATAGGATTAAATGATATTTTGGCGCGTATTGAGGCTGCTAAGACAGATAATAATATTAAAGGTATCTTCATTAATCCTACTACAGTAGGTGTTGGGTTTGCTACACTAAAGGCAATTCGCGATGCATTAGTAGATTTCAAATCATCTGATAAATTTATTGTAGCATACAGTGATGGATATTCTCAAAAAGCCTATTATCTAGCTTCTGTTGCGGACAAAGTATATTTAAATCCTCAGGGAACTTTGGACTTTAGAGGATTAAGTTCGAGTACGATGTTTATGAAAGATGCTTTGGACAAATTGGGTGTAGATATGCAGGTCATCAAAGTAGGGACATACAAATCTGCTGTAGAACCTTTTATGTTAAATTCTATGAGTGAAGCAAATAGACTTCAAGTTACATCTTACTTAAATAGCATTTACGACGCTTTCTTGGATGATTTGTCTGCGGGAAGAAAAATAAATAAAGATTCTTTGATTTATTATGCAGATACATATGCAGTTCGCAATGCTGATGATGCTTTAAAATACAAATTTATAGATGGTAAATTGTATAAGGATGAGCTAATAGCAGAAATTAAAAAGAGATTAGATATTAAGGAGAAAGATGATATTTCTATTGTTTCGGTGACGAAATATGGAGGAAAAAAGACAGAATCTAAGGGGACTGACGAAATTGCGGTATTATATGCTTATGGTGATATTGTGGATGGCGCAGGAGATGTAGGTGAGATTGGAGGTGACAAGATATCTCGTGAATTACGAAAACTACGTCAAGATGATAAAGTTAAAGCTGTTGTGTTGCGCGTTAATTCGGGAGGTGGTTCTGCTTTAGCTTCAGATATTATATGGAGAGAAGTTGAATTAACTAAAAAAGTAAAGCCAATTGTTGTTTCTATGGGAGACTATGCTGCATCTGGTGGTTATTATATTGCGGCAGCCGCAGATTCAATATTTGCTGAAAAAACTACATTGACAGGCTCTATAGGTGTGTTTGGGTTGATTCCAAATGCAAAAAATTTATTAAACAATAAGCTAGGAATAAAATTTGAAGAGGTTAAAACCGGTAAATATGCTAGTCTAATGGGAAGTATGGATAAGCCACTTACGGAAGAAGAAAAAGCTATTATTCAAGTAGAGGTAAATAATGTTTATAGTACATTTATAGATCGAGTGGCTAAAGGTCGTAATATGACGGTGGCACAAGTTGACAGTATTGGTCAAGGACGAGTGTGGACAGGCGATCAGGCTTTGAAAATTGGTTTGGTTGATAAAATTGGAAATTTGAATGCTGCTATACAAGCAGCTGCTACGAAAGGTAAAATAACTTCATATTTTACGAAAGAGTATCCAGTAAAAACTGAACCATTTGCTTCTATTCTTTCCAACTCTAAAGACAAAATCAAGACTTACATGATAGGAGAAGAACTTGGCGAGTACCAGAAATATATTGGCGAGCTTCAGAAAATCATACAAAATACTGGGATTCAAGCTCGATTGCCTTATTCTATAGAAATTTATTAACTACTTAAAAGCAAAGAGATATAAATATTTCTTTGCTTTTTATATATTTACAGCTTTAATCAACTTAACTAATAAAAATTTTTCAAGGATAAATATTGTTTATATAACTTATATAGCCTTCGAATACTAAAACAGAATATGAAAACAATTGACAACTTTAATTTTTCGGGTAAAAAAGCATTAATTCGTGTGGATTTTAATGTGCCTTTGGATGAAAACTTTACAATTACGGACGATAACCGTATTCAAGGTGCAACACCTACAATTAAGAAAATTTTAAACGATGGTGGTTCAGTAATTTTAATGTCTCATTTAGGAAGACCAAAAGATGGTCCAACAGACAAATATTCATTACGTCATATCGTAGCTCATTTATCAGAAGTTTTAGGTGTTGATGTGCAATTCGCAAATGATTGTATCGGTCAAGAGGCTGTTGATAAGTCAGCAAATTTGAAAGCAGGTGAGGTTCTTTTACTAGAAAACTTACGTTTTTATAAAGAAGAGGAAAAAGGAGATAAAGATTTCGCTGAGAAATTATCTAAACTAGGAGATGTTTATGTAAATGATGCATTCGGTACGGCTCACCGTGCTCATGCTTCTACAGCGGTTATTGCTCAGTTTTTTGGCGATGCTAAATATTTTGGTTATTTAATTGAAGCGGAATTAAAGAATGCGGAGAAAGTATTAAATAATCCAGAGCGTCCATTTACAGCTATCATGGGTGGAGCTAAAGTATCTGACAAGATCCAACTGATCGAAGCTCTATTGGACAAAGTTGATAATTTAATCATTGGCGGTGGTATGGCATATACTTTTGTTAAGGCTCGTGGTGGTAATATAGGAAATTCGCTATGTGAAAACGATAAATTGGATTTGGCCAATGAGTTAGTGAAAAAAGCAGAAGAGAAGGGTGTTAATCTAGTATTGCCTAATGATGCGCAGATCGCAGATGCATTCTCTAATGATGCTAATGTATATAATGGTCCTAATGACCAAATTCCTGATGGATTAGAAGGTTTGGATATTGGTTCAGATTCAGGAAAACATTTTGCGGAAGTAATTTCAGCTTCAAAAACATTATTATGGAATGGTCCTATGGGAGTTTTTGAATTTGATACATTTGCTAAGGGTACTAAAGCTGTTGCTGATGCGGTAGTACTTGCAACTGAACAAGGTGCATTCTCTTTGATTGGTGGCGGCGATTCTGCAGCAGCTGTTGCGAAATTTGATATGACCGAGCATGTGAGTTACGTAAGTACTGGTGGTGGTGCTTTATTGGAATATATGGAGGGTAAAGTGTTACCAGGAATTGCAGCAATTCAAGACTAAGTTATTATTTCGAATATAATAAAAAGGAAAACCCCGTATCAGTTGATGCGGGGTTTACCTTTTTATAAAAATCTGGACCAATAAAAAAGGTTTACAAATTCATGTAAACCTTTCTTATATCATGAAGATGAAATAGAAAACTATTTAGCGTCAGCAGCTAATTTGTTTAAGATTTCATCGTTTTTAACGATTTGACTTTTTTTAGGCATTTCTGAACGAGAACCTAGTTCAATGTTACGACCTAATTTCAAAAACTGAACTTCAACACGTGAAACAGTTTTGTTTCTTCTATCTTTTCTTTTTAAACGTGTAACTCCCATTGTATTTAATATTTTATTTTACGTTTTTAACGAGGTCGGAAGCGGATTCGAACCGCTGTAGGAGGTTTTGCAGACCTCTGCCTAGCCACTCGGCCATCCGACCCTTTCCCCTTACTGGGTGTGCAAAAGTAACTCTTAATTTTGTAAATGCCAAAAATAAATTCAAATAAAACATAAAATTATTCGTCCTTAATTTTTGGTATCAAATTTGTAAATCACCATGCGATATGTTACTCAATTGGGATTCAGAGTAACAGCAGATTTTAAACTAAAATATATTAGGCTATGAAAAAAGTTTTACTATCTCTAGGATCAGCATTATTATTAGCTGTGGGAGCAAATGCACAAACAGGTTATGGTATTAAAGCAGGTGTTACGCTACCGTCTTACAGTTATGGTAGTTCAGATGATTTATCAGATACCAAGTCTGCTTTGAACTTTTATATTACAGGTTATTTGAATGCAAATATTAACCAAAACTTCGCAATTCAACCAGGAGTTTCATTGCAAGGTAAAGGTGCTAAATTTGCAGAAGCAAGAGTAGGCGGTACTACTTACGAGCTTACACAAAACACAATGTGGATTGAAGTTCCAGTAAATTTTGTAGGAAAATTGCCTGTGGGTGCTGCTGAATTACAATTGGGCGCTGGTCCGTATGTTGGTTTTGGTGTAAGCGGTAAAAATAAATTCAATACAATTGGTAATGGAGATGGATCATCTACTACATTGAATGAGTTTAAATTTGGTAAAGATGAACATTTGAAAGCTGTAGATTTTGGAGCAAATATCATGGCTGGTGTAAAATTGCCAGGTGGCTTCTTAATCAATGCTAATTATGGATTAGGGCTTACCAATATTGCTGGAGACAAAAGTCTTACAAACGATATTAAGAACAGAGTATTATCATTCGGTGTAGGATTTGAATTTTAAATCTTAGGAGTAAGGTAAATTATTTTATTATTGAAAGCTTTCCATTTTTGGAAAGCTTTTTTGTTACACAATAAGTTGAAATATTAGTTTTGTCTTTGGTATCATATTTGCCAATTCCGATATGATATGTTACTCATTTAGGATTCAGAGTGACAACATTATTAAATTAAAAAATACTAAGTGATGAAAAAAGTTTTGCTATCATTAAGCACAGCATTATTATTAGCTGTGGGAGCAAATGCACAAACAGGATACGGTATCAAGGCAGGAATTAATTTACCTAAGCCTAAAATTGAAACTTCTTTAGGAGATGTTTCGACAAGTTCATCAACTAATTTTTATATTTCTGGATATGCAAATATTTTTGCAGCACCTAACTTTGCAATTCAACCAGGATTATCTTTACAAGGTAAAGGTGGAAAAAGAAGTTTAGCGGGGGGTGAATCTACAACCAATTTGATGTCAATTGAAATTCCTGTTAATGCAGTTTATTATATTCCTGCCGGAACAGGGGCATTGTTTTTAGGTGCTGGGCCATATGTAGGATTTAATATTGCAGGACAAGATAAAACCGGAGATGTTAAAACAGATATTAAATTTGGTTCAAATGCTGATGAAACTAAAGTAGTTGATTATGGAGCGAATTTTCAAGTTGGTTATAAATTAGCGAATGGTTTCCTAATTAATGCTGGTTATGGTTTAGGATTAGCTGACTTGTCGAATGTAGATGTTTTAAAAGCTAATAACAGAGTAGTATCGTTTGGTGTAGGATTTGAATTTTAAATCTCACGGAGTAAGGTAAATTACTCTATTTATTGAAAGCTTTCCGATTTTGGAAAGCTTTTTTGTTACTTAATAAGTTGCAATATTACAATTTGGTGATTCCTTATAGTAATTATCGTTAATAGATTTTATAAAGTTTGTTTACATTTGTGTCATGATAGAACTACCTGTTATACCTGTTCAACAAACACAACGGAAACCTGATTGGTTACGTGTTAAACTTCCTGTTGGGAAAGAATATCGTCATGTTCGTAATTTGGTAGACGAACATAAATTACATACGATTTGTGAGAGTGGTAATTGTCCTAACATGGGTGAGTGTTGGGGAGCTGGTACGGCTACATTTATGATTTTGGGTAATATTTGTACGCGTTCGTGTTCTTTTTGTGCTGTAGCTACGGGAAGACCATTGGCGGTAGATACGGATGAGCCAAATCGTGTAGCAAATTCAGTGAAACTGATGCAAGTGAAACATTGTGTGATCACTTCAGTGGATCGAGATGATTTGAAAGATGGCGGTTCTACTATTTGGGCAGAAACGATTAATGCTATTCGTCGTGAAAGTCCTGAAACAACTTTAGAAACGTTGATTCCTGACTTTAAAGGTCAATGGGAAAATTTGGAGCGTGTATTAGCAGTACGTCCAGAAGTTGTTTCACACAACTTGGAAACAGTTCGTCGTCTTACTAGAGAAGTTCGTATTCAGGCCAAATATGACCGTTCATTAGAATGTTTACGTCGTATTTCAGAAGCTGGTTTGCGTACAAAATCAGGTATTATGCTGGGCTTAGGGGAGACAGAAGAAGATGTTGTGGAAGCTATGCAAGATTTGTATAATGTTGGTGTTCATATTTTGACTTTAGGTCAATATTTGCAACCTTCTAAAGCACATCATCCAGTGATTGATTGGATAACTCCTGCACAATTTGAGAAATATAAACAAATTGGTTTGGAAATGGGCTTTAAATATGTGGAATCAGGACCTTTGGTTCGTTCTTCTTACCATGCTGAAAAACATTTATTTGATATGCAATAATAGAAAAGGAGCTGTATAGCTCCTTTTTCTATGGTTTTATATACACAGATTCGCCTGCGATTACTGTCCGAAGCGTTTTGATATTTCTTAATTTATCATTTGCTGCAATCATAATATCATCCTCTAATATTACAAAATCAGCATCTTTACCCTTTTCAATCGAGCCACGTTTTTTCTCTTGAAACGAACCGAAAGCAGCCCATATAGTCATTCCACGCAACGCTTCTTCTCTTGTTAAAGCATTTTCCATTTGAAAGCCTTCTTTAGGTAATCCATTCGCGTTTTGGCGGGTTACAGCAGCATGAAAACTGTATAATGGATTGAAATGCTCAATTGGAAAATCTGTACCAATGACAACTTTTCCATAAGCGTCTAAAAGTTTTTTATATGCATATGTTCCTTGAGCTCTTTCAGCACCGAGTCTGTCATTTATCCAACCCATATCAGAAGTTGCATGAGTAGGTTGTATAGAAGGAATAATATTAAACGTTTTAAATTTTATAAAATCTGATTCGTGCACCACTTGTGCATGCTCTATGCGCCATCTTTTGCTTTTCACATTCAGTGCACCATAAAGATCTAACAGCAATCTATTTGTAGAGTCACCAATCGCGTGAATCGCTACTTGAAAAGGAGAGTCGGCAAGTTGTGCTAAAGATTCTTCGAATTCAGTTCTTGAATGCAATAAGAAGCCCTTAGTACTATCATCGCTATAGTTCTCTAAAAGACAAGCTCCACGAGATCCCAACGCTCCATCAGCCATGAGCTTAATGGATTTAATAGTAAGTCGATCAGATTCGTAAATACCCTCGTTTATGTATTTTGAAATGTTGTGCGGTTCTGCAAAAAGCATTGCATAATTGCGGATTTTTAAAGAATCTTGCTCATAGAATTTTTTTAATAATTCCAACTGTTCTGTGTCTAAACCCGCATCGACTATACTTGTTAAACCCACTGAGAGTAGCGAGTCTTGTGCTTGTCTAAGTTTTTGCAAAATATTAATTTCATTACCAGTAGGAATGTACTTAGATACAAGTGCCATGGCATTGTCAATCAATATACCGGTAATACGTTGAGTAGAGTCTATATCTATTTTGCCCCCTTCGACATATATCGCAGAATCAATCTGTGCCAAACGTAATGCTTCAGAATTCACTATAGCTGCGTGGTAATCAATACGGTGCAAAAATACGGGTATGTCTGGAAAATACTTGTCTAATGTGTCACGATGCGGATAAGTTTTATCCGGCCAGATTGATTGATCCCATCCACCACCTAAAATCCATTTTGATTCTGGATGTTTCTTGCGGTAATTTTGAATTCTTTGAACAAGCTCTTGAATTGATTTTGTACCTACCAGATCTACCTGATGTAGATAATCCGCCAACATAAAAGAATGCCCATGACCATCATAAAAACCTGGATAAATTGGCTTCTGCTGTGCGTCAATTATTTCCTTTGCCTTATAACGTTGTAATATCTGTTTGCTTGTACCAATATCAATAAAAACTCCATTCTTTACAGCAAACGCCTCTTGAATTGTAAAAGAAGAATCAACCGTATATATTTTAGCATTATGTACAATTAAATCTACTTCGATATTAGTTGTACATCGTATAAAAAGAAATAAAGTGATAAGTATTCCTATATATTTCATGTAGATAAGATTAATTATTAAAGTTAATTAAAGGAATGGGAATCTTCACAAAAAAGGCTTAGTAAATCTACTAAGCCTCAATGTTTGAAAAAAAAATTGTTACATAGCCTCTGCTACAACTTCTTCAACCTCTGGAACCATACGCTTTAATAGGCCTTCAATTCCTGCTTTCAAAGTAATTGTAGATGATGGACAACCACTGCATGAGCCTCTCAACTCTACAGTTACAGTACCATTATCAAATGATTTGAAAGCAATAGCGCCACCATCTTGTTCTACAGCTGGTCTTACGTAATCATGTAAAACTTGTTGAATTTTTATTTCTACATCAGAACCCTCAAAAGTGATGTCCTCATCTTTTGCGATTTCTTGGATTTTTAACTCTGATTCTACAGCACCTTTTACAAATTCTTTCAATAATGCTTCGATATCACTCCAATCAGCATCATCTGTTTTGGTAACTGTTACAAAATTGGAAGCAAAGAAAACACCATTAACAAAATTGAATTTGAATAATTCACGCGCGAAAGGTGACTCTTGTGCTTTTTCTCTGTCTGGAAAATCTACACTTCCATTTATTAAAAGCTTATTTACCAAAAACTTCATCGTAGAAGGATTTGGTGTGGATTCTGTATATACGTTAATTGTTGCCATAATTATTAAAAAATTATTCAAATATAGTAGATACAAAAATGATCCACGTCATTGAATCGTAAAAGCTTACAAAGCTACACCTGTGTAATTTGAAGGCGTGATGTTTTTGATTTCAGCTTTAACTTCTTCCCTTACATTTAGACCTTCAACGAACAATGCGATTGTTTCTTGCGTCACATGTGCATTCGTACGTGTCAAATCCTTCAACGCTTCATAAGGTTTTGGATAACCTTCGCGACGTAGAATCGTTTGAATTGCTTCGGCAACTACAGCCCAGTTGTTTTCTAAATCCTTTTGAAAAGCATCCGCATTCAAGATTAATTTACGCAAACCACGTAAAGTCGATTTGAAGGCAATCAATGTATGTGCGAAAGGAACGCCAACATTACGAAGCACTGTAGAATCCGTCAAATCACGTTGCAATCTAGATATTGGTAATTTAGCTGCTAAATGTTCTAAAATTGCATTTGCAATTCCTAAATTACCTTCCGCATTTTCGAAATCGATAGGATTTACTTTGTGTGGCATCGCAGAAGAGCCGATTTGTCCTGCTGTAATTTTTTGTTTGAAGTAATCCATAGAGATGTACGTCCAAATATCACGGCAAAGATCAATTACGATATTATTTATACGCTTTAATGCATCACAACTTGCTGCAAAATTGTCGTAATGTTCGATTTGTGTAGTCGTTTGCGAACGATCCAGTCCTAATTGCTCGTTCACGAATTTATTACCAAAAGCAACCCAATCCAATTGCGGATAGGCTACATGATGCGCATTGAAGTTACCAGTAGCACCACCGAATTTTGCAGAATATGGAACATTTTTCAACGTGTTAACTTGTTTTTCTATACGCTCAATGAACACCTTGATCTCTTTACCCAAGCGAGTAGGAGAAGCGGGTTGTCCGTGTGTGCGAGCTAACATTGGAATGTCCTTCCATTCGTCAGACAATCCCTTCAATTCGTTGACTAATTCAGTGACTGTAGGAACGTAAACATTGTTGATCGCTTCTTTCCAAGAATAGGGAATAGCTGTATTGTTAATATCTTGAGAAGTCAAACCGAAGTGAATGAATTCTAAAGAATCGTGTAAGCCTAATTTCTCAAATTCATTTTTCAAAAAATATTCTACGGCTTTCACATCATGGTTGGTTACTTTTTCTGTGTCTTTGATCCACTGCGCATCTTCGATTGAGAAATTTTTGTAAATATCTCTCAATTTATCGTTCAATGAACCATCAAAATGTGCTAATTGAGGTATTCCTGATTCTGCTAAGGCAATGAAATATTCTACTTCGACTAAAACACGGTATTTGATAAGTGCAAATTCTGAAAAGTAGTCAGATAGTTCTTTCGTAGCATTGTAATATCTTCCGTCTACTGGAGTAACGGCTGTAAGCGATGATAATGTCATAAATTAAAATAATATAAGTCAGAAGGACTAATTAAGTTAGGACCAAAAATAAGAAATAATACGCTTATTCGCGGATTTATAATAAACAAAAAAGCTCGTGTCATCAGAACACGAGCTTTTTGGAGTATTTTAACTCTTATCGGAATTATTGAGCGTTAGCTACTGAATCAGCGATAGAATCAACAACTGCAGTAGCTGAATCAGCTGTAGCGTTGATAGAATCAGTTAAAGCTGTAGCTGTAGAATCGATAACGTTAGTTAAAGAATCAGCAGTTTCTTCAGTTTTTGTAGTGTTGTTACAAGAAGCTACAGTTAAACCTAATGCTAAAAATCCGAATGCGAATAAATTTTTCATCTTTTAATTTTCTATTTTAATTGAAACAATTTCGTTTACTATACTCATTAATACGGGCAACTCTAAAAGGTAACCCAAAAAATAAAACTTTTTTTATTTCTATTATAACCAACTGATAGTCAGTAATAAAAAATATATTTTGTTTCATTTCGGATGCAAATATAGTATAGATTTCTTGAAATGCAACAATAAAAAGTTATTTTAATAAAAAGATTTGTAGAACTAAAGGAGATATTATGTTTGATAAGATTCAAAAGATGATAAAGTTGTTTAAATCAGTGGATTTGGCACAACTTGAAAAATTATCCCAAAAAGTTGATTTACCTGCGGTGATAAACTCTGTATCCAAAATGGATGAGCGACAGTTGCAGATGGCAATGAAAATGCTTACGTCTCAAAAAAAGAAAAAAGATCCTCCTCCAATAGATGCTGATTTTTATGCTGTTGAAGCTAAATTATCACCTGAAGATAAAGAGTTGCAATTGAAAGTTAGGGCTTTTTTGGAAGCAGAAATTAAGCCTTTGGTAAATAAATATTGGTTACATGATGAATTTCCTTTTGAAATAATTCCAAAATTAGCGGAGCTGAATGTCTGCGGATATGTTTATGAAGGCTATGGCTGTGCGGGAGGTACTTCATTGATGGACGGTATTATTGCTGCTGAATTTGGACGTATTGATCCTTCTATCGCAACCTTCTTGGGTGTGCAAAGTGGTTTGGCTATGGGATCCATTTATATGTGCGGTTCAGAAGAGCAAAAGCAAGAATGGTTACCACAAATGCAGCAATTGAAAAAAATAGGTGCATTTGGTTTGACGGAGCCAGAAGTGGGATCAGCAACGGCTGGTGGTTTGACGACTACTTGCAAAAAAACGGTTGACGGTTGGGTCTTGAATGGACAAAAAAAATGGATTGGGAATTCAACATTTTCGGATATAACCATAATTTGGGCTAGAGATGTTGATGATAATCAAGTGAAAGGATTTATTGTACGAAAGGAAAATCCTGGTTTTTCCGTAGAAAAGATCAAAGGAAAAATGGCTTTGCGTATTGTACAGAATGGTTTGATTACTTTAACAAATTGTATTATCCCAGAATCAGATAGATTACCGAATGCAAATTCGTTCAAAGACACGGCAAAAGTCTTACAAATGACACGTGCTGGAGTAGCGTGGATGGCTGTTGGTTGTGCACGAGGGGCTTATGAGAATGCGCTTGAATATACTTTGAAGCGTGAACAGTTTGGAAAACCAATCGCGTCTTTCCAATTAATCCAGAATCATTTGGTCGAAATGCTTTCGAATCTGACAGCAATGCAAACTCTTACGTATAGATTATCGGAATTACAAGATGAAGGAAAGTTGAAGGACGAACACGCCTCTTTAGCTAAAGTATTCTGTACGTTGCGAACTCGAGATATTGTGTCGCGTGCGCGCGAAGTGATGGGAGGAAATGGGATTTTACTAGAATATAATGTGGCTAGATTTTTAGCCGATGCAGAAGCGATTTATTCTTACGAAGGCACCAAAGAAATTAATTCCTTAATTGTAGGTAGAAGTATTACAGGATTTAGTGCTTTTGTATAATAGCAAAAGTATTATTCATCTTGATTATCATATGTTTAAAGTTTAACAAATAAATAGGCTGTCGCATATTTGCGGCAGCCTATTTTAATACGGAAATATTTTCCATATTTTAATTTATAATACCTTATTTCAGCTTGTTAACTAAAATATATGTTGCAATTCTTTCAAATCGACAATCATATGGGGAATATCCTTAGGTTTCTCTGCTCCAATCACATTAAAATAAATAGCATCTAGTCCTGCATTTAACGCTCCACGGACATCTGCATCAATATTATCACCTATCATTACTGACTTTTCTTTTGCTGCTTCGCCATGATTTACAGCATACTCAAAAATACGTGGATCGGGTTTGTTCACACCAAAAACTTCAGAAATCACAATCGTTTTAAAATATTTGCGTAGATTGCTGTGTGTCAATTTCGTTTCACAAGCTTCTTTGAAGCCATTAGAAATTAGGTGTAAATTATACCTTTTTTGTAGATATTCTAATGTCTCAATCGCATTTGGAAAAAGATTAGTCTTTGTAGGACAAATTTTTAGATATTCTTCTTCAAAGCCTATAGGAAATAAAGCTGGATCAACACCCAATTGGGTAAAAGTGTCTGCAAATCTTAGCTTGCGCAGTGTAGGTTTGTCTATTTTACCATGGTGATAAAGTTCCCATACACGATGGTTGTTAATAGTGTATGTTTCAATAAATTCATCTGAATTAGGTCTGTTGAACAACTCGTCAAATTTATAAAGGTAATACAACTCATGCAAAGTCTCTTGTGCATTGCGGTCAAAATCCCAAATCGTATGATCTAAATCGAAGAATATATCTTTTTTTTGCTGAAACATATGCAAATATATAAAATGTATTTTCATACCTATTGTCACCGTTTTTCTTATTAGTGTCATAAAACTTGACGTATTTTCTATTGCTGTGCGATTTGAGTATTTTTGTTGAAATAAAGGATATGAGAAGAGCTCTATTTTGGTTTTATGTTTTAGCATTTTATGCCATCTGCCAATTGTTTGCGTGGGGATATATGTTTATCAAATATGTGCCTGATCGCAAGGGAATGGTGATTGGCGAGGGGATGATCTTTATTTTGATATTCATTTTAGGTATCATTCGCTTAAAAAGACACTTAGAAAAAGAGCGCTATTATTCCCAGCAGCAAAATAATTTCCTTTTATCTGTTACGCATGAATTAAAATCTCCTTTGGCATCTGTCAAACTTTATTTGCAAACGATTTTGAAAAGAGATTTGGATCGCGAGCAACAAAAATCATTTTTGTCCAATTCTCTCAAAGATATTGAGCGATTGGATTATTTGGTTGAGAATGTATTGTTAGCCACTAAATTAGAGAATCGTAGTTTTAATCTGCCGAAAGAGAATTTTGATTTTTCAGCTTTGGTAGAAGATGTATCTGAAAGGTTGCAAAAAAACTCTTGTACCACCGAAATGATTCGTACAGATATAGAACCGAATATTACCTTGAATGCAGATAAATTTGCAATAACCAATGTGGTTAATAACCTGATAGAGAATGCTATAAAATATTCTCCAGCATGCGCTACAGTAGAAGTTAATTTGCAAAAGAAAGGTGAGGATTTAGTTTTAACAGTTGCTGATCATGGTCAAGGGATAGCTGATGAAGAAAAAAAGCTTATTTTTAATAAGTTTTATCGTGTTGGTAATGAATCTACTCGCAAAACCAAGGGAACTGGTTTGGGGTTATATATAGTAAAAACAGTTTTACAAAAACATAATGCTACCATTAAAGTGAAGGATAATACGCCGTCTGGTAGTATTTTTGAAGTAATATTTGAAAATTATGCAAGCTAAACAAAGAATACTATTAGTCGAAGACGAAGAACATTTGTTGGAAGCTATAAAACTAAATTTGGAATTAGAAGGTTATCGCGTAACTACAGCTACCGATGGAAAGAAAGCGCTAAAGATTTTTAAAGAAGAGCGTTTTAACTTGATTATTTTGGATGTGATGATTCCAGAGATTGATGGTTTCCAAGTAGCAGAAACAATTCGATTGCAAAATACAGAAGTGCCTATTATGTTTTTGACTGCTAAAAATAGCAGTGAAGATCGTATTACAGGACTGAAAAAGGGAGCTGATGATTATTTGGTAAAACCTTTTAATCTAGAAGAGTTGATTCTTCGTGTAGGTAATTTGATACGTCGGGGATTGAAACCAGAAGATTTGAAAGAATTGAATTCATATACTATTGGTGATAAGACGATTTATTTCAATTCGTTTGAATTACATCATGCGGACGGCTCTATTACTTCTTTGACTAAGAAAGAAACAATGTTGCTTAAATTATTAATTGAAAGACGTAATGAGGCTGTTTCACGTGAACAAATATTGGAGACAGTTTGGAATTATGATGTATATCCATCAACCAGAACTATTGATAATTTCATATTAACATTCCGTAAATATTTTGAGCCTGATCAGAAACATCCTATTTATTTTCATTCCATTCGTGGTGTAGGCTACAAATTTACTGATAACGGCGAAGCACAATAGCGCTTATATAATATAATGAACACGAAAATCCGTTTAATCATTATAGCTTTAGCTGTAATTTTACTAGCTTACTGCCTGGTGTCGGGGTATTTTTACGCTTGTGTATATGTGCTTGGGCTTATTGGGTATATGGTGTGGAGTCAATACCGAGATGGTACAGTTTTTTTGGCTACGCAGGCTTTTCATAAGCAAGATTACGATAAAACTAAGAATTTACTATCAGAGATAAAAAATCCTGATCATCTGCGCAAGGGGAGAAGAAACTTCTACGAATTTATGATGGGAAATATCGCTTTGAAGGAAGATAGAATTGATGAAGCCGAATATCATTTTCAGTTAGCTTCAAGATTGCCTTGGCGTAAGGATTATGAAAAGGCAATGGTATTAATCAATTTGGCTAATATTAATTTGCGTAAGAAGGAATACGAAAGAACAGAGGCTTATCTATCTGTTGCCGACAAATTGGCCTTGACAGAAAGACAAAAAGATATTGTTCAAAAAATAAAAAAAGAAATAGAAAAATATAAATAAAAGTATAGTGAGTACGATTTTACAAAACGATTTGTTTATGAGAGCTGCAAATTCGCAGCTTACTGAAAGACCTCCAGTATGGTTTATGCGTCAAGCGGGACGTTTTATGCCTGAATATTGGGAGATTAAAAATAAACACACTTTCTTAGAAATGTGTAAAACTCCTGAAATAGCAGCAGACGTAACGATGTTGCCTGTAGATTTGCTTGGTATAGACGCTGCAATCTTATTCTCAGATATATTAGTTACAGCTGAGGCAATGGGGGGTGATCTTTCTTTTGAACAAGGCGTAGGGCCTCGTTTTTCTAATCCTGTACGTTCATTAGCGGATGCGCAAAAATTAGCTGGCGCAGAAAGTGTAGATAAATTACAATATGTAGCTGATGCGATCAAAGTAATTCAGCAACGTTTGAATGGTTCGATTCCATTGATTGGTTTTGCGGGAGCGCCGTTTACTATTTTGAGTTATTTGGTAGAAGGAGGTTCAACAAGAGATTTTAAGTTAACGAAGTTGATGTTAAATAATGACCCGGAATTAGCGCATCATATTTTACAGAAAATTGCTGATTTAACCATTGCTTATTTGAATATGCAAATCGACGCGGGCGTAAATGCGGTTCAGTTGTTTGATAGCTGGGCTTCTGCTTTGTCGTGGAATGATTACAGTGAGTTCTCACACAAATACAACAAATACATCATCGAGAATTTGAAACGTACAGTTCCAGTTATTTCTTTCGCAAAAGGCGCATCGGTGTTTGCTCCGTTGATGGTTGAAACAAAACCTGATGTGATTTCTGTGGATTGGAATGCAGATTTATTGAATATGAAAAAATCATTGCCAGAAGGTATCGCTGTTCAGGGTAACTTGGATCCATTTATTATGTATGCGGATAAGTCTGTAATCAAAGCTAAGATTCACCAATTATTCGAAAGAATGCGGGGTGAGAAAGGGTTTATTTGTAATCTTGGCCACGGAATTTCTCCTGATATGAAATTTGATCACGTAAAATTTGCGATTGATACAATTAAAGAGTTCAGATACTAATTCTGAATCTCACAAAATATTAAAAATACTAAAGGCTAACAATTGTTAGCCTTAGTATTTTCATAAGTAGTAGAATAAGTTCTTATGGTGTTTTTACCCTAATACCATAAATTCTTCCTTGTACATCTGTAGTAGTCCATCTTGTTGAAGAAAAAGTTAATTTATTTATACCATTTGGATTCAATTTAGCTAACGGATTAATTCTTACAGTGTTTCTAATATTTAGTTCTCTTAATCCCTCAGACATTCGTTTTCTTCCAAATAACTTTACATTTCCATTTTCATCGATTGTAAGGCGTACGACAGGGATTTGTTGGCGTGGAGCAGTCTCATTTATTCTATAAATTACGCTTATATTTCCACTTGGTTTGTCCAAACTTCCATAATACGTATCGTCACTAAAATATACATCGTGCAATGGGAAGCCTTCAAAATTAAGTTCTTTAGTAAATAGGTTTTGTCCGTTTATATTTAAATTAAATGAATTGTCAAGATACCATATGTCGATTTGAGCTCCGAAAGTTGGATTTTCTAAATTCACAGCATGATAAAATGGAGTGTCTTTAGTAGTTGTGTCATAAAAATGGAACGTTGGGTTTGCACCTATTATGGTTGTTTCTGGTACATGGAAAGTTAATACTAAATTATATTTCACGCCAGGTTTTAAGTTAAGGTCGTTTATATCTACTCGCCTAGACACATCGCCTATTGTTAGTGTCTCAATTGTAAATGTTCCTTTTGTTTCTGAAGTAGGGGTATTTAATATTGTAGGAGTAAGACTCGTTATGCTATATGTTTTCAAATTATCAAATGGTATGAACGGAAAGTTGACTGAAGATCCGAGGGTATTAAGATCATCATTATTTGCGCTTATTGTACCGTTACTTACTTTGAATTTTGTTTTTGAGTAACTTGGTTTTATGTATGAAGCTCCATTTGCTCCTCTAATTGAAGCGTAAGCTTGTGTAGTATTATCTAGCTTAATAATGGTAGTAATTTGGCTAAACTGATGTTTAAATTTCAATTTAATAGTATTGTTGCTATTGTGCTGGATTTTAATATCCTGTTTTTGAAACATAAACTCAACTTGCGGATTGGATATGGTAGCGGTATTGATGTTTGTCGCATTTTCTATTTCCGCTGGAAATTCTGATTTTGAATTAATAGAATATGCGACAATAGTATATTCTTTTCCTCCATACACCAATAATGGTCCGGCGTCTTTTTCCTTACCACGTATATAATTTTTCGATGTAGCTAATTCACCAGTTGATTTGTCGTATACATAAACTCTATAATGAGTATTTAGATCAATCGATTTACTCCTAGTTATCGCCATTTTTGAATCTTCTTTGAGTAGATCTTTGAAATTACTAGTCGATTGTGGTTCTAATGAAACTTGGCACGTCATGCCAGTTTGTATATTGGCACTTACTGATACTTGGTTAGTAGGATTGTTAATCTTTACAGTAGCGCTCTTAGCATCACCAAGGCTTTCCTCTTCGAAGCTAATATCAATAATATCAAAGTTTATAGCGGCATAACCTTCAGGAATATTGATTTCTTTATTAAAATCAGCATCTTCTTTTTTGCTACATGATTGAGTAATATTAAGAAGGGCAATAAAGAAAAGAATTAGTAGATTACTATTTGTTTTAATTTTTTTCATATACATCAATATTACCATTCAATAAATCGTTTGTCATCATCTAATTCTTCCCATTCCTGTTGGTAATCCAAGTCATTGCTGCCAACTTGGATAGTACTGGAAGTGCTGCAGAGGCTACTTTCAATATCTACTATAGATACTGTAATAGTAGGTGATGTGTAAATTCTTTTCATTTGTGTGTGTTTTTTGTTAGTGTGAATTCAATTAAGAGTTGAATTCACAAGCAAAATTGATAATATTAATTAGTAAAGGTTAATGGATTTGTAATAAAATTATGGATGTTGTAGATAACGGGGATAATAAAATGTGGATGAAATATTATTTTAGGTTAATTTATTATAAGTAATATTATATAATTTTCTTTTTTAAATTTATTTATTAATTAATGCATTTAAAGACTAACCTAATTGGTGTAGTATATTATTTAATCAATCCATTGTCCTAATAATTGTAATTAAAATATAAAGGTTTACTAAAAGTTAATTGTTGTTGTTGATGATAACTTGGTAGAATTTAGAATTTTTCGAATTTCTATGACATTAATCAGTACGTGTAATGTCATGTAATTACATGATTGCAATTTTATAAGTATGTTTTGCTAATTTTGTTTTATGATTTATCTCTACACTAAAGCTATTCATATAATTTTTGTGGTTTGTTGGATGGCGGGCTTGTTTTATATGCCACGTTTATTTATTTATCATACAGAAGCAAAGGATAAGGGCAATGATGTGTATTCAATTTTACACAAGCAATTCATTATAATGGAAAATAGGCTTTGGTGGGTAATCACTACGCCAGCAATGTATATCACAATTGCTTCAGCTTTAGTAATGTTGCATATGAATCCCGCTCTATTATCTATGGGTTGGATGCAACTTAAATTAGCTTTTGTTTTTGGGTTAGTATTATATCATTTCAAATCTCAGCAAATTATGTATCGCCTACGTGATGAGAAGTCTTCCTGGACTTCGGGTCAATTGAGGTTGTGGAATGAAGTTTCCACAATTATATTATTTGCAATAGTATTTCTTGTTATACTCAAATCTACTTTAAATTGGATTTACGGAGTTGTGGGGCTGTTAGGATTAGCAATTTTATTAATGATTCTAATTAAACTATATAAAAGTTATAGAAAATCTAAAGGCGAGAAGGTAGATTAACGTTATAAACTTATTTTAAAAATCCACTTAAGACATTAAGTGGATTTTTAAAATAAGTTTATATACTACTACATAAATATTTTAATTCCAAATACTCATCCAATCCATATTTCGAACCTTCCCGTCCAATTCCAGATTGTTTTATTCCTCCGAATGGTGCAGCAGCATTGGAAATTAATCCAGTGTTGATACCAACCATTCCAGCTTCTAAAGCTTCACTTACACGTTGGCATCTTCTAACATTTTCACTATAAAAATATGCAGCTAGTCCGAAAGGAGTGTCATTAGCTTTATGAATTACTTCTTCCTCAGTTGAAAATTTTAATAAAGCACATATAGGACCGAAAGTCTCTTCGGATTGTATTAACGAATCATAAGAAACATTGGAAAGGACTGTTGGCTCAAAGAAATTTCCCTTCAATTTATTACCTCCAACAAGTATAGATGCTCCATTTTCTACAGCATCATGAATATGTTTTGTTACTTTTTCGACGGCAGAAGCATTTATTAAGGGGCCAATTTGACTCCCTTTTTCCAGTCCATCCGCTACTTTTAATTTTTTGACTGCTTCGGTTAATTTACTAGCAAATTCATCGTAAACAGCTTCATGTACAAAGAATCGGTTAATAGAGACGCATGTTTGTCCAGCATTTCTGAATTTTCCTGCTACGGCACCTTGTACTGCTGCATTAATATTAGCATCATCAAAAACGATAAATGGAGCATTGCCTCCGAGCTCAAAAGATACACGTTTAATTGTTGTTGCAGCTTGCGACATTAGAGTTCTGCCAACTTCTGTAGAACCTGTAAATGTCAATTTACGTATCAAAGGATTCGTTGCTAATTCTTCGCCTATTCCTTTGCTATCCTTTGATGTTACTACAGAAAAAATACTTTTTGGCAAACCTGCCATCTCGCAAATTTTAGCAAGTGCAATCGCTGTAAAAGGTGTTTGAGAAGCTGGTTTTAGTACCAAAGTACATCCAGCTACTAGAGCCGGAGCCATCTTGCGTGATATCATCGCTAAAGGAAAGTTCCAAGGGGTAATAGCTGCAACAACACCAATACTTTGTTTAATCGTAGAAATGTTTGAATTTCCATTCATAGAAGGAATAGTTTCACCATATGCTCTTTTTCCTTCTTCTGCATACCATTCTACAAAAGCATTTCCATAATCTACTTCACTTAGAGATTCAGTTAAAGGTTTTCCAGATTCTAAAGTGATTATTTCAGATAACTGACTTTTATATTGATTAGTAAGTTCGTAAATCCTACGCACAATAGCGCAACGTTCACCAATTGGAGTATTTTTCCATGACTCCCAAGCTAGATAAGCTGCATCAATTGCACTTTTACAATCATCAATTGTCAAGTCTGGCATTGAGCCAATACTTTTATTGGTAGATGGATTTATAATTTCAAAAGTGTGCTTACTCGAAATAAATTCTCCATCAATATATGCTTGTTCTATAAATAGTTTATTTTCCATATGCTATTAAACGTTCTGTAAGAATAGAAAGTTTTTAAAAAGAAAAAGAGGATATTATCCTCTTTTAACGCTTATAGGTTTTTCAAAATGGTATGACCCATTCTATCTCTTTTTGTTTTTAAGTACTCTTCGTTGTATGGATTTGGAATAATTTCAATAGGAACATTGTCTACGATTTCTAAACCATAACCAACTAGGCCCGCACGTTTAGTAGGATTATTGGACATTAAACGCATTTTTGTTACGCCCATATAGCGTAAAATTTGAGCGCCGACTCCATAATCCCTTAAATCTGCCTTAAAGCCTAATTGTATGTTCGCATCTACAGTATCAACACCATCTTCTTGCAATTTATAAGCGTGAAGTTTGTTGATTAGACCGATACCACGACCTTCTTGGTTCATGTACACAATGACACCTTTACCTTCTTTTTCGATCATCTCCATAGCTTTGTGTAGCTGAGGGCCACAATCACAGCGACATGATCCAAAAATATCCCCAGTAACACATGAACTATGTACACGTACCAAAACTGGTTCATCTTCTTCCCATTCACCTTTGTATATTGCCAAATGTTGTTCGCCTGAATTCTTTTGCGTAAAAGCTTTCATTTTGAAATCGCCATATTCAGTCGGCATATGCACAGATACTTCTTCTTGAATAAGCGTGTCATGTTTCAGCCGGTATTCAATTAGATCCTCGATACTAATAATTTTGAGATCAAAACGTTTAGCAACTTCCATCAAATCAGGAAGTCTTGCCATCTCGCCATCATCTTTTAATATCTCGACTAATACTCCCGCTGGTTCGAAACCTGCTAAACGTGCCAAATCCACAGAAGCTTCTGTATGTCCTGTACGTCTAAGAACACCACCATCCATTGCGATTAATGGAAAAATATGTCCTGGACGACCCAATTCTGCTGGATCAATATTTGGGTCGATAAGAGCTTTAATAGTTTTAGAACGGTCAGAAGCAGATATACCAGTAGTACATCCATAACCTTGCAAATCCACAGAAACAGTAAAGTTTGTTTCGTAGACTGCTGTATTTTGACCGACCATTGGATGCAAGTTTAATTCTTCACAACGTTCTCTAGTCAATGGAGCACATACAAGACCTCTACCATGCGTAGCCATAAAATTAATTACTTCAGGCGTAGCATTGCGTGCTGCTGTTACGAAATCACCTTCATTTTCACGGTCTTCATCATCCACCACAATGATTACTTTCCCTGCTTTAATGTCTTCAATAGCTTCTTCTATGGTGTTTAATTTTATATCCATCGATATATTATAATTTTACGCTAAGTAAATAAGATTTTATGAATTAAGTATAAGGACTGCGTCAAATTTAAAATTAGACTTTCAATTTCTTGCCTCCCATTTTAGTCTTTATCCACTCCCAAGCACGTTCGGCTTTCAGTTTGTATTGGGCAGAATCGAATAGAGTAGAGTCGGTCGTAGATTTGTAGGTTAGAAACGCTGCTAGCGGAGCTAAAACAATAATCGCCATCCACATACCCCAAAAAGGTGTTAAAGCACCATCTTTCGCAGATTTCTCTGCTACAGTAGAAATGATATGGTATATTAAGAAAAATATAATTGACATAACTACTGGGGCTCCAAGGCCACCTTTTCGCACAATAGCACCTAATGGTGCGCCAATGGCGAAAAGAAGAAGACATGAAACAGCTAATGTAAATTTACGATGCCATTCTACATCATACTTAATGTCTTTATCGACTAATTCCTTGTACATGCTTCCTCGAATGAATGTTGCATCACGAAAATATTGCATATTACTCATTGCAGAGCTTATTGCAGCTCTGCGACTTTCTTTGGGAATATAGCTGAGGATGTCAGTAGTATCTTTAATTTTAGCTCTCGGACCAATATCTTTGTTGTAATAGGGTGACGTAAATAATACATGAGCTTTTAATTCGGAAGCATTTAATGTCGATATACTATCAATTTGCATTTGTGTAGTATCAGATTTTAATTTGAGTTGACGTAAATTCATCATCTGATGGTGTCCTTTAAACAAATTTTCATCTGTACGTTTCATGTCAAATGCAGACATGTCAAATTTTGTCTCCGTCTCTCTAAAATAGAAACGTGTAAATTGTTGTCTTGGATCGTAATTCGTAGAGTTTTGTTTTCGTGAATCTTGGTACTGAACGCCATTAATCAACTTCAAAATTAGGTAGTTCTGGTCACGAGAATTGTACATATAGCCTGTGTCAGCCATTAGTACATTGCTTCCAGTAGATCCGCTATTACTATTATAGATGGTTAGATCATAAAGTTCGGTGCCGTCTTTTGATTTATTTTTAGCACGTATAGAATAGTTAGGAATAGAATTATTGAAAATTCCTGGCTTAATCAAAAAGTCAGCTTTTTTCTTTGTTACATCCCATAGTAACGATCCCATTTTTAAATTCACTACCGGTAGTGTGTAATCCGAAAACACAAAAGAGGATCCGGCAAATATGGCGACTAAAACAAATAGTGGAGTCATAGCCTTACGTAGTGATACTCCAGCAGCTTTAATAGCAACCAATTCATAACTTTCACCCAAATTTCCGAAAGTCATAATCGAGGAAAGTAACATGGATAGTGGTAGAGCCATAGAGAGCTGCACGGCACACTGGTACCCAATTAACTCAAGGATAACATACCATTCTAACCCTTTTCCTATGAGGTCGTCAATGTATTTAAACAAAAAAAGCATCAGTAGAACAAACATCACAATAAAAAATGTGACAATGAATGGTCTAATGAATGCCTGTAATATTAAGACGTGTATCTTTTTCATGTAAACTCCCCTTATCCAAATATTATAAATAAGAATAAGATTGGATACAAAGATACGTAATTTTTATGCACCAATTACACTCTGCAAATAGCTAATTGAGTTGTCCCATATTTTTTTTCTTTCTTCCAAATCTTCGTCTTTCACAAAATCTACTATAGCCAAAGAAACATCATTTGTCAACTCGTCTTGAATAATTTCCATTTCAAAATAGTTAGGTTCATCATCTAACCATTTAAACTTTACAGATTTGTTTTCCTTTACAGCAGCGATTCGTGCCCGATTGGATTCATTATCCCAAATGAATTCATAAACACCATCATGATAATTCACATCATCAGCAAACCATTGTGCTAATTCATTAGGCTCTACGAGAAAAGGATACAATATTCGCGGAGAAGAATTAATCATATATTCAAGTTGAATTTTTGTTTTTTCTGACATATCTCTGCTTCAGTTTTTAAGTTTATTTAAACATTGATTTCTGTAAGTATACATAATTTTCTTTTAATTGTATAGTGCATGAAAGAAAATTTAGTTAATCAGTTAATTTTAATTATTGTACAGTATTCATTTTTAATGTTTTGTACGTTTTATAAGCTGTAAAGCATGTTTTTTAATTTATAAAAATGAAAAAAAAACTTGCAATGTGAAATGATGTTACTATATTTGCATCACTGAAACGGCGGGGTAGCTCAGATGGTTAGAGCGCAGGATTCATAACCCTGAGGTCGGCAGTTCGATCCTGCTCCCCGCTACTACAAAAAGCTTCAAGGAAACTTGAAGCTTTTTTGCGTTTATAGCCTTCTTAAGGCTGTTTTTGGATGTTCTGTGAGGTATATCTAAAACTTGAGAAACTCTTCTTTATTGTACGAAAATTCTAAGCGAGACACGAGCGAGACAGAATTTTTCATTATGTATATAGTAGGTTTCAACCAAGTTCATCACATTTAGCAATTACTAAAAAAGCTTCTGAACCTGGTAAACTATTGGATATCGAATTTGAGAGCATATTATGCTAATTAGACATACTTATTATCCTAAAGGTAACGGATATTTCAAACCATCTAAAAATTCATTTATAAACATTTTATCAAATTGGATTGCATCCTATTCTCTATGTGAAAAGGGTGCCTGCATAGTCGCATTTATCTTTATTTGGGAATTGTAATAGAGATACTTCCTGCCGTAATGGTATTCATATTTATCCTTCTAGTTTTCGTGTTTGTATTTGGCTTCATCCTAATAGTCATTAAAACAGCTAGGAAAAACAATAGTTGATAAGCTAAATATTTCCAACATTACTGCCTGAAATCTTGGATGGTTTCCACTTTGTGTTGTAAATGAGTTATTTAAAATTTATATTTATTATAAAGTATTATAAAATTTAGGAATGAAAAATCAATGAAGCAACTCGGTCTTTCTGAGGAATTTTCTAATGCGTTTGAAGTTAATATTTTCGATTTCGATGAATTAAATACATGGATATTGTGGATTATAAATGTCATATGTATTATAATAGTTGAGCTCGCACTAGGTTGAGATGAATTATAAAATCATATTATGACAGCACAATATACCGACATTTTAATTTATCAGGATGGGGCTCATTCCATATGTAATGAGCCATTATCTAAATTATTAAAAGAACGTTCGATTAAATTTCACACACCTCATACAGCACTTTGGAGAGGTTATACAGCATCTTGGAAATTGATAGAAAACAAATTATATCTAGTTGGTCTAAAAGCTTATCTTGACTATGATTCAGTTGTGGACTTAGACTATTTATACCCAGACCATAAAGAAGTCTTGGCAGAGTGGTTTACAGGAGAAATAAAAATAAACCTGGGTAAGCTTATTGAGTATAGACACAGTGGTTATGATTCCATTTACGAGAAGAATCTCATTATTGAGGTTATTAATGGAGTTAAAATTCGAGAATACATTCTTAATAATAATACTTTATCAAAAAGGATATCAAGAAGGATTGCTAGATTGAGAAGTAATATTATATCCTATAGTTTACCGAATTATCAAGATGATTACGACTTTTTAGACAAGTAATTGCTATATAGTAACAGATATATAATTTTTGTTTATCCGATACTATAATAACATATATTTACAAACTATGTTATTACACATTTTAAATGATTAAATCAAAAAAGCAAACCCATTAAGAATGAATTCATTAAACGAAATTGGGTTTTTCGACGCATTTAATCAAGTTCAAGGATCTAGGGGGGTGAAATCTCGGACTTAATCTCTCAGTATGATGACTACAAGAACGAGACTTTATTAGTCATAAGTAAGCAATAAGTCATCAAAAACTATCTCATCGCTTGAGTTTCTCATGGTACAGAGTCGATATGCCAAAGTATTCGAAATTAGATTGTTTTGCGAATAGACATAAATATGCTCAATCAATCATATTCCCAAATCTTCAATTGAAGCCAAACTATTATAATACCTTTCGTATTAAATTGCCTCCAATAGGAGCAACAAATATTAGAATTAGTTTGATAAAATATTCGATGGAAGTGAGGAACAGTTTTAAAAAGTAAATAAGGCATTCCTTTATAGGATTCCTTACATAAATTTACGCCAAACCAAGCAATAAATGAAATCGTTTGTCACAATTTCTGTTTTAGTAATCGGTATTCTAAATTTTGGTCTATTTCTTGTGTTAGGATATGAAAGATATAAGAAAGGAAATTTATGAAGAGATATATTACAATCGTATTAGTTGCATTAATGACATTTTTTGTTTCATCTTGCTATACACATGGCCGACATCCTCATGGACATTTGCCACCAGGTAAGGCGAAAAAAGTATATGGAGATAAGTCTGCTAAAAAGCATGCTCCAGGGCAAAAGAAAAAAGCACACAAAAAGATTAAACATCACAAACATGATGTATATTACAGTCCGAATTACTAGGTGTAATAAGCAAAAAAATCCATTCTGATCAGAATGGATTTTTTTGCTTATATATGAATTTTAAATTATAGACTAACAATATTCATCAAAAGCTGCAATTAGATTATCCGCAATCATTTGTGCTGGGCGACCTTCGATCATGTGCCTTTCAATGATGTGAACCAATTTGCCATCTTTGAATAAGGCCATTGCTGGCGAAGATGGAGGATATGGCAACATGTATTGACGCGCTTTGTCCACAGCTTCTTTCTCCATCCCAGCGAAAACAGTAACTAGTTTGCTAGGCTTTTTACCATTCTCTACTGCAAAACGCGCTGCAGGACGAGCATTAGCAGCTGCACATCCACATACTGAATTTACCACTACAAATACAGTTCCATCAGAAGGAATTGTTGCATCAACCTCTTCAACTGTTTTTAATTCTTGGAAACCAGCGTCTACTAACTCTTGACGCATTGGTGCTACTAAATATTCTGGATACATTGTTTTTAAATTAAAAAGTTAAAATTAATATATCAAATCTTGAACCCAATATTTGATACGTACAAATATACTTGTATTTAAAAGTTTATGCAAGATACAATCCTCAATCAAATGTCAGAATTACTAGCTTCCGAACAAATCAACTAACTAATGAATTTAAAAACATAAACTAGATTCGGAATTATCATTTATAAAGAATTGGAAGTAAGAATGAATCGGAAAAGGCAATATTAAGTATATTTATGACAAAGGGCGATCTTATATTAGAGCGCCCCTTCATTATTTAGGTAGATGTATTATTTATAAAGCTTTATTTCAATCCTAATATTTTCCTTAGTTTGAAATGTCAGAGTTGTCGGATTAGTGTTTTTAAAGCAATCAATTTGTGTATTGAATTTAATACAATTTTTAGCTGCAGCAACTTTATTCAAAATTTCCTGTGTGCTTTTTGCAATGTTTGACATACCTATTGAATTATATCTAATGGTTTGGTATTCAGTAACAGAACACAAATTTACTCATAACGGTTCATGCGATAAATACCTAATTGTGAGTAAATTTTAAATTGTGCTCAGCAAATATAAATTGTGTCAATTAGTTCAGATTTTGGTCCATCGGCATAGTTGCTATTCTGTGTATACCCTTAGTAATTTTGTTTTTGGTCTTATATTTGTTGAATAGAAATAAACAATCGTATTATATTTCAATATCTAATAATAATGACTAGCTGGGAACGTTTACAGAAGGTGATTCATCATTTAGGTTTTAATGTAAATTCATTTGCAAGAGAAATCGGATTGAATCGTGCAGAGAGGTTATATCAAATAAAGCGAGGTAATTATGAAATCAGTAAAAATTTAGCAAGCATTATTTCTCGTTATTTTCCAAAAATTAATGAAGCTTGGTTGATTACTGGAGAAGGTAGTATGTTAAAAGATGTAGATAATTACCAAAAAATTCCATTGTTTAATGTTAGTTTGGATAATTTTAATACTGATTTAAAACAAATGACTCCAGCTCATGAATTGGATATACCTATACTATCAGGAAGTGATTTTGCATTAGTGAATGAGGGGGATGCTATGTCGCCAGAGATTGAACATGCGAGTATAGTGTTTTTTAAAGAAGTAGATAAGTCAGCCATTATTTACGGGGATATTTATCTAATTATAACTGAACATCTAAGTTTAATCCGTTTTGTTCGTGATGCTGATAAAGAAAATTGGAGGCTCGTTGCTAAAAATTCAGTCCATTATGATGATATTATCCTTTCTAAAAAGGATGTGAAATTAGTATACAAAGTTAAAGGTGTATTGTCGATGGTTGCTATTTAATATTAATATAGGATTTCTATTTAGGCTTATCTAACTGGGTGAGTTTTTTTAATTATAATTACCTATCAACGTTTTATTGCCTGAATAAAACTTTTACAAATATCCAATCCATTTGTTAACCTTAATTGATCTGTGCCACTTACGATTTGATAATTTGCGTGGAGTGCATCAAGTTCTTTTTTCCAGATATTCATGAAATGTTCTCTTTCATTTGGAAAATCTCGTAAAGGATCATCTTGCCACGGTAAATCAATATCCATTAACAAGTATAAATCATACTTTCTTTTTTTGATTTCATTGGTAACGACAGCAGGAGTGGTTTGGAACAAGTGATCACACCATATTTTTACCGTTAAAATCGTCGTGTCGCAGATGAGTATATTATTCTTGACTTGGCTTGCTATAGCTTCTTCGAGCGCAATTTGTCCATAATACATATTCACTTCATCCGCCAAAGTATATTGATTACCTAAGTCTTGACAATAAAATCGTGCATATTCTGGAACGCAGAACGTATTGAATTCTTTAGCTAGATAATTTGCCATGGTAGATTTTCCTGTGGATTCAGGCCCGACAACAGCAATTTTTAATAGTGACTTTGATATAATATCCATTAATGCAATATTACATAAAATAGTTAGGCAACTAAAATGCGTAAATTGAGGTTTGGGTAGATGCAAAGAGAGCGAAAGATATACTTATTCAAATAGAAACTAATTGAATTAATAATTCAAAAGAAAATAAACCAAAATAATCTTATTGTACTATTCTATTTGCACAATTTGTACTAGCAAATGATTCTGGTTTGGCTTTAAAAACAAAGCCCATTCCCAATATATAACCCATTGCTTCTTTGAGTGCTACATTTGATTCAAAATTTGGGTTGGTGTTTATATCAGCGTGCACCTCGAGATCTACTTCATATTTGTCGAGTAAAGGACAAAGTTGATATGCAGCTTCAATCGATTTTTGGACTTCAAGGAGCATTCTTTCTTTAATGCTCATGCGGTAGGTAATGCGTTCTTTTTGTGTAAACATAAATCCTCCTTTATGTTCACGAAGAAAAACTATAACGGTGGCCATTTCTATCGTGTTTCGTTTGACTTGGGAGTCTGTTCCGATGTATACTTTTAGTTTGTTGCCGATTTGTCTTTCTCTAATAATTGCTGTTTCAACAGCTTCGTTGATAGAAGAGCGAAGGTATTCGCCATTGTATTTTTGCCATCCCATAGCTAAGTCTATTTTTATTGAAAGTTAAAATTCTATTATGCATTATATGTTAAGTTATTATGATCTTTAATAGTGTTAATCTTTATTTCCAAAAGCTAAATCTCCTGCGTCTCCTAATCCAGGGACTATATAAGACTTGCTCGTAAGTTCATTGTCAACATCGCCTATCCATAGGTGTGCTTCAGGAATGAAAGCACGTACATGTTGTACGCCTTCTTCGGAAGCGATGACCGAAGCTATATGTAATTGTTTTATGTTGTATTGACTTAATAACTCTTTACAACAC
Source organism: Sphingobacterium composti (assembly GCF_009829075.1). Classification (GTDB taxonomy): domain Bacteria; phylum Bacteroidota; class Bacteroidia; order Sphingobacteriales; family Sphingobacteriaceae; genus Sphingobacterium; species Sphingobacterium composti. Next base: position 150,781 of record NZ_WUQZ01000002.1, on the reverse strand, counting down.
AAAACGAGACTTCTGCCAGTAGCTAACATTGCGTCCGCTATAATCACCACCTTATCATCTAAATCAGGTGTGTTTTCGTACTTTTTATGAATTTCGAATTCACCACTTTTTTTGGTGTGTCTAAACGCTGCAATAAATCCAGAATCAGCGTAATCAAAAATATTCAAAAGCCCTTGGTGGAAAGGAAGACCAGCGCGTATTATCGTTATCAAAACAGGTTGCTCCATTAAAGTGCTCATTTCTGCAATCCCTAATGGTGTTTCAATTTCTTCTTTTCTGTATTGCAATGTTTTGCTAATCTCATAAGCCATGATTTCACCTAGTCGCTCTAGGTTCCTGCGAAAGCGCATTCGGTCTTGTTGGATAGTGATATGACGAAGTTCGCCAATGAAATGATTAGCTATACTATTTGTTTTTGTCAGAATCGTAATCATAGCTTCCTAGTTTAAAACCAATTTAACAAAAAATATGCAATTATGTTTACAATAAGTCACAATAAATCATGAATGTTAGGAGTTGGTTCAAAGAATTGGTAATTTTACAATAGAGGCATTATATGAAATTTGAGCTTACATCAGAATATCAACCTACGGGAGATCAGCCTGCGGCCATCAAAGAATTGGTTGCGGGTGTTCAAGAAGGGGATACTTATCAGACATTACTTGGGGTTACAGGCTCTGGTAAAACATTTACAGTTGCGAATGTTATTCAACAAACGCAAAAACCAACTTTAATTCTAAGTCATAATAAAACTTTGGCTGCGCAATTGTATGGGGAATTCAAGCAATTCTTTCCAAATAATTCGGTGAATTATTTTGTGTCCTATTATGATTATTACCAACCAGAAGCATTTATTGCGACCACAAATACGTATATAGAAAAGGATTTGGCTATCAATGAAGAGATTGAAAAGTTGCGATTAGCAACGACTTCAGCTTTGATGTCAGGTCGGCGTGATGTAATTGTGGTTTCGTCAGTGTCGTGTATTTATGGTATGGGTAATCCCGAGGATTTTTCGCGTTCGATTTTTCGATTCGGTGTAGGTACGACGATTTCAAGAAATGCATTCTTACATCGTTTGGTAGAAATTTTATACTCTCGTACTACAGCAGATTTCAAACGGGGAACTTTCCGTGTAAAAGGAGATACTGTTGATATTTACCCAGCCTATTTAGATAATGCATATAGAGTTTCATTCTTTGGTGACGAAATCGATGAATTATCTGAAATTGATCCGGTAACTGGAAAAACTATTATAAAGCATGAAACTTTGTCTTTGTTCCCGGCGAATCTCTTTGTTACGCCAAAGGACAAGTTTACATCATCTATTTGGTCTATTCAAGAAGAATTAGTAGCTAGAAAGGCACAATTGGAAGAGGAGGGGAGGATGTTGGAAGCGAAACGTTTGGAAGAAAGAGTGAATTACGATTTGGAAATGATGCGTGAACTGGGCTATTGCTCAGGGATAGAGAATTATTCACGTTTTTTTGATGGTCGTCAGCCAGGTATGCGTCCATTCTGTTTGTTGGATTATTTTCCAGAGGATTATTTATTGGTCATTGACGAAAGTCATGTTACATTACCACAATTAAGAGCGATGTACGGTGGTGACCGATCACGTAAGATTTCGTTGGTAGAACACGGATTTAGATTGCCAGCGGCATTAGATAATAGACCGCTGAATTTCCCTGAGTTTGAATCTTTAACAAATCAAACAATATATGTATCGGCTACGCCGGGTGATTATGAATTGCAAAAAACGGAAGGTGTATTTGTTGAGCAAGTCATTCGTCCAACTGGTTTATTAGACCCAATTATTGAGGTACGTCCAGCGATTAATCAAGTTGATGATTTCTTGGAGGAAGTGGATAAAGCAATAAAGGACGGAGGACGTGTGTTAGCTACTACGCTGACCAAAAGAATGGCAGAGGAGTTGACAAAATATATGTCAAGACTCAATATCAAAGTTCGGTATATCCACTCTGAAGTGAAAACATTGGAACGTGTAGAGATTCTGCGCGGGTTACGTTTAGGTGAGTTTGATGTCTTAGTCGGTGTGAATTTATTGCGTGAAGGATTAGACTTGCCAGAAGTAACACTTGTCGCTATCCTTGATGCAGACAAAGAAGGGTTCTTGCGTTCTGAGCGTTCTTTAATACAAACAATAGGTCGCGCAGCACGTAACGATAAAGGTCGTGTCATAATGTATGCTGATAAAATGACAGATAGTATGCGTATTACTATTGATGAAACAAATCGTCGCCGAGAAAAGCAAATTGCTTACAACGTAGAGCATGGCATAACTCCACGAACAGTAGGTAAATCTAGAGAAGAAATTTTAGAACAAACTTCAGTAGCTGATTACAAGCCAGGAGAGGTGAAAGCTTATGTTGAGCCAGATGCTTCTTCTATTGTGGCAGCAGATCCATTGATGGAGTACATGAGTGAGAAAGATTTCAAAAAGGCGATAGAGACAGTGCGTAAAAGAATGGAAAAAGCTGCGAAGGATATGGATTTCTTAGAAGCGGCCAAGTTGCGTGATGAAATGTTTGCAATGGAAGCACAGTTTAAAGAAAGATTTGGATAAGCCAAATCTTTCTTATTTTCTTTCTTGGTAAAGCTTTATTTTGTTGAGACTTAAAGTCCAGCAAAAGTTTTCTTTTGCCAGATGAAATTTTCCATTTGTAAATAAGGATTCGTTACGCTGTTCCAAAATAATACTTTCATCTTCTTCTGAAACAAAAATCTCTGCTTTCTTTTGTAGTGAATCTATAAAAATATAGGCTACTGTTTGATGCGAATTAGCTGCGTTCAAAATGTCAAGTGATATCCCATCTTCAAAAGGTCTAATGCAATCATTTTTCAATTGTGACCACGTATATCCTGCGGAAGTTAAACAACCTTTTTTATCGGCATCACCTCCAATATTAGTTAGGCTGTCATTTTGCACAGCATTAGTCACTGTTCGATTCGATTGACACGCAATAAAAAATGCAGCTGCCAACGTGCCAATTAGTAAGTTTTTATTCATGTGATTTTAATCAATTTTACTACGGTGTATGGATAAAATCTTATACATGTATAACAGTTGAGTACATAAAAAAGTTTTTTGTTATTATTTGTAACAAACAATTGTTAAGTTTATGCGATTTATAATTTTTTGGTACTCTAATTGAAAAAGTGTTAATGGGTAAGGCTGTTTTAGTAGTCAAATTTGGTTCTGCATCGGTCACTTCAGATGGAGAGATTGATGAGCGAATTATTTTAGAAATTGCAAGGCAAATTTCGGTTTTACAAAGTCAGTACAATATTGTAATCGTGTCATCTGGCGCAGTAGCGGCAGGAAAGAAATTTATACCCAAATACAAGGGAACATTAGAGCAACGTAAAGCTGCAGCTGCTATTGGAAATCCCTTATTAGTACGTAAGTATTCGACTTATTTTAAACCCTTCAAAATTGCATTGGCACAAAGTCTTTGTGAACGTCATCATTTCTCCAACAGAGAGCAATTCTTACAGTTGAAAAGTACGTATGAAACGCTTTGGAAAAATAATATCATTCCTATTGCCAATGAAAATGATGTGGTGAGCAACAAAGAATTGAAGTTTTCGGATAATGATGAATTAGCAACGCTTATTGCGGCGGGTTTTGGTGCTGAAAAATTATTGTTGTGTACCTCTGTTCCTGGCGTGTTGGATACCGAGGGAAATGTTATTCCTGAAATTAAAAATATAGATAAAAGTGTACTGTCATTAGCCCGTAAGGACAAATCCTCAGTAGGACTAGGTGGAATGACTTCCAAATTGAATTTTGCTCGTCTTGCTACCCAAATGGGGATTGAAGTGGTTATCTTCAGTATGCAGGGAGTAGATAATATTATCAAAGCTGTCAATGGACAGACAGGAACAATTTGTCGGGCGCAAGGAAAAAAAGTATCTTCTAAGCAAAAATGGATGGCAAGCGGTAGCTTGATCAAAGGATTGGTTACAATTGATAAAGGTGCTTTGGAAGCTTTGAAGAAACGTAAAAGTCTTCTAGCTGTTGGAGTGGTGGATATAATCGAACATTTTGAAGTAGGAGAGGTCTTTCATATTGCAGATGAAGAAGGAACAATTCATGCAGTAGCGAAGTCAAAAGTGGATTCGTTGAACATGAAAACAAATAGTAAAACTAAGAATTTGGAAATAGCACATGCCGATGATATCGTGCTGATATAAGAATGTATTATGGGAAGTATTCAAGCACAATTAGTAGCTGCACAAAAAGCTAAAAAAGCAATTGCTAGACTGTCAGTAGCAGAAAAGCAAGCTATTCTGATTGGGATTTCCGAATCCTTATTGGAGCATATTGAGGAGATTATAGTCGAGAATCAGAAGGATCTGGAGCGTATGGAGCCTACAGATTCAAAATATGATAGATTATTATTGACCAAAGATCGCATTATTGGACTATCCAATAGTGTGCTAGATGTTGCAAATCTTCCTGATCCTACAGGTGTAAAGTTGGCTTCCAAGACATTGCCGAATGGTCTCCAAATTGAGAAAAAATCTGTAGCACTAGGAGTTGTTGGGGTTATCTATGAAGCTCGTCCAAATGTGACTATTGATGTGGCAGCTTTGTGCATACAATCTGGCAATGTTTGCTTGTTAAGAGGAGGTTCGGATGCTATCTATACGAATACTTGTTTGGTGAAATTAATTCAAAGTGTATTAGCTGCCCAAAATATAGATATTAATCTTATACAATTGTTACCAACAGATAGGGAGCTAGTTCATGATTTATTGACGGCGACACAATACGTGGATATCATCATCCCACGTGGATCACAATCTTTGATTGATTTTGTTCGTGAGAATGCCAAAGTTCCAGTAATTGAAACGGGGGCTGGTGTATGCCACACGTATATCGATAAAACTGCGGATTTGGACAAAGCTGTAGCTATTGTTTTGAATGCAAAAACGTCTAGACCGTCGGTATGTAATGCTTTAGACACGGTTCTAGTAGATAGAGAAATTGCAGGAGCATTCATTCAAAAGTTAGCCGCTCCTTTGATTCCACATCATGTCGAGATTTTTGCTTCGGAAGAAGTATATGGAGATTTTGAAAGAGTGAACTATCCGCATTTAACCAAAGCACAGCCAGAAGATTTCGGTCGTGAGTTTTTGGATTTTAAATGTTCTATCAAAGCGGTTGATGGGCTTTCAGCGGCTTTAGATCATATTGAACATTATTCTTCGAAACATTCGGAATGTATCGTTTCGCAAGATGAACAAGCTATTGAGATATTTCTCAGTACAGTAGATGCCGCTGCGGTTTATGCTAATGCTTCTACACGTTTTACTGATGGTGGAGAATTTGGTTTAGGCGCTGAAATTGGTATTTCAACACAGAAATTGCATGCACGTGGTCCTTTTGCGCTAGAAAAGTTAGTCACCGAAAAATGGTATATTCGTGGTGACGGACAAATTCGCTAAGCGATGGGTATACGATTTGAAAAAGATACAATCCTAAATTGGATTAATGAGATGGGCAAATTCCTTCGTCTGCTGATAAGCAAATGGGAGGGACAATTGGAGGATTTAGAACCGGAAGCTATTCCAAATGGTTATCGTGAGTTCTTTAAAAAAGATAGAGATGAGGTGCTCAGTTTAAGCGAAAATGAACTTATTATTTTTGCTTCTTCATTAGAACCTGAGCAAATCCGTCCCTTAGCTCAATTGCTAATGTATGATGGTTTGCTAAATTCGGATAAAGATATTTTAAAAAAAGCTAAAGCTCTTTTTGAATATCATATGAAATCCTCGGGTAGTTTTTCCTTTGAAGATTATGACTTATTAGGTCAATTTGATAAGTATTTGACCAATGGCTAAATCAGAACTGCTTGATATCCTTCATAAGTATAATCTTTTGAGTGAGGTTCTACATTTTGAACGTCATGCTTTTATAAAGACAGCAGATTCCACAGATACCTATATTTATTTTATAAAAAGCGGTAGTGTTAAGATTGGTTATTATAGCACTGCAGGAGAAGAATTGGTTCGGTTAGGATATGATGGAGATGTTATCTTAGATTTAGAATCCTTTTTGACGGAACAATCCTCAAATTTATTTATTCAAACAATTAAATCAACCTCCTTGCAAAGAGTTAAGAAATCTGATTTTTTTGCTGTAATCCAAGGATCTCCAAAAAATCTAGATTTGTATAATCGGATCTTAGAGCAATTAATCTTAGAAATGCTCATTAGAGAGAAGGATTTATTATTGTTATCTCCCAAAGAGCGATATGAAAGATTCTCAAGGCGTTCGCCGGATGCATTACAGCATATACCCAGTAAATATATAGCACAATACCTGCGAATGAGCCCAGAAACATTATCCAGAATGTTAAAATCTTGATTTGAATCAATTTTATTTGATGTTTTTTCGACGAATTTTGTGCCATGAAAAGGCAAATATTGATAAACAACTTAAATCATTTATTACATAAGCAATTAATTCAGGTTACTGTGTTGAATGAACTTGATGATGATTTATTAGTATGGAAATCAGTGTCTAACAGTTGGAGCATCCTTGAATGTGCGGAGCATTTAAACCTTTATTTTGATTTCTATATTCCTGAAATAGAACGTTGCCTCGCTATAAGCAAAGAGAATAGTTATTCAGATTTCAAAAGTGGAATTATTGGTTCCTATTTTATTAAACTAATTAAACCATCTGTTCGGTCAAATAAAATGAAAACAGTAGCTGATATGAATCCAAACGGTAGGGTGTTGAATCGAACGGTATTGAATAAATTGCAATCTAATCTTTTAGCGTTTCAAACTTTATTGCAGAAAGCTCAGGATTATGATTTGAATAGAGTTAAAACCCATATTAGTATATCCAAGTTTATTAAACTGAAGTTAGGGGATACATTAAGTTTTGTCGTGCATCATAATGAAAGACATTTTAAACAGATGAATAATATTTTGGAGCAGTATAAAATTCAAAGCCCAATTTTTTAGAAAGGGCTATTATTATTGGTTTTTACTTCAATACCTCTCTTGCGATTACCAGACGTTGGATTTCGGAAGTGCCTTCATAGATTTGGGTGATTTTTGCATCGCGCATCAATCTTTCTACATGATATTCTTTAACATAACCATATCCTCCGTGAATTTGTACAGCTTCGACTGTATGTTTCATTGCGACTTCCGAAGCGTGTAATTTGGCCATTGCAGCTTCTTTTATATAAGGTAAACCTTGGTCTTTCGTCCAAGCTGCTTTGTAGGTTAATAAGCGTGCGGCTTCGATCTCCACTTCCATATCGGCTAATTTGAATTGTATGGCTTGATGATTTGAAATTGGCTTGCCAAATGTTTTTCTTTCTTTGGAATAAGCCAAAGCTAAATCATAAGCTCCTGCTGCGATTCCTAAGGCTTGTGCTGCGATACCAATTCGACCACCATCAAGAGTTTTCATCGCAAACTTGAAACCAAATCCATCCTCACCAATTCTGTTTTCTTTTGGCACTTTGACATCCGAGAACATGAGGGAATGTGTGTCCGAACTGCGGATTCCTAATTTATTTTCTTTTGGTCCAATCGTAAAACCTGGAGTATCTTTTTCTACAATTAGGACATTAATGCCTTTATGTCCTAATTCAGGATTTGTTTGTGCGATGACAAGATATATATCCGCATTTCCACCATTGGTAATCCAATTTTTAGTGCCGTTTAATAGGTAATAATCTTCTTTATCTTCGGCTATTGTATGCTGTGATGAAGCATCAGAACCAGCTTCAGGCTCTGAAAGTGCAAAGGCACCTAATTTTTCTCCTTTGGCTAATGGAACTAAATATTTTTGTTTCTGCTCTTCCGATCCATATTCATTCAGCCCCCAAAGTACTAAAGAATTATGCGCCGAAACTATAACTGCCGCTGAAGCATCAATTTTGGCAACCTCTTCTAATACCAATACATAGGCTAACGTGTCTAAGCCCGCTCCACCATATTCTTCGGGTGTCATAATGCCCATAAAACCTAACTCACCCATTTGCTTGATAAATTCAAAGGGAAATTTAGCTTCCTCATCACGTTCAATTACTTCTGCTTGGAGTTCCAGAGCAAAATCTCGCGCTGCATCACGAATCATTTTATGCTCTTCAGATAATTCAAAGTTCATTTTCTCAAAGTTTATAAGGTTGTGTATCAAATATAATGTTTTTTGCTATGCAGGCATAATAATTTTTTGAAGAAAATTATTTATATTAGAAAATACAATTATGACAGAATTTACTAACAATCAAATATTGATTTCAGCTTTGCCAAATTGGCAAGATGTTCAATTTGAGAAAATATCCTCAAAATATAAAACTGTTGTTTTGATCCAATATGTGTTTATCATTTTGATATTCTTAATTATACTATTTGGAGTATTTTGGCTTAATGATGATCCTTGGAATATAACTTATCAAATTATACTATTGGTTGGATTGGGATTTTTAAGCTTTTTATTAATACTCAGCTTATTTTCCATTCGCTTTTGGGGTTATGCTCTTCGGGAGCAAGATGTATTGTATAGGTCTGGTATATTTTCAAAATCGGTAAAAATTATTCCTTTCAAACAGATTCAACATGTAGATATTAAAGAAGGTGCTGTTTCCCGTTTATTTAATCTTTCTAGCATCGAACTGCACACTGCTGGTGCAGGCGAAGGGCTAAATATTCCTGGTATTGCCGTAGATAAAATTGCAAGTATGCAAGAGTATATATCACAAAAAATCAGTCACAAGACTTTAAACTGAATATGCTTGAAGACCAATCATTTAATACACCTCAGCGTTTAAATTCATTAGGTTACCTTATAAATATTGCAAAGACGTCTGTAAAAATCATTAAGCAATTTTTCTTTTTAATAGCTTATATGATTTATAAGTATAGGGATATACTTTATTCAAAGTATGTATGGCTTATTATTGTGGGATTATTGTTGCTGGTAGCGATTATTGCTTTTATTAATTTTAGAACATTCAAATATTATGTAGATCAGGAAGCGGAGGAATTCGTTGTCCAAAAAGGGTTAATAAGTAAATCAAAAGTTGTCATCAAGTTTGCCAATATTCTTCAGGTAAATATCACACAAAATGTAGTGCAAAAGGTTTTATCGCTGTATGGACTCACGTTGGATACTGCAGGGAGTGATAAGGTTGAAGTGGATTTATATGCCTTAGATGGTTTTCATGCCACCGAGCTAAAGAAGCTTTTATTATCAAAAATTCATGGGGAAAGCCAAGGTAGACCTTATGAAGATAAGGAAATTCTAACTCCTAAAGCTAGTTCTGAAATAACAGTTTTATCCTTGCCATCAAAAAACATTTTGTTGGTAAGTTTATTTAGCAATTATCGGCAAGGATTGGCACTATTTGTAGCTTTTTTGGGAACTATGTTTCAGCATCTGAAAGATGCTATAGAAACTTTTGATCTTTCGGATGAGGATATTAATACGGCAGCGGTGGAAGAATTTGCAGTTGGTTCAATGGTCGTATTTATTTTTTTAATGGCTTGTGGGCTTATATCTATTCCTTTTATAATCAATATATTTCGTTATTACATTAAGTACTATAATTTCACGATAGTGAAAAATGCTTCGGGGAATTTCAGTATGCAATACGGATTGGCCAATAAGGTAAATACAATATTTAATAGCGAAAAGATTCAAGTAATTACTTTTAAACGAAATCAAATAGTAAAAAGACTTGGCTTGGGTATTTTGTCTCTGAAGCAACTGGTACGTAACGACTCAAAAGAGGATAAAAGTACTGTTGAAATGCCTGGAATTGCTTTTTCAGATAGAGATCAAGTGTATGAAATGGCTTTCAATGATGCTGTTTTTCAGGAATATCAGATTCTAAAGCCAAAAATTGGTTTGTTAATAAATCGTCTACTTAAAATGATTGGTGTTTTTGTGGCAATATATCTTATAATAATATTTTTCGAGGTTGATAATAGTTTATTATATCCATTTTTGGGGATTGGAATTATGGTTATAACACTATACAATTACTTGTATTATGCAAGTTATAGACTTTTGTATAATGATAACTTCCTCATAAAGCGAGATGGTGTATGGAACGAGAAAGAAATAGTCATTCCAATGACAAGATTGCAAAGTGTTGAAGTCTCGCAAACTATATTTCAAAAGACCTCAGGAACAGCAAATCTTCATTTATCAACTGCTGCATCCGAACAGATTCAATTTATATTTTTTGCGCAAGAACAAGTAAACCAATTATCAAATTATTTGTTGTTTATTGTAGAAAAATAAAAAAATATTTCAAATAATTGGAGTAATCAATAAAGTCTACTATCTTTGTAGAGTTAATGGGTTTTTATAGTTTAAACAATTGTATTATGAGTTTAAGATTAGGAGATTATGCGCCAAATTTCACAGCGCAAACAACAATAGGAGATATCGATTTTTATGACTATACAGCTGGTAGTTGGGTAGTATTATATTCGCATCCTTCAGATTTCACACCAGTGTGTACTACTGAGCTTGGGCGTACGGCACAATTGAAATCAGAGTTCGAGAAGCGTAATGTCAAAGTATTGGCTTTAAGCGTTGATCCTGTGGAAGAGCATTTGGAGTGGGTAAAGGATATCAATGAAACGCAGCATACGAATGTCGATTTTCCAATTATTGCTGATAAGGATCGCAAAGTTGCGGAGCTTTATGATATGATTCATCCAAATGCTTCTGCAACTGCTACTGTGCGTTCGGTATTTGTTATTGGTCCAGATCGTAAGATAAAATTGACCTTGACTTATCCTGCATCTACAGGACGTAATTTTAATGAAATCTTACGTGTAATAGATTCACTGCAGTTAACAGCAGATTATTCAGTGGCTACACCAGCAGATTGGCAGCACGGTGAAGATGTGATAGTGGTTCCGGCAATCAAGACTGAAGATATTCCGGCAAAATTTCCCAAAGGATTTAAAGAAATTAAACCTTATCTGCGTGTAACACCTCAGCCTAATCTATAAATCAACTAGCACAAACAAACATATATAACTAGAAAGCCAACTACATTAGTTGGCTTTTTCATTGTATGAGTTTTTCCGTTTTCTCAACATAAAAGAGACTATTATCGCACTAATTACAATAATGAGCAGATGTACCGCAAACTGCTTGTAATCAATGGTGTAATTTTTGTCACTTGAGAAATACAAGAAGGATTGTGTCGCTAATAATAAAGACAGGAATATGAATAAATATATCCAAAAAGTTTTCATGTTATTCCTAAGGTATTAAATATCTAATATTCAACCAAATAATTCTTCAATAAAAAAGGACACCTTACAGTGTCCTCTACTATATATGGTATTTTAGACTAATTTTCTAATAAACTTTAACAATGTAAATGTAGTCTTGTAACTTTTTGATTTGTTCCGTACGACTTAATTTGTTTAAAGAGTTTTTGTTGTTAAGAACAATATTTCCTTTTAGAGATTCATTCGGAATTCGATTTAGAGTTTCAATCAATTCTTTTGATTTGATTGCAAAAGCGGCTCCATCGATACCTTTTTGTTTACCAGAGATGATACCTACAATATTACCTTGAGCATCCAAAACTGGTCCTCCACTATTACCAGGGTTTACTGGAATAGAAATTTGATAAGCAATTGTGTCTCCTGAATATCCCGTGTTAGAACTCAAATATCCTTGACCGTATACAGCCTCGTCGCGAGGGAAACCAATAGTATAAATATCTTCACCGACATCAGCTAGTTGTTTCTTGAATGTATAAGGAACTGATTTTGCAGTTTTAAAAGTGGAATCCGTGATGCGTAAGATTGCAAGATCTTTCTCCGAATCTGAATGGATAATTTCTGCACGAAAGGCTTCACCTTTCTGATTTTGCAACTGAATAGAGTCGGCACCATTCACAACATGGTAGTTCGTTACAACGTAACCATCCTTAGTCAATAAGAAACCAGTAGCACCAAAATGTGTAGGTGTTTCTTTTGGAGAATTGTCGTTCTTATTAATATTTTGAATAACCTTATTTTGTGCACTTACATTTCGTTTTACAGAATTCATTTCACGACGTAATGCGCTATAATCAGAAGTAGCTTTTTTCACATCTGTGAAATAACCTGTCAACCAAAGCGTACTAAAAACAGAAATAAATGCTACGGCAGCAGCTACACCTGTGTTGATTTGTAATTTGCTCCAAAATGAAACCACTTTAGTGCCAAAATCTTTTTGATTGTTTATTGAACCAACCTTATTAGATTCTTCCATCAAAGCAGCTTTAAAGAGGTTTCTTTCTTCAGTGATTTTAAATGTATGTAAGAAACTTTTGTGTTCTTCGAAAGTTTGCGCATATTCAGCATTAGATTGACAAAAATCTTCAAATTCTTCAGCATCTACTGGCTTAAGTTCACCTCTTAAATATTGGTCTGCCCATTCTATGAAATTATGCCGCTGCATTTGCATGGTTACTCCTTAATTTTAATCGTGAAAAATATCTTTTTGAGACGTTGTAAGCATTTATATTTTTGTGTCTTTGCGTTATCACTATTCGTATATCCAAATTTATCAGTGATATCTCGCATTGATAAATTTTTGATATAGAAGTCTTTCAAAAGTGTTTGGCAAGGTTCTCCTAATTGATTCATTGCTTCATTCATTTGATCAAATTTGTTTTCGATCTCTTGATGTTGTTGAATATCCTCTTCAACATGCAATATATCTTCAAAATCCGATATATCAGATGTATTGCGAGAGTGACCTTTTCGCGCTAATTGCTTTAACCACAATCGGCGAGATACCGCATACAAAAATGTACTGAGCTTACTGTTTAACTCAAATTTTTGTTGAGTAATTTTATCATACAATACCATTACAGCCTCCTGAAAGATATCTTTGGCTTCATCATCTGTTCCGTTATTACTGATGATCATGTGGGCTATTGAAGGATAAAATACTTTGTATATCTTATTGATATACCGATTGTCTCCTTGAGCAATGCCTTGGATGATTTCAGTGTCTGAAATATCAGTTGATAATATGTGCTTTATCTTACTCACTTATTAATACCCTAAAATCCAAATAGTAACCCGCTAAAAAATAAATTTAAGATATGAAAAATAAATCATCCAAACGTAGTTGAATTTTTAAAGAAAACCCAAGAAACTTAATAAAATTGATAAAGTCGTGGAATAACTTGTTGTAATACAAGTTATTTATTTTTTCAATTTATAAACTTAATTGACTTAATACTTATTGGAACCTTATACTCTTAGGTTTTAAAATCATATATTGAAAAACATAAACTATTTTCTAAAATTCAACAGATTTGTATTGATAGATAATAATTTGGACTTAACCCTTTCTTGTGTTTTTTTAGTTTAACGTTAAGTTTGATATTAGTTTGTAGCTGGATTGCTACAAGATAAAGTTTGTTCAGTTAAAGCCTTTGTTCATTTTCTTTATAACAATATTATTGCGTTGTCTATGAAAAACAAGTCGATTTTTTGGAAAACCTAAAGCCAAATGTCTCTTGTAATTTTTTTAAAAAATTAGTACAACTTATGAGTGAGGTTATTTTTAAGTCGCGAACTTTGCTGGGAGATTTAAGGCAAAATTTTAAGATCATGACTTTCAGTAAGTTTAGAGAAGAGGTAGATTATTACTTTGGTATTACTTACAAGGTTAATTGTTACTCAATTTTGATCATTACATCAGGGCAATCAAAATTTGATATTGATTTCAAAAGTATGGATGTACATGTTGGGGATGTGATGTTCATAAGTCCTGGCCAAATCTTTCAATGTGCTTCTCCGGATACTGTAGAGGGATATTTGATTTCGTTTTCGGATACTTTTTTTAATAGTTATTCCAATGCGGAATGTTTTAAATTCAATATGAATCTTTTGAATAGATTATCTCAAACGATGCATATGTCACTTTCAGATAAAAAGCAAAAAATTGTTAAGAATTTGATAGGACTATTAAAGATGGATGCGGAAGATATCTCTGGTGAACGCTTTACTATTATTCGCCAACATCTAATTTCTGTATTGTTGCAGACATTGAAATTCGAAAAAAATACGTTAGAATCGGGTGAATTGTTAAGCGGTGATCGTAAATTGGCTATCAAATATAAGAATTTGGTTCAGAAGAATATTTCTGTAAAAAATAATGTTGAATATTTCTGCAAAGAATTAAATGTATCGAAAAGCACTTTGCAAAAGGCAACAAGAGTCGCGTTCCAAAAATCACCTAAAGATATAATACAAGAAGTGTTAATGTTAGAGGCGCAACGTTTATTATTTGTTTCAAGAAATAGGGTGCAGGAAATAGCCTATACATTGGGATTCACTGATCCTACAAATTTCACGAAGTTTTTCAAAAAAAGTGCTGGAACGACACCTGATGCCTTTAGAAAAAAACAGTTAAAAGCTAATTTATCAGAATCTACCATTTAATTATTCGTTTTGACCTTTGAGATGAAGTCTAAACTTATAATTTTGCGAGCTTCAATATACTTATAATACTAATTTGAAATATTAATTAATAAAATTTGATTGTCGTCGTGATGATGACATTATCTACCTAAATCATAAAATCTATTGATCGATTCATGCTATCATATGTCGATCTAATATGCAAGACCTAAACTATTCATTCAAATGATTGAAAAGAAAAAATATATTCGACCTATTATTACAGTATATGATGTTGCGATTGAATATTCGATTGCCGCTGGTTCAGTGGCAGAAATTCGTTATGAAACAGAATCTGGTTTCTTCGAATCTGAGTGGGAGAGAACTGATTTAACCAAAGAATTGGAGTGGTAATTTATAATTGTGATGAATAGATTACTTAATTATATATTGCTTTCCGTTGTTGCTATAATTTTGATCTCTTGTACAAAGGAGGTAAATAGCTTTGCTAATATTGCTACGTTAAATGTCAAAGTTTTAGATGTAGAATATAATACAATTCCTAATACTCTTGCAACGTCATCTTTCAATTTTCAAACTACGAAGGATAATCGTGAATTTCAAATTCCTTGGGAAGATGATTTAATATTATCGGTAAATATCAAGGCAAACCAAAAAAATATAGAAAAAATTGGAACAACAATAAATCCGAAGCCAAATAAAAAAGAACGATTATCCGAGGGTGTACAAGTAAGGCTTTTAATTTTCGATTCCTCAAATAAGTTCATTTTGAGTAGGGATTTTTTAAGTGGTCATGCTGGTGCTACCGATATTAAGCTACCTTTGGGACAGCATTATAGTTTTATTACTTATTCTTATGGAGAAACTCAACAGCTGTCAGCATTAAATTTAGCGGTTGGTACATCATTAGAAAATGTAGTGATTCAACTAAATGGGATTAAAGATCTTATGTATTCTACTAAACTAAATGTCAAACTTAGTGGTGGAACAAATAATTTAGAGTTCGTTCTTAAACATGTATTTACTAAGATAGCAACTACAATTAATAGTACTGACGCCGGAAGTATTGCACATGTTGGAAAATTTAAAATTTCAAATGTCTATAATTCAGTGAATTTTAAATTTAACCAAACTGCTGATAATTCGTTGGAGCGAATCTTTAGGTCAAGTTTAGTGACAGTAGATTTGATAGGATTTCAGCCGCCTTACAATAGAAATATTGTCTCCTCACCGGAACAATTAATATATACCAATGGTACTGATGTACAGACTTTGAGTGTTGATGTTCTGAAAATAAACAACGTTGAAAAAACTAATCTCACCTTAATACACTTTAATTTTCAGCCAGGGATATACTATGATATAGAGATTAAAGTAAAAAAAGGAAAGCCAGAAGATGAGGAATTTATTATTGGAAATCTAATTTGGGGAAGAGGCAACCTTATTGCGCTCAAGCAAAATGATGGATATAAGTATACGCATGCTGATAATCAGGGCGAGTATGGTGATTATTGGTATAAGAATGCATCTAAAACGGGCTATTATAAAGTCCCAATGAAAGATCAGCCAGGCCATAATGATGTAGATGTCCTTTTAGGTGAAACTGTTACTGATATATGCAGTCAAATAGGTGATGGATGGAGAGTTCCTACTCCCGCAGAGATTAAAAGCTTAAGAGACTATGCTGTTTTCGATATGAAATGGAATAATACCCACAAATATAAAGATGGCAAGTACACGACGCCAAATGGCAGTAAAATAAATGGGATGTACTTTGGAACAAAAGATCAACCCTCAGTAAGTGATCAGGATAAGTATTTGTTTCTGCCTTATGCAGGAATGTATAATTCAGGTAGAGACCAAGGTCTAACTAGTATTGGTTCATATTGGCATACAGGAAGAGATAACAAATTGGGTTATACTTATCAGTTTGAAAGTGGTTATTTTAAAGAAAATGAGTCAGGATCAAGTCATGCCAAAAGATCTAATCCTATTCGTTGCGTAAAAAGTAAAATATAATTTAATAGTGTGTGTGTAAGGGGCTTCAGAATGTTGAAGCCCTTTTTTGTTTATGGATTTGTGGACCAAAGTGAAGCTGATTTTAACATTGCTCTGCGTGGCAATTTCAAATTAGCAACGATTAATTCAGCGAAATCTTCCGGCTGTAATACTTTATCTGGATTTCCGTCAGTTAATTTCAAATCTTTTGACATATCTGATGCAATAGTCGATGGCATTAACGTACATACACGGATATTATTCTTACGAACTTCACGCATTAATGAGTCCGAAAGCCCAATAACCCCAAACTTAGAGGCGCTATACGCAGATGTTGTTGCCACTCCATTCAATCCAGCGGTAGACGAAACATTGATGATGTCACCTTGATTTTTTTCAATCAACTGAGGTAAAATTGCTTTAGTAACATAATATGTTCCCAATAAATTAGTGTTGATAATGTCTGTCCAAGTTTTTACATCCATATCTATCAACGAGCCAAATGAGGCTATACCAGCATTATTGACCAGAATATCAAAGATTCCGAAATTATTATTTAATTCTTGAATAGCTTCTTCTACAGCATTGTAATCCGTAATATCGAAAACTTTATAAGTGGCTTTTACACCTAAAGATTTCAATTCATTGACGGTCTCAATTAGATTAGACTCGTTCCTTCCAGTAATGGCTACATGTATTCCTTCTTGAGCAAAGGCAATGGCAGTTGCTTTTCCTAAACCACGTCCACCGCCAGTAATTAGCGCATATTTTCCTTGTAAATTTTCCATATTCAAAATTATTAAAATGTATATAAATCAATGTAAACCCCATGTCAAAGAAATAATACTTGTAATTATTTTTATTTTAATTATATTAATTTTATTTTAGTGAAACTTATTTAAATAAAACATGAAAAGAAATTTACTTTTATTGGCTGCGGCATTAGGATTTGCTTCAGCTTCGTATGCACAGACTTCTTATGGTCTTAAAGCGGGTGTTAACTTTCCCAAGATTAGTATAACGGGAGATAATGGAGGATCTATAAATGGTAAAGCATCGACAAATTTTTATATTACAGGTTATGCTGATGTAAATATTGCACATAATTTATCCATTCAACCAGGTTTGTCATTACAAGGAAAAGGCTCCAAGGGAGCCACATTTGGCTCGGGTGAAGAAGAAGTACAAGATGATAGTAAAATGTCATTAATGTATTTGGAAGTGCCTGTTAATTTTGTGTATTATATACCTGCTGGTTCAGGCAATGTGTTTTTGGGAGCAGGACCTTATGCTGCTTATGGATTATCTGCAAAGTTTAGTGAAGATGGAGCAAGCGAAAGTGGTAGTTTTGATGATTCGGGTTTAAATGCTTTTGATGCTGGTCTAAATTTTCTAGGTGGGTATAAATTAGCAAATGGATTTTTGATTAATGCTGGATATGGATTAGGACTTGCAAATATGGCTAAAGAAGTTGAGGGTTTTAGTGTGAAAAATAGAGTATTATCTGTTGGTATTGGTTTTCAATTTTAATTAGATTATTTGGAATATGGAGCCTTCTCTAGAGAGAAGGCTTTTTTCTTATATGATGTTCTTTCCTCCGGAAAAAATCAATGGTATTAGCCATTTATATTCTTTAAGAATTAGTCTTAAATTTTTCAACGCTTGAGTAATATAATTTTCTACAGTTCGTTTTGAAATATTCATTTCCTCGGCAATTTCGTCTAATGATTTGTGCTCAAATCGACTTTTATAAAATACTTCAGCACATTTTGGTGGAAGTGTCTTAATTCCATCTTTAATTAAAGACTGCAAATCCTGTACATTAATACTATTGTCTATCGAATCGAATTGATATTGCGAGATGAATATGTTGAAATGCTCAATATATTTTTTTCGAAGGTTTTCTGATCGAATATAACTTATAATTTTATTTTTAGCTGCAGATTTCAGATAAGCGATCAAATCGCCTTTGATTTCTAAATTTTCACGTCTGCTCCAGAGAGAAATGAAAATATCCTGCACAATATTCTCTGTTATTTCCTTGTCCTTAATAATATGAGAAACATAGTGCAACAATATATTTGCATACGTTTTATATAATATTTCAAACGCCTGTTCACTCCCTTGGCCAATCTCTTCTAATAAGTCAAAATCTTCCTTTTTCATTGGGAATTTCACAAAGTTTGAATGTTATTCCTTAAATGCTGGCAAACTTAATGAATTTTTTTAAATAAAAATGTAAAAGGACTATGTGTGTGGTATCACTTGTGCGATATATGGGTAAAGTGGTACTTAAATGATTGAATTTTGAAATCAGAATTATTTAATAAACTATTAGAAAAATACAAGAATAATACGGCTACAGAAGCTGAGCGCAAAGTGATTGATGATTGGTTTGAGAATTTATCGAGTTCTGAATCTTCTAATAATTGGAGTGATACAGAAATTAATAAATTATATAATTCTATAAGACCTAAATCGCAGATTCGACGGTTACGTTATTGGTTGTCTGCAGCTGTTGCTATACTTATAGCTTCAGTAGGCTTATATTATTATGGAAAGGAAAGCGTTACGCTATCTTATGAAATTGCATTAGAGAATGTATTGCCAAATAATGAAGCTCCAAAAATAATATTAGAGAATGGAGAGGTTATTTATCTAGATGATCAAAAGGATGGGCTTACAATTGGTGATAATGGTATACAATATGATGATGGAACGAATGTTCATGAGAGCCAAACTGAAATCATCACACTAACTATTCAAATCCCAAGAGGGAAAAAATATAAGGTAGAATTAAGCGATGGAACTAAAGTGTGGTTGAATGCTGCTACTACCTTAAAGTATCCTTCACGTTTTGCGAAGGATAAAAGAGAACTTGAATTAGAAGGAGAAGCTTTTTTTGAGGTTGCTCCGCTATTCGTACAAGAAAATGGTGTGCAAATACGTGTTCCTTTTGAGGTAAAGACCTCCAATCAGGTTATAAAGGTATTAGGCACTCACTTTAATGTGTCTTCTTATGGCAATGTTGTAGATGAACGTACCACATTAGTTGAGGGGTCTGTTCAGTTAATTAACAATGTAGGGCAATCTAAGGTGTTGAAGCCAGGGCAGCAAGGTGTTATAAGTTCTACGAATCAGAATATAATGCTGAGAAATGCAGATGTAGAATTGGTTACAGCATGGAAGAATGACTTGTTTATATTTCGAAATGCGTCATTTAAAGAAATCATGCAGGAACTGGAGCGATGGTATGATATTAAGATTGATATTGACAAATATCCTGATACAAAGTTTTATGGAGAATTGAATCGTAATGTACCACTTTCAGATGTTTTGGCTCTAATACAGTTAACAAGCGATATCAAATTTAAATTGGTTTCAAATGGAAATGTGAATAGACTAATAATAGATTAATATGGAAAGTAAAAAATAAACGAATAAGTGGAAAAAATAAATGTTTGTCACTAAGCATGGAGTATTAAAAAAGTAAAACGTAAATAAAATCTAACCAGTTAACATGAGTAAAAACAATCCAAAAGAATTTCTAAAGGGGAGTTGTATTGTTTCTGATAGCCGAATCTTAGGGGAGGGTATGAAACACAAACTAAAGAGAAAGAGCAAATTAGCGGCTCTTATTCTTTCTATGACTTGTTTGATGACGCCTAATCTGAGCGCAGCTCAACAGATTACTTTGTCTGTGAAGGAGGGATCATTAGAACAAATCCTAAAGGAAATTAGAAAGCAAAGCGGCTATAACTTTTTTTTAAATGCTGATCTTTTAAAAAAATCAAAAAGTATCACTATCAACACGAAGAATCAACCTATTCGAAATGTTTTAGATGAGGTTTTCGGACAGTTACCTTTGGATTACAAAATTGAAGGGAAATCAATTGTTGTACAATCAAAGTTTAATATAGTTCATCAGAATAATTTTTCGAACTCAGTTCAACAATCTATTATTGGCGGAAGAGTAACTGATGACGCAACTGGGAAATATATAGTTGGCGCAACTGTACAAATATTGCCTAGTGGTGCCACCGTAATGACTGACGAAAAAGGTGTATTCCAGTTAGATATCAAAGAAGGTGATAACAAACTTTTGGTTTCATATATAGGTATGGAACCTAGAACGGTTAATTTGCCAAATTATAATTTTATTGATATCAAACTAAAAGCTGTTGAAACAAATATTGAGGATGTAGTTGTTACGGGGTTATTTAATAAAAGTAAAGAATCTTTTACTGGAGCCTCTCAATCATTTACAGGAGAACAGTTGAAAGCAATTGCTCCGACAAGTGTAATTGAAGCATTAACTATGCTTACTCCAGGTCTTGTTCAACTAGAGAATAATTCTGCTGGTTCAAATCCAAATAGAGTTCCAGATATTTTGATTCGTGGTGTCACTTCTTTTTCAAATGCCGATCAGTCTGTGAATCTTCCTTTAATAGTTAGAGACGGTACTATCGTTACAATCCAAGATTTATACGATATGGATATTAACGAAATTCAATCAATTACGATACTTAAAGATGCCTCAGCAGCTGCATTATACGGAGCTAAAGCTGCGAATGGCGTTATAGTAATTGAAAGAAAGAAAATCCAAGAAGGCAAAATGCGTGTTGCATATAATCTAATTTCAAGTCTTCAATTCCCAGATTTTAGAGATTACAATCTTTTGAATCCTACTCAAAAACTAGAATTTGAACGACTGGGGGGATTATATGAGTCATCTAACATTAGTGAGCAATATTCATTGGATTCACTTTACAATGAAAAGTACAAAGAGATTCAACGTGGAGTAAACACTGATTGGATGTCTATTCCTTCAAGAATAGGATCTACCCATGATCATTCAGTCAGATTATTCGGTGGTTCAAATAATACTAGATATGAGATAAATGGAAGATACGCTGATGTTAAAGGGGTGATGAAAGGTGATTATCGTCGTAGATTTGGATTAGGTTTTGTTCTAGAATATTATACACCGCAAGGGTTCTCATTTAATAATCGTACAACATTAAATAGAACGGAGAGTAAGGCAAGCCCATATGGTGCTTTTTCACAATACACACAATTAAATCCATATGATCGTTTATATGATGAATTTGGAGAATTAAGAACCGTATTGTCGTGGAATATGAATAATCCACTTTATGAAGCTACTTTAGGCTCATTTAATACAAATAAATCACAGCTAATCAGTAATGATTTTGATGCCAGATGGAATATTAATAACAATTTTAGATTGACTACGCATTGGAATATTTCATTGAATCAAGATAATGCGGACAATTACACATCGCCACTATCAGGTGCCTATAGATTTGAGACAGATTTAACAAGAAGAGGTTCATATTCAAAAAGTAATCTCGAAGGTTTGACCTATTCAGGTAATGTTGTTTTGTCTTACAACAAGACATTGAAAGATAAACATCTGCTAATGTCTAACGTCGGTGGTACTGTCACCAGAATGGATCTAAGGACTGCAGCATTTCGAGGAATTGGTTTTTACGCGGAGGATATGGACTTCATTAACTTTGCTGCGACGTATCCAACAGGCGAAAGACCTACAGGATCTCAAGACTTGAATGCTGATGTCGGAGGATTCTTAAATTTAAATTATAGCTATGATAATAGATATTATTTAGATGGAGTTTATCAAATTTCTGGTTCATCAAAATTTGGAGCTAATAACCGCTATGGTCATTTTTGGTCATCCGGTATTGGCTGGAATTTACACAATGAATCTTTTGTTAATAAAGAAGTTTTTGATTTGTTAAAACTTCGTGGAAGTATGGGATTCACGGGCAAAGTAAGTTTCAATTCATATCAAGCTTTAACTACATACCGTTATGGTCAAAATTTGTTTTATCTAAACGGTATAGGTGCTGTACCAATTGCAATCGGAAATTCTGATTTGAAATGGGAAAGAACTATGAATTACAATATTGGAACTGATGTTAGTTTATTCAACAGAAGATTTAATGTTGTAGCTGATTTCTATTTGCGCAAAACAACAGATTTGTTAGTTGATCGTTCATTGGCTCCGTCTACAGGTATGTCTACAGGTAAAGATAACTTAGGTGAGATGGAAAACAAAGGGGTAGAAGTACGTATGGATGCTTTTGCCATTAAAAATCAAAAATGGTCTTGGCAAATAGGAACTATTCTTTCTCATAATGCAAATAAGATTGTCAAAATTTCATCAGCTCTACAGCGTCAAAATGATATCAATAATAGTGTTTCATCAACTTCACCATTACCTCAATTTGAAGAGGGGCAATCCACTACTGCTTTAAAAGTTGTTCAATCAGGAGGAATTGATCCAGCTACTGGTCAAGAAATTTTTATTAAGCGAAATGGTGATAGAACATTTGTGTATGATCCTGCAGATAAAATAGTTGTAGGAGATCAGTTGCCAAAAATTTCTGGAAATGTATTTACAACTGTGAGATATAATAATTTCTCTATGGCAGCTTATTTTGGGGTACGTAACGGGGGCTATGTATACAATGTTACACGTTCGACAAAAGTAGAAGGAGTAAATCCAATGTATAATGCTGATGAACGAGTGTTTTTTGATCGTTGGAAAACGCCAGGGGATATAGCCGATTATCGTGATATTAAAGATCAAACAGCACCTAGACACACCACTCGTTTTGTAGAAAAAGATAACACACTTTCGCTAGATCGACTGAATTTTGCTTATGATTTCGATAGTAATTTGGCTAAGAAAATAGGAGCAAATAAGATAGCTTTTGGTATGAGTATGAATGATGTATTCAGATTATCGACAGTAAGAATGGAGCGCGGAACTTCATATTTATATAGCCGTGGAGTTGATTTTAATATTAACATTCTATTTTAATACGCTAATAACATGAAAAAGTAT
The DNA here is from genome assembly GCF_009829075.1 of Sphingobacterium composti. Lineage (GTDB taxonomy): Bacteria > Bacteroidota > Bacteroidia > Sphingobacteriales > Sphingobacteriaceae > Sphingobacterium > Sphingobacterium composti. The sequence goes on along the minus strand of NZ_WUQZ01000002.1, from coordinate 127,431 downwards.
ACAATTAAGAAATATATCACTAAATCAATGTCTATGTTGGCATTGTGCTCATTAGGGCTAGTATCATCATGTGATGACTTTTTGGATATCAGACCCAAAGGTGAGTTGCCAGCAGAAAAATTACTAGTAAATGCAACAGGTTTTGAGAACGCAATGTATGGAGTATATGCTAGTCTAGCATCTGCCTCACTCTACGGAGCGCAATTATCACATAATTTCATTGACTTATCTGCTCAATATTTTGTTAGTTCGGGTAATGATTTTGTCACTAATGCTCTCGCATATAATTATACTAATTCTAATGTCGAGAGTGTAATAAATAGTGTCTGGAGCAGTATGTACACTAATATTGCAAATGTTAATAATATCCTAATAAATTTAGAAAATTATAACGATGGATCTTTTAGATATTATAATTTATATAAGGGTGAGGCTTTAGGTTTACGTGCATTCATGCATTTTGACTTATTGCGTTTATTTGCGGAGAATATTCAAAATAATCCCAATGCTGATGGAATTCCATACTCGAAAACATTCTCTATGAAGGCTACGCCATTTAGCAAAGCCTCGGAAGTATATGATTTTATAATTACTGATTTGAAAGAAGCAGAACAATTGTTATCTGATGATCAAAGTTTATTTACAAGTCCAAAAGTAAATCCAAATTATAATTTTATAAAAGATCGCGAAATTCATTTCAATCTATATGCGGTGAAGGCAACATTGGCAAGGGTATATCACTATAAAGGAGATATGACAAATGCTGCTAAATATGCAAAAGAGGTAATCGATGCGAACAAATTTTCATTACTAGAACAGGCTGAATTTAATGCAGGAATATTCCGAGGTGTCTTGTTCCCTAAAGAAGCAATTTTTGGTTTATTTAATGCTGAATATTTCGAGACCGTCAGAAGAAGATTTCTTAATACAGAATCTTTTTATTCCTATGATATGCGTTCTGGATTAGTAGCGGGATACTCTACAGGCCAAGTTGGAGTAGATTATCGTACTACAGCATTTTTTAGAAGAACTACTGGTAGTGGTGCCAAAGACAGATTAATCAAGTTAGTTGATCAATATCAGGTAGATGGAAATACGTATTCTAGAAATCCAAATTATATCACCGGAATAAATCTAATACGTATAGTAGAAATGTACTACATCATGGCGGAGGCTTTACTGACTACTGATAAAGCTGAAGCAACTCGTTATTTTGATATGGTTTTGAATTCACGAGGTCTTCAGGGTTTAGCGAGTCAGAATCCTGTAATTGACTTAACGTTAGATAGAATTACTAATGAAAGATATAAGGAATTCATTGGTGAAGGACAAACATTCTTCAATATGAAAAGATTAAGCCAGGATATAGTAAAGACAGACAACACCGTTGTACCATCAAGTAATACAGTTTACGTATGGCCTATTCCTAATGATGAAAAGGAATTTAATAACTAGAATTATGAAGAATTATATTTTAATGCACATATCTCTACTATTTTTAATTATAGGGGTGAACTCTTGTAAGGAGAACACATTCGTAGTAGATAATAATATAAAACCTGGTATATACTTTAGTAATGATAGTATAAAATACTCTTTTGGCGTTACTAAAGCAGAGATTAAAGAATATACTATTGAAGTACCAGTCAAGGTGATGGGGATGAAGTCCAATGTAGATCGAGAATTTAAAATTCAAATTACAGAGCCTGGAATTGCGGTTCATGGAAAACATTTCTCAATACCTGAATCATTAGTGATTATGGCGGATTCATTGAATGGCTTAGTTCCTATCAAAATTATTAGAGATGAGCTTGGTGATCAAGAGTATCGAATTGCTATTAAATTAGTCTCTAATGAAAATTTTGAACCAGTAAACGAGAATTTTAAAGATGTAGTAGTATACTTTAATAATATCATCGATCGCCCTAATTGGAAGAACTGGAGAGGTGAATTTAGCTGGCCATCCGATAAATTAGGCCAACCAAAAGGAACATTAGGATGGAATCCAGTAGTGTATGCTAAGTTTATTGAATTTTTTAGAGAACTAGAAAACATTGAACCAGCAAGATATAATGCTATTGTAGCGGTGCATGGGGAAGATTTAGCCGTTATCAATGAATCATGGCCTTATGATTTTGATAACACTTTGACAAAGTTTGTATTGATTCCATTGTATAAATACTTTATGGAAGAAAATCCACAGTTGGGTGAAGTCATACCAAGACCAAAGGGCTATTAGAATTTAACTAAAGAAATCTGTATGAAAAACTATATTATATTATGTGCTTTATTCATCATAGCAAGTTTATCTTCTTGTTATAAAGATGAAACAAGTGTTGACACACGTCAAATATCAGAAATTAGTGTTGAATTACCATTCGATGAAAATGAAACTATTCAATATGATAATTTTTTAGAATTCACAATAGAGCCAATAGTGACGCAAACCAATCCAAATTTAAACCTAACGTACGAGTGGTATATTGAGAATGAGATAGTTTCGAATGAACGTATATTAAAATATACTCCGAATACTCTAGGATTATTTGAGTCTAGGCTGAAAGTGTCTAATGAAGATGGTAGTACTTACTATAGATTCAAATTGAAGATTAACTCCCCTTATGAAGAGGGATTGATGATCTTGACTGAAAACTCATCAAGAGAGGGTGATTTTAATTTTATCAGAAGATTGCCCAATCAGCAATTGTCTGAAATGTCAACATCATCGGTTCATAAGAATGTGATAGCATTCAATAACCCAGACTTATCTTTTGGTAAAATGCCTACCGATATTATACAAAGAGGTAATATGGTATATATATCAAATAAAGAAGGTAAAATCTATGGATTGGATTATAGCACATTTATCGTAGAAAGGACAATTCAAGATGCGAACTATAATTCTCTTAAACCTATGCATTTGTTAGTGCCAAATGATGCAGGTCGTACTGGGTTAGTTATTTCTGAGGATGGCAACTTATACGAAATCTCAACATTTGAAAATGTAATTTTAAAAGCTCCTAATTTGCTTTTAGATACTGTTGTTGAAAATAGAAGTCAAGTAATAATCGCAAGCTATCAGACTAATTATTTTTTATGGAATAAGAAGGCTTCACAGTTACTAAATTTCTACAATTCATATTATCTATACAATTCTGGGAATTATTTTGTAGGAAAGGATTTGCTGACTTTTGCAGTAACCAATAACAATATCTACGTGTTGACAAAGGATAAACAGAATCCATCAAATATACATAGATCTGTATTGTCTAGTGAGTTTACTTTCTATGGAAGATATGCTGACGCGACTACAACTCTATTGTCTGCTACATCAACAAATATTCATAAGGATCATCAACCCTTAGTGGTTGATAAGTATGTAAAATACTTGTATGCAGACGGAAGAAGTGTATATCAATGGTTTTTTACAACAGATAATTTGCCGACTTCACCTTTCGTAACTATTAATATACCTGGTGTGATAACTGCAATCGAAAAGGATCCAGAAGAGAATGAACTGTTTGTAGCGGTATATGACTCTACATCTCAATCAAACAGTGGTTCAGTATTGGTTTATGATATTCAAACAGGAACCCTAAAAGCATCATTTTTAGGGATTTCCGATAAACCTGTAAAACTATATTATAAAAAGCGAGTTAATTAATCCTTATGAAAGTTACATACGCCTATATAAGCATACTTTTATTCAATTTATTGATAATTCCATCGATCTCATTTGCAAAAAAAACACAGATCTCAGGAATAATAAATTTAGATGATAAGTATTTAATACATATTACTGAACTGTTCAATAGGACACAAGGGGATGAATATCCCCTTACTTCAAATGGAGAGTTTAATGTCCAATTTGAATTGAGTGAACCTACATGGTATGAAGTGACATTTTCACCAATCGCTAAAAATCAACAATTGGGAGCTACATTCCCGATTTTTGTTAAGCCAGGAGAAAAGTTGAACTTCAAAATTAATTATTCAAAAGAAGAATACTTAAAAGTTGCTCCAGGCTATAAAAAAACGGATAATAATGCTTTCATTGATTTTTCAGGATTTGTAAACAGCACTATTAGAAATTCATTTATGAATTCCACAGCTGCAGACGCCAATCTAGATGTTTATATTGCAGAGACTGACAAGTTAATTAAAAAATATGCAGTCAAAAATGCAGATATAAAGGAATACCTCAAGATTTGGGCGTTTAATAGTTATTTGACTTTATTTTATGCTAGTAATCGAAATGGCAAATTACCGAAGGAAGTAGAGGAATCAATACCTTCGGTTTTCAATTCACCATTTGTTCTATCCTTTTATAATGGGGCTATGAATGTGAATAATTATGTCAATGGATTAATAATTAATGAACGAGATCCTCTCAATAGATTAAAAATAAAATCGGATAAGTTGAAAGAGCTGTTTAGTAATGAGCAATTGATTGCGCGTGTTTTGGATAGTGATTTGAATCGTTTTATTACTTCCTATAGGATTACCGATTTGAGTGTATTTGATAAAGATGTGGAAAGATTAGAATCTCTGTTAGAAGATCTTAATAATCCACATTTGGGTAATCGAATATTAAATGATCTCAAGAATATTCGAAATACTACAATAGGTAGCGATTTTCCTGATGTGAAGTTTAAAGATTTAACGGGTAATGAAGTTTCTATTTCTCAGTTCAAAGGAAAGTACATTTACATTGATTTATGGGCTTCGTGGTGTGTGCCTTGTATCAAGGAGATACCTTATTTGCAGGCTTTAGAAAAAGAATTTGCGGACAAGAATATCGTTTTCCTGAGTATCTCTTTGGATGATAATAAAACAGCTTGGAAAAATAAAGTCAACGAACTTAATCTACATGGTCATCAATGGGAATTAGGAAATTCTAATTATGATAAATTGATGAATGTTACGGGAATTCCACACTTTCTATTATATGGTCCTGACGGGAAGTTGATGCAGTATAAAGCAGCTAGGCCAAGTTCTCCAGAATTAAAATCACTTTTTCAAAAGTTGTTATAAGCTTTCAAAAGTAGGTTTACCAATCCCAATAACTGTCAAAGTTATTGGGATTTTTATTTATACTTTATTGTGACGATAGATTCTGTATAGCTTAGTAATTTTAAATATAAAATGTTGACATGAAAAAAATGAAAATAGAAATATGGAGCGATGTAATGTGCCCATTCTGTTATATCGGAAAGCGTAGATTTGAAAAGTCTTTAGAAAATTCACCCTTGAAAGATAAGATTGAAATAGAATGGAAGAGTTTTCTGCTGAATCCAACTATGCAGACTGATACTTCAATTAGTATCAATGATTATTTAGCACAACATAAGGGTATGCCGGTGGAGCAGGCAAAAGCTTTAAACGCACAGGTCACACAGATGGCTGCTGAAGAGGGTTTGGTTTTCAATTTTGATAAGTCTGTGGTAGCTAATTCTTTTAGAGCACACGTATTGACACATTTTGCTAAACAGTTTGGTAAGCAGGATGCGGTAGAAGAGCTGTTGTTTCAAAGTTATTTTACAGAAGGTAAAAATATTGATGATATCGAAGTGCTGAAAGATATTGCTAAGCAAGTAGGAGTGAACGCTGAAGTTTATGAAAAAGCTGTTGCAGAAGGCTCATTGGATGATGAAGTCAAAATGGACATGCATGAAGCGCGTCAAATAGGTATGCAAGGCGTACCTTTCTTTGTTTATGATCGCAAATATGCTGTGTCTGGAGCTCAGCCTGTTGAATTATTCTTCCAAACATTACAAAAGGCCTATTCGGAATGGCAGACTGGCAATACTTCTATTCAAATTGAGAATGGTACAGATGCTCCTTCGTGCGGATTAGAAGGATGTGATTAGTGAGTAGATTGTTTGAAGTAATATATGTTTCTCATGGTTAACTATTTATGTCGTTCTTTAATTTTATTGACAATAATCTGACTTATTGACTTTTTTCTTTTAAAAGTCAGTTGTATATTTGTGAGGTAATTTAATAAAGATAGATATGAAAAAAGTATTACTTACACTTACTGCTGTTGCAGGATTAGCATTAGCTTCACAAGCACAAGAAATGGGTTTTGGCAAAGGAAATGTTATTGTGGAGGGAAATTTAGGTTTCAATTCAAGAGATAACGAGAATTCAGAAGTTAAAAATTCAAATTTCAATTTTTCACCAAAAGTAGGTTACTTCTTTACAGATAAGTTTGCTGCTGGTATCAATTTCAATGTAGGTACAAGCACAGAAGACGAGTATGGTGCAGACAGAAAATCTACGAATAGCAATATTGGTGTTGGTGTATTTGGTAGATATTATTTCTTAGAGTTAGGTTCTCGTTTCAAAACATACGCAGAATTGAATGCTGATTATAATAACTCAAAATCAGAATTAACTGTTGCAGGAAACACCACTGACAGCCCTAAAACTAATAGATTTGGTGTAAATGCAGGTATCGGAGCAAATTATTTCTTGACAGATAAAGTTGCTTTGAATTTTGCTTTCGGTAATGTAATTGGTTACAATACTTCTAAAGTAGATGTTGATGGCGCTAAATCAGTAAATGAATTCGGTGTTAATGTCAACAGATTTAACAATTTCTTTGATGCAGCTCAATTTGGATTAACTTTCAAATTCTAATTGAAAAATATCAGTTAGTATAACTCCTTATAGCCTAAAAGTTATAAGGAGTTTTTATGTGATTATATTAAAGGGTATTTATGCGACAAACAAAAAATCCTTCTCCTTTTATGGGAGAAGGATTTTCTTTTTCAGTACTGAAATCTATCACACTTTGATTTCAACTTCAACACCTGAAGGTAATTCAAGTTTCATCAATGCATCAACAGTTTTAGCATTTGATGAGTAGATATCCAAAAGTCTTTTGTAAGAACATAATTGGAATTGCTCACGAGCTTTTTTGTTAACGTGTGGTGAACGTAAAACTGTATAGATTTTTTTCTCAGTAGGAAGAGGAATAGGACCTGAAACTACTGCACCTGTAGGTTTTACTGTTTTTACGATTTTCTCAGCTGATTTGTCAACTAAATTGTAATCGTAAGATTTCAATTTGATTCTGATTCTTTGGCTCATTTTATATTTATTTTTAAAATGACCTCCTATTAGAGCTATTCACAATAGGAGATCGGTTTATTTTTAATTATCGAGATTAAAATTAATCTTCGATAGCTTTGATTTTACCTTTTGATTTAGCGATTACTTCGTCAGCTACGTTACGCGGCGCTTCAGCAAAGTGATCAAACTCCATTGTAGAAGTTGCACGACCTGAAGTGATAGTACGTAATTGAGTTACATAACCAAACATTTCTGATAAAGGAACGATAGCTTTGATTACTTGCGCACCATTACGTGTATCTAGACCTTGCATCTGACCACGACGACGGTTTAAGTCACCCATTACATCACCCATGTTTTCTTCTGGTGTCAATACCTCCACTTTCATGATAGGCTCTAATAACACTGGAGAACATTTAGGTAATGCTTCACGGTAAGCCATACGACCAGCTAATTCGAATGATAATGAATCTGAATCGACTGCGTGGAATGAACCATCAATCAAACGAACTTTCATACCAGTCAATGGATAACCAGCTAATACACCATTCTTCATTGAAGTTTCAAAACCTTTTTGAACTGAAGGAATGTATTCTCTTGGAATAGCACCACCAACGATTTCATTAACGAATTGAAGAGGGTTTTTAGCAACATCCCAATCCTCATCAGCAGGAGAGATAACAACTTTGATATCCGCGAATTTACCACGACCACCTGATTGTTTTTTGTATACTTCACGGTGCTCTGTAGTACCTGTGATAGACTCTTTGTATGCTACTTGAGGAGCACCTTGGTTTACCTCAACTTTGAATTCGCGTTTCAAACGGTCGATCAAGATATCTAAATGAAGCTCGCCCATACCAGAGATAACTGTTTGACCAGTATCTTCATCAGTTTTAACTACGAATGTAGGATCCTCTTCAGCTAATTTACCTAAACCAATACCTAATTTATCAACGTCAGCTTGAGTTTTAGGCTCGATAGCTAAACCGATAACTGGCTCAGGGAATACCATTGATTCTAGAACGATAGGGTGTTTTTCGTCACACAAAGTATCACCAGTTTTGATGTCTTTGAAACCAACTACTGCACCGATATCACCAGCACCAATTCTTTCGATAGGGTTTTGTTTGTTAGCGTGCATTTGGAAGATACGAGAGATACGCTCTTTGTTTCCTGAACGAGTGTTCAATACATAAGAACCTGCCTCTAATACACCTGAATAAGCACGTACGAAACATAAACGACCTACGAATGGGTCAGTTGCGATTTTGAAACCTAATGCCGCGAAAGGCTCAGACTCAGATGGTTTACGCTCGATTTCTTCACCTGTATTAGGGTTAGTACCTTTTACAGCTTCGATATCTAATGGAGAAGGTAATAATTCCATTACTAAGTCAAGCATAGTTTGTACACCTTTGTTTTTGAAAGATGAACCACAAACCATAGGAACGATAGCGTTATCTAATACAGCTGCACGTAATGCATTTAAGATTTCACGCTCTGTTAATGAGTTAGGATCTTCGAAGAATTTCTCCATCAAAGACTCATCATATGAAGCAACAGCTTCTAATAATTTCTCACGGTATTCAGCTACCTCGTCAACCATATCAGCAGGGATAGGAACTTCTGTAAAAGTCATACCTTTATCAGCTTCATTCCAAACCATACCACGGTTGTTGATTAAGTCAACTACACCTTCGAAACCATCTTCTGCACCGATAGGTAATTGTAAAGCTACAGCGTTAGAACCTAACATTGATTTTACTTGACCAACAACTTTTAAGAAGTCAGCACCTGAACGGTCCATTTTGTTTACGAAACCAATACGAGGAACTTTGTATCCATCAGCTAATCTCCAGTTAGTCTCTGATTGAGGCTCAACACCGTCAACTGCTGAAAATAAGAATACTAATCCGTCTAATACACGTAATGAACGGTTTACCTCAACCGTGAAATCCACGTGTCCAGGAGTATCGATTACGTTTACTTGGTATTTGTTACCACGGTAGTTCCAGAATACTGTTACAGCAGCAGAAGTGATCGTGATACCACGCTCTTGCTCTTGCGCCATCCAGTCAGTAGTTGCAGAACCTTCGTGAGTTTCTCCCAACTTATGGTTTACTCCAGAGTAGAATAAAATACGCTCTGTAGTTGTAGTTTTACCAGCATCGATGTGAGCAGCGATACCGATATTTCTAACTAATTTTAAATCTTTTGCCATTGTGTTTTTATGCAATTTGTCTTTCGACGATTTCTTTTAATGCAATTAAATAAGTACACCGACTTTGATAAAGAAATAATCGTTTATCTAAAGTCGGTGTAATCATATTTGATTCGTATTTTTCAAAATTAGAATCTGAAGTGTGAGAACGCTTTGTTAGCTTCCGCCATTTTGTGCGTATCTTCTTTCTTCTTAACAGCAGCACCTTCACCTTTAGAAGCTGAAATGATTTCTCCTGCTAATTTTTCGAACATAGTTTTTTCGCCACGTTTACGAGCGTATGAAATTAACCATTTCATACCTAAAGCGATTTTACGCTCTGGACGAACTTCCATTGGAACTTGGAAGTTAGCACCACCTACACGACGTGATTTAACCTCAACAGCAGGCATAACATTGTTTAAAGCTTTTTTCCAAGTCTCTAAACCGTTTTCTTGTGTTTTTGATTCTACTAATTCTACTGCATTGTAAAAAATAGAGTAAGCGATAGATTTTTTACCGTCTAACATCATATTGTTTACAAAACGTGTTACCTGAACGTCATTAAACTTTGGATCAGGTAAAATGATTCTCTTTTTCGGTTTTGATTTTCTCATTTTTCTTTCCTCCGTTTAATTATTTCTTTTTACCTTTTGCTGGAGCTGCAGCTGCTTGTCCTGGTTTAGGACGCTTAGTTCCGTATTTAGAACGACGTTGGTTACGACCTGCTACACCTGAAGTATCTAATGCACCACGGATGATGTGGTAACGTACACCTGGTAAATCTTTCACACGACCACCACGGATCAATACGATCGAGTGCTCTTGTAAGTTGTGACCTTCTCCAGGGATGTAAGCGTTAACCTCTTTACCGTTTGTTAAACGTACACGAGCTACTTTACGCATTGCTGAGTTTGGTTTTTTAGGGGTAGTAGTATATACACGTGTACATACACCTCTTCGCTGTGGACATGAGTCCAACGCTGGTGACTTACTCTTATCAACCAGAGCTACTCTACCTTTTCTAACTAATTGTTGAATAGTAGGCATTTACCTGTTTTTGTTTTTAATTTTTGTTAAAAAATCTTTTTAAGTCCGCAAAGATAAATATTATATCTGTAACTGTAAAGTGTTGAGTGGAAAAAGTTTGAACTTTAATCGGTTATTTTTCATATGGTTTGAAAGAACGTACATGTAACTGACCTTTATCAATATAGGATAATTTCAGTTGATTCGAATTCAATACTATAATACTGTATTCTACATCTTCCATTTTTTGTGTTGTAGAGTTGTCTAAGAACTTTTTTATGATCAGTTTATTATTCTTCTCATCCAAGATATAATAATATACTTCTTGTGACTTTGTATAAAAGCAGTTCGGAGCGTTTTGAATTTCTATTAATTTGCCTTTTTTAGTAAAAGTAAACTTATGGAATAAGATACAACTACTACCACCATATCTTCCAAAACTATTAAAGATTGCCCCTTCGGGATTGAGTTCTGGATTGCGATCAGAAAGCTCAATTTGCCATGACGATTGGGTTAAGAATTTGTTATCAATGGTAATCTGATTTTGTTCTTGCATATCCTTCGATTTTTTGCAAGCTGACAATGTAATAACAATTAGCAATAATGTAAATAGTTTGATTAGTCGCATGATATAGTTGTTTTATATCAATTAACGAAATAAAAATAACTTATGCTGCATTTATTCTAGTTATTGTAATAAGGTATTGTTAGGAAATCTAATAAATGTTCAAATAAAACACTATAATAAAGTACAGCGATGAATTATGTTTTTTTATATATGTTAATGAAGTGGTTATATAATTCTCTACGGTTCTTTTCGATATATTGAGTTCGTCTGCTATTTCCGCAATACTTTTTTGTTCAAAACGATTCATGTAGAATACTTTTCTGCATTTCGGAGGTAAATTTTTAATCAGCAACTCTATTTGGTGCAAAATATCTTTTGCTTCTACATATTTATATGGTGTACGTTCGTTGATTTCGGTTAAGAAATTACTCAGATGTAGGATATATTCACCACGCACTCTTTCGGATCTATAATAATTGAATATTTTGTATTTGCACATTTGCAACAGAAAACCATATAAAGAACTTTTTATTTCAGTTCTTTTCTCCCAAAAATCAATAAACACCTCCTGCAGTATATCTTCTGCAATTTTTTCATTTCCAACTTTGGAGTGTATATAAGAGTATAGTATATCTGTATATTTATTATACACTACTTTGAACTTTTCTTCTGTATCTATATGCAGAATTTGTGTCTTTTCAGAATCTTTGATATCTACGATACTGTTTGGCATATAAATGAAAAAAATGTTTTTAGTTATGTGTGTTGATTGATAGTTGCGTTACTAAGGTAGTAAAGATTGCATTGATCTGCCAACTAAAATATGAAAAGTGACCATTTTGACGACCTATTAAAGCGATATAACCAAAATAAATTGTCCGCTGAGGAACATGAGATATTGGAGAATTGGCTCGATAGTATACACCATAAAATTGACTCCTCATCATGGAATGAGATTAGTCGTAGGAGATTAGAGAAGAATGTTTTAAATGCTGTTTTTCCAATAAAATCTATTTGGAAAAGATTGCAATATATCTTAAGAGTTGCTAGTGTTTTACTTGTATTCATAGCAATAGGATTTTATATCTATCATAATGCGAATACAGAGATATCAACTGATGAAGTGGTTGTTGAAAATAGAATTGTACCTGGTAAATCAACAGGTATACTTCGTACAACCAAAGGTGAATTGGTTGTATTGAGTGATTTGCATTATGATTCAGTTCAGCGCTTTGGAGATATTGTTGTAGAGCGTATCGCTGAGGATGAGATTTTTGTTAAACCAATTGCTAAAAACTCTTTTGAAATCCAAACTATATCTGCTCCAAAAGGTGGAAATTTCACTATTCAATTTGAGGATAAAACACGAGTTACCCTAAATGCAAACTCAAATATCTCTTTTCCTTCCAATTTTTCGACTACTGAACGATTTGTGACAGTCGATGGAGAAGTGTATTTCGATGTTCAAAAGGATGTTTATAATCGTCCATTTAAAGTAAAAGTGGGTGAAACTATAATAGAAGTTTTAGGTACTAAATTTAACGTTCGCCAGATCAAAGATGGAGGCATAAAAACTTCTTTATTCGAAGGGGCTGTGCAGATTTCTAATGAAAAATTCTCAGTGAAACTTAAGCCAGGAGATGAGCTGGATGTAAATTCAAAAGGAGAGTTCAAAATTAAGAATTTCAATTCTGAACAGGTGGGAGCTTGGCAAAGGGGATTCTTCTCATTAGAAAATAAGAATATTAAAGAGATAATGACTGAAATTGGAAATTGGTATGATGTGGATGTTATTTTCGACGATATAGATACTAATGTCAAATATAAAGGTAGTATATCGAAGTTTAGTGACATAGAAACTATACTTGACATCCTATCCTTAGCGGAGGGTAACACTTTTGAAGTACAAGAAAGGAGGATAATAGTGAGGTAAAATATCTACTTAAGCCTAAAATCAAATTAATTTTTATAACCTAATCAATTAATTACATAATGAAGTACAAATTGGGGATTTGCTCTGCATTAATAGCGTGCAATTCATGGGCTATGCCAATGCAAAAAATCCATATTGAAAAGAATAGAATAACTATTCAACAATATCTTGATGAAATTAAAAAACAAACTAATTACTCAATAGTTCATCTAGATAACATCTTTGATAAAAATAAAATCATTGATCAAAATTTAAAGAATACAAATCTACAGGATGCATTAGACAAAGTTTTTACACCTAATGGAATTAGTTATGCCATAAAGGATAAGACAATTGTGTTGTCCAAAAAAAATAATGTATCGGAACAGCAACAACGTAGTTTACAGATTAAGGCATTAACAATAGATGGTTTGCCTGCATCTGGTGTAACCATATTCATTAAAAATAGTTCTACAGCAATCGGTCAGACCTCTGCTACAGGATTATTTACAGCGAATATTCCTACAGGAAAAGTTACGCTCTTATTTAAGCATGTTAGCTATCAGGAGCAAGAGGTCATCGTAAATGACGAGAAGGCTATTCAAGTTTTTTTGAAAGAGAAAGGAACGGAAATAGAGGAAACTGTCATTACAGGTATATACAATAGAACAAGGGAAAGTTTTACTGGCTCTTCGGCAACATATACCGCTAAAGAACTAAAAATGGTTAATAACCAAAATATCTTACAAGCTTTAAGGACATTAGATCCAGCTTTCGCTTTGGAAGATAACATTGAGTTTGGTTCTGATCCTAATACATTAGCTGATGTAAGTATTCGTGGTAAAACTTCTGTAATTGGATTGAATCAAGAATTTGAAAATGATCCAAATCAACCTTTATTCATTTTAGATGGTTATGAAACTTCATTGCAAGTAATTAGCGATTTGAATATGGATCGTGTAGAATCAATCACTGTTTTGAAGGATGCTGCAGCTACAGCAATTTATGGTTCGAAGTCAGCAAATGGAGTTATCGTTGTAGAAACCAAACGTCCAGAAGCAGGGACTTTTAAAGTAAGCTATAATGTAAATACTTCTGTAAACTTTGCGGATTTATCTGATTATAATTTAATGAACTCGGAAGAGAAGCTTAGGTTTGAAAGGCTTTCAGGATACTATGGTGCTGTAGACGCAAATGGTGAGATATTGTTAGAATCTGATAATAGAGATAAATATTACTCTAGATTGGCAGAGGCTCGCCGCGGAGTTGATACGTATTGGATGAATGAACCATTACGTGTTGCTTTATCGCAGAGTCATAATATATATGCCGATGGTGGTGATCAAAAGATGCGCTATGGTATTGGATTGACTTATGGTAAAACACCTGGAGTGATGAAGGGTTCAGAGCGAGATGCAGTTAATGGTAATTTTAGATTGATATATAGAACTGGTAATTTCTCATTTTCAAATAATCTAACAGTTGATAACGTAACTGCTAATAGGGAGCCAGTAAGTTTTTCTAATTATTCTTCTGCCAACCCTTACTTCAGAAAGTATGACGAATATGGTGATGTATTGCGAGTTGTAGAAAGTTTTGTAGAAGGTAGATGGGAAAATTCGAACTTCAATAGAACAGTCAACGTTTTCAACCCAATGTATGACGCTACTGTAAATTATCTTGATAAAAGTCCAAGTTTCAATTTTGGAAATAACCTCGATTTAGATTGGCGTTTAATTCCTTCATTCCGTCTAAGAGGAAGATTAGGATTGAGTAAAACGTCAAGTAAAGCAGAGCGATTTATAAGTCCTAGACATAGTCAATATGAGAACACTCCAGTTGTTGATAGAGGTTCTTATACTTCTTCATTAACAGATGGTATACGTTATAATGGTGACGTCACTGCTACTTTTGGTAAATTATTTAGTCAGAAGCATCTGGTGAATTTAGTTGCAGGTATACGTTTGGATCATTCGAATCAGATTACGAATGGTTTTAGTGTTCAAGGGTTTATGGAGGATTTGTATCCAAATCCTGCATTTTCTAATGGTTATGGTAATAATACAAAACCGCGTTATACGGAAAATGAGAGAAGATCCGCAAGTTATTATTTCAATTCAGGATACGTTTTTAACAATAAATATTTAGTTGATGCAAGTTTTAGATCTGACGGGTCATCTTTATTTGGCGTCGAAAACCAATTTACTTCGACATGGGCTACAGGTCTTGGATGGAACATTCATAACGAAGATTTCATGAAAAGCGTTCCATTCATTTCGTACTTGAAACTTCGTGCGTCAATGGGTAACCCGGGTAATCAGAATTTCGATGCACGTATGACAATGAATATCTATACGTATAATCTAGAAAATCCTAACCCTTTTGGCTTGAGTGCATTGATTAGTACGTGGGGTAATCAAAATCTAGATTGGCAAAAAACAATTGATAAAAATATAGGACTTGATGTAGAAATATTAGATCGCCGATTACGTCTTAATTTCGATTACTTTAATAAATTGACTGATCCATTGTTAGTCCAGGTTGATGTACCTACATCAACAGGTACTGCTACAGTACCAATGAATATTGGTACACAAAAAACTCGTGGATTGACAATATCATCAAATTATCAAATTATTAAGTCAAATGATTTGATGTGGACAGTTAATGCGAATGCCCGAAACACAAGAGTGCAATTCGCAAACTTTGGAAATGCTTTAGATAGATTCAATACTGAAAGTAGATCTCGTTCTCTGCAACGATTTTATGATGGCGGTAGTCCCTCAGATATGTGGGCAGTTAGATCAGCTGGTATTGACCCAGCTACTGGACGAGAAATCTTTATTAAAAAAGATGGAACACAGACATTTGTTCATGATTATAAGGATGAAGTTAAAGTTGGTAATACTACACCAGATCTAGAAGGGATAATAGGTACCACTATTTTCTACAAAGGGTTTAATTTATCAATGAATTTCAGATACAGAGTCGGTGGACAAATCATGCAAAGTGCATTGTATAATAAAGTTGAGAATATTTCTATTTATTCACTTAAATCTAATCAAGACCGCAGAGCATTATATGACCGCTGGCAAAAACCAGGAGACATAGCGAAATTTAGAGGTATTTCATTGACAGATCAAACACCAATCTCAAGTCGTTTTGTAGCGAATGAAAATACTTTCAGCGCAGAATCAATTTCAGCTGGTTATGATTTCCGTAGTGCTAGATTAAGCAAATTAGGAATTTCAGGATTGAATGTGAGAGGTTATATGAATCAAATCTTTAGAATATCTTCAGTAAAAGAAGAGCGTGGAATAAATTTCCCATTCGCAAGATCTGTGTCATTTTCTCTAGGTGCTAGATTTTAAAATGTTAGTTATGAAGAAAATAGTAAAAAATTATATTATAATAGTTACAGCGATAGTATCACTTGCGGCATGTAATAAGTGGGTGGATGTCCCACCTAAGGATAGATTGACACAGAATGTATTGTTCTCATCCAAAGAAGGATATTTAAAAGCTTTAAATGGCATCTATTCCGATTTGGCGACATCCTCATTGTATGGTAAAGAGTTAACAATGGGAACTTTAGATGTAATGGCACAATATTATAATATGGGCGATGACCAGCATAATATGCTTCCATTTTCCAGCTACGATTACAGTAGTGATAATTTCAAATCTCGTTTGAATACAATTTGGACAAATTTCTACAGATTGATTGCAAATGCAAATGCTATTTTGGATAGAACTGAAGATCACAAAGGTGTGTTAGTTGGTGAATATTATGGAATGGTAAGAGGTGAAGCACTTGCAATACGTGCAATGTTACACTTTGACTTACTACGTATGTATGGTCCAATCTATAGTGTGAATAAAGATTTACCTTGTATACCATATGTTGCAAGTTCAGATCGCTCTGTCCAGCCTTTACTAAGTTCTGAAGCAATAATTGAACTTATTGTAAAAGATTTAAAGGAAGCTGAAGGACTTCTTCGTGATGCAGACGCGGTAGTGAAAGAAGGTCCAAGGAATTTTTCTGGATTTGAACATAATGATTTTCATTATCGCCAATACCGCCTAAATTATTTTGCAGTTAAAGCATTATTAGCGAGAGTACATTTATGGGGTGGCAATAAAGTTAAAGCCTATGAAAGTGCTAAAGCAGTTATTGATGAAGGTCAGAAACCAGGAAATGAATTTTTTCCTTTTGTGACACTAGAAGAATATAGACCAAGTGCTGCGAATTTTGTTTCTGATAGAATTTTCTCTAAAGAAGTTTTGTTCGCATGTTATAGCCAAGGAAGGGTTAATTCATTTAATTCATCATTTAGCCCTTCACTCAGTGTCAATGGTATTTTGACTTTCGCCGGAGGTATAACAGAGGGAAGGTCTGTAGATATGTATGATAATCAGAATGATTATAGACGTGGTTGGTGGTCTTCTACGACGGTAAGTCAAGCAGAAATTTTATATTTTAATAAATTTGAAGATTTATTCGATGAACAGGGGAATTCTAATGCATTTCGTTACATGATTCCTTTGATTCGAATTAGTGAAATGTATCTTGTCGCAGCCGAATGTACTCAAAATGTTAGTGAAGCATCTGCTTACATAAATAAATTAAGATTACACAGGGGGATTCATGAGTTAGAATATCAAAATGAAGATGATATCAAACGCTCGATTGAATCGGAATACATGAAGGAGTTTATGGGTGAGGGACAACTATTTTACTTTTTTAAGCGTAATGCTTTTACGGAGCTTCCTGATCCTAAACGTGGAGGTACCTTGCCAATGGATCTAAATAATTATATTTTTCCATTACCTGAAAGTGAAACAAGTCAAAGAAATTAATTGAATAACTATGAAAATGAAAAGTTTATTACAGCTTATTAGTTGTTTAGTAATATTATTATTCACAAACTGTAAGCATGATCCAATGCTTTTTGAGGGTGAAGAAGGTTTGTATTTTTCAGTTCAGTTTGGTCCAGATTGGGGAGATGAAAAAGTTTGGGCAAATCAACCTGTTACACCTGTTGAATTTATCAATATTGCAGGCAATGTTGATACTGTACGATTGAAAGTGATGATTACAGGGGAGTTAAAAGACTATGATCGCCCATTCTTAGTGAATGTTGTGTCTGATTCTACATCAGCAATTGAAAATGTAAATTATAAAATTCTGACTGACGAATTGGTAGTGAAAGCAAATGAAAATCACGGCTTCGTTCCCGTAGTGCTTTATCGTACCGAGAATATTCAAAAAGAAAAGAAGGAAATGATGTTGCAAATTATTCCTAATTCGCATTTTACAATTGGATTGCCTATATGGAAAAGATTGCCTGGTCAATGGGAAAGTACAGTTGTCAAAGGTGATTTTAAGGCGGACTTTCATAAGCTAGTAATCTCTGATTTTGTATCTCGACCATCGAGATGGATTGGTCAAGCTAACCCTACTACTGGAATAGAAGGTGGTTTGTGGGGTGTGTTTACTGAGAAGAAATATAGATTAATTTGTGAGCATTTTGACCTTGTTTATGAAGATTTTACAAGTGAAGCACGGATGCCAAACGCAAAGAGGGAAGTAATTAGAGAATATATGGCCAGATTATTACGCAACTTGTATGATCAAGGCACACCAATATTGGAAGAGGATGGAAGATTAATGTGGTTTTCTGGAGTTTCTTGGTCGTCTAAAGAAGGTGTACCATACAGATAATAATTAACTAAGAATTGTAATGAAAAATATTAAATATACTTTCGTTTTTATACTGTGCTTTTTTTCATTAAGCTCATGTTTTAAAGATCAGGGCAATTATGATTATATGGATGTTAATGAGATTGCTATAGATAGTTTGGGTGGTCCTTATAATTTGTATTTCAAAGTAGATACATTGCGAATCAAGCCTCACTTGACGTTTACGATGGATACTAATGACCCAAATCGTTATGCATATGAGTGGCGTATCGGGCAGGCTACAGAAGGAAATAAGCGTCCATTGGTAAGTACAGATCGTGACTTAGAGTTACCTATTGATTTAACACCTGATACTTATTCGGTGTATTACACGGTTCATGATAAGGAAACAGATTTAAAATGGAGTAGCTACACAACGTTAACCGTTTCTACACCTAATACAAGAGGATTCTTTGTGTCTGGTGAAGACGAAGATGGATATGCCGAGGTGGATATGATAGCATTCCTAGTTTCAGACACCGTAATAATGAAAAACTTGTTAAAGGATAATGGAATGCCTAGGTATAAAAAACCACTACGTGCTATTCATACGGGGACTACCTCGGATCCAAAACGTGCAAAAATGTGGATTATGAATGGAGAAGGTTCGTATTATGTAAATACCAAAACTTTTGAAGCTAGCCCTGGTAATACATTCAAAAATCTTCTTTTTACATCCTTTGAAATGCCTTTAGATATATATCCTGTTGAATTGGCTCCAAGAGTATTTGCCGCTGGCGGTAATCAAAATTTTGCAAGAAGATTAGTAATAACAAATACAGGGCATATATTTTCAGCTGATCTTTTTAATGGCGACTTTTATGCTAATCCAATTAATAGAGTTGGAAGTGCGTCAACAAATCTTTTCGAAGTTGAACCATTCTTTTTTTATTCACCAAAGGCATATAGTTTAGCCCGTTATGTGGTGTATGACAAAGTGGGTAAGCGATTTTTAAGAGCTGTACCAACAGATCCAGCATTAACAGCAATGTCTGATGCTCAGACAGATATATTTCCGTGGATTCAAGGTGCAACAGGTAGAGATTTTGTATATGGGGAGAATACAAACAATACGGAATTGTCTGCGCCGTATGGTAATTCTTATGCTATCATGAAGGATTTGAATAACCAATATAACATATATATGTTTTATGTAGGGGATGGCTCAATATTTTCTCCTTCCAAAAGAGGAAATTATAGAGTGCAATCATCAGCAGTTGATTTTGATAAAGCATCTAATTATACATTTGCATCGAATAGACCTCTATTATTCTATTCTGTAGGTTCTAAATTGTATGCGTATGATTTCAATCCAGGTCTAGAGAAAAATTATCTTGTTAACGATTTCGGAGAAGAAATTACAATGATTTGTACCGATATCCAAAATGGAATTGGTCATAATTTGTTTGTAGCAACATATGATAATGTTAAGAAGGGTACTATTAAAAAGTATGCAATAGGAGCTGATCGTAACACTTTAGTAATGACTGAAGACGCTAATGTGAATTGGACAGGTCTAGTGAAAGTGAAAAGTATTGATTATAAAAATAGTACACATTAGAAAATAAAATATGAGATTATTAATTTTTACAATTGCAGTCCTAATGAGTTACACTACAGCAGTTTTTGCGCAAAGTGGTGTGCAGTTTAGAACTGAATTGAATTACCAACAGGCTCTAGAATTAGCTAAGAAAGAAAAGAAGAAGGTATTTATTGATTTCTATACAACTTGGTGTGTACCCTGTAAAACAATGGATAAGGAGGTTTTTTCTGATCCAAATGTTGGAAAGTATATGAACGCAAATTTCATTAACTTAAAGGTTGATGCTGAGAAAGAGGATGGTATAGCTCTTGCACGCAAATTCAAAGTAAGTGCATATCCTACATTCGTCATCACAAACGATAAGGATGAAGAGATTTACAAATTTGCTGGCGCTATGAAAGCCCCTTTATTTGTCGAAAAGATAGTAACGGGTATTGATCCTCAGTACCGTACTGAAGCTTTAGCAGAGCGCTATGCAAATGGAGAACGTTCAGCAAAATTAATTCACGACTATGCATTTGCTGTCTTATCATCTGGAGATGAAGAGAAAGGAATGAAAATCGTAGATGATTATTTTAACTCATTACCTGAAGAGCAAAAGTCAGCAGTAGAAAATTTGTTTTTATTTGAGCGATATGCTACAAACTTTCGTGATATAAAAACACAATATCTAGTAAGAAATAGAGATGCTTTTGTGAATACAATGGGTGCTGATAAGTATAATACGATCACACGCAGATTTTTAAGACTTGAACTTTTAACATATTCGAATGGATTTCACTTCAAAAAAGGAACCTTTGTAGCTGAAGATTATCAAGAGTTATTGAAAATAATTCAGAAAACAAATTTACCGGATAGTTTGAGCCTAAAACATTTGATTAATATTGCAGAAGTTCAGGCCACACGTGATTTGGAGAAAATTTTTAATGTTATGGAACATGAATTTCCAAATTTGGCTAAAAATGATAGGTTTCTGATGATTATGATGTTTACAGACTTTAAAGAAAATAGAGTTTTAGCGGATAGAGCACTTGGATTAATAGACAAGTATTTGCATGAGATATCTCCAACTCTTCAAAATACTGTAGGACGTATACAAAATGAATTAACTCCAAAAGGTGAAATTATAAACTTTTTGAATGTATCATATCAAGAAGCATTGGACTTAGCTGCTAAGCAAAACAAATTAGTCTTCCTAGACTGCTATACCGTATGGTGTGGTCCATGTAAATGGTTGGATGAAAATACCTTTACAGATCCTGTGTTAAAAGCATATTTTGATGAAAACTTTATAAATATAAAAATTGACATGGAAAAAGGTGAAGGTATTGAATTGGCTAAAAAACTAGAAGTTCGTGCTTATCCTTCGATGTTTTTTATTAATGGTAAAGGAGAGGTAATTCACAAATTGACAGGAGCAATGGATGCTTCTGCAATGATGAGAGAAGTGGCATTAAATAAGTTATAGATTTTTAGTAAAAAAAGCTGGCTACATGAGATATCATGCACCCAGCTTTTTTATTACTGAGATTCTATTCCTAACTTTGAAATATGTATCTATCACTTTCTTTAATTACTTCTCTTACACTATGTGTGCTGTTTACTTCTTGTATCACACATCGTACTCCGACAGAATCTAAAAATAAAAACCTTAAAATCCTTCTAATTTCGGATTTGAATGACAGCTATGGGTCGGTGACCTATAGCAAGGAGGTGCATGAGGTTGTGAGACGCGTTAAAGATATCAACCCAGATATTATCTTGTGTGGGGGAGATATGGTAGCTGGGCAGAAAGCTTCATTGACTGCATCGCGTTTGGATTCTATGTGGTCAGCATTTGATCAGTCAGTACTTACACCGATTAATATATTGGGTGTTCCTTTTGGGTTTACCATGGGTAATCATGACGCTTCGCCGAGTTATCATTTGGACAGAGCGGCAGCATCTTCTTTTTGGAAACTCAATAAAGAAAAGGCTAATTTGACCTATGTTGATGATACACATTTTCCTTACTATTTTTCATATATCAAGAATAATGTGTTTTTTATAAGTTGGGATGCTTCATCATCTGCTATTCCTGTAGAAGTAAAAGTGTGGATGCAAAATCAATTGGCAAGTTCTATTGCGAATAAATCACGGGCGCGCATAGTATTGGGGCATTTACCTTTGTATGCCATTGTTGCTGCAAAAAATAAAAATGGTGAAGTGTTAAATGATGCAGATGAAACTTTGGCGTTTTTGCAAGATAATAATGTAGATATGTATATTTCAGGCCATCAACACGCATATTATCCAGCTACAAAAGAACAAGTGACACTTCTGCATGCCGGATGTTTGGGTGGTGGTCCTCGCGAAATCTTAGGTCATCCAGTTAAGGCTACAAAAGCTTATGCTATATTGGAGTTACCAAGGCAGAAAAAAATAGTAGATATTCAGATTATTGGTTTTGAACCTGCTTCGCATCGTCATATATTATTAGAATCACTACCAGATTCAGTATCTGGATTTAATGGTCGGGTATTTAAATGGCAAGGGAACTAAAATATGAGAGACCGCTAATACAAATTGGCGGTCTCTCATATTTTATGATAATAACGTAAAATCTATCTGTCTTTTTTCCAAATCGACTTTCTTCACTTTTATTTGTACTTCATCACCCAATTGATAAGTTTTCTTCTTGCGTTGACCAATGATAGCGTAATTTTTCTCATCTAAGGTGTAGAAGTCATCTGTAATATCACGAAGACGAACCATACCTTCACATTTGTTTTCTTGGATCTCTACGTACATCCCCCATTCGGTTACACCTGACACGATACCTGTATATTCTACACCCACTTGGTCTTGTAAAAATTCAGCTTGTTTGTATTTTATAGAGGCGCGTTCTGCTTCTGCTGCACGCTTTTCCATTTGTGAGGAATGTTCAGCGAGCTTTTCATAGTGCTCTATATTTATTTTAGTGCCACCATCTAGATAAAATTGTAACAACCTATGCACCATGACATCCGGATATCGACGGATAGGAGAGGTAAAGTGTGTGTAATAATCAAAGGCTAAGCCGTAGTGCGATGTCCCTTTCGTAGTATAGATAGCTTTCGCCATAGAGCGAATCGCTAATGAAGTCAGAAGATTTTGTTCCTTACTACCTTCAATTTTCGTCATTAGAGCATTTAAAGATTTAGCAGCTTCTTTATCTGTTTTAGTATTTAATTTATAACCAAAACGTGCAGCAAAGTTCGAAAATGTCGTTAAAGTTTCAGTGTTAGGTACATCATGGAATCTGTAAATGAAGCCGAGTTTATTTTTTCCTTTACCTTGTTTACCGATATATTCAGCCACTTTGCGATTAGCCAAGAGCATAAAATCTTCGATAAGCTTGTGAGCATCTTTGCGTACTTTTGTATATACACCTAGAGGTTTTCCATTTTCATCCAAATGAAATTTTACCTCTTCACTTTCGAAGCTAATAGCACCATTCTTAAATTTACGTTCTCGCAAGATGTATGCAAGTTCATTTAATTTCAAGATAGCGTCAGCATGGTCACCTTCTTTGTTCTCAATAATTTCCTGTGCTTCCTCATAAGTAAATCTACGGTCGGAGTGAATAACTGTTCGACCAAACCATTGATCAATAACGTTAGCTTTATCATCCATCTCGAAAACCGCAGAAAACGTAAGCTTATCCTCGTTAGGTCTTAGAGAACATAAATTGTTCGAAAGACGCTCTGGTAACATTGGAATAACACGATCTACCAAGTATACAGATGTCGCTCGTTGGAACGCTTCTTTATCTAAAATAGAATCTGGTGTGACGTAGTGAGAGACATCAGCAATGTGGACGCCAATCTCGTAATTTCCATTATCTAATACTTTATATGAAATAGCATCATCGAAGTCTTTTGCATCAAATGGATCAATCGTAAAGGTTAACACATTTCTAAAATCTCGACGTAGTGAAATCTCTTCCTGACTGATTTCATCTGATATATTTTCTGCAGCCTCTTCAACTTCTTTTGGGAATGAAAGGGGAAAACCAAAGTCCGCAAGAATTGCGTTCATCTCGGTATTATTTTCACCTTTTTTACCGAGTACATTCTTAACTTTTCCAATTGGATTTTTAGCTTTCTCTGGCCATTCAACAATCGATACTACTACCTTTTCTCCGTCCTTCGCTCCATTCAAATTATCTAATGGAATGAAGATGTCATGTAGCATTTTTCTGTCGTCCGGAAGGAAGAAAGCGTAGCTCTTCGAGATGTCTATAGTTCCTGTGAAATCTGTCTTCGCACGCTTCAAAATCTCAATGATTTCACCCTCTCTTTTTTTGCCTTTTTTGCGTTCATAGACGTGCACCTTTACGGTGTCTCCATGTAGTGCTTGGCGAAGTTTGCGGGGCGCAACGAAGATGTCATTTTCGAGCTCATCTTCGGGTACAATATAAGCAGAACCGTCGGCTGTCATATCGACAGTTCCAGTGATGTAAACTTTCAATTGACGAAGTTTGAACTTACCACGTTCGGGTTGTTGGAAGTAACCATTTTTTGATGCGTCACTCAATATATCTGCAATTGTTATTTTCGAATCTGTATCTGTGATGTTAAGTTTTGCAGCAACTTGTTTATAGTTCATGAGCTGGTTGTCATTCTTTTCAAATACATCGATAACCAGTTGTGTCAATACTTCTTTATATGGATTTTCTTTTTTACTCTTCATATGAGTGTCTTGTAATTTGCTTTATTTAATTCTATTGTACTGGGTAGGGTAGAAGGGAGTGTTCTACAACTTTTCCATGTTCGTATACTATTACTAATATACAATAATATTGCCAGATTTAGAGTTGTAGATGTTTTTAAACGTCTGGTTAAACTGTAAAATATACAATTATAATTTTTTAATTTATTTTAGCTTATTTAATATATAGAATATTAGTTTGTTATGTTTTGTAATTGCTAAAATTAATTATTGTAGTTGTTTGTTTTCGAGTGTTTTACGTTAATGTTGTTTTTTGTTCTCCTATTTTAGTATTTTATTATATTAATAATATATGTTGTTTAGCTTATTTAATGTGTTGTAAAAAAGTTTATTATAATATTATTTGCTAAAATAATTTTGACGTAATATAGGTTGTAGAATCGTAAAAATATATATTAATAACGGTTTGTCCGCCATGGAAAATATAGCGGAAAATAAATGAGTGAAATTAGAAGGTGTTGTTAATTAGTCGTAGCTATTTTGACAAGAATCACAAATTCCTACTGCATTAATAGCAATAGCATGTAAGGAGAAATTGGATGGGATATTTATTTTGGGAACGGAAATTTCATCCAAACAATATACGCTGTTGCAAACTGAACAGATGAAGTGAACATGTTGATCGTGGTGATGATGTGCAGAACATTTGGTCGAGCAGATTGCATAAGTTGCGGTGCCTTGTAGGTCGAATATCTTATGCAATATTCCTTTCTCTTCGAAAGAGGCAAGAATTCTATAAAGCGTAACTCGATCGATTTCTGAGCCGAAAACCTTTTCTAAGTCGGGTTGTGTGATAGCTGTCTTTTTGTCAGAAATCACTTCCAAAACACGTAGGCGAGGCTTGGTCACTTTAAGTCCATTTGACTTTAAAAGT
Source organism: Sphingobacterium composti (assembly GCF_009829075.1). Lineage (GTDB taxonomy): Bacteria > Bacteroidota > Bacteroidia > Sphingobacteriales > Sphingobacteriaceae > Sphingobacterium > Sphingobacterium composti. The sequence goes on along the minus strand of NZ_WUQZ01000002.1, from coordinate 101,727 downwards.
AGCGTAAAATCTGTAGAATGATTGTGACTATGTACCTCGTGTTCTGTTGTTTTCATAGCAGTAAATTTACGAATTTATACTGGTATAATAAAGCCTCTCAAACGTGCTGTCTGAGAGGCTTATTTATGCTGTGTTTTGAGCTTAATTATTTGCCTGCAGCTTTAGCGTGATCCGCTAAAAATTGAGCAAGTCCGCTATCTGTTAATGGGTGTTTTAACAATGCTGTAATCACTGATAAAGGACCAGTCATTACGTCTGCACCAATCTTTGCACAACCTAATAAATGCGCGCTGTGACGTACAGATGCTGCTAAGATTTGAGTAGAGAAACCGTAGTTGTCATAGATCAAACGAATCTCTTCAATAAGACCTAAACCGTCTACTGAAATATCATCCAAACGACCTACGAAAGGAGACACGTAAGTCGCTCCAGCTTTTGCTGCTAACAACGCTTGTCCAGCAGAAAATACTAAAGTACAGTTTGTCTTAATACCTTTTTGGCTAAAATATTTGATTGCTTTAACACCGTCTTTGATCATCGGGATTTTTACTACAATTTTTGAATCTAATGCAGCTAATGCTTCCCCTTCTTTGATCATGTTTTCATAGTCTGTAGAAATCACTTCAGCACTTACATCACCATCTACGATTTCGCAGATTGCTTTGTAATGATTGATTACGTTTTCGTCACCAGAGATTCCTTCTTTAGCCATTAAGCTAGGATTAGTAGTTACTCCGTCTAATACGCCTAAGTCTTGTGCTTCTTTGATTTGAGCCAAGTTGGCTGTGTCGATAAAAAACTTCATTTGTGGTTTGTTGTATTTTAATAAATTTAAAACTATCTATAATTTTAGCTGTTACAAAGGTAGGTATTTATTCAGATTAAAAGCTAGTTTGCTAAGATGGAAATTTTCAGATCGTTGCGCTATCCAAATTTCAGATTGCACACGATAGGACAGTCATTGTCGCTATTGGGTACATGGATGCAACGTATAGCCATCAGTTGGCTTGTTTATGAATTGACAAACTCTGTTTTTTGGCTTGGATTTGTTTCATTCGTCTCCTTGTCTCCTTCTCTATTTCTTTCGCCATTTATAGGTTCTTTTGTGGATGGACGGTCAAAGTACAAGCTAGTGGTATGGACACAAATATTACTAATGATTCAAGCGGGAATGTTGGCTTTAGTCGTTTATTTCGGTTGGGAAACTGTCGCTTGGCTATGTGTATTGGGGTTTGTTCAAGGTGTTGTCAATGCATTTGATGTCTTAGGAAGGCAGGCATTACTCTCTTCTTTGATTGATAATAGGAAAGATTTGCCGAATGCTATAGCGCTCAATTCTTCTGTCTTCAACGCCGCTAGGATGGTTGGTCCGGCTATTGGAGGTATATTGCTAAGTAATTATGGTGAATTTGTTTGTTTTCTGATGAATTTTCTGAGTTATATTCCTGTATTAACAACTTTGTCGTTGATGAAAGTCACCGAGAAAGCTATTGTGAAACAAATAGGTAGTTCCACGTGGCAAGGTCTTCGAGATGGTTTTGATTACCTCAAAAGGTCTCCTCATATCGCTTCTTTAATTATAATAATGACCTTTTCGAGTTTGTTTGTGATTCCATACACTTCTCTCTTGCCAGCTGTCGCTCGAGATTTATTTAATGGAGATGAAACGACCTTCTCCTGGTTCGAATCTGCGGCAGGGCTAGGGGCAATGATAGGAGCTATACGTATGGCAAGCCTGAAAACGGGAGAGAATTTACGCTATCGTGTCTTGTTTTCTGCACTGATGATGGGAATTTCGTTATTGCTATTAGCGTATGCACATTACCTGCCATCAGCGATTTTCTTCACAATAGCAGTTTCCTTTGCTATGATGATGCAAAATTCCAGTATTAATACCTACATACAAACACACTCGATGTCATCGTATAGAGCGCGTATCATGTCGTACTACGTGATGTCTTTTCAGGGTATATTCCCAATAGGTAGTCTGATAACGGGAGCAATTGCCGAAGCCGTGGGACTCAAAAATGCTTTATACATCATGGGAGGTGTTGGGGTAGCAATTTCAATTGGATTTTATATTTATTTGCGCCTTCATTTGCACCGAAGACTTTTTAAAATTGATTATTCTAGGTGGAGAAATTAGGATTAAAACTTAAAGGACTTATAAACAGTTTACAAGTCCTTTTCAAGCGAGAAAATTCCAAGTATTACAGCATATTTTCAAACTTCAAAACCAATAATTCACCTGGTATTTCTCCTGGTTTGAATCCCGATAAATCCACTTCACAATTCTTTCCAACATTTTTAGCTTTTAAAACTTTTGATGAACCTAAGACAGAGACTTTTGTGTTGGATTTGACATTATACTCTTTAAGTACAACTTTTGGTTGATACTTTGGTAAGAAAGCATAAAGGTCTTTTTCTTTTTTGGTGAAAAGCAACTCCACATGAGCTACATCTGCTTTTGGTTCTACTAGTTTTGCAGCACTGTACCCTGCCATGTAGCTTTTGTCATCTTTTTTAGGAATGTTAGCTGAGCTCCATTGGTAAGGATTTTTGGTTGCTTTTGTGCCATAAATAGCCTCACCATTTATTTTAAGCCAATCGCCCATTTCGGTTAAACGTTCCTGCATAATTACTGGAATACGTCCATCACTCGTAGGCCCGATATCTAATAAAAGATTTCCGCCACGTGAAACAATGTCAATCAGCAATAAAAGTAATTCTTTAGAGGACTTGTAGTCATTGATATTTTCATTTCTATTATACCCATAAGAATGACCAATACCTTGGCTTTCTTCCCATACTACATCGGCATTCATTCCACTACCGTATTCAGAAGTCGTGTAAGTAGCTCCTGTATTTTTTTCTCTAGTATCTTTTCCCCAGCGGTCATTTACAACCACATCTTTCGCTACTGGTGAATCATTAAAGAGCCAAGCTAAAAATTCGGTACTACGCCATGTAGTATCTGATAAGTCCCATTCTCCATCTGAGAATATAATGGATGGCTTGTATTTATTGACCAAATCTTTCAGTTGTGGCAGCATATGGTCATTGATATATTTCGTTTTGTCTGATTTCCACAATGGATTGTACCATTCATAGAGCGAATAATAATACCCCATTTTTAATCCTGACTCACGTACAGCATTTGTCAATTCACCCAATAAGTTACGCTTAGGTGTTCCTGAGACAGCATTCCAAGCTCTTCCCCATGTTTTATCAGCTTCAGGGCTATCCCAAAGCGCATATCCATCATGATGCTTCGAAGTCAATACCACATATTTGGCTCCCGAATTTTTAAATATTTCTGCCCATTGAGAAGGATTATATAGTTCAGCTTTGAAACGTGGCTCAAAATCAAAATAGGTGAAATTCTCACCAAAATTCTTTGTGTGGAAATCCCAATATCTTGGTTCTTTGGATGCGATTCGTTGCCAATACCATTCGGAATAACTTAAACCGTTATTTGGAATGACTGGCGCATAGGCAGGAACAGCATAAACACCCCAATGAATAAAAATTCCAAATTTGTCTTGATTAAACCATTCAGGAATTCCTCTTTTATTTAACGATTCCCAATTGGCTTCGAATTTTTGAGCATATAAGACACCACTAAATAGGATAGCACATGCTAGGAGTAATTTTTTCATAAAGTTTATTTTTGGTTTCTTTAAAATTAAAGATAGGTAAAAAATACAAAAGCCTTTAGTAGTAAAACTAAAGGCCTGTAATATCTTTGTTGGTCAAAATCTATGATTCTTCTTCTACCCAAAGTCCGTCAGACTTTATAATGTTTATTAATTCATCCAATGCATGGGCAGATGAAACGTTTTTCTTTACGACTTCTTGTCCTCGGTATAAGGTAATTTTATCTGGCCCAGCTCCAACATATCCATAATCTGCATCCGCCATTTCGCCTGGCCCATTCACGATACAGCCCATGATTCCAATTTTCAAACCTTTCAAATGATTTGTACGCGCACGAATCATCTGAGTTGTTTCTTGTAAATCAAACAAAGTACGTCCACAACTAGGACAAGATATATATTCGGTTTTTGAAATACGTGAACGTGTAGCTTGTAGTATTCCGAATGAAATTGAAGCAAGCTTGTCTGTTGGTGTGGCAGGAGAATCAATCCAAATTCCTGAACCTAGTCCATCAATTAATAAAGCTCCCAAGTCTGTAGCTGCGTACAATTGAATTTTAGAAATTGGTTCTTCAGGATTCATAATATCTCCAACAGGACCAGAAAATTCTGTCGGATTATATGTACGACGAATGATAACTGGATTTTCTATTCCGATTTCTTGGAGATTTGCAAAGAATTGACGTTGATCTGCCATTCCATGACTGTGCGTAGTTTCTAATAAAAAGACTACTGTCTTATCGATTTGCAGGTTATTAAATTCTTCGTTACCCAAATCATCATTTGAAATACGAACGAGATTCAAAACAGCATCTTTGGTAGCAGCGTGATTAAATTCTGCTAACGTCAATACAGGATGAATATTGGCTTTATTTGTCAGCGACAACCAAGTATTGTAATTGTAGAGCTGTTTCAAGTTGCCTGGCATGGTGAATGAAGGCAATTGATCTGCTAAATAAACGAAATCTACCGATTGGTCACCCATATGGTATTTATCATTGATAGCATCGTATTTATATCCAACTTCTGAAAGAATAAAAGGGTCTTTTAAGTTCTTAGCAGAAATATCAATGATGACACGTGGAACAAGCGAACCGCCAACAAAAGTATTCACCTCGCGTGAAATATAAGGAGTCGTGGTTTTAGCTTCCGTCAACGTTATGATTTCTCGTTGAGGCTCTTGCTCTAATTCAATTTTTCTTTTACTATAACGATTGACTAATGCAATAGCAACGGGAGCTTCTTTTTCGGGTTCTTCGGTCAACGAAACACGTACTGTATCACCTAATCCATCTTCTAAGAGTGTACCGATGCCGACCGCCGATTTGATACGGCCATCTTCTCCATCACCAGCTTCTGTTACACCAAGGTGTAACGGATAGTTCATGTTTTCAGCTATCATTTTCTCAACCAAAAGTCGATAAGCTTGTACCATCACTAGTGGATTCGAAGATTTCATCGAAACGCAAAGGTTGTAGAATTGCAAGTCTTCACAGATACGGATAAATTCCATTGCGGATTCGACCATGCCTTCGGGGGTATCGCCATAACGACTCATGATGCGATCCGAAAGAGAACCGTGATTTGTGCCAATACGCATGGCTGTGCCGTGCTCTTTACAAATACCTACAAGTGGAGCGAATTTTTTATATATACGCTCTAATTCGGCTTGATAGGCCGAGTCGGTATAATCTATTTGGTCAAATTTCTTTTTATCAGCGTAATTTCCTGGGTTGACACGAACTTTTTCAATCAATTTTGCGGCTACTTCCGCTGCATTTGGCGTGAAATGAATGTCTGCCACTAAGGGTACATCATAACCTCTAGCACGAAGTTCTTTCTTGATATTACCTAAGTTTTCAGCTTCTTTGATACTAGGAGCAGTGATTCTGACGATTTCGCAACCTGCATCTACCATGCGAATAGTTTGCTCGACAGAACCCATGGTATCCATTGTGTCGATCGTAGTCATACTTTGTATACGGATAGGATTGTCTCCACCCATACCAAGATGACCAATTTGAATTTCACGTGTTTTGAATCGTGAATATGTTAGTTTGGAGTTGCAATAACCACCAGGTAAAATCAAACGTTGTTGTGTGTCCATTTCGATAACAAAGGTAGTTATTTATAGATTTAATATCTATCTATCTTTAGAGAATTCGCAGCGCCGTTTAGTTCGATGTTATATTTTTTGGTAGCAGTTTCGTAATTTTCGGTTTGCCAAATACCATCTTTCTTTGTAAAACCTTCTAACTTATTATTCGATAGTATAGTTGTCATTTCAATAGCGCAGGCTACATCTTTTGGTATAGAAATCCGCGAAGAGGATGCTGCAGTGTTAATCTCAATGTTAACTTCTTCAGTACAAGGTTGTCCTAATTTAAGATTTACGTTAGCAGCGCCTGAATTGATGACCATGTCTGAAAACTTGTGAGCTGAAAAATCAGCATTGAATTTGGCTGCTCCAATATTGAATGTTAATTCCCATAATGGAACATTACTTAATGCTAGTTTTATCTTATGACTTTTTGCTTTTTTATCACTTATTGCTGCATTTAGCTCAAAATTGTTATTATTTCCACTCAGATTAAACCCTAGACTTTTGCTTTCAGAATGCGCTTCAATAAGTTGATTTGTGTGGCTGTCTATATTTACAATGGCTGCCCCAATATTTAATGTGAATTTTGGATCAATTATTTCATTGGATAAAGGTACATGGACAGATTGTGAGCTACCTGTAGTGTCGGAAGCCATATTGTTTAATACAACTTTATTTGACCAATTAAAGGAATCATTTGAGGTGTAGCCGATGTAGCCCAAATAAAAGCACAAAGCTAGATTTGTGATGATAATTATTGTGGTACCATAATTCTTATATTGAAATATCAAATTAATACCTATTGAAATTATTAGCAAAGGCCAATACTTTATGATTGCATAAAAGTTGAAATCAATGATATTGAAATTGTCCAAGAGCGCAACTATTCCAAAAAATACAAGCCAAATACCTGTTGAAATTTTACTTTTCATATTAACGTAAATATATACATTCTTCTATATATGGTACGAATGTATGAAGGTCGTTTAATGTTTGGTAACTATATTCGGTAAAGAAAGGAAAACTTTCGGTGAATATGTAGATGTTTATTGAAATTTAAACAAAAGTTATTTTTATGGGTTATATTTATATAATATGTAATTTAGCACAAACCGTATAGTACACATATGATATTTTATTATTTTGGTGAGTATATCCTCTTATTGAAAAAGGTTTTTAAAAGACCTGAGAAATGGCGGGTGTATTGGAAAGAAATGTTGCACGAAATGAATGATATAGGCGTTGGATCTTTGGGCTTGATCATGATCATTTCAACATTTATTGGTGCAGTTATGACCATGCAAATTGCTTTTCAATTGAATTCTGATTTTATTCCACGTTCTGTAATTGGGCAAATCAACCGTGACTCCAATATACTTGAGTTAGGGCCGACTATATCCGCATTGGTATTGATGGGAAAAGTTGGGTCTTCAATTTCTTCACAAATTGGGTCAATGCGTGTGACGGAGCAGATAGATGCATTGGAAATCATGGGAATTAACGCCGCAGGATATTTAATATTACCCAAACTTATAGCGGGTGTTATCATGGTTCCGGTGTTGGTAATTATTGCCATAGTTTGTGCGCTTGTGGGTGGTTTGTTAGGTGGTGTATTGACTGGTGCTGTAACAACAAACGAGTATATTCAAGGTATTCAAGGTGGTTTTAATGGATTGACGGTGGCGGTAGCAATGGTCAAAGCTTTTGTTTATGGTTTTATCATTACCACCATTCCAGCCTATAAAGGTTTTCATGTTCGAGGTGGTGCATTGGAAGTGGGGGAAGCTGGTACACGTTCAGTGGTGATAGGTTGTATCACGATTTTAGCTTGTGATTATATTATTACTGCTTTAATGTTATAATAAATGATTGAAATTCAAAATATACATAAGTCTTTTGGCGATAAGGAAGTATTAAAGGGTATTGATGCCATCTTTGAACCAGGGAAAGTTTCGTTGATAATTGGTGGTTCGGGCTCTGGAAAAAGTACCTTGTTAAAATGTATTGTAGGATTGCATAAACCAAACGAAGGTCGAGTTTTCTTTGATAAGCAAGAATTCACAGCTATGGATTTTGAAGAAAAAGTGCCTATTCGTAAAGAAATAGGTATGCTCTTTCAGAATTCAGCTTTGTTCGATTCCATGACAGTAGAGCAAAATATCATTTTCACACTGGATATGTTTTCGGATATGAGCAAATCCGAGAAGCGAGATCGAGCAAATTTTTGCCTCGAACGTGTGAATCTAATGAATACCAATAAACTTTTTCCTGCTGAACTTTCGGGAGGTATGAAGAAAAGGGTCGGTATTGCACGTGCTATCGCTATGAGCCCCAAATATCTTTTTTGTGATGAGCCTAATTCGGGATTAGATCCAGCGACATCCATTCTAATTGATGAGTTGATTTTGGAGTTAACACAAGAATATGAATGTACAACTGTCGTGGTGACGCATGATATGAATTCCGTGATGGGTATTGGAGAGTATATTATGTTTTTATATAAGGGACAAAAGTTTTGGGAGGGTTCGAATCAAGATATGCTTCACTCGGATGTACAAGAGCTTAATGATTTCGTCTTTGCAAGCCCATTGATGAAAGCAGCTAAGGATACAATGAAATAATTTCCCTATTTTCCGTACCTTTGCAAAAAAAAATAAAAGAATAGCATATTGTCTACTTCAACAAATATCCAACTACTTACACCACAACACTGGAAAGATTACGAATTAATCGATTGTGGTGATTTCGAAAAATTAGAACGTTTTGGTGATTTAATCTTAATTCGTCCAGAACCACAGGCTGTTTGGCCAAAAGCTTTAGGCGATGCTGAATGGAACAAACGTTATCATATTAAGTTCAAAGGTCGTTCGGCAACAAGTGGCGAATGGTTAAAAAAGAATCCTAAAACGGCTGATCGTTGGCATATTGAATACAAAAATAACGATGTCGCTATTAAATTTCGTTTAGGGTTGACCTCATTCAAACATGTCGGCATATTTCCAGAGCAAGCAGTCAATTGGGATTATATTTCAGAGTCGATTAAGTCGTTCAAAACACCAAATCCCAAAGTTTTAAATCTATTCGCATATACAGGGGGTGCTTCTATGATTGCACGTGCTGCTGGAGCTGATACCACACACGTTGATTCTATTAAACAGGTGGTTACTTGGGCTAACGAGAATCAAGAACTTTCGGGATTGTCGAATGTGCGTTGGATGGTAGAGGATGCTTTGAAATTTGTGAAGCGTGAATTGAAACGTGGTAATAAATACAATGGTATTATCTTAGATCCTCCTGCTTATGGTCACGGTCCAAAAGGAGAAAAGTGGAAATTGGAAGATCATATCATGGAAATGATGCAAGATGTAGTACAATTGTTAGATCCAAAAGAACATTTCTTGATTTTAAATACGTATTCATTAGGTTTCTCATCGGTAATCGTTGAAAATCTAATCAGAACTTCCTTTCCGCAAGTAGAAAACTTAGAAATCGGAGAATTATATCTGCAAGCTACTGCTGGACCAAAATTGCCTCTCGGTGTATTTGGGAAATTTAGAAAGTTAGCAAAGTAATTTTAAATAAAATAAATCAAAACAAAGAAGCTATTCCTAATAGAGAATAGCTTCTTTGTTTTTTCAAATAAGAATTGAAAATTATCCATTTTCAATTAACGGTTACGCTTTAAACACAATAGTTTTATTACCATTGAGCATGACACGATCTTCGACAATCAGTTGAATAGCTCGTGTGAGTACCGCTTTCTCAATTTCTTGACCTGCTGTTCGCATTTTTTGAAGGTCGTAACTGTGGTCGATTGACTTTGTGTTTTGTACAATGATAGGTCCTTCATCCAAATCATTTGTGACATAGTGAGCTGTTGCACCAATGATTTTAACACCACGTTCGTGTGCTTGTTTATATGGATTTGCTCCTATAAAAGCGGGTAAGAAGGAGTGGTGGATATTAATGATTTTATGCTCAAATTCTTTTACAAATGTTGGAGAAAGGATTCGCATAAACTTAGCCAATACGATAAAATCTGGTTTCAAATCTTTGATTTGAGTGGCTAATTCATTTTCAAAATCTTCCTTTGTTTTATTCTCGTGTGTGATATAATGGTATGGAATGTCGAATCTTTCCGTAAAGTCACGTAAATTGTCATAATTTCCAATTACAGCACAAACCTCAGCATTCAGTGTGTCAAAATAATGACGTACCAAGATATCTGCTAAACAGTGGTGTTCCTTTGTTACTAAAACAGCAATTCGTTTTCTTTTAGAAGGGTTAATAGCTATACTAGCTTTTTCAGGCAAGACAGCTTTAAGGTGGCTGTATAAGCCATTACTTTCTTCAACATTGCCTGTACATACCACGCGAACAAAGAATTTATTGTTTTCCTCATCCACATATTCGCGCATGGTAATGATATTAAGCTTATGCTTCGCTAATACATTGGATATATTGGATACTAATCCAACAGCGTCTTGACATTGGATAAGTATTAAAGTCTGTTTAGTCATGTTTGGTTAGATTGTTTATAATAGTTTTCAGCCTCTTACAAAAGAAGAGGCTGAGTAGTATTATTAGATTAAATGGCTGCTTGAACCAATTCTTCTTCTAAATCAATTTCTACACGCAGATTATCCACGATATGACGTTGACGGTCTGGCGTATTTTTACCCATATAATATTCCAAAATTTGTGGAAGTTTATTGTCTTTATTCAAGATAACGGGTTCTAATTTAATGTCTTCTCCAATGAATTGACCAAATTCTGAAGGCGAAATCTCACCCAAACCTTTGAATCGTGTAATCTCTGGTTTTCCACCCAATTTGTTTATAGCCTCTACACGTTCTTGATCCGAATAACAATAAATGGTTTCTTTCTTATTGCGGACACGGAATAATGGTGTTTGAAGGATATAAACGTGACCGGCTTTTACTAAATCCGGGAAAAATTGCAAGAAAAAAGTCATCATCAAAAGACGGATGTGCATACCATCGACATCGGCATCGGTAGCGATAACGATATTATTATAACGCAAGCCATCCATGCCGTCTTCAATATTCAAAGCATGTTGCAACAAGTTGAATTCTTCGTTTTCGTAAACGATTTTTTTGGTCAAGCCATAGCAATTTAGTGGTTTACCACGTAAACTAAATACAGCTTGTGTCTGTACATCACGCGATTTGGTAATCGAACCTGACGCCGAATCCCCCTCCGTGATGAATAACGTAGTTTCTAAATTTCTTTCGCTCTTGTCACCATAATGAACTTTGCAGTCACGTAACTTACGGTTGTGCAATGAAGCTTTTTTAGCACGTTCATTTGCTAATTTTTTAATACCTGCGATATCCTTGCGCTCACGCTCAGATTGCATAATACGCTTTAGTAAAGCATCCGCAGTTGCAGAATCTTTATGCAAATAATCATCTAAGGCTTTTTTAACGAAGTCATTGATGAAAGTACGGACAGTTGGTCCTTCAGGGCCTATACTTTGCGAACCTAGTTTTGTCTTCGTTTGAGATTCAAAAACAGGTTCTTGTACTTTAATTGCGATAGCGCCAATAATAGAGGCACGTACATCCGAAGCATCAAAATCTTTTTTATAAAATTCGCGAATCGTCTTCACTACCGCTTCACGGAATGCAGCTTGGTGCGTACCACCCTGAGTCGTATGCTGACCATTTACAAACGAATAATAATCTTCTCCGTATTGTTGACCGTGCGTCATTGCAATCTCAATATCTTCACCTCTTAAATGAATAATCGGATAACGCATACCCTCGGTAGCGACATTTCGCTCCAACAAATCTTTCAATCCATTTTCGGAAATGAACTTTTGTCCATTGAAATTGATAGTCAAACCCGAATTTAGGAATACATAATTCCAAATCATGTTTTCGACAAATTCGATGCGGTATTTATAATGTTTGAAGATATTCTCGTCAGGATAAAACGTTACAGAAGTACCATTGCGTTGTGTCGTGTCTTTCTGTTCATCAGTCTGCAATTCTCCTTTGCTAAAAGTTGCAATACGTGTTTTACCATCACGGTAAGATTGTACTGTAAAACTCGTTGATAAAGCATTTACTGCTTTGGTACCGACACCATTTAGACCTACTGATTTTTGGAAGGCTTTACTGTCATATTTACCTCCGGTATTAATTTTAGAAACTACGTCTACCACCGAACCAATAGGAATACCACGACCATAGTCACGTACAGAAACTTTATTCTCTGTAACTGTGATGTCAATAGTTTTGCCAGCACCCATAACGAATTCGTCGATAGAGTTATCCACGACCTCTTTGAGCAATACATATATACCATCGTCATAAGCCGAACCATCGCCGAGCTTACCGATATACATACCTGGACGTAGTCGAATATGTTCTTTCCAGTCGAGTGATCGTATACTGTCTTCGTTATATGCTGTCATGTTGTTGTGCTAATAAATAATGCGAAGCAAAAATATAAAAAAAATACTGATAAAGGTAGCAAATAAGATGATGTAAAAGTTGTAGCCCAAAACAACAATAAAGTTACTATATTTAAATATTAATCAGTTTAAAATATACCTAATGAAAAGATTATTAATATTTTGTGCGTTGTTTGTCTTCATAGAATCTTCAATTGCTCAAATAAAGTACAACAATACAAAGATTAAAACAGCTGCAGAACGCACTTCCTTTTATTTGCCTAAGTTACAGGGGAAACGTGTAGCAATTGTTGCAAATCAAACTTCCATAATTGGGAATTCACATTTGGTCGATAGTTTGCAAAAACTTGGAATTAATATCGTAAAAGTTTTCGGCCCCGAGCATGGATTTCGTGGAAATGCAAGTAATGGTACCAATGTAAATGATGAAGTAGATGTACAGACAGGCTTAAAGATTGTTTCGCTGTATGGCAATAAGAAAAAGCCAAGCAAAGAAGATCTTAAGGATGTGGATATTATGCTTTTTGATATTCAAGATGTAGGCTGCCGTTTTTATACTATTATGAATACAATGCGGGATGTGATGGAAGGTTGTGCTGAAAATGGTAAGCCTGTCATGATATTGGATCGTCCAAATCCAAACGGCTATTTTATTGATGGTCCTATTTTGGATATGAAATATAAATCTGGTATTGGTCAATTTCCTATTCCTATTGTGCATGGATTGACATTAGGAGAATTTGCACAGATGGTAAATGGTGAAGGTTGGATGGCTAATAAGATAAAGTGTGATTTGGAAGTCATTAAAATGGAAGGTTACAAACATAGTTCGCTATATGAATTACCTGTTAATCCTTCTCCGAATTTGAATACAGCACAAAGTATTTTACTTTACCCTTCAACATGTTTGTTTGAAGGAGTAGCATTGAATCATGGACGTGGAACTGACTTTCCATTTACAATTATAGGTGGTCCAATGCTTAAAAATAAGTATTCATTCAGTTTTACACCTATAAGTAAACCTGGTATGGCTGAGGATCCTATATTTCAAGATCAAGTATGTTATGGTTTGGATTTAAGAAATTATGATTTACACAAGTTGGTCAAAAGCAAAAAGATAAATCTTTCTTGGATGATAGAATTGTATAAAAATCACCCAAACAAAGATAAGTTCTTTGATAGAAATATCAGTAGACAAGTGGGTAATATAGATTTTCTCATTGGTGATGGTGAATTTAAGAAGCAGTTAGCGAAGGGTTGGTCAGAGTCGCAGATAAGAAAAACTTGGGAACCTGGAATTGCTAAATATAAGAAGATGCGTAAACAATATTTGCTTTATCCGTAATTGTACTTTTTATCAGAAGCGTCCTAAATAAGGGAAAAAATGGCGGTGTATTTATATAGCAGGGATTGCTATATTTAATTCGCTAAAATTCAACTACCGCCATGGTAAATATAAACGTATTTTCTCAGATATTAGGTCTAGTTGACCGTGACATTTTTAATAAATTGGTTCAAAAGTACCAATCTGACAAGCATCATAAAGGAATCAACAGTTGGTCACACTTTTNGCATCTCTAGGACACCCAGCAAGTCCAATTTATCCTACATCAACAAACATCGCGATCACCGCCTATTCCGAGACCTTTATTACAAACTTTTGGAACATTTGTGGAATAGAAATTCTCCTAGACGAGCTGAGCTTAATAGACTTAAGCGGAAAGTATTTCTCATGGATGCAACTATTATTCCTTTATGCTTAAGTGTATTCGACTGGGCTAAATTCCGCAGTGCTAAGGGAGCTGTTAAACTCCATACTATACTTGATTATGATGGCTGTATTCCGAGCTTTGTACATATCACCGATGGCAAACAACATAAATCCAAGATAGCCAAGACCATCTCATTTCCTAAGGGATGTGTGGTTGTTGTGGATAGAGGCTACGTTGATTATGCTTGGATGAATGTTTTGGACAGTATTGATTTGAACTTATCAACAATAGGGCTAAAAAAATAGCTTTCAAGAAATCTTTTTTTAAAGATAGAAATGGTGAGTTAATACCAGAAGAATTAGGAACTATTGAGCCTAATGCTAAGTATTCTTTAGAATTAGAGAATTATTTAAATCCTGTAGATGTTAGTCGTGAAGTATATCCTTATATTGATTTTACTACTGAATATAGTTATCAAGAATTATTGAATTTGGTGTATCCATATTATCAACATGCGTATGAAGGCAAACCATTAGAAGAGTATGCTTCGGACTTGATTGAAAAATTAAATAACCTTGGTGAAGATTTGGATAAAAAAGTCCAATATGCTATTGAATATGTCCAAAACAATATTCGCTATATTTACAATGAGGAAGAGATGCATGGACATAGGCCGCAGATGCCTTGGGATACTTACTCGTCAAAGCAAGGTGACTGTAAAGCTAAGACAGTTCTTTTGAAATGTATATTAGATTATCTAAAGGTAGATTCCGAGGTTGTTTTAGTGCATTATAGTGCAGACTTTTTTGTTACTCATTACTTGCAATGCTTATTCAATTTCAATCACGTTATTCTCAAAATCAATTATAAAGGAAATGAATATTTTGAAGATGCTACTATTAAAGATGAATATGGTCAGTTAGGACATCGAAGTTATTATTGCTTTGTCAATTATTTGCCTATACGTGCAAATGGCGAATTGACTAGACGAAAGGAATTTGTATATCCAGATTTTGGGTTTCAAGATGATGTGCTCTATGATGTGAGGGATGGTGTGGGGCAAATTCGAATTCTTACCAAATATAAATTTGGTCGAGCAAATCAAATGCGTAGGTATTTTAAAAATACCAATAGAAAGGTAATCATAGATAATACCAACAGTTATATCTATGATTGTTTGAGCCTAAGAGACCAAAGTAATGAGAATGATAAAAGAAAAATTTTTATAGATACGCAGCTTAACGTTATCAAGGATGATGAGGAATTGAACGAATTTGTAGTAGAATACAAATCAACGATCAATACGCCTTATGATTCGCCGTCAGAAAAGGTTTTAAAATATTATGATGGAGGTATTGTGAAGCTTGGAGTTCGTGATCATATGCAAAAGGACATTGTTTTTTTACAAGCTTACGATCCCGAACATTACAAAATTACTATTCTTTCTGATAAGCCAATTGTGCATACGGATGCTACCACAAACCAAGAATTAACTCTTGATACAAAATATTTTAAGTTCAAGAATAAAAAGGATATTCAACGGTTTCAAGCCACAGCATTAATTACTTTTGAGCCAGTTACTAATATTGAAATACCTTTCGATAATATAGAAAGTCTACGGCAAAATTATGATTCAATTACAAAAAGTCATTTTGGTTTAGGAGTGCTTATTGCTAAACCTGGGATTTTTGAAATATTTAAGTCTTTATTTAAGTAAAAAATTTAAATATGATTCTTAGTGGTTGCAATACATATAATTTACAACAAATGCCGAGATTTTGTCTCGGCATTTGTTGTAAATTTCAATAAAGATTTATGTTATATCGATCTTCCAAAATCATCTTGGACACGCACGATATCATCTTCGTCAGAAGGATTTGTTGCATCAGTATGTTGCCATATTTCAGCTACTACACCATATTCTGCTAGACCAACTAATCTATGACGTTGCCCTTGCGATAAGCGAATAAATTCTCCTTCTTTTAAAATTTTTAATTCGTGTTCATCATCATCAGGACTCGTTACGACACCTACTTCGCCACGGATGACACGCCATATTTCGGCACGACGGTGGTGGTATTGCCATGATAAGCGCTTGTTAGGACCAACGATTAAAATTTTAGGGCTTAATTTTCCTGAAATTTTAAGTTCTTGTGTGTCTAATCCATCAAAAAACACATTAGCAAATTTTTGCGCTTGACTCTCATCAATAACAAAAAAACCACCCCAAGGCCTGGTTTGGTCAATGTTTTCAATAGAAAACCCTAAGCCTTCTAATTTTTCTTGAATTTGACTGAACAACTCACTCTTATCAACATATGCCATAATATGTATTTATTTAAGTTTATTAAAATTTTATTAATATCTAATATCCAAAAATTTTTTCAAAAATTTAAAATTAATATAGAAATACTTATTCTTACACATTAGTGTACCTTTGTAGTAGATATGAGTGAACAGAAAATCGACGCAAATAATCTTATTTTCAAAAAGGCAGTAGCCTTTGTCAATCAAACTAATCAAAACCTTTTCTTGACAGGTAAGGCAGGAACAGGAAAGACTACTTTTCTGAAATATATCCGTGAAAACTGTTATAAGAAAATGGCTATAACAGCGCCTACCGGTGTAGCGGCGATGAATGCTGGAGGTACCACATTGCATGCTTTATTTTGGTTGCCATTTGGTGTTTTTGTAGAAGATTATGAGTTGAAATGGGACGAGCAGGATAACAATATTTACAATAAAAATCGGTTATTCTCTACGATTAAACTAACGAAACAACGCCGTGCCATCTTGCAGGAGTTGGAAATGATGGTTATCGATGAGGTGTCCATGGTTCGTGCAGATACATTGGATGCTATCGATGTGATTTTGAAATCTGTACGCCGCGATATGCGTCCTTTTGGTGGGGTTCAGGTACTGTTTATTGGAGATTTGTACCAGTTGCCGCCAGTAGTTCGTGACCAAGAATGGCAGATTTTGCGCAATCATTATACCAGTCCATTTTTTTTCAATGCTAAGGTGCTGCGTGCTACGCCAATGATTAAATTGGAGCTCCAACATATCTACAGACAAAGCGACGATAAGTTTATTTCTATCTTAAATAATATTCGGAATAATCAATGTGAACAGCAAGATTTGGAAGAGCTGAATGCACATTATAAAGAAGATTTTGTTCCCGAGAAGAATGAGCAATTCATTACGTTAACCTCACACAATCGGTTGGCAGACCAGATAAATCAAGAAGAACTTGCTAAACTTCCTGGAAAGATGCATAATGTGAAAGCTGTTGTGAAAGATGACTTTCAACAAGGAGCGTATCCGACTGAAGAAACATTAACTCTTAAACTTGGCGCCCAAGTGATGTTCATTAAGAATGATACGGGTGAAGACCGTAAGTATTTTAACGGTAAAATCGGTGTCATCAAAGAATTAAATTTGGACAAACATCAGGTTTTGGTAGGGTTTAAGGATGGTTCGGAAGATGTGGTTGTACGTCGCGAGACGTGGGAAAATATTAAGTACAAGTATAATAAAGGAGAAGACAAGATAGAGGAAGAAGTGTTGGGTACTTTTTCACAATATCCACTGCGGTTGGCTTGGGCGATAACCATTCACAAAAGTCAGGGTTTGACTTTTGATAAGGCGATAATTGATGCCGGAACTTCCTTTGCTGCAGGTCAAGTGTATGTCGCGCTGAGTAGGCTGACAGGTTTGGAAGGCTTAGTCCTTCGTTCCAAAATTGCGCCTCACGCCATTAGAACAGATTTTCAGGTTGTGGATTTTATGAAGCAATTGGTGAAGGAAGATGAGGTTGACGATATTTTGAAAAATAGTCAGCGCGCTTATCTCGGTCAGATTTTATTGCAAAGTTTTCGTTGGACGAGCTTGACAGAAGCTGTTGATGAATTGCAAGAAAGTCTGAAGGACCGAAATATTGATAACAAAGAAGGTGTGGTGTCATTCTTTTATTTGTTAGAACAATCCATCAAAACCCAAGAAAAAGTAGCACACAAGTTTATGCAGCAATTGCATGTGATGCTTTCGGACAAAGAAACCTTGGATTATCAAAAAATCTGTGGAAGGACGACTTCGGCTGTTAATTGGTTTTTGCCAAAAATGGAGGAGGAGTTGTTGAAAGCGACTGAACAGCATATTGAAGATTGGTCTATTCGTAAGCGCACGAAAAAGTATATACAAGAAGTGAAAGCATTGTTGCTAGATTTCAAACGTAAGTATGAGGTATTGAAGCATTGTTTGACTATTGCTGAAGCATTGACTAAAGAACAAGTTCTAGACGATTTGCCTTTACAGATTAATACGGTCAAAGATGATTCGGTTCAAGTTACAGATGACGACCCGCAAGTGGAGAAGGACACGAAGCAAATTACACTAGATATGTATCAGAATGGGGTGGATATCACACAGA
Organism: Sphingobacterium composti; assembly: GCF_009829075.1. Taxonomy (GTDB): domain Bacteria; phylum Bacteroidota; class Bacteroidia; order Sphingobacteriales; family Sphingobacteriaceae; genus Sphingobacterium; species Sphingobacterium composti. The sequence continues at coordinate 83,387 of NZ_WUQZ01000002.1, read as the reverse complement.
TAGCTGTCAAAAGAGGTATGGTGGAAGGTACAGTATATGGTCACTTGATTCATTATGTAGGTTCAGAAATCGAGGCGGAAGAGCTGATTGATACTAAAAAGTTAAATAAAATACTAGAAGTATTGCGTGCAAATGAAGGAAAGTCTTCTTCGCAAATCAAGATAATTCTAGGCGATGATTATTCCTATCCTGAAATAAAGATTGGACAAAAAGTGTTAGAGAATCCTAGTAAAATTGTGGATTAACATAGAATTGTCTGTCTTGTTTCCTTTTTTGTGGCAGCTTTTTAAATTGTGTTATATTTTATACTTTTGTGGTCATTATTTTCATGTCCTTTGCAAAAGAAAAAGCCAGATAATAAAGTTAATAAGTGGATAGTATTTATGTCCATGCCATTTCAAATGGCTGTTACTATATATTTGTTTTACTGGCTAGGGAGTTGGATAGACGAAAAATATGCTATAGAATCAGGTGCTTGGACCAAAGGAATGACTATAGCAGGCGTGCTGGGCTCATTGTTTCAATTTATACGCCAAGCAAACAAAATCAATAGAAATGAATGATTATTTGAAATATATTTTGATGCTAGTTATTTTGACAATAACAGCATATGCAGCGCATTACTTAGTGTTGTCAGGATTAGAAGTACAGCATTTTTGGGGACAAACGGATTATAGCATGTTGGGTTTATATACATTTGCTACTATATCATCAATATTAGCGGTTGTATTTATATTACTGACGCAATATGCGATGCCCAAAAACTTAGGTTTTGTATTTTTGGGGATAATGACCATAAAAGTGATTGCAGGCTTTATTTATATTCAAGATGGTCTAGGTACATTTGATAATAAATTCATAGAATACAATTTTTTGGGTGTGTTTTTTCTGTATTTGTTCTTTGATGTTTTTATAGCATTTAAAGTGTTGAATATGGAAGAAAAAAGTTAGGATAATATTTTTTCTAAAAAGTTTCCACAATAGTTAAATATGCCAAATAAAATCGTATTTTTGCCCAAAATTTTACATTATTAGACAATAATCCAAAATGGTGAATCTTAAGAGAGCTCTTTTATTTTTTGCAGTAATCTTCCTTACAGTCAATCCTTTTGCAGGATTTTCACAGTCTTCAGAGGTATCTACGCCTGAAGAAATTAAAGCTTATTCAGAGCATCACGTTAAGGATGATTATTATTTTTCCTTATTCAGTAGCAAAGCTTCTGGTAAGCACTATGGTTTTTCATTACCTGTTATTTTGATTGATAATGGATTGAAAGTGTTCTCTTCGGGTGAATTTCATCATGGAGAATCTGTAGTAGAAAAAGATGGACAATACTACAAATTGTATCACGGTAAAATCTACAAAACTGATGCTGCTGGTACTATCACTTATGATGAGCATCATCATCCAACAAACGCAAAACCATGGGATTTCTCGATTACTAAAAATGTTGCAGGTTTGTTTATAGCTACTATTTTGTTATTGTGGGCTTTTCTAGGTTTAGCGAAGACTTACAAAAAAGGAGCAAATACTATTCCTACGGGTATCGGTCGTGTATTGGAGCCTTTAGTGCTTTATGTACGTGATGATATTGCAAAACCAAATATTGGTCATCGTTACAAAGAATTTATGCCTTATTTATTGGGTGTTTTCTTCTTGATTTTCTTGTTAAATTTAATGGGTCTTACGCCAATTGGATTTAACGTAACGGGTAATATCTCTGTAACATTCGGTTTAGCAATTGTTACTTTCTTGATTACCAACTTGAAAGCGAATAAAGATTATTGGAAACATATATTCTGGATGCCAGGTGTTCCTGTTCCATTCAAATTGATTTTAGCACCTATCGAATTGTTGGGTACTATTACTAAGCCTTTTTCATTGATGTTGCGTTTATTTGCTAACATGACGGCTGGTCACTTTGTTATCATGGGATTCATCGCGGTTATTTATACATTCCAATCACAATTAACAGTAGGAGGTAGTATTGGTGTGTCAATGTTGTTGACATTAATTATCTTCATGCTGAAATTATTAGTTTCATTTCTTCAGGCGTTTATCTTCACAATGTTGTCATCTTTATTTATCGGTATGGCAGTAGAAGAACATCCTGAGCATGAAGCACATTAATCGAATTTTTTGTTAAATTTTATAAAATAATTATTATGTACAACTTAATTGGAGCAGGTTTAATCGTAATCGGTGGTGGTTTAGGTTTAGGTAAAATCGGTGGTTCTGCAATGGAAGCTATCGCTCGTCAACCAGAAGCTGCTGGTAAAATTCAAACTGCAATGATCATCATTGGTGCATTAGTTGAAGGTTTAGCACTTGCTGCTTTAATCTTAGGTAAATAAGCCCAAAGGATTAAAAAGTTTTTAACAACATTTGTAACGGTTGGTTGCAAATGTTGTTAATCTTAACAAAAAATAATTGACACTTTAAAAAAATAGACAATATACTATAATGGAAGCATTAATTAATGATTTTTCTTTCGGTTTATTCTTCTGGTTACTAATCATTTTAGTAGTCGTAGTAGTGATAATGGGTAAGTATGCATGGAGACCTATTATTAATGCATTAGAAGAACGCGAAAAAGGTATTTCTGACGCATTGGCTTCAGCTGAGAAAGCTAAATTAGAAATGGCGCGTTTGACTAACGAAAACGAGCAATTGCTGAAAGAAGCTCGTGAAGAACGAGATGCTATCTTGAAAGAAGCAAAAGAATTGAAAGATAAAATCGTTGCTGAGGCGAAAGAATCTGCTCAAACTGAAGGTGCAAAATTAATTGAGAACGCTAAACGCGAGATTGAAGACCAAAAATTAAAAGCATTAGCAGAAGTTAAAAACCAAGTTTCAGCATTGTCATTAGACATCGCACGCAAAGTTTTGACAAAAGAATTTGAAGACCAAGGTAAACAAGAAGCATTAGTGTCTGACTTGTTGAAAGACGTGAAATTAAACTAATATTAATCAGCGCAAAGCTTTTTAATATTACTAGTTTTTAATTTTTAATTTTATAAAATGTCAGTATTCAAAGTTGCTTCGAGATATGCTAAATCTATTTTGGATTTGGCACAAGAGAAAGGTACGTTAGAGCAGGTGAAAGTCGAGATGGAAGAGGTTGCGAAAGTAATCAAATCAAATTCGGAATTGAAAGCTGTTCTAGCTAACCCAATCGTAAAAACGGATAAGAAGCAAAATATTTTAAAAGCATTATTCGAAGGCAAAGTAAGCACAGAAGTGTCTACATTCTTCGATATCATGGTACGCAAAGGTCGTGGTGAATTAGTTTACGCTACAGCTTTAGAGTTTGTTCGTGAATACAACGAATTAAAAGGTATCGTGAAAGCTGAAGTTGTTTCAGCTCAACCATTGTCTGCAGCTAATATCCAGTCTTTAGGTAATACTATTGCGGAGCAAATCAATGCTAATGTTATCCTTACAAACAAAGTAGATACATCGCTAATCGGTGGATTTATCATCAAGGTAGGAGACAAGCAATTAGACGAAAGTATTGCTGGAAAATTAAACAAATTAGAAAGACATTTCATTAATCAAGGTGTATAAACACATTGATGTAGTAAAAGTTAATAGAATCTAAAACCCCTTATACGAAGTAAAATGATAGAGGTAAGACCAGATGAAGTTTCGGCAATTCTTAGAGAGCAATTGTCAGGCTTTAAGTCAGAGGCCGAATTAGAGGAAGTAGGTACCGTGCTTACAGTTGGTGACGGTATTGCTCGCGTTTACGGCTTAACAAAAGTTCAATCAGGTGAGTTGGTTGAATTTTCAAACGGATTACAAGGTATTGTATTGAACTTAGAAGAAGACAACGCAGGTGTTGTACTTTTAGGTCCTTCAGACGAAATCAAAGAAGGAGATACAATCAAACGTACTAATCGTATCGCATCTATTAAAGTAGGTGAAGGTATGCTTGGTCGTGTGGTTAACACATTAGGTCAACCAATTGATGGTAAAGGACCTATCGTTGGCGAAACTTATGAAATGCCTATCGAGCGTAAAGCGCCAGGTGTTATCTACCGTCAGCCAGTAACTGAGCCATTACAAACTGGTATCAAAGCTATCGACGCAATGATTCCTGTAGGTCGTGGTCAACGTGAGTTAGTAATCGGTGACCGTCAAACTGGTAAAACAGCGGTATGTATCGATACTATCATCAACCAAAAAGAGTTTTATGATGCTGGTCAACCAGTATTCTGTATATATGTTGCTGTAGGTCAAAAGAACTCTACAGTAGCAAACATCGTACGTGTTCTTGAAGAAAAAGGCGCAATGGCATACACAGTTGTAGTTGCTGCTTCTGCTGCTGACCCTGCTCCACTTCAATTCTACGCGCCAATGTCGGGTGCTGCTATCGGTGAATTCTTCCGTGATACAGGTCGTCCAGCATTAATCGTATATGATGATTTATCAAAACAAGCGGTAGCTTATCGTGAGGTTTCATTATTGTTGAAACGTCCTCCAGGCCGTGAGGCTTATCCAGGTGACGTTTTCTATCTTCACTCTCGTTTATTAGAGCGTGCAGCGAAAATCAACTCTTCTGATGATATCGCTCGTAGTATGAATGACCTTCCTGACTCTATCAAGCACTTAGTAAAAGGTGGTGGTTCATTAACTGCACTTCCTATTATTGAGACACAAGCAGGTGACGTATCCGCATATATCCCTACTAACGTAATCTCAATCACAGATGGTCAGATTTTCTTAGAGTCTAACTTATTCAACGCAGGTATCCGTCCAGCTATCAACGTAGGTATCTCGGTATCACGTGTGGGTGGTAACGCGCAGATTAAGTCAATGAAGAAAGTATCTGGTACATTGAAGTTAGATCAAGCACAATTCCGTGAATTAGAAGCTTTCGCTAAATTCGGTTCGGATTTAGATGCTGCTACTAAATCGGTATTAGATAAAGGTATTCGTAACGTTGAAATCTTAAAACAAGGTCAATTCTCACCAGTATCAGTTGAAAAGCAAACAGCTATCATTTATGCAGGTACTAAAGGATTGTTACGTTCAGTTCCTGTGAACAAAGTACGTCAATTCGAAGAAGAATACTTGACGCAATTAGAGCAACGTCATCCAGAAGTATTGTCAGCGTTAAAAGCTGGTAAATTCACAGATGAGTTAACAGACGTTTTAGAAAAAGTAGCTAAAGAATTAGCTTCAAAATATTAATTAGATATGAGATTATAGATATGAGATTTAGTTGTCTCAAATCTATAAGTCTCACATCTTTTATCTGAAATATGGCAAATTTAAAAGAAGTAAGAAACCGTATCACCTCGGTGACATCCACGCAGCAGATTACCAAAGCCATGAAAATGGTTTCTGCAGCAAAGTTAAAGCGTGCTACGAATGCTATCATTCAATTGCGCCCTTATGCCAATAAATTAAGAGATATTCTTGCTCAAGTTTCAGCTTCTGTAGAAGGAAATGATTCTCCATATACTCAAGATAGAGTTCCTACTAAGGTTTTGATCGTAGTAGTGACTTCTAATAGAGGTTTAGCTGGAGCATTCAATGCTAATGCTATTAAAACGGCGAATAACTTGATCGCTACTAAATATGCAGATCAATTTGCGAGAGGTGATGTAAGTATGATTGCTATTGGTAAGCGTGGTCATGACTTCTTCTCTAAGCGTAATTTCAATGTTATTGGCAATCATAATGAATTATTCAACAACTTAGATTTCGAAAACGTATCTAAAGTGACTGAATACATCATGAATGAATTCAAAGAAGGAAATATTGACCGTGTAGAGGTTGTTTACAACCAATTCCGTAATGCTGCTGTACAAGTTTTAACTTCAGAACAATTGTTACCTCTATTGCCTGAAGAGAAAAACGAAGATGCAGTAGAATTGGATTACATAATCGAGCCTTCAAAAGAAAAAATCATTGAAGAATTAATTCCTAAAGCGATTAAGATTCAATTGTACAAAGCGGTATTAGATTCTAATGCTTCTGAGCACGGTGCGCGTATGACTGCGATGGATAAGGCAACAGAAAATGCTGGTGACTTATTAAAGCAATTAAAACTTTCATACAACCAAGCTCGTCAAGCAGCTATTACTACAGAGCTTACAGAGATTGTTTCGGGTGCAGCAGCCCTGTCAAACGGCTAAAATTCCTTTTAGGATTCTCAATAGAAAGAGCGATGAAATTTATTTCATCGCTCTTTTTTTTGCTTCATACTTTAACCAAAATATTTCGTAACTCAATGAGTGATGTTATCAGTACCTATGTATAGTTACAATTGCTGTATTGCTCTAATAAAAATTGCATTAATTCGTATTGACAATATTCTATCTAATGTCATTAACTGTTATTTGCTAATTAAACAGGCTTAAATAGGCCGTTTAAAATTCACGTAATAGAAGGTCAGAATTGGCTACAATTTCAATTTATATTTTGGTTATAGCTTCTATAGTCTTTTAGATATGATATAAAAAGATGGGGCTTACTTACGAAGCCCCATTCTATTTATTTGAATTAGTATTATTTCTTATTCGCCTGTTTGAATTCTAAAAACTCTTTGTGCAGTCTTAACAATTTGAATGTCGAACTTACCATTTCGTTAGTTTCTAGCAAAATAGAGAAGTATAATCTCGTATTTCTTGGGCTAGTGTCAGTAGTACGAATATCGTCTATTTGCAAGTCCATTAATTCATTTATAGTGCTTTGAATCTTGTTACGTTGATTCATTACCGAATCAATATTCGTGAATTCAAGACGTTTGTACATATTGTAAATTTCAGCATACCAATCACTCAATTGCTTTGTGACTAAACGAAGGTCTTCTCCACGACTAGTTCTAAGTGGCTTGTGGTTATTATCCACATGATTGTGCGCATTATTAGTGATAATGTACAAATTTTCGATTATATCTTGTAGATAACCTAACGAAATAATATAGTAACGGCTTGATTTAGCAGAGTTATCATCAAGATTACGTATGAAGTTGTACAAATTGTCATTTGTTGAATCTAAATCCTTATTTAGTTTTTTAATCAACTTTTTGTTGATAGACAATGATGTCAAATCAGTTTTGATTAAATTCTCAATTACCTCACTATAAAATAAGTTAGCTTTAGCTACGACTTCACTGATTTGATTTGCACTAGCCTCAGTTACTTGCTGTACAGAACGAATATCGGTTTTTTCTAATTGAAGTTTACGTTCGGCTTGTTCAGCAACTTTTTTCTTGTGACTACGCGCATTTTGGAATAATAATAAAGCCAAAACGATTAGGGCTACTACAAAACTTACTATTCCACCAATTTTTAAGAAATAGGCGATTATAAAAGCTCCACTAAATGCACAAGCAGCAGTGAAAAACCAACCTCCGATTACATGGAATACTCCAGATACGCGGTATACAGCAGACTCACGGTCCCAAGCTCTATCTGCAAATGCGGTACCCATAGCGACCATGAAAGTCACGTAAGTAGTTGATAAAGGCAATTTCATAGATGTACCCAAAGCAATCAAACTACTTGCTACCATTAAGTTTACCGAAGCACGTACCATATCAAACATGGGCTCATCTTTGGATTTTTGCTTCGTGGAAGTCACTGATTGTTCAAAACGCTTGTCTAATTTGGATTGTAATGTTCTTGGCATTACATAAGAAAGTGCATTACCCAAGTTTACAAACCCTCGTACGATTAATCTAGACAATGTATTGGGTTGGAATTTTTCAGTTGAGGAATCTTGACTACTCAAACTCATTTCCGTTTCGATAACTGTACGAGCTTTCTTGGATGTCCATAACGTGAATATCATGATTAACCCACTAATCGTTAGAATCCAAATCGGCGCAACAATTTCAGATGAAGCCAATTCAGACATCATATAGGTATTGGGATCAATTCCTTCACCGGCAGCTTTAAAGAATCCTATAGACTGAATCGCCGCTACAGGAACACCGATAAAGTTCACCAAATCATTACCAGCGAAAGAAAGTGCCAATCCAAAAGTTCCTACACCGATGATTACCTTAAGGATATTGATATTAAGGCGGGTAAGAATAAAACTCAAAATTGTAAATACGACAAAACTTCCTCCTAATAAGGTTAGTTCGTGTGTGCTTATCCAAGTTTGTACATCTTTACTAATAAATGTTACTGATTTAAGTCCTTTGATTAAGATGAAATAAGAAATTAATGCAAGGGCAAGACCACCAAAGAAAACACCAAAAGTTTTTATACGATTTTGAAATTGGAAAGTAAACAATACGCGAGAAATGTATTGCACTAGCATACCTAACGAAAATGATATTGCTACAGATAATAAAATACTGACAACTATTTCAGATGCTTTTTTTGTGTTAATATATTGTGGAAGCGTACTATAGTCACCTGAGGTAGTCATTATTTTATAAAGAGCTAGACATACTGCTGCTCCTAATAATTCGAATACAATGGATACAGTGGTAGAAGTAGGTAGTCCAAAATAGTTAAATACATCGAGCAAAATAATGTCTGTAATCATGACGGCTAGAAATATGACCATGACATCATTAAAACTAAACATACTCGGTACATAAATACCGCTCCGTGCGATTTCCATCATTCCACTGGAGAATACTGCACCACAAAGGATACCAGCAGATGCAAGTATCATAATGAGTCTGAATGATAAGGCTTTTGAACCTAATCCGGAATTTAGAAAGTTTACTGCATCATTACTTACACCTACCATCAAGTCGATGGCTGCTAATATTACAATCGTAATGATGACTAAATAAAGGTAGTGTTCCATACTTATTATAAAGTTAACTCTACAAAAGTATGAAGCCAATGTTAACTTACTGTTAACATTGGCTTTGTTTTAGAATTATTTAAAACATTTTAATACAGACTCGGCCATTAGACTAATACCAGCCATACTCGTATGTACGCCATCGTAAGCCCAGTATTTGCCTTCTGCTTCTTTTTCTGCTTTGTCAAAAATACTTTGGTATGGAATAAATACAGCTTTATATTCTTTCGCTATTTCTTTGCTCACACGTTGGTAATCCGCAAATTCGGGATACCAACTGTCATCAACATGTTGTACATCCTTCACACCAAAAGGCTCTCCAATGATTAATTTTACATTAGGAAGATGTTTTAGCGTTAAATCCAACATCTTTTCATACTGTGCTCTGTATTCTGCTGCTGAACCACTGTAATTCCCATTTCTTTTGTGCCAATAATCATTGACACCAATCAAAATACTCAATACATTGGGCTTAATATCAAGACAATCCTTTTGCCAACGCTCTATCAGTTGAGGTACTTTGTGCCCACCGATTCCACGGTTATAGATTTGCAAATTTTTGGAAGCATGCTTGTGCAAAAGTGTTCTTGCCGTATGTGCTGCATACCCTTTGCCCATACCATCTACATCATTCGCACCTAACTTTTCTCTATTTCTCCCATGGTCAGTTATCGAATCTCCTTGAAAAAGAATGATGTCGTTTTTTCGTAATTCAATTTTATTTTCTTTGACAGCAAATGATTCCGCATGAGCCAAATTGCTACCAATTACTGTTGTGCCTATTGCGGCTAAGCTTTGTTTCAGAAAACTTCTTCTGTCTTTCATAGTTTAAGGTTTATCCCTCTAAAATATGCATATTAACAGAATTTATCAATTCCTTCTTTGATGATATGACAAGCTTCTTTGATTTCTTCTTCAGAAATAGTTAGAGGAGGTGCTACTCGTAAAGCCGTTTCGCAATGTAAATACCAGTCTATCATGACCCCATTGTCCGCACAATATTTGCTTACATTATACACTTGGTCAAAATTCTCCAATTGCAAACACATCATTAAGCCCAAACCACGAATTTCTTTGATTTTTGGATGCGCTAGTTCCTGACGGAAAATTTTGACTTTATGTGCTACACCTTCCACTAGCTGCTCTTCTAGAATAACATTTAGCGAAGCTAATGCTGCAGTACAAGATACAGGATGACCACCAAATGTCGTGATATGTCCCAACATGGGATTGGCTTTGATAACATCCATAATTTTTTTAGGTGCTACAAACGCACCTAAAGGCATACCGCCTCCAATACCTTTTGCCAACATCAAAATATCTGGAACAATATCAAAATGTTCAAACGCAAACAATTTACCCGTACGTCCAAAACCTGTTTGTATCTCATCAAATATTAATAAAGCGCCAACTTCCGAACATTTTGCCCGAAGCGACTGCATATATTCGGCTGAAGGAACACGAACGCCCGCCTCACCTTGTATAGCTTCTACAATGACTGCGGCTGTTTTCTCCGTGATTGATTCTAAATCAAAAAGAGAATTAAACTCGATAAAATCAATTTCTGGTAGGAGAGGAGCATAAGCTTCTTGGTATTGTGTACCACCAATCAAGCTCAATGCACCTTGCGTACTTCCGTGATATGCATTTTTAGCCGCGATGATTTGACGACGACTCGTGAAACGTTTAGCAATCTTCATCGAACCTTCTACTGCCTCCGCACCAGAATTAGTCAAATAAACTGAACCAAAAGATGAAGGCAGGTTTTCTAATAATTTGGTTGCAAATTGTACTTGTGGCGCTTGCACAAATTCGCCATATACTGTTACGTGCAAATATTTTTCTAATTGGTGTTGAATTGCCGCAATAACTTTTGGGTGGCGATGACCAATATTACTGACATTAAAACCTGATACTAAGTCTAAATATTTTTGTCCTTGAGGTCCGTAAAGATAAGAACCTTCGGCTTTTTCGATTTCGATAAGTCGTGGACTTTCCGAGGTTTGAGCTGTATTTTTTAAGAATAGCTCTCTGTTACTAATCATAGTGCAAAGGTACAAAGGAAAGTGATTTGTGTTGTTAATTCGATATAATTTTTATTAATTTCAGTATATCCGAATTATTAACTTATGCATTGGAATAATTTTACGATTAATAAGATTGAGGATTTAACTGAATCTATTATAAACTTTAAAAAGAAATTGATAAATCAAATTCAAAAGAACATAAGAAATTATTGAGTGAACTATCTAAAGCTAAAGAGGAGAAAATTAATCTTGATAGGTTTTTAGGATTATTAAAAAGAGTTGACTTAAAATTTGAATCATTTTTAAAAGAACCAGAGTCTGATTTTTTATTATTGTCAGGAAATAATAAAAAACCTATAGGGATTGAGCTAACCAGTTTAAATCAAGAGCATTTAAAACGAAGTGAGAAAGAAATAGAGTTTATTTTAAATGACGCAATGTCAGAGTTTGGTGCTCAACATCCACTCCTAAAGTATAATTTATCTATTAGTTTTTCATTTGATAATGTCTGGTACAAAGATTTTATTTTTTTGAAAAAAGAAAAACAAACAATTGTAGATGATTTGATTAAGGTTGTAAAACATATTGAGATTATCAAGAGTAATAGGCAATCATTCACGATGTACAAAGTGTTTCAATTTCATAATTCCAAATTTGTGAATTGGGTAAATGTTCGAAATGCTAATAATCCAATAAATGAATGGTATTTAACAGGTGAAGCTGGGGGGCATAGTTCGCAAAATGTAATAAATAATAATAGCATTTCTGAAGACTTAATAGAAAAATTAATAAATAAAAAGATAGATAAACCTTTCAATTATAATGTAGAATATGATGAAATTTGGTTGTTGATATATGCTCATGAGGGTAGAAACTCTTCTTCATTCTCATTAGATTATTTCGATTATAATAAAATGTATAAAACAAGATACGATAAGGTGTATTTGATGTTAGAGAATAAGGTTGTATTGTTAAACACTACAGTTTTGTAAGTGTTACATGTAAAATCTTAAATTTATAGAATCATTTGAGCAAATTTAGAAATCAAAAGACACTACATAAGAAGAAGCATTTTTAGATATCTCCCTACTGTCGATATGACGCTTTTAAATTGTCGTCATTGCGAGGTACGAAGCAATCTAAAAGAAATGATAGTTTAAAGTAGATTGCTTCTTCGTACCTCCTCGCAATGACGTTTTTTCTATTTCGTCATTCCGACGTAAGGAGGAATCTAAAGATTAGAGAATTCATTAAAGTCTGCTTCTAGATATTCTCCCTACGGTCGATATGACGCTTTTAATTTGTCGTCATTGCGAGGTACGCAGCAATCTAAAAAAGATAGTATACAATAGATTGCTTCTTCGTGCTTCCTCGCAATGAGTATTATCACTTTGTCATTCCGACGGAAGGAGAAATCTAAAGATTAGAGAATTCTTTTAGGGTATCTCCTTACGGTCGATATGAAGGCTTGAAGGGAATTTATAAAATATCAAAGCACAGACCTTACAAATTCTAAGCCTGTCGCCTTGAAATATTTTGGCATCTGCAGGTGGAAGCATAGGTTAGACAGCTAAAGGATTTTAGCGACAAGTTTATTGTATACCTTTTTGAGGTAATAAAGTATAAGCTACTGGCGGCTAGAGCGAGGTAGTAGAGTTATAAGTCAGAAAAGTGAATTTTTAGATTCTTCCTGTCGTCAGAATGACAGTTACGTACATAAAAAAGCCTCAATCAAAGATTGAGGCTTTACAAAATATCTAAAAAACCAAATTACTCTGCGATAATCAAGAAATAATTCTTTTTACCTTTTTGAGCAACTAAATATTTGTTGTTAATTAAATCAGCAGAAGTAACTGTTTGTTCGATATCGCTTAATTTTACTTTATTCAACGATACACCACCACCAGTCAACATTTTCTTCGCTTCGCCTTTGGAAGCAAAAACTTGTGTTTGTACGGCTAATAAATCTAAAATATTTACTCCAGATTCTAATTCAGCTTTGTTCACTGTAAATTGAGGTACACCATCAAATACATCCAATACAGCATCATGGTCTAGGCTTGCTAAGAATTCCAATGAACCGTTACCGAATAAGAATTCAGAAGTTTTAACCGCTGTTTCGTACGCGTCTTCAGAGTGTGTACGGATAGTGATATCTTTTGCTAAAGCTTTTTGAACTGCTCTCAAATGAGGAGCAGCATCATGTTCAGCGATGATAGCATCGATTTCTTCTTTCGATTTTAATGTAAAGATTTTAATCCAGTTTTTCGCATCATCATCGGATGTGTTCAACCAGAATTGGTAATATTTGAAAGGCGAAGTTTTCTTAGCATCCAACCAAACAGCACCAGATTCAGTTTTACCGAATTTCTGTCCGTCAGCTTTTTTGATTAATTGCGTAGTCAATGCGTAAGCCGTACCTTGGTCTTGACGACGAATCATCTCCGAACCTGTTACGATATTACCCCATTGATCCGAACCACCCATTTGGATTTTACAGTTGTGGTGCTTCCACAAATAATAAAAATCATATCCTTGAATCAATTGATAAGTAAACTCAGTGAACGAAAGACCGTTATCACCTTCTAAGCGTTTCTTTACCGAATCCTTGGACATCATGTAGTTGACCGTAATCAACTTACCCACATCACGAATAAAATCCAAAAAGCTGAAATCTTTGAACCAATCGTAGTTGTTTACCATTTTGGCGTCGTTTTCACCATCACCAAAATTTAAAAACTTTGCTAGTTGTTTTTTTAGACAGTTTACATTGTGATTCAATGTAGCTTCGTCCAATAGATTTCTTTCTGCAGACTTGAATGATGGATCACCAATCATACCCGTAGCTCCTCCGACAAGGGCAACAGGCTTGTGTCCTGCATTTTGAAAATGGATTAATGTCATGATTTGAGTCAAATGCCCCACATGTAAAGAATCGCCAGTTGGGTCAAAACCGATATAACCTGAAACTTTTTCTTTGTTCAGTAAATCTTCAGTACCCGGCATGATATCTTGAAGCATGCCTCTCCAACGTAATTCTTCTACAAAATTCATAACGATATGATTATATATTTTTTTGATTTAAGATTGCAAAGATAACAGATTATGACGTATATTACGATTAATAATTATGTAATTACTGTATTTTGAATTTTTTGTCCCATTACTATTTCGAGCGGTATGCTGCTTATTCTGAGCAAGTATTAGGTGGGCTTTTGCCTGATTTATTAAAGAATGCCGACAAAAATTATTCTTTTCAATTACACAAATTTGAAAGTTCATTTCCTTTAGGTATTAAAAGTAATTCAATTACCGAAGGATGGAAAAAGCATGTGGAGGTTGACAAATTGTTTCACAGTTCGGACTTTTTCTATCATCATACACACGTAATCCGTAAAATCATCGAGCATAATATAGCCGACCTTCCGATACGCGCTTCTTTTTTAGCACATATTAGTTTAGAATTATTGCTTGATCACAAGTTAATAGCTAATAATTTATTGTCTGTAGCTCGATTGTATGAGCATTTGGAACATATTGATAAAAATACGCTGACTAAATACTTAGATACATTTGAAATCGTTGATGTAAAAAGATTTTACAACTTTTATGATAGATTTGTTGCCTCAAAATATATCTTTGAGTATGCAAAAGTGGAAAATCTTCCGCATGCTCTATTCAATATTTGTAAGCGAGTATGGAGTTTTACTCCAGAAAATCATCATTTTGAGGTGCTTGCTCAGCAATTGGATGATTATCAACGAGAAGAGTTGAAAGATTATTACGAAATCTATACATATATCACTCAACAGTTGGACTAAGTGTTTTAATTGACCAAAATATTAATTATATGAAAAATCAACTTTTCAAAAAGAAAAGTGTTGACCAGATACTATTAGACGCTGAAACGAAAGGAAGTGGACTAGCTAAAATACTAGGTGTTCGCGATTTAGTTTCGTTAGGAATAGCGGCTATCGTTGGAGCAGGAATTTTTAGTACGATAGGTTTGGCATCGTACAATGGTGGGCCTGCTGTTTCTATGTTATTTGTTTTTGTTGCCTTTGCCTGTGTTTTTACAGCGCTTTCATACGCACAATTTGCAAGTACTGTTCCTGTTTCAGGTTCTGCTTATACCTATGCTTATGTGGCTTTTGGTGAATTATTCGCTTGGATTATCGGTTGGGCATTAGTTTTAGAATATGCAGTTTCCAATATGGTTGTTGCCATTTCATGGTCACAATATTTTGTATCAATGCTCGAAGGATTCGGAATACATCTCCCCAAGTGGATGACAATGGCTCCAGGCTATGCCATAGAAGCTCATGCTAAAATGCTTGATGTGGGGGCTGATAAATTGACTGGTATAGATAAAATTGCTTTACAAGCATATGACACAGCGCCAAGAATTGGTGATATGCCTATTATTTTTGATATGCCAGCTGGATTGATTACCGTGTTGGTGACTTGGTTAGTTTATATTGGTATCAAAGAATCACAGCGTGCCAGTAATATTATGGTTGTTGTTAAAATAGGAATCATTTTGGCTGTAATTTTTGGAGGACTATTTTTTGTAAAGCCTGAAAATTGGACACCTTTTGCACCAAATGGATTGAGTGGCGTGATGAGTGGGGTAGCAGCCGTTTTCTTTGCTTTTATTGGTTTTGACTCGATTTCGACAACAGCAGAGGAATGTAAAAACCCTCAACGTGACCTTCCTCGTGCGATGATTTATTGTTTGGTAATTTGTGCGGTATTATATGTCTTGATTACATTGGTGCTGACAGGAATGGTGAATTATACGGAATTAAACGTGAAAGACCCTTTGGCTTACGTATTTCAATATGTGGGTTTTGACCATATGGCGGGGATTATATCGGTGACATCAGTTATTGCTATTACAAGTGCATTATTGGTATTCCAATTGGCGCAACCACGTATTTGGATGACGATGAGTCGTGATGGCTTATTATGGAAGAAATTCGCTACGATTCATCCTAAATACAAAACCCCTTCATTTGCTACAATAGTGACAGGTTTTGTAGTTGCTATTCCTGCCTTGTTTTTTAAAATGGATTTCTTTGTCGATTTGACTTCTGTAGGTACGTTTTTCGCTTTCATCTTGGTTTGTGCAGGTGTTCTGTATATGGACAAATCAGGTCTTTCAGCTAAGTCAAAATTCAAAGTTCCTTATGTCAATGGTAAGTACATCGTAGGATTGAGCTTTATTGTAGGATTGGTTTTGATGTATATGTACGGTCAAGACAGTTTATCAGAATGGAAAACTTTAGGTGCTTCAGATGTTATTCTGCACAAGTCACTTGTACTAGTTTTTTGGCTTACGTGGCTGACAATGAGTATCCTTTCTTATAAACATAATTTTTCTTTGCTTCCAGTCATTGGTATATTAGTTAATCTTTACCTAATGAGTGAATTAGGAGCTAGCAACTGGTTTATTTTTATAATCTGGTTGGCTATTGGTTTGGTAATTTATTTTATGTACGGGTACAAAAATTCTAAGTTGAGAACACAAGAATAATAAAACTTATTATTAACAATAAAGCCACTTCATCGAAGTGGCTTTATTGTTAATCAATTCTTTGTAATCTAATATTTTCAGTGGTTGGAATATTGAGTGGAACTCTTTCCAAGGTCACAAAACTACTGTCCAAACCAAAACCTTTTTCTTCACTTAAACTGAATCGACGTAGAATTTTATAAATTTCCATCACAATACGGTTTGGCAAAGATAAAGCAGAAGTTTTCGAAAAGACTTTCTCTAATACTACAAAATTAAAATCGCCAGGTATATTATGTTTCTTAAGTGTATCGTATTGACTAATAATGTCGACTTCTCCCTTTTGCACCATATCTTCCACGACTTTACGGAACAGTAAGCTAATGCGTTGTTCTTCACGAAAGCCTAATTTAAAGTCAATTCTAATCAGTCTGCCAGGAATTAACTGCTCTACCGTATATTCTCTTCCATGAGGCGCGTCAGTTACATCCACATGCACAAACCAATACACATCTGCACGTTTAGGTTTTTTGTTTAAAATTGAATATATGACTTTCGCCTCTATCTCGTGTCTATTATTTGCACTCGTCAGATAGACTAATTGAGAAGCAAATGTTGGAACTGAACGGTCTTTACTCAACTCGTCGATAATCGGGAAATATTGGTCAATTTCAACAAATCGGACAAATTCATTTTTGATTTTACGCGCGCGATACCAAGAATACATGACTATAAAAATCGAGGAAGCTAATAAAATCGTCACCCAACCGCCATGCGTAATTTTTACTCCATTACCCAATAAGAAAGTAAATTCAATTGTAAAATATACTACAGCAAATAAGATAATCCATGCTTTGTGAATACGTCTACGCAACATGAAAAATACCATCAAAATCGTTGTCGACAAAAAGGTAAGGTTAATAGCAAGACCATATGCCGCTTCCATATTGCTCGATTTTTCAAATATGAAAATAATTAGCATACAGCCTATAAAAAGGATTAAATTGATGGAGGGTACGTACAACTGTCCTTTTTGATTGCTAGGATATCGAATAGTTACTTTTGGCCAAATATTCAGTCTTACCGCTTCTGAAATGAGTGTATAAGAACCCGAAATCATTGCTTGACTTGCAATGATGGCGGCAATAGTGGCAATACCAACACCATAGAATACAAACCAATCAGGCATTATGGCAAAAAAAGGATTGGATTCACCAATAGATTGTCCTTCATGCATTAGCAAGTATGCACCTTGACCGAAATAATTTAAGATTAAGGTGATTTTTACAAAAATCCAGCTGACGCGTATATTAGACTTTCCGCAGTGTCCCATATCGGAATATAGGGCTTCTGCACCCGTTGTACATAAAAATATCGCACCGATAATAAATAACGCATTGGGGTAGTTTATGATAGTTTGAATAGCGTAATAGGGATTGATAGCTTTTAAGATTTCGGGAGCTTCGTCAATATAATTGAATCCCAAAATACCAATGGTACTAAACCATATCAACATCAGTGGGCCGAATACTTTTCCTACGATAGATGTACCAAAACGCTGAATAAGAAATAAGATGGATATAATAACAATGACAATTGGAACGGTAGGAATATCTGGATTATGTATCGCCAATCCCTCTACGGCAGAAGAAATTGTGATAGCTGGCGTAATCATACCATCCGCCAGCAAAGTAGAAGCACCCACAATAGCAGGAATGATGAGCCATTTTGCTTTTCTACGTACGAGAGAATACAAAGACAATATTCCACCTTCACCTTTGTTATCCGCATTGAGTGTAATCAATACATATTTAATAGTCGTTTGAAATGTCAGCGTCCACAGCACGCACGATACACAACCAATTACTAGGGCTTTGTCAATCGTTGTTTTATTAAATATTGCTTTGAAAACGTAAAGAGGAGAGGTGCCAATGTCTCCGAAAATTATGCCTAAGGCAATTAATAAACCCGCTCCACTGAGACGGTTTAAATGTTGGTTATGGTGAGAACCCATCTATATTTCTGATTAATTATGGCTGCCAATTTATAGCAATTATTCGACATAACGAATAATCTTGTTAAAAATTGTTAATTGTTCAAAAAAAATATTTATTTTTAGCTTCAAATAACCAAAATCGAGTTACCTTTGTAATATCGATTTAGATATATAAAAGATATCAATCTTTAAACCCCAACCAGCATTAATTGTTTAATAGAGAAAATGAATAGGATTAATTTAAAAGTTAGTAATATGTTGAAAGTTAGAGTAATTGCTCTGACCATATTGTCTTTTGGGTTGTTCGATTCTTCTGTTTTGGCTAGTCCTAAACCAGATAATATCTCTGTTACAATAGAAAGAGAAAAGGAATCTGCGGATAAATTAATTACGAATGTTAAGACTTCCTACAACCCTGTTGTTGGACAAATCGTAGTTTCATTTCATTTAGCAAAACAATCTTCTGTAACAATTAAATTAATGGATGCGCTTGGTAATGAGGTTCTACCGTTGTTCAATGGAAATTTGGATGAAGGCAATCAAAATCATCTATTTGATACGAACGAAAAAGTAACACCTGGTTTTTATTTCGTGCGTGTTGCTTCAGGTTCCGAGACTATCGTAAAACGTATTTCCATAAAGTAGTTTTTTCGTTTGCCTATTTCGTCATTTAGACTATAGGAGAAACCTAAATTTATAAGATTCTTACTCCGTATATCCTCAAAATGATATTTCCCATATCAAAATAGAATTTTTATTTCTTCGAAAGTATCTCTTTCATTTCTTTAAACTCTTTTTCAATTACGGTATTTTGTTTTTTTGTCAATAATGACACAGTAATCGTAGCCACAAAACTAATCGCGAATCCTGGAATTATTTCATACAATTCTTTATAATCATGAGGAATGTAAACCCAGCCTAATACAGTTATTGCTCCTAAAATCATTCCTGTCAATGCACCTTGCATTGTCGTGTTTTTCCAAAATAGGGAAAGAATTATTAAAGGACCAAATGCAGCGGCGAATCCTGCCCAAGCGTTACCAACTAAGTTTAGAATGCTGTCCTTTTGGGTTAAGGATAATAGGAATGCAACAATAGCAACTAGTAATACCGCTAGTCTACTGATAAATAATAAATGTTTTGAGCTTGCATCTTTCTTGATAAAGGCTTTATAAATATCTTCGGTCATTGAACTAGAAGTCACCAATAATTGTGATGAAATCGTACTCATTACAGCCGCTAATATCGCAGAAAGTAAAAATCCTCCAATCAAGGGGTGAAATAAATAGCGCGAGAAGAATATAAATACAGTCTCTGCATTTTCTTTCGAACCATCAAAAAAAGCTAATTTATCAGGCAATTGAGAAGCGATGTAAGCAATTCCAAATAAACCAACAAGAATCGCTCCTCCTACGGTCAATATCATCCATCCAATTCCAACACGTCTCGCTTTAGTCAATTCTTTTACATCACTAATAGCCATAAAACGTACTAAAATATGTGGTTGACCAAAATAGCCTAATCCCCAAGCCAACAATGATATGATACTGACAAAAGAGCTACCTTTTAGAATATCTAAATAAAAAGAATTCTTGGAATCAATAATTGAAAATGTATTTCCGATACCATCCAAATCAATTAGCATCACCGCAGGTACTAAAAGCAAGGCAATAAGCATTATTGTACCCTGTACAAAATCTGTCAGACTAACCGCTAAAAATCCTCCTAAAAAAGTGTATAGAACGACTACAAAACTAGTTACAAGAAGTCCAGTGTTATAATCCATCCCGAAAGCGGATTCAAATAATCTTCCACCTGATACCATTCCTGCCGAAGTATAAAGTGTGAAAAAGACGAGAATAAGAATACTTGCGGTAATTTTTAATAATTGTGATTTGTCTTTAAATCTATTCTCAAAAAATACGGGGAGTGTAATGGAATTATTTGAGATTTCGGTGTACACTCGAAGTCTAGGTGCAATAAGTACATAATTCAAATAGGCTCCTATAGTCAAACCGATAGCTATCCAAGTAGCCGAAATACCAGACAAATAGACTGCTCCTGGCACACCCATCAATAACCAACCACTCATGTCGGCAGCTCCTGCTGATAATGCAGTGACTACAGGTCCCATTTTTCTGCCACCAATTAAAAAATCATCAGAACTATTTTTAGTCATTGCATACGAATAGACTCCTATAAGAATCATCAATAGCATATATAATCCGATGGAAATGTATTCGTATGTATTCATAAACTTCTGGTTTTCTATACTCGAAGATAATCAAAAGCAACAAAAAAGCGCTATTCTTTTGAAATAGCGCATATTAAACTAAGTTTTAACTTATTATTTTGTTTCCAAGAATCTCTCGATGTCTTTCGGACTTTTGACTTTGTTTTTAGTCAAAGCAATGTTAATAACCTCTGACATTTCGGTCACATAATGGAATTTCATGTCTTTGACATAATCTTCTTTTATTTCCATAATATCTTTCTGGTTTGACTTACAAAGAATAATTTCTTTGATATTAGCTCGCTTTGCTGCTAATATTTTTTCTTTAATACCACCGACAGGGAGAACTTTTCCACGTAAGGTAATTTCCCCAGTCATCGCTAATTTTTCCTTCACTTTACGTTGCGTAAATAACGAAGTCAAAGCAGTTAACATAGTGATACCAGCTGAAGGACCATCTTTTGGAGTAGCACCCGCAGGTACGTGAATGTTCACATCCCAAGTATCGAATACTTTATAGTTAATCCCAAATTCATCAGCATGGGAGCGCAAGTATGCCATAGCAATAGCAGCAGACTCTTTCATTACTTCACCTAAGTTACCTGTCAAACTCAACTTTCCTTTGCCAGGACTCAAACTTGATTCGATAAATAAAATATCACCACCTACAGCGGTCCATGCCAATCCTGTTACGACACCAGCTACATCGTTATTTTCGTAGATGTCTTTATCAAAAATCGGTGCACCTAAAACTTCTTCCATCATATCAGCATTGATATTTGGTGAATATGGTTTTTCCATAACGATTTTTGTAGCGACACCTCGTACTATAGAGCCGATTTTTTTCTCTAAGCCACGTACACCAGATTCACGTGTGTACTCTTCGATTACCTTTTCGATAATTTTTCCATTTAACGAAACATCTTTGGCACCAAGACCATGCATTTCACGTTGCTTAGGCAATAAGTGTTTCTTAGCAATCTCTATTTTTTCTTCAATCGTATAGCCATTAACTTCGATAATTTCCATTCTGTCCAACAATGCTGGTTGAATAGAACTCAATGAGTTTGCGGTAGCAATAAACATGACTTTTGATAAATCATATTCCATTTCTACATAATGGTCGTAGAAATTGGTATTTTGCTCCGGGTCTAAAACTTCTAGTAATGCCGATGAAGGGTCTCCTTTGAAATCTGCACCAAGTTTATCAATCTCATCCAATACAAATACTGGGTTTGAAGTACCAGCTTTTTTCAACGATTGGATAATGCGACCGGGCATAGCACCGATGTATGTTTTACGGTGACCTCTGATTTCCGCCTCATCACGTACACCACCCAAAGCCATACGTGTATATTTACGACCTAAAGCTTTGGCAATAGACTTTCCTAAGGAGGTTTTTCCCACTCCTGGAGGGCCTACAAGACACAAGATAGGCGCTTTCATATCGTTCTTTAGCTTCAATACAGCTAAATATTCGATGATACGTTGTTTTACTTTCTCTAAGCCGTAATGGTCTTTATCCAAGACTTTTACAGCACGATTCAAGTCAAATTTATCTTTGGTAAATTCACCCCATGGTAAATCCAAAAGCAATTCAAGGTAATTTAGTTGCACAGAATAATCAGCAGCTGCAGGATTGATGCGCGCTAATTTTTCCAATTCCTTGTAGAAATGTTTACTAACATCCTCAGGCCATTTTTTCGACTTACCTCGTGCACTTAAGTTTTCAATTTCCAAATCAGGGGTATTGCCACCTAATTCTTCTTGAATAGTTTTAAGCTGTTGATTTAAGTAATAATCACGTTGTTGCTTGTCTAAATCAATACGAACTTTATTCTGAATCTGATTTTTCAGCTCTAGCATTTGAACTTCTGTAGTCAAATGCTCTAACAAAAGTTTTGCCCTTTTGACAAAATCTTTCATTTCCAGTAACTCTTGTTTCGCAGGAAGTTCCAGAGCAAGATTTGAAGAAATGAAATTCACCAAGAAGGTAGGGCTTTCAATATTTTTGATAGCTATACCTGCCTCCGATGGAAGATTAGGTGAAAGTTGAATAATCTGAAGAGCCAACTCTTTGATAGAAGAAATGAGTGCTTTAAATTCTTTGCTGCTTGTTTTTGGCTTTTCTTCCGCAAAACGTTCGACTTTGGCTTTGATATAAGGCTCTGATTGAACGAGTTCATTCAGTTTAAAACGTTGCTTTCCTTGGATAATAACAGTTGTGTTGCCATCTGGCATTTGTAATACCTTGATAATGCTCGCTACTGTACCTATTTTGTTCAATTGGTCGAAATCAGGGTCTTCGACGCTCATATCTTTCTGTGATACAACACCAATAGTTTTTTCGCCTTTGTACGCTTCTTTGACCAATTTGATGGACTTGTCTCGTCCAACCGTGATCGGAATTACAACTCCAGGGAATAAAACGGTGTTTCGTAAAGGGAGAATAGCTAAAATATCTGGTATATCTTCGTTTCGCATTTCATCTTCATCTTGCTGACTCAACAAGGGAAAAAATTCAGTGTCCTCACTTATTATAGGAATAGCTTGATTGAAGTCGAAAGTGTTAAATTTACTCATATTTATTTCGTTCCATATCCGACAACATGTCAGACTTGTGTGTATATATTTAAACTTTATGATGTGATATGTTATATTGCAAGTGGAATGCCAAATGCAAAATTTGGTATCATTTATGTTATATAGTATAGAATACTGCTATTTCGTCAGCAAAGATTTACTGGTTTGGCAGTAAAAGAATAACTTGTTAAATATTAGAACCCACAGAATGTGGAAATGTTTATAAGTATTTGTTGACGGCTTAAACTTAATACAGCATTTTTACTCTAATAAGGATAGAAACAATTAAAATACACGATATGAACTTTAATAATTTGAGTAGCGGACTTAAATCAGTGAAATTAGGCTTGTCGACTTTAGCTTTGGCTATGTTGGCTTTGACTGCTTCAGCTCAACAAGAGGAGCATAAAAACCCAAATGTACGCATGGGTCAAAAAGCATTGTTGGATGGTGATTTTAAATCGGCTGTGACGCATTTGGAAAAGGCTTTACCGACTGAAGCGAATGACCCGAATGTATTGTATTTACTAGGATATTCTCAATTTCAATCTGCTGATTTTAAAAAGGCGGCAGAAACATTTGGCAAAGTAGTGGCATTGGATGCAAAAAACGCGAATGCATTGTACTACAAAGCTAAAGCAAACAATACACTTGCAGTAGAAAAAGATTCAAAATTGACTGTAGCACAAAAAGAGCAATTATTACAGTCAGTAGTTTCTGACTATTCAAAAGCTATTGCAATCAATGTTAATGATGCGAAATTATATCAAAATCGTGCAGTAGCCTATAGAGATTTAGGCATTTTGAAAGGAACAGCTGGTTCAGCGGGCTACAATAAGCAAATCGCAACTGATGCTTACACTAAAGCAGTCGCAGATTACGAAAAAGTATTGACGTATGACGCGAATAGAAAAGACATTCAGACAGAGCTTAAAAAAGCTAAAGTATACAGAGATCTTTTGAAATAACACCACAAACAACAATTAATTTAATCAGGCGAATGGCAAATGCACTTCGCCTTTTTTATTAATTAATCCTTCTGTATTTTTCGGATAAAAAAGCAATGGTGGATTCCATTATTTTCTGTAATATATTCAAATCGATATCGCTCAATTTGTTGATGTAAATACATGATTTTCCCATCTTATATTTACCTAAATTAGAGAGGAGTTTATCTTGGATTGGTGTTGAAGAATACACGTATAGGGATATTGCAGCTTTGCGCGGCGAAAAACTAATAAGAGGAGCTTCCCCTTCATGACCTGATTCATATCTGTACTGATATTTGCCAAAGCCAATTATCGAAGAACCAAACATCTTTGCTTGTTCACCAGTAGCTTCTGCCATTAATTTAATGAGTGCTTTACTGTCTTTAATTTTTTGATGATTCTCTATTTTAGATAAGAAATTTTCAATAACATTATCTGTAAAGACTGTTATGTTTTTGCTCATGAAGTTTAAAAAAAACATTTAAATCGTGCTTTCTGTGTAATTTTTAAAACTATTTAATATCGCTTGCCATCCAGCTTCTTGCATATTTATCGGGTTCATTTCTTCTGCTTCGAAGTCTATACGAATAGTAGTTTTATCATTTTTTTCACAAAATTCCATCCATACTTTTCGCTCATCATCCATTCTGTAGATGATGTTTTGGAAAGGTAGTACCTCGAGATATTCGCCTGCAAAATCAAAACCGAAACTTCCATCTTTTGCTTCCATTCTATTTTTAAATCTTCCACCTACACGTAAGTCATTCATAGAAGAAGGGCAGTGCCAATCTGGGCTAGCCTGATTCCATTTCTTTATTGATTCGGGCGAATTGTAATCTTCCCAGACTTTCTTTATAGGTGCGTTTATTTCTGTTTCTATATGAATAACTTGTTTTGCCATGCTATTTACGTTTATATTTATCATTTAATCCTATACCTGCTAAGATCATGGGTGTAATTTTATCCAATCGAGAAAGCTTTGTCTTTTCTTGCTTTGCCTCGTTGATATAGTTTATATAATCTTTTTGTTTACCCAGTGTTAGTTTGTTGAAAGCGGTTTGCAATTCCTTGTTTATTAAAAGTACATCTTTTAATATCCCCTCAGACTGTAGTGTGGTCGATTTTTCTGATGGGATAAATTTTCCATCTTTAATAGTTTGTATTGTCTCCTGTATATATTCTAGGATTTTTCTTTCATCAAACTCATCACAACTTTTAAGTCGCCATTGACGCAACGATTTGGTTTTACCTTCAGTGGCTGCTACAAGAACGTTGTATGGATCGCTAAGAAATACGCCGTTGTAGAACCATATCGAAAAGAAATTTTTGAAACCTCCCCAGCCAATTACATTTTTACCTTCATGGGTATAGATATCCATGCCCCATTTTATTTCTTTTTTAAGATTAGTTTTTAAAATCAATTGGCTCATTTTTTCATAAATATCTGACCATTGTTCCCTGTACTTTGTCCAATCTGGTTTTATTTTGTTTTTCAATAGTGTAACATTGAATTGTACCAAATTCTTCACAAGCTCATTATTTATTGGTGTGTTGTTTGGTATTTGTATTGTTCCTTTAGATGTTTTCAAGCCCGATATATAGTTTTGGCAAGCTTCAATAGCATTTGGGCCAGGGTAAAGACCAAGATGATTTTTGAATTGGGCAAAATGAATTAGATTACCATTATAACGAAATGTCGGCATACCATAAGAAATGGTTTCTTTGGTTTCTGCAGGTGCGAACTCCAAAATTATTTTTCTAAGATCCTGCAATTTTTTTTGATGTTCGGGATCTTGCAAAGCAATATATTCGTCTATGTTTTGAAAATTAGTATTCATTTTAAGATTTCATAAAATCAAAAGCACCCTCACGAAGGTTAATTCCATATTCTAAATAAGCTTTTAGGCATGCCAAGAAATTTGCCCATCCTTCTGTCTGCCCCATAGCCTGTTTAATGCCCTCTTCATCAGTATTAAATTTACTTTCTTTAATTCTTACGACGGTTGCCATAGGCGAAGTTTTTTCCAAAAATATCTCCACCAACATGTCTTCTGCGCCACCACTCCAATCAAAAGAAATATAGTCATAAGGTTGTACAAATTTTCCTTCGACAGTAAAGATGTCATCAAATTCAGGGAATTTCCAGTCTAATGTGCTTATACTATCAAGTCGTGCAGTACCACGCTCAATAAAGTAATTGCTCATTTTCTCAGGATTGACAATAGCTTCGTATACGACCTCTATAGGTTTTAATATCTGTATGGATGCTTTGGCTGTAAGTTTTTCGTTCATGGTGGTACTTTTTAAAATTATCTGCTTATATAGAACAATTAATGCATATTCTGTGTTTTACTGATACTATATATAATTTACATACTATTATTTAACTATGAAAAAGATTTTAACAGTTTCTTGGGAGCGTACATTCATGTTTATAATGTTTGCTTTTACTTCAATTCACTCTTTTGCACAAGATAAAGGACTTGATATTGATGTCGATATTAATAAAGGCGATGATAATTTATTTGCAAAGCCATGGGTTTGGATTGTAGGAGCGGCAGTATTTATTCTGCTTTTAGTTGCTATATTACGTGGAGGTAGGAAATAGTGAATTGGCAGATATAACAAAAAATTAAAATATTAGGTTGCTCCAGAGAGCAACCTAAATTTATTAAAACACTTTATGTAGGAAATAATTTTCTGCTATTTCGCCATCAATAGGTTTACCTTCGGTATCTAATTGTAATAGAACATTTTCGCCGACTTTATATTTTGTATCAATATCCTTACCCTTTAAATGGACTACACTTCCATTGTTATGCCACATAAATCTACCCGTATCTTGTAATGTTGTATTTCTTTCAACATATTCAGCACGATAAGAATAAGTCCCATCATCGTATAATTTGATGGTCGTCAAAATACCCGGACAATCTGCGCAAGGAATAGTGTCTTGATATGTGCCCGCCCAATCCAAAGAATTTTGTGAACTGTGCTCATCATGGAATAATGTACTATCATTCACTGCAATAGTGTCCGTTCCTTGTGAAGTGCTATTTGAGGTAGTTGTTTGAGAATTTTGACAACTTATAGTCAATATGGCTAAGCCAGCAAATAGTAAGGGAATAAAATTTTTCATGTCTATATTTGATTTATATTTGTAATATGTCATTAAATAATTTGTTACATCAACTATCAGCTAAACAAATATTCTTTCTAGATGTTTTAGCGTTTATCGAGGCGAATTACAATTATACGCCATCGGCTTTCAAAAATGGTAATCAGCAAAATGCTGCAACCGAAAACCAAGGAAGTGCTCGCGTTCTATTCTTTGCTAAGATTAATAACCTATCTAAAGAAGATACACTAAGTTTGTTTGCAGAGCATTATGATGCTGTCTTAAATTCTCCGGAGGGCAATGACCATCAAAATATTCGTCAATTCATGGCTAATGGTTGGGACACAGTTTCATTTGATAATGCAGTACTTTTTGAAAAATAAATCGAAGAGTTAATCTCTTTGATTTATTTTTCTAGATTGGCTTTCATATTTACCAATCCTTGGTCGAAGTCTTTGCTCATGTCATAAAAAAGCGTCAAGATATTGAATGGATACGGCATTTTTCCATCAATTTCCCATGTGACTTTTGTTTGATTGGGCGCAATAGAATCTACTGCAATAAAGGATTTATTCGCATTATCTGAATCGTTAAAAAATAAATCCATTTCTACGCGTTTATCATTTTGAATAGAGGTTATAACTTGTTTGCCGTTGCCGACTTTCTTGCTTTTCCACACATACGTAAATCCTATCGTTCCATCTTCTCCTATATATTCTTTCTGAATATTAGGGTCTTGACGAGACCAATTGTCGTATTCTCCCTGTTTTTTGATTTGCTTCAGGTAATTGAATACTTCACTTACATTTTTATTTACAATAATATCGCTGCCAGCGTGAAATTTCTTAGGTAAGATAGCTGCAATTAGCAAAACAATCCCTACCAAAACAAGTAATATTACCAATACGCCTTTCAATATTTTCATAGTAATTTAAATTAGATTAATGTTTCTGCCATGTTTTTCAGCTTTGTCATGGTGTTTAAATTTCTTCCAGTAGCTTTTACTTTTAGTTTAGCTTCTATAAATGGATTTGATAGTTTAGCATTCGCCATTCCTTCGGGTGTGTAGAAATAAAAGGTTTTATTTGCTAAGAAATACTGTTCCTTTCCAAAATCTATTTGTGAAAGTTTGTCTACATATTGTTGTTCTGGAAGATTATCCAAAAGAGTTATATAAACCTTATTTGCTGGTAAATCGTGAGGAAACGGATTTTTAAGTATGATTTCAAATAAATCTTCTGTGTTAAGTACAAAAACATCAATGGATAAGCCAAAATTTTGTTGAATCAATTGTTGAATTGTTGACTTGAGTTGGGATTTATCTAGTTTAGATTGTAGAATGATATTGCCACTTTGTATGTAGGTTTGCACATGATGAAAATTAGCTTTCTCAAGATGAAGTTTTAAATCTTTCATCTTGAGAATGTTTTTACCCGAGACATTTACCGCACGAAGCAATATCACGTATTTTGGCATCAATTAATCGCTTAAAACTTCTTATTGCCTTCGAAATGTATCATCCAAGCAATACCAAATTGGTCTATAAAAGAGGAAAAGAGTTCTGCAAAGAATGTTTCTTCTAACTCCATTTCCATGTTTTGTGCATTGACTGATAGTTTGTTATAGATGTGCTGTGCTTCATCAGTTGAATCAACATCCAGCATGATATAGGCAGAAGTTCCTGATTTAGCTATTTGACCAAAACTCTCTAAACAGTCTGATCCCATCAACATGGTATGTTCCGTAATAGCCATGCCGATATGCATAATTTTGTTTTTGTCAGCATCGGCTAGAGGATAATTAGGGTCGGCAGGCATATCTCCAAAGCGATATATACCGTTGAATTCTTTATTGAAAACGTTTTTATAGAAATTGAAAGCTTCTTCGCAATTTCCGTTGAAATTTAAGTAAGCGTGAATTTTTGCCATGGGATATTCTTGTTTATAAGATGGTTACTTTTCTATTAAAGGTAAATATTTATTTCTATTGTCAATAATAATCCAAAGATTGATTAGTGCAAAAACTGAAGCAAATGGCAAGCCTATAGGTTCATAGCAAATATGTTGACATATAATACCCACCATTATTGGAAAGACCATTATTGCGCCTAATGCTCGGGTTTTGGGGATTATAAATAATATTCCACCAATTATCTGTACTATACCAACTAATGGCAAAAGCCACTTTACAGTTTCAAGTGCTTGATTAATTTTTGTCAATTCTTCACTCAATTCAGGTGTTGGGATATAATTAAATATCTTGTTCAATCCAGCATTAATAAACATTGCTCCAAATAGGAAGCAAATAATGAACTTTACTATTTTCATAAATTCGGATATTTAGCTGTTGATGATTAATTGTTAGTAATTTAGACTCCCCAAATCTATTATAAAATTTATGTAAAATACTTGACATAGGAAAAGTTTTCTTAATGCTCAAATCAATTAATGTGTAATAAATGACCCTTATTTCAAATAATGCAGTAACTTTGTAGCTGAAGCAAACTGGTTCTATCGCTGTCTCAGAAATGGGAAAGAGGAAAGTCCGGGCAACATAGAGCGACACGCTTCCTAACGGGAAGGATGCCTCCGGGTAGACAGAAAGTGCCACAGAAAAGATACCGCCAGGCAACTGGTAAGGGTGAAAATGTGAGGTAAGAGCTCACGGTATTGTATGGTGACATGCATTACGGTAAACCTCGTGTGTTGAAAAACCAAATAGGTTGCGAGCATTAAAGGCTGCTCGTCTTTTTTTCTTCGGAAAACTCGCAATGGGTAGGTTGATGGAGCTTGTGCGTGAGTGCAAGCCTAGATAAATGATAGAAGTCCTTACTCAAGGATACAGAACCCGGCTTACAAGGTTTGCTTCTTTTTGATTTTCTCGCATATTTTCTTATTTTGTTCAGCAATTAAATATACAGACACACTATGGCGACAGTTTTAATTATAGATGACGAACGACCAATACGCAGTTCTCTTCGAGATATCTTAGAATATGAAGATTATAAGGTATTGGATGTTGATAATGGTGCCGATGGATTGGAGATATTGAAGAAGGATAAGATAGATCTTGTGCTATGCGATATCAAAATGAATAAAATGGATGGTATGGAGGTTCTTAGCGTAGCTAAAGAGTTTTCGGATGTGCCATTTATTATGATTTCTGGACATGGAACTATTGAAACTGCTGTAGAGGCAGCACGTAAAGGTGCTTTTGACTTTTTGGAGAAACCATTAGACTTGAATCGTTTGTTGATCACAGTACGTAATGCCTTAGAAAAGGGTACGTTAGTGAAGGAAACGAAAGTCTTAAAGCGTAAAGTTTCCAAGACAAAAGAAATATTAGGGGATTCTCAAGGTATTTCATTAATAAAAGACAGTATTGATAAAGTAGCTCCAACCGATGCTCGCGTATTGATTACGGGTGCGAATGGTTCGGGCAAGGAATTAGTAGCACGATGGCTTCATGAAAAGTCTAATCGTTCATCTGCACCTTTGATTGAAGTAAACTGTGCTGCAATTCCATCGGAATTAATTGAATCTGAATTATTTGGTCACGAAAAAGGCTCGTTTACTTCAGCGGTGAAACAACGTATTGGTAAGTTTGAGCAGGCAAGTGGAGGTACATTATTTTTGGATGAAATAGGGGATATGAGTTTGTCCGCACAAGCAAAGGTGTTACGTGCATTGCAAGAGAATAAAATCACGCGTGTGGGAGGAGAAAAGGAAATCTCGGTAGATGTACGTGTCATTGCAGCGACCAACAAGGATTTATTGAAGGAAATTGATGCAGGTAATTTCCGTATGGACTTGTACCACAGATTAAGTGTAATTTTGATTCACGTGCCTTCCTTGGCAGAGCGTCGAGATGATATTCCGACTTTAGCTTCTTCATTTTGTGAAGAAATTTGTGAAGACTATAATATCCCAACAAAGGCTATTACTACCGATGCTATGAAAGCATTGCAAGCACTTCCGTGGACTGGGAATATTCGTGAGCTCCGCAATATGGTCGAGCGATTAATAATATTGAGTGGAAAAGAAATCACTGACTCGGATGTTAATATTTTTGCAAATCCTTCGGTTTCTACCCACAATACCAAAGGTTCGGGTACTTCTATGATTGATTTGGATAGAATGGATAGCTTATCTGATTTCCTAGATTTTGCCCAAGAGAAGTTTATAGCTCACAAGTTGAATAAAAATGGAGGGGATGTGAGTCAAACTGCCGCAAAAATTGGAATTTCAGAGTTAGAATTAAAAAATAAACTTGAAAAAATTGGGGTCTGACTAAAAAAGAAGAGGTTGCAACCTCTTCTTTTTTGTTAATGATTGAACTTACGCTTCTGTCTATTGTAAAGTATAATGATAACAACAATAAGTAGTATGGCACCAATAATAATAAAGCCGGCAGAAGAACCTTGTTCTTCTGGCTGATGTGTCTGCGCCGATCCCAAATTAGCCCACATCGATAATAAAAATATGCCTCCTAACTTCCTCATAATTTTAATATGTTTACAGCTAAATCTAATGATTTAAAGATTGAATAGCAATTGTTTTAAGACTTTTTAACGTTTTGTTTTTAGCTGTTCATTCGCGTCTATTTATTTCAAACAACTACTATTTATAAATGGTTCAGAAGCCCATGGTATTACCTATCAGAAAAAGCGGGTTTGAAAAATTTCAAACCCGCTCATTTTTGATGTTGATAAGAAGAATTACTTCGAGAATCTAAAGTTAGCAAAGTAATACACCATATCAGTTGGTGGGGAAAATGTTAAACTTGGTTCACCACCAATATTTAGAGCAATAACTCTATTGTGACGATTAATGGTAGACTGTAAATCTACGGTCACTTCTGTCCACTTTTCTAATTGGTTGTCTGGAATTCTGAAATCATTAGCATTAAATGATGAACCCTCTTGACCAAAAGTGCTTTCGGATGAAAATGCCCAAAGATAGTTCATTATTCTAGGCCACAATCGTTGATAGGGGTCGTATGTTCCACTTACAATGGATTTTGCAGGCATGTATACTTTGAATTTCAGATATCTATATTCAGGTATATTAAAGCGATATTCTTTTGGTAGAGTAAATACAAATGTTCCATTTTTGCCTCTCATGGTTACTCTAAATACATTTTCTAAGGTTGTTCCAGCAGGAGGTGCAGGAGGAGATGTAGCAGGGATTTGCAGATCTAAAGCCCAAGCAGAAGCGTCTTGAATTTTGCCATCAAGGAAGAAATTCATTGGTATAAGCGATTCATTAGGTGTAGTGACATATTCAATGACACCCTTGCTTTCGAATGGTTGTAATAAATGATCAATACCCAAAGAATGTGGTACATACTTAATTTTTTTGATTAACCCTAAATTCAAAAGATCTACCATTGTTTGTGCATTGGCATCAGTAATAGGTGACACTTTACGTATGAATGGAAGGTAATTGCCACCACCTATGGTTTTTACAACTCCATTTCTATTATAATCTAATGTTTTAAGCGGAAATATTGTGCCTCCAGTCAAATCAAGCTCTTCGACGTTTGCGAAATAAAACAAATCTTGAAGTGTGTTGGTGTGAACAGGGAAAGTCAATTTCTTATAACTAGCTACTGCATCAGCTGTAAAGCTAGTTATCCCATTCGCTTCTAAAATTTCTCGCTCGGCCGGATTAAAAGTACTAGACCCTGTAGGCATATTTATTGTCAATGGTGTATTTAATTGAACAGAATCTAGTATTGCTACTCCATTCACTTTTGGTACAACATTGTATTTGAGTAGTATATTTAATGGTTGTCCGGCATTTAAATTAGCGGCGAAGATTCTAGGGTTATTAACTTGCTTACCTGTTATTTTTGAACCACTTTTATCGGTGTACTCATATTCTAAACTTCTATAATTTAACAAAATATTGGTTAACGATGTTGGCCAATCTAATACAGCTGCATTAGGAGAGGTTAATACTCGGGGTGATGATACTACTAAGTTGTCGACATCACTCTGTGTATAAGGAATAACTGCTATAACCTGAGGTACAGATTTGTTGTCGTATTCGTCAATTGTATATACGCGAATTCGGTAAAGTTTGGATTGTTTGAGATTGGTGACATTGACCCATGACACTAGAGAATCGATAATAATTTTTTCATTATCGTATTCAATAATTGTTTTTTGTGATTTACCCATTGATATTTGACTCGAAGGAATGCGACCAGCTTTCATCAAATCGATTTCCACACGCTCAAATCCTACTTTACTTACAATTGTATCATATTTGGCAGGGTATACTACTTCATCTGAATAGGGTTCCACATTGTCATACATTCCTTTACAAGAATATATCATTGCTAACACCCATAATAAAAATAGGTATTTGCTGTTTCTTTTAATAACTTTCATAATTCAAGTTTAATTACTTTTTCTACCATAAAGAGTAATCTCGGAAAGACAATTGGCATCTTCCAAAGTGTAGTTTCCATTAAAACTTTTGACAGCTTCATATCGAAACCAACGAGTTTTTTTTGTGTAAGCAGGTTCATCTGGATACATGTATGCCATATCACCTGCTTCACCCTTTTTAACAAACTCCAATTCACTCAATCCTAATGGAACTTCTATTTTATTTTGCGAAACAAATTCCCAAGATCCACTTGCATCATCCCAAATGTACATATTATAAATACCTACATTTTCATTTCTGTAGTATTGGCCACGCGATATATTAGCTAATCCACCAGAGTGCCTCTGCACGGTAACAATTCGACTCAATTCATAATAATCTCCTAAGTCTATAATAAAGTTCCACGGCATATTACCATCTGAAGTTCTGCCGGTTTTACCACGACCACTCGTATGCATAAAATTCAAGTTATCTCCTCTGTCGATAATATCATCTATCACATATCTATTTCTTCCCTCTAAACCATTCCCAAATACCATTGGTACACCACCTACTGAATCGTTCGGATTTGGTAATACCCAAGATTGTTTTGGAATCTTAATGTCTTCATAAAGTGAGATTTGTCCTTTGGAAATAGGCTCTGTGATATTACCATAGATGTCTTCTACTCTGATTTTTACATCGACTTTCTCGGAGGGAGGAAGTACTAAGTCATTAATAAATCGTCTGTCTTTTTCAAGATTCGATGAAAATACCGAAGTTAATGATCTAGTTTCTCCATTTTGATTAAATGTAAAATCAACATAAACATTGATGTTTTGCTTCAATTCATTCGTCCAATCTATAAAGAAAGAACTAAACCCTGGTTTTACTACCATTGAGTTCGCTACTCTACTAAATGCAGGTTCTAAAGGTCTAACTTTAACATCTACTGGTTCTGATTTATTACCTGTCCTATCTACTGCATATAATTGTATCGTATATTCTTCGGTGTCTGGTAAACCGTAGACGTCTAAAGAGTCAACAAAATAAGAAGCAGCAAATGTGAATTTTTTTCCAGTTTTATTAGTGTAAATAGCTTCTACACTCATCAAATCTTCGTCCGAAGGTAATGAATAGAAAAATCTCGCGCCACCGTATAGAGGTTCATATTTTTTCAAGGTGATCTTGCCAGGGGCTTGGCTATCATCACTGTTAGGCTTGAATCTATCTTTCTCCTTACAAGCAGATAGAATACATAAACTTACAAGACAGTAAATGAATCCTAAATATATTGTTTTCATAATAATTGCAATTTTAAATCTTCAAATAATTACCATCCTGGGTTTTGAATCAATTGTCCATTCGTATTCATCTCATTGAGGCTAATAGGCCACAAACAGTCTGTTATAGTAAATCTTCTTTGTTGTTTTACTTCTAACACAAAGAAAGTTGAACCTGTTGTTCCTGTATGCGTCCAACCCCATACTGGTGATGAGAATGCTGAAGTAGCTTTTTTGTGTCTCCACATATCCCAAAAGTGAATTCCTTCAAATGCAAATTCTATAGATCTTTCTTTTAAGATTAAATCTCGTAGTCCTTCTTTGGTTCTATGTTTATTTACAGTTCTTGCTAAAGTTGGATCCGACCAAACATCTTCTATGTTAGGAACACCTGCGCGTTCTCTTACTTTATTTATTTCGTCGTAAACTGCTTGTGATGGCCCTGAAAACTCATTCATTGCTTCTGCTTTCATTAAATAGAGATCAGCCATACGTACTATTGGATATGGAAATTTGATTGTACGTTGCCAAGCGTTTGACTGAGATTCTGGATGTACCATTTTTTGCGTTCCGATACCTGTCGCCAAGAAATCTGTAGTATGCTGCGATGAATTGTAACCGCCGTGAGAGTTACCGTACATCATCGTGTTTATACGTACTGCGTGCGCCCTCCAGTATCCTGCTGTAATACCAAGATTTGCATAAAATCTCGGTTCCCTATTCATATATAATTTGATAGTCTCTGCGCCAGGTTGCATATAACCGTTCCAGTGTGTATAAGCAGGATCAGTCATGCCAGGCGTTCTTATTATTTCATGTCGATTGTTGAAATCGTAGGTCAAATCTTCTTCTATAGGTAAACCATTCTCGGTATAATAACGTTCAGCCATAGCATATGTAGCAGCCATCCATTGCCAAGAATATGCTGCAGTATTCACTACACCATCACCGTATCCTTCAGGTAGGCGTATATTTGTTGAGTGCGCAAGCTCACCTTGATTATAATAATCTAAATTTGAGTTACCCCATACTAATTCTTTATTCCAAGGGTCTACAATTAGCATACGCAAATCATATAGCTTTTTCATTCGTTCATTATTCTCAAGAAAAGCTGGTCTATCATATATAAATGGTTCTTTTTCGAATTTATATAAGCCTAATCCGTTTTCTTCTGCAGTAGAAATCGCATCATTTATAGCAACTAGTGCTTCTTGCCACTTTTCATTTTTAACTTCCATTGGAAAGAATGGTTGTCCATCTTTATCCATGAAGTCACCAAAATATTCACGATTTCCATTAAAGAATGGACTGGCTCTGAAAAATAATACACGAGCTTTTATAGCTTTTGCTGCGACTTGATCAATTTGACCAAGGTTATTTGATGTTGCTCTTTCTGTCAAATTTGGAATTGCTTGATTCATCAAATCAAGAATGTAAGTAAAGCATTCTTCTACCTTTTTTCTTGGCAAGAATAACTCTTCTTTTTTAGATTCTGGGGAAGCTGTCGTTTCAGGAATTACGATAGGCCCATATTGCTGTACAAGTAAGAAGGCGAAATATGCTTTTAAGAACGTCACTTGTGCTTTCCAATCGGCAATCTCCACCTCAGACATGTCTTTTACCTTGTCAATATTTGCCAAAAAAACATCGGCTTGTCGTATAGCTATA
Source organism: Sphingobacterium composti (assembly GCF_009829075.1). GTDB lineage: Bacteria > Bacteroidota > Bacteroidia > Sphingobacteriales > Sphingobacteriaceae > Sphingobacterium > Sphingobacterium composti. The sequence continues at coordinate 46,813 of NZ_WUQZ01000002.1, read as the reverse complement.
TATAAGGGTTTACCACCTTGTGAGCCAGACCAGAAACCTAGTTGAGGGTCTGTCTGAGATTGTAAGCCTCGCATAATACGAATCGCTCTCAAATCACTTGTAGTATTATTCAAGTCTAATCTTCCTACATATTCATCCCCCAATGTCCATGTTGTCACGTGGGTGCGTTCGTCATTTGGCAGATAACTGTAGACTTTGGCAAGTGCATTATATGCATCTTCCTTTAAAGTAAATATATCTTCTAATTTTAACGTGTTATCAGGAACTACATCTAGATACTTCGTACAAGAACCTAAACCTATGGCAGTTGCTAATAATAAATATTTTAATGATTTCATTTTTCGGTTCTTTTAATTAATAGACTAATTGAATACCTACATTGAATCTCTTGTTTGGAGGATATCCTAATCCGTTTCTGCCCATTTCAGGATCCCAAAGTTTGAATGGACTTGTCACAAACAAATTCTCTCCACTGAAGTAAATACGACTTCCTTTGTTCAATCCAAAACGCTTTAAGTTTTTAGGGCTATACCCTATTTCAAGAGATTTTAGTCGTAAGAAAGAGCCATCACGCATCCACCATGATGATTGTTGTATATTATTATTGACAGGGTTTGTGGATAGTCTTGGCCAGAAGGCATGGATATTAGGATTTGTTTCGCTCCAGTAATCCTCTGCTATTATAGAAAGTGCATTTCTTCTATTTGCAAAAGGAGCTATTCCGTAAGCACCTGTTGCAAGGTTGGATTCAGCTGTTGAATTTATAAAGAAGCTTACATTGGCATTTCCTTGTAAGAAAAAGGAGAAATCAAAAGATTTATATCCCATTGACATGCCAAAACCATATTGTATCTCAGGTACTGTAGGGAAACCCATAGCGATACGGTCATTACTGTTAATAATACCGTCACCATTAATATCTTTATATTTAATATCACCAGCCATATATTCACCAAAATCTTGTTTTGGAGAGTTTCTGATCTCTTCTTCATCCACGAATAAACGTTCTGCAAGCAATCCCCATTGTTGGTTGATATTTTGACCTCTACGTTTTAGATAAGCGTCAGGATAATCTCTTTCATCCAATTCATCTAGCTTATTGACAGCGTATGTAAAGTTGGCGCGTCCAGAAATCCAAAAATTTTCATTTAAATTCTTCATGTAATCCAATGAGCCATCAAAACCTTGAGAACTAACTTGTCCCACATTACCACTCACACTTGCTTCCAGACCTGCTGAGGCAGGGAAGTTTTCTCTGTTCATATAAATTTTACTACGTACATCTTTGAAAAAATCAGCAGTCAATTTAAGTGATTCATTCATGAAATTAATTTCAGCTCCTAAATTCCATTTTTCGGATTGTTCCCAAGTGATATCTGGGTTGGCATATCTATTTACAGAATATCCATCATAAGCATTCATAAATGATGTGCCCCAACGATAGGCTCCACCGCCCATAGAGATATCTGATAAGTAGAAGAAGCGACCTGCGCGACCCGAAATAGCGTCATTACCCACAAGCCCCCAAGTACCGCGGACTTTTAATGAACTGATTGCAGGTTTTAGTGGTTCGAAAAATGTTTCATTAGACATTAACCAACTTACACCAAATGAAGGGAAAAATCCATAACGCTTTTCTCCAGTGAATTTTTCTGACCCATTAAAACCATAACTTGCTTCGGCAAAGTATTTATTGTCATAATCATACGTCAGACGGCCTGAATTACCCATGTTTTTTTCAGGTAATGTTTCGTAGATGGATGTACTATTTCCTGCCGTCAATAGCTTTTCTTCCATCATACCTACAGTCATGGCTCCAATATTATGTGAACCAAAAGATCTATTCCAATTCAATCGAGCTTCAAAATAGTAATGGCCATTTGCATCTCTATTAGGGATCACATTTCCCAGGTAAGATTGGCCTGTTGTTGGATTTAGAGGATAAAGCTTAAATTCTCCAGTAATCTGATTGTAACTTTCTAAATCATAATAAAACGGGTTATAAGTACGTCTACTAGCATATTTACTCCATGTGCTGACAGATGCTTTACCTTGAATTTTTAATCCCTCTGTTATGAATCCCAAATCTTGGGATAATGTAGCTTGTGCGATGATGCTACTTTCATTACGATCTTCAAAACCTCGTACCATTTCGGCGTAAGGGTTCGATTTAAGTGAACCTGTTACAAATGAATTTCCAAAAAGAACATGCTCTGTAAATTCATTGGCTGCATCAGGCTTATATACCGCAGGGAAATCCACTGGATTACTATTCATTGTCATGCGGAAAATATTTGAAGCTGACTGGTACGGGCCAGTATAACGCTCAAATCTTCCTTGTATACGAGTGTCTAACGTAGTAGTTTTTGTTAGTTTGAAAATAACATTTGATCGAATGAATAATCGATTTATATCGATGTTATTATTAAAGTTATTTCTATTATCTACTTTCAAAAGTCCAGTTTCTTTATCAAAACCAGTAGAAACATAATACGTTGCTACCTGTCCACCACCTGATAAATTCACATTTGCCTTGGTGTTGGTGGTTGATTTATTAAATAATGTATTATACCAGTCAATATTTGGATAAATCATTCCATCTTCACCATTAAGCGTGGACTGGATTTTTTGTTCTGAATAGTATGATCCAAGTATAGGCTGACGAGTCAATTGTGCTTGATTGTACAAACGCATATAGCTAACTCCATCAATCATATCGATCATTTTAGTAGGCATAGCCGTATTGACATCAACACGTGCATTCATGGATACAGGGCCTTCTCGACCTGATTTTGTAGTTACCATGATAATACCATTTGCACCCCTTGCTCCGTAGAGTACCGTAGCCGATGCATCTTTTAGAATTGAGAAACTCTCGATATCGTCCGGTTGTAGTCTCGCTAAATTGTCGGTAGTAGCTTCAAATCCATCGATTAAGATCAAGGGCGATGTTTGGTAACCAAATGTTGTTACACCACGAATAAAAAATTGTGCATTATCTGCTCCAGGTTCACCAGATGTTTGGTAGGAAATGACCCCAGGAATTCGACCAGCAAATGAGCCGGTAAGATTGGAAGCAGGTATTTTTAAATCTGAGGCTTTGACGGTAGTTATCGCACCTACAACGCTTGATTTCTTTTGCGTACCGAATGCCACTACGGTAACTTCATCAATCGCACTGCCGTCTTCATACAATAAAATTTCGAGTATATTCCGTTGGTCAACGGCAATACTCTGGGTTTTCATTCCTACGTACGTGAATGTTAAACTGTCACCTACATTAGCAGTAACTTGAAATTCACCATTGGCATTGGTTTGGGTTGAGGTAATTTTATTCTTCAATACACTAACACCTCCGATTAACTCTCCGTTTGACCCATTTTTAACAACGCCTGTGATTTGTTTTTGGGAGAATACGTAAATAGGAACTGTCAAGAAGAATAAAAGAATCAACAATTTTTGCTGAGCTTTTTTCATAAAATAGAATTGATAGCTGTAATTAGTAAATGGTTAATTAAAATAAATATACAACAGAAAACTTTTAAAACAAATAATTTTGTTTAGGAATTTTGTTAAAATAATTTTTAAACTTTATCGGTTTAGCTGAAATAAGTATAGATATTTTTTCTTTTTATTTATAAAGGGTGTTTTATAGAGTAAATACATAGCTAACGAGGCTAATTGTTTAATAATTTTTAATAATTGGAAATGGTTAAAACGCAAAAATCCCGACCTCTATAGATCGGGATTTTTGCGTTTTGAAGATAAGTTTATTTAAGAAATCTCAGCTAAAAAATTTCCATCTTGATTGATAAGTTCACGTTTATCAATTATCTCTTGTAAATTGATATATCCGATTACATATTTTGAATTTTCACCATAAAAACGTTCTGTGATAGATTTAAATTCAATATTTTCTAACAAATCGTCATCTTGGTAGCGGAAATATACTTTCAAATCATAGTTGGTCGAATACTGCAGTTCTTGTGAATCCAAGTGTTTCTTGTATTCATAGCGGTAATCGTAACGCAATGCTGCAATGTCTGAAAGTACAGCAGAACCCGTTGGGTGACCACCAGCACCTTTTCCATAAAAGAATTGCTCGTCAGCGAAAGCTGCTTTTACCAATACGCCATTATTTTCATTCTCTACATTATAAAGAATATTGTCTTTCGTGATAAATCTTGGCAATACATATAACACCACTTCACTGTTGCTGATTTCTTTGGCGAAAGGAATCAATTTGATTTTAAAGTTTTTCTCTTTCGCATAGCGAATATCATTATCGTTCAATCTATCAATACCAAGATTCAAAATCGTTTCTGGATTCACAAACAAACCGTACGCATGTGAGGCTACGATAGTCAATTTGTATTTAGGGTCAAATCCGCCTACATCCAATATAGGATTAGTTTCGGCAAAGCCTAATTCTTGTGCTTTTTTCAAAGCATCGGCATAACTTTGACCTTCGTTGAAAATTTTTGATAAAATATAATTTGAAGAACCATTGAAAATACCACTTACAGAATGTAAAAGTTCATTATCATAATATTCTTCCAAATTACGAATGATAGGAATACTACCACATACTGCTCCTTCGTACAATAAAGAAGTGCCATATTGTTGTTGTATCTCAGTCAATTCTTCCAAATGTGTTGCAATCATTTTTTTGTTTGCAGATACCACATTTTTTCCAGAAGAAAGAGCTTTCTTAGTGATTTCAAATGCGGCATCCGCATCATCAATCAATTCAACTACTGTATTAATTTCAGGGTCATCCAAGATTACATTCGCATCCGTTGTGAATAAATCAGCAGGCAAACTTCTCTTTTTGTCCGCATTCTTAATCACGAATTTTTTAATCTCTAAGTTTAAGTTTTTTGTCTTAATAATATCGTAAAGTCCTTGTCCGACAACGCCAAACCCGAACATTCCGATAGTAAGTTTCTTACTCATATATTTTTTAAAATTTCTATTCCCTCTCGTAATGTATATATTCCTCAAAAAATTAAGTATTCTATTTGACTACTTAATTTTTTCGAAAGCTTGTTCTAAATCCGCTTTGATGTCATCAATATGCTCGATACCTACTGAAAGACGCAATGAACCAGGATAAACACCTGCTTTAGCTTGTTCCTCAGCACTCAACTGTTGGTGAGTAGTAGCTGAAGGGTGAATGATTAATGATTTTGCGTCACCTACATTTGCCAAATGGCTTACTAATTCCAATGCGTCGATGAATTGGTCAGCTTTTTCTGCCCCACCTTTGATAGAGAATGAAAGAACTGCGCCGTATCCATTTTTCAAATATTTTTTTGCGTTTTGGTGATGAGGATGACTTTTCAATCCTGGATAGCTTACTTTTTCCACTTGTGGATGTGCCTCCAACCATTGAGCGATTTCTAATGCGTTATCGACGTGTCTTTGTACGCGAAGAGATAATGTTTCTAATCCTTGCAATAATAGGAATGAGTTGAAAGGAGATAGGGCAGGACCAAAATCTCTCAGACCTTCTACACGAGCACGAATTGCGAATTGAATATTTCCGAAAGGACCATTTTCACCAAAAACATCTGAGAAAACTAATCCATGGTAACCTTCTGATGGCTCTGAGAATTGCTTGAATTTACCATTTCCCCAGTTGTAATTTCCACCATCAATGATTACACCACCAATACTTGTTCCGTGACCACCAATCCATTTTGTTGCCGATTCCACCACTACATTTGCACCATGCTCTAGTGGTTTGAATAAATAACCACCAGCACCAAACGTGTTATCTACGATTAATGGCAAATCATGTTTGCGTGCAACTGCAGCAATTTTCTCAAAATCAGGAATATTATAGCTTGGGTTACCAATAGTTTCTACGTAAATAGCTTTGGTTTTATCATCAATCAATGCTTCGATATTATCTGCATCCGAATCAGCAGCAAAGCGAACATCAATACCTAATCTTTTGAAAGCTACCTTAAATTGATTGTATGTACCACCGTACAAGTTTGAGCCAGCTACAAAATTATCACCACTCTCTAAAATATTGTTCAATGCAATAAATTGAGCTGCTTGTCCTGATGCTACTGCTAAAGCAGCTACACCACCTTCTAAAGATGCAATTCTCTTTTCGAATACATCTGTCGTAGGATTCATGATACGTGTATAGATGTTTCCAAATTGCTTTAATGCAAATAGATTTGCACCATGTTCTGCATTTTCGAATACGTATGATGATGTTTGGTAAATAGGAACTGCTCTTGAGCCAGTTGTAGGGTCTACATCTTGTCCTGCGTGAACTTGTAAAGTTTCGAATTTTAAATTTTTATTCTCAGCCATTTTCTTTTCTGTTTTTTTAGGTTATTAAATATATATTAAATCTATCAATAAAGCGGAATTGTGGTCGTCATGTTAGTAATGCCAATGTGTAAACAGGGTAAATACCGACGACTACCGCATTCGGATAGATAATAAATTATTGGATAATAAGAATTTTCCTTGCTGATTCAATACAGCAATATCAAAATTGGAAGAATTTGTAAAATTTGTCATAGTCTTTTATCATTTATATGCTCCAAAACAATATTGTCTTAGACAGGACTTGGCACCTTTTCAATCTTTATTGAAGGTTGCCAGTGGGTCATTGAGCCAGTCTCTCGCCACTTCTTTATAAATCAAGACCTATTACTAGAAAGGTATTGATTAGATGTACTCTATAAAAGTACTCGACAAATATAATAGAAATTTTAATTATTTAAAATTATTTGGCAGGTAACAGCAAAAAAATAAAGTTCAATCGGTAGGATTGAACTTTATCTAGGTTGGGTTGACTATTTGTTTCATCATTCTAAAATTTTAGATGCTTAACAGTAAGACCATTGTTAATTAATTGTTTCAATGCATCTATACCAATGTTTAAATGCGTTTCGACAAATTTTTCAGTTACAGACAAATCAGATGCTGCGGTTTTAACGCCTTCTGGTACCATTGGCTGGTCTGAAACTAATAATAAAGCCCCCGTTGGAATTTTATTCGCAAATCCAACGCTAAAGATAGTTGCAGTTTCCATATCGACAGCCATAGCACGGATGGATTTCAAATACTTTTTAAATGCTTTATCGTGCTCCCATACGCGACGGTTAGTTGTATAAACTGTCCCAGTCCAATAATCACGTTCATGGTCTCTTATTGTCGTCGAAATGGCTTTTTGCAAAGCAAAGGATGGGAGTGAGGGAACTTCTGGCGGAAAATAATCGTTGGATGTACCTTCTCCTCGAATAGCTGCAATAGGAAGAATGAGTTCACCTACAGCAATTTTCTTTTTTAATCCACCAGTTTTCCCTAAGAAAAGTACAGCTTTTGGGTCGATTGCTGTTAATAAGTCCATTACTGTGGCAGCCATCGGACTTCCCATTCCGAAGTTTATTAAAGTAATTCCATTGGCAGTACAAGCCTGCATTGCTTTATCTTCACCATAGATAGGTGCATCATCATGCATGGCTGAAAACATTTTGACATATTTGGAGAAATTAGTTAATAAAATATATTCCCCAAATTCCTCTAACGGTTTACCTGTGTAGCGTGGTAACCAATTTTCTACTATTTCATCTTTTGATTTTAGCCCTGGCGTAATAGGGCTTTCAACTGATTTTTGTTTTTTCGTCATAATACAGTTTTTATGTTTTAATATAACAAAAATCCCTCACTTTTTTAGGTGAGGGATTCATATCTCTAGGCTACTTTTAACTTCTTAATATCTGATTTAGCAAATTTCTTTTTCGCATAATCAAGCGTAATATGTAGCGTCTTGTCCTCACTCGACTCTTTGCTAGATGGAATCTCAAACATAGCATCCAGCATTATCGCTTCACAAATGCTACGTAATCCACGTGCACCCAATTTGAATTCCCAAGCTTTGTCAACAATGAATTTGTAGACTTCTTTGTCAAAAACTAAATCAACGCCTTCGTATTCAAACAACTTAATATATTGTTTGATTAAAGCGTTTTTAGGTTCTGTCAAGATGCTTAACAACGTCTCTTTATCCAAAGGATTCAAATGTGTCAATACTGGAAGACGACCAATCAACTCTGGGATTAATCCAAAGTTTTTCAAATCTTGAGGTGTGATATATTTGTACAGATTGTTCAAATCAACATCTTCCTCTTCTTCTAACATTTTGAAACCTACAGTCTGCGTTCTTAAACGGTTAGCAATTTTCTTTTGAATACCATCAAATGCACCACCACAGATAAATAGGATGTTACTAGTGTTGACAGAAATCATTTTTTGGTCAGGGTGTTTACGACCACCTTGAGGTGGTACGTTCACATTTGTGCCTTCCAAGATTTTTAACAACGCTTGTTGTACACCTTCGCCAGATACATCACGTGTGATAGATGGATTGTCACTCTTACGAGCAATTTTGTCAATCTCATCAATGTAGATAATACCTCGTTCGGCAGCAGCTACATCGTAATCCGCTGCTTGCAACAATCTTGTCAAGATACTTTCTACGTCTTCACCCACATAACCAGCTTCTGTCAATACCGTAGCATCTACAATTGAGAAAGGTACATTCAATATTTTAGCAACTGTTTTTGCTAATAATGTTTTACCTGTACCAGTTTCACCAACGATAATCAAGTTGGATTTTTCAATCTCAGTTTCATCAGCAGAAGATTTTTGGTTCAATCTTTTGTAGTGATTGTATACTGCTACTGAAATAACCTTTTTTGCATCGTCTTGACCGATGACATATTGATCTAAATGCTGCTTGATCTCTAGCGGACGAATTAGTTTTAATGTCGTCTGTAAAGATTTGTTTTTACGTTGATTTAGTTCTTCTGCTAAGATTTCTCCCGCCTGAGTCACACAACGATCACAGATATGTGCTCCGTCACCAGCAATAAGCATTAAAGCTTCATTTTTGCTGATGCCACAAAAAGAGCATTGTATATCTTTTTGATTTTTACTCATCTTATTTAATAATATCTTTTCTTGGTGCTAAGACCTCATCAATCATTCCAAATTCTTTGGCTTCTGCCGCTTTCATCCAATAATCACGATCAGAAGATTTTTCAACCCACTCATATGACTGACCTGAATGCTCAGAAATGATAGTGTATAATTCTTCTTTCAATTTCATCATCTCACGCAAGTTGATTTCCATATCTGCAGCTACCCCTTGAGCGCCACCTGATGGTTGGTGAATCATCACACGCGAGTGTCTTAATGCAGCACGTTTACCTTTTGCGCCAGCAACTAATAAAACAGCACCCATTGATGCTGCAATACCTGTACAGATAGTTGCTACATCCGGTGTAATATATTGCATCGTATCATAGATACCTAGCCCTGCATATACGCTACCGCCTGGAGAGTTGATATAAATCTGAATATCTCTTTTCGCATCAGTAGACTGCAAGAATAACAATTGAGCTTGAATAATGTTTGCTACTTGATCGTTAATTCCGTCACCTAAGAAGATAATACGATCCATCATCAAGCGGGAGAATACATCCATTTGTGCTACATTCAATTGACGCTCTTCTACGATGTAAGGTGTCAAGTTAGTAGGCATTTTAGTTTCTACTCGTGAGATAAAACCATCCACATGTTGACTTCCAATTCTGTGGTGTTTGATCGCATATTTTCTGAATTCGTTTTTATCTATATTCATGTTTTTCTATTTTTCAATAAACCTAAAATTAAAGACTAAATATAAATGCTTTTTGTTTAAAAACTATAATAATTTATGTCTCTAAAATGTAATTTGGAAGATCGGCTATAAACTCATAGCTATTGTCTTCAAAATTGATTTTGCAAAAGTAATGTTCTAATCCATTACTTACCAATAACAAAGGAATTTTGTGCTTGCTATTGTAAGCGCTGATTTGTTCAAATGTTTTTGCATTTATCTTCACCTCAGGTGCTTTAAATTCCGCCAATATTATTTTCTCTCCTTTATTATTGTAAATAATTAAGTCAGAACGTTTTTGTAAATCATTCAATACAAGGCCACCTTCTATTTTCATCAACGATTTGGGGTAATTCTTATATTTATGCAAGAAATGTACCCAATGTTGCCTTACCCATTCTTCTGGTGTCAATACCAAATTCTTTTTACGCAATACATCAAAGATGTAAATCTTATTGTTAGCGCGTGAAAGTTTAAGTGAAGTAGGAGGTAAGTTCAATGGAACAGGACTAAACATATACAAATATACGCAAATGTATATGTAATTAGAAATTGATAATTTTTCATTCTTATACATTCGACGAATGTTTCATTAGAAATAGTTAATTTCGCGATGTTATGAAAGTACAAGAAATACTTAGCGCAATAAAACAACGCAAATACAAACCATTGTATTTGTTGCATGGAGAAGAATCGCATTATATTGATGTGATTTGTGATGCGATAGAACATTCTGTACTCAATGACGCTCAAAAAGGTTTTGACCAGACCATATTGTATGGTAAAGATGTGGATTTTGCAACTATCATCAGCGCTGCCAAACGCTATCCGATGATGAGTGATTACCAAGTCATCATTATAAAAGAAGCTCAAGGATTGAAGTGGAAGGGTGAGGATGGCGTAGAAATGTTGGCCAAATATGTCGAAAATCTAACACCGACTACCATTTTAGTCTTCGCCTATAAACACGGTAAATTCGATAAGCGTACGAAGTTATATAAAGCTATCGAAAAGGCTGGAATCGCTTTTGAGTCAGAAAAGCTTTATGACAATAAAGTCGCGCCCTGGATTATAGACGAGATACAAAGTCAAGGACATAAAATTCATCCGCAAGCAGCAGCTTTAATGGCCGAGTATATAGGTACGGATTTATCAAAAGTTGCGAATGAAGTTCAGAAGCTAATATTAAATGTATCCAAAGAGAGAGAGATTACTGTACAGGATATTGAACAAAATATTGGCATTAGTAAAGATTTCAATGTTTTTGAGTTGAATAATGCTTTAGGTAAGCGCGATGCTTTGAAGGCTATTCAAATAGTCGATTATTTTGCGGCTAATCCCAAATCCAATCCCGTGGTGTTGGTTATGGGGACATTATACAGTTATTTTTCTAAGGTGTTGAAATACCATTATCTTACAGATAAATCAGCAGCTGCTAAAGAACTAGGTGTAAATCCATTTTTCGTGAAAGACTATGAATATGCAGCTCGCAATTTTAATAAATTAAAGCTATTTCATATCATGAACATATTGAAAGATTATGATTTGAAATTTAAAGGATTGGACGCTGGTCCGAATACTACGGATGGGGATTTGATGCGGGAAATGATTTTCAAAATTTTAAATTAATTATAGAATACATATGAAAAAATTCTTATTTGCTATAGCTTTGATAAGCGGAACGATGTTAGCAAATGCGCAGTCATCGTACTATACCATTATACAAGGTGGTGGAAATTTGGGATTTGCCAATGAAGGTTATAAAGGTGCTTTCAATGGATATTCTGCACACTTTATTTTTGGTAAAAACTATAATGACCGTGCTTATTTGGGTTTAGGATTAGGAAATGAAAGATTTAAAGGAACTTATGAGACTAATGATCCGCATCATGATGATTTTGGTGACAAAAAGTATTCTTATGACCAAAATTTATTTCCAATATTTATAGACGGTCGCTTGCCTTTTGGAGAATTCAATGCGAGTTCTAAGATTGGAATTTTAGCAAATGCTGGTTATGCACCAAAATTGAGTGCGCAATATGACAAAGGAGTGTTGTTCAAAGCAGGGTTCTTTTATTTGCATGAACGCCCTGCAAAAACAAGTTGGACTGTATCTGCAGTATATGGATATCAGCAATTAACTAAAAATATTTATTTGAAAGATTTTCAACACCAACATTTCAATATTTCTGTTGGTTTAATGATAAAATAACTGATGAAAGACGGTAAAACAAGAGCTGATATAAAGCCAGGAATGTTGGTTAATATCGTGCTAAAGAAGGATCAGCGATCAGGCGAGTTGACTGAAGGGATAGTTAAAGATTTGTTGACATCTGCAACATTTCATCATCGTGGAATTAAAGTAAGATTGACGGATGGTCAAATAGGTAGAGTGCAAGAAATTATTGATGATGATTTTTAAAAATATTCAATATGCCCTCTTAATTTTTATATTTTGCTTTTGAATTTTTACTTTTTATTTCTACCTTTGTCTCCCGTGAAATTTGATACTTTTGACCCGGTAAATGATACAATCAACATCAATGTAAACATTGAAATATCATATATTTGATACGTTTAGCCCATTAGGGCTTTTTTTGTGTCCAAAAATATTGAATGATCAAACGCTACAAAATGAATAATTTATTTTTTACTACAATATAAAAAATGACCAGCTACAGTAAATTACCCGCAATTTTAGTTTTAGAAGATGGTACTGTTTTTCATGGTAAAGCAGCCGGAAAAATAGGAACAACTACTGGTGAAATTTGTTTTAATACAGGTACAACAGGTTACCAAGAGATTTTTACAGATCCTTCTTATTATGGACAGATCATGGTGACTACCAATGCTCATATTGGTAACTATGGTATAGATGAAGATGATGCTGAATCTAACAAAATTCAAATAGCTGGTTTAGTATGTAAAAATTATAACATTAACTATAGCCGTAAAATGGCGGATAGTTCTATCCAGACTTATTTTGAGGAGCAAAATTTGGTTGGTATTTCGGATATTGATACACGTTCATTGGTACGTCATATTCGTGACAAAGGAGCGATGAATGCTATCATTTCATCTGAGAATTTAGATGCAGAATCGTTGAAAGCTGAATTGGCTAAAGTTCCTTCAATGGCAGGTCTGGAGTTGTCTTCAACAGTTAGTACTAAAGAACCATATTTCTACGGTGATGAAGATGCAGCAGTTCGTATTGCTGTATTGGATTTAGGTATCAAACGCAATATCTTGAGAAACTTTGATGCACGTCAGGTTTATGCTAAAGTATTCCCAGCGAAAACTTCTTTTGCGGAAATGGAAGCTTGGGGAGCTGATGGTTATTTTATCTCAAATGGTCCTGGTGATCCAGCTGCTGCAGATTATGCGATTCAAACTGTAAAAGAAATTTTAGCAGCGGATAAGCCAATGTTTGGTATTTGTTTAGGTCACCAAATCTTAGCATTAGCAAATGGTATTCGTACTGAAAAAATGTTTAATGGTCACCGTGGTATCAATCACCCCGTGAAAAATATCATTGCTAATCGTTGTGAGATTACTTCACAAAACCACGGTTTCGGTGTAGTAAGAGAAGATATCGAGAAGTCAGATAATATTGAAATAACACATATCAACTTGAATGATAACTCAATCGAAGGTATCCGTGTGAAAGGTAAAAAAGCTTTCTCTGTACAATACCACCCAGAATCATCTCCAGGGCCACACGATTCTCGTTACTTATTTGACGATTTCGTTAGCATGGTAAAAGCATAATAAAGCATTATTGTATATATTTTTAGAAGCTCAACATCGAAAGATGATGAGCTTTTTTGATTTATTTTAGTTTGTTATTGATGTTAAAAAATAGAGTGCTTTCATTTCTAAAAAGCTACTATTTATAACAGCCTTTCGAACGGAATGATGTGTATAGAGATATCTAGAGACTACGAACATTTACTTTTTAATGGACTTCTCTTATATCTAAGTGACAAGTAATTTTTTACCTGTTTATATACTCGAAATGGTATACTATACCAAAAAATCCCCAAGCTTAGCTTGAGGATTTCTAGTATATATTGTGTATTCGAAAAAGGCTTATTTTTCTTTTTCTTCGTTGATGTCTGTTGAGACTGAATCATCGCTATTCGGATTTTCACCTTTCACTACGATTTCATTTTTCTCCTCATCCAAATCAACAGTCAATAAAGCATTTGATTTTAGTTCACCTCGAAGAATTTCTTCTGCGATAGGATCTTCCAAATATTTCTGAATAGCACGTTTCAAAGGACGCGCACCAAAATTGGTATCGTAACCTTTTTCTGCTATGTATTCTTTTGCCTTATCTGTCAATTGAATACTATGACCTAATGCTTCTATACGTCCGAATAATGATTTTAATTCAATATCAATGATTTTGAAGATATTCTCTTTAGTCAATGAGTTAAATACAATTACATCATCTACACGATTCAAGAACTCAGGAGCAAAGGCACGTTTAAGCGCTGTTTCGATTACACCTCGTGAATGCGCATCAGCTTGCGTTTCTTTAGCAGTAGTGGTAAAACCAACACCTTGACCAAATTCTTTCAATTGACGAACACCAATATTCGAAGTCATTATAATGATTGTATTTCTGAAGTCCACACGACGACCCAAAGAATCTGTCAATTGTCCTTCGTCCAAAACTTGTAATAATAAGTTGAATACATCTGGATGTGCTTTTTCAATCTCATCCAATAAGACTACTGAATAAGGTTTACGACGAACTTTCTCCGTCAGTTGACCACCTTCTTCGTAACCTACATATCCTGGAGGCGCTCCAACCAAACGAGAAACAGCAAATTTTTCCATGTATTCACTCATGTCAACTTGAATCAGCGAATCTTCTGAATCAAACATGAAACGAGCCAATTCTTTCGCTAATTCCGTTTTACCAACACCCGTTGGGCCTAAAAAGATGAACGAACCAATTGGTTTTTTCGGATCTTTTAGCCCTGCACGTGTACGTTGAATAGCTTTAACCAATTTCTGTACAGCATCGTCTTGACCAATGATACGTCCTTTCATCGATTCACCCATATTCAATAGCTTTTGGCTATCCGTTTGGCTAACTCGTTGAACAGGAATACCCGTCATCATCGATACAACTTCAGCTACATTATCTTCCGTTACGGTATAACGTTTGGTTTTCGTTTCCGCTTCCCAAGACGCTTTTTCTTTTTCTAATTCTTCTAAAAGTTTTTTCTCCGTATCACGTAACTTAGCTGCTTCCTCATATTTCTGCGAACGAACAACTTTGTTTTTCTCTATTTTGACTTCTTCAATTTTCTCCTCAATATCAATAATCGTTTGTGGAACATGAATATTTGTCAAGTGAACACGTGAACCCGCTTCATCCAAAGCATCAATAGCTTTATCTGGTAAGAAACGATCGGTGATATAACGAGTAGTCAAAGTCACACACGCTTCTAACGCTTCTGGCGTATAGTTTACATTGTGGTGTTCTTCGTATTTATCTTTTATACGATTTAAGATTTCCAATGTCTCGTCATGCGAAGCTGGTTCGATCATTACCTTTTGGAAACGACGATCCAAAGCACCATCTTTTTCGATAAACTGGCGATACTCATCTAACGTTGTCGCGCCAATACATTGAATTTCTCCACGTGCCAAAGCTGGTTTGAACATATTCGAAGCGTCCAATGAACCTGAAGCACCACCAGCACCAACTATGGTATGAATCTCATCGATGAATAAAATTACATCTGGTGATTTTTCCAATTCGTTCATCACAGCTTTCATACGCTCTTCGAATTGACCTCGGTATTTTGTACCTGCAACCAGAGACGCTAGGTCTAATGTTACGACACGTTTGTTGAACAATACGCGTGAAACTTTCCGTTGTACTATACGAAGTGCCAAACCTTCGGCAATAGCAGATTTACCAACCCCTGGTTCTCCAATTAGGATAGGGTTGTTTTTCTTGCGACGTGATAAGATTTGGGAAACACGCTCAATTTCTTTTTCACGACCTACAATTGGATCCAATTTACCTTCTTCTGCAGCACGTGTCAAATCACGACCAAAATTATCCAAAACAGGTGTTTTCGATTTAATGTCAGAAACCTTTTTAGGTGCTGAGAAGTTTTCTTGCTCTTCATAATCATCATCCGGTGATGAAGAACCTGTGGCTTCGTCCGTAATATTTGTTTTGCTTTGCTCTACTTCATTTTTAAATAGGTCATATGATATACCATATTGTTGTAAAATCTGTGACGCAATATTATCTTCATCACGCAAAATCGCTAAAAGGAGATGCTCAGTGCCAATAATGTCGCTCTTGAAGATTTTAGCTTCTAAATATGTTATTTTTAGGACTTTTTCAGCTTGTTTAGTTAATGGAACAGATCCTATTGGTGTTCTTGATACAGAAGATCCTTTCACAGCATCCTCAATAGATTGTCTTATAGCAGCTGTATCAAGATTTAAGTTCTTAAGAATTTTGATAGCGATACCATCACCTTCTCGGATTAGTCCTAGCAAAAGATGCTCAGTTCCAATATAATCATGACGAAGACGTAGTGCTTCTTCACGGCTATAGGATATAACATCTTTTACTCTTGGTGAAAATTTTGCTTCCATTTAATTACCTTTCTTTGTTTGTAAGTGAGGGTTTGTATAAAAGTATGAAATAAATAAGAAAACCGCACTTATATTTATTAGAAATTATCAACAATTGAGCCACAATATTAGTTCGTCAAAATGGCAGTAATTTATTTATAGTCGATATCTCTTTCTATTCTAAGGATATCTATGTATTTTTATTTGGGGCTAATTTAGCTATCTTTGACTAACGAAAAACATAAGGAAAATTCTGTATTAAATATTTATAATGTCTGACGAAAAAATAATCTTTTCGATGGCTGGTGTAAACAAGATTTACCCACCTCAAAAACAAGTTTTAAAAAATATATACCTATCCTTTTTTTATGGAGCTAAAATTGGTGTAATAGGTTTGAATGGTTCGGGTAAATCCTCTTTATTGAAGATTATAGCTGGATTAGATAAATCTTACCAAGGTGAAGTCGTTTTCTCTCCTGGTTATTCAGTTGGTTATCTTGCTCAGGAGCCAGTTTTAGATCCAGAAAAAACAGTTCGTGAGATAGTAGAGGAAGGTGTAGCAGAGATTACAGCAATTTTAAAAGAATATGAAGAAATAAACGAAAAATTCGGCTTGCCAGAAGTTTATGAAGATGCGGATGCAATGGATAAACTATTGGCACGTCAAGGCGAATTACAAGATAAAATCGACGCAACAAACGCTTGGGAATTAGATTCTAAGCTGGAGCGTGCAATGGACGCTTTGCGTTGTCCTGAGCCAGAAGCTAAGATTGCCAATCTGTCAGGAGGTGAGCGACGTCGAGTAGCGATGTGTCGTTTATTATTACAAGAGCCAGATGTCTTATTGTTGGATGAGCCGACCAACCACTTGGATGCAGAATCAATTGATTGGTTAGAACAGTATTTACAACATTACAAAGGAACTGTTATTGCGGTGACGCACGATAGATATTTCTTGGATAATGTAGCAGGATGGATTTTGGAATTGGATAGAGGTGAAGGTATTCCTTGGAAAGGAAATTATTCTTCATGGCTTGACCAAAAAGCAAAACGTCTAGCGCAAGAGGAAAAACAAGAAACCAAACGCCAAAAAACTTTAGAGCGAGAGTTGGAATGGGTGAAGATGGCTCCTAAAGCACGCCACGCCAAATCAAAAGCACGTTTGCATAATTACGAGAAATTAGCATCTGAAGAAACTAAAGAGCGTGAAGAAAAATTAGAATTATTCATTCCGCCAGGACCACGTTTGGGTAATGTCGTAATTGAAGCTAATAATATTTCTAAAGCATACGGAGATAGAATTCTTTTCGAAAACTTAAGTTTTTCATTGCCACCAGCGGGTATTGTGGGTATTATTGGGCCAAACGGTGCTGGTAAAACAACATTGTTCCGCTTGATCACGGGACAAGAAAAACCTGATACTGGTGATTTCAAAGTAGGAGAAACTGTAGTATTAGGATATGTGGATCAAATGCACGATGATTTGGACCCTGAAAAATCAGTTTGGGAGAATATCACAGACGGTAATGACAATATTTTGTTAGGCAATAAGACGCTTAATTCACGTGCTTATGTGTCAAAATTTAATTTTAATGGCGCAGATCAGCAAAAGAAAGTAGGCGTGTTGTCAGGAGGTGAGCGTAATCGTGTGCATTTAGCTATCACGTTGAAGAAAGCTTCCAACGTATTGTTATTGGATGAGCCTACCAATGATATTGATGTGAATACATTGCGTGCATTGGAGGAAGGATTGGAGAATTTCGGTGGTTGTGCGGTTATTATTTCCCATGATAGATGGTTTTTAGATAGAATTTGTACGCACATATTAGCTTTTGAGGGCGATTCTCAAGTGTATTTCTTCGAAGGTAACTATACGGAATACGAGGAAAACCGTAAAAAGCGTTTAGGTGATGTTGGTCCAAAACGTATTAAATACAAAAAATTGGTTAAGTAATTAAATAACGGATGAGTTTAGAATCAGCGAAGTTACTTGAAGCAATCATAGATACTGCAATAGATGGA
This sequence comes from Sphingobacterium composti, assembly GCF_009829075.1. Lineage (GTDB taxonomy): Bacteria > Bacteroidota > Bacteroidia > Sphingobacteriales > Sphingobacteriaceae > Sphingobacterium > Sphingobacterium composti. The sequence continues at coordinate 28,482 of NZ_WUQZ01000002.1, read as the reverse complement.
ATTATTACGATTAGTAATCGAGGTATTGTAGAATCAATTAATCCAGCAGCGTTAGAATTATTTGGTTATTCGGCAGACGAAATCATAGGCAACAATATATCTATGTTAATGCCTGAACCTTATAAAAGTCAGCATGATTCATATATCCATAATTACAAAACTACTGGAAATCGCAAAATTATAGGGATAGGTCGTGAAGTCTTAGGAAAAAGGAAAGATGGCACGACCTTTCCTTTTCGCTTAGCAGTTAGTGAGGTTTTCTATAAAGACAAAAGCATTTTTACAGGATTTGTTCACGATTTGTCAAAAGAAAAGGCCGCTGAAGATAGGCTAATGCAACATACCATTGAGCTAGAAGAAACGGTGCGCCACAGGACGAAGGATTTGATTGCATTGGTGTCAGAACTCGAAAGAGCAAAAGCTGATGTAAGTAATTCCTTGGAAAAGGAAAAGGAGCTAAATCAGCTGAAATCACGATTTGTTTCAATGGCATCGCATGAATTTCGTACTCCATTGAGTTCGGTGCAACTTTCAGCATCATTGATTGACAAGTACGTCGAACAAGATAAGGTAGATGCTATATCAAAGCATACAAACCGTATCAAAAGTGCTGTTCAACTTCTGAATAATATTTTGAATGATTTTCTTTCACTTGAAAAATTGGAAGCAGGTGTCGTGGTTGTGAATCAGCAAACGATTAATGTAGTACATCTTGGGGAAGAAATAACGGGCGAAATGCAGATGATTTGCAAAAAAAATCAACATATCGTCTATCAACATACAGGTGCTAATGCTGAATTTGATTTGGATGCGCACCTTTTGAAAAGTAGTATTATAAATTTGATCTCGAATGCAATTAAATATTCTGGGGAGGATACTTTTATTGAATTTGCAACAGAGATTACCGAGGATGCTTGCACAATTATCATAAGAGATAATGGCATAGGTATTCCTGAAGAAGACCAAAAAAATCTTTTTGAACCATTTTTTAGAGCGCACAATACAGGAAATATCCCAGGAACTGGATTAGGTCTGAATATTGTAAAGCGTTATGTAGCACTGATGGGAGGGGAATTGGAATATTGGTCAGCTATACATGAAGGAACGTCATTCAAAATGACTTTTCGCAAGTAAAAAATCTACACTATGAATAAACGTACTATTTTGATTATCGAAGATAATCTTGAGATAAGGGAGGGGACTGCCGAAATTTTAGAGTTGACAAGTGGGTATAACATTCTTACAGCTGAGAATGGTAAAATCGGAGTAGAACTCGCAATGAAACATGTTCCAGATTTGATTCTTTGTGATATCATGATGCCAGAATTGGATGGTTATGGTGTTTTGTATATGCTAAGTAAACAAGAGTCCACTATGCATATACCCTTTATTTTCTTGACGGCAAAGTCTGAACGTGTGGATATGCGTAAAGCAATGGAAATGGGGGCTGATGATTATTTAGTAAAGCCTTTTGACGACATTGAATTGCTCAATTCTATTGAAAGTAGATTGCGCAAACGCGATAGCCTTCAGTCCGTAATCGAAAAAAGTAGTACTCTTATTCTTACAGAAGAGGATCAGAATATATTGCTAAATGATCTGGTTAAAGAGGCTCGTGTAAAAGTTTATAAAAAGAAACAACTTATATATGAAGAGGGGGATTCTCCAGTATATGTGTACTATATCGTGAAAGGTAAAGTTCGTACATTTTTATATTATCAGGATGGGAGAGAATTGTCGACAAATATTCATACCGATGGACAATTTTTTGGATATGAATCTATATTGTTGAATGAGGGATATACGGAGAGTGCAAGTGCGTTGGAAGATACCGAAGTAGCATTAATTCCAAAGGAAAAATTTTTTGAATTAATGTTTAATAAACCTGTAATAGCAACGAAGTTTATCAAATTACTTTCAGGAAATGTGAAAGAAAAGGAAGAGCAGATGCTTGGCTTTGCGTATGATTCAGTGCGTAAACGTGTGGCAAATACTTTAGTGCATATTGCTCTAAAGACTAAAAGTAATGATGACCAAGATGAAGTGGTTATAAGAATATCAAGAGACGACCTTGCGGCATTGGCAGGTACTGCAAATGAGACTATTAGCCGAATGTTGTCCGACTTTAAGGACGAAAAATTAATTACAAAAGAAGGTAATGCGATTCGGATTTATTCTATCGAAAAACTTAAAAATATAAAGCAATAAAAAGAAGAGGCTTCTAAATAGGAGCCTCTTCTTTTTTATATTGTGATACAAATCATATATTAAGTTGACTACCTGCATTCGTGTCCCCTGCGAATGATAGTACTTTTGAACTAATAAATAGTACAATAGTTGATGAGAGTAGTTGCTTACAATATTCAAGAATTTGAGAAACAAACATTAGCCAAAGCTAACGCCAAGGTTCATGATTTGACTTTAATCTCAAATCCTTTGAATCTGGCTACTATACGATATGCGGTTGGTAAGGAAGTTGTTATTGTGTCAGCTAACGACAAATTGGACAAGGAAATGCTTCAAGCATTAAGTGCGATTGGCGTTAAGAAAATAATCACCCGTTCAGTTTCACTGAATCATATTGATGTTTCTTTTGCAAATAAACTGGGGTTACATGTAGCAAATACTCCTGCAGAGGATGATTCTCCTAAAAATATAGCTATTCAAACTATTGATAATTTAAATAATTGGCTAGATGGACAATGTTTTCTAGGCACTTGTCAATGTAAAATAGATAGCAGCGTTGATAAACGCAAACTTCATACTAAGCGTAAAGAATATGAACGATAAGGAATTAGTAAAGAAATACAATGTCGCTGCACCACGATACACTTCATATCCTACAGTACCATTTTGGGAAAATGATTTATTTACAGAAGAGAAGTGGAAATCAAATGTAGTAGCTCGCTACAATCAATCCAAAGAGCACGGAATTAGTATCTATATTCATCTACCATATTGCGAAAGCTTGTGTACTTACTGTGGTTGTAATACACGAATAACAAAAAAACACAAAGTCGAAGAGCCGTATATAGATTCTTTGTTGAAAGAGTGGAATATGTATCGTCGCCTCCTTGGGGAAGGCAGTATTTCAATTCATGAAATACATCTTGGTGGCGGTACACCCACTTTTTTTCAGCCTGAAAATCTTGAAAAGTTAATTTATGGAATTTTAGAGGGCAATCAGAAAACTGCGAATGCAAGTTTTTCTTTTGAAGCGCATCCAGCAAATACGAGCAGAGAACATTTACAAACGTTGTATAATCTTGGGTTTAGACGCTTAAGTTTAGGAATTCAAGATTTTGACGAGCGTGTTCAATTTGTTATAAATCGTCAGCAGACGGTAGAAGATGTTTCACGTGTCATGACCGAAGCGCGTGAGATAGGTTATGAATCTATCAATTTTGATTTGATTTATGGTTTGCCTTTGCAAACTCAAGAATCTGTAAAAATGACGATTGATGTATCGTTAAAGATGTCTCCAGACCGCATTTCGTTTTATAGTTATGCACACGTACCTTGGCTCAAACCAGGACAAAGACGTTTTACTGAACTCGATTTGCCTGTCGGGGAGGAAAAACTAGCTCTTTATAATTTAGGAAAATCTATGATTCAAGATGCTGGCTATGAAGATGTGGGTATGGATCATTTTTCTAAAAAAGAAGATGCCTTATTTATCGCAAACCTAAATGGAACTTTGCACCGCAATTTTATGGGGTATGCTGATCAATACACACCACTAATGATAGGTCTTGGTGTTTCGTCCATTTCCGATGCTTGGACTGCTTTTGGACAAAATGTCAAAACGGTTGAAGAATACCATCAATGCATAATTGAGGGTAAACTACCAGTTTTCAAAGGCCATTTGTTGGACGATGAAGATATTATTATTCGTCAATATATCCTCGATATGATGTGTAGAGGTGTGGTGAATTTGATTCCAAATAGTGAATTTAATGAACGAATCTTACAAAGATTAAATCCTTTAGAAAACGATGGCTTGGTGTTTATAAATGGTCTGAATATCTCCATTACTGAATCGGGGAAATCATTCCTTCGGAATGTGTGTATGGCTTTCGATGAGCGCTTACAGCGTACAAAAGAAAGAGAGAATTTATTTAGTCAAGCAATATAGCGTAAAAAGTTATGGCGGTAAATGCGGAATTGAAATTGGCAACAAATTGTTATCATTGCGGGGATAAAGTGGAGGAAACACCCTATCTATTAAATGATCATACATTTTGTTGTCTCGGCTGTCAGACCGTCTATCAAATTTTAAATGAGAATAATCTTGATAGTTACTACCGATATAATACGCATCCTGGGAAATCCCAAAAATCCGATAAACAGGATTTAAGTTATTTGGATGAGCCTACTATCATCAGCAAATTGGTTGACTATCAGGATGAGAATTTGGCCATAATTACTTTTTATATTCCTGCGATTCATTGTAGTTCTTGTATTTGGCTGTTGGAAAACCTCTACAAATTAACTTCTGCTGTAAAGTCTTCGAAAGTAGATTTTATGAAAAGGCAAGCCAGCATCAAATTCCATAAAGCAGAAATGTCTTTGCGTGGGTTGGTAGAGTTACTTCAAAATATTGGTTACGAACCAAAAATCACCTTACAAGATGTGGTGAAAGAAGGGAAGAAAATCAATCAAAATGGGTTAATAGCTAAAATTACTGTAGCGGGATTCTGTTTTGGTAACTCAATGATGATAAGCTTTCCTGATTATTTTGGAATGGGAGGTTTTGAGAAGGAGTACGCAAATTTCTTTGGCTACATGAATTTGGCGTTTGGAATTCCAGTTTTGTTATATAGTGCATCCGATTATTTCAAATCTGCTTGGAATAGTTTGAAGCAAAAGCAACTAAATCTCGACGTGCCATTGGCTTTAGGGATTTTTGTGCTGTTTTTGCGTTCGGCTATTGAAATAATTACACAAACTGGTCCAGGATTTATGGATACGTTGTGCAGTTTGGTGTTTTTCATTTTGATCGGAAAGTGGGTTCAACAGCGTACGTATTATCATATTTCTTTTGAACGGGATTACCGCTCGTATTTTCCAGTTGCTGTAACCGTTATAGAAGAAGAAAAAGAACTTCCAAAGCAAATTGCTGATTTGGAAATAGGTAATCGTATTTTAATTCGCAACAATGAAATCATTCCGGCAGATGCAATCCTTTTGAAAGGAAATGCTTCAGTGGATTTTAGTTTTGTGACAGGAGAAAGCAAGCCTGTAGAAAAAGTCTTAGGCGAAGTCGTGTATGCTGGTGGTCGACAAATCGGAGGTGCAATAGAATTGGAAGTTGTGAAAGCGGTTTCGCAAAGTTATTTGACACGTTTGTGGAACAATGAATCGTTCAAATCTTACGAAAAGAAATTTGACACTTTTGTAGGTTATATCAGTAAATATTTCACGGTTGTGTTAGTGAGTATTGCGTTATTGGCATTAGGATTTTGGTTTGTTAATGGTCAAGCCGACAAAGCTTGGGCGGCATTTACAGCGGTGCTGATTATAGCTTGTCCCTGTGCCTTGGCTTTGAGTTCGCCGTTTACACTTTCTGCGGCGTTGAGTATTTTAGATAAAAATAAATTTTATATCAAAAATACTTCGGCAATTGAACAAATGGCTGCAATTGATACGCTAGTTTTTGACAAAACTGGAACCATAACATCTCCGACAGCTTCTGCTATGGTTTTTGAAGGTGAACTTAATCCAAATGAAAAAGATATACTATATTCTATATGTCGCAATTCTAACCATCCTTTGAGTCGTGAGATTTTGAAAAGTTTGGGTGAATGTCAATTGCTTCCAATCTCGAATTACAAAGAAATTGTTGGTCAAGGGCAATCTGCTGATTATTTAGATTATTCTGTATCACTTGGAAGTGCAGCTTTTGTCGGAGAAAACAAAAAAGCAGAAGGTACTTCGGTGTATGTGAATATTAACAAAGAAATCAAGGGAGTTTTCACATTAGAACAATCTTGGCGTTCGGGACTAAATGAGGTTGTTCAAGCTTTGAAAAGTGGCGATTACAACTTACATTTAATTTCTGGTGACAATGAACGTCGCGCAGAAGCATTAAAAATTATTTTTCCATCACAATCTAATTTACTCTTTAACCAAAATCCTACGGATAAATTGCAACGCATAGAGCAGTGGCAATCTGCGTCTCACAAAGTATGTATGTTGGGAGATGGTTTGAATGATGCTGGCGCTTTACGCAAAGCGGATTTGGGAATTGCGGTTTCAGACGATATAAACAATTTTTCACCCGGTTGTGATGCGATTTTGGATGGCGAGTCATTTGCTAAAATTCCAGCGTTCTTTAACTTTAGTAAAGATGCGGTGAAAGTGATAAAAATGAGCTTTGTAATATCGATCTTGTACAATATTATTGGGATTAGCTTTGCGGTACAAGGGACGATGTCTCCACTTTTTGCAGCAATATTGATGCCTATAAGCACCGTGACAATTATTTCATTTACAAGTTTGATGACACGTTGGTATGGAAAGAAAAGGGGATTGATTTAGGTTTAGATATCAGATGCTAGATATTAGACGTTAGATTTTGTTATTGTCCAATATGCATTGTATCTCAGTTTTCTCAAATCTAATATCTCAAATGTAAAATGTCTAATTTTAACTTTTGACTTTGAAAAAATGAACATCATATTTTTATTAATTGGATTTAGTGTTTTTATAGCCTTAATATTTTTAGGAGCTTTCTTTTGGGCAAATAAGACCAAACAGTATGAAGATACATATACGCCTTCGGTTCGTATTCTTTTTGACGATGAAGTCAAGGATGTAGATAATTTAAAATAATGGTTTAATTCTTCGTAACTTCGCAACAAATTAATAATAAAAATGCCAAGAGAAACAAAAGAAGGTTTATACCGTGGAATTATTGAGCAGGATGCAGATGGGAATTATTTCTGTGGTCCGTTAATATTGGATTATAAACTTGCAAAATATTATTTCAAGTTGGGTGATTACATCAGTGTGAAGAAAGTCGTGAGTAATACAAGTGCTAAAAGTGCTGAAAAATATCCGCAAAAAGGAGTGAAATTTTCACTTGCTGATAAAAGAAACGAAGATTAAAAGAGATTTAGGGATTGCCTAAATCTCTTTTTCGTTATGGCTTTTCAAAGCCCTATCTCCTCAAACATCACTTTATTTGTATCTCTATTTTGGTACTTATGATACAATTCAATATGTACCTTCTTAATTCCTGTATGTACTTTTTGATTACATTTTTGTGAATAATTATAGCCTACAACAAGACTTCCTTCTTTTCCAGGTATGGTTTTTATTTCGACATAATGTTTGATAAAAAGTGTATCGTTTTGTACCATTTCTTCTTTTTGGATGTTTTTTATTCGATAAATAGTACGTCCACCAGACTTGATATGGCCGCTTAGATTGTAAGATAATATGTTATCGATTTTTTGAATACTATCAATTTTTGGCTCCAATAATGGGATATTGGGCAAAAGTTTATTGTAACGCACATGAGCACCATTTTCAGCATATCTAGAAGCTTTTTGATATTCGCCCATAACAGTTTCTATCTTCAATTTCCTTTCAGCTGTTTTGCATCCAAAGATGGACAATATTGAAAACATAATTACGATTCTAAACATAAGATTAACAGTTATAATAAGGTTCGGGCAAGATGACTGGTATAGCTAATAAATCTTCGATTGGTTTTGCATATTCATCTAATTCATTTTGATTGGTATAAAAAATAGTTGTGCTATAATCTTGTCCCAAAAGTTTAACACTCAATTCGGCATAACCACCGCCTTTAGCTGGTAATACGTTTTGAATGATTATTTGTTCGACTTCTTTATTATCAAATTCTATGGCATATTGGTCGGAAGTGAATCCAAATCTATTGGTTTCTTTATTAAAATACACCGTTTGTTTGTGACCAGCCAGTGTTTCTATGTGTTTGGGTTTGGCAGTTACTTTAGAATTGCTGCGATAATCAGGAGCAAACTGCAAATGCGAATGAAATGAAATTACTTGAGTAAATTCGGGTTTTAAATCATAACGTTCTAGTAGAATAATCGCCGTATAATCTCGATAATTGGATATTGACAATGAAGTACAACCATCATCATATTGGTCTTCGTCATACGTATAACAAATGCTTAATGCAATACCGTCTAAATCAAAACTTAAATACTTTTGGTCTTTGCGTTCGTAGCCAGCGTCATCTACATCAGTTGGGATTTCGTCCATCCAAAGTTTACGCAGCTCATTATAACTTGCATCGGTATTTTTTCCATCATTCAAAGTCGCAAAAAACGATTGTACAGCAATTTCTTTTCTGTCGTTGTCATCCACAAATTCTAATTCATCGATGATGAGAGAACCAATTCGTACGGGAAAATTGAATTTATAATAATCGATATCGAAATTAGATTTATACAATGTGCCCACATTTAATTTCTTAATATCTATATACAATGTATCCCAAGATATAAATAGAGGAGGTGTGCTTAATATTTCAAATCCTTCGGTATAATCTTCAAAATTTTTATCGAGAATGCGATAGTTTTTGCCTTGTGATTGAATCCAAATACGTTGCTTTTGTTCTTTGTTACTATTCACAATTTTGAAAAAAGCCGCATCATCAAAGCCAAATCGTTTGGATAATTGTTTATAAGCCTTCGAAAAACCCTGTTGTAAACAGCAGATATAATGTTGATGCCAATCGAAAAGAAAAAGAAATGGTCTATCGCCCAAAATTTCGACATAAGCATATTTCAATTGCGATAAATCAACCGATTCTTCATAACCGTGGTCTTGATAATAAAGTTTATCGCCGTTGATGTAAACATTACCATCATCGGTTTCGACTGGAAATCTATCTTTATTTTTTTTGAAAAATTGGAACATATCACTACTATTTATTTAAAAAATCGCTTTAAAAATGAACTTTTTTTGACTGGTTCTAAGCCTAATTCTTCTCGATTTATTTCGATTTCATTTTCAGTAGCTAACGCTAACAATTCTTGAAATCTTACTTCGTTTGCCAAAGGCGAATCTTTTCTGTAATGAAATAATAAACGCTGTATGGCGTGTTCGTAATGAGCAATTTCTAACGATTTTTCGTAATATTTGATAGATTTGTTCACATTTTCTTTCAAACCAAACCCATTTTCATACATAATTCCGTAATAAATAGGCGAAAATTCTTCATTAACGTCTTTTTTCAAAATCGGCAAAAGCTTGTTGAATGCACCTTTTTGATAATATATTTCTGCGATTTTTTGGTCGTTAAAATAATATTTCTTTTGAGCTTTTAGATAATAATCCAACGCCTTGTCATAATCTTGTTCCACCCATTCACCATAAAAATATAAATCGCCCAAATTCGCAAATGCAAGTCCGTTACCTAATTCAGCAGCTTTTTCGTAATATGCAATAGCCTTATTGATGTCTTGTTCGCAGCCGATACCATTTTGCAGGTGATAACCCAAATCATTCGTAGCTAAAGCATATCCTAATTCGCTCGATTTTTTATAAAGCTCGATGGCTTCCTCTATATTGTAAAATTCGCTATTGTTTTCATCCGAATAAATTCCCGCCAAATCGTACATCATTCGTGCATCGCCTCGCTGTACACCCAATTTTAAAACTGGAATAGCTTGGTCGATTTTATTTTGTTTGATGTATTCGTTTGCTAAATCATACAAACTGTCATTATCATAAAATTTAAAATAGTCTTCGCCTAATTTCGACTTCCATTTTTCATAGAAATCCGTAAAATATTGACCGTCTTTACCTCGTAAATTGTATCTGTTTTGATATAATTTCCCGATGGCATTGTTTGGTATTTCAACAACTTCATCATTCAGCGATAGTGCATAAATAGTATCATTTTTATATAACAACAATTTTTGCTCATCTGTATCAATTGCTTCCGAAATATATTCGTATTTTTCACTTGATTGATTTGTGTTTCCATTCCAAAATGTATAGCCAGAAGTTCGTTGTATGATGAAAATTTTGGGATATGCTAATGCTATTTTCTGGATTTCGATATCTAGATTAATAAGCCAAATTTGTTGTTTGGCATCAAAAAATCCAGTTCCGTTATCCGTTTGTAAGATGTACGAATTTGGGAAATCATCTGAAAAATAATCTACAATAACGTTGTTAATTTTATCAGCTACCGAAACATCACGTTGTTCTTTTAGATTATAGATATACCATTCGCCATTCTTTTTGTAAGCTAGGGTTTCGTATGTATCTAAAGGAATTATTTTATCAATATCGGTTTCTAAAATACTTCCATCTGGCTTGATGATTTGAATTCTCTTTTGAAATTTATTCGGTCGTATATAATAATGCTCAAAAGGAATATCTTCGACCATATCTTCGAGAAATTCGCCCAAAAAACTACCTTTATTGCTGTAATATTTTCTTTTAGAAGTGCCGTTTCCTTTTGTGAAATACAATCTGTAATTGTAAAAATCGAATGGATTTTCGCTTCCTTCACGAATTACCACATTATTTTCGTGGTCGATTAGATAATATAAACCGCCTTGTAAAGCATTGAAATAATTTCCATACAAATGTTGGATTTCTTCATAGATAATTGGGATAAGAACTGTATTAGATTCTACGTTCAATAAACCAAATTTATCTTTCTGAATAACAATTCCGACTACATTTTGAAATTCGAAATCGTTGTTTTTGATTTCTCCATAAAAAATTTGAAACGCATTAAAAGCATCATCATATTTTGGTGGTACAATTTCTGCACCTTTACTGTTGATATACCCGAATTTATTTTGATTTTTTAAAACGGCGATATTGTGTTCAAAAGCAAAAATTTCTTGATATATAGGAGGGACGATGATATTGTTTTGAACATCACGAACGCCTGCTAATCCATTTTCTTCAAATATTTCTACAAAATCATTTTTGTAAGCGTCTTCATTCCAATACCCCAATCCATAATTTACCCAATCGGTTTGTAAAGCCTCTAAAAAAGTGTTGTAACCAAACGATTGTAAATAGTCATCAAGTGGTTGCAAAGACCGTGTTTCTATCGCTTTTTCAAACAACAGCGCTTGTTCTTTTATCTCGATAACCCAATTTTTGGCTTGTTGGCTGTGTTTTTCTTCATTCATATTAAACACGTCAGTTGCATCCATTTCAATCGTGTCATAAGGCAAACTCTCCAAAAATGCGAACATCTTTTCTACAGGTTCGTTGAAAACTTTTTTGTAGGTTAGTTGATACACTTCACCCAGCAAATCATAAAAGCGTCTAAGATTTGAAATTCCTTGAATTTTGTCGGCATATATAATTTTTCCTTTTGCATACGGATTTGCACTAAACAACGGTAATAGGAGTGGAGGAATAACGTAATTCCATTCTCCCAAATAATGAGGAAAGGTATTGTTTGGGTGTAAATCGGTATTGTATATATAAAGACGATGCGCCATAGTGGGTTATTGATTTCTAAATTTTCTAAAAATTTGCTTGAACTTTTATTGCTTTTGTTTTTAATGAATGATTGTCGACTGTTTGATAATAAACGGTGCGATAAATAGAATCGTTAGAAAATTCAAAAGAATCATCAAAGAAATAGTTGGCTTGTTTTTGGTAATATGCTTTTGAAAGCTGATTGGGATTGATGGTTTTAAAAGAAACGAATGAAAAATCGCCAATCGCATATTCTTTAAGTAAAAATTTGTTTTCGTGTAGTTTAAAAATAAATGCTACATCTAAAGAGTCGTTTCTGTAAATACGTCTTGTTCCATCCAAACGCTCGTCATTACCACACAAATAAAGGGTGTCAGAAAGCGAATAGTTTTCATATCGTTCTATAAATTCTTCATTAAAATGAATGTTGAAATTTTTTATCGTTTTTAAAAATGCTTCAGGCGTAGTTTGTTTTAATGTCAATTCTTTTATGGTAAAACTTTCATCAATCGTTAATGTATTGGATTGTTTTAACTCATTACATCCAACCAAAACCCAAACGAATAAAAATAAATAAGCAGCAAATTTTTTCATAAATCGTAATTAAAGGATTAAAGCGGCATTTCTTAGTGTAACACTGATTAATTTGTAACCACTTTCGGTTCGGAGAAAATCGGAATAATCCTTCTCAAAACCGTTAATTGCAATTGCTAAGCCCTAATAATTCCGTATTCTAAGGCTAATTTAATCGCTGTTGTAAGGTTGCTGGTTTTGAACTTGACGATTAAATTTTTTCGATGACTTTCTACAGTATGTGGGCTTATAAATAGCTTTTCAGCTATCTGTGGTGTCGTCAGTCCAGAAGCTGCTTCGACCAAAATTTCTTTTTCTCGACGCGTTAGTTTGGGAATGACTTTCAAATCGGACTGGCTTTTTTTGTCCATAACCGATTTTGTTTGCTTGCACAGAAATTTTTTGCCCTGCAAAACAAATTCTATTCCTGAAATTATCTCCTCAATGTTCGCATTTTTTTGAATATAGCCGTAAGCCCCTTTTTGCAAAGCACTATTGATTACCGCGAATTCATTGTGAACACTCAACATAATAATGCGCATGTCGGGATATTTATGGATAAGCTCCTCAATAATGTCTAAGCTATTGCTATCTGATAAATTAATATCCAGCAACAAGATATCGGCTTGGTCTTTTTTCAGTCCTAAAAACAAATCCGATGACGATGCATAGCAATTCACAATCTCAAAATCGTCTTGTTGAGCAAGTATATTTTTCAATCCTTCCATTAATAAAGGATGGTCATCTGTAATAACTATTCTAATCATGTGTATTCGTTTTTGGGAACTGTATATCTATTGAAGTGCCAAGGTCGGGTTGTGAATCAATCGAAACTTTACCTTTCAAAAATTCTATTCTGGACTGAATATTATGCAATCCAGCCGATTTGCTAAGCTTATTTTGCAGGTCAAATCCCTTGCCATCATCTTCGACCACAACTTGATAATGCGTATCATATTCGATGAGTTGTATAATGATTTGTGATGCTTCGGCATGCTTAATCACATTATTTACCAATTCTTGAATAATCCTGTAAACGAGTAGTTGCTGGGATTTCGGAAGATTATCTTCATAATGTAGAAACTGTACATCAATATCCAATGAGCTGTTGGACATTCTGCTCGCATAATCTGTTAACGCTTCTTGTAAACCGTATTTTTCTAATAAATCGGGCATAAGATTGTGCGCTACACGTCTCAATTCATCGACAGCAAGGTCGAGTTTAGAGATAGAATGTGTGATATTATCATTTGAAAGTGCTGTTTGTGAATCCTTGAGCAAGGATAAGTTCATTTTGGCACCAGACAATAATCCTCCTAATCCATCGTGCAAATCACGCGCTAACCGTCCTCTTTCTCGTTCTTGAGCATCAAGCATGGTCGTCAGGTTCGAAATTTTTGAGTTTTGTCTTTCTTTCTCCAGCTCTAACGCATAAATGCTTTGCTGTTGTCGCAAACTTTTTGAACGTTGTATATAAGCATATATAAAGGCTAGTAATAGTAAACTTACCACCACGGCGATGCCAATGTAGAATAAGTTGATACGTTCTTTGTGGCTTATCTCGGATTTGTACAGCTCGATTTCCTGTTGTTTGTTGAACGATTCTAGTTTGGATAATTTCAGTTCTTGTTCTTGCTTTAATTTCTCTAAAGCTGCTAATTCAATTTCTTTCTGCTGATTGTCTTGCAATAATTTGAATTTTTCTAATTGTTGAACTTGTTGCAGATTCAATAAGTTCATTTCTAGAATTCTTTTTTCTTTTTTCTGTCCTTCCAATTGTAAGGAAAGCAACTCCTGGTTATGTTTATCCTGCTGATATTGAGCTTCTATTTTTTTTGCCTGTGTACTTTTTTCTTGGTCAAAAAAGGATTGAAAAAGGTTTAAATAGGTTTTGTGATAACGTAATGCTTCTCTATAATTTCCTTCTTGTTCATGTATCTCACTGAGACGTTCCAATACATTCATCTTCGTCAGCGGCGCCTCTATATTGTTTTGCTCCAATTCTGCTATGGCTGCCAGCAAATGACTTTTGGCTTTTTCAGCATTACCTTTCTTGAGATACAAATCCGCGAGAATACCATTGGCAGAAGCCACATGCTGATGCTGTTCCGTTAATTTTCCTTGTTGAATAGCCAAATCCGCATATTTCTGTACCAATGCTTCATTTTGTTCGGGAAAATAATTTAGATAGAGGTGTGCCAGATTATTCGCTACATAGGATAAATCTGAGGGTATAGACATTTTCGAACGATTACTTTCGAAGGTTTCCAAAGCTTTCAGATAATATTTTTCGGCTTCTTTTAGGATTTTTTTATCCTGAATACTGAGATTGTATTGTTGCTCACGCAAAAATCCCATTGCCATATTCGCATTGAAAATAGAATTAGGGTCATTTTCTTTATTGGCCAATTGCAATGCCGCTAACGTGTATTTCTCTTGCAGATTGTATTCCTGCCAATTGGCGTAGATGGAAGAAAGTTCAGTGAATACACTCAACTTTCTCTGAAATAGGTTTTTGCTGGGTTTGGCTTTTTCGTAGTAGGAGAGGGCTTCCAGAAAACTTTTGACAGCTTGGTTCTCTTTTTCTGTACGTGCATTGGTCCAACCTTGACCATAAGCTACATAGCCTTTTGTTTCAGCGTCAGTGGTTTTGTTGGCATAATGAATGGCAGTTCTGGAAGCTTCTTGCGAAGTATGTAGATTATCATCTAGTAAATTAAGAATGGATGAAATGGTGTATAATGTTGCAGCAAATTTCCCGTCATGTAGTTTCGTCGCCAGATTTGTTTCTACTTTTAAAATTTCAAAAGCCTTTTCTTTTTGATTATTGAAAAATAGGAATTTGATATAATCAGCAGCAGCTTCGAATCTTGTGGCAGTCCCAATTTTGGCGTTTCTATATTGTTGCTCGAGAGGTACGACATTCTCCTGTGCCCATATTCTATTCGTAAGAATACAAGTCAAATAGACAAATATGAAAGCAACAATCTTGTACATTTTATTAAAAGGCCTCATCGTATTAGTATGAGGCACTAAAATAAGGTTTATAAAATGAAAAGTTATTGGTCTTCAAACTCACTTGGGTCAATTTTTCTAGCAGTAGAATCTATATAGTGTACATCTTCTAAATCATCATTTACAGCAACCACGGCATACCCCTCATTAAAGGTGGTAGCGTAGGCATATTGAATAGGAATAATAATTTTTCCTTGTTTGTTGATATAGCCGTATTTACCATTTTTCTCCACTAATATAGGGTCGTCATCAGTACCAAGGCTTATCGAATCATATTTGGATGCTAATTTTTTACCTGATGGAATGCTATATAAGCTCATCAAGGCATCGGAATCTTGCACAACAAATACATCTGCAGAGTTATCCAAAATATTATCGTATTTAGCGGGTATTAATACTTTGTTTTCTCTATTTATTAATCCGTCTTTTAAATTTTTGGTAAAAATGGCTAAATCACTTTTCATAAAATTAACCAATTCATATTCAGCTGGTATTAATATTTTACCATCTTCTATTAAACCAAATTTTCCATTTATAGAAAACTGATATTGATTACTGACGCCATCGTAGAGCAGATAATCATATTGGAGTGGCATAATCTCTTTTCCATCAATATCAATAGCACCGTATTTACCTTCATCATTCGTGACTATACTTACTGCGCCATTGAATGGTGACATACTGAAATAAATAGGTTGTGTTAGTACATTTCCGTCTGCATCTTTTAGTCCAAAATATGTGCCTGTCTCGTCTTCGTAGTAAAATCTATCTTCTCCAATATCATTATACGCAACTTCAACAGCAGCATCAACTTCCATTTCTGTATAATCTTCTGGAATTTCGAAGGTACTTAGCGGTAGCGTATTTTTGTTTACTTCGAAAGCTTCAATTGTAAAATTTTCTGTAGACATTTCTAACGCTATTCCGGGTATCTTCTTTAAAAAAGCAAAGTTTGTTAAATCAAAATATGGGATTTCAGGACAATACCAAATATCCAAACCTAAACCTTCCTCTTCAGTGTATTTTACTGTAGCTAGACGACATGAGTATCCTTGTATTGTTTTTGTTTTGGTTGAAGATAGGTCGATATCATAGAAGTCTAAAATACCGTAGCTATTAGTGGCATGCAAGTAATTTTTTTTATCATGATTGATAAGAGTATAAAGAGAATCTTCACTTTTGTTGATGAGATAATCATAATTATCCAACATTAATTGTGATTTGATTAAAGCATAATCTTTATTCGTATAAACGTGTATATACGGATTAGCTTTATCGTTTCCCGCAATTTCTTCCTGAACATTTATTAAATATTTTACGTCAAATACATTTAGATTCTGTGCGAACAAATTATAAGTTACGCCAAATAATATAAAAATAGCTAGTGTGATTTTTTTCATAATAGTTTTTATTTATAGCACAAATGTTGGGATAATAATCGGGTAATTTTATCCCTGATACCAGCTAATTGTGAAATAGAAAAAGCTTTTATTGTTTAATAATTTTACCCTTGTCCGTAATAAACAAATACTTATACTTGGGATATTTCTTCGTTAATTTCTTACCTTCTCTTTCGCCTAATACCATAATGGAAGTGCTTAAGGCGTTCGCAAATTCAGCGGAAGGACCGTATATGGTTACACTGGTTAATCCTGTGGAAGGATAGCCTGTTTTGGGGTTGATAATGTGAGCATAGCGAATGCCATCGATTTCGGCATACTTTTCATAACTACCCGATGTTGCGAGTGCCGATTCTTTAAGTTTTAACACTTTAGCAATTCCGTGTCTTTTAAAAGGATTTTTAATACCTATTTTCCAGGGTTTACCGTTGGCTTGAGAACCCCAAGTTGCAATATCGCCAGATGCATTTACAATTCCGCTTTGGACGCCAAGAGATTTTAAAAGTTCACGGCCTTTGTCAGCTGCATAACCTTTCCCAATTGAGCCAAATCCAATTTTCATCCCTTCTTTATCGAGGTAAATAGTGGATTGAACAGAATCTAAAATTATATGCTGATAACCGACTTTCTCAATGGATTTCTTAATGCTCTCTTCCGAAGGTTTTTCTATCATCGAGCCATCGAATTGCCAAACTTTGTCCATCGCTGCGGTGCTGATATCAAAAGCACCATTCGACATTTTGGAATAGTCCAACGCCCTTTTGGTCAAATCAAAAAGTTCTTTGTCGACTTTAACAGGCTTTATGCCCGCATTTCGATTGACTTCCGAAACTTGCGTATGCGGTCGCCATTCTGAAATAAGATTTTCGATGCGTACGATTTCTTCAATGGCTAAATCTATTTGTGTATTTGCGAAAGAACTGTCGGCAGAAACAATCGTAATTTGGAATTGAGATCCCATCAAAATGACATTACGAACGACTTCAATCTTCGATTGTCCAAGTGCTGAAAATGGAATAAACAGAAAAGATAGAATAGCTAAAGCTAAGCCATCTTTCATAAATGAATATGTTTGTATTAATAACAATCTGTTAAAATTTGATTATTGTCAATATAGAATTGTAGCGGCTTTCCGTGATGATTGGTGGTAATTTCATTCAATGTTTTCTCTACATCTTTTTGCATTTTCAAAGCGCCACAAATCATAATAACTCCCCCTTCTTGCAACAAATTCGCGAAGAAAAAGTAATCGCGAAGAATCAAGTCCATAACGTACATTTTATTGTTTTCTCTCGAAAATGCGAGTTCAAAACGATTAAGTTGCCCTTTTGATTGATATTCTTTTGCAAAATTTTTATAAGATTCGGTAAGTGAATTATTCATTCTGAATCCCGAATAGAGATGAATATCTGTAAGCCCCTTATTGTTGATAACCATTCCCAAGAAAGGCGCAATACCCGTTCCGTTCGAAATCATCGCCACTTTAGGTGCTAATTTTGGCAAGTGAAAATTCGGATTTGTCATTAGTCGAGCTTCGGTGATTTCATTTATAGCCAAATTATATAAAAAACTCGAGCCCAAACCATCGGGAAATAACTTAACAATGAGCTGTACATCTTTTCCATTTCGACCAATCGAGTAGAAACGCTCTCTGTTATCTTTAGCAGGATAAATGGCTAACAAATCACCTGAATCAAATTTCAGGTTGTTTAGTGGTTTCAGAATGATTTTGAAAGTAGAATTGTCTTCTGAAACAGCGGTCTTTGCGATAACTTTAAATTTCTTAAGACGTGGAGCTTTGTTGCTGTATACAGTTGGAGCAGTAGCGAGGGCGTGTAGGGATTTTTCCGACCATTGTTGAACCCAATTTACAAAATCAGCAGACGAGCGGTCGTTTACGGTATTTAAATCCACTAATTTTTTAGCCCAAAGTTGTTTTTCTAATAACTGTTCCACGTGTTGTGCATAGGCACAGAAGTCAACATAAGCTTTAGAGCCAAATCCCACGACACTAAAATGTATATCTTGTTTTTGCGGAAACCTAGTAAGTAGCTCTTCAAATTTCGTCGCGTTTGTCGGCGCATCTCCCAAACCGTATGTTGAAGTAAAAATCAACAAATGTTTTGCTTCGGGATAAGATTTATAATGGTTCATTTCTGTTAAGAATGAACGTTTACCATCCGAAAGTAATTGTTTGTGAACTTTATTGGCAAAAAATAGGGTAGAACCATTTTCCGAACCTACTAGAATAATAATTTCGGCATTTTCCGCTTTATATTTGTTCTTGATTTTGGTACGCGTACGCTTAAAGGTAATCACAAAACCTGTATACATGAAGAACACAATATTCAGCGAAGCTAAACCCAAAATTATTGCCCAAATTATATTGGTCCGTCCAGTATGTAAATCAATATTGAGTTTTTCTAATGCGACGGTATATGGAAATTTGGTTTCCTGCATGATGTCGCCATTCACTTGATTAATAGAAATTGTTCTATCTTTTAGTGTAATGATAAAAGGTTCAGCGGCATCGTCAGGAATAAATGGAAACTCAATTTTCTCCACATCAGCCAATTTCGTGTTTTTGAAATAATCAATATCGGCTAATTCTTTGCTGATAGCTTCATCTGAAATGGGATTATGATTTATTTCTATATTTTCCTTTTTGAAAAATTCCAAACGAACCATAAAAATTACAGTTCCAGTCAATGCTATCATCAGCACTGGAATCAATAACCATCTTCCTGTTACGACGTGGAAATATTGCGAAAAGAAGTCTTTATTGATTTTGTCGAAAAAATGTCTGAAACCTTGTTGGCGTTTGATTATCAAAATTAAACCACTAATGGTAATCAATAACAACAAAAATGAAACGATGCCAACGATTGTACGTCCAGTTTCTTTTAAGAAAAGAGAACGGTGAAGTGCCGTAGTCCATTGGATAAATTGTGATTTTGGAATTACTTCACCAAGCTTTTCGCCCGTTAATGGGTTGATATAAGCTTTAAGTGGGTTCCCATCCTCATCCATAGCTTCGATCACTACGAAATCATTGTGATCTACAGTGACTTGCAGGACTTCAAAATATGCCTCGCGCAAAGCTGGAAGGCTTTGCGCGAGGGTAATATCACCAAAATTGTCTACGCGATAGGGAGGAGTTTTCTCTTGAACAGCATCGAAGGCCAAGATGACTCCTGTGATCGCAAGTATCAGCATAAAAACAGAAGATATTAACGCTAATGCTAAATGCGCATATCTCCAAATTGATAACGTCATTCTATATATTTATAACTATTAGACTTTTATAAATCGCACGAGACGGATATATCCTGTTCCTTTGGCTCCAGCTTTATTGTCCAAAGCTTCAGGTGTTAAAGGTACTTCTACATCTTTGACGTAGTATTTTTGAATTTCTACGGAAGATTCAAAATGAAGCTTGTAACCTTTTCCTAATTTTGCGGTATCAAATTCGATAACGCGTGTAGCACGTGCACCACCTGCAATAGAAGCACCAGTGATAGCGTTTAATTTTTCTTTTTTCTTCACACGGAATTTATCCCATTCTGGCAAGGTATTGTACCATTCTTGGTCTGGACCCAATACACCCAAGGTTTTCTCGTATTCTCCTTTTGGATTAATCAATGAGATGATAACATAAGCCTCTTTACCCGAATAATTTTGCATTTGAATCATGCATTTGTATTTGGTTGTTTGGGCGAATGCGCTTGAACTAAAGAATACGGCAAATAATGCGGCTAAAATATATTTAAAAGAATGCTTCATTATCTTATTTCAAAAAATCAAAGTTAACATTGTTGTTTTTCAGGAAATCATTTTGACTAGCCAATTCGTAAGCAGTCTCTTCAAATTCTGTTTTCAAATCTTTCTTAGCACCTGCATCTACCAAAGTTTTTAAAACTTTATCGTCTTTCGCTGTCAAAGCCGCTTTGTGTAAAGCTGTGTTTCCTTCCTCATCTTGTGCATTAATATCTACACCCAATTCAATAGCTTTCTGAATCAATGCAACGTTACCTTTGTCTACTGCAAGATGAAGTAATGTGCTACCATTTTGTTGAGGTGTTTTTACATCAATTCCTGCTTTCGTCAATAGGTTCAATTTTTCAGTGAAATCATCTGCAGCGTTATTTGGCGTAGGACGGAAAGAATTGAACCAATAAACAGCTAAGTTATTGTTGTCCTTATCCAAAACTTTCACATCAGCGCCGTTTTGCAATAATATAGAAACGATTTCTGCCGAACTTGATGCTATCGCTTTCGTTAATGCCGATTCGCCGTCTTCGTTTACTGCATTCACATTTTTTGCTTTTGCTAATAAGTTTTGAACCAATTGCGCATCTCTACCTGCAGCTGCAACCATTAATGCCGTATTACCATCGTTATCTGCTTTTGCGACATCAACACCTTTTGCTAAAAAATAGTTGATCGTTGCGGCGTCTGCTCTGCGCGCTAACGCATGCAATATTGTAGCGCCTTCATGGTTTATAGCTTTAGGATTTAAATTGTATTTTTCTACTAATGTTTGAAATACATCCAAACCATTTGTTTTTTGGCGAGAACCTTGAGTCGCAAAAAATAACGCTTGATCCGTTGGTTTTACACCTTTAGCTACTAACTTTTCGACAATTTCTAAATTACCCAACTTAGCTGCATAATCTGCTACCGAACGACCATGTGCATCTTTATGGTCAAGAGAAAGTCCTTTTGAAATAAAGTAATCTGTAATTTTTAAATCTTGGTCATTCGCAATACCAAACATTATTAGGTTAGCACCGTGCTCATACGTCGTTTTTGGATCTACTCCAGCTTTGAAAAGCACATCATATACTGCTGTATTTTGATTGCCAGAAGCCGCAGCATACGCAATGACAGCATCACCGTGGCTGTCTTTGTAATGTACATCCGCACCATTAGCTATAAGATAATCTACTAATTCCAAATTACCTGCTGCAGCAGCCCATTGTAAATATGTTCTCGAATGGTGTGTTTTTTTATGTACTCCATTTCCTTCTTGCTCAATCATGTATTTAATTACATCATTGGATATGCGGTTATTGATAGCCATAGATACAGGGTCATGAAAACCCGCATTTTGTTCAGCAGGATTGTGACCTTTAGCGATTTCGGCTTTCAAAGTTTCTAAAGTTGGTTTTGCACGCCAAAAATCTGCAGTCAATAAGGTGTTGTCCTGTGCTTTAGCAAACAGTGCTGATGCTAATA
Source organism: Sphingobacterium composti (assembly GCF_009829075.1). Classification (GTDB taxonomy): domain Bacteria; phylum Bacteroidota; class Bacteroidia; order Sphingobacteriales; family Sphingobacteriaceae; genus Sphingobacterium; species Sphingobacterium composti. The sequence goes on along the minus strand of NZ_WUQZ01000002.1, from coordinate 6,799 downwards.
GTAAAATGGATAAAAGTGACTTCTTCATATTTTGATATTAACGTTTTATAGTGTTAATTTTATTTAAATTAATTCTAAATAACAAAAGTATGAAATTTTATATTCTTTAAAAACTTTTAAGCTTCTAAATCAAAGTTTGAATTAAAGTTTTTCGGATTGCGTCACTTTTTGATATTATGATTTTGTTAATAACAGCATTTTTACATACGAACGGCGTATAAAATACAGTAGTTCTTATCTTTGCCGCTGATGATGCGTCTCCTACATGTAATAGCTTTATTGAGCTACCTCAACATTTTATGTTTTGAGGTTAAATATTGTTATGCGCAGAATTCGGAGACAATTGCAGTAGGCGAAACTTTTATTGAAGTCGTGCTTGAAGATGTACTAAATCTTCACCACAATGAAGAAGCGGAGAAAGTTCCCGACATCATGTATGACGATTATCGGATTTTTGCTTTATCATTAGGGCTTCTTCCAATAGTTTTATATTTCTCTTGGATATTACGTCGCATTTTTGCTTCAAATGATCAGATAAAACATACCATTTATTATTTAAAGAGGTTAATTCTTCCCGGATATTATACCTTTCTATATCGGTATCGTCCTTTCTAACTACACTATTCTTATTTAAATACATCTAAACCGAGCCATTTATATCAAATGGTTTGGGTTTTCCTATATATTTTTTATTGAAAATCATTTTATTAACTATGAAAATCAAACGTCATTGGTACCCTATTTTGGGCTGTGCACTCGCTATTACAGCGTGCACGAATGCAAAAGAAAAAGACACAAAAGAGGTCGCTAAAGAAGTTCCAGTTGCAAACTTAGTGCAAATGGATACTGTTATTTACAAAGAATATATTGCCGATATTCAATCGCAACGTAATGTAGAATTGCGTTCAAGATTAACAGGTTTTTTAAATAAAATATACGTCGATGAGGGTGCTCATGTTCGTAAGGGGCAAGTGCTTTTTTCTTTGAACGATGAAGAATATAAAGCCGATTTAGCACAAGCGCAGGCAGCATTGAATAATGCTAAAGCTGAAGTGAAGAAAGTAGAACTGGAAATTGAAAGAACAAAAAAGCTTGTTGATAAGAAAATTGTAAGCCTTACAGAAGCTGATTTGTTGGAGGTGCAGCTACGTGCAGCTTTATCAAAAGTAGAAGAGGGGGAAGCAATTCTCAATCAAGCGCGTACAAAATTAAGTCATACCCTCATCCGTGCACCTTTTGATGGTCGCATTGACCGTATTCAATTGAAAGAAGGTTCTTTATTGACAGAGGGAGCCCTGATTACGACGATTTCTGATTTGGACAGAGTTAATGTGTACTACAATATTTCGGAGTCGGAATATTTGGCTTTAGCAACGGATTCTAGCTTCAAGAAAAATGCATTCAAACAAGAAGTAAAATTGATTCTAGCGAATGGCGAAATATATCCTTATCCAGGAATTGCCGAATTGGTGGAGAGTGAATTTGAAGCGAGCACAGGTTCTATTTCTTTGCGAGCACGTTTTGATAATCCAGCAGGATTATTGAAACATGGTGCTTCTGGAAGAATTGCTGTGCCTACAAGTACGGGAGACCTGACTTTTGTACATCAAAAATCTGTCTTGGAAATTCAAGACAAAGCATATGTGTATGTTTTAGGTGCGGATAATAAAATAAAAATGACTCCATTCCAGAATGGTCAACGTGTTGGTCACTATTACATCGTTGAGAACGGATTAGAACCTAATAGTAAAGTTGTATTTGAAGGTGTACATGCTTTGCGTGATGGCATGTCTATTCAACCAAAAGAAGTTAACAATTCGCAAGGAGGGATGAAATAGATGTTCGAAACTTATATTAGGAGACCAATACTTTCTTTGGTTATCTCCATATTTATTACATTATTGGGATTGTTGGCCTTATTTACTTTGCCTATTACACAATTCCCAGATATTGTTCCACCATCTGTGGTCGTGACAGCAAATTACACGGGTGCTAATGCTGAGGTGAGCACCAATGCAGTGGCTATTCCGTTGGAAAGAGCGATCAATGGTGTGGCTGGTATGACCTCCATGAATACGGTGTCGACGAATAATGGAACAACATTAATACAAGTATTCTTTAAAGTAGGTGTCGATCCGGATATTGCTGCGGTAAACGTACAAAATAGGGTTACAACTGTTTTGGATGAACTTCCAGAAGAGGTTATCAAAGCAGGGGTGACTACCGAGAAAGAGGTGAATTCCATGTTGATGTACCTCAATCTCTTCACGGATGATGTGACAGCTGATGAACGATTCATCTATAATTTCACGGATATTAATATCCTCAAAGAGTTAAAACGTATTGAAGGTGTTGGTTTTGCACAGATTATGGGTGCAAAAGATTACGCGATGCGTATTTGGGTAAAACCAGATCGTTTGTCGTCATACTCGATTTCTACAGAAGAATTGGTAGAAGCATTGCGTCGTCAGAATATTGAAGCTGCACCAGGACAAACGGGTATTTCGTCAGATAAAGCGCGTAACATGCAGCAATATGTGTTGCGTTACCCAGGTAAATTTACAGAAGTAGCAGAGTATGAAAATATTCCAATTCGTGCGAATGCGGATGGTTCTATTATTCGTGTGAAAGATATTGCCGATGTAGAGTTTGGTTCTTTGGACTATGAGATGGTTTCCAAAACGGATGGGCAACCTTCTGCATCTATCATGTTGAAACAATTGCCGGGATCAAATGCGCAGGAGGTAATCCAACGCGTGAAAGATCGTATGGAAGAATTGAAAGGTTCAACTTTTCCTCCTGGAATGACCTATACAATGGGCTATGATGTTTCACGTTTCTTGGATGCATCTATTTCAAAAGTTATTTGGACTTTGATTGAAGCATTTATCTTGGTATTCATTGTGGTATTTGTGTTTCTTCAAAACTTCCGCGCTACTGTTATTCCAATTCTAGCAGTTCCTGTGTGTTTGATTGGTGCGCTATTTTTCATGCAAATGATGGGTTTCTCTATTAACTTATTGACATTATTTGCACTGGTATTGGCTATTGGTATTGTGGTCGATAATGGGATTGTCGTGGTAGAGGCGGTTTATGCCAAAATGGAAGAAGAGCATATGCAACCCATGGAAGCAACATTAGCGGCAATGAAAGAAGTGGGAACAGCGGTAATTGCGATTACGTTAGTTATGTCAGCGGTATTTGTTCCTGTAGCATTCCTGTCAGGACCTGTTGGTGTTTTCTATCGTCAGTTCTCCTTGACTTTGGCTGCATCTATTGTTATTTCAGGTATTAATGCATTGACATTGACACCAGCATTGTGTGCCTTGATTTTAAAATCACCACATGACGCGAAAGAAAGCAATGGTTTAATGGCTCGATTCTTTAAAGGATTTAATCACTATTATGAGAAAATTGCTGGAGGATATAAAGGTTTATTAAATAAAATCGCAGGACGTCGCACAATTACATTGGCCACATTGGTTGGAATGTTTGTGTTGACTTATGGTACGATGTCTATTGTTCCTTCTGGATTTATCCCAACAGAAGACCAAGGTATGGTTTACGTTGCGGTGACAACTCCTCCAGGCGCTACTGTGGATCGTACAGAAGCTGTATTGGATGAAGTAGACCGAATTGCACGTGAGATGGATGTAGTAGAAACTGTATCTACGTTAGCTGGATATAGTATCGTAACGGAAGTATCTGGTGCATCCTATGGTATGGGGATGATTAACTTAAAAGCTTGGGATGATCGTAAGGAAACTGTCGATGATGTTATGGCGATATTGCGAGAAAAAACAGCACATATTGCGGACGCTACAATAGAATTTTTCCCTCCGCCAACAGTTCCGGGATTTGGTAACTCTTCAGGTTTTGAAATGCGTCTTTTGGATCGAAGCGGAAATGAAGATTTAAATCAAACCGCTGTTGTGGTGAATGATTTCATTAAAGCATTAGAAGAAGATGAAGTTATCGAATCTGCAAGTACGACTTTTGACGTGGGTTTCCCGCAATATATGTTGGAAATTGATTATGATTTGGCTGCCAAAAAGGGAATTTCGGTAGAGAATGCAATGAATACATTGCAAACTTTATTGGGAAGTCAGTATGCAACCAACTTTATCCGTTATGGACAGATGTACAAAGTAATGGTGCAGTCTGATGCATTTACACGTCAAAAACCAGAAGATGTGCTAGCGCTATATGTCAAAACTGCTGATGGCGAAATGGTTCCTTACTCTTCATTCTTAACGATGAAACGCGTGTATGGTCCAGAGCAAATCACACGGTACAACATGTTCAACTCTGCGATGATTACGGGACAAGCAGCTGCAGGATTTAGTTCGGGTCAAGCGATTGAAGCCGTTGAAAGAATTGCTGAATCTTTACCGCAAGGTTTTGAGATTGAATGGTCGGGTATGACGCGCGAGCAGAAAATTTCGGGTAATCAAGCTGCGTATATTTTCTTATTATGTCTTGTTTTCGTGTATTTATTATTAGCTGCACAATACGAAAGTTTCTTATTGCCGATGCCGGTTATTTTGTGTCTTCCGGCAGGTTTGTTTGGTGCGTTCTTGTTCTTGAAAGTTTTGGGGTTAGAAAACAACATCTATGCACAGGTGGCATTAGTCATGCTAATTGGATTGTTGGGTAAGAATGCGATTTTGATTGTGGAATATGCGAATCTAAAACGTAAGCAAGGATTGGATGTATTGACCGCTTCAATAGAAGGTGCGGTAGCGCGTTTGCGTCCAATTTTGATGACTTCATTTGCTTTCGCTGCGGGTTTGATTCCATTGATGTTGGCTACAGGTGCTGGAGCTTTAGGAAACCGAACAATCGGTACGGCTTCAGTAGGAGGAATGGTGATCGGTACCATTATCGGTGTGATCGTAATTCCGGGTTTGGTAGTTTTATTTTCTAAAAGAAAGAAAGCTAAAATAACTAAATCTGCTGCAGTGATTGCGATATTCAGCTTATTATTTTCAGCTTGTTCTGTTCCGAAGAAAATGAATGAACAAGAGCTGAAAGCAGAGCTTCAAACTGATGCAACTCAAATGTTGATTGATTCTATTAGTTTAGCTGACATAAAATGGAATTCCTTTTTTAAAGATCAACACTTAGTTGATTTAATCAACACAGGATTAGAAAATAATCAAGATTTAAGACAAGCTATTCACCGCATAGAAATCGCACAAGCGAATTTCAGACAACGCAAATCGGCATTATTGCCGACATTGGATGCGGCGGTCGAAGGTGGAATTCGCAAGTACGGGCATTATACGGAGTCCGGTATAGGTAACTATGATTCTAACTTTTCTGAAAACCTGACGGCTGATGAAAAATTGCCAGAGCCTTTTATTCCAGATTATTTCGTTGGTGTGAGGTCTTCATGGGAAATTGATATTTGGGGTAAGCTTCGTCAACGTCGTGAAGCTGCTTATTTGGGTTATTTGGCGGAAAATGAAGCTACACGTCTCGTTGAAACTGAACTTATAACCAGTATTTCATCCGCTTATTTTGAATTGATTGCTTGGGATAGAAAGGTGAAAGTTTACGACCGTAATATTGTCTTGCACGAGCGTGCTTTGGAAATCATCGAGGCACAAAAGGAAGCTGGGCGCTCGGATGAATTGGCTGTACAACAGTTCAAATCAATTTTAGCAGATTCTCGCGCAAATAGAGCTTTAGCATTGCAAGAGATTATTAAGAATGAGCACCAAATCAATCAATTGTTGGGTAGGGTGTATCAACCCATCAAAAGGTCGGAAGATGCTGTGTTAGAAAATAGTTTGTTTACAGAGATGATGTTGGGGTCTTTCGATCAACTCATTTCCAATCGTTTGGACATTCGTCAAGCTGCATTTGATTTGAAACGTGAATACCGCGAGCTGGATGTAGCGAGATTATCATTCTTGCCTTCCGTGGCGATTAGTCCTTATTTGGGATTACAATCGTTCAGTTTTGATAAATTATTCAACTTAGATAAATCCGTAGCTTATGGTCTTTTTGGTGGTGTTACTATGCCGATTTTGCGTCAACGTGAATTGAAATCACAATATGAAGTGATGAAAGCACAGTACGGGATTGCTTTTTTGGAGTATGAGAAAAAAGTATTGAATGCTGTAAATGAAGTGTCACTTGCGGTGCAGACACAAAAGCTTCTCGCCAATCGAGAACAATTGGTAGATGATCAAGTTAACGCTTTAGTAGCATCTACAGAAGCGGCAGAAGAATTGTTCATCGCTGGACGCGTAAGCTATTTGGATATTATCTCCGCACAAAAAGGAGTTGTCCAAGCACAAATTACAAAAGTGGATATTCAGCGTGAAGATTTATTAAATCAAATCGTATTGTATAAAGCGCTGGGTGGTGGTTGGAATTAAAAGTTACTTTTCATTATGTTATACGTCCTTCAGTTATTCGAAGGACGTATTTTCATTAAAGGGGTGGGGTATAAAAATATATTTCTTATACACAATATTATGGAGGTTTTTAAAATTTTCTTGGCTTAAGTAATTTCGAGTACTTCTTCAAATGCTTTAAAATATTATTTCTGTTGGCTACATATATATAAGCATCTAGATTAATAGCGATAAATCTATATTCACAACTGTCCTAAATAAAATTGAGTGCATAAAAAAGCTGGCTTCTTCTATTAAATAGGTGAGTTTTCTGTTTTAAACTCAAATTATACCCTCTCAAACTTTTAGAATAGTTTAAACTGTCCACTTTTATCAGGAGGTTTCCCTGAAAAGAATGGATCATTAGCCCATTTCCATAGGTCAATTTTCAC